>CAWFNG010000003.1:0-308870 GCA_963817135.1 uncultured Alphaproteobacteria bacterium | reverse complement strand
AGCGGCGACCGAACCGCATCTATGATCCCCTCGATCGAGGCCCTTGCGATTGGCCGCGTAGGCGCGAGTAAAAGTGCCAGCGGGCCAGAGAGCTGTTTTCGCACGCCGTGGCCCAGAGTGCGAAGTCGGCCATCCGCGGTAGCCGGTCGAGGTTCACTCGACTCAGGGCTTTTAGGCCGTGTGCTGCTGCGTCCAGCAGAGCGCCAAGGATCCTGGGCCGCGCAAGTTCGAAGTTGCGCCAGAGCTCGCTCTCGGAGCGCCGCTGCACCTCTCCAATTGATTCCAACGTCAGAAAAATCGCGCGGTCGGCCAAATCGGGTCGGCTGATGATGTCCTCTATGGCATTCAACAGCGTAGGCCGCGCTGCTTGAAACAGTACCTCCTCATCATCGCTGTAGAGCCGCCGGACTGCAAAACTGCCTCCGCTGGCTAGCCGGCAAAGGGCATCGGAGAGCCAGGCGGGTAAGCCGGACACATTATCAAAGGCCAGCAAATAACGGTTGTTGGCTCGATCATTAGCTCGCGTTCCTCCCGTGGGAGCGCTCGAACGGCGGCCACATTGGGGTCGATCAGCCCCCTGAGGAGCTTTGATAGGACTGTCTTTGCCGAGCCCTGTTCGCCGCATATCGCCAGCAGCGGATAGGGGCCGGTTGGTCGCACTGCCGCCAGCAGCCATGCGACAACCAATACAAAGTCGTTCTCACTCGAAAGATTGAGGAACGGGCGCAAAGCTTCAATCGACCCTCCGCTCTCCGGTAACGGCAGCGGCAACATGCCGGCGGGTCGACGGAACCGAACAGGCGGAGATTCAAGTACTCGCCAGCCGTCAGGTCCAATTTCAACGGCACGCCAGTGCTCATCAGCAAGATCGAGATAAATGCGGCCGGCATGCTCGGCGACGCGGATATTGACTGCCCGCTCGGGAGCATCAAACTGCGCGCGCGCTTCGAGCAGATCGAGCGCTGACCTGATCGCCGCTGCGCTCGCGGCGCCCCGGTCGCCTGGTAATAGCAGCGCTGCATCCATGTTCGGAAACGTTTGCTGCGAATGGGCCAAGTTTCTCGGTGGCCTTCTGTTATGAAATCGGCGAATGCGACCCCGGTGGGAGTGTGAAATAGCTCCTCACAGAGCATCATATCGTTGAGCATATCGGCCATCCCTAGGCCGGTGCTCAGTTGCCCGCACCATGATCACCGGATTCTGAAGCTCCGTCAGGAGCGGCACCTTGCGCCGCCGGCTTCGGCTCAGTTCCTGCATCAGGGCGTGCTTGATCGTGAGTTGAGGCATCTGGTGTCTTCACCCGCCTGCGTCATTGGCGCGATTTCGCCATCCGACCGCGTGTGCTGCCAGAGCCTGAGCGCGACTGGAAGCGGATCGATGTTGAGCTTCCGCCACCATGCGGCCTCGTCACCTGAGCGATGCAGCTCGCGATGGTGGACCCGGCAAACCGGGACGATGAACTCGTCGCTTACACGGCGTCCCGAGTGCACGCGGTTGTGTAAAGGTGAGATGATGCGGATCCGAGGGCACGCGGCCGCACACGAGACACGCCTGTCGCAGCACGAATCTCCGGTGATCCTTATCGCGCAGGCGAACCATTTTTCCCAAAGCACGGATTGCATCGCTGCGAGATTGCTTCTTGGTGGCCCGCATCGGTGCTTTCTGGCGGGTACCCGCGTCCGACGCGCCGGACACCCCGGTTTGGTCCGGGACAGCATGAGGCGGCTCATGGCCGGCCAGATCATCAGGCATTCCACCCTCGGCCGGACGGTCACAAGTCCCATGCGAGGGGCCGATCGCGGAGAGCCTTGCCCGGAACCGCTCCTCCACCATTTTCGCGTCTGCAGCTGTCAGCGTGTTCTTGGCAGGCAGATTCCGATGCGCCCAGGCCGCCGCCTCGTCCGCCGAATTTATAGCCGCCATTTGCTCAATCAGGCTCTCCCGAAGGCTTGCCGATAGCTGTACTCCGAGGACGGACCTTGCGGCTGAGGACTCTGGAAGCTTTCCACCGCCAGGCGCTGTCCGTTTCCCTGCCGCAGCTTGCCCATTCGATTGGCTGCGCGGTCCGTGGCAGCTCCGCTGCAGGCTTGGGGGCAGCGCCGAGATCCGGCGCATCGAGATCATCTTCTCCGGCAATGCCGACCAGCGTGAAAAGCGCATACCGCCGCGCATAGGTGAGGGCGGCTCCCATGCGCTGCGCCGAGGCGATATCGCTGATCTGGCAAACCGGCCATTCCGAGGAAATCCATTCCCCGGACGAATGCGCAAGAACGGTCGTGAGGCGAAGGAGGCCGGCTTCCTTATCGATCTCCGTCGCCTGGATCGTCGCGATCTCATGCCGGCCAAGGCTCTTGCGGACAATGTCCAACCCGCTCGACAGCGGGGCATAGCGGAAGGTGCGGTCCGCCTCGCGCGGGAAGGGGGACCGGATGGTGGCAACGAGCGATTTCTCTGGATTGGTCAGCTCCACCTGGGCCTTGGCCAGCGCAGCCGCAATAGTAGCGATTGTATCACTGGAGCGGTGCATGGCCGGCCCTCCATGCTCAGGACATCGAAGCTCACCGCGCCGGATTTTGAGCGTTTGGCGCGAATCCCGTGCCCGATCGCCTCCTTGGCGTCCTCCGGCATGAGGCCTTTGAGCTCCGCCTTGGCATTCTCATGCTCGAGGTAGGCCTCTCGGGTGCGGCGAAAGACGTTGGAGAATTCCGCCCAGGCATTGGACGAGCTCATGTCGACGATCCGCACCGCCTCGATGCGGGCCCGCGGTGGCTCGACGCCGAAGAGGCGAGGGGGCTCGCCGCTCTCCACGCAGCGCCAGAATTTCTTTTCTGCGGTCAACAGGAGGTGCTGGTAGAGGGGATCGGCCGAGATCGTGATCTCGACCCACTTGCCGCCGCCGGTGATCATCGAGAGCGCCGCAGCCTGGCATTGGTGACCCACATGTTGTGCTGGAGCTGGGCCATGTGCTTCTCGGCCGCGGCCTCTTCCGAAAACGACCAGGGCAGCATGAACTTGGCCTCGAAAACCGCCCCGCTGCCCGCGACCATGCCGTCGAGGGTCGCCCCCATCCAGCGGAGCACCGGATGCCGGAGCCGGCGTCTGGACGTCTTCGATGGTTTGCCCGGTGTTGCGCTCGTACCAATGCCGGTTGAGGGCTTCGGTCACGAGCCCGAGCTGGACGATGAGGTTGTCCGAATAGGTCCTCCGGCTCGGCCTCGCCCCGTTTTTCCTGCCAGAGGCGGAGCAGGCGGCCTCGTCGCTGCCCATGATGATCCGGGCGTCCGAGCCGCCGATGAAGTGGAGTCGGTCTCTCGTCCGACTTTGTCCGAACATTCGATTTCATACTGTTTCTCCGACCGACTTTGAGGTTTGTCCATGCTGTTAGTGGGCAATGTCCCGGTGGTTTGGGGGCGACTTCATAGCCCGTTTTTAGACTTATAAGTATTATATATAGGTTTTCATATACCAATATCGGTGTCTTGTCAATATCGCTCGAATCGGAAAAACTCCGAATTCGATGCTTCTCCCCGCACAAATAAGGGCAGCCCGGGCATTGCTAGGTTGGCACCAAGATGATCTCGCACGAGCTGCTGACGTGGCGCCTAATAACCACTATTAGCCGAATTGAAGCGCAGCCCGGTCCAGTCATGGGCAATGTCTCGACCGTGCTCAGATTCCGGGCGCCTTCGAGAAAGACCGGAATTCAATTCACCCGAGGAGGACGAATCCGGTGGGATAGGCGTTCGGTTAATGAAAAAGAAGCGGTGAGGGAACCGAAGGGCTCTGCAGCACGCTAGGGCTCGCTGTCGATCTAGTTACAGCGCTTCTCCCAATCAGGCGCTAGGACTGGACCGGCGCAGACCGTCGCTGTGGGATTGGGGAAAACGAGATCAGATGATGGGGATCGATGCGCCAATGATTAGAATAGGTTGGATTAGCCGATCCGCTAATGGGTAACAAGACCGCCCATTGACACCGCCGCCAGCTTTGCAGATTTCACAAGCCGATTGGTAACCGCACTGTCACGTGGAGTTCCGCAATGCGCGTTGGAAACAAGAAGGTGCCTCCCGCTCTCAGGCATGGAGGCTATACAGCGACCGGACTCCTCCAGGCGAAGATCGAGCGGCCTTCGAGAAATTGCACCGAGACTTGAAGGCTGAACTTCGTCCAGAAGGAACCCTTGAGTCCAATACCGTTACGACCATCGCGCGTTTAATTTGGCGCAAGCAAAATCTCGATACTATCCGCCTCGCGGAGCGCGTCCAAAAACATTGCTCGGAAATCCAATCTCAGCTTCTCCCTAAATCCGCGATAGACCTACTCAATCTCGATGACATTGATCCCGATGAACGGGAAGCGGCATGCCGCGCCGCTGAGGACCAAGCCCGGAAAGAGCTCGGAGACGCGTATCAGTTGGTCGAAATTGGGAAAGCAGCGACATTCGCTGGCTTGACGGAAGAGTTGAATATAGAGGAACGTTTGGAGGCAAGAATCTACAGATTGACCAAACAATTGTTGGCCGTGAGGGGTTTTAAATCTCTACCTTCTACGCCGCCGTCTGCTCCTACGCTGAGAATTTCAGAAAGCGCGTAAAGGCGTAATAAGCGCTTGACCATTGATAGTTTATAACGTAATCGCCCGATTGGCGGACATGGAAATCCAAACGACGATGAGCGATGATTCCAATAACGTTACCAATCGTATAGTTCGCAGGGCGGAAGCGAATGCCATCGCTTTTGCGCAACGGGAGCCATCACCGCTCACCGTCATGCTGGGAAAAATGCGATTTGAGTTTGCTCTAGCCCATGCGGAAGCAGCAAAGGGTAAGGCGGCAGACCAAAACATCATTCGTAAAGCACTGGATTCCGCACATGCAGCAGCGAAGGATTGTGCTCCCTACGTTCACCACCGTTTGTCATCTTTGCTTGGGAACAGTGAAACTTTGGATATTAGAGGTTGACCGACGAAGAACTTGAGACGATGGAGCGGATTACTACAAGGCTAGCTGCTGAGGATTTAAGCTGAACGTCCAGGAAATGTGGATACCGACGGTCTAATGTTGTCGCCGAGAGGGAATAGTTTTGCGTGCTCAATCTCAATAGGCACTCGGGCGTCGCCTGAGCAAACGTCGTGACGTTGAATGCAGATGATGCGCCGGCTGCAGAGCATGTGCGCATGTAGCGGTCCAATCGCTTTCGATTTTGAGCACTTATTTCCAGGAAACAAATCCCAAAGCACTTTTATAGGGTCATGAGCCCATGATGCACGCTATGGTTGCGGTTTTTACAAAATGAAAGTGCGAATCTCTTGTAGAATCAATGTGGTAGGACAGCCCCCCGCCAGGCGGAGAGACGCGCGCGAACAAGCGCCGGAATTGAGCCAATAATTTCCATCTGACTTCCGATGGTGTCGCTGTTTTTTCGCTGTATTTTTAGCGGGACTGTTGATTTGCAATCCGCGAAGCCATAGCAACTCGACGCGTTTGGAATCAGGTTGTGGGGTTGGGCGCCCGCCGGTAACTGGATTTACACACCGACCGGGGAAGCTTCAGTTCACCCTCTCGATATCGAGCAGCTTCGCGCTGCGAAATCGCTTCGCTCATTCGGTCTATTAGTAACCCAAGCACCAGCAATTATTGCCAGCCGGGAACGCTGCGCATGTCGGGCAAGCGGTGCGCGATGCCCTTGTGACAATCGACGCAGGTCTTCTGCCCGGTGAACAGCGAGCGCCGGTGAGCGTCGGCTGCGCGTGGCTGCTGTTTTGCTAGATCAAAACCAGCCGCGCTGCAGAAAGCACGATCAGCACACCGGCAAACCCGTAGCAGACAACCTTCACCAAAGCGCCGTTGCCCAAGCCGAGATCGTGCGCGGTCATGCGCAGGCGATGGGCGGCATGCCAAGCCGGCAATGCGATCGCGCCGAACAGGACCAGCTTGCCAAGCGGGTTATGCGCAAACGCCGCCATTTTCTCGTAAGACAAATTCACCACCCCGAGCGGCAACAACACCCCGGTGATGAGGATCAGCACCGGGATGATCAGAGCCGCAACCAGGCCTCCGCCGGCGAAAGGTAGCCACAGAATGGGCTTGTTGGAGCGGGCCATGGTTAGATCCCTGCTGCGATCAGGACAACCAGCGAGAGAAGCGCCCAGGCGCCGTAATGAAAGGCGACGATGGTTGCCCCTCGTACCGGTTCTCCTTTCACCATCAACGGCATCGCTTTGGGGGTGACGGCAAACCAGGTCGTGCTGTGATAGACCGCGAAGGCAAGACACAACAATTGCAACAGGACGCCCGGTGGGCTCGACAACGCGGCGACGAAAGCGTCCCATGCCGCCTTGCCCTGAGTCAGGCGGTAGAGCCCAACCACGAGAAGGACACAGTAGAGCGCGATGAACAGGCTGGTCAGCTCGCGCATCATGTAGCGGAAATAACGCGGCTGGCTTAGCCACCAGCTGCGTTTCACCTTGCGGATGTAGGGGCGGCGGCTCACCGGTTCGCTCCCAAGCTAAGCCACGCCTTGAACCAGTCGAGCGAGGCGGAAATCTTGGTCTGCTGAATGGCGGCGGCAGGATCCACATGCTTGGGACAGACTTCCGAGCAGGCGCCGACGAAGGTGCATTCCCAAATTCCTGCATCGCTGGCGACGACGTCCGCGCGCTGCCCGCTGCCCTCGTCGCGCGAATCCATGTTATAGCGATGCGCGAGCGCGAGCGCCGCCGGTCCGACGAACTCCTTGTTCAATTCGCATTGCGGACAGGCGGCGTAGCACAGGAGGCAGTTGATGCAGAGCGTGTACTGCTTGAATGCCATCAGTTGCAGCGGTGTCTGGATATTTTCACCTTCGCTGAGCTGCCGCTTCTGTTTCGTGATCAGGTAAGGCTGAACGCTCGCAAGCTTGTCCATGAAATCGTCCATGACGATCACCAGGTCGCGTTCGATCGGGAAATGATCGAGCGGCTCGATCCGGATCACGCGGTGACGATAGTCGCGCAGGAAGGCATGACAGGCGAGCTTGGGCTCGCCATTGATCATCATGCCGCAGCTGCCGCAGATCGCCATATGGCAGGACCAGCGATACGACAGGGTGGCATCCAGATTGTCCTTGATATGATTGAGAGCGTCGAGCACCACCCAGTCTTCGCGGTAGGGCACGATGTAGCTTTGCAACCGCGGTGCGTCCGCAAGCTCCGGCTGATAGCGCAGGATTTCAAAGGTGACTTCCTCGCTCATGCCGCGGCTCCTCCATAGACGCGCTCGGCAGGCTTCGAGCGGGTGATCACCACGTCGCAATAGCTCAGCTCCGGCGGTTGCGCGCCGCGATAGCTAGCCAGGCTGTGCTTGAGGTAATTGTGATCGTCCCGTTCCGGGTGATCGAGGCGCTGATGCGAGCCGCGCGATTCCTTGCGGCTCAAGGCGGAGTGGGCAATGGCCTGCGCCACATCAAGCATGGCGCCGAGCTCGAGGACCGCGGTGAGATCGGTATTGAACACGTTGCTGCGGTCTTGCAGCTGCACTTTTTCGTACCGCTGGCGCAGCTCAGCGAGCTTCTGGCAGGTTTCCTGGAGCGACGCGTTGCTGCGGTAGATGCCTGCGCCGCTCTCGATTGTTTTGTGCATCTCCTTGCGCAGCCCGGCAACGGTTTCAGCTCCCCCTTCGCGCTGGAATAGACCTCGGATGCGCTGCTCGGCGTCTTGCGCCCGGGCGCGAATGGCACTGTCGCCGGCCGGCGAATGCGCGCGGGCAAATTCTGCAGCCACGCGCCCGGCGCGGGCGCCGAATACCAGAAGCTCGGTGAGCGAATTGGAGCCGAGGCGATTTGCGCCGTTGATGGACACGCAGGCGCATTCCCCGGCGGCGAACAGTCCGGGCAACGAAGTTGCCGCGTTCGCGTCGGTGTGGATGCCGCCCATGGTGTAGTGCACCACCGGCCGGACCGGGATCGGTTCATGCACGGGATCGACACCGGCATAGCTCTGCGCCAGTTCGCGTACCATCGGTAGCCGTTCGTTGATCTTCTTTTCTCCGAGGTGGCGAATGTCCAGATGCACCACATCGCCGTACGGGGTCTTGATGGTGCGGCCTTTGCGTTGCTCGTGCCAGAACGCCTGACTGAGCCGGTCACGCGGCCCGAGCTCCATTGCTTTTAATCGCGGCCATGGATCGGGGGGGCCGAGATTGTAGTCCTGGAGGTAGCGGTAGCCGTCCTTGTTGGTCATGATGCCGCCCTCGCCACGCGATCCCTCGGTAATGAGAATGCCGGTGCCGGGAAGTCCGGTCGGATGGTACTGAATGAACTCCATGTCCTTGAGGGGAACGCCGGCGCGATAGGCCATGGCCATGCCGTCACCGGTCTTGATTGCGCCGTTGGTGGTGAAGGGAAAAACGCGTCCGGCACCGCCGGTGGCGACGATCACGGCTTTGGCCTGGAAGGCGACGATACGGCCGGATCGCATTTCGATTGCCACCGCGCCGATGCAGCGCCCGTTTTCGACCAGGAGATCGGTCGAATGGTATTCGTCGAAGCGCCGGATCGAGGGATATTTCAGCGAAGTCTGAAAAAGCGTGTGCAGCATGTGAAAGCCGCTCTGGTCGGCGGCGTACCACGTGCGCTCGATCTTCATGCCGCCGAACGGACGCACCGCGACCTTGCCGGTGGGCTCGCGGCTCCAGGGACAGCCCCAGTGCTCCATTTGCATCAATTCGAGCGGGGCTGCCTTTACGAACAGGTCGACGGCATCCTGGTCGCACAACCAATCGCCGCCGGCTACCGTGTCGTGAAAATGGTAATCCAGGCTATCGTTATCCTTGATGACGCCGGCAGCGCCGCCCTCGGCGGCCACCGTATGGCTGCGCATGGGATAGACCTTGGAGACAAGACAAATGCTGAGCGAAGGATCGGCCTCGGCCACTGCAATCGCTGCCCGCAGCCCGGCACCGCCCGCTCCGATGATCGCTATGTCGGTGGAGATGACATCCATCGATATGCATTCCCGCGCGCGTGGGAGCGGTCCCCCTGGTTCAAAGAATAAACTCTGAAGGAGAATGCGGCTGGCCACTTTGACCTGGATCAATCGCCGTGGTGTCTCTCGGCCTCATGGTCTGAGGAGCGTCGCAGGGCGCGAGCGACAAGAAACAATGCCGACAATTCATGCCAGGCGGAGCGTCCACCACAATGCGAATGAGATGTTCGATCTGGTCGCTGACGTCGAGCGCTACCCCGAATTCGTGCCGCACTGTCAAAGGCACGTAATCGTCGCACGCAAGAAGAGCGGAAACAGTGAAGTCCTGATCACCGACATGACCATCGCCCGCGGGCCTTTTCGCGAGACGATCCGCAGCCGGGATACGCTTGATCGCGAGAATGGTCGTATTCGGGTCGAGGCAGTAGGCAGAACTCTGCAGCGATTGCAAACTCTGTGGACATTTCAGCCGCGCGACGGACACAACTGCGACATCGGCTTCGACATTGTCTACGAGTTCTCAAGCCTCGCGGTGGAGTTGCTCCTCGGCGGCATATTCGATTCGACATTCAGATATTTTGTGCATGCATTCGAGCGCCGTGCTGACCTTCTTTATGGTCGGCACGGCGGTCATGGGTCCGTCAACGCCGCTCATTGAACTGCGTCCGTCGCCCTTGATTTGAATCAATGATAAAGTGGCTTCCCGGATATCAACTGCGCAAAAGCATGTCTTGGAACAATAATATCGAGAGGGAGCAATGAAACAGCCGTCGGCGCAGGCTGCAGCTGCAGCGATTTGTTTGCCGTTGCCAGGCGACGATCGGGCTGACATTCCTTTAGGCGCAGCGCGGGCTTTCAGTTCGGAAATTCAAGTACCGCGGTATCTAATGACGCATTATTGGTGGGCGTACATCCACCCCAAAGCAGTTACGCTATTCGAGCGCCAGTGGCTGGTGAATCTCATTCTGTGGGGAAATTACAACCGTCTGCGCCGCGCGGTTCTGGCCGAAATGGCCCAATCGCTGAGCGGCCGGTCCTTGCAGGTAGCGTGCGCATATGGTGATTTGACGACGCATTTGCTGCAGGACATCGCTACCAGCGGCGGCTCGCTCGATGTCATCGATGTGCTCCCCATCCAGCTGCAAAATTTGCGGCAGAAGCTGCCGGCAAAAGCGTCCGTCCGGCTGCTGGCGATGGATTCGACCAATTTGCGTCTGCCTGATGCCAGCTACGATCAGGCGCTGGTGTTCTTTCTCCTGCATGAGCAGCCCAACCATTATCGCGAGCGAACCATGAGCGAGCTGTTCCGCGTGGTCAAGCCGGGAGGCAAGATCATTGTGGTCGATTATGCCCGGCCGCGCTCCTGGCACCCGCTTCGCTACCTCTGGCGCCCTCTGCTCGCAAGGCTTGAGCCGTTCGCGCTGGACCTGTGGCGTCATGAAATTGCCAAATGGCTGCCGCGCATTGGAAGCGGCGGCCTGCAGAAAAAGACATTCTTCGGAGGCCTCTACCAGAAAGTGGTGATTATCCGCTAAAAGCGGCGGCGTTGGGCCCTCAATAGAACGAAAATTGCGACTCCCATCTTTTGACTTGCGTGATCAGGATGGCAAAGTGCCGGTCAAATCACGCGGAGGAATGCCATGCGAGTTAGCCTGCTTGCTGTTTCAATTCTCACGTTGGCATTAATCGCCGGTGTTGAAGAGGTATCCGCGCAAGCAATGGAATTCGGCAAAGGCGAATTTCTGCGATCCTGCGCATCATGCCATGGACCTTCGGGAAAAGGAGACGGCCCTATTGCCAAATCTCTGACCAAGAAGCCGGCGGATTTGACCAAGCTTGCGGAAAACAACCAAGGCGTCTTTCCAGTCTCGCGCGTTTACGACGTCATCGACGGTAGAGTGCAAGTCATGATTCACGGCCCACGGGAAATGCCGGTGTGGGGCGATGTGTATTCGCGGGAATTGATTGCACGAATGCCGCGAGATTTCATGTCGAAGGAACTGTCTGATTCCATGGTGCGGGTGCGCATCCTGATGCTGATCGAGTACATCTCGACATTGCAGGGAAAATAATCCCAAGAACGGCGCCTCGCCCCTTTTCCTGCATCTCCAGTTACCAACACTGTGGGCCGGCACTCGTCGCCGGCATTTGCCCCCGAATTGAAAATTCAGGTAACCTCGCAAGAATTTTCATGAGTGATGCCGGTTCGGCGGAATTTGCTGAATGACTGCGTTTGCTTTGCGCCGGGACGTGCTTGATTATGCAATTGCGGCCATTGCGGTCGCGATTGCATTCGCTGCGCGGGTCGCGCTCACGCCGATCCTGCAGGACCATTCTCCTTATCTGTTCTTTGTGCCGGCGGTGCTGGTCGCTGCCGGACTGGGCGGCTTCGGACCCGGTCTGTTCGCCACGCTCGCCGGGATCATCGTCGGCTTGCTTATGCTCGAAAACATTTCGGCGATTACGCTCCCGGTAATTGTCAGCGCCGCAGCATTCGGCCTCATTGGCGCCGGCATCGCGTGGGGCGGAGAGCAGCTCATCCGCAATCGCCAGCGTGCCGCGACCAGCGCACGCGATGCGCTGCGCCGCGAGGCGCATCTGCAATCGATTCTCGATACCGTCCCCGATGCCATGATCGTCATAGACGAGCGCGGGATCATACAATCTTTCAGTTCGGCGGCAGAGCGACTGTTCAACTACAGCGCGGCGGAGGCCCTTGGCCAAAACGCCAAGATTTTGATGCCCTCGCCCTACCGCGAGAATCATGACTCCTATGTGGAGCGATATCTGCGCACCGGAGAAAAGCGCATCATCGGCATCGGCCGGGTCGTGGTCGGTGAGCGCAAGGACGGCTCGACCTTCCCGATGGAACTGGCGGTCGGCGAAATGCGCTCGAGTAACCGGCGGTTTTTCACCGGCTTTGTCCGCGACCTTACCGAGCATCAAAAAACCGAAGCGCGGCTGCAGGAACTGCAATCGGAGCTGGTGCATATATCGCGCTTGACGGCAATGGGCGAGATGGCGTCGACGCTCGCGCACGAGCTCAATCAGCCGCTCTCGGCAATCGCCAATTATCTCAAGGGCTCGCGCCGGCTGCTCGAAACCGGCAACGACGACCGTTCAATCAAAGTGCGTGACGCGGTCGATAAGGCCGCCGACCAGGCATTGCGGGCGGGACAGATCATCCGCCGGCTTCGCGATTTTGTTGCGCGCGGCGAGAGCGAGCATCGGGTGGAAAGCGTGACGAAGCTTATCGAGGAGGCAAGCGCGCTAGCACTGGTCGGAGCCAAGGATCGCGGCATCCGGGTGCTGTTTCAATTCGATCCGGCGGTCGACCTCGTGCTTGCCGACAAGGTGCAGGTTCAGCAGGTGCTGCTCAATCTGGTGCGCAACGCAATCGAAGCCATGGAAGACGCGCCGCGGCGCGAGCTTGTCATTGCCGCAAAGCGTGAAGGCGATGACATGGTCGCGATCAGCGTCGCCGATACCGGATGCGGCATCCCGGCCGATACCGCCGGTCAATTGTTTCAGCCGTTTTTCACCACCAAGCGTCACGGCTTGGGGGTAGGTTTGTCGATTTCACGAACCATCGTGGAAGCGCACGGCGGAAAAATGGAGGTGGAGGCCAATCCGGCGGGGGGAACGATATTTCGCTTCACCCTGCGGGCGGTCACGCAGAAGGATTTCAGCGATGCCGTCTGACAAGGCAGTCGTCCATGTGATCGACGACGACGAGGCCGTTCGCCAGTCGCTGGCGTTCCTGCTGGAATCGGCGGGGATCGAGGTCGCGGTGCATGACTCGGCCGCTCATTTCCTGCAGAGAATTTCTGAACTGGACCCGGCTTGCGTCATTACCGATGTGAGGATGCCGGAGGTCACCGGGATCGACCTGTTGCGGCGAATGCGAGAACTCAAGCTCGACATTCCGGTCATCGTGATTACCGGCCACGGAGATGTTCCGCTCGCGGTCGAGGCGATGAAAATCGGTGCGTCTGACTTTTTCGAGAAACCGTTCGACGACGAAGCGCTGCTCGATTCCGTGCGCTTCGCCCTGGCGCGGCACGATCAAGACCATAAACGGCACATCGAGCGCAGCGAAATCGAAGGCCGCCTGGCGACCCTATCGAAACGCGAGCGCGACGTGCTGGACGGACTGATCGCTGGCCTGGCCAACAAGCAGATCGCCTACGACCTCGGCATCAGTCCGCGCACCATCGAAATTTACCGCGCCAATGTCATGACCAAGATGCAGGCGGCGAGCCTGTCCGAGCTGGTGCGCATGGCATTGGTGGCCGGCGTGCTTGATACAAAAAGCGGTTAATTTGCGTACCTGCCGGAACGGCCTTTTTTGCGCCAGATCAAAACCTTGGCCGCAAAATCATGCTTACTGCCAGCGCGCGGGACCGTCGCCGGTGCGCCAGGATGCCTTGCAAGCCATCATGACAAAACGAGAAGTGTCGCGCCGCAGGCCTGTGGTCATTGTCGTCGAAGATGATCGCGCAGTTCGCAACTCGCTCAAATTCTCCCTCGAGATCGAAGGCTTTTGCGTTCACACCTACGCCGACAGCCGCGAGTTATTCCAGGATGGCGATCTGGCGCAAAGCAGCTGTCTGGTCATCGATCATAACCTGCCCGGGATGACCGGTCTCGATGCCATCGCCAAGCTGCGCGAAAGGCATGTGCTGGTGCCGGCAATTCTCATCACCACCCATCCGACCGCGGCCACGGCTGAGCGCGCGCGCAAAGCGAAGATCCCAATTGTCGAGAAACCTCTGTTGGAAAACGGCCTGCTCGAGCAGATCCAGGCGGCGCTCGCTTCCCGCCGCAAATCGCATTAAAATCCCATCCGTGCTACCCCTCCATTTACGCGCGCGCCTGCGGATTGCCTTGCTTGCAGCATGCGTGCTGCCATTTCCGGCAGACGCCCAGGACAAGGCGGCGCTGGAGAAATGGGGACACGACTTGCTGGCGGCGAAGTGCTCGCGTTGCCATGCCATCGAGCGCACCGGCGCAAGCCCGAATCAGGAAGCCCCGGCGTTTCGCACGCTTTCGAAACAATATCCGATCGAGGGCTTGGCCGAGGCCTTGGCAGAAGGCCTTTCGGTCGGTCATCCCGACATGCCGGAATTCGTCTTCGAGCCCTACGATATTTCCGCCATTCTCGCCTATCTTAAATCCATTCAGGAACGCTAATATCTCGTCATGCCCGCGCTTGTTATCGCTTTTAGGAAAACGCGCAGCCGTGACGAGGAAAAATCATATCGCATGGCTGACAGCGTTGCCGTTGGCGCTGCTGGCGCTGCTTGCCCCCGCGATCGTGAACGGCTTTCCCTTCGTATTTGCCGACACCGGCGGATATCTGGCGCGCCCTTTCGAGCATGCCCTCGCATTGGGTCGCTCCGCGCTCTATGGGCTGTTCCTAGCCACTGGAATTTCCTTCCAATTCTGGCCGCAGGTGACCTTGCAGGCGGCTTTGACGATTTGGATCGTCAGCATCGTGCTGCGGGTCTACGTCTGCCCGGGGCCGGTTACCTTTGCGGCGGTCATATCGAGTTTGATCTTGTTCAGCAGTCTGCCTTGGTATGCAGGAATGCTGATGCCGGACATTTTCGTGCCGCTCGCCGTTCTGGCGCTGCATCTCTTGGCTTTTGCGCAAGCAGATTTGCGCCGATTCGAGCTGCCGCTGCTGATCGCGGTCGTTGCCTTTGCGATAGCCAGCCATATGTCCATTCTGGCGCTCATGGCGGGGCTGTTGCTGCTGTTCTTTGCGCTGAAATCGGCGGCATCGCGCTTCGCTGTGCCCAGGCCACGGCTGGATTTGCCGATTGCCGCCTGTGCGTGCGGCGTCGCGCTTGCGCTCTTCTCCAATCTGGCGATTGCCGGAAAGTTTGCATTCACGCCGGGCGGCAGCTCGCTTCTGTTTGCGCGTTTGCTCCAGGACGGGATTGTTGCGCGCTATCTCGCAGATCGCTGCCCCGACCCCGCCATTCGATTGTGCGCTTATCGCGCCGAGCTTCCGCAGGACGCCGACGACTGGCTGTGGGGTAATAGTCCGCTGGGCAAGCTTGGCGGCTGGGAGGCATTCGAGCCGGAAGCGCGCTGGATCATCATCGACAGCGTGCTGCGCTATCCGTTGCTGCATATCCGGGGTGCCGTGCAAGCAACCGCCGAGCAACTGGTGACGCTCGATACCGGCGAAGGCTTTCATGCCAAAGACAATTGGCACGCCGAGGGCATCCTGCAACGCTTTGCGCCGCGCGCCATGGCGAGCTTCCGGGCATCGCTGCAACAACGGGATGCATTGGATTTCACTGTGCTCAATCTCGTTCACGTGCCGATTGCGCTCATGGCGAGCGCAATGCTGCCTATCTTCGTGGTGCTGTTGCGCCGGCGAAACCCTGCTCTTGCCGCATTGGCGTTGACCGCTGCTTGCGCCATCCTGACCAATGCCGCGATTTGCGGAATTTTTTCCAACCCCAATGCCCGTTATCAAAGCCGGATCGCGCCGCTCGCAGTCTTGACTGCCATGGCCGTTCTCGTAGGGCGGTCGCGGCGCGCCACGCAATTGTGTTATCGCTCGCCCCGTCAGACGCCTTGACCCATCCTGCGCGGCGTTTTCTCGATCGAAGGAAAACTCCCATGTCGACCTCGAAAACCATTGCCGGCCTGATCGGTCCAACCCTGCTGGCTATCGGCGCCGCTATATTGCTCAATCTCGGCTCTTTCCCCGCAATGGCCAAGCAGATTGGCGAAGATCCGGGCCTCATCTTCTTATCGGGCGTTCTTTTGCTGGTCACCGGCATAGCCGTTCTGCGCGTGCACAACATTTGGACCGGCGGCTGGCCGGTCGTGGTGACGGTGCTCGGATGGCTGGCAGTGCTCGGCGGCATTATCCGCATGTTCTTCCCGTATCGCGTCGCGGCGTTGGCGGGGAGCGTGGGACAGCACACCGGAGTGATCGCCACCGCCGCAATCGTGCCACTGCTGGTCGGCGCTTATCTTTCCTACAAGGCCTACAGCCGGGACTGATTGGACGATCTGATGATTGCGTGTCCGCTCACCCCTAAGCGGATGGGAAAACGCTTATGCTGCGGCACCGGTCTAATTGAACTTTGCCTGAACCGTGCTGCCGGTTGGCGTGACGATCTGCACCGCACCCTTAAGTTCGGCAGGGAGATCGACCGATGCTGCGCCACTAAGCTGGTTCTCGCCGGCAGGTGTCAGTGTGATACGCTGGGCCTTTCCGTTGATCACGAATATGGCCGTTCCTTTAAATCCCTGGGTGCTGACGGCCTTGTCCGACTGATCTCGCAAATAGACCTGAAGCACCGCTCCATGTGGCACGATCTCCACGTGAAAGCTTCCGGCGTCCACCTGCGGCCCCCCGTTTTGGCCTATTTTGGGAGCATGCGCGAAGGCGACCATCGACATTATTGTCAGTGCTCCGGCAATCATGACGATTTTTCGGTTCATCGCTCTCCTCTCTCCTATCTGTTGCGATCTCAGAACGTCTCAACGTGTGCCGGCATAGCTCTTGCCGTGGTGGGCTGCGTCTGAGCGGCCATGACCAGGCGCTCCAGCGATTGCTTGCCAAAGCGCAGAAACAGAACAGGTGTGAGCAGGCTATCGAGCAAGGTCGCGCTGATCAGTCCGCCGAAGATGGTCACGGCGACGGGGTGCAGAAGCTCCTTGCCGGGGGTGGCCGCATCGATAAGGAGCGGCAACAATGCCAGCCCGGCGGAGAGCGCCGTCATCAGCACCGGCGTCAGCCGTTCGAGGCTGCCTCGGATGACGAGGGCGCGGCCGAACGGCAGACCCTCATGAACTGCCAGATTGATGTAATGGCTGAGCTTAAGAATGCCGTTGCGGGTTGCAATGCCCGTGAGCGTAATGAAGCCAATCATGCTCGCGACGGAAAGTGATTTGCCGGCAATCCATAAAGCCAAGACGCTGCCGATGAGGGCAAGCGGCACGCTGCCCATGATGATCAGCGTAAAAATGATGGATTGATAACGGCTGAACAGGATTGTGAAGATCGCTGCGAACGACAGGACCGAGAGTGCGCCTATTGTGCGACTCGCATCCTCCTGCGCCTGAAACGTCCCTTCCAGGCGAGTGAAATACCCCTCCGGCAGCGGAGTGCTGGCGAGCTGCCGGCGGATCGCCGCCACGATTTGCGCCATGTCGGTCTTGCCATCGGTATTGGCAAGAACGACCAATCGCCGGCGGGAATTCTCGCGTAAAATCTGATTGGGACCGTCGGTCTCGCGAATGTCTGCAACTTGCCGCGCCGGAATCCAGCCGACCGGCGTCGCGATCAGGAGATCGCCTAATCGCTCCGTCGTGCGCAAATGGTTGGGCAGCCGCATGGTGACGTCGAACCGGCGATAGCCGTCGACGACGCGCGAAACCACGCGCCCGTTGGAAAGCCGGCTCAGCTGGTCGACCACGGCCGCGGGCTGCACGCCGTAGAGCGCTGCACGAGTATAATCGACACGGATTTCCAGCTGGGGAATCTTCACCTGCTTCTCGACCTGCAGATCGACGATGCCAGGAATTGTTGCAAGCTTGTCTCGCAAATTCTCACCGGTCGTAAGCAGCGTATCGAGATCGTCGCCGAAAATCTTCAGGGCAATCGCGGCACGCACCCCTGACAAAATGTGGTCCAGACGGTGGGAAATCGGCTGTCCGACATTGATGGACATCGGCAACACGGCCAGGCGTGAGCGAATGTCGGCGACGATCTCCGTCTTTGGTCGCGAGGACGGGCCGAGATCGACCTCGATCTCCGACGAGTGGACACCCTCGGCATGCTCATCGAGCTCGGCGCGGCCGGTGCGCCGTCCTACTGATTTCACCTCCGGAACCTGCATGATCAGTTGCTCGGCAATGAGCCCAACACGATTGGATTCATCGAGCGAGATTCCTGGGTTGAAGACTGCATTGATCGTGAATGTCCCCTCATTGAATGGCGGCAGGAATGCGCGCGGCAGCAGGAAAGCGCCTGCCACGGCGATGAGCACCGCAGCCACGGCGCTGAGCATCACACCGCGCGAATGCTCGAAGCACCAGCTGAGGAGTGCATGGTTGCCGCGTTTGAGTATCCGCACTAACGCACTATCGTGACTTCCGAGCCGCTTCAGGCCGGGCAGCAGGTAGTACGCCATCACCGGGGTGAGCGTAATCGAGACGACAAGGCTCGCCAGAATGGAAATGATGTATGCCTGTCCAAGCGGTGCGAATAGCCGACCCTCGATCCCCGACAACGCGAACAGCGGCACGAACACGAGCACGATGATCATCGTCGCGTAGACGATCCCGGATCGCACTTCTTGTGACGCCGTTACCACGACGTCGAACACCGACTTTGGACTTCCAGCTGCGTGGTTCTCCCGCAATTGACGGAAAATATTCTCGACGTCCACGACGGAATTGTCGACCAGTTCTCCGATTGCGATCGCAATGCCGCCAAGCGTCATCGTGTTGATCGACAGGCCGGTCAGATGAAAGATGATTGCGGTCGCCAGAACAGATACCGGTATTGCAGTCAGGGAGATCGCGGTGGTTCGCCAGTTCACAAGAAAGGCGAACAGCACGGCAGCGACCACGATTACGGCCTCGATCAACACTTTCTGAACGTTACGGATCGAGGTCTCTATGAAATTTGCCTGCCGGAAGAGGATCTGGTCGGCCTTGATTCCACTCGGGAGACCGGGCGTGATCTCCTGCAATGCCTGCTCGATCTCACGCGTAATGACGACCGTGTCCACATTGGGTTGTTTCTCGACGGAGACGACGACGGCAGGCTTTCCCATGTAGCCTGCATCTCCGCGCTTGAACTTGGGCGCGAATTCCACATCGGCGACCTGGCGCAAATAGATTGGCGCGTTGCCCGATGTGGCAATCACGAGATTCCTGAGATCGTCGAGGCTCGTGGTGCGTCCAATATTGCGGATCAGGTACTCGCGTGCATATTGATCCGTGTAGCCGCCGCCTGTATTCACCCCAAACTGCGTGAGGGCGTGCTGCAGCTGCTCGTAGCTGACATTCAATGCCCGCAGTGCTGCCGGACTGGGCGAAACGCGGTATTGTCGAACTTCGCCTCCGATCGGGATAACCTGTGCGACTCCAGGGATCGAAAGCAGACGCGGCCGCAGCACGAAATCGGCAGTCTCGCGCAGCTCCATCGCGGAAGCACGATCGCTCGTCACCGCAACCAGCAATATCTGACCCATGATCGAGCTGATCGGACCCATGACCGAGCTGGTGTTCGCGGGAAGTTGATCCCGCACGAGTGCCAGGCGCTCCGCGATCAGCTGCCGGTTGCGAAAGATGTCGGTACCCCACTCGAACTCAACATAGACAATCGATAAGCCGACACCCGAGACCGAACGCACCCGGATCACGCCCGGCACGCCGTTCATCTGGGTCTCTATGGGGAAGGTAACGAGCTGCTCGACCTCGGGAGGGGCATAACCCTCCGCCTCGGTCATGATGGTCACGGTCGGGCGGTTGAGATCGGGAAAGACATCGACCGGCAGCTTGCTCAGGCTGAAAACGCCGTAGACAACCAGTACAGCCGCCAGCGCCAGCACGATCAGCCGGTTGCGCAGGGACTGGGTGACGAGAAATCTGAACATCGGGCAGTTCTCGCTAGCGTACCTGATCGAGTAGCTCGGCGCCTTGAATGACGATGCGCGTGCCTGTGTTCAAACCGGAAACGACGAGCACGCGCTCGCCGTCGAGCGGTTCGATGCGCACGGAGCGCGGTTCGAAGCGTTCAGCCGAAGTGTGTTCGAAGGCGAGATCCGAGCCGCTCTGTGTGCGCACAATGGCCGCACGTGGGATTGCAATTCCCTGTCTCTCGTCCTGGGTGACGGCCAGCACAGTGACGAACTGACCGGCGCGCAGCCCGCCGGTGTCCCCTTCGATCTTGAAATGCACCGGCACCGCCTGATTGCGATCGGCAAAGCCGGTGCCTTGATAGGCAAGTGCCAGCGAGTGGCCCCCGCTTGTTCTGGCCATCGCACTTTGCGTGCTGGTCAATGCATCGAAGCTCAGGGCCTCGACCCAGAGTCGCGTCGGCTCGATGATCTGAAACAGAATGCTGCTCGTCTGCGCCATCTGTCCTGCGACCGCGTTGATTTCTGCGACGATGCCCGAAACGGGCGCAACGAGCGCCTCAGGCTCCGCCCTCACCCGGTCGAGTGCTGCGCGGCGATCCCTGAGCCCCTGCAACTCGAGCCTCGCCTCATCAAGCTGCACTTGAGCCACGGCGCCTTTCTGCGCGAGCGCCTCGTACCTTGCGATTCGTCGCTCGACGATGCTGATCTGCTGGTCGAGCTCACCTTGTCGCTGGCGCATGTCCGACACGTCAATGGCCTGCAATGGCGGCGTCACGTATGCCAGCACATCGCCTTTGTTCACGCGCGTGCCGAGTCGAGGAAATCCTGCCGCCGGTGCGGAGAGTCGTCCTCCTGCGGATGCCTGGACATATCCGCTTGCATTTGGATCGGGGATAACCCGGCCCGGCAACTCGATGGTGCGCCGGTGCAGAGCGCTTGTCGTTACATCCGTTCGGATCGCCAGGAGCCTTTGCGTAGGCTTGGGCACAAACAGCGAACCATCGGAGAGACGTTTGGCGAGGTCGCGATCGCTCGGTATCGCTGCATTGAGTACGGCTCCGCGATGATCCTCGCCTTCATGAGCAAGAGCCGCCGTTGCGAGAATAGCCGTCGAAATTGCCAGAAGCGCAACCGCGGGAACCAGCTTGCGCCGCGCAAGTAAGCCCATTACTGCGGCCCCCAAAACGAACCCAAGTATTGAAGTAAGAATGAGAACAGGATCTCTCCCCTCGATCCGCTGCCTCAATTGGATGAATAATCCACCGCTAGCCCCTGTCGATGCCGATTTGGGTGATGCAGGAGCGGTCGGAACGTCCAGCGTAGCGATAAGGACTTCCGCTGTACCGTCGCTCTCGACTGTGAAAATGAGATCACACCGACCAGGCGCGACCGCCCAAGGAGCGGCGAGCTTGTACGTCCCGCCGTGCTCCGGGGAAGCGACAACACTGCCAGTCGGCGTTTCAACCGTGATCGTTGCATTCATGAGCGGCTCATTGGTGTGCCGGCGATCGAGATAGATCGTCAGGACGCCGCTATTGGCGACTGCGACCAATTCGAAATTCTCGGACGCTGCTTCGGTACGCGCAGCGGCAGCGATCGCGAGAGGCACCACGTTCGATTGCTCCCGATCTTCGGCTTCGTGTGCGGCGGAACCCAGTCCAAGAAATCCGAGCGACAAGGTTGCAAACGCAAAGAGCGAGAAGATGTTCGGAGTGCGCATTTGAGAATCCTTCACGGCCCAAGGCAGGCGAACTGGTCGCGCGACCATTCGCTTTTGCGCGCTCGACAGCGCGCGGACTACGTGAAGGATTTCGGAGGTTTAGGCAGAGCTTCGGGATTGATACCAGGTCGCATCGGTGGCCATGGTCTCACGACCTCGGGTCCACGCATGTGGCCAGGCAAATTGAGAGTGGCTTCCGATAGCATGACCGAAGCGCAGCACGAAAAGCCGCTCGCGCAACAGCCATCCTTGCATACGCCGGAGGCAGGAACCCGGTTAGCATCTATTTCGGCAGCCGCAAACTCAGCGACCGCGGTCGCTTTCCCGGCATTTGCCTGCACATTCAGGTGACTTGCATCACCAGGTGAATGACGATGCGCAACCAACGAAATGGAATCTCGTGCGTGGGCATGACCACCATGTGCCAGAGCAGTTGCGGGCAACAACCCAACCGCAATCGTGACAATTGCAAGCCAGATCGCCGCCGCCAACTGTCGCCTGGATATCATGACACCAGTTTAACACCGAAACTGTGGCTGAAGATTGAGAGCCGCAGATTGAGGTAAATCAATTCGCAAGCGCATTCTCCGGCGATTGTCCTGAACGGCGACCATCACCGCTCCGCGCGACTGACAACATTCATCAGCTCTTCGATCTTTCTGCGTTGATCAGCCTTGTTGCCCGAGCTGATGGCATGCTCCACGCAATGCGCGACATGATCGCGCAAAACCTCCTCTTCGAGACGCCGCAGCGCAGCGCGCACGGCCGCAATCTGCGTCACGATATCGATGCAATATCGATCCTCCTCCACCATCCGCGCGATCCCGCGGACTTGCCCCTCGATGCGATGCAGCCGCTTCGCGCATGCCTTCTTGATGTCGTCTCGCATGTCGCCTATATACCCCCCTATGGTATGGTTTGCAATACCTCATCCCAGGGGAGCAGACGAAGGCCTTCGCTCGCAATGAACAAGGACGCTGCTCGTCAAACCGGCGCTCATCACCGCGAGCATCGCATCGCCGTGCCTGCGTCAGAAACCAAGCAGCTCAGCGTCCGAGACCCGGTCTGCGGAATGACCGTCGATCCGCAATCTGCGGAGCATCGGCACGAGCATGACGGCCATAGCTACTATTTCTGCTCCGCAGGATGCCGGCGAAAATTCGCGGCAAATCCCGAAGAGTACATCCGTGTCGGACAAGGAACGCGGCGTGAGCCCATGTCCGCGGCTGGTATCTACACCTGCCCGATGCATCCGCAGATCCGGCAGGTCGGCCCTGGCACTTGTCCCATATGCGGCATGGCGCTCGAGCCTGAAGTTGCCGCCGCCGCATCCGGCGAAAATCCAGAACTCGTCGCTATGCGCCGGCGGTTCTGGGTGAGCCTCGCCCTGGCGCTTCCAGTCCTCGTACTCGAAATGGGCGGTCACCTCACGAGCCTGCATTTGCTGCTCGCCGAGAAATGGTCGAACTGGCTGCAGTTTCTCTTTGCAACGCCGGTCGTGCTCTGGGGAGGCTGGCCGTTTTTCGTGCGCGGCTGGCAATCTTTCATCACCCGTAATCTCAACATGTTCACCCTCATCGCGATGGGTACGGGGGTGGCATGGGTGTACAGCGTTGTCGCGATCCTCATGCCAGGACTTTTCCCCCGGGGCTTTCGCGGTCCGGATGGCGCGGTCCCCGTTTATTTCGAAGCTGCTGCCGTGATCACGGTCCTTGTCCTTCTCGGCCAGGTGCTGGAACTGCGCGCGCGCGAGCAGACTTCAGGAGCCATTCGCGCACTCATCGATCTCGCGCCCAAAACCGCACGGCGGATGCGAGCTGATGGAAGCGAAGAAGAGGTTTCCCTGGACGTGGTTGCGGTCGGCGATCGCCTGCGCGTGCGGCCGGGCGAGAAGGTACCTGTCGACGGTGAGGTGATCGAAGGCCGCTCATCGCTCGATGAGTCCATGATCACCGGCGA
Source organism: uncultured Alphaproteobacteria bacterium (assembly GCA_963817135.1). Lineage (GTDB taxonomy): Bacteria > Pseudomonadota > Alphaproteobacteria > Rhizobiales > Xanthobacteraceae > VAZQ01. The sequence continues at coordinate 285,605 of CAWFNG010000003.1, read as the reverse complement.
ATCGATGCCGGTCACGAAAGAACCCGGCTCGAAGGTCATCGCCGGCACGTTGAACACGACAGGCAGCTTCGTAATGCGCGCCGAGAAAGTCGGACGCGACACGATGCTCGCACAAATCGTGCAAATGGTCGCGAGCGCCCAACGCTCGCGCGCGCCCATTCAACGTCTGGCAGACCAGGTCGCCGGCTGGTTCGTGCCGGCCGTTATTGTTGTCGCAATCGTCGCATTTGCTGCCTGGGCACTGTTCGGACCGGAACCGCGCTATGCCTACGGCCTCGTTGCCGCGGTGACTGTGCTGATCATCGCCTGTCCTTGCGCACTCGGCCTCGCAACTCCCATGTCCATCATGGTCGGGGTCGGACGCGGCGCCCAGGCCGGCGTGCTGATCAAGGATGCGGAAGTGCTGGAGCGGATGGAAAAGATAGACACGCTCGTTGTCGACAAGACCGGCACGCTGACCGAGGGCAAGCCAAAGCTGGTTGCCGTCATTACCGCTGCGGGGTTTGCGGAAAACGAGGCATTGCAGCTGGCGGCGAGCGTGGAGAAAGCGAGCGAGCATCCATTGGCCTTGGCCATCGTCGCCGCTGCCCAGGAACGCGGGCTCATGCTCTCAGATGTATCCAATTTCAACTCACCGACCGGAAAAGGGGCGATCGGCGTCGTCCGGGGACAGCGAATCAGTCTTGGCAATGCAAAATTCCTGAAAGAACTGGGAATCGATGCGGGTTCATTGGAGCGCGAAGCCGAACGAATGCGGCAGGATGGCGCGACCGCGATCTTCCTGGCCGTCGATGGCAAAGTCCGCGGCGTGATTGCGATCGCCGATCCGGTCAAGGCTACCGCGCCGGAGGCGCTGCAATCGCTGGCGCGCGACGGAGTGGGCGTCGTCATGCTCACGGGCGACAATCGCACGACGGCGCAAGCCGTCGCCCGGCGGCTCGGCATCAAGCAGGTGGAATCCGAGGTGCTGCCGGATCAGAAGAGCGCAGTCGTCGAGAGGCTTCGAAAGCAAGGCCACGTCGTGGCAATGGCGGGGGACGGCGTCAATGACGCTCCGGCGCTGGCAGCCGCGGATGTCGGGATTGCCATGGGCACAGGAACCGATGTTGCAATCGAGAGCGCAGGGGTCACCTTGCTCAAGGGTGATCTCATGGGAATCGTTCGTGCTCGGCGCCTTTCTCAGGCGACCATGCGCAATATCCGGCAAAATCTGTTCTTCGCGTTCATCTATAATGCGGCAGGCGTGCCGGTTGCCGCCGGCGTGCTTTATCCGTTCTTCGGAATCCTTCTCTCTCCGATCATCGCCGCAGCGGCAATGGCGCTCTCCTCGGTCAGTGTGATCGGCAATTCTCTTCGCTTGCGGCACGTCCGGCTGTGAGCGACGGCACCGGTTGCCAGACGCAGAAATTGACGCGGAAGTGTCATTTGTCTTTACCTTCCCCAATGCTAATCGGAGTTACAATTGGTCATGGTGACCGGCGGGAGAACTTGTTTTTCGCCTTCGGTTTGCGGCCACCGCGCATTTCACCGAGCAGCTCCTGCATGGTCGCGCGCAGGCCGTGCATCTGATCAAGGAGATGCAGGATCACCTCGATCCCCTCGTCATTGACGCCGAGGTCATCGCGCAGGTCGCGGATGAGCCGTGCGCGGGCGAGGTCGACAGCGGAAAAAGCGAGTTCCGGCTCCGTCTGCGGCGGAATGAGCCAGCCGGCGCGAATCCAGGCTTGCAGCGCGTGCTGTTCGACGCGGGCTCTCACCATAAATTCCTGCACTGAAATCACGGGTCAAACCTCCAGCTTGCGGCGAGGATCATGGCTTTGCCCGGCTTTCCAGCGCTTGGCGAAATCCTCGATCTCCGCGTCGGGTTGGTCCGGCAGGACGATTTTGAGGGCGACATATTCATCGCCGCTGGTTTGCCCCTTGCGCGCGACACCCTTGCCTTTGAGTCGCAGCACGGTGCCGGTGTTGGATCCCTTGGGCACGGTCATGCGAACCGCGCCGGAAGGCGTAGGCACGTCGAGCCTTGCCCCAAGCACGGCTTCCGGGAGGCTGATCGGCAGTTCGACATGGATGTCATCGCCTTTGCGGGTAAACAATTTGTGCGGCTGCGCCTCGATCTCGACAAGCGCGTCGCCTGGAGGAGCATCGCCGATTCCGGCACCGCCCTTTCCGCGCAAGCGCAGGATCTGGTGGTCCTGGGTTCCCGCCGGGATGACCACGTCGAGGGTCGCACCGTCCGGCATGGTTATGCGCTTGGTCGCCCCATTGACAGCTTCCAGGAAATCGACCGGCAGGCGGTAATGCACGTCCTGGCCGGGCATGCGAAAGCGCGCGCCGCCGCCGCGCCGGCCCAGGATTTCTGAGAGAATGTCCTCGTTCCCCATGAAGTCGGCGAAGCCGCCGGCCGTATTGTAGGAATGCGTGCCGGCGTCGGCGCCATGGAAGTCGCGGTAATAGCGCTCGCGCGGCCGTTCGGCGCCGGAAGCATCGATTTCGCCGCGGTCGAAGCGTCCGCGTTTCTCGGGGTCTCCGAGCAGATCATAGGCGACGGAAACCTGCTTGAACTTCTCCTCGGCCTGCTTGTCGCCGGGGTTGAGGTCTGGATGCAATTTCTTGGCAAGTTTGCGATAGGCAGCGCGGATCTCGTCCTGCGTTGCCTCTCGCTTTACGCCGAGCACTGCATAGGGATCATCGCTCACCGGCGCCTCATGTGTTAGGAATCCGCAGGCTTGTCGGCAGGGTAATGCTCCGCTCCTTCGATCTCGTCGGGCAGGAGGTCGCCCTTGGCAATGCCCGCATTACTGCCGAGGCGGCTTCGCATGACTTCCTGAATGCGGGCAGCAACGCGCGGCTCGCGCTCCATCAGTGCGTGCAGGTCATTGGCGTCGAGAACGAGCAGACTGGTGCGGGTAACGGCAGTGACGGTCGCGGTTCGGCGCGACCGGCGCAACGCTGCTATCTCGCCAAAGAAATGCCCGGCACTCAGGCGCACGCGCTCGTTCTTGAGTGCGATCTCCACTTCCCCGGCTGCTATGAAATACATGGAATGTGCATTTTCGCCGCGCCGCACGATGGTTTCTCCGGATTCCACCTGCTGCGCCCGGAGGAGCTGCATGACGTCGGCTATGTCGCTCGCTTGCAGCTCGGAAAACAGCGGAACCCGCGCTACCATGCTCCAGGTGACGACGAACTCGCGGCGATGGACCTCCTCGGAAAATGCCGTGGCGATGATACCCACCGGCAACGCGATCATGATCAAACCGAGAAAGATCGTGAACGATGCGACGAGCCGGCCCGCCCCGGTAATGGGATAGGAGTTGCCGTAACCGATGGTTCCCAGCGTTACGATCGCCCACCACATGGCATCGGGAATGGTGCCGAACTTGTCAGGTTGAACGCGTCCCTCCACCAGATGCATGAAGCTGGCCGACAACAGCGCGGCTCCCACCAGGATGACGAAACAGCCGAACAAAGCCCGCCGCTCGGTATTGAGCGCCTCAAGGAGCGAGCGCATTGCCGGCGAGTAGCGGACCAGCTTGAAAAAGCGTACGCAGCGGAAAATCAGCAGCACCCGCAGGTCGGCCGGCAATGCAAAGGCGAACCAGAACGGCAGCACGGCGAGGAGATCGATTATTCCGAACGGACTGAGTACAAATTTCAGTCGCGCCTGCCGCGCGCCGAAGGAGCGATGCGGAGCGTGTTCGGCCGCGACCCATATCCGCAGGAAATACTCAACCGTGAACACCACCAGCGACACGATCTCTATTGTCTCGAACAGGCGGCCATACTGCGCGTGCAGCTGTGGTACCGATTGCAGGGTGACCGCGATCAGATTGATGGTGATGAGGCCGACGATTGCCCGGCTGACCATGGAACCGGCGCGATGTCCGACCGGGCCATGCTCCAGAATCTCGTAGCAGGCACGCCGCCAACCCCGCGCCGCATGCCCCACCCGGCGTGTCATTCTCGGCTTTTTGAGCCTGTTCATGCGCAACAATAATCCGATCCGGGAGAGCGATGAATGATCGTCGGAGTTCCGCGGGAAATCAAGGATAGCGAGTACCGGGTCGGGCTCGTCCCTTCCACGGTGAAGGAACTCGCGGCAAACGGCCACCAGGTTCTGGTGCAGCAGGGCGCGGGCTTGGGGGCCGGGTTGGCGGACGCCGATTACCTCGCGGTTGGAGCCGAGATCGTTGCGCGCGCCGATGAAATCTACGCCCGCGCTGAACTCATTGTGAAGGTCAAGGAGCCACTCGCTGGCGAGCGCAAGCAACTGCGGCCGGGGCAGATCCTGTTTACCTACCTGCATCTCGCAGCCGATCCCGAGCAGACGGCCGATCTCCTCGCTTCCGGCGTCATCGCCATTGCCTACGAGACGGTGACCAGCTCTCAGGGCACCCTTCCCTTGCTGACCCCGATGTCGGAAGTCGCAGGCCGCATGGCTCCGCATGTCGGCGCGCGATGCCTGGAGAAGGAAAACGGCGGGCGCGGCGTCCTGCTTGGCGGCGTTCCCGGCGTGCCGCCGGCCGATGTCGTGGTGCTCGGCGGCGGCGTTGCCGGCAGTCACGCCGCCTTGATTGCGGCAGGCATGGGCGCAACGGTCACCGTGATCGACCGCAACCTCGAAACGCTGCGCCGCATCTCCAATCAGCTCGGCGCGCGTGTGCGCACCGTATTCTCCACCAGCGATGCGATAGCGACCTTATGCCGGCGCGCCGATCTGGTGATCGGGTCGGTGCTCATTCCCGGCGCCGCCGCGCCGAAGCTGATCACCGCCGAAACCGTCAAGGCGATGAAAGCGGGAGCTGTCATTGTCGACATCGCCATCGATCAAGGCGGCTGTGCAGAAACATCGCATCCCACCACGCATTCGCGGCCGACCTATACCGTCGACGAGGTCGTGCACTATTGCGTCACCAACATGCCTGGCGCCGTCGCCCGCACGTCGACCTTTGCTCTCAACAACGTGACGCTGCCATTCGTTCTTGCCTTGGCCGATAAGGGCTGCCGGCGCGCGCTCGGCGAAGATCCGCATTTGCGCGACGGCCTTAACATTTACGAAGGCAAGCTTACCCACCGGGCGGTGGCGTCGGCCCTCAAGCTTACATTCACGCCGCCGGAAGCGGCGCTACGGCTGTGAGGAACTATTTCGCCTTCTCGTAGGGATAGATGACGTTGCCGGATTGGTATTCCGGCGGCGAGACCACGACTTGCGTCGAGATGTCCTTGAATTGGGCGACGTCGTTGCCCTTGATGTTCTGGAACTGCACCTGCAGCACACGCGACTGCGCCCACTCGCCATCGCTGCCGAACTGCACGTCGCCGACCACAGTCTTGAAGGTGTTTACACGAATAAAGTCGGCAAGCTTGTCGTCGGCGAGGCTTTTGGTCTGCGTAATCGCCTGTCCCAGCACTTCCAGCTGCGCATAGCCCCAGGGTCCGATGTAATAGCCGAGCGGATCGACTCCTTCGCCCGGGGCCCTGGCCTGATACTTCTGCATGAATTCGGCCACGCCCGGGAAGTTCATCTTGGGAACGGGCAGCCAGAAGTCGTAGTTGACGAAGCCGTTGAGCATGGGGCCGAGTTGGGTCTTGATCGCGGTCGCTTGCAGGCCGACCATGCCTCCGCCGATCATCTTCGGCTTGAAGCCGATCTCATTGACCGCCCTGACCATGCCGACGGAGTCCGGCGGATAGGAGCAGACGATCACGATATCCGGGCTGGTGGCGGCAACGGCGCGCACGATCGGCGCGAAGTCGGTGGTGGACGGCGGATAGCGCTTGTCATAGACGATGTTGAGGCGCGCGGCCTTGGCGTTGTCGCGCGCACCCTCCGAGGCATTGACTGAGAACTCGGCGTCGGCCGCGGTGATGGCCACAGTACGCGGTTTCGGATCCTGTGCCATTGCCACATCGAAAAAGCCCTTGGTGAAGGAATGCTTCGGCAGCGGGCCGGCGGGGATCATGGCAAAATAGTTCGGATAGTGGAATTCCGAATTGACAGCGAGCCCGAACAGCCCGATCAGCATCTTCTTTTTCTGAATTACCACTGGCATGGCCGGTGCCAGCATGTTGGTGCCGTAACCGCCGATGATCAGATCGACTTTGTCGACATCGAGCAGCTTCGTGTAGATTCCCGGCACCGCCGCGGCATTGGTCTGGTCGTCATAATAGACGAGCTTGACGGGCCGCCCGAGCAGCCCGCCCTTGGCATTGATATCTTCCTCCCAGATCTTCTGCGCGAGCAGCGCGGATTTTCCATTGGGAGCAAGTCCGCCGGTTTGCGATATTCCATAACCGATTTTGATCGGCTCGCCGGTTTGCGCCGCAGCGGGGCCGAGCGGGAGCACGCTGGCAGTCAGCGCGAAGAGCAGGCCCGATACCGCGCCGGCGAAAGGCCAAAATCTCACGTCCAAGGGCATTTTTGTTTCCTCCGGTTCGAATAGTTGGCGGGGATGTTATGCTGGGCTGCGGCTGGGACACAAGACAGTGCTAGCGGGTAGCGTCGCCGCCTTCGACAATGACCGTTTCGACCACGCCGGCGCCTGCGCGGCGGAACGTCGCGGCCTCTTCGTATTCCGGGGAAGTGAAGCAGGCGACGCCCTGCTCAAGGGTGGGAAATTCGATCACCACGAAGCGCTGGAAGGTGTGCGGCCCTTCCATGACCCGATAGCGGCCGCCGCGCGCCAGCACCTTTCCCCCGTACCTGGCAATGATCCCCGGCACCAGATCGGTGTACTTCTTATATTGAACGGGATCGTTGATTTTCGACCGTGCAACCCAGTAGGCCGGCATTTACGGTTCCTCCGAATGGTGACGGCGCTTGCGCCGATTCCACCGCATCGCAATAAGCGATAGCATCAAAGACACGACACGGCTGAACCAATTACCACGGGAGGACAGGTTGGACAGACGCAGCTTTATCATCGGTTCGGCGGCCCTGGGGGTTATTCAAGGGACTGCCTGCGCGCAGGATTCCTATCCCACCCATGCCATCACCATGATCAATCCGTTTCCACCGGGCGGCGCCGCGGATGTCGTCGGCCGTCCGCTGGCCGCGGTAATGGAGCCGCTCATCGGCAAGCCGGTGGTGATCGAAACCAAGTCCGGCGCCGCCGGGGCAGTGGGCGCGCAATTTGCCGCCAATGCCAAGCCTGACGGCTATACGCTTCTTCTTCACATCACTTCGATCTCCGGCTTCGCCGAAGTCGACAAGCTTTTTGGCCGCACGGCGAAATTCACGCGTGCCGATTTCATCCCGCTCGCGCGGTTTGTCGCCGACCCCTGCGTGCTCATCGTCAACGATCAGCAGCCCTACAGGAGCCTCAACGAGCTGGTGGTAGACGCGAAAAAACGACCGAACGAAATCATCTTCAGCTCGTCAGGCCTCTATGGAGCGCTGCACATTCCAACCGCTCTCTTTATGAAGGCTGCGGGCTCCTTGCAGCTGCGCCACCTGCCGACGAATGGTGGCGGACCGGCATTGACCGCCTTGCTCGGAAACAATTCGCAGGTGCTGGTGTCTTCGATCTCGGCATGCCTTGCCCAGATCAAGGCCGGCAAGGCACGGCCGCTCGCGCTGTTCGGAGCCACGCGATCGACCGCGCTTCCCGACGTGCCGACCATGAAGGAGCTTGGCTACGACATCGAATACTATCTCTGGGTCGGCGCGTTTGCGCCGAAAGGGACGCCTGCCAACGTGGTGAATTATCTGCGCGACGCCTTCAACAAGGCTTCGCATACCGGGCAGTTCAAGGCGGCGCTTGCCAATCTCGGCCAGGAGCTCGCTTACATGGACCAGCCGGAATTCGCGCAATTCTGGGACGTCGATGCCGCACGCATCGAGGCAGCGATCCGCGCCATCGGCAAGGCTGAGGGGTAGCAGCTGATTTGCATGCGGCACGGCTATGCGATGGCGTACCTCCCCCTGAAAGGGGGAGGCAGAGGCGGCCTTCGGCCGCCGTTCTTAGCACCAAGAACGCCGATGCGCTGCATCGGCTTTGTCGCAAAGCGAGCCGGGTGGGGGTCGTCACTCGAACAGAAGAACGCCTTATGACCCCCACCCGACCGCCTGTCGCTTCGCTCCGGCGGTCGACCTCCCCCTTTCAGGGGGAGGTATTCCGAGTTTGCAGCGCGCGCATACATACGCGCTTCCGCCAACGCACAACGTCATGATCGTGCGCACCGACCATATCGCCGGCGGAGTGTTCGCGGCGTTCGGGCTCGGCGTCCTGGCATTAAGCGGTGACCTTCCCACCGGGAGCCTGTCGTTTCCCGGCGCCGGCATGATGCCGAAGCTGATCGCCATCCTGCTCACCGTGTTCGGCCTGATGCTCGTCCTGCGCGCCAAAGACAGCGCGCCGCTCGCAAATATCAAATGGGATGACCTCGCTCATGCGGCACGCGTGATCGCCATCACGGCAATCGCGGTCGTGCTCTATCAGACATTGGGCTTCGCCATCACCATGGCGCTGATGCTGTTCGCGCTCACCTTCGCCGTGGAGCGGCGCCCCGCGGCGCGCGCAGCACTCTTCAGCTTGGGCGTGGTGGCACTGACTTATCTGTTGTTCAGCCTGGTGCTTCGCACCCCGCTCGAGCCCGGCGCCGTAGGACTTCTGACATGCCAAGCATCGAAAGCCTGCTGCTCGGCTTCTCGGTGGCGCTTCAGCCAGATGTCCTCTGGTACGCGTTCCTCGGATGCGTGGTAGGTACGGTGGTCGGGGTCCTGCCGGGAATAGGACCGCTCTCCGGAATCAGCATTCTTCTGCCGGCGACCTTCGGCCTCGACACCACAAAGTCGGTGGTGATGCTCGCCGGCATTTACTACGGCTCGCAATACGGCGGCTCGACCACCTCGATCCTGATGCGAATTCCGGGCGAGGCGTCCTCGGTGATGACCTGCATCGACGGCTATGCAATGGCGCAGAAGGGACGCGCCGGCGCTGCCTTGTGCATCGCTGCCGTCGGCTCCTGGATCGCCGGCACGTTCGGCGTGATCATGCTCACCCTCATCGCGCCGCCGCTCGCGGCCTTTGCGCTGCGCTTCGGACCGCCCGAATACGCTGCGCTGCTTGTGCTTGGCCTCATTTTCCTCGCCTACATGTCTTCCACCTCGCTGCCGCGTACGCTGCTGATGGCCTGCGTCGGGCTCCTTCTCGGTACCATCGGCATCGACAACATGACCGGGCATTTCCGCTACTCGTTCGACATAGCCGAGCTCGGCGACGGCATTGGCATCGTGCCGGTCGCCGTCGGTCTGTTCGGGCTGGGCGAGATATTGTCGACCCCGTCGGCGACCGCCGTGCGCGACGTGATCGCGCCGAAACTGCGCGAACTCTTCCCGAGCCGGACCGAGTGGCGCCAATCCTCGCTGCCGATCGCGCGCGGCTCCGTGCTCGGTTTTCTGATCGGGCTCACGCCGGGCTCGGCGCACATCATTTCCAGCTTTCTCTCTTATGCAGTCGAGCGCCGCCTCTCGAAACATCCGGAAGAGTTCGGCCACGGCGCGGTCGCCGGCGTGGCCGGTCCGGAATCGGCAAATAATGCCGCCTCGACGGGGGCCTTCGTGCCGATGTTGGCACTCGGCCTGCCGACCGGTCCGATCACCGCGGTGCTTCTCGCGGCGCTGATGGTACATGGCGTGCCACCCGGGCCGACGCTGGTCAACGAGCACCCCGACGTGTTCTGGGGATTTGTCGCCTCCATGTATGTCGGCAATCTGATGCTGCTTGCGCTCAATCTGCCGCTCGTCGGCGTGTTCGTGAATATCCTGCGGATTCCCTATGCCTATCTCTATCCTCTCGTCATAATGTTCTGCATCATTGGCGTTTATGAGGTGAGTCATTCCATTGTCGACGTATGGATCATGCTGATCATGGGCGTCCTCGGCTATGCCTTGCGCAAGTTTGGACTTGACCCGGCGCCGCTCGTGCTCGGCCTCGTGATTTCGCCGATCCTGGAAATGAGCTTGCGGCAATCCTTGATCATGTCGAACGGCAACTGGACGATCTTTTTTCAGCGACCCATCGCGGCCTCGCTGCTCGCGCTATGCGCGGCTCTGCTGGCACTCGCTGCGCTCGCGCTGATACGGCAGCGCAAGGACTGGCGCAGCCGGCTGGCGGAAGCCGAATCCGGCGGCGCGGGAACGTGACCGCCGACATGTTCGGATTCCTCACCGGTCGGTGCCGGGGCTGTGGCGCTCCCGTTTCGGTTTTCGCGTTATCCTGCCCGCGCTGCGGGGCAACGAACCAGCCCAATCCAGTTGCCACGGTTGCCGCGTTCGCGGCGCTGGTTGTGATCGCGGGAGCAATCGCGCTCGGCGTCTACGCGTTGCGCGAGAAGGGGACGAGCGCACCGCCCGCCGCCTCAGCGGAAAAACCGGCCGAATACGATTGGCTCCTGCAGGCCATGGCTGAGTGCGAGGCAGAAGCCAAGCAGAAATCGGACACGCTGAATTTTTTGATTGTGCCCATGACTACGACCGGGGCGTCGCTGCCGGGCTGGTCGGCGAAGCCGCTCAGCAGCGTCGGCAATGCCGGTGCGCTGTTGAGCTCCACCGATGCCTTGTTCGGCCTGACCAACCATCTGCTGACGCTCTATGACCGGCCGATTGCCTTCGCAGTATCGGATCCAACGACCGACGCGGTATTGAAATGGAAACCGGCAGTCGGCGTGAGCTCGCTCAAAACCCGGGAAACCGGTTTCGCGAACCTCAAGCTTGGATTCCAGATGTCGGAAACAGCCGATCAAATCGAATGGGGCCCGACTGTCGCAATCGAAAAGGGCACCTGCTATTGGATAATGGCCTTATTCGAGCGCCCCCGCGCGGGATGATCCCGGGCTAGCATCGCGGGCTACGGCTTCGTCCACTCACGCCCATAGCCGCTCGTGCTCGAGGCCGCGATAGAGGTCGGCGACGTACTCGCCGTATCCGTTGAAGATCAGCGTCGGCCGGCGCTCGTTCAAACCGATCAGCTCTTCGGTGGCCTGGCTCCAACGCGGATGCGGCACCTGCGGGTTGACGTTGGCCCAGAAGCCGTATTCGGAGGCCTGCAAAGCTTCCCAATAGCTCTTGGGGCGCTGATCGGTGAAGGTGAAGCGGACAATCGATTTGATCGACTTGAAGCCGTACTTCCACGGCACCGCCAGACGCAGCGGCGCCCCCTGCTGTTTGGAAACCGGCTTCCCGTAGGCACCCGTAACCAGGAAGGCAAGTTCGTTGCTTGCTTCCGCCATGGTCAGTCCTTCGACGTAGGGCCATGGGTACCAGACCTGCCGCTGGCCCGGTGCAACGGTGCGATCGAGGAACGTTTCCATGCGAAGGTATTTGGCCGATGACAGCGGCTGCGCCAGATTGACAAGCTTGGCCAGCGGGAACCCGCTCCAGGCAATCGCCATGGACCATGCCTCGACGCAGCGGTGGCGATAGAGTCTCTCCTCGATCGGCATTTTGCGGATCAGGTCGTCGATGCCGATCTCCTGCGGCTTCTCCACCATTCCATCGATTTTGACGGTCCATGGTCGCGGTTTGAGCGCCTGCGCCGCCTTGGCAACGTTCTTGCTGCCGCCGAACTCGTAGAAGTTATTGTAGTTGGTGTTGATCTTCTCGTCGGTAATCGGCCGGTCAAGCGTAAAGCCTTCGTTGCGCTTGGCCGGATAGAGATCGGTAGTAGGGTCCGGCAGGTCGCTCACGCGCTGCGCAAGCGCGTTCGCCGGCAACAGCGAGAGCGCCGCCGCCCCGCTCGCAAGGAAGCTGCGCCGGTTGAAGAACAGATGCTCGGGCGTCGCGAGCCGCTCGGGGATTTCCCAGCCGCGGCGTCTGATTGCATGCATGCGCCTCTCCCTGGACGGATTTGCCATTGCATAGGCCGGGAGCCGCTCACGGACAAGTCACGGCTGCGGCAGCCGCGCGTGACTCTGAACTATTCCGGTATTTGAGGCGCTGCGGACATCCTTTGCGTCAGCAGACCGACCTGCGTGTCGAGGTGCGCCGGGGAGATGACGTGGGCGAAATCAACCGTTAGCCGGATATCGCCTCCCGGGTCCGAGCGAATGATCAGGCCGCGGTCGCGGCGGATGAATTTCCAAAGGGCGAGCACGAGGTTGTCGATCGCCTGGCGATCGAAGACAAATCCCTGCAGGCTGATGCCCGATTCACCGGCCTTGAGCATATGGTCAATCACGGCATCGATGTCTCCGGGATGCAGCTCGACGTGTCCTATGGGCCTGAAGCCGGCGTCCAGCAGAGCATGGATCGGGCCGCCGTTGCCGTCGAGAACGTGGGCCAGATATTCCTCCTGCGGCGAATCGTGCCCGCTTTCCTTGACGGCATGGACCATCATGACCTTGACGAGGAGTGACGCGATGCCGAAGCCTCGCGCTGCGGGGTGGAACAGCAAGCCACCGACCTCGGCTTGCTGGGGATGCTTGTTCTTGGCGGAGCCCAGCTGAATGACGCCCGTGCCGATTATGTTGTCAGTTGCCTTGTTCAGGACGTGAAACAACCGGTTCTCTCGCGCTGCTGCGCGGAAGACATCGGCAGGCCGGTCGGCCAGCGTTCCCTCGTTGAGGGCCTCGATGAAGGTGAATGGGATCCGGTATTCGTCCTCGCCGGTCAGTCGGATTTCGACACTGTCCTGATCCTTGACCACTGCCGGTCTGTGAATCATGTCGCAAGTCCTCTGCGGATGGCCGATCTTCCCCTCAATCCGGCTCGCAACTCGAACCTGCGAGGGTAGAGGAATTAATCTCATTGACCCACGGAAGCCAGAATCCTGTGCTCCAGGTAATCGCGTTGGAAATCTCGGCTATCATCTTGAACAGGGCGACTACCGGATGAAACCTGGCATAGAGTTTCTGGATAGAAGGCGGGAGTTCATTGCGCATGTCGGTGAACTTCGCAAGGCGATGAAATGCATCCACAGATGGGCGCTTTGCGGCATCCTCGCGGGCGCGGCAATAGTCGCGGCGGCCACGCTGCCGTTGCCGCAGGCCGTGGCGCAGACCCAACAGCAGATCGACTGGTGCAGGAATAGAGGAAATGCCTTCTCGCCCGATCAGGTGATTCTCGGCTGCACGGCGGCGATCGAATCCGGGAAGTGGAGCGGAAAGGACCTCGTCGTTGCCTACAACAACCGCGGCAATGCCCGCAACATGAAGGGCGATTTCGACGACGCCATCGAGGACTTCGACGAGGCGATCAAGCTCGATCCGAAATACGCCCTTGCGTACAACAACCGCGGCAGCGCCTGGATCGGCATGGGCGATTTCGAGCATGCCATCGAGGACTTCACCCAGGCGATCGGGCTCGATTCGAAATACGCGCTCGCCTACAACCTGCGCGGCAGCGCCTGGATCGCCAAGGGCGACCTCGACCGCGCCATCGACGACTTCAACGAGTTCAATCAGGCTCGAGCCGAAATACGCCCCTGCCTACAACAACCGCGGCGGCGCCTGGATGGCCAAAGGCGATTTCGACCGCGCTATCGCCGATCAGACCGAAGCGATCAGGCTCGATGCGAACTACGCCCTAGCCTACCTCGACCGCGGCATCGCGGCGCTTTATTCCGGCTCTCCGCCCAAGGCGATGGCCGACCTCAACCGGGCGAGCGACCTCGATGCAAAGAATCCCTATGCGGGCCTCTGGCTCGATATCGTGAACAAACGCAGCAATATCGCAAGCCGCCTCGCGCAGGCGAGCGCGCAGATCGATATGAGCAAATGGCCGGCGCCAATCATTCGGCTGTTCCTCGGCCAGATGACGCCGGAGGCCGTGCTGGCCGCAGCCGACGATTTCGACGCCAACACCAAAAGGGACCAGGTCTGCGAGGCCAATTTCTACACCGGCGAACTCGCGCTGCAGCAGGGGGCGAAAGAGGAGGCGGCACGCCTGTTCCGGCTCGCGCTAGCTGACTGCCGAAAGGACTTCGCCGAATGGGCGGCGGCCAACGCCGAGCTCAAGGCGCTCGGTGTCGCGCCGTGACTACACAAAAGTGTCGCGTACCAAAGTGTGAGTGCCGCCTTGGCCGAGTTACGGCTGCTCCCAGGGGTGAAGCGGCCGGCAAAGTTGCGGTGCGGTAACGGCGGGAAATGACCCAAGGCGGTCAAAAGCCGAGTTGAAATCCCGCACCGCAGCGAGCCCCTGACTTGATCCTCGCCAATCCGTTATGCTGCTACCCTGGCTAGGGGTAGCGGATGCAATTCGCTCAACTGAAGCGGCGCGAGTTCATATCGCTCATCGGCGGCGCTGCGGCTGCGTGGCCGCTCGCGGCGCGCGCGCAGCAGACCGAGCGGATGCGGCGCATCGGCGTGCTCATGAACCTCGCCGCAGACGATGCGGAAGGACAGGCGCGTCTAGCGGCGTTCCTGCAGGGGTTGCAGGAGGCGGGCTGGGCGGTTCGCCGCAACGTGCACATCGACCTCCGGTGGGGCGCGGGCGATGCTGACCGCTTTCGCAAACAAGCCGAGGAATTGGTTGCGCTCGCGCCCGATCTCATCCTTGCCGCCGGCGTACCGGCCGTGAGGGCCGTGCAGCAGGCGAGCCGCACGATGCAGGTGGTGTTTGTACAGACTACCGATCCAGTGGCAGCCGGGTTGGTCAAGAGTTCTTGCGCACCCCGGTGGTTATGCGACAGGGTTTACGCAGTTCGAGTTCGGCATGAGCGGGAAATGGCTAGAACTACTTAAAGAGATCGCGCCCGGCGTTACCCGCGCAGCAGTCATTCGCAATCCGATGACGCCCGCGGGGGCGGGCCAATTGGGAGCCATCCAGGCGGTAGCGCCTTCATTCAGGGTAGAGATCAGTCCAATAGATATGCGCGAGACGTCCGAGATCGAGGGCGCTATTGCCGCTTTCGCCCGCGAGCCAAACGGCGGCTTAATCGTGCTGTCGACCTCATTGGCGATAGCGCATCGGGAACAGATAATCGCGTGGGCGGCGCGCCATCGTTTGCCGGCGATCTATCCTTTCGACATCTATGTCAGGGCCGGCGGACTGATTAGCTATGGGCCGGACCAAATAGACCCTTATCGACGCACTGCTGGCTACGTGGATCGTATCCTCAAAGGCGAGAAGCCAGCTGACCTGCCAGTGCAAGCACCGACCAAGTATGAGTTGGTGATCAACCTCAAAACTGCCAAGGCGCTAGGCCTGACCATCCCGCCGACGCTGCTTGCACGCGCCGACGTGGTGATCGAGTGAGAAGGCGGGAGTTCATCGCGCTCATCGGCGGCGCGGCAGCTGCGTGGCCGCTCTCGGCACGAGCGCAGCAGCCGAGCGAGCGCATGCGGCGCATTGGTGTACTTATGAACGGGACTGTGGATGATCCGGAAGGACAAGCCCGCATCGCAGCGTTCCATCAGGGACTGCAAGAGCGGGGCTGGACACTCGGCCAGAATGCGCGGATCGAAGTTCGCTGGGGCGCATTCGATACCAGCAGCAGTCGCCGTTATGCGGCAGAACTCGTCGCGCTCTCGCCCGACGTCATACTCGCGGCGGCGAGCGCTGCGATGGGAGCGCTTCAGCAGACGACCCGCGCGGTGCCGATTGTGTTCGTGAATATCGTCGATCCGGTCGGCGCTGGATTTGTTGAGGGCCTAGCGCGTCCGGGCGGCAATGTGACGGGATTTACGCCGTTCGAGTACGGCCTCAGCGGAAAATGGCTTGAGCTGCTCAAAGAGATCGCGCCCAGCGTAGCACGAGCAGGGGTACTTCGGGATTTTACCGTCGGCTCCGGAATTGGCCAGTACGCCATTATCCAGGCGGTGGCACCGTCGCTCGGTGTGGAGTTGCGGCCAATCGAGACGCACGACACCAGTGAAATCGAGCACGCCATCGTGGCGTTCGCGCGCTTGCCAAACGGTGGTCTGATTGTTGTCGGGTCGCCATCGGGACCGGTTCAGCGCGATCTGATCATCGTGTTGGCCGCTCGCCATCAATTGCCCGCAGTGTTCCCTTTCACGTATTGGGCTCGCAGTGGAGGCCTGCTTTCCTACGGCCCTGATCTCGTTTCTCCTTTCCGGCAGGCGGCCGGTTACGTCGACCGCATTCTTAAGGGTGAGAAACCGGCCGACTTGCCGGTCCAAGCGTCAACCAAATACGAACTAGCGATCAATCTCAAAACCGCAAAGGCGCTCGGTCTCACCGTGCCGCCCACGCTGCTCGCACGCGCCGATGAGGTGATCGAATAGCTGCATCTATTGCTGCGTCTGCTCACGGCCGCTTGTGGCACGACTCGGAAGCGCTTGGCTGCACGAAACGATTCCGCTAACCGGGGCAGAGAGCAAGTCGGTGATCAGACCAGGGCTGTGTTCACATGACCTGCTGTGCCGCCGAGCTCGCCCATTCACCGGTACAGGTATCTCGGAACGTCACGACACCGTTACCGTATTCCTTTCTCAGACAGTTCGACGTCGCTGTATTTGTTTTCGCATCCGCGTTCGACGGCGTCGACTTTGTCGTTTTGGCCGTTGAGCCGTTGCCCGAACGCTTCGACCTCGCCGACTCTGCAGCTTCGCCGGCTTCGGCGGCCGCAGCTCTGGCGTGAGAGATGGCGTTCCTGATCAAGCATGACCTTTCCTCGTCAACGGAATCGGCGTTGGAGCAGGGCCGGGCGTAGGCCGACGTAGAGCTTGCCGCCGCAACGCCGAGCGTCACGGCAGTCGCGCAGGCCAGAAAGAAAGCGCGGTTCATGAGCATAGCTGTCTCTCCGTAAGGCCCCTCGGCAAGGCTCGCCTCGGGTGACGGGCACCCTACGCGTTTCCCCGCCCGCGCAATGTGATGGCCGACACACTTTTGCGCTATTAATCCACAGGTTCGCTGCGTTATTCCCAGCCCGGGCGGCTCTATGACGCTGCCCACCGATGCGCAGCCTCGGAATAATGGCCCGCTAGCTTATGCGCCGCATTTTGCAACTTTGCATTCTGCTCGCTATCGCGGGCATTTCGACTGCGCAAGCGCAGTTGCGCTCGCTTTGTTTGGAGGAGAGTGGTTGGACCAGGACGCCCAACTTGCTCGAAGCTTGGGGTTCCGACCGCAGATGGACGCCACGCCCGAACGGCTCGAAACTACAGCAAAAAAGTCGCGTGTACAGCCCGGAGAATTTATGATCACCACAGCAAAAAGACTTTTGCAACAATATCGGCACTCATTATCAGCAGCCTAAGCCTCATGCGGTGACATGTCCGCAGCTGGTGGAAGCTGACATGCGGGCGCTGACGAGGGGTTCGGGTTATGACCCAAAGCCGTCATAACGGTGAACGCAATTCTCTGTCGCAGAAGGCATCGACTCGGTCCAATTTTCGGAGCTAAGTGAGCGCTGCTGGGACTACCGTCACTCACAGCGCAAGGGTGCGACCCATGATGCTCACAAGACGAAAAGCAATCGCATTGTTCCCAACCAGCATGGTGGCTGCTTCAGGTTTTTCTCAATCTGGGGCGGCTCAAACAAGGGACCCCCCGAGAGAAATCCAGACCCTTATCGATAATCACATCAACGGTTTCAACACCCAGAATATCGAGCTTTTCCTTGGCGTTTTTGGGGACACCGCCATCATCATTGATGGCATCGCACCTTATCGCTGGTTGAACCCGAATGCTCCGGCCAATTGGCTTGCTGACGTAGAAAAGTGGCGTAAGGACCTTGGGGTCTCGCACGAGCACCTATCGTACGAGATGGAGTTCTGGAACGTGGAGGGCTCCGACGCGTACGCCGTCATAGCGGGGACGCTCACGGTAACCATTAAGGGTCAAACCGTCGCTCGGACCGGCACCCTCGCATATACGTTTTCAAAGCACGGCGAGCGGTGGAAGATCGACGCACAGGCGTGGGGGCGCACGTCGTAAAGCGTGCAAACCCCATCGCCCACACCGGTCTTTTTTCTGCCGCACCGTTGCACGGTCCAGTGTAACCTCGTGTATTCGCCCCTCCAATTGATCGCCTGCGGGCGAATGACCGTTGATGGCACTCAAAAGACAGTCGGCCCGGCCGCTAGAGAGTCCGCTTGCTGAGGTGCTGCGGACGAGAAACGCTCACGGCGAGTTCGTCTCTACATGACCTACAGCAGTCCTTAACTGCACCTTCCGTCAACCCGAAAGACGGGCACATGCCTTGTTGTTGGTTGCGTACGCCGATACGCTCCTCACCCCGCTCCTTCCTGTACCCCTACGATTGCCCCGTGAGCTTTCCAATGAGAGTGAGGGAAGTGTGAGCGAAACGACAGGAGAAAAGTCATGAATATTGACAGTGCGCTTCGGGATCATGCACCGAGCGGCCTGCCGACCAGTCACCTGCGCCGCCCAAATCATCTCGCCGTCGTCGCTACGCTCGCAACCGCGTTGACGCTTGGATCGGCCGCTTCGGTAGATACGGCGCAAGCGCAGCAACCGCGTAAACCCAACATCGTCTTCATCATGACCGACGACGTCGGCTGGGGCGACTTGGGCAGTTATGGAGGCGGCGTCATGCGCGGTGCACCGACGCCGAACCTCGACCGTATTGCTGCCGAGGGTATGCGCTTCGTCAATTACTATGGGCAGGCGAGTTGCACCGCCGGACGCGCGTCGTTCGTCACCGGTCGTATTCCGATCCGCACCGCACTGTCGCTCGTCCTCGTGCCCGGCGATCCGGATCATTTGACCCCCGACACTCCGACAGTGGCCCAGTTCCTCAAGTCCGGCGGCTATACCACCGTGCAGCTCGGCAAATGGCACCTCGGCGATGTTCCGGAGAGCTACCCGACCGCGAACGGTTTCGACGAGATGTATCACATGCTGCCGTATTACGCGGGCGTCTACGCCTACGACGATCCGAATCTGAATCCGGCGTGGCCGAAGAATGACAAGGAGTTCATGGACCGGTGGTCGAAATTCAATCTTGGCGAATGGGAGGGAAAGGCCGGCCAGCCTGCGCGCAAAGTGCGAGATTTCAAGTACACGGATCTCGCCACCAGCGACACTCAGATACGGGAAACCGCGATCAAATGGATCAAGGATCATGCCAGGGATGCCAAGCCGTTCTTCATGTACCTGAACTTCATGAAGGTGCATCAGCCGAATTTCCCGTCACCGGAATGGAAGGGGAAATCGCCGGCCGGCATGCCGTATCAGGATGCGCTTATGGAGCTCGACGACAATTCCGGCCGCGTAGTGCAGACCATCCGCGACCTCGGCCTTGCCGAGAACACGCTTGTGATCTGGACCACGGACAACGGCGCCTGGGTCGATGCCTGGCCAGATGCCGGCTACACGCCATTCCGCGGCATGAAGGGCAGCGCATACGAGGGCGGCTTCCGCGTTCCTGCGATTGCCTGGTGGCCGGGCAAGATCACATCGGGCACGGTGGCGACCGAGATGATGTCGCACATGGACTGGTGGCCGACATTCGCGACGCTCGCCGGTCTCTCCCCGCCGCCGCACATCTGGCAGGAC
Source organism: uncultured Alphaproteobacteria bacterium (assembly GCA_963817135.1). Taxonomy (GTDB): domain Bacteria; phylum Pseudomonadota; class Alphaproteobacteria; order Rhizobiales; family Xanthobacteraceae; genus VAZQ01. Next base: position 266,179 of record CAWFNG010000003.1, on the reverse strand, counting down.
AATAGAGGCCAACCAATCGTATTCGACGGCGTTGACAACAGCGACTATCTGCTCGGCAGAGGACCGAGCAAGCGCGACACCATGTTCTACTATTTCGACCAGTCGTTCGGCGGTGTACGCGTGAAGAACTACAAGTTCTTGTTCACGGCCAAGGACGGCTGGTTGGGACCGAGCCTTCCGCTGACCAGCGCGCCGGCCATGTACAACCTGCTGTGGGACCCAGCGGAGCAGTACGACATTACGTTCAATGGCGCTGCGCCGACGCACGGCGACCTGCGCACCTCACCGGGCCGTTTTGCAGGTCCCGATCATGGTTGGGCGATCACTAACTATATGACACCGGCGCTCGTTCCTCACTTCGAGGAGATCGCAAAATACCCGAACAAGAAAAGCCTACTCAACGGGGGGCCGTTCTTCATGATACCAATGGAGAACCGACCGTACTGAGCCGCCTTTGCTCACGCATACCCACCGCGGCGGCGCTCGTCGGCTGCGTCGCTTCGCTGCCCGCGGCGCCGTCCACCAGCCTTCGGCGCATGATGCCGATCAGCGTGAGCTTCGGCATCGGCCGGGCAAACAGATAGCCCTGGCCGATATCGCAGCCGATTGCCTGCAGCTTGTGGCTTTCGTGCGAGGTCTCGACCCCTTCGGCGACGGTTTTCAGGCCGAAGGGCTGGCCAAGCTCGACAATCGTCTCGCACAAGCCGGCATTGACGCGGTCGATATGGCAGTTCGTGACATAGCTGCGGTCGATCTTGAGCTCGCTGAAGGGAAGCTGGCGCAGGCGGGCGAGCGATGAGTAACCGGCGCCGAAATCGTCGAGCGCGAGCGTGCAGTTGAACGCGCGCAAGGAAGCGGCGATGTCCTGGGCAAGCGCGAGGGCCGTCCACATCGCATGTGCGTGCGCAGCCACAGGACCGCAACACCTCTTATCCATTATCGCTTTGTCAATAATTTATGCCGCGAAGAGGACACCCGCCGTTAACGGCGGGTGCCGAAACGCTGGCATGCTTTGCAAATAATGAAAGACGGAGGAGAGAGGACAGAGGACACGACCTCTGTCGTCTGCATCCGTCCTCTGTCGTCTGTTTATGCTGCCGCTGCCTTGCGCGCCGCGACGATCTGATCCGCAGTGCGGCCGGTCAGCTCCGCCATGTGGTCGAATCTGAACGTGAAGCTGCCTACGCCAGCGGTTGCCGAGCGTACTTCGACGATGAGATCGCCGATCTCCGCCTCGGGCATTTGCAACCGGACCACGTCCCAGCCATCCCATCCCGCGCGCGTATCGAAGCCGAGAATCTGGCCGCGCCGGCCGGACATCAATGCATTCATCTTGGCGGTTGCTTCCGAAGGGCAGACGATCTCCACCTCATAGATCGGCTCGAGCAGCACCGGGTGGCACTGGGGAAGCGCGTCATGAATGGCGAGCCGCCCGGCAAGCTGAAACGCCATGTCGGAGGAATCGACCGTATGATAGGAGCCGTCAATCAGCTTGGCCGCGATGTCCACCACGGGAAACCCGAGCGGTCCATGCTTGAGGGCTTCCTGCACGCCCTCTTCCACGGATGGAATGTAGTTGCGCGGGACCACTCCGCCTTTGATCTCCTCCGTGAAGGTAAATCCCGAGCCGCGCGGCAACGGCTTGATGTCGAGCACCACGTCGCCGTATTGGCCATGGCCACCTGACTGCTTGCGGTGCCGGCCGCGCTGAACAATGCCTTTCTTGATCGTCTCGCGATAGCCGACCGTCGGCTTATGCGAAGTGGTGGGCACGCCGAAACGGTCGGACAGCCGCTCCGTCGCAACCCGCAACTGCATCTCGCCCTGCCCCCATAGCACCACTTCATGCGCTTCCGGGTTGTGAACAACGCTGATCGAGGGGTCTTCCTCAAGCAGTTTTGTCATTGCCTGGCCGAGCTTCACGTCGTCTTTGCGCTCCTTGGCGGCAACGGCCATTGCCAGGACCGGTGCAAAAGGCCGCACCGCGACGAGCGGTGCATGCGCCTGCTTACCGGCGGTCAGCGTATCGCCGGTATTGGCGTGATCGAGCTTGCCCAGCGCCACCGTCTCGCCCGCCTGCGCCGCGCCGCGCTTTTCAGTCGTTTGCCCCATGAGCTTGAACACGCCGGCAACGCGGCCGGCCTCGCGCTCCGGCGTCAGGAATGTCGTCCCGTCATTGACCTGACCGTGCAGAATGCGGGCGATGGACATCTTGCCGCCATGGGAAGTGTGGAGCGTCTTCAATGCGTATGCGATTGCATCGGCACCGCCCTTCACGCCGAGCCGCTTGGCGGTCTCGGCAACGGCGGGTGCTTCATGCCGCAACGCCTTCATCAACCGCAGCACGCCATTGCTGCGGGTGGCCGCTCCGAGCAGGACAGGGCATACCAGAGCCTCGCGCAGTTCCCGGGAAAGGTCGTCGAAAACCTTGTCGCGCGGCGGCTGAATGTCCTCCAGGAGCTGCTCCATCAGCTCGTCGTCATGGTCCGCCAACGTCTCCAGCATGGAGAAACGCGCGGTTTTTTCGCGATCGAGCGCGTCGCCCTCGAGCGGCACGACCTCTGACGCAGCTTGTTCCTTGTAGACAAAGGCGCGTTCCAGCGCGAGGTCGACAAAGCCGCTGATGAGGTCGCCGGAAAAGGTCGGTATCTGGCGCAGCAATAACTTGTTGCGCGACGCCGGCTGCAAGACGGTAAGAGCTTCGTGAATGGTTGCATCCGCCTTGTCGATCTTGTTGAGAAACAGGAAGTGGGGGATTTTCTGGTCTTCCAGCTCGCGCAGAATAAGTTGCAGCTGCGGTACCTTTTTCTCGTCCAGCTCGCAGACCACCACCGCTGCATCCACGCCCGGCAAAGCGGCCCGCATGTCGTGCACGAATTCGATCGAACCTGGGCAATCGATGAAAGTATAGGAGTCGCCCATGAACGCTGTCGTGGCCACGGAAATTTCAACGCTCATCCGGTGAGCGCGCGCTTCCTTGCCGGCGTCGCCGACGGTGTTGCCGCCCTCCACGGTTCCCTGCCGTTGGATGGCGCCGGTGCGGGCGAGAATGGCTTCCAACAAGGTAGTCTTGCCGCTTTGGAACGGGCCCACCAGCGCAACGCACCGGGGACCCGTAGCTCGCGTGCCGTTCTGTGCCATGCCGCCTCCCTTGATTTTTTATGCCGCGTCGAGAGGGCGATTACGGAGCGCCCGCTCGGTTGGCAACCATCGTTTCAGGACCGAGGGGGTATTGGCAAGAGGCGCCATGCCTCAGAGGGAAGTGGGCGTGTCCCGGCCGAGCGAGCGGCCGCGACCGGGAAACTCTCGCATTCTTCCGGGCGCGAGCGAGAGCCGGGACCCAGTGCCGTGCGGTAAGCGCTAACCGGGATGCTCCTGGGTCCCGGGTCTGCAGCGCATCATTGCGCTGCGCGCATGCTGTGCTTCGCCCGGGACACGCTGCTTGAATTACCGCCCGGCTGGGCGCAATTGCAGATTTGCAACGCCGACGGCGAGATTGAGACCGACCTGGCCGGTTACCGATATCGGCTGCAGCGCGACCGTGCGATTGGAGCCTCCGATGAGAACGTTGGCGCCCAATCCGGCTGCAATCGTTGCTTCACCGCTCGCGCCGACATAGTCGCCGGCGAGAAAGCCCGGCCCCGATATGGTTTCCGTGAACACGCCCCACACCATCACGCCGCGCGTGGTGGCTCCGATGTCCAGTCCGAATTTGGTGATCGCGCCCGCATAGGCTTCCTGCGGGCCGTGTTGATCCGGCGTGAATATGCAGGAAACCTCCTTCTGGGATCCAATGAGAAACCCCACTCCGGCAGAGACGTCGCAGTTCAAAACGCCTGCTTTCACCCGCTGCGCGGGCGCTTCGGCGGTCAACGCAAACATGAGCGCGAGCATGCTCGCGCCGACGGCATAACGACCCATGGCAAACCCCTCCTTCAGCGCAGGTTTCCGCAGAAGCGTTGAATGCGGCGGCAGGCCTCCTCCACGTCCTCGGTCCTGGTCGCGTAGGAGATACGAAACGCGGGACCGTATCCGAAGGGTGTGCCCTGCACCACCGCCACGCCCTCGGCCTCCAACAGCTCGGAGACGAAATCCTGATCGGTCAAGAGCTTGTTTCCGGTGGGAGCGGTCCTGCCCATGGTGCCGGCGCAGGATGGATAGACATAGAACGCGCCTTCCGGCTTGGGGCAATGAATGCCGCGCGCCTGGTTGAGCATGGATACGCAGAGGTCCCGCCGTTCCTTGAAAATCGCGTTGTGCTTGGCGATGAAGTCCTGCGGGCCGTCGAGCGCTTCGACCGCAGCCCACTGCGACACCGCGGTGGGATTCGACGTCGATTGCGATTGGATCATGGCCATTGCCCTGATCAGCGGCTCGGGCCCTCCCGCATAGCCGATGCGCCAACCGGTCATGCAATAGGTCTTAGAGACGCCGTTCACGGTCAATGTGCGATCGTACAACCGGGGTTCGATCTGCGCCGCCGTGGTGAATTCAAACTCGTCGTAGACGAGGTGCTCGTACATGTCGTCGGTCATCACCATGACGTGCGGATGCCTGACCAGGACATCGGTGAGCTTCTTGAGTTCGGCACGGGTATAGGCCGCGCCGGTCGGGTTTGACGGCGAATTGAGCAGCACCCATTTGGTTTTCGGAGTGATGGCGCGATCGAGCGCTTCCGGCGACATTTTGAAACCGGACTCGATCGTGGTGGCAACGCTGACCGGCTCGCCGCGTGCCAGCATGACCATATCCGGATAGCTCACCCAGTAGGGCGCCGGGATGACCACTTCGTCGCCGGGATCAAGCGTTGCAACAAACGCGTTGTACAGGACCTGCTTGCCGCCGGTCCCCACGATGATCTGACTGGGCTTGTAGTCGAGCCCATTCTCCCGCTTGAACTTGCGCGCAATCGCGGCTTTCAGCTCGGCGATCCCGTCCACCGCCGTGTACTTGGCGGCTTTGCCGCCCTCGATGGCTTTGATCGCGGCGCGCTTGATGTTCTCCGGCGTATCGAAATCCGGCTCCCCCGCTCCCAAGCCGATGACGTCGCGACCGGCGGCTTTGAGCGCGCGCGCCTGGTCGGTGACCGCAATGGTGGCAGACGGCTGAATGCGCTTGAGGGATTCGGCGAGCATCGCCATTGAGGGACCTCGGAGTGGGCAGCAACGTTTTGCGAACTTCGGAACCGGACCACCGGTCGAGAGTTTCCTAATGGGCTCGGCGGGCTACGGCAAGGCTGAAAGCGATTTAAGCGTGCTTTCCCGCTTCCGCGGCGGTAGAGTGCCCAAAATCCCCCCAATTCCGTGAGGCCGCCGTGAGGCTCACACCCGAAGAGATCAAGTCCTTCGACGACCTTGGTTACGTCTTTTTTCCCAACTGCTTCTCCGAAGAAGAAGCGGCGCTGCTGCGCAGCGAAGCGGAAAACATCCTCGCGAGCAAACGCCAGGAAGTCTGGCGCGAGAAGACCGGAGCGCCGCGAACCGCGTTTGCCGCCCACACCTATAATGAGGCATTTCGCCTGATGGCGCGCCATCCGCGCCTCGTCGATCCGCTGCAGCAGCTGTTCGGGGAAGGCGTCTATGTCCACCAGTTCAAGATCAATGCCAAGGCAGCGTTCGAAGGCGACGTCTGGCAATGGCATCAGGACTACGGCACCTGGGCGCGCGACGATGGCATGCCCGAGCCGCGCGCAATGAATATCTCGATTTTTCTCGATGAGGTATTGCCGATCAACGGGCCCCTCATGCTGATTCCGAAAAGTCACAAATACGGGACCCTCGCCGCCGGTCACGACACCAGCACCACTTCCTATCCGCTATGGACGCTTGATCCGCAGACCGTGACCCGGCTTTGCCAGGAGGCCGCGCCGCCCGGCGGAGTCGGCATTGTCGCACCCACCGGCAGGCCCGGCTCAGTGCTGATGTTCCACGGCAACCTCGTGCATGCCTCACCGCCGAACATCACTCCCTACCCGCGCAAGATCGTGTATTTGACCCTGTGTGCTGTCTCCAACCACATTACGAAATTCACGCGCCCGGAATGGATTGCGCACCGCGATTTCACGCCCATCGACCCGGTCGAGGATGACGCGCTGGTCAACTATGCCCGCGCGCACCGCATGGCAGCCGAGTAAAATTTTTCCCTCGCCGAACGCTGCGCAGCATTTTTACTTTGCGGCAGGCAGAATCGGGAGGTCAGTTTGCTTCTGCATGCAGGCGGTCATGACATTGCCGTTGTTGTTGTCATGACATTGTTGCCGTCATAGCGTAATCGATTGGACAGGAGCCAATCCCACGACGCCGGGGAAATATCGATGTACACGCTTTATTCAATGCAGCGTTCGGGAAACAGTTACAAGGTGCGGCTGGCGCTCGCCCACCTGCGCATTCCCTATCGACTGGTTGAGATTGACATTCTCAAAGGCGAAAGCCGCACGCCGGAATTTCTCGCCAAAAACCCGAACGGACAGGTCCCGCTCCTGGAAGCGGCGCCCGGACGCTATCTTGCGGAATCGAATGCGATTCTCTGGCATCTCGTCAGCAGGACGCGGCTGCGCCCGGAAAACCGCATCGACCGGGCGGAAGCGTTGCAATGGATGTTCTTCGAGCAGCACAGCATCGAGCCCAATATCGGTGCTGCCTATTTCTGGCTCGCCCTCGTCAAGGGCGGCCGCGATCTGCAACAGCACGCGCTCGAAGACTGGATGGAAGAAGGCAATCGCGCTCTCGGCGTTATGGAGAACCACCTCAAGCGCCACCGCTATTTCGTGGCAAATCGCTACACCGTCGCCGACATCGCGCTTTACGCCTATACGCATCTCGCGCACGAATGCGATTTCGACCTGCAACCATTTCCAGCAATTCGCGGGTGGCTTGATCGTTTAGCGGCCACGCCCGATCATATCGACATGGATTGGCGGCCGCAGCAGGAGGTTGCCGCGTAGTAAGGTGTCGCAAAAGAGCGACACCTTGCCGAAAAATCACTCGGGTTGGCGCAAAATGCTTTCCGCGTTAACGCTTCATTAACCTGAAACACAAAATCGCCCTTATTCGTCAATGGCTTCGCCCTAGTCCGGTCGAATCGCCGCCGGCATCCCTCGCGATTCTCTCAGTGAATATGCAAGCTGATTCGCGGAGTTTGTCATGGCCAGGAAATTCATGGGCTGCCCGTCGATTGCACATGACGTACGCCACATGGCCGCGCCCAAGCATCGGTCCATTACCGTTGAGCTGATCATCACTGCGGCGCTGGCGCTGTCGACAGCCGTTGCTGCCACCGCCGTATCTATCGGTATTGCGCGCGCGGACATGATCGGCGTGATGTCGCACAGCGAACCGCCCTTTGCCATCGTGCTGCTGGTCGCGATGATGCTCGGCGCCATTGGCACGCTCAGCGCGGTGATTGCTCCGCGCGTCGATTAAGCGCGAAGAACGACTTTCAGGCGGCCGGTCGGGGGAAGTCACTGCCGCGCGGTAACGCGCGGCAGTGACGCTTTATACTCGTGCGGTCGTCATACTCATCCTCATGGCCGGACTTGTTCTCGACAAGCGCGGGAATGACGAAGAGGTTTCACTCCGGCTTGATGTTCGCGGCCTGCATGATCGGCCACCATTTGTCGATCTCCGCCCGATAGAAGTCAGCGAGTGCCGCGGGCGTCTGCTCCTCGCGCGGGAAGATCACATGCCCGAGTTCGGTGAGCCGTTGGCGCACCGTGGGATCGCCCAAAGCGTCCACTACCGCGGAATTGAGCTTGGCAATGGGCTCGGCCGGGGTGCCCTTCGGCGCCCATATTCCGTTCCAGAACGAGATGTACATGCCGGGGACCCCGATCTCATCGAAAGTCGGAACTGCGGGAGCCCCGGGCCAGCGCTCTCTGGCCATGACGGCGAATGCCTTGATGCTGCCGGCGCGCAGGAAGGCCAGGGTTTGCGATGCCTCGGCACAAAAAAAGTCGATCTGACCGGCCACCAGATCCTGCAGCACCGGTGCGCCGCCGCGATATGGCACGAGAGCAAAGCTCGTTCCGGTTTTCTGCTGGAAATAGAGCGCGCAGACATGCGCCGCACTCCCCGCTCCGACCGTTGCGGCCGACGCCTTGCCCGGATTGGCCTTGAGCCAATCGATCAATTCTCGCGCATTGCCTGGCGGCAATGTGTTCTTGCCGATGATCATCAAAGGCGTGGCACTGATAAGCGATATCGGCGCCAATTCCAGTACGGCCTCATGCACTGCCGGATACATCGCGCCGCCGCCGACATGGCTTGTCCAATTGCCGATATTGAGCGTGTAGCCGTCGGGAGCCGCCTGGGCGGCGCGGCTCACGCCGATGCTGGCGCCGGCTCCGGTCACGTTCTCGATCAAAATCGGCTGACCGAGAGAGATCCGCATACGCTCGGCGAGAATGCGTGCCAACGTATCGGTCGGACCGCCCGCGGGAAACGGCACGATGACGGTGATCGGCCGCGAAGGATACGGCTGCGCTTGCGCGGTTGCACCGTGCCACGCCGCAATCGCAAAGGCTAAGGCAACAGCGGTTCGCTTCATGCGTTTCCTCCTTGCTCTTGCGCTGCAAATCATGACACGAGGCGCAGCGACGCGAAAGCTAAAGCATGATCCCGAAAAGTGGGTACCGGTTTTCGGAAAAGATCATGCTCAAATGTCCAGGAGGCGATGCATGAAACTCTCCGCGATCTGTGGGGCAGTTTTCCTGCTGGCAGCAGCCTCTTCGGTCTGCGACGCGCAGGTGTTTCCATCCTCAGCCGGCAATATCGCGATCGAAACCGTGGCGAAAGGGCTCAATCATCCATGGGCGCTTGCGTTCCTGCCGGACGGGCGATTCTTGGTCACCGAGCGGGTCGGGCGCATGCGCATTGTCGAGAACAATGGCAAACTGTCCGCGCCCATTGCCAATGTCCCCGCGGTCTTTGCCAGCGGGCAAGGCGGACTGCACGACGTGGCGCTCGACCGCCGCTACGCGCAGAACGGTACCATCTATTTCTGTTACGCCGAGCCGGCGAGTGGCGGCGCCCGCACCGCCCTGGCGCGCGCCCGATTGAGCGCCGATGCAGCGCCTCGGCTGGACGATGTGAATATCATCTTTCGCCAGGAAGGCCCGCTCTCCGGCGGAAATCATTTCGGCTGTCGCATCGTACAAACTGCCGATGACAATTTGTTTCTCACATTGGGCGAGCATTTCACCACGCGCGATCAGGCGCAGAATCTTGCCAATCATCTCGGCAAGATCGTTCGCCTGCGTCCCGACGGATCGGTGCCGCCGGATAACCCGTTTGTCGGCCGCCAGGGCGCCAAGCCGGAAATCTGGAGCTATGGTCATCGCAATCCGCAAGGCCTCGCGCTGCATCCCGCAAGCGGTACGCTGTGGGAGCACGAGCATGGTCCGCGCGGCGGCGACGAGGTAAATATTATTGAGAAGGGCAAGAACTACGGCTGGCCGGTGATCGGCTACGGCATCGACTATAGCGGAGCCAAGATCCACGAGAGCACGCATAAGGCGGGAATGGAGCAGCCGATCTGGTACTGGGTGCCCTCGATCGCTCCCTCCGGGATAGCGTTTTATACCGGCAATGTCTTTCCGGCGTGGCAAGGCAGCCTGTTCGTCGGGGCGCTCGCCGGACAGATGCTGGTGCGGCTCGGCCTCGACGGCGAGAAGGTCGTCAAGGAGGAGCGCCTTTTGCATGCGCTGAGCGAGCGCATTCGCGACGTACGCCAGGGGCCCGATGGCGCACTGTGGCTTCTGAGCGACACCGCCGGGCGCATTCTGCGGCTCGTGCCGGCGCAGCGGTAGCTCCCGGGAATAAAATCAGCGCCCGGCGAGTCTCTGTTACAATGTCCGCGCAGCGATGGCACCGATCAGGACCACAGTGAGCGTGGAAAGCAGCGAAGATCACGCCCGGTTCACGAAAATGGTGCTGCCGCACCTCGTTGATGCCTATGCCCTGGCGCGCTGGCTTACCGGCAACCGCGCCGATGCCGAGGACGTCGTGCAGGAGGCGTCGTTGCGGGCGTTTCGCGCCATCGGCAGCTTTGCCGGCGGCAATGTGCGGGCATGGCTGCTGACCATAACGCGCCATGCCGCCTATACTTGGTTGACGAAAAACCGGTCGTCCTCGCTTGTTGCGGTGGACGATCTCGAAGCGGTCGAACGCAAGGAGACGGGCAAGGGCACGATGGAGGAATCGGAGACACCGGAGACGGCACTGATTGCCAAGATCGAGGCAAAGCAGCTCGAAACCGCCATTGCGCGGCTCCCATTGCCGTTCCGGGAAACCTTGGTGCTGCGCGACGTGCAGGGGCTCGATTATCGGGAGATTGCGACGGTGACCGACGTGCCCATCGGCACGGTCATGTCGCGGCTGGCACGCGCCCGACAGCGTCTGATGACAACTATTGCAAAGGGCGAAGAATGACACCCGCGAACAACGAAGACTTGCGCTTGCTCGTTCACGCCTACCTCGATGGTGAACTTGATCCCGCGCACGCGCTCGAAGTCGAGCACCAGTTGATGGCTGATCCTGCGCTGGCAGTGGAGCGCGACCGCATCGAGGCGCTGCGTCGGGCGATCAACGAGCGGCTGCCGCGCGAAGCTTTGCCGCCCGGGCTCGAGCGCCGCATTCAAGCGCGCCTGCGCGCAAGCGAGCCGCGACGGCATTGGTGGGATCTCGACATTTTCCTTGCGCAACCCTCCTGGCGCGCGCTTGCGGCTTCGGTTGCCCTCGCAATGGTACTTGCAAGCGGTGCCACCTGGTTCGTGTTCCGTCCCGGTCAGGCGCAGGCGACGGCGGAAATGGTGGTGGCGAGCCATGTGCGAGCGCTGATGGCGACGCAGCCCATCGACGTGATCTCGTCGGACCGTCACACCGTCAAGCCCTGGTTCAATGGGCGCATTACCGAATCGCCGCGCGTCGTCGACCTCAGCAGCCAGGGCTTCACCCTGGTCGGCGGCCGCATCGATGTCATCGGCCGCACTCCGGTGCCTACCCTGGTCTATCGCATCCGCCAGCATTTCATCAGCCTGACCGCCGTGCCTGGCGGCCGAGCTATTACTCCGCGTACCATCGCCGGCTACAATATTGTGTCCTGGGCGGAGAACGGCCTTGTCTATTGGGCAGTGTCAGACGTCGCAGCCCCGGATCTGCAAACCTTCGCCCAGGCATTTCGCCAGGCACGTACCTAACCCGGTTCTCATCTCCCGGCCGGGGACGCGTGCGGCCGCTCCTGCAAGGAATCCGGCCGCTTGCAAGGAATAAGAATGAAGCAAACCACGCCGGTCGGCGTTATCGGCCTCGGCCTGCTCGGCGAGGGTTTGGCGCGGCGGCTATTGCAGGGCGGCTATGAAGTCGTCGGCTTCGACGTCGACAGCGCCAAGATCGACAAGCTTGCCTCGCTCGGCGGCATCCCCGCGGCTTCTGCCTCCGCCGTTGCCCGGAGCTGCAACCCGATTGTGCTGGCGGTATTCAGCACCGAGCAGGTCGAAGCAATCGTCGAAGGCGACCTCCTTCCTGTGCTGGGTGAAAATTCCGGCCGCACCGTGCTTTGTGCAAGCACCTGCGATCCCGATCGCATTGCCGCTCTGGGCAAGCGTCTCGCTGCCCGCGAAGTTCATCTCCTGGAAACGCCGGTTTCCGGCTCAAGCGGTCAGGTAAGCCGCGGCGAAGGCGTGGGACTTATTGGCGGGGAAGCGGGTGTTTTGGCCAAAGTGCAGCCGATCGTGCAGACGCTGTTCCCGACCTTTTTTCATGTCGGCAAGGTCGGCGACGGCGGCCGCGCAAAGCTAGCGGTCAATCTCATCCTGGGCCTCAATCGCCTGGCTTTGGCCGAGGGCCTGGTCTTCGCGGAGCGCCTCGGTCTCGATATCGGGGCCTTTCTCAAAATTGCGCGTGGTTCGGCGTGCTACTCGCAAGTCATGGACATCAAGGGCGACAAGATGGTGCGCGGCGATTTCGTTCCCGAAGGGCGCATCATGCAGCATCTCAAGGACGTGCGGTTAATGCTCGACCAGGCACGTCTGGCAAAGCAGCGGCTGCCGCTCCTCGAAATTCATGCTGACGTGCTGCAAGCGTGTGTGCGGAATGGCGAAGGCGATCATGACAACAGCATTGTGATCGAGGAGATCCGCCGCCGGCGAGCCGGGTGAGGTAACTACACCGTTTCACCGATAGGGCGCGGCGCGGACAGCCGCTCCGTTTCCGCTGCCGCGCCCACCGGAAAGATCAAGGACTTGATCACCACCGGGACCGCGCCGGAATTCGGCAGCATGGTGCCGATGTCGATGTAATCGAATGCCTTTAGCTCAAGCCCGTCGACCGACACGATGGGGTTGGCAAGCCGCAGATCTTCGCGCAGGTGAATGCCCATGAGGCCGCCGACATCGCCGTCGCCGGCGAGCACCAGCGCGTGCCCGCGCGCGAGCACGGATGCGAGACCCTCGACCACGCCCCGGCAGAAATCGTCGAGACGCTGAAAGGTCGCCGAGCCCCGCCACGGCACGAAAAGCGCTACCGGCATGTCGCCTGCGGCGAGCTCAAGCCGCTGCAGTACGCCCTTGATGGCGCGTGCCACCGCGCCGGTGTCGATTGCTTCGGCATCAAGCGCGGAAAAGGGGCAATCACCGGCACATTGCGCAGCGGCAAGACGGCAAGCGGCGAGACGTATATGGTGCCGCCGCTCACCTGCGTCGTATATTGCGAAGCTCCGATGACGGTAGCCCGGATGCCTTCATTCGTGGGGACAAGCCGCGGACCGCGTATTTTCAAGCGGGCACGAATTTCCTCCGCCAGCGCCGCTCCCAAATCGCCGAAATCTGCTTGCTCGCGACCGTAAATATATTCCGCGACTCCGCCGGAAAACGTGACCTGGTCGACCGCTGCAGATGAGGAGAGCGGATCAAGGCGCAGGAGCGTCGCGCCGCCCGCAGACGGCACGCCGCCGCGCATGGCTTCGAACAGCCGGTCCGCCATGCGGGCAGCCAAGCTGCAGCGGGCACCTTCGGAAAGCTTTCTCCCGACCGTAACGTCGAGCGCAAGCTCGGCAGCAAAGCGGTATCCCGCCTCTTCGATGCGCGAAATGCATCCTTCGGCATCGAGACAGATCAGGCGCGCGCCGACATCGAGGGCGGTAAGCTCGCTCACTTCACCTTCGCGGCAGATTGCGATTTTCGACGTGCCGCCGCCGACATCGACATTCATGACGCTTGCCCGCTCGCGCAACGAGCGCGCCGCCGCGCCGGAGCCGTGCGCCGCGAGCACCGTTTCCAGGCTGTCCCCCGCCGATACCGCCACCATCTTGCCGGTCTGCCGCGCAAACAGTTCGCCGATGGCGCGCGCATTGCGCCGGCGAACCGCCACCCCGGTGAGGATCAGGGCGCCGGTATCGATCTCGTCGGGGTCAATATCGGCGTTGCGATACTCGCGCTCGATGAACGCGCCGAGCGCCTGCGCATCGATCTCCTCGGCTCCGCAATAGGGCGTAAGCAGGATATCGGACTGATAGAACGTCTCGCGCGCCGAGACGACATACCGGCTGTCGAGGCGCTCGAGCACAATGCGCGAGAATACGAGGTGCGAGGTGGAGGAGCCGATATCCACTCCGACGCTGAGGATGACGATCTCGTCTTCTTCCACCAGCGAGCGCCCGGTGCTGGTGAAGAAAATCCGCCCGCCCTCTTCCGCCTCGGTCATTTGCGCGATTAGGCGCCGGTGAATTTCGGAACGACGCTGCCCTGCTGATAGAATTGCGGCTCCATGCGATTGAGCACGCCCTCGGCTTGCAGCTTTGCCGCATATTCAGCACGGATGAAGGGATCCTCCATCCAGTAGGGAATAGCGGTGCCGCCCTCGGGAATATCCATGCCGGTATAGTCGATGTGCTTCTCGCCGGGAGGGCCGGGCTCGCGGCCGGGATTATGCGGACCGAACCAGGCCGTCAGCCGCAACGGGTCCTGGGAAGCGCCGAAATGCTGGTGATACCAGCGCGCTCCGCCCGGCGCCGCCGACACCATGCCGACCGGCTCGTAATCGACGCGCTTGATCTTGTCGGCATGGCCGTCCTTCCACGGGCTGACGCCGTAGCGTTCGGGCCATGTGTAGGTATAGCCCTTGCCCTTGAGACAGATGAGCACGGCGGCGGATGTATGCGCATGCGCCTTCGAATAGCGTCCGTTCTCGTGCTGCCCGATCCAGAGATAAAAGGTGTTGCCGGTCATGAACGGCTCAACCCGCCGCCAGCCGGGCGAGCGCCGGTTGTCGAGCGGCAGGTCGCAGTTGACCACGTCGGGGACGAAATTGGTGCGCCGCATGGCCAGGCCGCGCACCGGATCGGGCTCGATGTCCTCCTTGTATTTGTAGAAGTCGTCGGCCCCACTGAACCGCTCGCGGAATTCATAGGGACAGTTGAACATCACCTCGACGTTGTTGATGAGATTGAGAAGATTGGGCGCGGTGGTGCCGGCCAGAAGCAGCGCTGGCGCCGAGCTTGCATTGACCACGCGATGCCAGGCATTCACCGGAATGGAAAACAGGGAGCCCTTCTGCCATTCGAAGACGTGGCGCTTGCTGTCGTTGTCCAGCCACACCTCGGTGGTGCCGCGCCCCTCGACGACCAGATAGATCTCCTCATAGAGGTGCTTCTCGGCATTGAGCGCGCCGGCGCCGGGCACTTCGACCACGTAGCACCCCCATTTGCCTTCGGTGCCGTGCAGCTGGATGTAGCTCCCTTTGCCGCCCAGTCGTTTCCACAGCGCGAGCGGAAGGTTCTGCACCTTGTTGACGCCGATGTCCCGGAACACCGGGATGCCTTCCGATTCCATGAACAGGTCGTACGGAGTCTTCGGGCGGCCAAATTCGCCGAAGCCCGCGCGGTTGTTGCCGCTCGGCTCATGCCAGTGGGTCCTGCCGGTCAGTTCGTGCATGACGGCATCTTCTATGTCAGCCAATGAGGCAAATGGTTACTGCCGCGGTCCGCGCAAGGCAAGCAAAAGGCCATTGCCCGCGGCTGCAAAGAGGGGCGAAAAGCCACAAGTGCTGGGGCTTTTGGCAGCAGGATTGTTCCACTAGAGTGGGCTGCGATGGAAACTCGGTGTCATGGCCGGGCATGACGATCTTGCTTTGCAAATTCGTGGAGGAACAAGGAATGAAAAAGCTTCTGATGGGCACGGCCGCACTTGTCGTGCTGGGCGGCGCGCCTGCGCTCGCGCAGCAATCCGTCAAGATCGGGTTTGTCAGCACTTTCAGCGGTCCCACAGCGATCATCGGCGAGCATATGCGCAACTCGTTCGACCTCGCGCTCGATCATCTCGGCCACAAGATGGCAGGCAAGCCGGTCGAAGTTGTCTACGAAGACGATCAGCAGAAGCCAGAGATCGGTGTGCAGAAATCGCAGAAGCTGATCGAGTCCGATAAGGTCAATTTCGTGGTGGGGTTCATCTGGTCGAACGTGCTGCTCGCCTCGCTCAAGCCGATCGTGGATTCGCAGACCTTTCTGATCAGCGCCAATGCCGGACCCTCGCAGATCGCCGGCGAGCAGTGCTCGCCTTTCTTCTTCTCAACTTCGTGGCAGAACGACCAAACTCCCCAGGCGATGGGCGAGTACATGAATCAGAAGAACGTCAAGACCGCGTTCCTGATGGGCCCCAACTATGCCGCCGGCAAGGACATGCTCACCGGCGTTCGCTCGACCTTCAAAGGGCAAATCATCGGCGAGGAGCTCACCCGCTGGCCGGATCAGCTCGATTTCTCGGCTGAATTGACCAAAGCCCGCGCCGCCAAGCCCGATGCAGTTTTTGTGTTCTATCCGGGAGCCGCCGGATCGCAGTTCCTCACGCAATACGTACAGTCCGGGCTGAAGGGGCAGATTCCGCTCTATACCGCCTTCACCATCGACGAGACCACTCTGCCGCGACAGAAGGAGCTGGCGCTCGGCATTCCCGGCGCGCAGGAATGGGTCAACGATCTGCCCAACGATGCCAACAAGAAATTTGTTGCCGACTTCAAGGCAAAGCACCAGTACGGACCATCATTTTACGGCGCGCAATCCTACGACGCCGTCAATCTCGTCAATAGCGCGGTCAAAGCGGTCAATGGCGACCTCAGCAAGAAGGACGCCATGCGCGATGAGATGCGCAAGGCCAATTACGCTTCGGTGCGTGGGCCTTACAAGTACGGCAACAACCAGTTCCCGATCCAGAATTTCTACTTGCAGGAAGCGGTGAAGGATGCCGGTGGAAATCTCGTGCTCAAGACCATGGCCACCATTGTCAAGGACAGCCAGGATCGCTTCCACGACAAATGCCCGATGAAATGGTGAGAGTCGGACGACAGAGGACGGATGACTGAGGACGGATGACACATGTCGGATGCCAAGTAGAATGCGTTTCCCTGGTATTTCTCGTCATGGCCGGGCTTGTCCCGGCCATCCACGTCTTCCGCTAAGGCGTGGATGCCCGCGACAAGCGCGGGCATGACAGCGCCGTTCTTATCCGTCCTGCGTCCTCTGTCCTCTGTTATCCGTCCTCCGTCCTCTGCTTCCATGCTGCTGCTGCTAGAACAGTGCCTGAACGGAGTGCAGCTGGGGCTGCTGTTGTTTCTGCTTGCGGCCGGGCTCACGCTCGTCTTCGGCATCATGGACCTGGTCAACCTGGCGCACGGCTCGCTGTACATGCTGGGCGCCTATTTCGCCGCCACCTTTGTCGGCTGGACGGAAAGCTTCATCGCCGGTGCAATCCTCGCGCTTGTTGCGACGCTGTTGGTGGGAATGGTCCTGGAGGTGGTGGCGTTGCGCCGCCTCTATGGCCGTGACCATCTTGATCATGTCCTCGGCACGTTCGGGTTGATTCTGTTCTTCAACGAGCTGGTGCGGCTGATCTGGGGACCGGGCGGGTTGAGCCTGCCGCTGCCGATGTGGCTCATCTATCCGATCGAGATCCTGCCGGGGCTGTTCTATCCGACCTATCGGATGGCCATCATCGTCACCGCGCTTGTCGTCGCACTGCTCCTCTATTTTCTGGTCATGCACACCAGGCTCGGCATGCTGATCCGCGCCGGCGCCTCCAATCGGGAAATGACCGGAGCGCTCGGCGTCAACATCAATCTTCTGTACACCCTGGTGTTCGGATTGGGCGCAGCGCTTGCCGCTCTCGCCGGCTTGATGCAGGCGCCGATCCTCACTGTGCAGATCGGGATGGGCGAGAACATTCTGATTCTCGCTTTCGTGGTGATCATCATCGGCGGCATAGGATCGATCCGCGGCGCTTTCATTGCCGCGCTTCTGGTCGGCCTGATCGACACCGTCGGCCGTGCCTTCCTGCCCGATCTGTTACGGCTTGTACTTGCCTCGCGCGCCGCGTCGACCGTCGCGCCCGCCATGTCGTCGATGATGATCTATCTGCTCATGGCCATCGTGTTGGTGCTGCGGCCAGAAGGGCTGTTCCCGGTCTCCGGCAAATGAAACTGACGCCGCATCAGGCGGTGGTCGCCTGCCTGTTATTGCTGCTCGCGCTCTTGCCGCTCTACGGATTCTTCAGCGGCAATTTTTTCCTCGTTACGCTGTTTAGCCGAATCCTCATTCTTGCCATGGCGGCCACCAGCCTTAATTTTATCCTCGGCTATGGCGGCATGGTCAGCTTCGGGCACGCCGTCTATCTCGGCATAGGCGGCTATGCCGTCGGCATTCTTGCCTATGAAGGCATTCCATCGGGGTTTGTGCAGTGGCCGCTCGCGATCGCGGTTTGCGCTCTATTTGCCCTCATTGTCGGCGCGCTGTCGCTGCGCACGCGCGGCGTCTATTTCATCATGATCACGCTGGCCTTCGCGCAGCTCGTCTACTATTTCGGCGTGGGCCTCGACCGTTACGGCGCCGATGACGGCTTGAGCATTCGGCAACGCAGCACCTTTGCCGGGTTGATCGATCTCTCCGATCGCTTCGTCTTCTATTATCTCTGCTTCGCCTTATTGCTCGCGACCATCTACCTCACATGGCGGCTGGTGAACTCCCGCTTCGGCATGGTGCTGCAAGGCGCGCGCTCGAACGATCGCCGCATGCGGGCAATTGGGTTTCCGACCTTTCGCTATCGCCTTGCCGGCTTTGTCATCGCCGGCGCAATCTGCGGATTGGCCGGGGCGCTGCTTGCCAATCACACCGGATTCATCAGCCCCGCAACCATGCACTGGACCCGTTCGGGCGACCTGATCGTAATGGTGGTGCTCGGCGGCATGGCCTCTTCGTTCGGCCCGCTATTTGGCGCGGTCCTGCTGCTCGCCCTGGAGGAGGCGTTGCCGCTCACCATCAGGCTGCTGGCGTCGCCCTTTTTCGGCGATGCCGCCGTTCGCATGGCGGAGTACTGGCAGATCGTGCTCGGCCCGCTGTTTCTTCTCGTCGTACTGTTTGCGCGCGGCGGCATCGACAGCCTGATTGCAGGTGAACGTCGTGGCTGATCCGCTGCTGGAACTCTCCAATGTCGAGACTTGCTACGGATTGAGTCAGGTCCTGTTTGGCATGTCGCTCGCCGTAGCGTCGGGCGAGATGGTAACGCTGATGGGAAGAAACGGCATGGGCAAGACCACGACCGTGCGCTCCCTCATGGGGCTTACGCCGGCAATGGCGGGCTCCGTCCGTTTCGCAGGCGAGGAGATCCGCGGCCTGCCGGCCTATCGCATCGCCAAGCTCGGCATTGGGCTGGTCCCCGAGGGCCGGCAGGTCTTTCCCAATCTCACCGCACGCGAAAATCTGGTTGCGACGGCGGCAAATCGACGGCACACGGCCGCACCCTGGACGCTCGAACGAGTCTGCGCGCTCTTTCCGCGGCTTGCCGAGCGGCTCACCAATATGGCCAGTCAGCTTTCCGGCGGAGAGCAGCAGATGCTGGCGATTGGCCGCGCGCTGATGACCAATCCGCGGCTCCTGGTCCTCGATGAGGCCACCGAGGGGCTCGCACCCCTCATCCGGACCGAGATTTGGCAGTGCCTTACTCGACTCAAGGCCGCCGGGCAATCGATCCTGCTGATCGACAAGAACGTCGAAGCGCTGATTCGGATCGCCGACCGCCACTACATCATTGAGCGCGGCAGGGTGGTGTGGAGCGGCAGTTCGGGCGAGCTTGCCGCCGCACCCACCGTTCAGCACCGATATCTGGGCATTTAGCCAAAATGGTAACCAATTGGTAACCGCCATGGTTTCCAATCCGCCAAGCGCGCACTAGTGCGGTGAATTTGCAGTTCCTGTCATTCTGGGCCGCAAGCTCGTTCAGGAATTTCAAATTCAAAACTGCACTAGAATCATAACCTTGCCAGTGGTCATTAGATTCCGAAGTTCGCACCCGAACGTGCCGCGAGTACTGGCGAACTTGTGAATCGGACCGCTGGGGATTTTGGCAGGACTTGGCATGGCTAGGCAGGAAAAACTAAAGGACAGGCCGGCATCGACAGCCGAAACATCACGGCTGCCGTGCGACGACAGCCCAAAGATGGCCTTGGCAAGTCAAAGTTTCGCGGCCAAAGACGCGCAAAAGGCGGAAAGGATCGATACCGGCACCTTGGAGCTGCCTCTTCTGCATATCGCCGCCCAGGCACCCAAAATCGAGCTTGCCGCCATTGCCGCCCCACAGATTTCGCCGGAACTGCCGGGCGCAAATACAGATTCGCAAGAAGCTGCGCATTCCGAGGCGGCCGTTTCCGAAACGGCCGAGGAGAGCGCGCAGGCTCGCGTAGGCCGGTTCACTTTGCTCGCAGCGTGTCTTGCGCTGTCCGCCGCGCTTGGCGGCATGGTCGGCGCGCTCACCGCCTATTCGCTGGCACGGCCGGTGCGGACCGCTGCCATAGCGATCGACAAAATCACGCCGGAAGAGCTCCAGGCTCTCAAGGAGAATGTCGTGCAGGCGAGAGTTGAGCTTGCCGCACTGAAAGTGACCATCGATGCCACCAATCGCAATGCCGGCACCCAGATGGCCAAGATTGGCGAGCGCCTCGAGCGCATGGAGCGTACTGCCACGGAGCCCACCGCCAAGCTCAACAAAGCGATTGAAACGCTCGACCGGCTCTCCCGCGCCGAAACAGCGGCAGTGACCGGGTCGATCATGCCGCCGCAGCAGGTCGCCGGCGCTACGAACGGTTGGGTGCTGCGCGACGTGCGTCGCGGCGTCGCCTATATTGAAGGCCGCGCCGGCGCCTTCATCGAAGTGGAGCAGGGCGACGTGGTGCCGGGCCTCGGGCGCGTCGAAGCCATCCGCAAGCAGGATGGCCGCTGGGTGGTGATCACCCCCAAAGCCACGCTCGCCATCACGCGGTAGTAAACGGTCCGATCCGTAGCCCGGATGAAATACTCGGGCGTGCTTTTCGCGCACGAGTGTGTAATCCGGGACCCCGGATTTCGTCATTCGAAGACGCTTACGCGTCGTCGAATGACTTCATCCGGGCTACAAGACCTACGATTTGGCAGGCTACGTTCCTTGCTGGCGGCAATCCTGGATTCATGCAAGAAAGTTCGCTGCGCATAAGCGCAAGGAACGGACGCATGTACAGGAACATTTTGCAGACTCTCGTTCTGGCGTTCTCGGTTTTTCTTGTCTCTGTATCATCGCCTGCATTAGCCCTCGATATCGTGCAGGCGCCTGAGGCAAAACCCGAGATGCGGGAGAACTGTCCCGGCTTCGTTGCGGAAAGCAGGACGCGCGCCATTCCCGCGGGATTTCGCTTGGCCCTCAATCCGGATCAGGTCCGCATTACCTATATCGGGCATTCGAGTTTCCTGATCGAAAGCCCGCAGCTCGTGCGAATCGCCACCGATTATAACGACTATGTCCGTTCGCCGGTGTTGCCGGATATCATTACCATGAATCACGCCCACAGCACCCATTACACCGATTATCCCGATCCCGCGATCAAGCACGTGCTGCGGGGCTGGGGGCCCACTCCTGACCAGCCTGCCCGTCACGACATCACCGTGCGTGACACCCGGGTGCGCAATGTGCCCACCAATATCCGCGATTGGCGCGGGGGCACCGAGCGGCATGGCAACTCCATATTCATTTTCGAGATGGCCAACATGTGCATCGCGCATCTCGGGCATCTCCATCACACGCTCAATCAGCAGCAGCTCAACGAGATCGGCCGCGTGGACGTTGTGTTCGTGCCGGTGGACGGTAACATGACGCTCGATCTCGATGGCATGGTCGAGGTGCTGCAGGCGCTGAAGGCGCCGCTGATGATTCCCATGCACTTCTTCAGCACCTACACGCTGCAACGATTTCTTGAACGCGCGCGCCAACTGTGGACCGTGGAGACGAGCGAAATACCGTCTCTGGTGGTGGCGAAGACGACATTGCCGGCAGCGCCGCAGGTCACGGTGCTGCCGGGGCATTGATGTATCCCTCCCCCTTTGAGGCCCTTTTGGGGGAGGGATTAGCCCTCATGTGGCGAGATAATTGAACCCGAGCCAAAGGAGGCCGAACAGCACCACAATCAGGGCCAGGCTGACAGCGAGCACAACCAATACAGGACGGTCGAGAACACCGGCTCGCGCTTGCACCGGCGTCTCGATCTTGCGTCCTTGCGCATCTTCCATGAATGGCTCCGGGTCGCGCGCTGCCCTTTGGGCAGGCTTACCAGCATATCGACGCCGCAAACGTGATGTCGATCACATTCGCTGCTCTATAGAACGTCCGGCGCTCGCAGCCGGTTCCGCGGGTTGCCGGGAGTGTTTGCTGCGCGGTTGAGACTGTCGTGGCGCGCCGCGGTCCGGTAGATTTCCGCCAAGGACGCAGGCGAACAGGAAGATTTCTCATGTTGAGCGTGGAGCAGAACGATCTCATCACCCGCACCGGACCCGGCACGCCCGCCGGCGGGTTGATGCGCTGCTACTGGCAGCCCGCGGCGCTTGTCGACGAGCTTTCCGGCAATCGAGCGGTCAAACCGGTTCGTCTGTTCGGGGAAAACCTGGTGATGTTTCGCGATGAGCAGGGCCGCTACGGGCTGATCGAGCGGGCATGCCCGCATCGCGGCACCGACCTTGCATTCGGACGGCTGGAGCAGGGCGGCTTGCGCTGCGCATTTCATGGCTGGCTGTTCGACGTGACCGGCAAATGTCTGGAGACTCCGGCGGAGCCGGACGGCAGCCGAATGTTCGCCAATATCCGGCAGAAAGCCTATCCGGTGGTCGAAAAGAGCGGAGTCCTGTTTGCCTATATGGGTGAAGGCGCGCCGCCCGCATTCCCGCATTTCGACTGCTTCACCGCGCCTGGCAGCCACACCTTCGCTTTCAAGGGCATGATCGACTGCAACTGGCTGCAATCCCTCGAAGTCGGTATCGACCCCGCGCATACTTCGTTTCTGCACCGCTTCTTTCACGATGAGGAGCCGGGAACGGGTTACGGCAAGTTGTTTCGCGACAAATCCATCGACTCGGAAATGCCGATGACGCGCATCATGCGCGAGTTTCCGCGCCCGCGCATCGAAGTCGAGCCGACCGAGTTCGGGATGCGTGTCATTACGCTGCGCCAGGTCAGCGAGTTCGAACACCCATGTGCGGGTTACCAACCTTATCTTTCCCAATGGCTTCACCATTCCGATGTCGAGCGAGATGACTATCACCCAGTGGCATGTGCCCATCGATGACTGCAGACATTATTGGTATGCAATCTTCACGAGCTTTGGCGCGCCGGTGAACAAGGAGGAGATGCGCCGGCAAAGGCTCCAACTCTATGAGCTTCCCGATTACGTCCCGCGCAAGAACAAGAGCAACAACTACGGCTTCGACCCGCGCGAACAGCAGCACGAGACGTTCACCGGCATGGGCGCCGACATCAACGTGCACGATCAGTGGGCGTGCGAATCCATGGGAGCGATCCAGGACCGCAGCAAGGAGCATCTCGGCCAGTCCGACAAGGCTATCACCGCCTACCGTCGCATTCTGCGCACCGCCATCGATGAGGCCGGCCGGGGCGGGAAACCCCTGATGGTACTCGATGCGGCCGCCGCCGCCAGGATCACCGGTCCCGCCGCAATCGACGGCATCGGCCCGAGCATGGACTGGCGCGGCTATTGGCAAAAGACCGACACCACGCGCCGCCAAGCCTCAACGTGGGCGGCGGCGCAGCTGCCCGCCGGTTGAAAACCTGTAGCCCGCATGGAGCGCAGCGTAATGCGGGAGCGGCGTCCCGGATTTCGCTTCGCTTCATCCGGGCTACGGGAGCAATCTCAGTGCTTCACTTCATAGCCTGAGTCGGCGATGGAGCCCGCGCCCATCCAGCCCCACACCAGCACGACATCATTGGACGACGTGTTGTTGAAACCGTGCCAGCAATTGCGCGGTGAATAGACCACGTCGCCTTCGCGCGCCGGCTCTTCTCCGTGCCCGGTGCAGATGTGGCCGCGACCCTTGAGCACAATGAAGAATTCATCGCAGTTGCGATGCAGATGGGTTTCGTGTCGCGCTCCCGGCTTGAGCACGGTCCAGCCGACAACGTGGTCGGCACCGGCCGATTGCTTGTCGATCAGGAACTGCACCTGCATGTCGACCCAGCCGTCCCTGCGCTTGAGGCCGGTAATCTTCGGCACATCGCGCAAATTGGTGCGATACATTTTGGCTGTTCGAGCCGTGCTGGCTGTCGGAGGCTTGCGCGGACGCAGTTGTTTTGCTTTGTGCCCTGATTTCGGCTGCCCTGGCGCCTTCTTCTTCACGATTGTCCTCCCAGCCGGCGATACACTTCGTGTGCGGTCACGAAATCGCGGTGATCGATGCCGAGCCCACGGCAGGCATTCATGATTTCGTTCGCCGCGGCGGCGAGCGGCACCGGGCTGCCGAGCCTGCGGCCGAGGTCGAGCGCCAGCAACATGTCTTTTTGCTGCAGCGTCACGTCGGCAAGCGGGACGGCCGGCATCTTGCCGTCGAGAATGAACGGCCCGCGATAGCCGAGCACCGGCGATGCGGCGACACTTTTGAGGATGGCGTCGACGGCGACCTCGCGCGCAACGCCGCCCTTTTCGGCGAGCGCCACGGCCTCGCCGAACGCGATCACCTCGACCATGAGCAGAAGATTGACCGCAATCTTCATGGCGACGGCAAGTCCGCTCCCGCCGATATAGGTGACTTTCGATCCGATCGCGCGCAGCACCGGTTCGACCCGCTGGAATGCGGCCGCATCGCCGCCGACCATCACCGAGGCATTGCCTTGCGCCAGGGTGACCGGACTTCCCGATATCGGCGCATCGAGCATGCTGCGGCCGTGGCGCCGAAATTCGGCGGAAATCGCCCGGCTCGCCTCGGGCGCAATGGTGCTCATGTCGAGATAGACGCCCTCGGCGCGCAGGCCTGCGATGATGCCGTCGGCGCCGAGCGCAACCGCTCTGACCGCTTCGGCATCGGTAACGATGGAGAATATCACATCGCACTGGGCGGCAGCGTCGCCGGGGCTGGCCGCAAATGCCATGCCGGCATCGATCAGCGGCTTAACTTTTTCCCTGGCTTTTTCCTTGCTGCGATTCCACGCGATCACGGTATGCCCGGCAGCCATGAGCCTTGCGGCAATGCCGCAGCCCATGGCACCGAGGCCAACGACTGCGGTTTTCATTCCACCACGATCTTGACCCGGTCGCCCGCATTGACGCGATCGTGCGGGCCGAGGCCATTGAGGATGCGAAAGCGCTCGAGCGCACGGTCTTGCGTTGCCATTCGGCTCGCCAGTCGCTCCACGCTTTCGTCGGCTTCCACGGTAACGATCTTTATGTGCATCGGCTTTGCCGCCTGGCTTTCCGCAAGCGTCATGCGGCGGAAAGTGCCGACTGCTTCGCGGAAGGCGCGATCGATGTCGGCATTCATGCGCTTGCTCGCAAAGATGAATCGATAGACGTCAGTGCCGAAGCGAACCGCATAAAGCCGAAACACCCACTGATCGCCTTTGGCCGAGGCGGTAGCCGCCGGCAGGCCGTTGATCGTGATCTCCTCAACCGATTTCGGATCGATGTTCTCGATCCAGCCGGAATTGAGATATTCGATAAGTGTCTGCTCGGCCGGAACGCGCACGACGTCGAGCCGCAGCGCCTGGCCGCCGCTGTCCCGCACTCCCAGTACTGCATGCGCGGTATTATCGAGCGAGAAGCCTTCCGGCGCGAGGAAGGTGAAGCCTAATCTCGGGTGCACGAACCTGCGGCCGCGCACGAAGCCTTCGCTCGGATCCTCGCCATAGACCATGCCGTCAACGCTGGCGAGATAATCCGCCTGGTCGCGTTCGCCCGCGCCGGAGGAGGCGAACGAATGCGCATTGCCTTGCGCTAGCTTGATGCGTTCGGGGGTTGCCGGGTGCGAGGAAAGAAAGTCGGGCGAGCGCGGATCGATATGCGATTGGCCGGGATTCGCCTTGAGTTCGGCATTGCGGCCCATGGAGGTGAGAAAGCGTACCGCGCCATAGGGATCGTAGCCGGCGCGCGCCGCGATGCCGACGCCGATCCCATCGGCTTCGAGCTCCTGCGCACGCGAGAAGCTCGCCAGCTTGATCTTCGACTTCGCGAGCGCAAGCGCGCTGGTTTCGGGGTCGCTGCCCAGATCGGTGAACACCCGCGTGACCAGGGCCACCTTGCTGGCTTCGTCCTCGCGCATGGCGGCGTGCCGGGCGATGACATGCGACATTTCATGGGAGAGCACCGAGGCAAGTTCGGACGTGTCGTTGGCGAGCGCAATGAGCCCCCGCGTCACATAAAGATGCCCGCTGGGCAGCGCGAAGGCATTGACCGTTGCGGAGTTGAGAATGGTGATGCGGTATTGCAGGTCGGGACGCTCGGAGGCGGCGACCAGTCGTGTGACGGTTTGCGTAACCAGCGCCTCGACTCTGGGGTCATCATAGGTCCCGTTATAGGCGGCGAGGATGCGCTGGTGCTCGCGCTGCGAAGCAGTGGACGTTTGCTGCTGCTCGACGATTGTTGGCGCTTGCGGCAGCGATGCCGGGGGAGCGCCGACGGAAAGGAGCGACGAGCTGCAGCCGGCGAGCAGAAGGGCGAGCGCGGCGGCAAACGCAACCCTGTAGCCCGGATAAGCGAAGCGCAATCCGGGGCTGCATTCCCGCATTTCGCTGCGCTCATGCGGGCTACGACGGAGCTGCATTGGTGTGAGGCTGTGCACGAATGTCCCGTCAGCGCTCGGCGATCTCGATCTGCTCCGGATGGGTCGCCTCGATGCGCGGGCCGTTGCGGTCCTCGACCCATCCGCGAATACGCAGCCGGCGATTTTCCAAGCCTTTTGGCTCTATGCCCGCGGTCAGAAAATGACGCTCATTTCGTTTCAGGATGGTAACCGTGAGTGCCTGCGACCACCGCCGGCCGAAATTCATGAAAATCGTGCCCCCGCTTTCGCGCACCGACAACACCTTCCCTTCCACAATGGTGAAACGGCCCTGTTCGGCCATGAGTTCGGCGAGATTCTCGGCCGCGTGGATGGCATAATACGGTTCGTTCCAGAGGCCAAGCTTGGCTGCGCGGGCGTTGCCTTCCTCGGTCAGCAGTTCCGTCATGCAGGCGCGGCTTGCGTCATCCGCTGAAACCCGCGCCATGCCGGCTGCCACCATCGCCCGGGCAGCCGATTGTTGCGCGCCGTTCCGCTGGAAATAGGCATCTGCCAGCATCCTGCCGTAGCGGTCGACTGTCGCCGTGCCCTGGCGCAGCTCGACCTCCTGTCCGGCCAGGATGGTCCCGAGCGCTTCGCGGGCGGCTAGGGCGGCGCCGGCGCGCAGGTCCCGTTCGTCGGGCCTACCTAGGAGCGGCACTTCGATGCCCGGCAGGCGCACGGGGCGTCCGTCCTCCAGGGCGAAGCTGCGCCCGTCGATTATGCTGCCGACCTTGCCGTTGCCGGCGCTTTGCGGGCGACACGCCTCGCCAATGGATGGCCGCGGTTGCGAAATCGCCTGCACGGTCGTGCAGGCCATCGCGCTCGCCAAGGCGAGAAGCCTCAATAGCCTCCCCGATGCCACGTTCGCGATGCCTGCGCCGTTAAGGATGGGTTAACGAAAGGCTTGGAATTGGGCGCTACTACGGCGCTTGAATAGCGGAGCAGCTCACAGTTTGGCCAGGGCGTGGCGGACCATCGCGATCAGCGCATGCGGGGCATAGGGTTTCGGCAGCCAGCCAAGGGGATCAGCCGCTTGCGCGCGCGCGCGCACGCTTGCGTCATAATGCGCGGTTGCAAAAATGCAGCGTATGCCGGTGTCGCGGAATATTTCCAGCGCCGCATCGACGCCGTCGACTCGTCCGATCAGCCGAATGTCCATGATGATGAGAGTGGGAGTCTCCGCTCTCGCGAGCTTCACCGCCGCCGGCGCGGAATCGGCAATGCCGGCGATTTCGTAGCCGGCTTCCCGCAACACGTCTTCAATTTCGCTGGCCGCGAGATAATCGTCCTCGACAATGAGAATCTTTGCCGGGTCGCTCATGTCATCTGCCATGTCGTGCGGGAGATGAACCGGTGCAAAGCGGTTACCGATCGATGCAGGATGGGCCAGGGCTACGTCCGCAAAACTCATTGCATCCTCCCTCGGTCGAGGAATTCGACGCTGCACCGCGCGCCGGCGGCACGCTCCACCTTGAACCTGCCGCCGAGCTGACGGGCAAGCCCGCTCACCAGGCCGAGCCCGGAAGATCGCATAGGCCCCTCGGCCAGATCGTATCCTGGCCCGTCATCCTCCACCCAGAGTTCGAATGCATCCTGACCATCCCGGCTTTTCATCAAGCGGACCTGGACCGAGCCTTCGCCTTTACCGTTCATGGCGTGCTTGGCCGCGTTGGTGAGAAGCTCATTGAGGATCAGCGCAAGCGGCATGGCCGTATCGTTGGACAACTTTCCCGATATGCATTCCACAATCACAATACCGATCTTGGGACTGAACATTTGGCGGGCACTGGCGCAAACGCCTTCGAGAAAATCCTTGGCGTTATATGTGACCGCATCGCCGGCATCATAAAGCACCTGCTGGGCGGCGGCCATGGCGCCCACCCTTTGACTCGCGTCGGCGAGCACCGTGCGCGCCTCGTCGCTGCGCGTTTGCCGCTGTGCCGCCCGTAAGAGCGAATGCAGCATTTGCATGTTGTTCTTGACGCGATGATTGAGCTCATCAAGCAGCACTTTCTGATTGGCCTCCGCCTGCTTGCGCTCGCTGATATCAACCAGCATGTTCACCGCTCCGACAAGCTTCCCGCTCTCGTCGCGCAGCAGAGTCGGATAGGCAATCAGCGGGATGCGGGTGCCGTCCGGCCTCTCGGCAACCGTTTCGATGCCGTGCCCCGGACGGTTGCCCCTCAGCATCCGCTCGAGCGGAAACTCCTCGATCGGGATCGGCGTTCCGTCCGGCCGGTAGAGGCGCCAGTTGACGCGCCACTCGTCGCTGCCGAGTTTCGGTTCTCTGCCCGACAGTTCGACCGCGGTCTGGTTATAGAAGGTGACACGGCCGGCGGCGTCGGTGGTGTATACGGCGGCCGGGAGCGATTCCAACAGTTCGCGGAACTGACGTTCGCTGTGGCGCACTGCGTCCTGGGCGTGCTTGCGCGCGGTGATGTCTTGCATCACCCTGATTCCGTACAGGAAGCGGCCGGCGGAATCGCGCACGGTCGATGATGTGACGGCAACCCAAATGATGCCGCCGTCCTTGCGAATGAGGCGTTTTTCGACCGTGTAGCGATCGTCCGGCACGCTCCTCTGCTGCTGGAATTTCTCGAAGTCTTGTCCGCTGTCCTCGGGATGGGTGACATCGAAGACCGTGTGTTCGAGCAGTTCCTCGCGTGCATAGCCGGTAATCAGGCAGGCTGCTTCGTTCACCCGCAGTAATCGGCCCTGCGCATTGATTTCCGAAATGGCGATCCCGGCACGCTCATAGGTCGCCGCCAGGCGCTGCTCTCTTTCCGCCAGCGCATCCAAAGCGCGCTTTGTTTCGGTGATGTCCTGGAATGTCCGCACGCCGTAGAGAAATGCGCCGGCAGGGTCGCGAACGGCCGAGCTGACGACCGAAATCCAGATCACCGATCGGTCTTTGCGGACGATGCGCTTCTCGATCGCATAGCGATCGATCTCGCCGCCGACCAGGCGGCAATATTGGCGCAGGTCCTCCTCGCGATCCTCCGGATGCAGCACATCGAAGATGTTTCCGTGCAGCAATTCCTCGCGTGAGCGCCCGGTGATGGCGCACGCGGTTGCATTGACGCTCAGGCGTTTGCCCTGCGCATCGACTTCGGCAATGCCGACGGTCGTATGCTCATAGGTGACGGCCAGCCGCTCTTTCTGCTCGCGTAGAATTTCCTCCCCGGCCTGCCGGCTCAAGTCCGCCGGCATGCTCATGGGATCGTCGCTCCCGAGCGGCTTCGCCGTCATGTGCAACGTTCTCCCCCAAACCCAGGGACAGGGTCGCGACCAAGCACCAGCCTCCTTGGCCGCAGTCCCGCGCTACCGCAGAACCCGCCAATCGGCTTCCGGTTCCGTCATCATAGCGGCGCCGGTTCCCTGTTTCTAATCTGTTCCGCTATTGCCGCGCGTTTGACTCGGCCGCGACTGCGGCGGCAGTGAGACGGTCCGCAAGAGAGCGCGCGACCGCGGGCGACATCTGCACGCGCACCAGATTTCCCGGCGGGGAATGCCAGGAGTTGAGCGTATTCATGGTCACCTCGACGAATTCACCGATTGCCTGCGCCGAGCCGGTTTCTGCCGTACCGAGGTCGTGCGGTGGAAGTCCCCTGAAGCTGATAACCACGATGGAATCTCCGAATGCGAATGCCGATAGTAGCCGGGTCCGGCCTCGCGTCTAGAGTGCTACTTCACGCGCTGCCATTCGCGCAGAGCCGCACCCATCGCGCCGATATCGTGCAGCGCCGTGGGCCCGGCGAAGGTCAACGCCAGTTCCGAAACGCCGGCTGCTGCGTACTTTTTTGCCGTGGCAAGGCATTCCTCCGGCGTTCCCGCGAGCGAGAAAGCTCTTGCGTGCCGCTCGTCCAGGATGTCCTCGGGAGCGCCCCCCGCCTGCAACCGGGCGGCGGCCTTTGCGAATTCCGCTTCCGAGATATCGCTGCCGGTGAGCAATCCTTCCTTTGCTGAGCGAAGCCTCCGGCCGAGCGCCCAGTATCCGGGCAGCATTTCGCCGACGGCGCGTTTCGCCGCTCTCATCGCCTCGGCGCGGTCCTCGCGCATGGCGCACGGCATGAACTGGATCACCTCTCCACGATCCGGCCGTCCGGCCGCGCGGCGGCTCGCCTGCATGAGATCTGCGGCTCCTGCGGCAAATCCGAGCGAGCACATATTGGAAATAATCAGACCTTCGGTTGCCTCGCCTGCGAGCTTAACGGTCAACGTGCCGCGGCCGGCAAGAAAGATCGCAATGTCGGCACGTGGCTTGTAATCTAGCCGCACCTTGCGGGCCGAGAATGCGGAACCGGCATGGTCGACCTCTTCGCCGCGCAACAGGCCACGTACGATCGCAAGCGTATCGCGCACGGCGAGCAGCGGCTTGTCGATGTCGAAGCCGATTTTTTCCACCGCCGAGAGGATGCCGGTGCCGATGCTCAGCATCGCGCGCCCGTTCGACAGCTCGTCAAGCGCACCGATCTCCATTGCCATCATGGTGGGATGCCGGCTGAACGGATTGAATACTCCGGCGCCGATGCGCAATCGCTTCGTTGCGAGCGCGCAGGCGCTCGCCAGCGGCAGGATGCCCCGGGCAAAAGCATTCTCCGCAAACCACACGCTGGCAAAACCGGCATTCTCCGCCGCCTTAGCGAGCTCAATGCCTTGCCCGGGCGGCATTGCGCCGTGCAGTCGAATGCTGATTTTCGGGACACTGCTCATTGCGGCTGCATAGTCGTCAACTGCAAGGCGTGCAAATTGACTTCGATGTCATGGCAGGACAGGATTGCAAAGACACCTTGCAAAGACGCCCTACAAGACACGTTGCAATTGACTCCAGCAAATTGGAACATGAATTGGGATCGCAGAATGCTGGCTAATTTTTCTCGCCTGCAAGAAATAATGCAGCGGTCGGAGCTCGATGCCGTCATCGCGACCTGTCCGGAAAACGTGACCTATTTGAGCGGTTTCTGGGCCATGTCGCAGTGGGTGCGCCGCGGACCGCAAGCCTATGTGCTGCAGCCGAAAGACGGCGGAGGCTGCATCATCGCTAATTCGGGCTTACTGGATCTCGTCCCTGACCAGGATATCTGGATCAGGCAGATCTACCGTTACGGCTATTTCCAGGTCGATGTCGATCCGTCCGTAAAGCTCGATGCCGCCGACGAGATGCAGCGAGAGCTTTTTTCAAGCGCAGCATTCAAGGGCCCGGTGGAGGCTTTGTCTGCCGCCATCAAGGAGAAGGGTCTAGCCCGCGCTAGGATTGGCATTGACGAGATGGGCATCACGCCCCAATGCATGGATCAGCTCAAATCGCTTCTGCCGGACGCGACCTTCATTCGGTCGTTTTCATTGTTCGAGCGCGTCCGCGCGGTCAAGACCGCGGGCGAGATCGAAATCCTGCGGCAGGCCGCGCGCAATACTGAGCGCGCGATCGATGCGGCTCTCAAGGTTGCCAGGCAAGGCGTCACCGAACGGGAAATGCTGCGGGCGTTCAACGCGTGTCTCGCGCAAAACGACACCGCGCCGGTGACCGGCTGCATCGGTTTCGGCACCCGCAGCGCGCTCAGCAATGTGCAGCCGTCGGATCGCGCTCTCAGGCCGGGCGATGTGATCCGCTTCGACGTGGGCGGCCGCTATCGGCATTACCGCTCCGACATGGCGCGCGGTGCGGCCTTCGGCGAGCCCGGCGGCAAAGTTGCCAAATACTATGCCGGTGTCGAAAAAGGCGTGCTGAGCGCCTATGACGTGATCAAGCCCGGATTGAAAGTCGCGCAGCTTTTCGACCATGTCGTGGAGACGGTGCGGCGCGAAGGCATTTCCCATTTCAAGCGCAGCCATATCGGCCACGGCATCGGCGTCGATGGCTATGACCCGCCCAACATATCGGACAGCTCCGGCGAGTTGCTCGAGGAGAACATGGTGGTGTGTATCGAAACGCCGTATTACGAGCTCGGCTTCGCCGGCGTGCAGGTCGAGGACATGGTTCTGGTGACGAAGAACGGTGCGCAATCGCTCATGACCTTGCCGACCGGACTAAGAATTGTTTGAGGCCAGATGAAATTCTCAGTGTGCCTGGCGACCGGCTACGAAGGTCTCGTCTACCCGATTCCGTTCTGCGCGCCGGAGGATCTGATCAAGACCGGCGTCTTATGCGAAAAGCTCGGCTACGACGCCGTCTGGGGCAACGATCACATCACGACGCAGCATTACGTGCGCGAGATATTCCGCGATCCGCCGAATTTCTACGATGTGCTGATTACGCTTGCCATGATAGCGCAGGCGACCACCCGGCTGCGCGTCGGGACCGCGTTGCTGGTCATGCCGATGCGCGAGCCGGTATACCTCGCCAAACAGGTTGCGACGCTCGATCAGCTGTCCGGCGGACGCTTTACGCTCGCGGTGGGCATCGGTGCCTACCGCGAGGAATTCGAGGCCTGGGCGGGCAAGCGCTTTCCCCGGGCCCATCGCGGCGAGATGCTCGAAGAGGGTCTTGCCGCATTCAACACTCTGATCAACGACAGGGTCTCCTCCTTCGACGGCAAATACTATTCCTTCACGAATCTCGAAATGTTTCCCAAGCCGAAGCAGAAGCCCTTCGCGCTCTATATCGGCGGACACAACTTGGCGGCAATCGAGCGCGCGGCAAAGCTCGGCCAGGGATGGTTGCCGGGCTGGCGGCCTTTTCACGAGATCGCCGAGCGCACCAGGCATCTCCGCCAGCGGGCCGGCGAACTCGGCCGCGACCCCAATGCGATCGAGGTTGC
This sequence comes from uncultured Alphaproteobacteria bacterium, assembly GCA_963817135.1. Classification (GTDB taxonomy): domain Bacteria; phylum Pseudomonadota; class Alphaproteobacteria; order Rhizobiales; family Xanthobacteraceae; genus VAZQ01. The sequence goes on along the minus strand of CAWFNG010000003.1, from coordinate 233,321 downwards.
GCCGCAATTTTCGCTGCTGATCGGAAAGACCGACGAAGCGGCGCAAGTGACCTATATGCAAAGCGGCCTGGTCGCCCACCGCAAGTCACTGGCCTATACCGGGCGTGATCCCATCCACCAGGTGACGGCGAACCTGGTCGGTTCGCCGCAGCACATCATCGACAAGATTCATCAGCTTGCCGCCATGGGCGTCGATCATTGCGCCGCGATGGCAATCGCGGTGAACACGCAAGGTGAGTACGTTGAGCAGATACACTGGTTCGCCGAGGAGATCATGCCGCACTGCCGGTGAGGTGCACGACGCGATCCCTATCCGTCATCCTGAGGTGCCCGCGCGTTGAAGGACCGCAGTGGAAAGCGGTAAAGGGCGCGGGCCTCGAAGGATGCACGGCCACAAAGGCGCCGCACACCTCAGGTTGACGGATCGAGTATGAGGAGATGCGCCGCGTCTACTTGACTTCCCCCTTATTGATGTTCGCGGCTTTGACCGCTGCCTCCCAGCGCACCCGCTCGTCTTTTAGAAAGGCTGCGACCTCATCGGGCGTGCCGCCTACCGGCTCCGAGCCGAACGAGCGCATCTTTTCGATCACGTCCGGCATTTGCAGGATGCGCTGGCATTCCGCACTGAGTCTGCCGACAATCTCTTGCGGCGTGCCGGCCGGGACCGCCATGATGTTCCATGAGCTCAGCTCGTAGCCCTTGAGCACCGTGCCGATCGGCGGCACGCCCGGCAACAGCGACACCGGGTCCCGGGTTGAAACGCCGAGCGCAAGGAGCGCTCCGGATTGGATGAACGGCAGGATCGGTCCGAGATTATCGATGGTGAATGCCACGCGCCCGCCGACCAGGTCCTGCAGGGATTGCGACGTCCCCTTGTAGGGGACGTGCAGGATGTCGATTTTCGCCATGGCGCCGAACAGCGCGCCGGACAAATGGCTTGCCGCTCCGATTCCGGCGGAGGCGTATTCGATCTTGCCGGGATTTGCTTTTGCCTTGTCGATCAGCTCCTGGATCGACTTGACCCCTACCGACGGGTGCACCACCAGCACGTTCGGAAAGCGCGCTACCAGCGAGAACGGAGCAAATGCCGTATCCGGATCGTAGGGCAGGCTCGCAAAGATGAACTGGTTGACGACAAACGAGGCAGGCGGGCCGATGAAGATCGTGTACCCGTCGGGACTGCTGCCGGCGACCGCGGCAGCGCCGATACTGGTGCCCGCACCCGGACGGTTGACCACAGTGACTGTTTCTTTCAGGCTCGCCTGCAACCGCTCCGCCATTATTCGAGCGAGCAGGTCGGTGTTGCCGCCGGGCGTGAACGGGACGACGATCTGGATCGGCTGCCTGGGATAGTCGGATGCCGCGCCCGCGCCCGAGGGCACGCTGAAAGAAGCGAGCACGAGAGCCAGAATCAGCAGCAGCGACCGGATCATTTCTGAATTCCTTTTAACGAGCGAGATCATGCATCAGGCGATCCGCAAGCGCGAACGCTACAGATGGCGCCCTCTCCCATCCGAACTCGGGTTTGACCCGAGTTCGGCACTTAATTAAGAGCGCGGCCAAAATCGGATAAATCCGACTTTGGCTGCGGGAGAGGGCTGCGCAAACATTGCCGCAAAAAGAATGGGTGAGGGGTATTTGTATTCGAAGTGCTGACCCCTCACCCAACTTCTTGGGGTACAGCCGAGTAGCCCTCTCCCGCAAGGGGAGAGGGCGCATTTACAAGCGCCTCAAGCCACAACCCTCGGCTTTTCCCGGCTGCAAACATTGATCGCCACGCGCGCGTAAACCTCGGCAGCACGCGTAAGGTCGGCAATGGTCATCGCCTGCTTGCGGAAGCTCCTTGGCGGCCCGTAGGTAATCGCAGGTATTCCCATTTCGTTGAAGATCAGGACGTCGCGCCACATGCTGGAAAATACCGGTGCGGCAAGCTCCAGCTCGCTGCCGATCACCGACCGGTGGGCGGCGCGAAGGCCCTCGAGCAGCACGCCGGTGTCGGGCGCTCCATGGGAGCGGCGGTAGAGGAACAGTTCGACCGTTCCCGGGATATCGGTCGATGCAAGCAGCTCCCGCAGCTCGCGTCGAAGGGCAAGCGGATCGGATTCCGGGGTCAGCCGGCAATCGAGATACATCGCGCACAATTCGGAGGTGCGGGTTACGTGATAAGGATTGCCGCCGCGGATCGCGCCGATCACGACTTTCGGCACGATCGTGCCGTCCTTGGATTTGTAGACAAAGCGCTGCTCGTATCTGCGCGCCCATTCCTGCAGGATCGGCACGAACAGGGCAGCCCGCACGATGGCGTTCGGGTGCTTCGTGTCCACCTCCGCGTCGGGCACAAACGGCGTATAGTACTGATCGTCACCGAAGACGGTAATCTTGAAGAAAGCCTTGCCGGCCTCGATTGCGGCGTAGCGAAAATCCGTGCCCTCGGCGACCAGGGCAAAGTCGGCAACGCCGCCGTGCTGGATCAGATAACGCGTGCCGACCTCCTTGCTGAGATAACGCGGCGCTTCGAATTCATCGACCGCTTCGTAGCCGATTTCGCCCGGGACTGCTGAAAGGAGCAAATCCCCGCGCAAGGGGATGCCGGCAGCTTTCAAGGTTTTTGCGGCGATCAGAAACGCCGCCATCGGTCCCTTGTCATTGACCACGCCTTCCCCGTGCAGGGTTTCGCCTTCGACCCACGCGCCGTGATTGACCGGGGCCTGCGGGTTGCGGATGCTCCAGCGATCGGCCTTGCTGCGGCCGGTATCGAGATGGCTGTTGAAGATCAGGCTGTAGCCGTCGCCGCGGCCGGCCAATGTTCCCAGCACGTTGAAGCGGTCGGGAAACATTCCGATCCTGCGCGGAGCAAACCCCTCGCGCGCGAGCCATTCGAACACAAACTCGCCGACTTCGGCTTCCCTGCCGGCGGGGCTTTCGATATTGCAAAGCGCGAGCGTAAGCTTGACCAGTTCCTCGGCGTCGATTGAAAGCTCAGGCATGGGGGGTTGCCGTCTCTCGTGTCCAGATTTGCGAGTGGTTGTATCTTTGCGTTCAGTTGATCCCTTGCCATGCTACTGGGAGTAATCCGCCTTCTTCCCTAACCCCTCAGAGGCTAAGACATCATGCGAGCAGTGGTCCTTGGAATTGCAATGGGATTGGCGGTCGAGACGTTAGCGCTGGCACAGGAAGACAAGCATAGCGCCAACTACATGCTTCCGTATTGTCGAGCCGCGGTGAACAAGGAAGACCTTACGCGGCCCACCGATGCAGTCGTGCGAGGGGTGTGTGTTGGCATCATTGAGGCAATTGATTTCATGATGAGTGAATTCCCTCCACAAGAAAAAGAATACAGCAGTTGCCCACCTAATGGAGTGCCCCTTGAGCAAACCATTCGAGTGGTCATTACTTATATAGAAGCACGACCTCAGCGGATGCATGAAAATTTTAAGACACTCGCCCTAGAGGCTATCCACGATGCTTGGCCGTGCACAACCAATTGACCGCTTTCTAGAGCCGGGAGGGCAAGAGGTAATCGTTCGGGCGGGTAATTATGAATTCTGCAAGCGGCGTTCGATAAAGCGCTGATTGGCGCCGCCGGCGTTCGGGAGTAGAATGGAAGATATTGATTTTCTTGGATGGTCCCGTAGCTCAGCCGGATAGAGCAGCGGTTTCCTAAACCGAAGGTCGGAGGTTCGAGTCCTCTCGGGACCGCCCCGTGTCTCCATACCACCTCCATATCAGATTGACTTGGCAATGTAAGGGAAGGTTGTGATGGATTTGACGAGTTCTGGATTTCGCTCGATGTAGAGAACGGCCTCCCTAAGTTTTGCACGCACGGCATTCATGGATTTGAGGGCGAGGTTCTTGAAGATTTTCTCGCGGATTTCGTCCCAGAGGTTCTCCTTCGGGTTCAACTCCGGCGAATAGGGTGGCAGGAACAGAAGCGAGATGTTATCGGGGACTGCGAGCACGCCGCACTGATGATTGGGGGCACCATCGAGGACCAAGAGAATGTGTTGCCTGCTGTATTTTCTGGATAGAACGTCGAGGTAGATCTGGAAGCAGGCAGTATCCGATGCGGGCATGATCAGATAGACGCATCTTCCATCCTTGGGACAGACCGCGCCGTATAGGTAGATGTATTCACGAATGAGTTGCGCGGCGACCTCGGGTCTGACACCGGTTCGAGCCCAGCAAGGTCGCGGGCGGTTCATGCGTCCGAAACGCGCTTCGTCGGCGAACATGACACGCAAGCGACGACCGCGCTTGGCCGCCGCCCGCTTGGCCTTCCTCACAGCATCACGAAAACCGTTTTTTTAAAAGCGTCTTGCGCCGCCAGGTTCCGCTTGGGATGGAACGGGCGTGGCATCAGCTTACGCCAGCCATGCCGATGCAGGAGGTTGTACACCGTGCTCTCGCTGGTTGGGTGCCCGATCGCCTTTTCATAAGCCGCCTTGAGATCGTGGATGTTCAACAGTTCGCCGGCCCCCGCAGCGTGGGAAAAGCGCGCCAGTAAGGCCTTTTCCTCGGCCACGGTCATGTTCTCGCGCTTGCGTCCGCCGTTCGCCTTGGGCTTGAGCGCTTTGATGCCACCGTGGTCATAGGCCATGTGTGCACGGTTCACCGTACTCAGCGAAACGCCCATGGCCCCCGCAATCGCCGGCTGCGTCATCCCGCCCTCGCGCAGCAGCACCATCTGGATGCGCTCGCGCTGCGTGGACGGAAGCTTCCATCGCAGTGCCGTCCTCAGCCGCCGCACCTCGGCTTTGCTGCATTTGACCATCCGCTCCTCCCGAATCAGATGGTCACAGCAAATCACATTTCAAATTCCGAAAACAACTCCTCTGCCGACCGCATTCTCCGGTAATAAATATGCCAATTCATGCTGTTCTGGAGCCGGTATTACGTCCTTTAAACTTACCAATCGGGTGACATATGTTTCATGGGTAAATTCCGTTTCAGACCGGAGTGGTAGACGCAGTTGCATGCCTGCTACTTCCCCTGGATTCGACGCAGATATTCCACAACAGACAATATACGGTTTGCAATGATGTCTTCTGAATCGCAGGAGAGGTCAAGATGTGACCCGTAAGGATCGGGCTTGTATGTTCTGTTTGGTGAAATCGGCGACGGCTCTTGTCGGCAACCCCAAATTGGCATTTCACGAATGCCGTGCGATTCGGTCACGTTTCGTCCGTCAATTGACTGATAAACCGCGCTCAGGGGAAACACGCCGTTGTTCTTCTTGGCAAGTATGGTCAAATTGGCAGGTGGTGTTTTAAGCTTCTTGCTGAGCGGTCCTTTTCCCTTTCCGTCGTCACCGTGACATCCCGCGCAAGCCCGCAGATATTCTGTCTTGTTTGCGTCAAGGTCTTCTGCCCACCCGGAAGCATTAAATCCAAGCGTCATGGTGATCATTAGCCACTTCATCGCTTTTTGCATGGTGCGATCCGTAAGCCGTTTATGCCTCCGACTTGACGTTATCGCTCCACTCTTTCTGCGTGACATTCCACCGCCATTGCAATGCGTCCATGTGGGGAGAATAACCGAGTGTTTTGATTTGCATCAAGAACAACATTGGTTGTCCCGCGTCGGTTTCTAGAAAATCTGAGTTGGCGGTCTCAGAAATAGCGCCGTAATTTGCGCTATCTCAAAAACTCTGACTGCCATGATCGTCACAATGCGTCATGGAAGTGATAACGTATCTCTGTCCGAACACAGGTCGTCGCGTCCATCATTGGTTCGATGGCGACGGCGACACGTGCTACGGCGCCTATCACTCCGTCACGTGCCTTTCCTGCTGGCAAGTTCATCCGGTCAATCCAAAGACCGGCAGGGTGCTCGGTGCTGATCGCTTTGATCACAATGTGAGAACGCTCTCTCAAGCAGATGGCACACTAGGCTGGGATGAAGTAAAATAAAATAAACAAGCAACTAAACGACCAACGAATAGGAGCGCGCCATGAAAGGATCATATGTTCTCGAAGGAGCACTGGTTGTTTATTCGATTATTGGAGTGAATATTCAGAGTTGGGCGCAACAGCCTATTGATGTCGGCAAGCTGGAATATCAAGCTAGTTGCGCGCCATGCCATGGCGCTGACGGAAAAGGAACCGGACCCGTCGCTGCTGCACTTACAACAAAACCGGCTGATTTAACGATGCTCGCCAAGCAGAATAACGGAGTTTTCCCTTTTGGTCGCATATACGACACTATTGATGGACGACCAGAACTTAAGTCTCACGGCACTCGCGATATGCCAATTTGGGGCTTTAGATTTTCGCCAGCGCCAATTCCGGGGCTTTCTCCGCAGGCTCCCTACTTCCTTGATCCCCTCTATGATCGCGAACCTGTAATCAGGAGCCGAATTCTTGCTGTGATTGATTACCTCTATCGCATTCAAGAAAAATAGCGGCGAATGCACACCGACCCATACGACAGTTGTATGTGACGGGATACAAAGTTCCCTGGAGGTTCTCCTATGCGAGCCATTTCAACCGTCCTATTCATTGTCGTCACGGCAGCTTTTGGATGCGTAGATTTTGCCTACGCACAATTAGGAGCGGTGTTCGGCAAAGATGAATTCATCAACTCCTGCGCGCCGTGTCATGGACAAACGGGCAAAGGGAATGGTCCCCTTGCTAAATCTCTCACCAAGACCCCGGCAGATTTGACCATCCTTTCGAAAAAAAATGGTGGCGTGTTTCCACTGGCGTTTGTCTATGATCTCATCGACGGCAGGATTCAGGCGATGGTCCATGGACCAAGGGAAATGCCAGTGTGGGGTGAACGTTATAAGCGCGAATTGAAGACCCGAACGCCTCGGGGCGATGTGTCGGATGACTTAGCTGAATTAATGGTCCGTGCGCGAATACTAATGCTTACCGAATATCTCTACTCATTGCAGGAAAAGTAGCGATCTAGGTCACAGATCGCGAGAGGGCTTAGCCGACTTGCCTTCGATCCAGAACGAGTTCGACACGGCAGCGAAATAAATTGGTTCCTTAACAAAATGGGCTACCCAATGGAGGGCAGCCCAACGCTGTGGCAAGCACGTTTCAGACGATCAGTGCGAGCGGCTCATGTGCCCGCACCTCAGTTGCCGTAGCAGGTTGCGCGGGAAGCTGGAGCACTGTTGCCTCCTGACCTTCAACGAAGCTGGTCAAGAGCACAATCTGACCGTCTGGAAACTCCAAGGCATCATGATGCGTATTCGGGTTGTCCTTGTTGATTTGCCGGAAGATCGCTGTGGTGTGATTGATGGTCGTTGCGCCGAACAACCAGCGAGGGCGACGACTTACTTTCGTTGCGAAAGCGATCTCCGTTCCCGGAAGAACACAAACTGCAATTTCGGCATCTTCCGGTGCAGCAAAACCTATGGTGCAAGTGCTGAAGGAGGAAGTTGTCAGTTTGTCGCCAACCTTGGCAGGTCGCGACTTCACATTATGTAAGCTGTAATCGCACATGCTGAAGACTCCTTTGTTGCCTCCAGCCCCGACCGACAAAAAAGCAATAATTGTGCCCAGGTCGCCCCGTGGCTCCCATAAGCTCTGCCATCACAGCATGATCGAGTTGGAAGGCGTGGCTGACCAGGTGGTTGAGACCGACAGTTCGATCGTGATGATAGAGACCGCCGCGAGCGTCACGATGCAGCCTCTACCAAGGTAGGGAAAAGCACGATTGATCGCCCTAAACAGACCGCTTCGCACGGGCATGGCTAAGTCCCCCCACATCGATAGACCGAACATTACCGACAATGCCCAAGCCCGAAAATTCCGATATTCCCCCTAAGGGAAATCCCGTAAATCCAGCCGCAACGGCTACCAAGGCAAAGAGGGAGATGGTCACAATGATCGGATTCGGTAGCGCAGGCTGGCTACTCCCGAGCTTAATGCTTGCCAGCGTCTTCGGGATTACGCCTGCGTCTGCTGCTGATCCGGACAACGGTGAACGACTTGCCCGCCGCTGGTGCGCATCATGTCACGTCGTAGCGTCGAACCAGCGTGGTCCCACAGGTGAGGCGCCCCCCTTCACGACGATAGCGGCGAAGCCGGACTTTGATGCAGCCAAGCTCGCATTCTTCCTGCTTGACCCGCATCCCAAGATGCCAAATATGCAACTATCGCGAACGGAAGCCGCAGACCTTGCGGCGTATATTGCGACGCTCAAATAGCTCGGGCGTGCCGCTCCCTTGGTGGGACACTCGTGGCAAAAAGCCTAATGATTGCGTGGAAAGATTTGGTGTCCCACTCAGCAGTAAGGTATTGACCTGATTTCGTTATCGCTGTCCTCTCGGGACCGCCAATGATGCATAAAATCGCTCTACGCTCAGTGTTATATATTTCTATTGCCGCTGCGCTACCGGCAAATGCCGCCTGCATAGATTTGAAGGAAAAGAGCAGCTACTCTTTCGAGGGAACTACTTGCGTACGGTATTTTTCCAGGTCCGCCGAACTACGAAGACGTCCGCAAAGGCGATACGCCGGAAGCTGCATACATACTGACCTTGAATGCACCGATTTGCGCCACCGGGGATGATTTTCTCAATCCGGAGAAACGCTTCGACAAGATTCAGGTCTATCCTGCTGATTCCGGGGCAGCAGGCACGTTCCTGTCGCGAGACTTGCGGCGATTTCTCGGAAAGCGGGTTACCGTCGAAGGGAATTTGCCGTTCGGCGCACATACCGGACACCATCATGCGCCTCTCCTGCTGCCCATAAGCAAGATCGCGATCCCCTTCGATCCGACGCGGGCGTATGGTACGGCGATGACGACTGTGCAGGCTTTCTACATGGCGCTCGGGGCGGCGAACGGCGATGAAGCCAGCAAATTCGTGGTTCCGGAAAAAAGATCATCAGGGGCATTTTCGCCAAGCGCAATCACCAACTTCTACAGCAGGATGATTGTGCCGCTGACACTGATTGATGTGCAGTCCGTCGGTTCCAATGAATATCGGGTTTGGTACAACTATGTTGCGCCGGGTACGGGACGATGTAATGGGGAAGCTCTCGTTCGGATCGCCAAAATAAATGGAATGAATCTCATTGAATCCATTCGCTCTGTTAGAGATTGTTGAGCAACGAGCAAACCGTCTTCGGGAAAATGCGGCTGCCGCCGTGCTGCGACTGCATTGATCATTGCCCTTTATCGCAAGACCGGCAGGGGTCGAATGATGAGCCGCTAAACGTGACAAGCTGCGGAGTCAGTTCTGCAATGCGATTTACAAAAGCGGTAATCAGGTCCTTCTCCGAGCGCTCTGAACCCGCAGGTGAAGGCGCGCCATCTCGCCAAGCAATTCATTGCGACAGTAGAGCGCCCACTCGATGTCAAGGCGGTCAACTGAGACCATGTTTGGGTGGTGTAATCGCATCCTGAAACATGGCGACGGTTTTTGCATCACCTTGGATTAAGGCTCCAACGTCCTTAATTTTGCCGAATGGGGCATACTTTCTGTCATCATGAGCTTGACCAAGGACATACTGCGGAAAATTGTCCACGTGGGGACGATTATTGCCTTGCTGACGGGGGCCGCTTCCGCCCAGATTAAGACGCCGGGTATCAACTTAGCGCCGCAGGACCGCCAAATGACGCCGGAAGAGAAAGAAAAGCAAAAAGCCATCGAGGATGCGTACAAATCGACCATTGGCAAGATTCCCGATAAGAAAACACCTGTCGATCCGTGGGGAACTGTTCGCTCGAATCCTTCGCCCTCACCTAAGCCCAAGCAGGGGCAGCAATGAAGAGGCGTTGCTCCAGCGCACCTATTCCCGCCGATAATCCGATATCGGGAACCGCGTGCAAGCTGCCGTACTCACCCCTCTGTGCAGCGCTCTCCAGCCACCATGACTTGTTCTCTCCGATGAGTACGACATTCGCGGTAGGAGCCGGTTACCGTGCATGGAACTTTGTTTGGAACTCTCCCGCCCTCTCCTAAAAAATTCGCCGAGTAAGTAAGCGCTTTTGCGGCTGATGTGACGCCCTTCACACATGGCAGCGTAAGCACCAGGGTATGTGCATTCGGGAAATCCCGCAGGAGTCGGGATTCAAGTCGTCGCACTTAGCAACCGTGGTCAAACTGACAATGAGGCATCGCCATGAGCAAGATCGCAATGCTTGTCGTCACCTTGGGAATTGCTGCTGCTGGATTCGTGATGTGGTGGACAGCGCCTGAACTCACAGGACGACCAACAGCCCAGGGGATATCAATTCAAGACCTGCACTCACTAGCCCACCAAGAGGGCTTGCCGGTCCAGCAATTTGAAGATGACAGCTTCGTATTTACAGCCCAGGAAGGCGTGAAGAAGTAACCGCCTTCAAAGGCTAGATCGGTTTCAGTCGTCGATTGAGTTCGTCGGTATCGATCCGATATTCCCGGCAATCGAGAAGCACATCGCGATTGGCATCGATGAACCGTCGCGCCTGGTCGAGAACCCCGGGCGGGATGTCGCCTGCCACAACGGTGCCGTCGGCAATCGCAACCGCTGCGGTTTTGCTCCGGGGATCGACCGACAGCGGCGGATCGATAGCGATCTTAATCCGCGGCGCGTGTCGCGTGTTACCCTTTGGCAAAATGAAAATGGTGTTTTCGAAGCCGGTTACGTCCTTGCGACAGGAAACCATCTCTTCGAGCAGTTCCTCCTCCGCCCTTTCCCTCGGCCAGCCCGGCAATCGCCGTCGTTGGCACGATCGTGTAGTCGAGATCGGGAATGCCGATGATGCTGCCCGCCCGCATGGCCTCGATGAGCCGCGCCGGGTTTGCCATGATCTCCCTGGACGACGATGAAACAACGATAGTCATGTGGTAATTATCCAATATTAGGGGTGCGGCCGGCAACCCGTCGGCACTGTCGGTTTGCCACTGCCGGCAAATCCTTGCGGTGCCAAAACGTGCACTTAGAGGTTTGCCAGACCGCTCGACTGAGGAGAAAACATGACAATGCCGGTTGTACCCAATCAGTTCGAGGTTGGGAAAAACAAGATAGTTCACAAGCCGACCCGCGCGAGTTTTAGCTTTGATAAAGGCAAAACCAACTTCAAGAGCATCGATTGGGGACGTACGGACGAGCAGCCGGCAACAGACCGCTCCTATCGAAAGGAGGACGTCATGCGCGTCGCGCAGCAGATATTGGACAGGATACCGCGATAACTGTTACGTCGCCGCCAGGTCGGGATCGCCGTCGAACTCGGCGCTGCAGTAGGTCCCGCCCTGATACCAGTCGCCGCGGGGGTCGGGCGGCAGCGCCTTCTGGGCGGCCATTGCGGCCGCGACATATTCCTCGGCGCGACCGCCCGGTCGATAGCCATAACGGAACGCCGGCTCGTTATCCCACCATGCGCGCTCGTTGTCCGACGCCCCGAAGAAGATCTCGTAGCGGATGGCGGGATGTTCGAGACCGATGCGCACGAGTTGAACCAGGTCTTCGGGCTTGAGCCAGATCGCCAGCCGCCGGTGGTCGATGGGCGCATCGCCGAAATTGCCGATGCGCAGGCAGGTCACGCGCAGTCCGTGTTTGTAGGCATAGAGCGAGCCAAGCGCCTCGCCGAACGCCTTGCTCACCCCGTAGCGCGAGTCCGCGCGCACCTTTGCATCGACGCCGATCCTGCGGCGGCGCGGATAGAATCCGACGGCGTGATTGGAGGAGGCAAACACCACCCGCTTGACCTTCTGCCGGTGCGCTGCCTCGAACAGGTTGTAGCAACCGATGATGTTGGCAGCGAGCACATCTTCCCACGCCTGCTCGACCGAGACACCGCCGAGATGCACAATTCCCTCGATCCCCGCCACCGCCTGCTCGACCTGTTTGAGATCGGCAAGATCTGCGGCGATGAAATTCTCCTCCGGCGCGAGATCGGCCGGCCGGCGAATGTCGCTGACCCGCAGCTGCGGATAAACCCCCTTGAGCAGCATGCGCAAGCGCGTGCCAATTCCGCCGGCCGCCCCGGTGATCAGGACCGATTGCATGATGTCCACCTCGCGAGTTCTCTCGATCTTGCGCGCTTGTGCAGCTAACATGGCGATCGACGCCTAGCAACGGCGCGCAGCGGCTTCGGTCAGGCGATGCCGTTTACACAGATGCCGACGCTGCAACGATACCGACTTGGCGAGGAGGATTCCCGATGAACCGTCGCACGATAATCCGCATGGGTGCTTTCACTCTGCTCGCGACTGCCGCGCGCAATTTTGTGGCGTTTGCCGCGGCGCAGGCCAAGACGCTGTTCAAGGCTTCCGATGTGCATCCCAGCGGCTATCCGACCGTGGTCGCGGTCGAGAATATGGGCCAGAAGCTTGCCGCAGCGACCAGCGGGCGGCTTGGTGTGCAGATGTTTGCTTCCATGCAGCTCGGCGGCGAGAAGGAGGCAATCGAGCAGGCGCAGATCGGCGCCATCCAGTTCGCGCGGGTGAGCGTCGGCGCGTTGGGGCCGGTGATCGACGAGCTTAACGTGTTCAATCTGCCGTTCCTCTTCCGCAACGCGGCGCATATGCAGAAGGTGGTCGATGGCGAGATCGGCCAGGAACTGCTCGACAAGGTCAGCGCCAATACGAAAGCGGCACTGGTCGGCATCTGCTGGATGGATGCCGGCGCGCGCAGCGTCTACGACACCAAGAAGCCGATCAAGGAGATCGCCGACCTCAAGGGCATGAAGGTGCGGGTCATGGGCAATCCCATGTTCGTCGAGATGATGAACGCGCTCGGCGGCAACGGCGTGGCGATGGGTTACGACCAGGTATTCAGCGCATTGCAGACCGGCGTGATCGATGGCGCCGAGAACAACCCGCCGAGCTTCGTTTTCGACAATCATTATCAGGTCGCCAAGTATTACACGCTTACCGAGCATCTCATCGTGCCGGAGATTCTGGTGTTCTCGCGCAAGACATGGGATTCCCTGGCCAGGGACGATCAGGCGCTGCTGACCAGGTTCGGGCGCGAGGCGCAGCAGGAACAGCGCGTGCTGTGGGCGAAATACGAGCGCGACGCGCTCGCCAAGGCGAAGGCCGCCGGCATCCAGGTCATCGAGCTTGCCGACAAGAAGCCGTTCGAGAATGCCGTCAAGCCGGTATGGGACAAGTACGGACCCAGATACGCGGCCATGATCAAACGCATCCAGGCAGTGGAGTAACTCTGGAATACGTGGAGATATGCAAAGCAGCGAGGCAAACTCGGATACCTCCCCCTGAAAGGGGGAGGTCGACCGCAGAGCGAAGCGAAGGCGGTCGGGTGGGGGTCTCTAGGATGTCGCGTTTGGGTCCGGCTGCGCCGCGAAATACCGTATCGCGTTTCTACCGCCAGGCGATGGATGCATTGTATTTAGTCTGCGTCCTGGTCGCCGGCGTTGCGCTGGTGCTCATTTCGGCGGTTATTCCCTGGGCAGTGTTCACGCGCTACGTGCTCAACAGCGCCGCCTCCTGGCCCGAGCCGACCGCGGTGCTGCTTACCATTGTGTTGACCTTCATCGGCGCAGCGGCCTGCTACCGGCGCCGCCTCCACATGAATGTCGGTTTTTTTGTCGGCTTGCTGCCGGCGCGCTGGCAGCGATTTGTCGAGCTCGTCGCTGAACTGCTCATGGCAGCGATGGCACTGTTCATGGTGTATTACGGAAGCCTGCTCGTCGCTGCGACCTGGCACAACACCATCGCCGATTTTCCCTTTCTTTCGGTGGGAGTTACCTATCTGCCGATTCCCATCGGCGGCGCGTTTCTCCTCCTGTTCATCATCGAGCGCCTGATCTTCGGCATGCCGTCCCTTCCGGAGCTGCAACACTAAAGTCGCAGCATGGATATCGCTGTCCTCCTGGTCACCATGTTCTTCTGTTTCCTGATCGGAGTGCCGATCGCCTATTCGCTCGCTCTCGCCGCCATTGCCGGGGCGTTCTGGATCGGCATTCCGCTCGAAGCGGTGATGCTGAAAATCTCGGACGGCGTGAGCAAGGTCGCGATGCTGACCATCCCGTTCTTCGTGCTCGCCGGCGCCATCATGGCGGAAGGTGGCATGGCGCGCCGCCTGGTCGCCTTCGCCGATGTGCTCGTCGGCTTCACGCGCGTCCGCGGCGGACTTTCCGTCGTGAACGTTCTGGCCACCACCTTTCTCAGCGGCATTTCCGGGTCCGCGGTGGCGGATACCTCAGCCATCGGTTCGGTGATGATTCCGCAGATGGAGAAGAGCGGATTTCCCCGCGTCTTCGCCACCAATGTCACCATCACCGCCTCGGTACAGGCGCTGCTGGTGCCGCCGAGTCACAACGCAGTGATCTATTCGCTCGCAACCGGCGGCACCATTTCCATCATCAGCCTGTTCATGGCGGGGGTGGTGCCGGGGCTGCTGCTTGGCTTCTCGCTGGTCATTCTCGCGCTGGTGATCGCGTATCGCGACGGCCATCCGCGCGGCCAGACCGTTCCGCTGCGCGAAGCGATCGGGATCACCATCGATGCGGCATGGGGGCTGATCACACTGGTCATCATTCTTGGCGGCATCCTCGGCGGCGTTTTCACGGCAATCGAAGCGGGTGCCGTGGCCTGCGTGTGGGCGTTCTTCGTCACCATGTTCGTCTACCGAGACTATCGCTGGCGCGACCTGCCCGGCCTCGTGCACCGCACGCTGCGCACCGTGGCAATGGTGATGACGCTGATCGCCTGCGCCTCCAGCGTGGGCTACGTCATGGCGCTCACCCATATGCCGGCGAAGATCACCGCATTCTTCCTGAGCATTTCCAGCGACAAGAATGTCATCCTGTTCCTCATCAACATCCTGCTGCTCGTTCTCGGGTGCCTGGTCGACATGGCGCCGTCGATCCTCATCTGCACGCCGATCCTCCTGCCGGTGATGCTGAATTTCGGCGTCGATCCCGTTCATTTCGGCATGATAATGATGCTCAATCTGGGGATCGGGCTGTGCCATCCGCCCGTCGGCGCCATCCTATTCGTGGGCTGCGCGGTCGGCGGAGTGACCATCGAGGAGGTTATGCGCAGGATCTGGCCGTTCTACGCCGTGATGTTCATGGTGTTGATGCTGGTCACCTATGTACCCGGCATCTCGCTCTGGTTGCCGCACCTGTTGGGGCTGTAAGGACACCACGTGAGCGGATTTTTTTAAATTTTTAACGGCTTGTTTTGCTGCGGATTAGGGACGGAACAATTCTACCGGCGCGCAGCGGCAATAAGGAATATTGATTTAAGTTACCTCCGGCAGAGTTCCCTGCTGCAACAGCGGGGGTTCACGCCAACCATGCCGAGCTTCACGAGTATTCGAATAAAGGGGGCTGTTCTGGCAAGCGCTTGCGTGCTCTTGACCGGCGGGCTGTCCGGCGCGGCGATGTGGTCGAGCCCATACAATATTGGGATCGCAGACCTCGACCAGCAGGCCACACGTGCAGCGCAAATGGCTGCCAGCAGGATCGACGGTCATTTCGACATGCTGGAGAACCTCTTGCGCAAGGTCAGCCGCGCGATCGGCACCAATCCAAGCGACGTGAATGCCAACGACAAGCTGCTCCGCCAGGTCAAGTCGGGCCTGCCCGATATGGTCGCCAACATTTTTGTGTTGGCGCGCGACGGCACCAATATCGGCAATGCCGTCGGCCAGCATGCCGCTGCCGGCGACAGGGACTATTTCCAGAAAGTCATGGCCGGCGCGCCGCTCGCGGTGGGTGCGCCCATCCGCAGCCGCTCCAACCTCGGTTGGGTCATCCCGGTAGCGCGCCCGATCAAAGATGAGCGCGTCGAGACCCGCGCTGTTCTCGCGATTGCAACGTCCTTGAGCGGATTTCGCGACCTGATTGGCGTAAGCGAGCTTCCGGTCGGCAGCATTGTCAGAATACTCGATCACGCGGGCGGTGAAGTGACCAGCGTGCCGAACGATCTCGGCTCGTCCGAAGTCGATCTCCTTCGTCTCGATGATGCCATCCGTCAGTACCGGGAGGAAAATGACACGCACGAATTTGATCGCAAGACGGGATCGGCGATCGGCGTCGCCGCCATCCGTCACGCCCGTTGGCTCGTGGGGGTCGCGCTGCCGCTGGAAGCCGTCACAGTACTGGCTACGAGCTATTAGCAAATTCGAATTTGGCGCCGCTTAAATCGAGGCTGCGCCGACTTACTCGATTGTCTCATCAGCACGCGCGATGACCGTTGGCGGCACAATCAGACCGAGATCCTTGGCAGCCTTGAGATTGACGACGAGTTCAAAGCTGGTCGGCTGCTGCATCGGCAGGTCGGCCGGTTTGGCGCCTTTGAGGATTTTATCCACGTAGGTTGCAGCCCGCCGGAACATTTCTGGCACATTCGGGCCGTAGGTGAGAAGCGCCCCCACGTCAATCAACCATCTCGGCACGCCGACCAGGATCAGCCGATTCTTTGCTGCGAATTCGCCGATTTGCTGGCGATGCAGAAACATAAGCCGAGATCCAATCACGATGAGCGCCGCCGCGCGTTCGCGTGTCGCCGCATCAAATGCACCGGCAAAGCCGGCGGGCTCGCGTACCGGAAGCGATTGAAGCTGAGCCCCCACTGCGAGCGAAGCGCGTTGCGTCTCGCGGAACTCCGGATCGGCATGATCGGGATTCCACAGGATCGCCACGCGGGACACCCACGGCGCGGTATCCTTGAGCAGCTCGATCGACTTGCCCGCAAGCATGTCGTGCACATAGGTAAGGCCGGTGATATTTCCTCCAGGGCGTCCAAGACTCGCAACCAGCCCGGCTTCGACGGGATCATTGCTTACCACCACGACGATTGGGATTTTTGCGGTGGCTTTCTTGATAAAAGGGGCAACGTCGCCGCCAAATGACAAGATCACGTCGGGACCGAGGCGGACGAGTTCATCGGCGGCTTCTGCAAGCCGCTCATGGTTACCGTCCCCGTCGCGATATGCGATGGTTATGGTCTTGCCATCGACGTACCCGATTGCTTGCAGCCCTTGCAGGAACGGCCGGATGATTGCCTGGTCCTGCTTCGCGAACAGCAGAATGCCGAGCTTTCGCATGCGCGAAGCCGGCTGTGCGCGCGCGGCGAGCGGCCATGACGCAAGCACGACGCCGAAAGTGGCAATGAAATCACGCCGTCGCATGGTGTCCTCCCGCGCAGGCCGCAGGGATTGCGGTCTCAGCATAACAAAGTGCCCAAGTTTCGTGGAGCAAAATCCGGGCTACGTTGCTCTTGGTTACGGAAAAATGAGCGCAAAATCACTCCCGCGCGATCGCGTGAAAGAAGGTGCCGCTGGCCATCCCGCGGCGACCGCCGGATTTTCCCAACGCGCGGCCTTGGGCGTCCGCCAGCTCGGAAAACGGCGCATCGGCGCCGCTTGCGCTCAGCGTTGCGTAGTGAAACTCGTGGCCGCGCACGGTTTCTCCGGCGTTGCCGATGGCGCAGTGGCAAAGGAGCCGCGCCTGGCGATAGCCGAGATGCAGCTTGGGTCTGGCAAAGCTCGTGGCATGGCCGAGAAGCGCAGTCATCGCATGCCGTGCGCCGCTCGCGTCCTCGATGCCCTCGCCGAGCACCATGTAGCCGCCGCATTCGCCATGCACGCGCCGCGTCATTGCAAATCGCGCGAGACCCGAACGAAAGCGCTGCGCGCCGGCAAGCGCGCCCGCGTGGAGTTCGGGATAACCGCCACAGAGCCAGCAGCTGTCGCAACTCTCCGGAGGCGACTCATCCGCCAGTGGCGAGAACGGAATGATTTCCGCACCGGCGCGATGCCAGGCTTGCAGCACGTGTTCATACATGAAGCTGAAGGCGCCATCACGTGCAAGCGCGATGCGCTGGCCGGGGGGAGCAAGGGGGAGGCCGGCTTGCGGCGCCGAATGATTGAGCGTTGCGGTAACGGCAAGCAGCGCCTCGATATCGAGATGCTGTTGTGCCAGGTCGGCCAGCCGGTCGAGCCGCGCGGCGAGGTCGGCATGCTCGCTCGCCTGCACGAGACCGAGATGCCGCCGCGGCAGGGCGAGGCGGTCGTCGCGGGGAATGACGCCGAAGACGGGAACGTCCAATGCGGAGATCGCCTCGACCACCAGGCTGCGATGGCGCTCGCTGGCGCTGCGGTTGAGCACCACGCCGGCGATGCGCACGTCGGCATGATGCGATGTAAAGCCGCGCACCACCGCGGCCGCCGATTGCGCCTGTCCGGAAATATCGAGGACCAGAATGACCGGCAGCCGAAAATGCATGGCGAGGTCGGCGGTCGTTCCGCAGCGGCCGGGCGCTCCAGCAACGCCGTCGAACAATCCCATGGCGCCTTCGACCACGACAATGTCGGCGCCGATTGCGGCTTCGGCCATCACCACGTCAAGAAGGGCAGGGGCCATGGCCCAGCTGTCCAGATTGAACACCTTTGCCGCACTGGCGGCGGCATGAAAACCTGCGTCGATGTAGTCTGGCCCCGCTTTTATGGCGCGCACGGCGATGCCGCGGCGCGCGAGCCCTGCAATCAGCGCCAGCGTGACGGTGGTCTTGCCGGAGCCCGAGCGCGGCGCAGCGATGATGAGCGCGCGTGCCGTCATGGCGAAACGGCTTGCGTTGCCAGCGCAAGCAACTGCTCGCGCACCGTCACGATCTCGCCGATGACGACAATCGCCGGAGGCTCGAATTTCTGCTCGCCCACGGCTTGCGCGACCTCGCCCAGGGTGGAGATGAGAATGCGCTCGCTGTCGGTGGTGGCGGCGGCAATGACCGCTGTCGGCGTTTGCGCCCCGCGTCCGCCGCGCATCAGCGCTTGCGCGATTTGCGCCAGGTTGTGCATCACCATGTAGAGCACGATGGGCGCGCCCGTTCGCGCGAGCGGCGTCCAATCGAACGCGTCGTCATCGGCGCCGTGGCCGGCGGCAAAGATAATGGCGCGATTGAGCTTGCGCATGGTGGCGGGGATGGAAGCCGCGGCAAGCGCTGCAAGCCCCGACGTCACTCCGGCAATGACCCGGAACGGCACGCCTGCTGCCGCCAGCGCCATCGCCTCCTCGCCGCCGCGCCCGAACACAAAGGGGTCGCCGCCCTTCAGTCGCAATACCCGTTCGCCTTGCATTGCAAGCGCAATGAGGCGCTGGGAAATGTCCGCCTGCGTCGGCGAAGGCCTGCCGCCGCGCTTGCCGGCAAATTCGAGCCGCGCCTGCGCTCCCTTAAGCGCCAGCACGCGCCGATCGACCAGCGCGTCATGCACAATCACATCGGCCTGGACGAGGCCCGCATAGGCGTCGAGTGTGAGCAGGCCAGGGTCGCCGGGTCCGGCGCCGGCAAGCCAGACGTGCCCCGGCTCGAGCCGCGGTGTGCCGCTGCGCCTGCTTGCAAGTGCATCGCAGCCGCTCATGGCGTGGTGCTGCGCTTGCGCAGCAAATAGGTATCCATGATCCAGCCTTTTTTCGCGCGCGCCTGCGTCCTGACCCGCTCGATTTCGTCCATACATTGCTGCAGATTGCCGACGATGAGAATTTCATCCTCGGTGCCGAGATAAGCGCCCCAATAGATATCGATGTCCCTGTCTTTCACTTTCCTGAACGAGCACTCGCCATCGAGCAACACCACGACGTCATCGGCGTCAGCGGACAACTCCTCCGAGAGCCGACGCCCTGGCGTGACATGCACCGATCCTCCGATTTGGTTGAGCGCGATCCGGTGCCTTGCGGTCAGCGCGTGGATGCTGCTGATCCCTGGGATTACCTCATATTCGAATGCCACTGCCCCTCTTGCCGCGATGCGATCGATGATCCGCAGCGTGCTGTCGTAGAGCGACGGATCGCCCCAAACGAGAAAAGCTCCGCACTGGTTGTCGCCGAGTTCATCTCGGATCATTTTCTCATAAATGCTGGCTCGCGCGGCGTGCCATGCCTTGACGTTTTCTTCATAGCACGCGCCGGAGCGGTCACGCCGCGGGTCATCGATCTCTACCGTCCGGTACGATTTGTTTGTGACGTAGCGCTCGCAAATCAATTTGCGAAGACGAAGCAGATCCTGCTTTTCCTGTCCCTTGTCGGTGAGGAAAAATACATCGACCTGATTGAGCGCATTGATTGCCTGCACCGTTATGTAATCGGGATTGCCTGCGCCAATTCCGATGATGAATATTTTTCTCACGGGCGAAACCTTTGTGCGCTCATGATCCCCCGCGGGCGCGAAACCGGCGCTGATAGGCCGCATCGTAGACTGCGCTGTCGCGGAAATCGTGCGCTACGAGGGCGCGTCCGACGAAGATCATGGCCGTGCGCTCGATTGGCGCGGCCTTCGCCTTTGCCGCGATATCGGCGAGCGTGCCGCGCAGGATGCGCTGATCCGGCCAACTGGCACGCACCACAATGGCGGTCGGACAATCCGCGCCGTAGAACGGCGTGAGCTCCTGCACGATCTGCTCAAGTGCGCCAATCGCAAGATGAATGGCAAGCGTCGCCTGCGTCGCCGCGAACGCGGCGAGCCGCTCGCTTTCCGGCATGCGGGAGGCGCGGCCGCCAACGCGGGTGATAACCACGGTCTGCGCAATTTCGGGCAGCGTCAGCTCGCATTCAAGCGCCGCCGACGCCGCGGCGAAGGCCGGCACGCCCGGCGTGAGCGTATATGGAATGCCGTGGCGCTTAAGCCGACGCACCTGCTCGGCCACTGCGCTGTAGATGGAAAGATCGCCGGAATGCAAGCGCGCTACATCGAGCCCGGCATCGTATGCGCGCACGAACTCCGCCTCGATCTCGTCGAGCGACAGGGGCGCGGTATCGACAATGCGTGCATCGGCGGGACAATGGACGAGAAGCTCCGGTGAAACGAGCGAACCCGCATAGAGACAGACCGGGCAATGCGCGATCAGTTCACGCCCGCGCATGGTAATGAGGTCGGCCGCTCCGGGACCGGCGCCAATGAAATGCACCGTCACGGCTTCACCCATGCCCATTGCGTGACCGGCAGTGCCGGGCGCCAGGCAACTGGCTTTGTCTCGGAACCTCCGCGGCGGGTCGGAGTGTCGAGTTCATCCGCGCGCGCAACGGCGAGGCGAACAAGCTCGCCGCCGAGCCGCGCATGTTGGGAAATCAATATGCTTTCCGTTTCGAGCGTCACCGCATTGACCACAAGACGCCCGCCGGCGGGAAGTGCGGAAACTGCGCCGTCGAGAACGCCGTGCTCGCTCGCGCCGCCGCCGATGAAAATGGCATTTGGCTGCGGCAAATCTCGCAGGGCTGCGGGCGCCCGGCGTTCCACGATTGTGAGCTCCGGCACGCCGAAAGCGGCGGCATTGCGGGCGATGCGCGCCGCGCGATCCGGCCGCGGCTCGATGGCGACAGCGCGCATTGAAGGATCGGCCAGCATCCATTCGATGGCAACGGAGCCTGCGCCGGCGCCGATATCCCACAGCAGTTCGCCGCGGCATGGCGCTAATGAGGACAAGGTAACCGCGCGTATCTCGCGCTTGGTGATTGCGCCATCGTGCTCGAACAGATCGTCGTACAGCCCGGCGACGCGCGCGATGACGCGCGCGCCTTTCTCCGTCACCACTTCGACGGCGACAATGTTAAGGTCATCGACGCGGCCGAGGTCGAAAGCTGCAGCGGTAGCGCTGCGCACGCATTCGCGCGGCCCGCCGAGCCGCTCCAGCACCGTCAGGCACGAGGCGCCGAACCCCGATTGTGCCAACAGCTGCGCCAGCGCGGCGGGACCTGCGCCGTCGGAGGTCAGTGCAAGCACCTTGGCGCCGGGATGAAGGTGCGGCCGGATGCGATCGAGCGTGCGGGCATGCAGCGAAATGAGCGCGGTTGTCGGCAAGGTCCAGGCGAGCCGTGCCGCGGCCAGGCTGAACGAGGACGGCGCCGGCATCACCAGCATCTCGTGCGGATCCACGTGGCGCGCAATCACCGAGCCGACGCCGAAGAAATAAGGGTCCCCCGATGCGAGGACGCAGATTTGCCGCCCGCGCTGCGCCAGCACTTCTTCGATCCCGCGTTCAAACGGGGTCGGCCAGGGACGCGCCGCCCCGCAAATGAGCGGCGCAGCCAGCGCGAGGTGTCGCTTTCCGCCGAACACCAGTTCGGCGCTGCGAATAAGACCGCATGCGACCGGGCTCAATCCCTCGACGCCGTCCTCGCCGATCCCCACAATGGACAGCCAGCGTGGCGATGCGGCACTGTACTGCACAACCGGATCAGCACGCGGCATGCGACGCATCCTCATTCTCGGCGGCACGGCGGAGGCGCGTCGCCTCGCACAAATGCTCGCGCCGCGCACCGACCTCGCGATCACGCTCTCGCTGGCTGGCCGAACTTCGTCGCCGCTTGCGCAGCCCGTCGCCATTCGCATCGGCGGCTTCGGCGGTGCGGAGGGGCTTGCCGAGCATATCAGGGTCGAGCGCATCGTGGCGCTGATCGATGCAACCCACCCCTATGCTGCAATCATCTCGGCCAATGCGGCGCGCGCCGCCGAACTTACCGGCGTTCCCATAATCGCACTGCATCGCGCCCCCTGGACAGCGTTGGCGGACGACCGCTGGATCGAAGTCGATGATACCCAAGGCGCGGTGCGGGCGATCGGCAGCGCGCCGCGGCGCGTCTTTGTTACTCTCGGTCGCAAGGATCTTTCGGCCTTCATCGGCGCGCCGCAGCACCACTATGTCATGCGCAGCGTCGACCCCGTCGATCCGCCGCTCGCTGTTCCGCACGCTCTCTACATCAATGCGCGCGGACCGTTCAGGCAGGGGGAAGATCGCGTCTTGATGGAGCGGCATGGCATCGAGGTCGTCGTCAGCAGAAACAGCGGTGGCGATGCAAGCTACGGCAAGATCGCCGCGGCGCGCGCGCTCAATCTGCCCGTCATCATGTTGCGGCGCCCGAACCTGCCGCGGCTGCCGGCAGTCGAGGGGGTGGAGGCCGCGGTCGCCTGGCTCGATCATGCGTTTGCAAGCTAGTGTCCCGATTCCGAAGTTCGCAAGCACTTGCCGAACCTCTGAAGCGAACTTCGGAATCAAAGGGACACTAGAAACTTTAGGCTTCTCTAGTGCGGTGAATTTGAAGTTCCTAAACGAGCTTGCGGCCATCATGATAGGAACTTCAAATTCACCGCACTAGGCTGCGCGCGGCGTGTAGACCAGAGGCTTCAACCCCTCGCGCGCAACAAGGCGTGTGTGCGCCGAGCCCACGATAACGAGTGTTGCCATATCAGCCGCAACGCTGCCGGCGCTGGCCAAATCCGTGATGACGACATTTTCGTCGGCCCGGCCGACCGCGCGGCCGAACACGACCGGCGTTGTTGGCGGCAGCGCGCCGCGCAAACATTCGAACGCAGCGCCGAGTTGCCAGGGCCGGCTGCGCGACGCCACATTGTAGAGCGCCATGACGAGCCCGACGCTCGCCGCAGCGGCAAGCCTTCGCTCGATCAGGTCCCAGGACTTGAGATTGTCGGAGAGCGAGAGTGCACAGAAATCATGCCCGAGCGGAGCGCCCACACGCGCGGCCACTGCGAGCATGGCGGTAATGCCGGGGACGACTGCAAGGTCGAGGCCGCGCCAGCACTCGGGGCCCGTTTCGATTGCTTCGCACACTGCCGCGGCCATTGCGAAAATGCCGGGATCGCCGCCGGAGACGAGGGCGACATGCCCGCCCGCGGCGGCGTGACCCAGTGCCGCGCTTGCGCGCGCCTTCTCTTCGCGGTTGTCCGATGCAATACGAGCCTGTTCTGCCCGCGCCGGCACGCGCTCGAGATAAGGCGCATAGCCGTAGAGCGCGTCGGCCTGCGCCAGCGCGGATTGCGCCTCCGGCGTGATCCAGTGCGGATTGCCGGGACCGATGCCCACCACCACGAGACGCCCGCTCACCGCCGCCCCTCCCAACCCGGGACCAATACCAGCGCCCAATACGGCGCATGGTCGTCGGTCTTGGCGGTCAGTTGCATCGTCACGCCGTCCGGCAGCGTTCCGCGTTCGACGTAGATCGCCCGCCCAAGCCGGCCGCTGCGATCAAGCGCACGGCGCACCTTTGCAAGGTTGCGGCCGAGCTTCATGATCACGATGGCGTCGGACTCGGCAAGGCGCCGCTCAAGCTCTTCCTGCGGCAGCGTGCCGGGGATGACGGTGAACACGTCATCGCCTTGCGCGATCGGCTCCCCGGCCGCCGACCAGCATCCCGACATTCCGGTGACGCCGGCAATGACGTCGGTCGGATAGCGCGGCGCAAGCCGGACATGCAGATGCATATAGGAGCCGTAGAAGAGGGGATCGCCCTCGCAGATCACGGCGACGCGGCGGCCTTGATCGAGATGACGGGCAATTGCCTTTGCGCAATCGTCGTAGAAGTCACGCAGCGTCCGGCAATAGGCGGGCGCACTTCTCGGAATCTCGGTCGTCACAGGATAGGGCAGCTCAAGCTCGGCGACCTCCGGCGACAAATGTTCTTCCACAATGGCGCGCGCGCGACTGCGATTGCCGTCCTTGGCGAAATGCACGACCACGTCGGCTTGCTTGAGCGCGCGCATGGCTTTGATGGTGAGGAGTTCGGGATCGCCGGGACCGACGCCGACGCCGAGGAGCTTGCCCGACATCTGCCTGGCCGAACCGTTCATGGCTGCCTGCTCGCGAGTGCGTTGACTGCCGCTGCCGTCATGGCGCTGCCGCCGAGCCGGCCGCGCACGATCAGGAACGGCACCCCGCGCGGATTTTGCGCGAGCGCATCCTTCGCTTCCGCGGCGCCAACGAAACCAACCGGAATGCCGATAATGGCGGCGGGCTTCGGCGCGCCGGCATCGAGCAATTCAAGCAGACGATAGAGCGCAGTTGGCGCATTGCCGATGGCAACCACGGCGCCGGCAAGCTTCTCGCCCCATAGCTGCAGGGCCGCGGCGGCGCGCGTGGTGGCGAGTTTCAGCGCAAGCGCAGGCACGCGCGGATCGCGCAACGCGCACACCACCTCGTTTTTCGCCGGCAGCCGCGCCGCGGTAATGCCGTGCGCAACCATCTCGCTGTCGCACAGGATCGGCGCACCCGCGGCAAGGGCAGATTGCGCGGCCGATACGAACCCTGGCGCGAACACAATTTGCTCCGCGGCTTCGACCATGCCGCAGGCATGAATCATGCGCACTGCGACTTCCGCCTCATCCGCCGAGAAACGCGACAAATCGGTTTCCGCACGGATGATGGCGAAGGAGCGCGCATAGATTGCGGCGCCGTCGCGCAGATAGGCCTGCGCTTCAGGCATGACTCGTCTCGGTGTGTTCGCTCGCGGCATGGGCGATGTGCGCGCTCAGATCGTTTGCAGCGACATAGCGACTTGGCAAGTCACGCGCAGAGCCGTTGCGGACAATTCCGCAGCCTCGCTCCGTTCCAACCACGGTCAGCGGCGCGAAACCGGCATGCGCGCAGCCTTTGGCGCATCCGGAAATGTGAACGAGTGCCGGCAACGCGGTCGTGTGCGCGGCAAGTTCAGCCGCCAGGGCGCGCGCGGGAATAAGACCCGATGCACAGGCGGGCTTCCCCGAACATGCCACAATGCGGCAGCGCCGATCGTCGGCGCGCACGACAAATCCGATCCGCTCCGCAGCGGCGGACATCGCGGCTGCCCGCTCAGGCGCTAACGCGATCAGCAAGGTAATGCGCTCAGGCGCGAATGCTATTCGCCGCGCACCGGCGGCGACGGCAATATCCGCAAGCTCGCAAAGGCTCTCGGATGTCGCGTGGCCGAATGCCGATGCGATGCCGAGCGCGACCGATCCATCACACAGGGCATGGCTGCCGAGCGGTTCAGTGGGAGGCCGCGCAGGAATCGGCGGCGAAGGGCGGACGAGGCCACGCACCGCCGCCCGGAACCGATCAGCCCCCGCTGTTCTGATAATATCAGCAGCACGGGTAGCGGTCCCGTACTCCGCCATGACTTGGAACAGGCGAACCGCGACTTCGCCAACGGCCTCCGGTTCAACTGTGCCGAGCGGCGTCGCGGACCCAGCATCGCCGCCCATCGCAACGTGAAGCAGCGGGGCCTGCCGCGATCCGATTGTGCGCAGCCGCAGGTCGGCTGCAAGGCCATCGTGGTGCAGACGACCGCCATCGTCGATGATGACGCAAGCCTTGGGCGAGAGTGCAAGCCGTGCGTCGGAAATCGCCTGGCGCACCTGCGCCGCAAGCGGGCGGGAGTTGAGAATGGTGCTCGGGTCATCGGCAAGCGGATCGACAATGACGCGGACACCTGCGGCGGCGTCGATACCGAGCGCAGTAACGGCAGCTGCGAATGCATCGGTGGAGCGCGCGGTGAGACCGCGCACCTGAAGGCTGCCGCGCGTCGTGACTTCAATGGTGCCGTTGCCGTGCTGGCGTGCTGCCGCGCAGATTTCTCTGAAAGCATCGAGCGGAATGCTGTCGGCCGGGCTAAATCGCACCAGCAGTCCGTCGCCCGTGGGCATCGGGCTGGAAAGGCCGGGACAGGCACCACGCGCATGCGGCGCGTTCACGGCAACACCTGCTCGATGTCGTTGCGGCGGGGATGCCATAAGCCGCTGCGCAGGGCGGCGTTAAATCGCTCGGCAATGGCGCGCGCGGCTGCCTCATTCTCGCGCAACAAAAAATCTCGCACCGCGGGATCGACGAGATAGGCATCGTGCACGACATCAAGGAGCGCGCTCGGCACGCTGCGTGTGGTTTCGGCGAAGTCGACGAGCCGGTCCACCGTTTCGGCAAGCTCGGCGGCGCCACGCGCTCCGTGGCGCATCATTCCGGCAATGAAGCGCGGGTTGACCGCGCGGCCGTGCACGATGCGCGCGAGCGCCGACGCCAGCGAACGCGCACGCGGGTGCTGCGGATCGGTCGTATCGAGCACAATGAGATCAGGGGCGCGGCCAAGCATGGCGGCAGCCGCGGCAAAGCCGCCGACGAAGGCGGCGTCTTCCGCGCCTTCCAGGAGATCGCGGCCGGGGTCATCGCCCGGATGCAGCAGGAGATCCGCATCGGCCACGCGTGAAGAAAAATCGCCGCTTGCGATTGTGCCGGCACCTTCGGCGCCACCATAGGCATGGGAGGCAGATGCAAGGTAGGCGGCTCCAACGGCATTGCGGTCGTTTTCCCGCCCAAGCAGATGCTCGATCCCCGCCCCGTAAGCGCCCGGCGCATTGCCGAAAATGCGCGCTACCGTCGCGGCGCCATTTGACTGAGCCGCTCGCGCCGCTGCTGCCAAAGGATTGTCGTCGTCCGCTTCGTCGCGTGCGGCCACGGCGCGCACTGCTGCGTCCATGAGCGCGATTTGCGCGGGAAAAAGGTCGCGGAATAATCCCGAAATGCGCCAGGTGACGTCGATACGCGGGCGCCCCATGCTTGCGGTAGGCAGGACTTCAATGCCGGTTACGCGGCCGGTCGCTTCATCCCAGAGCGGCCGGCAACCCATCATGGCAAGGCCGTGGGCAATCTCTTCGCCGCCGGTGCGCAACGTTGCGCTTCCCCAGAGATCGATGACGAGCGCGCGCGGCATCTCGCCGTGCGTCTGCAGGTACCCGCGGATGACTTCGTTTACCGCCATTTGGCCGAGCTCCATGGCGGTAGGCGTGGGCAGCATGCGCGGATCGGCGGTGAAGAGGTTGCGTCCGGTGGGTAGGACGTCGCGGCGGCCGCGCGCGGGCGATCCGGCCGGACCGGGGGCCACGCGCCGGCCGTCGAGTGCATGCAAAATTGCTTCTCGTTCGGCCTGCGCGCTTGCGGCCCAGGATGCATCGACGTTCTCCGCCGCGGGAGCGCGGCCATAGACGTGCAGCCCGTCCTTGACGGCAAGATCTTTCAGGTCGCATAGCCAGGCATCGAGACGGCGAAGCGCCGCTTCGGCATCCACTTCCGTGGCAACACCGGCGGCACTTGCAATCTCGCTCCCGCGCGCGCGCTCGACGATGAGGCGCGCGAGACGCTCGCGCCGCTTGCGGTCGAGCCCATCGGCTTGCGCATATTCGTCGAGCAGCCGTTCGAGTTCGCGCGCGGCGCCGGACAATCCGCTCGCAGCAAGCGGCGGCGGCAAATGACCGATGGTAACGGCCGCGATGCGGCGTTTGGCTTGCGCGGCCTCGCCCGGATTGCTGACAATGAAAGGATAGAACACCAGGGAGCGCGCCGGTGACGATTTCGGGGAAGCAGGCGGCAGTCAGCGCCACCGCCTTGCCCGGCAGCCATTCGAGCGTGCCGTGGGCGCCCATATGCACCAGCGCGTGGGTGCCGGTCTGCTGCAGCCATAGCGCAAAAGCCAGAAGCGCGTGGCGCGGGGGCAGGGTGAGATCGTGGTAATCGGCGCGTCGGCTGTCTCGACGGCCGCGGTCAGGCGGGAGCGCAACCAAAACTTTGCCGAAGACGCTCGCGCGGAAACGGAATACGCCGTCGTGGAGGTCGGGGTCGGCGCTTGGCTCTCCCCAGGCCGCGAACATGCATTCCCGCGCTTGCGACGGCAAGTTAGCAATCAGCTTCTGATACTGCGCCAGCGTCAGCTTGGCCTCGCTGGAACCGGCAGCCAGCGCATCGAGCAAGGTGCGCGCCGCCTGCGGCACATCCCGCACGTCATAACCGGCCTCGTCGAGGTCTGAGAGAAGCGCCAGCACGCTTGCCGGCACATCGAGCCCGACCGCATAGCCGGCGCGGCCGGCGGCCCCGGCATAATCAGGCATGACGATTGCCAATCGGCGCGCGCAGCGCGGCGTCATTTGCAGTCGCGCAAGCGCCGCCACCCGTTCGGCAACGCAGTCGATGCGGTCGGGCTCGGGCCGGTTCGCCAGCGGCGCGAAGCCCAGGCCCGGTTGCAGCGGCAGCGCATCCTTGAACGAAACGGCGCCCGCGAGGACGCGGCCATCAAGCTCCGGCAGCACGACATGCATGGCGAGATCGGCAGCACCAAGCCCACGCATGCTGTCGAGCCAGGCAGCCCGTTTGGTATTTGCAATGACGATTTGCAGGACGGGCACGTCCGCAGCGTCGAGCGGGGTGCTCGCGCCGGATTTATTGCCGATGGCAAAGGCAGTGGTCGTGAGAATGACAGCAGGTGAAAGGCGCCCCAGTGCCGCGCGAATGAAATCCGCCGCCGCGGCGTCCTTCAGGGTGGTGACGAACAAGGGTGCTGCTGCAAGCCCGCGCGCGGCGAGGGCTGCGCACAATGCATCGATGGCAGCCGTATCAGATGCGAGCAGCAGGGCTCGATAAAAGATGATCGGCACCACTGGCCGACCTGGCGCGAGTTGTTCAGCAAAGTGATGGACTTCGAGCATGCCGCTGCCAGGCAGATACGCGCCAAACTGCGGAATCGGCTGTGGCTCGCATATATCACTTACGGGCCGCAGACTCAGGATACCTCCCCCTGAAAGGGGGAGGTCGACCGCCGGAGCGAAGCGACAGGCGGTCGGGTGGGGGTCATCTTGGAGACTTTGCGCCGGAGCGATGTTGACCCCCACCCGGCTCGCTACGCTCGCCGACCTCCCCCTTTCAGGGGGAGGTAAAGAGTTCACCGCGCTTTCGTGTCCCAAGCACAGCGCCGCCAGCCGCCGCAACAAGGCGCGCATGTTGTCGCGCCCGCCGGCGCGGAAGAAGCGCAGCAATGAATCAAGCTCGCCGGCAGCGAGCGTCGACGCCTCCGCAAGTCGCGGATCGTCGCGATCCTCGCCCGGCAAAAATGCCAACGCGATTGCGCGCTCGCGCGCCACAGCCGCGAGCCGCTCGACCCCATAGCGCCACCAGTCCACTCCACCGAGCAGGCGAACCACGATGACCTTGGCATGGGAGCCAACGCGCTCGATCCAGAGATCGACGGACATGGGATGGCGCAGGTCGCGCAGATGCGCGAGCCGCACGCTCGGCAGTGTTTCCCGCTCCATCTCCCAAGCCGCGGCAAGCGCGGAAAAATCGCTGTCGGCAAACGACAGCACCACGACATCTCCGGGAGACTGGCCGAGATCAACCGGCTCGACCATCTCGTCGAGCTTGGTGGAGGTGATGGTGAGAAGGTGCATTCTCTTAGTTCAGCCAAGTAAAGTGCGCGTCACCGCATCACGATCGAGACCTTTCAGTCCGATCACCACGAGCCGCCCCTCGCGCAGGTCGGAAGCATTCCATGGACGATCGTATTGGTGGGTCACTCGCGCGCCGACCGCCTGCATCAGGAGGCGCATGGGCTTGCCCTTGACCGCGACGAAGCCCTTGACGCGAAACACGGCGTGCTCCTGGGCCAGCACCGAAACGCTCGCCGCGAGCGCGGCAAGGTCGTTGATTTCAGGGAGCCGCACCGCGAATGTTTCAAAATCGTCGTGATCGTGATCGGATTCATTGTCGTGATGGGTGCGCCGGTTCTCGATCACGTCCTCGGTGCCGACGCCGAGACCAAGGAGCGCAGTCGGATCAATTTTCCCCTCGGCAACGGAAACGATCTTCACCGCGGGGGGCAGCGCATCGGCGATGCGCGCACTGGCGCGCGCGAGGTCGTCGGCGTTGAGCAGATCGCGCTTGTTGAGCACGACGAGGTCAGCACACGCGATCTGATCCTCGAACACTTCCTCGACCGGGTCGTCATGTTGGAGCGACGGGTCGGCGGCGCGCTGGCGTGCGAGCGCTGCGAGATCGGAGGCGACGCGACCGGATGCCACGGCGGCGCCGTCAACCACCGCCACGACACCGTCGACGGTGACGCGGCTCTTGATCGCCGGCCACTGAAACGCCTGCACCAGGGGCTTGGGCAGCGCCAGACCGGATGTCTCGATGACGATGTGCTCTACCGCCGGGCGGCGCGACAGGATCGCATCGAGTGCCGGCACGAACTCGTCGGCAACCGTGCAGCACAGGCAACCGTTGGCAAGCTCGACGATGTTCTCTTCCGGACAAGCCGCATCGCCGCAGCCTTTGAGAATCTCGCCGTCGATGCCGATATCGCCGAACTCGTTGACAATGATGGCAAGCCGGCGGCCCTGCGCATTCGCCAGCACGTGGCGGATCAGGGTGGTCTTGCCGGCTCCAAGAAAGCCGGTGACGATGGTGCAAGGCACGCGCGCAAGCGAATAGATCATGCAATGTCCTCCGGAGGCACCCCGCCCGGTTCGCAACCGAATCAACGGCAGGTCTCCTGGCTTGCGGGTCGCCGCCCGTCACCGCCTTCCCGGGTTTTCCCAGTGGCGCTGTGGCTCGGGGCTCGCCGCTTACAGTTGCGGGGGCAGCTGCGGCATTGGAACCTTGGTCCCGCACCGCATTCCCTCTTCGCTCTCGCGCGAGAGACCGTTGATGCACACGACTTAAGGGCGACGCGACCGCCTTTGTCAATGCGAGTTGCTCCACTGTCATTCCGGGCCGATGCGAAGCGTCGAACCCGGAATCCATAACCACACGCCGGGATTATGGATTCCGGGCTCTCGGCCTTTGCTTCGCTTTGGCCTCGCCCCGGAATGACAGAGAAGAGACGCCGTCTCGACCTCAGCTCTCGGATTTGGATATACTCATTGTCACGCTCGATATATGGCATGAGGAATCGCATGACTCGTCAGCTTCGCCGCACCGCTGCCGCAGCCGCAACCTGCCTGGCCGCAAGCCCGGCATGGGCGCACCACGTGATGGGCGGCAAGCTGCCCGCCACATTCAGCGAAGGCCTTTGGTCCGGCCTTGGACATCCCATCATTGGCCCGGAGCATTTGGGCTTTCTGCTCGCTATCGGAATTGTGGTGGGTGCAGGCGGTCTCAATCTCGCGCTGTGCGGCATTTTCATCGCGGCGATGGCAATCGGGGTTGCGGTTCATGTCAGCGGCTTTGGAATTCCGGCGGCGGAAATTTTGGTTGCGCTCTCCGCATTGCTGGTGGGCTTATTGATTGCGCGCGGGCGCGCATTGCCGCTGTTGGCATGGAGTGTATTGTTCGCGGTCGCCGGGTTTTTCCACGGATATGCTTTCGGCGAATCCATTGCCGGCGCAGAGCAGGGCCCGCTTGCTGCCTATCTCCTCGGCCTCGTCATAGTTCAGTCGGCGTTGGCCGTCGGCGCGGCGCTCATCGCGCGACGATTCGGAGTGCGTGTGAACGAAATGGCGCCGCGGCTCGCTGGAGCGGTTATTATCGGCATCGGTTTTGCCGTCTCTGATCGGACAGCTCGTTCCCGCCGTTTAAGACGTGGATGGCCGGAACAAGTCCGGCCATGACATCGCCCGTACGCCTGGCGCTGGTTCTGGGCGGGGCACGCTCGGGAAAAAGCCGCTATGCCGAAGGCTTGATCACGGCGCTGCCGCAGCCATGGATTTATGTCGCGACGGGAGAGGCAGGCGACCCGGAAATGGCGCAACGCATCGCCGCGCATCAGGCAAGACGCGGCGAGGGCTGGAAAAGCATTGAAGCGCCCCACAACCTCGCCGCAGCGCTCGCCACCGTTTCGAGCGCTGCGCCGGTCCTGATCGACTGCCTCACGTTATGGATCAGCAACCGCATGCTGGCCGGTGCCGATGTCGATGCCGAGTTTGCGGGCCTCGAGCGGGCGTTCGACCCTCGCACCGGCACGACCGTGGTGGTATCGAACGAAGTCGGTTGCGGCATCGTGCCGGATAACGCGCTTGCGCGGCGCTTTCGCGACTTGCAGGGTCGGCTCAATCAACGGCTTGCCACGCGCGCGGATCACGTTGCGCTGATGGTTGCCGGACTGCCGCTCATCATCAAGGGACGCTCATGAGCAAGACGATCACGCAAGTCGAGAACGAACGCCATCGCGCCAAGATGGCGAAGCGCAAGGCCGTGCAGGACGCCGAAGTGGCGGAGAAAAAGTCGGAGAAGGGGCTCCTCATGGTGCACACCGGCACCGGCAAGGGAAAGTCGACCGCCGCGTTCGGCCTTGCGCTTCGCATGCTGGGACGCGGCCGCCGGGTCGCTGTGGTGCAATTCATCAAAGGCGCCTGGCACAGCGCGGAGCGCGATGCGCTTGCCCGCTTCGGCGAGCAGGTAAGCTGGCATACAATGGGAGAGGGCTTCACCTGGGAGACCCAGGACCTCAAGCGCGACATCGCTGCGGCCGAGCGCGCCTGGGACAAAGCGCGCGAGCTGATGGCGGATCCGACATTCGCGCTCATTGTTCTCGACGAGCTCAACATTGCGTTGCGCTATGAATATCTCGATCTGCGCGCGGTCATCGAAGCGCTGAGCAAGCGAAGGGGCGACCTCCACATCGTGGTCACCGGAAGGAATGCAAAGCCCGAGCTGGTTGCCTTAGCCGACCTCGTCACCGAGATGACGCTGATCAAGCATCATTTCGCCGCCGGCGTGAAAGCGCAGGCGGGCATCGAGTTCTGAGGTGCCGGCGCGCGCCCTCATGTTTCAGGGCACCGGATCCGACGTCGGCAAAACGCTGATCGTCGCCGGTCTCGCCCGCGCTTTCAGCAATCGGGGTCTCGAAGTGCGGCCGTTCAAGCCGCAGAACATGTCGAACAATGCCGCGGTGAGCGCCGACGGCGGCGAGATCGGCCGTGCGCAGGCGCTGCAGGCGCGCGCTGCAAGAACCGCCGCAAGCGTGCACATGAATCCCGTGCTGTTGAAGCCGCAGAGCGAGGTCGGCGCGCAGATCGTGGTGCAGGGTCGCATCTACAAAAACGCCGATGCCGCTGCCTATCAGAAAATAAAGCCGGACCTATTGCCGATGGTGCTCGACAGCTTTGCACGTCTGCGCGCCGAGGCCGACATCGTGCTGGTGGAGGGCGCCGGCAGCGCCTCGGAGATAAACCTGCGCAAGAATGACATTGCCAATATGGGTTTTGCCCGTGCAGCCGACCTGCCGGTCGTGCTGATCGGCGATATCGATCGCGGCGGCGTGATCGCCAGCCTGGTCGGCACCAAGACGGTGCTTGCCGCCGCGGATGCGGCTTTGGTCCGCGGTTTTGTCGTCAACAAGTTTCGCGGCGACCCGACGCTGTTTGCCGAAGGCATGAGCGCGATTGCCGAAGCAACCGGCTGGGAGCCGCTCGGCCTCATCCCATTCTTCGCCGACGCGCGGCGATTGCCTGCCGAGGATGCGCTCGCGCTCGAGCGCGAAACCCTTGCAAAGCCCGCTGCCCGGGTTCGCATCGCCGTTCCGATTCTTCCGCATATCGCCAATTTCGATGATCTCGATCCGCTGGAAGCCGAGCCTGATATCGATCTCATTCCGGTGCGACCCGGCGCGGCACTGCCGGGGAACGCCGACCTGATCATTCTGCCTGGGTCGAAAGCCGCCATTGCGGATCTCGCCGCGCTGCGCGCGGCCGGCTTCGACACCGACATCCTGGCGCATCGCCGCCGCGGCGGCACGGTCCTTGGTCTCTGCGGCGGATATCAGATGCTGGGCCGTACCATTCGTGATCCCTGCGGCATCGAGGGCAGGGCAGGGGCGACCCAGGGTCTCGGCCTCCTTGAAGTCGACACCGAACTCAGCGGCGAAAAACGGCTCGAAGCCGTGCAGGGCAAAACCCATGACGGTGTCGGGTTCAGCGGCTACGAGATGCATATCGGAACGACGCATGGTGCGGATTGCGTACGGCCTTTCGCGTCTCTTAATTCCGGTGCGCCGGAAGGCGCGCTGTCCCCCGATGGAAGTGTGATGGGCACCTATATTCACGGGCTGTTTGTCGATGATCGGCAGCGCTCCGCCTGGCTTCGCCGGCTAGGCGGCGAGCGAGCGGCGATTGCCTATGATGCCCTGATCGACGAGACGCTTGACCGGCTGGCCGCCCACATTGCGGCTCACATGAGCCTCGACCGGCTGTTCACGCTAGCGCAATGACAAGCAGTGCCAGGACGCCGGCGAGTGCGATCAATATTGCGTCCGCTCTTATATATAAAGACAACGCGGCGCGGATATCGGCCGGGGTTGCCTCCCGCCGGCCATCGCCCATGCAGGCGTCATCGATGGGTACGCCCCCGTAAACCCGTGGCCCGGCGAGCGCGAGGCCCAGCGCCCCGGCCATGGCGGCTTCGGGATATCCGGCATTGGGGGAGCGGTGCAACGCGGCGTCGCGCAACACCGCGCGCCATGCCGCGGCGACCGAGGCGCCGCTACTTGTGGCGGCAGCCGCCACAATGAGCAGCGCGGAAAGTCGCGACGCCGGCAAATTGACGAGATCGTCGAGCCGGGCAGCCGCATAGCCGAACGCCCGATGGCGCGCGGTGCGATGACCGATCATGCTATCGGCGGTATTGATGGTTTTAAAGACGGCAATCCCGGGGAGTCCGGCGGCTGCAAGCCAGAACGCCGGTGCCACTACGCCATCGGAAAAATTTTCGGCGAGGCTTTCGATCGCCGCACGGGCGATGCCCGCCTCGTCGAGCGCGTCAGGATCGCGCCCGACAATGTGCGATACCGCCTCGCGCCCGGCAGCGATACCCGATGTTTCGAGCGCCGCTGCAACCCGAGCCACGTGATCATAAAGGCTGCGCTGGGCAATAAGCGTGCAGGCGAGGATGGCAACCGCAAAGGTGCCGAAGGGCAGGGCAAGAAGGCGACGTTGAAGAATATAGCAAACAACCGCTGCGATTGAGATGCCGATGAGAAGGGCGAAAGCTCCCGCCATTCGGCGGCTGCCACCGCTGCGATTTTCTTTGTTCAAATCGCGGTCGAGAATGGCGATAAGCCGGCCCATCCATGAAACGGGATGGCCGATGGCACGCAGCAGCACCTCGGGATAACCGAGGCCCGCCTCGATCAGCAGCGCCAGGAACGCCAGCTCAATTATGTTGAGTGCCGCGTCCCAGCAGGAAATCGACGAAGCTCGATGCGTGCTCTCGCCGCTGCGAGCTGTCGAAAGTCATTGCGCCGAACTGCTGGCGCCCTGCGGCGCCGTTGGTCCGATCTGCGCGAATGCCTTGTCTTTGTGGATTGGTAACTTGGATGGTGCGAGCGCCAGGCCTGCCGTGCCCAGCCTTTCCGAAAGTGGCAGCCATTGGATTCCCCCGTTTTCCCCGAAGTGAAATGGCCGACGCGGATCATGGTCCAGGACAATAGTGAACAAATTATGCGCTTCGCTTATCTCTCCCCGGAAACCCGCAACCCGTGATTTTCCTGCACCATAATTGTCAGCATTGCTGACCATTTAGCGCAATCAGCGCGCGTAAGAAGCGTAGGACTATCGCACGCTAACCCAGACATTCTTCTCCTGCGTGACTTCGCGCATGACGGAGAAGCCCATCTCGCGGCCGTAGCCGCTGCTCTTGTAGCCTCCATAGGGCGCCATGGAGCTGACCGCGCCCCAGGTATTGACCCAGACATTGCCGGCCTCGAACGCCTGCACGGCACGCATGGCGCGGCCGGTATCGCGGGTGATCACCGAGGCGGCAAGGCCATACGGGCAATCGTTGGCAAGCGCGAGCGCTTCGGCTTCTTCCTTGAAGGTGAGCACACTCAGGACCGGCCCGAAAATCTCCTCGCGCGCGATGCGCATGGAGTTCTGGACCTGATCGAAAATCGTCGGCCCGACGAAATGGCCATTCCTTAATTCGGGCGGCTGCTCGCCGCCATAAACAAGCTTCGCGTCGGCCTTGCCGGAATTGATATAGCTGAGAACCCGATCCTTCTGCTTGGCGGAGATAAGGGGGCCCATCGTGGTGTTCTGGTCCATCTGATAGCCAAGACGGACCTTTTTGGCATTCTCGATGACCTTCTCCAGCACCTTGTCGTGGACCTTCTCGTGCAGGAACAGGCGAGAGCCGGCGGTGCACACCTGGCCCTGATTGGTGAAGATTGCGAGCGATGCGATCTGCGCCGCCTGGTCGATCGGGGCATCTTCATAGACGATGACCGCCGACTTGCCGCCGAGTTCGAGGCCTAGCGGCTTGAGCGTGTTCGCTGCTTCAGCCGCGACGCGCTTGCCCGTAGCCGTGCTGCCGGTGAACATGATCTTGGCGACCATATGGTGCGCGACGAGGGCCGCGCCGGCATTCGTGCCGTAGCCCGGGATGATATTGACCACGCCCGGCGGAATGCCGGCTTCGGCAACGAGGCGCGCGAGATACATGACCGAGAGACAGGCCTGCTCGGCCGGCTTGACCACCACGGTGTTGCCCGCGGCAATCACCGGCGCAATTTTCCAGATCGCCTGCAACAGCGGATAATTCCAGGGGATGATGCCGCCGACCACGCCGAGCGGCTCGCGCAACGTCATGTTCACATAGGGACCAGGCACCGGAATCGTCGTTCCTTCGATCTTGGTCGCCATGCCGGCAAAGTATTCGAGGGCGTCGATCGCAGTCACCGCATCGATGGCGCGCGAATCGCGAATGGGCTTTCCGGCGTTGAGGGATTCGAGTTCGGCGAGTTTCGGTCCGTGGCTCTCAACGAGTTGCGCGAGCTTGGTCAGGAGTTTGGCACGGGCGGCGCCGGTACGGCGCCGCCAGCCGGGATAGGCGGCAAGCCCCGCGCGCACCGCGGCATCGACATCCTCCTCGTCGCATTCGGCGAGATGTCCCACGACTTGCCCGTTGCCGGGATCGTAAGTCGGGAAGGTCTTGCCGCTCGCCGCCGGACGAAACTCGCCGTTGATGAATGCTCCCCAAGTCTCCAATTTTGAGGTCTCCAATTTTTGGGTCTCCGGTTCCGATTTTGCAGTTGTTTGCAATTTCACTGCTTCGTTCATGGGCTCGCCCTTTCCTGTGGCGTTAGTGACGAAGAACACCGGTCTTGTCGACGAGCGTGCGTAACGCTTCAAGCTCCTGCTTGCTGGGCGGAGGAACCGTGTCGACTTTCTGCGCCGTCTTTACCTCGAAGCCGGTATTGGCCTTCACGTCCTCGACGGTGACGCCGGGGAACAGCATTGCCAGCCGCGCTTCGAGTGTCTCGGGATCGAAGTCAAATATGCATTTCGGCGTCACGATCCATTTCGGCCCGCCGCCATAGAACTCGTTATCTCGGCAGATCTTCTTGCCGGGATGGGAAATGAAATCCACCCTTTCAACCAGGCGCCGCTTGTCGTGCGCGGTAATGAAGGCATAGGTATCGCGCACCCCGACCGCTATGTCATTGATGCCAATGGTGCCGGGGCCGCGGAATGTGAACTTTCCGGGCTTGCCGAGCCCGATCATGTTGGTATTTCCCCACTTGTCGACCTGAATACCGCCGACGAAGAATTTGTCCGCGAACCAGAAATGATTGACGTTGCGCAGATCGCTGCCTTCCCGGTAGTAGCGTGCTCCGCCGGGGGCGCCATAGAACAGGAAAGTGTCGGGGTGATCGTGCATCGATTCAGCGTAGCGGATGAGCTCGTAGCCGGTCGAAGTCTTCGGCAGCTCCTCGATGTCGAGATCGACCACGTTGCACAGCGCAACGCCGCCGCCAAGCTGCAGCTTCATGTTGGGCGCGTGCGTCTTCTGCGCAAGCATGGTGGCGGCAAAGAAGATCTCCGTATGTGCGCCTGAGGTGATCTTGTCGGTGTCCTTGATCTCGCGCGCGAAGACCACCGCCATCAACTCTTTCCAGGAATAGTCGGCCATGTCGAAACCTCGATCTGAATAGAGACGTCGGATTACCAGCTGACAATCGGGTGGGTGTAGAGATCGAGCAGCTTTTTAATGCCGACGGTCTCGAGATAGGCGTAATGATCCTTCGGCGCGTGCACGTGGCGCTTGAGGTAGTCGTTCCACGTTTTTTCATCGCCTTTGCGATTGGCTTCGCTGCATTTCACGTAGTCCTGGATGAAATCCACATCCTCCTTGTAGAAGCCGTGCGCCGCATAGGGGTGGCCGCCATAAGGGGCTTCGACCACGCAGTCGGCATAGGCGATTGTGGTGTTGAACGGGTTTTTCCGGATCACCGAATTCGGCACGACGCGTTCGGCCTGCACCATGATGCGGTCGGCGGCGCGGGCGAGCCAACGGTCGCCGAAGCGCGCGCCGAGATGCTGGCCGTTGCCGTAGGCATCCGACCAGCCCACATGGATCAATGCCCAGTTCACCCGTATCGGCGGGACCGCGACGATTTTCTTGGTCTTCCCGATGGGGTCGATGAACTCCACGAGATCCTTGTTGAGCTCCGTGATGCTGGTTCCGACGCCGCCGCGCCAGGCAAAGAATTCCTGGCCGGAAGCCGCGGCAAACAGCCCGGCATAGAGGATGTACTCGCTGCACTCCCAGATTTCGATCCGGCCGGACTCGGCGTATTTGCGCAGGTTGTGGCCGATCGGGCAGTACATTTCCTGGCCGACATAGGGCGCAATGAGCTTCTTGACGCAATCGGCGCCGATCAAGAGATCGATCTCAAGACCGGCAGTCGCCGAAGCGACTACTGTGAGGTTCTTCCTTCCATTGCGGATGATTTCGCGCACCAGCGCCATGGGATGGTTCTCCGCGCCGAAGCCGCCGATGGCGACGGTCATTCCGTTCTTGATTTGCGCGGCGGCATCGCCGATGGATGAAACGACTTCGCTACGTTTGTTGCTCACGTTTTCCTCTTTGCAAAAAACCTCACCACACGCTTACGCGCGAAACTCACGCGGTCAGGACCGTTGTTGCATAGACCGCCGAATCCTGTCCCAGAAGCAGTCCTCCCTGGTTCTGCGCCATGGTGACCTTCGGCCGCGGCTCGATCTGGCGCTTCCCGGCTTCCCCGCGCATCTGCCAGACCAGCTCGCAGATTTGCAGGAGCCCGGTCGCCCCGACCGGATGGCCGCGCGAACACAATCCGCCGCTTGGATTGACCGGCAGTCGACCGTCAATGGTGGTAATGCGATCGTCGATCAGCTTTGGACCATCGCCCCGATGGCAAAGGCCGAGGCGCTCGTAGAGCATAAGCTCGGCGGGAGCCATGGCGTCATGCAGCTCGATCGCCCGCAGATCGTCGGGGCCGATCCCGGCCTGTTCGTAGGCGGCGAGCGCTGTCGTGGTTGCCGAGTCGGGGCGCACATCGCCGGCCAGCCGGTATTCGCCCGAGCGCAATACGCAACTCGCGATGCGGATCGGCTTCTTGCCGGTGAAGCGAGCTGCATGGTCGGACGCGCACAAGACCGCCGCGGCCGCACCATCCGATATCGAGGAGCACATCAGAAGCGTCAGTGGATCGGCGATGACCCGCGACTGCACGACTTCCTCGATCGACAGCGGACGGCGGTGCTGGGCAAGCGGATTGAGCGAGCCATTGTAAGAATTCTTTACGGCAGGCTTGGCGAAGTCGCGGATGGTCCAGCCGTAATCACGCATCTGCGCCTTGAGGTTGATCTTGGGATGAATGGCGTAGCTGGTCGTGAACTGCATCCCCATTTCGGAGAGTTCGAGTTCCGACAGCGCGCTCAGCGCGCTGATCGTACGCGCCGAATCGCCGATGTTCATCTTTTCCACGCCGACCGCCAGCGCCACATCGGCTGCACCGGAGGCCACTTCAAGCCAGGCGCCGCGCAGCGCTGTCATTGCACTCGCGCATGCGTTTTCGACGTTGACAATCGGGATGCCGGTGATGCCCGAATACTGCAGCACGATCTGGCCGCGTATGCCTTCCTGGCCGGTGAGCAGGCCGCCGAGTGAATTACCCACATAGGCCGCTTGAATATCGCCCGGTGCAGCACCGGCGTCCTCGAGCGCACCCCATATTGCGGGATAGGCAATGGCCTTGAGCGGCTTATCGGCGAAGCGGCCGGTCGGATGTGCGCCGACGCCGATGATCGAAACCGCGCGCACTACGCGCTCCCGCCGAGATGGACGGGGACATATTTATAAGTCAGCACGTTCCTGCGCTCAGGAGTGTCGGCGACAGGCTCGATGACGAGCCGCATTTCCATGCCGTCCTCCAGCACGCCGGGCTCAACCGGGCACTGCGATCCGCATAGCGCAAAAATACGCGGGCCTTCCGGCAGGTCGACAAAGATTTGGAAGAGCGGCGCGGAAAAGCCTTGCGGCGCTACATGCGCGATGGTGTGGCTGTAGATCTTGCCGGTGCGACCGATCTCGACCTCCTCCATCGTTTCTTTGCACCGGCATGCCGGACAGACCGGCATGTTCGGAAACGCTACGTGCCGGCATGCGCGGCAGCGGCCACCGAGCAGGCAGGGCGTTGCACCGGGTTGCGATGGAATGCGGATATTGGCCGGGTTGAGAACTTGCATGAGCACACCGCTCAATCCGGCATCAGACACCCAGATGTTTTTTCAGCGCGCGAAACCCGGCACCGAAAACGCGCGACATGAATTGCGCGCCTTCCTCTTCCTTGCCGGTTTCCGTTTCGAATTGCGATGTCCACTCGGCCAGCGTGCCGTAAATGTCGGTGATTGGACGCAGATGCATGGACGTGACGATGTTCTTGACCGGAAGCGGCCCTTCGAGGACGGAATAGGTGATACGGTAATCCTGCGGCAACAAGACCTCGAGCCGCTCGCGCAATTGATCCTTGGTTCCGGCCATCGAGAGGCGGCGCACGGCGCCGATCTGGTCGGCCGGCTTGCCGTCCTCGACGGTGCTGTCCTTCATTCCCGGCATCCAGGCGGGGAGCCCGTTGAAATCGCTCACGGTGCGCCAGACGCGCTCGATCGGCGCGTTGATGACCGTGCTCACATGAACTTTCGGCATCGCGGATTTTTGTAAAGTCGCTGAAAAAAGGGAAATGCAAGCGGCCGGCCGCAGCAATTGCACGCACGCTCATTGTTTCTCTATTATGGTATAACGCTGTTCCAGCAGGGTCAAGCGAGGCCGAAACCGCACGCTTTGCGCAATGGAAAGAATGAAAGAAATGCCCCAACCCTCAGCAGCTGTCCTGCTTGAGCCAAGCTGGAAGGAGCGCATGGCGGTTGCCCTCGCGCGCGATATTGTCGACGGCGAGCGCATCATCTCCGGGGCGCACACCGAGATTTCCTTTGCTGCCGCTTTGCTTGCGCAAAAAATGCACGCGCCCAATATCAAATTGCAATTGGGTGGCACCTGCTTTCTCGTGAATGTCTGCGATCTCCCTGTGCGGTTGCCGAAAACGTCCACCGACTACCGCATGATCCGGTGGGCGGAAATCGCCTATGATCACATGGAGACCTTCATGTATTTCGGCGCGCCTGGCGGGCGCGCGTATTACCGCGGCGGTCGGCCGGCGACCAACAAATATTTCGTCGGCGACAAGTTCTTCGCCGGGGGCATTCAGGTCGACGGCGACGGCAATGCCAACATGATCGGGCGCAAAGGCGAGGGCGGGCGCCGGTTTTCGTTCCGCGGCCCGGGCTCGGTCGGCATTCCCGACATCGTGACGGTGGCTACTCCTTATATCTTCGTCACGCACCATGATCGCCGCACGCTGGTGGCGAAGGTGGACTATATTTCCATGCACGGTCCGAATGGCTGGCGGGCGCACAAGTTTCCAGGATTTGGCCCGAAGTGGATTATCACGCCGCGCGTGATCTTCACCTTCGACCGCAACGGCCGCGCGCAACTCTCCGGCACCTTTGCCGGCACGAGCGTCGACTGGGTGCGCGAGAACACCGGATTTTCCTTCCAGCTCGATGCGGAATTTTCCGAACTGGCCGAGCCGACGGGGGAAGAGCTTGGCGTTCTGCGGCAAGAGATCGATCCGGAGGGCGTGCTGCGGCACTAGTGTGGCGGATTTGACGTTCCTATCAGCATTGCCGCGAGTCATTTGTAGGAACGTCAAATCCAAGCCACACTAGACTCAAATAGGGCTAGTGCCCCTTTCGATTCCGAAGTTCGTATCAGAGCGGGCAGCAAGGTTTTACGAACTTCGGAATTGGGGCACTTAGTGCGCATGGACCCCAGCGTGCATGTCGCCGGCGTCGGCTCGACCAGGTTCGGACTTCATCCCGACCGCTCGCTGCAGAGCCTTGCGGCAGAAGCCGCGCGAGCAGCGTTAGCCGATGCGAACCTGCCGGCAAGCCGTATCGGTTGGTTGTTCGTTGGCAATTTTGTCGGCGGCATGATCACCGGGCAGGAGCTTCTCGGGCCGATTGTTGCGGCAGAGCTTGGCCTTGCGGATGTCGCCGCAATGAAGGTGGAAGCCGCTTGCGCTTCGAGCAGCGCCGCGGTGCGCATCGGCCACGATCTCGTTCGTGCCCAGGCCGAAGATGCAGTGCTCGTAGTCGGCGTCGAGCGCATGACCGGAGCGCCGCGCGAGGCGCTTACCTCGGCGATGAGTGCCGCCATCGATCAAACCAGCGAAGGCCGTGCCGGGCTCACCTTCCCCGGGTTCTGGGGAATGATCATGGCGCGCCACATGCATCTCTACGGCACCACCCGCGAGCAGGTTGCGGCGGTGACGGTCAAGAACCGGCAATTCGGAACCGGCAACCCACTCGCGCAGTTTCAGAAAACGGTCTCGATCGGCGAGGTCATTGCCTCTCCGCCGATCTCCGACCCAATCCGCCGTCTCGATTGCTGTCCGGCAAGCGACGGCGCGGCGGCGGTGGTGCTGGCGAGCGGAGCGCTCACTCGCCAATATGGTTCGCCCTCGGTGCGCATTGCCGCTTCGGTGATGGTCAACGGGCCGGTGCGCATCTGCGACTACCGCGACATCACGACCCACGACGGCACGGTGAGTGCGGCGCGGGAGGCCTATGCGCGCGCCGGTATCGGGCCGTCCGATATCGACGTCGCCGAACTGCATGACTGCTTCTCCATCGCCGAAATCGTCGACAGCGAGGATCTCGGGTTTTTCAATAAGGGCGAGGGCGGTTCGCCGGTGGCAGCGCAAGGGCGCAACAACAAGCCGGTGATCAATCCCAGCGGCGGCCTTCTCTCAAAAGGGCATCCGACCGGCGCGACCGGCTGCGGTCAGATCTATGAGATCGCCATGCAGCTGCGTGGGCGGCATCCCAATCAGGTGGCAAATGCGCGAGTGGGGCTGACCCATAACGGCGGCGGCACCGCCGCGGCAGTGACGGTGCACATTCTGGAAGCGACGCGATGACGAGCGAGGAGCTTTCCGGCGCGGTGCACAGTCACACGGTGATCCGGGTCCCCGGCAAACAGCATGCGGGGGGAGGCCCGTTCGTGCTGCTGCTGATCGATCTCGACGATGGCCGGCGCGTGCTGGGTCGATTCGACGGCCTGGAGCCGCCGCCGATCCATACGCGCGTGGCGGGCAGCGCAAACGGCAACGAAACGCCCGTGTTCAGTGTCGTCGAGGGAAAGCGATGAAGCTCGATCCGATCACCCGCGCCAATCGACCAGAGCGCCGGCAGGTGCTGCTCGCGGAAGAAGATGCTGCTGCGCTCATCAAGGATGGCGATGTTGTCATCGTCGGCGGGTTCGGGACGGTGAACCACTCAATGCCGATTATTCGGGCGCTCGTCCGCCGCAAGGTAAAGAGCCTGACCGTGATCGGCGCGGCGACCGCGGGGCTGGAGATCGATCTCCTGATCGGAGCGGGCTGCGTGCGTAAGGTCATCGCGCCCTATATCGGCGCCGAACTTCATGCGCCGATCGGGCACTGCTATCGCCGAGCGGCGGAGAACGGCGAGATCGAAATATACGAGACGACCGAATACCTGCTCTATTCGCAACTCGATGCCGCGGCGCGGGGAATGGGTTTCATGCCGTGGCGCGGCGGGGTCGGCACGTCGATTCCCGTGCTTAATCCCGATTACGTGCCGTTCAACGATCCTATTCATGGGGAGCCCTATCTCGCCGTTCCGGCCTTGCACGCGGACTGGGCCATTCTCCACGTTGGGCAAGCCGATGTGTTCGGCAACGGGCAGCACGGCGGCGCCCGCTTCGGCGATCGGCTGCTTTCGCGCGCGGCGGAACGGGTAATGCTCACCGCCGAGCGCATCGTCGCCAACAGCGAAATTCGAAAAAATCCATGGGCAACGTCGGTCGCCTACGCCGATGTGGTGGTCGAGACGCCGTATGGGTCGCACCCGTTCGCGAGCCACGGCTTCTATGTCGAGGACGAGGAGGCGATCCAGGAGTACGTCGCCGCTTCGATCGCCTTTCGCAAGCGCGACATGCAGCCGTGGAACGATTATCTCGCGCGCTGGGTAACCGGCGTGCCCGATCACCAGTCTTATCTTGCGAAGCTCAGCGCGGCGCGCCTGTCGAAGCTGCAAAACGCGGTATACGAATAGGTCAGATGGCCAAGAAAATACCCACCACCATCAAGGATCGGGATCTGCTT
Organism: uncultured Alphaproteobacteria bacterium; assembly: GCA_963817135.1. Classification (GTDB taxonomy): domain Bacteria; phylum Pseudomonadota; class Alphaproteobacteria; order Rhizobiales; family Xanthobacteraceae; genus VAZQ01. The sequence continues at coordinate 188,381 of CAWFNG010000003.1, read as the reverse complement.
GCGCAGCGCCGCGGCGAGATCGTCGACGTTGCGACCCGGCTTTTTCTCGAGCGCGGATTCCATAAAACCTCCATACGCGATATCGCGCGGGCTTGTCCGTTCAACCTGGCGAGCCTCTACATGTACGTTTCCTCGAAGGAGGACATTCTGTTTCTAGTGGCGCAGCAGCTGATCGAGGAGAAGGCCAAGGCCATGGCGGCGGTCGAGATATTAGAGGATGACCCGGCCGGCTCCTTCCGCACCGCGCTCAAGTCATACTGCCGGATCGTGCATCGCTATCGGCCGCACATTCGATTGCTTTACCGCGAATTGGACGTGCTGTCGCCGCCGCGGCGGGAGATTGTCATGGCATCGCTTTCCACCGTGACCGACGTGTTCGAGCAGATCGTTCGTAGCGGCATTGCGCGCGGAGTCTTCGGTGCTGTTGACCCGAAGCTGGCAGCGCTGAACGCGCTTTTTTTGTGCCATCTGTGGTCGCTGCACGCCCGCGCGCTGCGCAACATAACGCAGAACATCGACGAGTATTTCGATATGCAGAGCAGCATGCTGCTGCTGGGGTTGCTCAAGTTCAGAGGACAGACGACGGAGATCAGACGATAGAGGGCATAGAACAGAGACAGAAGAGCAGCGACAGCTGTGATCCGAACTCCGTCATCCGACGTCTGTCCTCTGCCCTTAGTCTCCCGTCAGCTGCTGCGTCTCGGGAAAATACATCTCCTTCCACGACTGCGGCTTGGTCTTGAGTATCCCCGCTTTGTGCATCATGTTCATTGCCGCCCCGATGCCGTGCGGGATCTTGCCGAAAATATAATCCGGCGCCATGAGGATCTGCGTGAGGTCGTCGAGCGACATTTTTTCCTTCGACAGTTCGAGATAGAACTGCGCAGCACGGCGCTTGTCGGCGTTGATCCAGGCGATCGCTTCGTCAAACGCGGCCACTACCGCCTCGTAGGTGAGTGGATTGGCCTTGCGGAACTGCTCTGTTGAGACAAAGTTAAGTCCGGTTACCGCGCCGCCTTCCACGGCATAAAGATCGGTGATGGCGTGCAGCCCGGCCTTTCTTTCAAGGTCCGCGTAGGGCGATGTGGCGGCGTGCACGGTGATCTCGCCGGTGGGGTTGAGCACGGCAGCCATGGCGTCCGGATGCGGCAGCGACACGGTCAAGTGATCGAGCTTGCCCCATTGCCCCGGGCCGAATTCCTTCTCCGCTGCGGACCACAGAAACAGCGCCTGCGACGAGGTCTTCACCGAGGGCACCGCGATCCGGTCGTTGTCGGTAAGGTCACGCAGGCTTTTGAGATCAGGCTTGCGCGTCATCAGCCAGATGTTTGAGGCAACCATGGCTGCCACTGCCTTGGCGCCGATGCCGTTGCGGGTGCGGTCCCAAATTAGAGCCGTCGATGGCACCCCTTGGCCGGAAAAGTGAACTGCACCAGCCAGGAACGAATTGATGATGGCGGAAGGACCGGCAAGCCTGATCCAGACCACCTTGGTGGCGGCAAGGCCCTTGCCGGTCAGGTGCTTTTCAACCAGGTTCTGACCTTGCATCACATAGAGCGGCAGATAATTGGAGCCGTTCTGGGCAACGATCTTGACCTCGGACACCTCGGCTCGGGCGAGACCCGGCCCCGCGGCGGCGATGGCGATCGCCGTGATGGCAGCAGCATAAATTCGGCCCATGTCCTCACCTCTCTCTTATTCTTTCATACTTCGATCGGCTGTCTCCAGGAATATGCAAATCCGCATGCAGAAAAAGGCCCTGTGGGCTGACACCGTTCAATCGAATCGATTGAACGGGAGTATTATGTCAACGAGACGCGGGGGGATGGAGCCATGCCATGGAAGCCATTCTTTTCCTGCTTATGCTTGCAATGATCTCCGGCAGTGTAGTCGTGTACGTGGCGAGCGGGGTGGAACAGCACGGCCAAGCCTGGGCACACCAGGTCTGCAATCTCTACAACGTCTGCGATCACACGAATTATCTTTTCGCCGCAACGGCGGTAGTGACAGTTGTTTATTTGATTTCGCGTTCTGCGCGCACTTGATCTTGGTCGCCCCTACTGAACCGGTTGCAGACGCAAGTTGGCCCATCTGGGGGAGGCACAGGCGCCTGCCAGGGGCAAATTGGCCTCACGTTAATGGGCCGAATCACGGTAATGTGTGCGACGCCCTCGCCATTTGGCCAAGAAATCGGCCAACCCGTAATGCATGTGGTGAGCAGAGCGTGTCGAGCCGCACGAGCCGGAAACGACTACGGTGAATGAAGAATGAACCCTATGGTCGCTCCGGGCGTTACGCTCACATGCTGACCAGAGAAAGGAGCACGGCAATGTGCGATTACAGCCTAATGCATGTTAAGTCACGGCCTGCCGCAGTCGGCGATAAATTACGAACCAGTAATTTTGGCACCGGCACCCGCGGGTTTGCGGCACCAAGCGACCCCACGACGGCCGTTTGTGTGCTGCCGGGCACGGAGCTTGCGTTCAATTCGGAGATTTGCGTTTACGGTGCCTCCGGTCCGACCAAGCACAAGACGGCGATTTTCCGTCAAATCAATCGAGAACAGCCGCATATGCATCACGATGCCCTCGAACTGCCGGACGGGCAGACGCTTTTGCTGACTTTCCTGTGCGAGGGCCAGGAGGCGACCGTGCTGCAGCTGCCGGCAAAGCCCAACAGCGAGGCCGAGGCGCGGGCGCAAGAGCGAGCGGTGTTCGCGGGCTGACCGCGATCTCGGTTCGCATTGGGTTGTTAGGCGACGGAAATCCTCCTTAGATTGTAAAGGAGGGTTTCCGGACGGTATAGAAGGATTGGCTTTCCTCTATTCGGAGGCCAGCCGCGAGAGGGGATTTGTCTGCGGCAAATAAGCCGGCGACAGAGCCTCCGCCAAGACTGCGAAATCCCCTTCGGAAGGCAACGGCGCAAGGCTTGGAAGTTTCAGCGCCCCCTGCTTTCGTTCCCCCTCAAACGGACGGGATTGCCTTGAGGAAGGGAATCCATTGGCCGAGCAGGGTCGGCGGCCACGGCACCGCCATGAAATAATCGAAGGCAAGCCAGATGAAAAACAGCAGAACGGCCGCATAAGGCAGCACGAGCGACCAGCGCTCGCGCGCTTCGTAGCGCATGAAAAAAATGACGAAGCCCGCAACTGTGGGAATGAGCCCGATCACCGACATGACGGCCATGAAGCCAAGGAGATAGGCGAAAAACAGTGCCGCTCGAGCAATGATCTCCCGCACCGGAAGATGTCCGGTATCGGAGGTCAGGTCCATGTGGATTTTTTCCTCCACTTCGTGCTGCGCGTGCTCAGCCAGTCCTTCGGTGGGCACTGCTGCGGGCTTGCGGCACAATTCGTTAAACAGGCTCAGCCCGGCCGCCGCCAGGCCCACGGTGCCGACCACGAGGGGCACGACCTTGGCGCTGAAATCCCAGCCCAGCGCGGCAGCCATTGCCGCACCGATCAGCGCGATCATGAACAGGGTGAACAGCTGGGATGAATGAAAACGCGGCGCCTGAAAACTCATGAGCATTCTTGCCGCCCCGCCTTGGCTGCGAATGTCCTGCAGCAACGGCCGCACCAGGCCGAGAACGGCGAGCGCGAGAAGCAAGAACACAACGGGACGCAGCATGAAGCTTATCCCGTAGCGCTCGATCGAGATGAACAGGTAGCGCTCGATGGTATCGCCCAGCACCACTCCAAGGATGAGCGGTGGGCGCGGCCATTTCAGCTGCTTCATTACCCAGCCCACCAGGCCGAAAAACAGCAAGGTAAAGAGGTCGCCCCATTGGCGCGTGGCCTCGAACGCGCCGATATAGATGATGCCGAGGACTGCCGGAAGAATGAGCGAGTAGCGCAGCGTCGCAAGCTTGGCGAATTGCGGACTGAATGCATAGCAAAGGCCGGCGCCCAAAATGTTCGCCAGCGCGACGGACCACACCATGGCGTAGGTGATGCTCAGATTTTTGGTCAGCATGTCCGGCCCCGGCACCAATCCATGAATGAGAAATGCGCCGAGCAGGATTGCCATGGTGGCGCTGCCGGGGACACCGAAGGCGATAGTGGGAACCAGCGCGCCGCCTTCCTTGGCGTTGTTGGAGCTTTCCGAGGCGATGACGCCGCGCACGTCGCCCTTGCCGAACGTCAGGCTTGCGCCTCTTTCGGTCTTGAGCGCGTGCCCGTAGGCGAGCCAGTCGACTACCGATGCGCTGATGCCGGGGATCGAGCCGATACCGCCGCCGATCCACGAGCAACGCATGATCAGCCACCAGTGCCGGAAACAGTCCTTCACTCCCTGCCACTGGCCTTTGTAGATGTTGGCGGTGCCGGTGTCGGTTGAAATTGCAACCCGCGCGATCAACAGGTCGCATAGTTCGGGAAGTGCAAAGACGCCAAGCAGAAGCGGCGTCAGCGGCAATCCGTCCCACAGGTAGAGACTATCGAACGTCCAACGCAACGTGCCGGTCTGCGGATCGGTCCCGATCATGGCAATCATCACGCCAAGACAGCCGGCGACAATGCCGCGCAAAGGAGCGTTGCCGGAAAGAATGGCGACCATGGAAATGCCGAGAACCGAGAAAGCCAAGAGTTCCGGCGAGCCAATGAACAGCATTACCGGGCGCAGGATGGGAATGCTGATGGCCATGAGAAGCGCGCCGAATACTCCGCCCATCAACGATGACATGTAGGCGGCGCTGAGCGCGCGTCCCGCCTCGCCTTTTTTTGCCATGGGGAAACCGTCGAGCACGGTCGCCGCCGAGGCGGCACCGCCGGGCACGCCGAACAAGATTGCCGGAATGGGGTCGCCGGTTGCGGTGGTGGCGCCGAGGCCGAGCAGCAGAGCAAAGGCGGCGTAGGGATCCATGTGAAAAGTGAACGGCAGCAGCATCGCCGTGCCGGTAAGGCCGCCGATGCCCGGGATGATTCCGAGCACCAGCCCCATGATGCAGCCGAGCCCGAGAAACATCAGGCGGTGCGGCTCCATCAGGACCAGGAACGCCTGGCCCGCGGAGATAGCCATGAAGCCGATCTCTGAGCCAATCGCCTCCATGGGACAAAGTCCTCCACGCCGCTAGTGTGGCGGATTTGACGTTCCTATCAGCATTGCCGCGAGTCATTTGTAGGAACGTCAAATCCAAAGCCACACTAGAATCAAATAGTTGCTAGTGTCCCTTTGGTTCCGACGTTCGTTTGCGAGAGTGCTGCAAAGTGATACGAACGTCGGAACCGGGACACTAGTGCAGTGAATTTGCAGTTCCTATCATTACTGGCCGCGACCTCGTTTAGGAACTTCAAATTCAACATGCTGACGGCGGCTCTGCGCAAGCGCAAGCCTGTGGCGTTCGCCGCTTCCTGCGGTTATGAGTAGCAGCGAACGGGATGTGTCAATGAACGCCAATGCGCCGAAGCCGTGGCCGACGGAATTGCGCTTGCACAAGAGCCGCAAAGTCTTGACCGTCGCGTTCGACGACGGCGAAAGCTTCGATTTGACCGCCGAATATCTTCGCGTGAAGAGTCCCAGCGCCGAGGTGCAGGGGCACTCTCCGGACGAGCGCAAGACTGTCGCCGGCAAGAAGGATGTGGCTATTCTGGAACTGCATCCGATCGGCAACTATGCCGTGCGTCTGGTGTTCGACGATATGCATTCGACGGGAATCTACAGCTGGGAATATCTTTTCGACCTTGGACGCCATCACGCCAGCTATTGGCAGGAATATCTCGACGATCTGGCCGGCAAGGGACTCAAGCGCTAGACGGATGCAGAGGACGAAAGAGAAGGGACGGAAAAAGGGTCGCCGGTATTAAAGCCAGCCGATGCCGAGCGCAGGCAAGACGCGCTGCAGGATTGCCGCGGCGCACAACAGCGCCACCAAAATCTTGAGCAGATTTGCGAGCCGACCGTCGCGCACGAACTTGTCGATCACCCAGAACAGAATGGCGCCGACGACGACAATAACGAGAACATTGATGAGAACGAGCAGCATTGTCACGTCTCCTGCGCGACGTTACCCGGCGCGGCATTGATACTCAAGTGGGGTGCGCCTCTCGCGCTCGTTGACCTCTTATGTAATAGGGCATTCAATAGACCATATCGCAGCTTCCATGCCGGACCGGGTTCGGCGGCACCGACCGACCTTCAGCCGGATAGCGAGTATAGATCATGAAAACCGTGGCTCTCACTTTTATAGCTGCATTCCTGCTTTCTGCTTTCGCTAACGCCCAGACCGCAACCGATGCGATTCGGCTCGGCGTCTTGAATGACATGTCAGGCGTGTATTCGGACGATCAAGGTCCGGGCTCGCTCCTTGCCGCGCAAATGGCGGTCGAGGACTTTGGCCGCAAGGCAGCCGGGAAGCCCATCGAGGTGGTTGGCGGCGATCACCAGAACAAGACCGACATCGGCGTGCAGATCGCGCGTCGGTGGATCGACACCGAAGGCGTGTCATTGATCCTCGATGTTCCCAATTCGGCAATCGCCCTTGCGGTGAGCGAGATCACCCGGGAGAAGAATAAGGTGCTGATAGGCTCGGGCGCGGGGACCGCGTTGCTCACCGGCGAAAAGTGCTCGCCCAACACGATCCACTGGACCTACGACACCTGGTCCTACGGACACAGTCTGGCGCGCGCTGGTGCGCAGCAGGGCGTCAAATCGGTTTTCTTCATCACTGCTGATTATGCCTTTGGACATGACCTGGAGAAGCAGTTTGCCGATGAGATGGTCAAGCAAGGGGCCAAGGTGCTCGGCTCGGCGCGACACCCCATCGGCTTGAGCGATTTCTCCTCGCTTCTCCTTCGCGCGCAAAGCTCCGGTGCCGACGCGGTCGCTTTCGCCAATGCCGGCGGCGATACCACCAACTCGCTCAAGCAGGCCGGCGAATTCGGGTTGGGAGCGAAACAGCGTCTTCTTGCGCTGATCATGGGCCAGAACAATGTTCGCGCACTCGGGCTTGCCGCCTCGCAAGGCGTCCAGCTGGTGGTACCGTTCTATTGGGACATGAACGACGCCACGCGCGCCTGGTCGCGGCGCTATCAGGAGCGCCATCCCAAGAAGAACATGCCGAACGACATGCAGGCAGGCGTCTATTCCGCCGTGCTGCATTATCTCAAGGCGGTTGACAAGACCGGCGGAGCGAACGACGGCCGCGCTGTCGTCACCGCCATGAAGGCGATGCCGACTGATGATCCCTTGTTCGGACAGGGAAGCATCCGACAGGACGGCCGCAAGCTGCATCCCATGTTTCTCTTTCAGGTGAAAGCGCCGAACGAATCAAAGGACGGCTGGGACATTTACAAGCTCGTTGCCACCCTTCCCGCCGAGCAGGCATTTCGTCCTCTCAACGAGGGCGGCTGCCCGCTAGTGACGCAGTAGCAGCTAGCCGTTGGCGATGAGCACGCGCGAGGAGGGCGGCGCGGAATAGATCTCCTCGATCAGGTGCGCGCGATTTTGCAGCACCGCGCGCTGATTGATGGAGCCTTTGTCGGTCACTTCTCCTGCATCAAGCGAAAGCGCCTCATCGAGCAGAATTGCGCGCGCAATGCGGTTCGAGCTGCCAGTGCTTTGCCCGGCGAAAGCGTCGAGCAGGGACTGAAACCGGCGCCGCACGATTTCATCGCGCAAAAGTGCAAGCAGCCCGCTGCTCGCCGGCTGTGGACACAGGCTGCGGCAAGCTTCCAGGTTCGGCACCACCAGCGCGACGATCTCGTTTCGATCGGCGCCGGCAATCACCACGTCGAGCACATAGGGCGCGCAATGATCGACGAACTTCGCGCGTAGCGTCCCGACATTCACCCAGGTGCCGGTTGCGAGCTTGAAGTCCTCGGCAATGCGGCCGTCGAACAACAGACCCTTGCCGGGATCGGCGGGATCGGCAAATTTAAGCGCATCGCCAAGGCGGTAGAAGCCTTCTTCGTCGAAAGCGTTGGCGGTAAGCTCGGCCTGCCGCCAATAGCCGGGCGTGATGCTGGGGCCGCGCAGGCGAGCCTCGAGCCTGCCCTCGATCGGCGCGAGCTTGAGTTCAAGCCCCGCAGCCGGCACGCCGACATTGTTGGCCACGTTGCTGTGCCACGTGCGAACGAGGGCGAATGGGCCGGTTTCGGTCGCGCCCAAGCTGGTCAGAATCAATATCTGCTCACCGCAGGTCTCGACCGCGAGCGCCTCGAGTTCGTCCATGATGTGCTGGGAAAGTCCGGCACCGGCATAAAACAGAACCTTCAACCGGCTGAAGAAATTTTCGCGCAGCCGCTTGTCGCCGCGCAGGTAAGGCAACAGCGCCTCGTAACCCTTCGGCACGTTGAAGTACCAGGTCGGCGCGATCTCCCGCAGATTACGCACCGTGGCAGCAATGCCGTTCGGCGTCGGCTTGCCCGCATCGATGTAGAAGGAGCCGCCGTTGTAGAGCACGAGACCGACATTGTGATTGCCCCCGGCGGTGTGGTGCCAGGGCGCCCAGTCGAGGACGACCGGAGGCTCATCCTGAAGAAAGGCAAGGCTCGTGCGGATCATCACCTGGTTGCTCGCCAGCATGCGGTGGAGGTTGATCACCCCCTTCGGCTGACCGGTCGAGCCGGAAGTGAACAGGACCTTGCCGATCGTTTCGGGGCCAACCTTTGCATGCGCGGCGTCGACCGCGCGGGTGGCGGTCCGTTGCAGCAGGGTCGAGAACGCCGCCATGCGGGAGCCGGGAGCTGCATTGCGCGTAACGACTACACCGACCTTGCCGGGGACTACCTGCTCGATGGCGCGCCCGAACAAGCCGCCGTCGGCCGCAAAGACGAGCCCCGGCGTAAGCAGGTCGATGATGTGCCGTAGTTTGGCGAAGTCGGCCGAGACGAGCGAATAGGCCGGCGAGATCGGCGCATAGGGAATTCCCGCGTAGAGCGCGGCGAGCCCTAACAATGCATGTTCGATATCATTGCCGGAGAGGATGACCAGCGGGCGCTCCGGCGAGAGTTCCGCATCGAGCAGCGCCTGTGCAAGCCTGCGGATGCGATCGAGCGTCTGTGCGTAGGAGATGGAGCGCCAGGCTCCGGCATCGTCGCGCTCGGCGAACAGAATGCGCTGGGGTGCTTCTACCGCCCAGTAATCGAGTCGCTGGGTGAGATTTGTCGGATAGTTGGCAAGCGGATGAGGCGAGCGGAGGTAGAACGTCCCGTCGGTCTTTCGCTCCACGATCACGTCGCAAGGTCCGAGCCGCGCCTGCCGAATGGGCTTACGCATTTCGGCCGCCCGTTCTCCCGCGATCGCGATCATGCGCTAGAATTCCGTGACCTTCTTCGCCCGTTTCTCGAGAAACGCGCGCAGGCGCTCCTTAGCCTCGTCGCTCCCTTGTGCCACCGCCGCCATCAGCGCCTCCATCATGAAGCCCTCGCGCGGGTTCGCCTCGGCGATCCGCGGCAGGGCGTGAATGACCGCGAAATTGGTGATCGGCGCATTGGCGGCGATCTTGCCGGCGAGTTCGATCGCCTTTGCAAGGCCCTCTCCATTGGCGACGAGATAATGCGAGATGCCCATCGCCTGACCGACCTCGGCGTCGTAGATGCGCCCGGTCAGCATCATGTCGGCCATGCGTGCCGCACCGATCAGGCGCGGCACACGCACCGAGGCGCCGCCGCCGACGAAGAGTCCGCGCTGACCCTCGGGCAGCGCGTAATAGGCCGAGTTTTCGGCGACGCGAATGTGCGTCGCGGCAGCAAGCTCGAGGCCGCCGCCGACCACGGCCCCTTTGAGAACGGCGAGCACCGGGACGCGCCCGAATTCAATCTGCTCGAATACCCGATGCCACATCATGGAATGGATGACGCCCTCGACCGTGTCGCATTCCGCAAGCTCGGAGAGATCAAGCCCGGCGGAGAAGTTGTCTCCCACCGCATCCAGCACCACGACCTTCACGCCATCCGGCAGATTGGAAAAGAATGTGCCGATGCCCAGCACCGTTGGATCGTTCAAGGCGTTGCGTTTCTCCGGCCGAGCGAGACGCAGGATTGCAATCTCGTCTTGCCACTCGACCTGCAATGATTTCGGCAGGGGCATTTCTGGAGTTTGCGATGACATGGCTGCTATTCGAATTTAAATCCTGTCATTCCGAGGCGCTGCGAAGCGAAGCGCAGCGCAGCAGCGAACCCGGAATCCATAACCACTGACCGGGATTATGGATTCCGGGCTCTCGGCCTTCGGCCGGCCCCGGAATGACGCCACGGGTAAGGAAACGCTGCACTCTCACACGCTCTTTCCGCCATCGAGCTTGAGCAGCTTGACCGCATTCTCCTTGAGGATCAGCGGCCGCACTTCCGGCTTGATGGCGATTTTTTCGAAATCGGCGAGCCAGCGGTCCGGTGTGATCATGGGATAATCGGAGCCGAACAGCATCTTGTGCTTGAGGAGCGAGTTTGCGTACTGCAGCAGAATCGGCGGAAAGTATTTCGGCGACCACCCCGACAGATCGATATAGACTTGCGGCTTGTGGGTGGCGACGGACAAAGCCTCCTCCTGCCAGGGAAAAGACGGGTGCGCGAGGATGATGGGCATGTCGGGGAAATCGACCGCGACATCGTCGAGATACATGGGGTTGGAATATTTGAGATGAATTCCGCCGCCGCCGCGCACTCCGGCGCCAACTCCGGTCTGCCCGGTGTGAAACAACGCCGGCAGGCCCGCTTCGGCGATCGCTTCATAGAGCACGTAAGCGCTGCGGTCGTTCGGATAGAACCCCTGCAGCGAGGGATGAAATTTGAATCCCTTGACACCGAAATCGCGGATCAGCCGGCGCGCCTCGTGCGCGCCCATGCGGCCTTTTGCGGGATCGATGCTGGCGAAAGCAATCATCACGTCGCTGTTCTCTGCCGCGATTTGCGCGACCTCTTCGTTTGACACCCGCTTTTCGCCGCTGGCGCGCTCACTGTCGACGGGGAATATGACGCAGCCGATTTTGCGCTCGCGATAATATTTGGCGACTTGCGGAACGGTCGGGCGATCCTGTGCTCCCTTGAAATACTCCCCCATCGCTTCGCTGCGCGCCTTTGCCGTTTCGTCCATCGGCTCGTGCAGCGGCACTTCTGCATGGGTGTGAACGTCGATGGCAATCAGTTCCGAAACGTTCATGGTCTCAATTTCCTCGGCCGCAAACCCTGCACGCCCTGCTGCGTCAATTGCCCCACAATTGCTTGCTCGCGATGTCGGCACCCTGGCGCATGGCCTTGAATTTCTCCCACACCACGGTGTGGTGGACTTCGGTGCGGTAGAGCGCCTGCGAGGAGAAGCCGCAATCGGCGCCGGCCATGACATTCTCGCGGCCCACCAGCTTGGCAAAGCGAATGATCCGCTCGGCGATCAGTTCGGGATGCTCGACAATGTTGCTGGCATGGGTAATCACGCCCGGGCACAGCACCTTGCCGGCGGGAACCTTTATGCGCTCGAACAGGTGGTACTCGTGCTCGTGACGCGGGTTCGCCGCCTCGAAACTGAAGGATCCGGCATTGATCTTGAGCACATACTCGATGATGTCGGACAACGAGGCTTCATAGAGCCGCGGCCCCTCGTTGATGCCATAGCAGGTGTGGAAGCGCACCATCTCGGGATCAATGCCGCTGAGCGCCCGATTGGTGGCATCGACATAGATCTGCGCCCGCCTTTTCTTCTGTTTGTCGTCGAGGCCCGGCTCGAAGAAGATGTCGGGAAGGAACGGATCGTCCACCTGCACCAGAAGGCCCGCCGCGGCGATGGCGCGATATTCCTTGTTCAACTCGGCAGCGAGCGCCTGGAAGTACTCTTCGTCCGATTTGTAATACTCGTTGATGCCGACTCCGGATGGCGCCGTCGCCGGCAGGAACACGTGCTGGTCGGCAACGCCGGCCGCCTTTGCGGCCGCTTTGACGTTATCGATATCGATCTGCAGGAGCTTTTCGCCGCGATATTTCACCGGCCCGACACAGACCACCGGCGTAATCGGTATGATGGCCCCGCCCATCATCGCCTGCTTGAAATATTCGGCGTAATAGTCGGGAAAGGCCGCAACCTCCTGCTGGAACAGGAGCAGTTTCTGGTTGGGTCGCGCTTCGAAACCTTCGAGCCGCTCCTGGATGTAGGTGAAAAATCCCGGTTTTGAGAATTCGCCGTCAGTGACGAAATCGATACCGCATTCGACTTGTTTGCGAACGCCCTCGGCGACGGCCTTCGCCAGCAATGCCTGATACGCCTTCTCGTCGTACGGCTGGCGATTGAACTTGGCCTTCATGATGTCGAGCAGTGCGTGCGGGCGTGGCAGGCTGCCGATATGCGTGGTCTGGATGCGGTCGCTATTGTTCTGAATTCCCATGCTTTGCCTCCATCAATCCGCGCTTTTTTATTGGTTAACAGCACTCCCTGGATTTTCATCGACGACAATAATCAAATTTTGAAACATTGCGAGTAGCATAAATACGAATTGCTAACTGCGGAATCCCGCAGGCGCGATGCAAATCGATTGTGTGAGGCGTATCATGTTGCGCAAGATCAGGAGGATATGGCCCTCATTTGTGCTGGGAATGCTCTTCATGCACTGGGCGGGATCCGCGGCAATTGCGCAGGACTCCGCCTGGCGCGTGAGCAAGTCGTCGGGAGATGCGTGGTTCACCACATCGGGTGCGCAGCCCGTGGCGCTCGCCGGCGACGCAGTCCTGCAGGCCGGCGGCACGGTCCGTACCGGCGCAAACGGCCGGGTGCTTTTGGTGCGCGGCGCCGAGAGCATGCTGATCTCGGCAAACTCCGTCGTCAGCATCCCCGCAGAAGCGACGAATGGCCTGTCGACCACCATCCTGCAGCAGGCCGGCACCATACTGCTCGACGTGGAAAAGCGTAACGTCCAGCATTTCGAGGTTGCGACGCCCTACCTCGCCGCCGTCGTCAAAGGCACGCAGTTTCGCGTCACGGTCAGCGATACCGGCAGCCAAGTGGATGTGCTCAGAGGCCAGGTCCAGGTGGTGGATTACAAATCAGGCCAGAATGCAATCGTGAATCGCGACCAGGTTGCTCGCGTTTCGACGCAAGGGTTTTCCGGATTATCACTGAGCGGACGCGGCACTTTGAGTGCCGTTCACCAGGGCACGCCGCGCAGCCCGATGGTAAGTCCCATCGCAATTCCGAAAGACGGTTTCGCCCCACCTTCCGCTCCCGACCGCAAGACAGACGAACCGCTCGCGCCGGCAACTGCACGCGAGGCCATGCGCACGCAACTGCCCTCCGCTGCCGATCGGACGCAGAACGAGCAGCCCGTGCGTATTGCGACGCCGGAGCATTACACCCCATCGCCCAGTGGAAGCACCACGGAAAAAGAGTGGGCATCCCGCTTCGTCACCTGGGGCAAGGGTGTTCTTGGGTTGAACGCTCGCAAGAGCCGCGATGACGACTTTGCCCTTGTTGCGGTTCCTGCTTTTGCCGGCCTTTTCATTGCGGTTGGCGCCGCTGTCTTCAAGCGCAGGCAAAGGGACAAGCGCGGCCGCTAGCGTCCCGCTCTAAGCGTTATGCGCACCCCCATGGGACGCCGCTGTCATAGATAGCCGGCGGAATCGCGCCGGGGGGATGCCGTTGTGAAGCAGTATAGACCGCATATCCTTGTCGCGTGTGTCCTGGCCACGGTTTTGCTGGCCGGGACACATAGCGTCTTGCAAAACATCCTGACCGATGCGCGCTTCCGCTGGTTTCCGCGTCAGGCGAGCGGCGATATCGTCTTGGTCGCGATCGACTCTCCTTCGATCAAAAAGTTGGGGGTATGGCCCTGGCCGCGGCAGTACCATGCGGATCTGATCGCCAAGCTCACCGGCGCGGGCGCGAGCGATATCGTGTTCGACGTCGATTTCAGTTCGCCATCGAACCCGGCGTCCGATCAAAGCTTTGCCGATGCTCTGCAAAAGGCCGGCGGGTCGGTCGTGCTGCCGGCATTCAAGCAATGGGTGGATAGCGCCGGCAGCAAGACCATTCATGTGAATCGACCTTTGCCGCAATTCGATGCGCACGCATGGTCGGCGATCGTGAATGTTGCGGTCGAACCGGACGGCCTGGTGCGGCGCTATTCCTATGGCGAAATGCTGGATGGCCAGTTTCTGCCCTCGATTGGTGCGCTGCTGGCAGGCAAGCACGACGCCAAGGCACAGGCACTGCGGATTGATTTCAGCATTCGGGCGCAATCCCTGCCGACGGTCTCCTACGTCGACGTTCTGCGCGGCGACCCCGCTGCCATGCAAAAGCTCAAGGGCAGGAAGGTCATTATCGGCGCGACGGCGATCGAGCTTGGCGACCGCTTCAGCGTGCCGAACGGCCATGTCATTTCCGGCCCGCAGCTGCAAACGCTGGCGGCCGAGTCGATCCTGCAAGGCCGGGTACTGCCCAGCACGTCGCAGATCATCACATTGGGCGGGGTTTGCTTCATTGTCCTCCTCATGGCGGCGCTGTGGCGAAGGCACTCCGCCAGCACGCGGGTTGTTGTCCTGGTCGGGATGGCGATTGCCGCTGAAGTTGGCGCCTCGCTGTTGCAGGCGCAATTCGGCATCGTTCTCGAAACCGCCCTTTGGCACGTCAGTATCGCTGCGTATTTCGCCGCGCTGGCACTCGACGAAATCGACTTTCGGAGCTTGTTGGGTGGCATTGCGGAAAGGCGTTTCCAAAGGATCGCGATGTCGCTTGGTGACGGCCTGGTGTGTGCCAACGAGAACGGCATGGTCACCGTCTGGAATCGGGGGGCCGCAGCCATTTTCGGCTACAGCGCGCCGGAGATGATTGGCCAGCCGCTGCAAAAGATCTGTGCCTGGCCGGACGGGAAATCCGCTCCCTTCTCGATTGTTGAGCTTCCGCTTGGGGCGCCGCAGGAGCCGCATGGCAAACTTATGGAGCTCGAGGGCCGGCGCAAGAACGGCGCGGTCTTTCCGCTGGAAGTCTGTTTCTCGAAATGGGAAGGGGTCGACGGCTTTCAGTATGGCGCCGTGATGCGGGACATTTCGGAGCGAAAGCGCGAAGCTGAAAGAATCCGATACCTCGCGGAGCACGACACGCTCACCGGCCTCGCCAATCGTCACGCATTATACGAGCAGCTCAACAGCAGGCTTACCGTCGCGAAATCAGCGCAGCAAAAGCTTGCGCTGCTGCTGTTGGACCTCGACAAATTCAAGCACATCAACGACACGTACGGCCATGCTTGTGGCGATAAATTGCTCTGTGACGTGGCTGAGCGGCTAAGCACCCTGGTCGAGGGTACCGGCCTGGTGGCCCGTTTGAGCGGCGATGAATTCGCGATCGTGATCGGCGGTGCAAACGCAGCAGAACGGGCGCGAGCCCTCGCCGAGCGCATCTGCCTTGCCTTTCGAAAGATCGCGTTTTTCATCGACGAACGCGACGTTCGCATCAATGTCAGCATTGGCGTGGCCATGTACCCCGATTACGGCACGGCGGCAGACGAGCTCTTCGGCAATGCCGATCTTGCGCTCTATCGGGCCAAGGCCGGCGGCCGCGGCCGGCATGTTTTCTTCGAGCGCGCGATCAGAGACGAGCTTGAGGCGCGGCTGTCGCTGGAGGCGGAATTGACGCGCGCTGTCGAAAGCCAGGAGTTGGAGCTGTTCTATCAGCCGCAGGTCGGGCTCAAAGACGGGAAGCTCGCGGGAGCGGAGGCGCTCATCCGGTGGCGACATCCGCAGCGCGGTGTTGTTGCGCCGGCGCAATTCATGCCGCTGGTCAATGCGTCCGCCATTTCCAACCGGGTCGCGCTTTGGGTCCTTGAAACCGCTTGCCGGCAAGGCCGGGAGTGGCAGCTTAAGGGGCATGACATCCGACTTGGCGTCAATCTGTCGCCCTCGCAGCTCCAGTCCGGCGACCTTGCGCCGACGATCGGCAGGGTGCTCAGAGAAACCGGGTTCTCGCCCGACCTGCTTGAGCTCGAGGTCACCGAAAATATCCTGCTGGAGGATGACGACAGTGCGGGAGAAACGCTGCGCCGGATTCAGGCGCTCGGCGCCCATATCTCGTTCGACGACTTCGGAACCGGCTATGCCAGTCTGACCTATCTGAAGAAATTCGCATTGGACGGGCTGAAAATCGACCGATCCTTCGTGCGCGAGCTGCGGCCGGGTTCGGACGACGCGGCTATTGTCGGCTGCATGATCGGCCTCGGCAAGCTCTTGGGAGTGCGGGTCACTGCCGAGGGAATTGAAGATGCCGGCGGCGGCAAGGCTGCTGGAGCGAATGGGATGTGAAGAAGGACAAGGCTACCATTTCGGCCCGCCCATGCCCGCCGCCGAGTTCGCGGATCGGTTCCTGACGAAAGGCGCCCTGCATTCTGATTCCGCGGCAATGGCGCAAGCGGCCGTCACCGCGGCTTGATGCTCGAAGCTTTCAACGCGCGAGGAGTCCTTTCATGGGCAGCGGTTTGGCACCGCGCACGCTCGCTTCAATAAGAGTATAAATGCCGCTTCCGGTTCGATATCCTGCAACCGGTCATGCCGGTAAATGGACGCAGGTTTGCGTTGAGCTATCCCCACGCCAGCAGTGAAAACGTTGAAGGCGCCCTTGCAGCTGAAGATCTGCCGCCCGCCCTTGCGCGCAGATCGGCCGCGGTTACGGTAGCCGGGGCCGCATTCCTGCTGCTTGCTTTATATTATCTCGCAAGAATCGTCATCTTGCTTTCGGCTCCTGCGGTGCAAGTCACCGCAGCCGTTGTATATAAGTATTCAACTCTGGCCGCATTCATCGTTTTGGCTCTAGTGTCCACCTTCGGCAGCGTTTGGATGATTTTTCGGCTGCAGGTTGGCGGGTATGGGCCGGCACGATTTCCTGGCTGACGATCATCGTTGCGGCATTGACAAGCGCACTGACAATCAGTTTTTTCGAGTCTTTGCCGCTGCGGAGCAATCCAGAAGACCGACTGATACTGCCCCTGATACCGCCTCTGTTTATGCTTGCGGTTTCCATCTTTGTTTTGTGGGCGAGGCGTAAAGAAAAGGAAGCCAAACCGGATGCGCGTACCGGCGAGGTTACAGTGGCGGGCGCTCTGCTCCTTCTCCTAGGCATTGCGTTTGGAGCCGGACCCGCGCTCATCATCAAAAGACTTCTCTCGGGGACCGTTTCGTCCACTGGCGATGAAGCGGCGATGATTCTGGCCCTTCTGCCTTGCGTGTTCTTCACCTTTACAGGTATCTCGGCCATTCTCCGTTGGCGAGGCTGGCGCGTGTGGACTGGCCTGGCCGCGTGGCTCTCGATTGTGTTGATTGTGTTGGCGTTCATCCAAGAGCGCGTTCAAACCCTTGTGACTTACGGGGTCGTATTCGCGGACGTCGGAAAAGCGGTGTATTTCGCGTCCCTTGTTCTGGTATTCGTATTCGTGCTGTGGGCAAAGCGTCAGAAGGATGTCGTTGCGTCCGACTGAGAGCTTCTGTGCGCAAAAAATCTGTTCTTCGGTCGTGGCAACCCGAGATTGTCGCGCAGTGTCTTGCCTTCGTATTCGCGCCGGAAAATTCCGCGCCGCTGCAATTCCGGCACCACGCGATCGACAAAATCATCGAGCCCGCCTGGCAGGTACGGAAACTGCAACGTGAAGCCGTCGGAGCCCTCCGTCATCAGCCACTCCTCCATCTCGTCGGCAATCGTTGCGGGCGTGCCGACCATTGCCAGTCCGGAATGGCCGCCGAGGCGCTGGGCAAGCTGCCGCACCGTCAGGTTCTCGCGCCTGGCAAGATCGATCGCGCGCTGCCGACCGCTCTTTGACGCGTTGCTCTCGGGAATGTCGGGCAGCGGCCCATCCGGATCGAACTTCGACGCGTCATGGCCGAGTGCGATCGACAGCGAGCCAATGGCGCTGGCGTAGTGGACGAGGCTGTCGAGCTGCGCCCGTTTGGCGCGCGCCTCCTCCACCGTATCGCCGACGACAACGAAGCAGCCGGGAAGAATTTTCAGATGGTCGCGTGACCGTCCAACTTTTTCCGCCCGGCTTTTCACGTCGGCATAGAATTCGCGGCCCACGGGGAGGCTCGCCTGCGCGGTGAACACCGCTTCCGCCGTTTCGGCCGCAAGCTGGCGGCCAGGTTCAGAGGCGCCGGCCTGGACAATGACCGGCCAGCCCTGGATCGGCCGCGCGATATTGAGCGGGCCGCGCACCGCAAGGTACTTGCCCTTATGGTCGAGCACATGCAGCTTATCGGGATCAAAATAAAAGCCCTTGTCGACATCGCGGATGAAGGCATCGTCTGCCCAGCTGTCCCACAGGCCGGTCACGACGTCGTAGAACTCGCGCGCTCGGGCGTAGCGCTCGCCGTGCTCCATATGGTCTTGCATACCGAAATTGAGCGCAGCATCTGGATTGGAGGTGGTGACGATGTTCCAACCGGCGCGGCCGCCGCTGAGATGATCGAGCGAGGCGAAGCGGCGCGCGACGTGATAAGGCGCGTCGAAGGTGGTAGAGCCGGTGGCGACGAGGCCGATATGTTCGGTGACCTGCGACAGTGCCGACAATAGGGTGAACGGCTCGAACGACGTTACCGTGTGGCTGCGCTTCAACGCATCCATTGGCATGTTCAGCACGGCCATGTGGTCGGCCATGAAAAAAGCGTCGAACTTGCTGCGCTCCAGCGTCTGCGCGAAGCGTTTGAGGTGCGCAAAGTTGAAATTCGCGTCCGCGAAGGCGCCGGGATAGCGCCAGGCGCCGGTATGGATGGTCGCCGGCCGCATGAAGGCGGCGAGCTTGAGTTGACGTGGTTTTGTCATTGACAACGGTTATCTCCATTTCAATTACTTCACGCCGCCGTCGCCTTTAGCCTGGGTATCTTTCTGATCTCGTCGGCAAGCTCGCATTCAGCCATCTCCAGAATCGAATTCGAAGGTGATGCACCACGGCCCGTTGACGGTATCAGTCCAGCCTGAGCCCAGCTGTGTAGCGATCAATGCGCGTGATCGCCTCGCTGATGTCCTCCACAAGCTCTGCATCTCTGCGCTTAGACATAGGCCAGGGTCTTGCGGATGCTCTCCGCGATGCTTTTCACGCGGATACTCTCCAGGCCCTGCGGCGTCAGAATGTCTACCTTTCTGCGGAACAGCCGCTCCAGATCTTTCGAGAGGCCGAGAAAGTTGTCGTAGGTTGGCCGCTCGAAATCGACCAGAAAATCGAGATCGCTCTTTCTCTTCTGTCTGCCGGTGGCATACGAACCGAAGAGCGCAATTCTGCGAACCGCGTGCTTTGAAGAACCTCGTCATTCCGGCGCAGCGCGCGCAGGATGCCCTGCCGGGTGAGATTGTTTTTCATGCCTTGTTTCATTGTCGTGTGCGCCCTTGGTGTAGCGATTTCAGCTTTCGCCAATTCCGGACCGGCCGCTGGAAAGTTCTGGGCAGCAATGTGCACATAACCCAACTCATGCACTGCAACAAGGCCAGGTCATTCGATCACCTCGTCGGCGCGCACAAGAATACCGGTCGGAAACTCGACGCCGATCGCCTTAGCGGTCTTCAGATTGATGACCATTTCGAATTTTGTCGCTTGCTCAACCGGCAGATCAGCGGGTTTGGCGCCCTTGAGGATTTTTGCGGCGTACTCCGCGCTCCGGCGGTACATCACGGGAAAGTCAACTCCATAGGACATCAGTCCGCCTGCATCGACGTAGAATCTCGTCAAGAACATGCTGGGGATACGGTGCATCTTTGCTAATTCGCCAATTCGAGCCTGTTGTGCGACGAACAGAGGACTGGATTGCACGAGCAGCATATCCACTCCGCTGGCGCTCACGTTCCGAAACGCGGCATCGAAATCGTAGGGTGGGTTTTCGAGCTTGTGCCCCTGAACCTGCAAATTCAGCGACTTTGCGCTGCGTTCGGCGGCGCTGAATTGGTCAGCCGTCTGCGCATCATACAACACCGCCAATCGGCTCTTTCCCGGAAATGCCTGCTTCAACAGCTCGACCTGCTTTTGTGCCAATTCCAATTGCTGAAATACAACCCCCGTGATGTTCCCGCCCGGCTGCGCCAAGCTTGCCATATAGCCACGCGCGATCGGATCGAAATTGACGGCAATCAACACAATTGGAATGCCGCGGTTGGGGGCCAGCACCGCTTGCAGCATGGCTTCGGTGCCGCTGACGACGATCACCCCCGGCTCCGCTCGCACTAATTCCGCCGCAATCGCGGATGGTCCGCGTGGATCGTCAATAGCTCCGTATGTGACAACGAGATTTTGTCCTTCGGTAAATCCAAGCTCGCGCAATCGTGCCAGGAAGGCTCGGTACAGAAGGGTCATCGATGATGAGGGGTTGCTGATGGCGGGACCGAAAAACGCTACCCGATCAAGCTTGCCGACCTGCTGTGCCCGCGCCGCGAGCGGCCACGCGGCGGCCGCGCCGCTGAACAGCGTGATGAAATCGCGTCGTCGCATTGCCTTCTTCCAGGCTCGGACCCAGACCCCATCGTTGCCTAGCTTAGGCCATCAAAACAGGAATTTGCGAACAGCGCATGTCTCCTGTAGGGATCGAACCTACGACCTCTCGCGTGTGAAGCGAACGCTCTCCCGCTGAGCTAACCGCCCTCCGAGCCCTATGAGGGAGAGGCGTGCCCCGTATGAATGGCTTGCCACCTACAGCGAAATCCACGGCTTGCAGACGGAATTGTCTCGTTTCCGCAGTTTTTCCGCAATCTCCAAAAGCCAGGTTGTAGACAGCACCCCGATGACCCTACGCAGAAGCGCGCCGCGGCTGTTTCGATAGATCATGATCTGATGGCATCGATTTGCTGGCTCGGCTCGGATATCTTGCTTGGTCATGGCATGAAAGAGCGTGGAAAGCTCGCCGCCGAAGACCCATATAGAGTCGCACGAAAGGAGGATCGCGTGGCAACTCTCGATTGGTCACAATGTTCGGCTGTCGAAAGCATACCGGGCAAGGTGAGCGGAGCCTGGGTGTTCAAGGGTACGCGCATGCCGGTCTCCCTCGTATTTGAGAACCTCGAGGCCGGGGCTACGATCGAGGACATAATGGAGTGGTTTCATTTGACGCGGGAGCAAATCGTCGCTGTCCTGGAGTTTGCGGCGCGGAGCCTCGACGCACCTCCAATCTCGCCCCAGTCCGGGACATCAACGCTGCATGCGGATCCTCTTTGATCACAGTACGCCCGCCCCACTGCGCCATGCACTCACGACCCATGTTATTGTCGAAGCGGTTGAACGTGGGTGGGAGATGTTGGAAAACGGCGCTTTACTTGATGCAGCTGAGGCTGAAGGTTTCGAAATATTCGTAACAGCTGATAAGAACATCCGGTATCAACAAAACTTGGCCGGTCGGAGAATAGCGGTCGTTATTCTTGGAAACGCCCAATGGCCTGTCTTGCGTCGACACGTGGATAGAGTTGTTACCGCGCTCGAGGAGGCGACGCCGGGCAGCTATACCGAGGTCGAAGTCCCCGCCAGTTAGCCGCCTGGAAGAGTCACTTTCGCGCTTCGTTCCGTGCTGAATTGCCGAGTGAGCCGCGACGCCGACCACGGCGCATGCCTATCGTAACCGCTTGTTTGCCAACGCCCGGCCCGACGCAGATTTCAGATACCGCTCGAATTCCACGGCATTTTTTCGTTGCAGAACGCGATGTCCGTCACTAAGCGCCAGGGCTTGTATTTAGCCGTATGTGGTGAACGCCCTGCATTGTGTGCGGTGAAACGAGCTCGTAGATCGTCAGTCAATCCGACGTAAATCTCGTCTGGAAAATCGATGCTTTGCAACAGGTATACATATTTCATCTGCCGTCTCGCCCGGCTTCGCCCTGCGCTCATCTTCGACCCTCGGGCTTCGACGGGCGCACGTGCAACCCGCCGAAGCTTCAGCGAAGGCGGGGGGCTACGCCGGGCAGCCTTCAATGCTTCGCACGAGAACTCAGAAGCCGGCTTGCCAGCCGTAGCTGCGAAGCAGCGAAGGCTGGTGGGCGCTGCAGGGATTGAACCTGCGACCTCTCCCGTGTGAAGGGAACGCTCTCCCGCTGAGCTAAGCGCCCGGTCAAACAGAGGATTTAAGGCAGGCGTGGCGCCTGTCAAGCGATGCGCCGATTGTGTCGAGCCTTTGTCTTTATGAGCCTTTTTTCGCCGGCACAGATAGAGGGGGCGATTTCGTCGTTGGCTCTATTTCTTTGTTTGAGCATGATCTTTTCCGAAAAGCGGTGTCCACCCCGGATCGAGTCCGGGGCAGGCTTTTTCGGGATCATGCTCCGGCGCAAGCGTTAGCTTGCACTAAGCTCCGCTCGCCTGAGGAGCGGTTGAAGCGCGACTCTGTAGCGCCCGTATGCGGTCGGCCAGGCTTCCTTTGCCTTGTCCGCCATCGGATGCAATCGATAAAGCCGCACCGTTGCCTTTCGCGGTTCCTGTCGCATGGCCTGCGGCACCGTCAAGGATCGCCTCGATCGGCGAGCCTGGCCCTTCGAGCGTCGCCGTGAGCCGCGCCACCTCGGCGGCGACGTCGTTGATGCGCTCGCGCAGCACCGCGGTTTCCATGCGTTCGTTGGTCCAGGTGTTCTCCGCCTCACGCTTCATGCCGGCGATCTCGCTTTGCAATTTGGCACGCTCTTCTTCCGATTGCTTGAGCTGAACTTCGATCAAGTTCTTTTCGGCCCGGATCGTTTCGGTTGCATCGTAGTGGCGCGTTTCGGCGGCGGCCAAGGCGGCACGCACCTCGGCTTCGATTTTTTGCGCGCTGGTCGCCTCGTTGCGCAGCTGATCGGCGATGAATTCCCGATCTGCAAGAAACCGTCCCTGCTCGTCCATTCGTGTGGTGAGTTCCTCCACCCGCCGGCCGAGCACTTCGCATTCGGTCGTCTGCGCAATAAGCTTGCGGTCGAGCTCGGTGACTTGGCTGCCGAGCTGCTCGTTGCGATTGCGCTCGTCGGCGAGCTCACGTGTAAGCCATTCGGCTTCCATGCTTTTATCGCGCAGCCGCGCCTGCAGCTCGCGGGTTTCGATCTCATAGCTCTCGATCTGCCCGCGCAAGGCCTCGGTTTGCGCGCGCAACGCCAGCAGCTCGACGCGCTGGCTGTCGGCGGTCACCGAACTCTCATGAAGGTTGGCGCTCACCTGCGCGAGCTCGGTTTGGGTCATCACCAGCGCGCGTTCAGTCTCAGTCAAGGCTTCCACTTTGGCACCGAGCGTGGCTGAAAAGTTCTGATACTCCTCTTTGATCTGGTTTTCCTTGGCTTCCATCGCGAACAGCGCAGCCGTCTTCTCGCCGAGCTCCAGCTTGAGGCGGCCGATCGCTTCGCTCTTTTTGCCGATCTCCGTAAGCTGGCTGGTTGTTTTTGCCTTCAGCTGCTCGACGCTCATTTCCAGCCGGCGCGTGGACATGGCGAATTCTGCGCGCAGCTGATCCTTCTCGGCCTGAATTTCCGCCATGGAAAGCGGCGTAAGCGCCTCAAGCCGGCGCATGGTAAGTCGCACGGCGCGCGCATGCACCAGCGGTATGAACCCGATGACCAGCAATCCGGCAATAAGAAATCCGATAGCGCCGTACATGATCGGTTCGATCATGGAATACGCCTCCTAGACGAAATCAACGAATTGTTCACCACAATGGCACGCCTGTCCGTCCGCTTCCAGGATGGGCCCCTGTTAACCTAAACCTAGCTGGTCGGGACACTAGAACGGATTCCAGGTCGCCGAAGGGGTGAATTTCAGGTAGCCGACATTGGCGCCGAGGCGCAGCCCGATGCCGGAGCGAATGGGAACAACCACCATGCCGCTGGCCGTAAGCGCCGTCATCCCCAAACCGCCGACAATATAGGCCGACCCGTCGATGCCGGCAAAGCGCTGATAGACGGCGTCGGTTGCGGGCAGACTATAGACGAGCATCATGGTGCGGGCGCCGTCGCCGCCGAAATCGAAGCCCAGCGAGGGTCCCTGCCAGAAAACGCGAAGGTCGCCCGCATTTTTGGTGTAGAGGATGCCTTCGCCATAGCGTAGACCGGCGACGACTGCCCCGCCGGCTTCCTGGCCTAAAATGTACCCGTTCGGCAGACCCCACTGGCTGCCGGCTTTCTCAACGATTTGCGCCAGTCCGCGCGAAATGCCGCCGAAAAACCGGTGCCCGGCATCGATGATCTCGTTTGAGGAATATTGCCCGCCTTGAGGAGTGGGACTGCTCGGCGCCGGAGGGTCCGTTTGCGCCGGCAGAGGAGCGACAAAGAATGCCGCCATCGCGCTGGCGAGGATCAGACCAAGAACGACGGTGCGCCTCGCGGCAGGGAGCAAGCAATCCATTTCAGAAAAATCCACGGCCGATCGGCCCCGAGCAGCAGTCCTAGCGTGGCTTTGCGGCTAAACCGCAACCTGGTGGTCCGATTCCTAGCAACTCTATGATTCCAGTGCCCCTTTTGAACCCGAAGTTCGCGATCAAACTTGCCCCGAACTGGGTGCGAACTTTGGGTTCGGGGCACTAATCGTCATATCCTCGTCAAGACTATGACCGCGTCGCGGCTAGTGGTCCGATTCCGGAGTTCGCCACCACTCGCGGCACGTTCAGATGCGAACTTCGGAATCTAAGGACCACTAGCAACTCTATGATTTCTAGTGCGGTTTGAATTTGAAGTTCCTAAACGAGCTTGCGGCCAGTTATGACAGGAACTTCAAATTCACCGCACTAGTGGTCCGACCGGGCCAAACCCAGCGTTGCCGGCGCCCGCGGATCGCCCCAGGC
The DNA here is from genome assembly GCA_963817135.1 of uncultured Alphaproteobacteria bacterium. GTDB lineage: Bacteria > Pseudomonadota > Alphaproteobacteria > Rhizobiales > Xanthobacteraceae > VAZQ01. The sequence continues at coordinate 163,729 of CAWFNG010000003.1, read as the reverse complement.
GACAAAAGCCGGGACCCGGAAGTCTCGTTCGACATGGCCATAGGTCAATGATTCTCCTGACGGATCGGTCATCAATCCGCCGGCACCCACCAGAATGGCGTGTCCGGCTGCCACATCCCATTCACAGGTGGTCGACAGCCGGGGATAGAAATCGCCGCTGCCTTCCGCCAACCGGCAGAATTTAAGCGCAGATCCCAAGGTCACCCGCTCCAGTGTTGGCAGGCGCCCGACAAGTGCCGCGGTTTGCGGGTCGAGGTGCGAACGGCTCAGAAACACGATCAGACCTGAGTGCGGGCACGGGCGCGTACGGATACGGTCCCGATCGCGACCCGCGCTCGCGGGTGCCCCGGGAGGGAGCCGCAACCGTTCCGCGCCGTCGGTCGCGCGGGCGCGCCACATTAGTCCCTGTGCCGGCGCGGCGATGATGCCGAGGCGCGGCACCCCGCCGATCACGACCGCGAGGTTGATGGTGAATTCATCGCGGCCGGCAAGGAGTTCGCGCGTGCCATCGAGCGGATCCACCAGGATGAACTCGCGGGCAAGCTTGGCTGGCGGCACGCTTGCGGCGGCTTCTTCGGAGACGACCGGAATGCCCGGAAGGAGCCGCGCGAGCCCCTCGAGAATGACGGTTTCGGAAGCGTGATCCGCCACGGTGACGGGAGAGCGATCGGGCTTGGCTCTGGCTTCGAGCGAACCCTGCCTGGCGGCGACGATGGCAGCCGCCGCGGTCGAGACGACGGAGGACAGCTCATCGAGCAGGCGACCGCTCAAATCGTTAAGATCAATATTCAAGCTCAAACCTCGGTGCCGGTCGGCATTGCGGCACATTGCTTCGCTTTCCTGCTCTCCCCTTGTCTCCCCTTGGCAGCGCAAGCGGAGCCGGTGTACACCGGCGCGGCGACGGTATGGTCCTGAGTTCGCGCCAGCAAGCAAGCTTTTCCGCTCTCTTTCTCGGCCGAATGGAGACTTCTTATGTCCACAGCCGTTGCTCTCGACGCGCTCGATCTCGCTGCGCTCTTGTGCTCGCGCGTCTGTCACGACCTGATCAGCCCGACCGGAGCCATTGTGAACGGCCTTGAAGTGCTGGAGGAGAAGGAGAGCGATCAGGAAACCAAGAATTTTGCACTCGAGCTTATCAAGAAAAGCGCCAAGACCGCCTCTGCCCGCCTGCAGTTTTGCCGTCTTGCTTTCGGCGCTGCCGGTTCGGCCGGCGCGCAGATCGACCTGTCGGATGCGGAAACCATGGCGCGGGCATTCATCGAGGATGACAAGACCAAACTCGTCTGGAATTTGCCGCGTATGCTGTTGCCGAAGAATCGGGTCAAATTGCTGTTGAACATGCTCATTATCGCCAGTCAAACCATACCGAGAGGGGGTACGCTCATTGTGAATACCCTCGGGGAGGGCGGGAATATCGGTTTTCGGATCGCCGCGTCGGGCCTCAACGCCCGGATTCCCCAGGCGGTCCCTGCCTTGGTCGAAGGAAGCTCAGAGACCGGCGCGCTCGATGCCCACGCGGTGCAGCCCTTTTATGCCGGACTATTGGCACGCGCCTGCGGCCTCAAGATTGCGCTCGCCAGCGAGGCCGACACCATCATCATCTCGGCCAGCTGAGCTTCTGGGCCCGTTCACTTGCTGGCCGTGCGGCGACGTTGTTGGCGTACCCGTCGCATTTCCTAACAGGCGTTAAATCGATTCGGTCATTCCGGGGCGCCGCGAAGCGGCGAGCCCGGAATCCATACTCCCCGGCTGGGGTTATGGGTTCCGGGCTCTCGGCCTTCGCTGTGCTTCGGCCTCGCCCCGGAATGACGCCGAACGAGGTTCCGGGCATGACGGACACATTGCGTCAGTTCGACTGGAATCTCCGTTAGCCCACTGCCGCGCAACCAAAATTAAACGCTTTGGCAACAAACTCGCGGACGCTCTCCCAATCCGATTTGGTGCGAGACGAGGGCCATTTCGGCAGAGGTCGCGGTTGCGTCGGAAGTATTTGTTCCATGGACGATCTGCTGCGCGAGTTTCTCACCGAAACCAGCGAAAATCTGGACACGGTGGACATGGAGCTGGTGCGTTTCGAGCGACAGCCGAATAACGTCGAAATCCTGAACAAGATTTTTCGCCTCGTCCACACCATCAAAGGCACCTGCGGGTTTCTCCGCCTGCCGCGCCTTGAAGCGCTCACGCACGCGGCCGAGGCGCTGATGGAAGCCTTCCGCGCCGGCAAAGCCGTCAACGCCGACGCAGTTACGCTCATTCTTGCAAGCATCGATCGCATCAAGGGGCTGCTCGACGCGCTCGGGCGGGACGGCGCCGAAATGCCGGGAGACGACCGCGATCTGATCGCGCAACTCGAGCACATGTCCGGTAAGCCGGCGCGAACCGATGCAGCGATCGGCAATGCCGGCGCGGCGGCCCGGCGGCGAGCCGCAGATCCGCCGCCGTCGCCGATTTCCGCTGCCGCCGATGCGCAGGATGCGCAGGCAATGGGCCGCGCGGCGCAGGAGCCGAACCCCGCGAGCGCGCCGGGCAATCCCGCAAGCGCAAGCACGTTTGCCGCGGGCGGCGAAAACGAGCGCGCGGAAGTGAGAGCGGCGGGTAACTCCATCCGCGTTCAGGTCAATACGCTCGAACACCTCATGACCACGGTCTCGGAGCTTGTTCTCACGCGCAATCAGCTTCTCGATCTCCTGCGCCATCACCAGGATTCCGAGTTCAAGGCGCCATTGCAGCGGCTCTCGCATGTTACCGCCGAATTGCAGGACACGGTCCTCAAAGCCCGCATGCAGCCGATCGGCAACGCCTGGCAGAAACTGCCGCGCATGGTGCGCGACCTTGCGACAGAGCTCGACAAGCCGATCGACCTGGAAATGAACGGAGCGGATACCGAGCTCGACCGTCAGGTGCTCGAGCTGATCAAGGATCCATTGCTCCACATGGTGCGCAATGCCGCCGACCACGGGCTCGAGAGTTCATCGCAGCGGATCGCCACCGGCAAGCCCGAACGCGGCCTCATCCGTCTCTCCGCCTGCCATGAGGGCGGTTACATCGTGATTGAAATCGCCGACGATGGCCGCGGCTTGGACGTGCGGCGCATTTCAGTCAAAGCCGTTGCGCTTGGCCTTGCCTCGGAATCGGAGATCGCGAAATCGACCGACGCGCAGATTGCGCGCTTCATTTTCGCGCCCGGCTTTTCCACCCTCGACAACGTCACCAGCGTTTCCGGCCGCGGTGTCGGCATGGATGTGGTACGCGCGAATATCGAAAGGATCGGCGGCACCATCGCCGTGAGTTCGGTCAGCGGCCGCGGCACCGTGTTTACCGTCAAGATTCCCCTGACCTTGGCGATCGTGCCGGCGCTGATTGTGGAGGCGGCAAGCGAGCGGTTCGCCATCCCGCAGCTTGCGGTGGTCGAGATCGTGCGCATGCGCGGGCATTCAGGGCATCGCATTGAGCGCGTCAAGGGTGCCCTCGTGCTGCGGCTGCGCGACAAGCTGCTGGCGGTCGCCGATCTGGCAAGCCTGCTCGAATTACGGCGGGAAACAAACAGCGGCTTCATTGTGGTCATGCAGGCGGGCAGCCAATCCTTCGGGCTTGTCGTCGACGGGGTTTTCGACACCGAGGAAATCGTGGTGAAGCCGATTGCGAGCGCGCTTCGCCCGCTCGCGATGTTCTCGGGCAACACCATTCTTGGCGACGGCGCCGTCATTCTCATCATCGATCCGAATGCCGTCGCGCAGACGATCGGCCTCGCCCAGACGGTGCAACGAATGCCGGAGCGCGAGGCTTCCCCGGAGCACGCGCCGCAGGCGAAAGATGCCATGCTCCTGTTCCGCGCCGGATCGCTCGTGCCCAAAGCTGTCCCGGTGTCGCTGGTGACCAGGCTCGAGGAAATCGATGTCCGGAAGATCGAAATCGCCAATGGGCGGGTCCTGATCCAGTACCGCGGGCATCTCATGCCGCTCGTTTCCGCCAGCCCCGAGCTCAAGGTAAAGACCAGCGGCATGCAGCCGGTGCTGGTGTTCTCCGACCATCGCCGATCGTTTGGGCTTATTGTGGACGAGATCATCGACATCGTCGATGGCCGACTGGATATCACGCTTGCCAGCGAAAGCCCGAGGCTGCTCGGATCGGCAGTGATCAAGGGCCGGGCAACGGAAGTGATCGACGTCGCGCACTTTCTGCCAATGGCCTTCGATGACTGGTCCGATTGGAAGGAGCGCGGTACGCAGACCCCTGCTCGCCGCGTGCTTCTGGTCGACGATGTGCCGTTCTTCCGCAACATGCTTGCGCCGGTTCTCAAAGCAGCCGGTTACGTGGTCACGGCGCTCGCCTCGGCCGAAGAAGCAATCGCGCTCATGCAATCCGGTCAGTCCTTCGATGTTGTCGTTACCGACATGGATATGCCGGGGATGAACGGTTTTGAATTGGCCTCCGCATTGCGCGGCCATTCCCGAACTGCCGACCTGCCGGTCATCGGCTTGTCGTCAGTGATCTCGTCGGAAGCCGTCGAGCGCGGCAAGCGGGTCGGTCTCGATCGATGCCTGGCAAAATTCGACCGCCGCGGTTTGATCGCTGCGCTCAAGGACCGCACAGCCCAATTGCAATGCGCGTGAACGGCATGAGCGAACAAGCAAACATGCTCGAATACGTAACCGCAACGATCGCCGGGCATTTATTCGGTTTTCCAATTGCGCGCGTCCAGGAAGTCTTTATTCCGGACCGGTTGACCAGAGTGCCGCTCGCGGGCCCGGAGATTGCCGGCATGCTCAACGTCCGCGGCCGCATTGTCACGCTGATCGACATGTGGCAGCGGCTCGACTTTCATGGGCAGGCGCATGACTCGCGCGCGCCGATCGCCGTAGGCATCGAGCATAACGGCGAATCCTATGGGCTGCTGATCGATGCCGTCGGCGAAGTACTGCAGCTGCCCGCCGCCACGCGTGAAGACAATCCACTCAATCTTGAAAGCCGGCTCGCACGGGTGTGCGCCGGCGTGCATCGCCTGGAAGGTGGTCTCCTGATCGTGCTGGACATCAATCGTGTGCTGGATCTCGGCGCAGGCGTTATCCCGCATGCGGGAGCGATATTTGCCCCTGCAGGTCGAATGGAAGTTCAAACGCAGCATTAGAGCGAGGGTGCCATGAAGAATTGCCTGGTCGTTGATGATTCCAGCGTCATCCGCAAGGTGGCGCGGCGAATCCTCGAAGGGTTGCAGTTCCAGATATCGGAAGCTGAGGATGGCGAGCAGGCGCTCGACGTCTGCCGCCAGCGGATGCCCGATGCGGTGCTGCTCGACTGGAACATGCCGAAAATGGACGGCTATGAATTCTTGCGCGTGCTTCGCCGCATGCCCGATGGCGATCGCCCGAAGGTGGTTTTCTGCACGACCGAGAACGATGTCGCGCACATCGCGCGGGCACTGCACGCCGGTGCCAATGAGTACATCATGAAGCCGTTCGACAGGGAGATCGTCGAGGCAAAATTCCAGGAAGTAGGACTGATCTGATGAGCATCCGTCGTTCCGGGGCGCCGCGTGAGCGGCGAGCCCGGAATCCATACTCACAGACCGGGGTTATGGATTCTGGGCTCTCGGCCTTCACTTCGTTCCGGCCTCGCCCCGGAATGACGCTGCTTCTGCTGGTTGGACCGCAGGAAAAATCGCGATGAGTTTGGCCGTCACCGCATCGCCCATCCGCTCGATCATGCCGAGCGAGCCCATCCGCGTCATGGTGGTCGACGATGCCGTCGTGGTTCGCGGCTTGCTCGCGCGCTGGGTCGGGAGCGAGCCCGACATGCAGGTGGTCGCCACCCTGCGCGGCGGCCGGGAAGCCATCCAGCAGCTGGAGCGGACTATGCCCGATGTGGTGATCCTCGACATCGCCATGCCGGACATCGACGGGATCGCGGCGCTGCCGCGTCTCCTCGAAAAGAAGCGCGATCTGGTCGTGCTCATGGCGTCGACGCTCACCCGGCGCAATGCCGAGATCAGCCTGCGGGCGCTCGCGCTGGGTGCCGCCGACTATATTCCGAAACCGGGAAATGGCCGCGAGTTCACGACGTCGGAGGCATTTCGCCGCGAGCTGATCGAGAAGATCCGCGCGCTCGGTACCCGCAGCAGGCGTCGGGCGGCCGGCAACGCACGATCCGGCGCCCATGCAGCGCGTTACGGGGAAGCAACGCTGCCCCAGGCGGTAGAGAAAATTCGCTTGCGGCCGTTTGCGTCCACAACGCCGCGCGTTCTCCTGATCGGCTCGTCCACCGGCGGGCCGCAGGCGCTCGAGGCAATCCTCGGCGGGATCGGCGCGGTGATCGACAATGCGCCGGTTCTGGTCGCCCAGCACATGCCGCCCACATTCACTGCCATTCTGGCGCAACATCTCAGCCGGGCGAGCGGCCGGCCGGCCGCGGAGGCAAAAGACGGCGAACCCATTCGCGCCGGGCGCATCTATGTCGCGCCCGGCGGCTTTCACATGCGGGTGGAGCGCGAAGGGGGCAATGCGGTGATTGCGCTCAATGACGATCCGCCCGAGCATTTCTGCAAGCCGGCCGTCGATCCCCTGTTTGCCTCGGCTGCATCGGTCTGGGGTTGCTGGAATCTTGCATTGGTGCTCACCGGAATGGGCACCGACGGCGCGCGCGGCGCCGCGCAGGTGGCGGCGGCGGGAGGCAGCATCATTGCCCAGGACGAAGAAACGAGCGTGGTCTGGGGCATGCCCGGCTCGGTAGCGCGAGCGGGTCTCGCTTGCGCTGTCCTGCCGCTTCATCAGATCGGCGGAAAGCTTACCCGCCTGTTCGCTTCGGAATCGGGGCACTAGTCGTGAACGCAGACGATTTCGAATATTTGCGCGCCCTCGTGCGACGGCAGTCCGGACTGGTCATATCGGCCGACAAGCAATATCTGGTCGAGAGCCGGCTTTTGCCCGTTGCGCGCAGACTGGCGCTTGGCGGAATTGCCGACCTGGTGCAGAAGCTGCGCGCCTCTGATTCGGATGCTCTCGTCAATGAGATCATCGAGGCCATGGCAACCAAGGAATCCTTCTTTTTTCGCGACAAGATCCCGTTCGAACATTTCCGCGACACCATTATCCCTGGCCTCATGCGGTCGCGGGCGGCATGGCGCCGGCTGCGCATCTGGTGCGCCGCCGCTTCGACCGGGCAGGAACCGTATTCGCTCGCTATGTCGCTTGGCGAGATGGGCACGCGCCTTGCCGGTTGGCGCATTGACATCATCGCGACCGACCTGTCGCAGGATGCTTTGGCAAAGGCACAGGCCGGGATCTACAATCAATTCGAGGTGCAACGCGGCCTGCCCATTGGTCTCCTGCTGAAATATTTCCGGCAGCGCGGCGATAATTGGGAAATCGCGCCCGCCATTCGCTCCATGGTGCAATTCCGCCAGCTCAATCTGCTTGGCGATTTCGACCATCTCGGCCTGTTCGATGTCGTGTTCTGCCGCAATGTGCTCATCTATTTCGATCAGCCGACCAAGGTCGCCGTGCTTGATCGCATCGCGCGCGCAATGGAGGGCGATGGGTTTCTCGTGCTTGGCGCCGCCGAGACGGTGGTCGGTTTGACCAATAGCTTCCGCCCGGTGGTGAACTGTCGCGGACTTTATGCCCCGAACGTGCCGGCGTTCGCGGCGGTATCGCGGCCGAGCGCCGCCCCCGCGCTGCGCATCGTTGCCGCAAGATAGCCGCTCTCAAGGAATCAGAAGAATTCGAGCAGCGCTTTGGCCGTCGCATCCGGCGCTTCCTCCGCGAGATAATGTCCGCAGTCGATGCCGAAGCCGCGCACGTCGACCGCCCATTCGCGCCAGATCGCAAGCGGGTCCTCGGTCTCGGCAGCGACGCCGCCGTCAAGCCCCCAGATCGCCAGCAGCGGACAGCCGATCTTTTTGCCGGCTGCGCGATCCGCTTCGTCATGCGCGAGATCGATGGTACGGCCGGCGCGGTAGTCTTCGCAGGTGGCATGAATGCGGGCGGGATCGCTGTAAAAGGCATGATAATGTGCCAGCGCCCTGGGATCGAACACGGAAAGGCTCTTTGCCTTGGTGCCCCGTGCCGTTCGCCAATCGAAGAAGAATAACGGATCCTTGCCGATCATGGTCTCCGGAAACGGAGCGGGCAGCGCCAGGAAAGGCCAATGCCAGGCGCGGCTGGCGAGGCGGGCGTTCATGCGATGCCACATCGTCCAGGTCGGCACGATGTCGAGGACGGCAAGCCTCTCGATGCGTCCGGGATGATCGAGTGCAAGGCGATAGGCAACGCGGCCGCCACGGTCGTGCCCGGCGATGCGCGCGCGCACGTAACCGAGCGCCTCCATGACTTCGATCATTGCATTTGCCATGGAGCGTTTACTGTAAGGCGAGTGCTCGGCATCGGATTGCGGCGCGTCGGACCAGCCATAGCCGGGCAGGTCCGGGATGATGAGGCTGAAGCGCTGCGCCAGCGCGGGCGCCACCCTGTGCCACATCACGTTCGTTTGCGGGTGGCCATGCAGCAGAACGAGCGGCGCGCCTGCGCCGCCGGTGCGCGCGAAAATGCGCCCGGTTTTGGTGTCGAGCCATTTGGCGGCGAAGCCGGGATAGAGGTCGGCAAGGTCGGGCATTGGGATATCAGTGCTCCGATTTCGAAGCGGATGAGCGTTCGCGCGCCACCGCTCGGCTGCCGATATCGTGACGGCAGAACCCATCCTGCCAGCGAATGCAATCGACTGCGCGATAGGCGCGCGCCTGCGCTTCGGAAACCGTCTTGCCGACTGCCGAGATATCAAGCACGCGGCCGCCGTTCGCCACAATGCGGCCGTCCTGGAGGCTTGTGCCGGCATGGAAAATCTCGACGCCTTCCACCGCCGCGGCTGCCTCGATCCCCTCGATAGGCGTGCCTTTATCATAGTTCCCGGGATATCCCTTCGCCGCCATGACCACGGTCAACGCCGCGTCGGCATACCAGCGCAAATCGAAATTCCCGAGCACCCCATCGCAGCAGGCAAGCAGTGCAGGAACCAGATCCGACATGAGCCGCAGCATCAGCACCTGGCATTCGGGGTCGCCAAACCGCACGTTGTATTCGATCAGCTTCGGCCCGCCGGCAGTGATCATCAGCCCGGCGTAGAGCACGCCCTTATAGGGCGAGCCCATGGACTTCATCGCGCGCAGCGTCGGCAGCACGATTTCGTCCATCGCCCGGCGCGAAAGCTCCGGCGTCATCACCGGCGCCGGCGAGTAGGCGCCCATCCCGCCGGTATTGGGTCCCTCATCGCCGTCGAAGGCACGTTTGTGGTCTTGTGCGCCGGCGAGCGCAATCGCGTTCTCCCCGTCACACAGTGCGAAGAAGGAAGCTTCCTCGCCGGCAAGAAATTCTTCCACCACGACTTGCCTTCCGGCATCGCCCAATTCGCCGGCAAACATTCTGGCGATCGCCGCTTCCGCCTCGGCGACGCTCGCCGCGACAACGACGCCCTTGCCGGCGGCGAGACCGTCGGCCTTCACCACGACCGGGGCGCCGCAGGCGCGCACATAGGCATTGGCGGCTGCGGCATCGCTGAAGGTGGCGAACTCTGCGGTGGGGATTGCGTTCGACTTGCAGAGATCCTTGGTGAAGGCTTTGGATGCTTCGAGCCGCGCCGCTGCGCGGCTCGGGCCGAACGCCTTTATGCCGCGGGCCACAAGAGCATCGACAATGCCGGCGCAAAGCGGTGCCTCCGGACCTACGACGACAAGGTCGATGTCCTGCGATTGGCAGAACGCGATTACCGCCGCATGGTCGAGCATGTCGAGCCCCACCAACGCGCATTCGCGCGCAATGCCGGCATTGCCCGGAGCGCAATAGAGCCGCTCGACAAGCGGGCTCGCGGCAATTTTCCAGGCAAGCGCATGCTCGCGACCGCCGGAACCGAGAATGAGGATGTTCATTGCGGTTCTACTCGTTCCAGACTTGTAGCCCGGATTGAACGTCTTCGCTCAATCCGGGGACACTGCCCCGGATTTCGCAAGGACTAAATCCGGGCTACAGGCTCGGGGCACAAACGTGCTAGGCACGCAGAACAATTTCGCCTGGAGGAAAGCTTTCATGGATATCAAGCCGCTCGGCTCTGTGCCCTCGCGCCGCATGGGGGCTGAATCGTTTACTGGAACGGTTTGGCAGAACCCCATCATCGAGGCGCCTGCGCCGGCCCGCATCCGCGGCGCATGGGTAAGGTTTGAGCCGCGCGCTCGCACGGCCTGGCATACCCATCCGCTCGGTCAGACCCTGCACGTCGTCTCCGGGATCGGCCGCGTCCAGTGCTGGGGCGGGCCCATTCGCGAGATTCGCGCCGGCGATACGGTCTGGATCGCGCCGCAGGAAAAGCACTGGCATGGGGCCGGTCCGGCGACCGACATGGTGCACATTGCGCTCCAGGAGCACCTCGACGGCAAGCACGTCACCTGGCTGGAACATGTCACCGACGAGCAATACGACGGCAAAGGCAATGCTTGATTCTCCGGCGCGCAAGGTTCGCCGCGCATGTTCGAGCGCAATCCCATGAACGAGCAGGCACGCGTCAATGTGCGGGAGTGGAGCGTCTCTGAGCTTTCGGCGGCGCTGCGAAAAACCGTCGAGGATGCGTTCGGCCATGTGCGGGTGCGCGGCGAAATCTCCGGCTTTCGCGGTGCGCACGCTTCCGGCCATTGCTATTTCGCGCTCAAGGACGAGGCCGCCAAGATCGAGGCCGTGATCTGGAAGAGCGCGTTTGCGCGCATGCGCATCAAGCCCGAGGAAGGCCTCGAAGTGGTCGTGACCGGCCGCCTGACCACCTATCCCGGCCAATCGAAATACCAGATCGTGGTCGAGACGCTCGAACCCGCGGGGGTTGGTGCGCTCATGGCTCTGGTCGAGGCGCGCAAGCAGAAGCTTGCGGCAGAAGGCCTGTTCGACGCCGCGCGCAAGCAGCTCCTGCCCTTCCTGCCCGACCTGATCGGTGTCATCACCTCGCCCGCCGGCGCGGTCATCCGCGATATCCTGCACCGGCTTGGCGACCGGTTTCCGCGCCACGTGATCGTATGGCCGGTGCGGGTTCAAGGCGAGGGGTCGGCCGAGGAAGTGGCTGCCGCCATCGTTGGGTTGAATGCCCTGCCGCAAACCGGCGTCGTCCGCCGTCCCGATCTGATCATTGTCGCGCGCGGGGGCGGCTCGATCGAGGATTTGTGGTCGTTCAACGAAGAGATCGTGGTGCGGGCGGCGGCGGGAAGCCTGATCCCGCTCATCTCGGCGGTCGGGCACGAGACCGATGTCACGCTCATCGATTTTGCCGCCGATATGCGGGCGCCGACGCCGACGGCAGCGGCGGAAATGGCGGTGCCGGTACGCTCAGAACTCATTCTGCGGCTCGACGGGTTGACCCGCCGTTCGCTTGCCTGCTGGCACCGCTGCCAGGAGGCGCGGCGCACGGAGCTGCGCGCGGCAATGCGCGCGTTGCCCGGCGCCGAGCAGCTGCTTGCGATGCCGCGCCAGCGGCTCGACCACGCGGGCACGCGGCTGCCGCGCGCGCTCATTGCCAATGCGCAGAGTCATCATGCCCAGTATTCGCGCGTTGCCGGCCGGTTGGGCGCGCATGTCGTTGCGGCGCGCATCGCGCGCTGTTGCGAGTTGCTGACCGCGCTCGCCGAGCGCGCCCGGCGCGCTGAAAACGTCGCGCGAGTACGGCGCCAGGAGCGGCTTGCCGGCGTGACGGCGCGGCTGCGGGCCGGCGTGCGCGCCAATGCCGAGAGCTATCGCAATCGCATCGTTCGCGCGCAGGAACGCGTGGCAGCGCTCGGCGAGCGCGCCGAGCGGGCGACGTGGCTCATTTTGAGCAACCGCAGCACCGCCCTCGATCGCTGCGGACAGCTTCTCAGTGCGCTCTCCCATCGCGGCGTGCTGGCGCGGGGCTTTGCGCTCGTTCGCAATCTGCGTGGCACTCCGCTGCGCCAGGCGGCCGTGGTCAGCCGCGGCATGGCAATGGACATCGAGTTTTTCGACGGACGCGTACGCGCTTCCGCCGAAGCAACATCGCTCACGCCCGCCGAAAAGCCGGTGCGGATCATCAGGAGCCGCAGCCGCCGCGGCGGCGATCCCGGGCAGGGCAGCCTGTTCGGGTAACGCAACGGGCGGGGGATATGGTTCTGCCGTGCAGCAAAGTGCCACATGCGATAGCCTGGGTTACAAGCACGCTGCTTAAGGCTTATGTTCTTCCAGGCGGGCGCCGATTCCCGGCGCGACGTATTCTCGAGACCAGGACGTGCTGAACCGATTCGACCGCTCTCCTCCCATGGCCGGCGAGGCCGAGGTCAAATATCTCGACGGCGATTTTCGCGTCGTGCGGCCGGGCGCGTTCGTGCGCTGTGCCGTGACCGGGCTGCCGATCCCGCTGGAAGAATTGAAATATTGGAGCGTCGATCTGCAGGAAGCCTACATCAACACGGATGCCGTCCTGCAGCGCCATTTCCCCCACATCAAGACGCGCAGAACGGAAGGGCGGCAGCGTTAGCCCGTAGCCCCGGATTTTGTTCTTACGAAATCCGGGGACGATTGAGCGAAGGCGCTCAATCCAGGCTGCGGGTACGGCGCGCCGTCGCGAGCCGTTCCATTAACAGGGCACAAAATTTTTCCTCCTCCCGCCATGACAGCATGACCGGCAGCGCCTGCGCGCGCGCGGCGAGTTCGGCGAGTTCGGCGTCACCCGCGAGCCGCGCGAGATCTTTTTCCGTGGTCACGAGAACGAGCCCGTCGCGATCCGCCGCGTCGATGAGCGTCTGTGCTTCGCTGCGGCTCAAGCGGTGATGATCGGGAAAGCTCCTGGTCGCGGCGACTGCAATGCCGGCTTGCGTGAGCGTGCGAAAAAATTTTTGCGGATCTCCGATCCCGGCAAAAGCGAGCACCCGGCCCCCTCCCAGCGCGGCGATGATGCCGGCGTCCGGTTGCAAGTCGGCGCCAAAGACCGGGATGTCGAGCGGCTGCCATGCTGCAATCAGCGCGGCGCCGGGCTTGCCATCCCCGATGAGAAGGAGCGCGTGCGCGCGATCGAGTTGCGCGCGCACCGGCGCGCGCAGCGGACCGGAGGGAATCACATATTTGTTGCCGATGCCGCGATGCGAGTCCACGACCAGCACGGAAAAGTCCTTGTCGAGCGAGGGATTCTGGAAGCCGTCGTCCATCACAATGACGCTGGCGCCGGCGTCAATCGCCTTCTTTGCCCCGGCAACACGCGCGCGTGCAACCACGGTGGGCGCAACATGGGCGAGGAGAAGCGGCTCGTCGCCAACCTCGCCGGCAGCATGCCGCGCGACATCGACCTCAAGCGGTCCGGCGGCGGTCCCCCCGTAGCCGCGGCTGAGGAAAACCGGGCGCTCGCCAAGCTTCCTCAACAATTGGGCGGTCGCCAGAGCCGTGGGCGTTTTGCCGGCTCCGCCCACCGTCAGATTTCCGATGCAGACGACTGGAGCCCGCGCGCGGCGCCCGCGACGCGCAAGCCGCGCTCGCGCCACGGCGCCGTAAACGCACGCCAACGGCGCGAGCAGGCGGGCGGTGACGCCAGGCTCTTCCCACCAGAATGCCGGCTCACGCATCGTGCCGGTGTTCCAGGCGAATCTGCATGAGGTATGGCTCGATGGCCGCAAGCGTGCGCTCAAGCGCGCCGCCGAGCGTCGCAACGATCTCGCCTCCCGCGGATGCCACCGCCGCCCGATCGCCTGCATCCTTGAGCCAGGCACCGACGCGCACGGCGAGCTTGCCCACGTCATTGACCTGCTCGGCGCCATGCGCGTCGTCGAGCGCCGTATAGATTTCCGCGAAATTCCAGACATGCGGCCCGTGCAGGATGGCAGCGCCGAGCTTGATCGGTTCGATCGGGTTCTGTCCGCCATGCGTGGCGAGCGAGCCGCCGACAAAGACGATGGGTGCAAGCCGATAAATCAATCCCAGCTCGCCGAGCGTATCGGCGACATAGATTTCGGTATCGTGCGCCGGCAGGTCCCCGCGTGAGCGCTGCATGGCCCGCAGATTGGCGGCGCGGGCAATCTCCACGATGCCGGGCCCGCGGTCCGGGTGGCGCGGCGCGATGATGGTGAGGAGCCGGGGGAAGGAATTGCGCAGGCGGCGGTGCGCGTCGATCAGCGCGGTCTCTTCGCCGGCATGGGTCGAGGCGCCGGCAATGACCGTGCGTTCGGCAACCGCGGCCTTTAGCAACGCGAGCGCCTCGGCATTGGCCGGCGGCTCAGGGACGTCGAGCTTGAGATTGCCGGTGGTCGCAACCCGCGGTGCTCCAAGGTCGCGATAGCGTGCCGCATGGGCGGCCGATTGCGCGAGGCAGAGATCGAAGCACCGCAACACCGCCGCGATGGTGGCAGGCGCCCAGCGCCAGCGCTTGAACGAACGCTCGGACAGCCGGCCGTTGACCAGGATCAGGGGAATGCTGCGTTCGGCGCTGGTCACGATCAGATTGGGCCAGAGGTCGGATTCGACAAAAATTGCAAGGTCCGGGCGCCAATGATCGAGAAACCGTCGCACGAACCGCGGCGCATCGAGGGTGACGAACTGATGAATCGCTCCGGCCGGCAAACGATGCTGCGCCAGGTTTGCCGACGTGACGGTGCCCGAAGTGCAGAGCACGCCGAACTCCTTGCCGCGAATTCGTTCCATCAGCGGAATGACGGTCAGGATTTCGCCGACGCTCGCGCCGTGGATCCAGACCAGCGGCCCCGGCGGCCTTGGCGTTGCGCTTGCGCCATACCGTTCTTCGAGACGGTCGGGATGTTCCTTGCCGTAGCTGAGCCGGCGGGCAACGAGGATACCGGAGAGCGGCGCAATGGCGCTGGTTGCAATTCGATACATGCGCAGGGCAAGCGGCAGCCGCTCAGGGACCGCAGCCATGTCATTGCTGCCTGTCGACAATGGAATAAACGCGCCGCGTCACGTCCTGGAGCGAAGTCTCGAGCGCGCTGCGTGCGCTCTCCAGCATTTCGGAGTCTGCATCGGCGGGCACGCGGATTGCTTCGCCGACCACGCCCGCGCACAGGCCGAAGGGAAGATTGACAGCGGTGCGGTCCCAGGTCTTGAGCTCGATGCGCCGCTTCGTTGCGATCGCCAGCGGATAGATCGGCCGCCCGGAGGCGCTCGCCAGCTTGACGACGCCGAGGCCCGCGACCCGGGCGACGGTAGGAACGTCCGCCGTCATGGCCACGCTGCAGCCCTCTTCCAGCGCATCCAGCATTTCCCGAAAGGCACTCACGCCGCCCTTGCCAATGAATGTCCCGCCGCGGCTGCCGGAGCCGCGGATCGTACCGATACCGAGCCGCTTGGCGGCGATGGCATTGATCTCCCCGTCGCGATGCCGCGAGATCAGCACCTTAGCCGGATATTCGCGCTTTATGAATGGGGCGAGGAAGTGCTGGCCGTGCCACATGGCCAGGATCAACGGGACATCGCGTGCCACGCGCTCGTAGATGTCCGGCGGCTCGGTCGCGAACGAGCTGGTCTTCCAGACGAAGCGCAGATATTCGGCGGCCAATGTCCCGGCCGCCCGCTGGAATGCATGGGAAGCAACAATTCGCCTTCGCCAAGACATTACGAACAGGACATCAAGAAAAAGACATTACAGAGAAGAAGACATCAGGGAGAAAAAGACATCACGGAGAAGAGGTCAGGCGAATTCGTTCAGCCGATCGGCAATGAGCGCAAGCAAGGCTCTATGACGGCGGCGGCCGGCGGCAATGAGAGGCCCGTGCACCGGATGCGGCTGGTTGTAGATCAACGGTTCGCCGGTCAATGTGGTGAGGGCACCGCCGGCTTCGTGCACCAAAAGATCGGCGGCCGCAAGGTCCCAATCATGACTGTTGGCCGCGGTAAAGGTGCCATCGAGCGCTCCCGTCGCTACCCGCGCGAGGCGCAGCGCAAGCGAGGCGATGCGTTCGGCGGGTTTGATGCGCGGCTCAAGCGACACGAGGGTTTCCAGCCGGCGCTTGGTCGCAAACAAGGTGGCGCCGGCGATTTCCTCGCCGGGGCTCGCCTTGATTGGCACGCCATTGAGCGTCGCGCCCGAGCCGGCGCCAGCGAGGAACAGTTCGCCGGTGACCGGCGCATAAAGCGCAGCGATCACCGGCCGGCCGTCGCGCACATATGCAGCGGACACAGCCCAATCGGCCGAGCCGGCAAGATAGGCGCGCGTCCCGTCGATGGGATCGACCACCCACAGGTCGCGGCTTCGCAATCGTGCCGGGTCGTCTTCGGTCTCCTCGGACAGCCAGCCGATGGCGCAAATGGAAAGGAGCCGCTCGCGCAGCAGAGCGTCGACCGCCGAATCCGCTTCGCTCACGGGAGAGGACTTGCCCTTGATCCAGCTCTTGAGCTCCTTGCGGAAGGTTTGCAGCGCGAGCGCGCCGCCTTCCATGACCGCGGCGGAGAGACGGTCGCGTATCTCGGTACGGTCCAGAGCGGGATGGTTTTTCATCGAGCCGTCATCCCGCTTTCGTTATTTGTTTGAGCATGATCTTTTCCGAAAAGTGGTGTCCACTTTTCGGGATCATGCTTTGTGCTAGCGGCCGGCAATGGTGAGGCCTTCCACGCGCAGGGTCGGCGCATTGATGCCGAAGCGAAACTCGAGGTCATTGGCGGGCGTGAGCGCGGCAAACATGTCGATCAGGTTGCCGGCGACGGTGACTTCGCTGACGGGATAGCTGCGCTTGCCATTCTCAATCCAGAACCCCGAGGCTCCCCGACTGTAATCTCCGGTCACCTGGTTCACCCCGCTGCCGATGAAATCCATGACATAGAAGCCATCGTGGACATCCTCGATCAGCGCGGCAGGGCTCTCGACGCCGGGCGCGAGATAAAGGTTGCTCACGCCGGGGGAGGGCGTCGACGACACGCCGCGCTGCGCATGGCCGGTGGTGGTCAGGCCGAGTTCGCGCGCGGTCGCGCAATCGAGAAACCAGGATGCAAGCATCCCGTCCTGCACCACCGCTAGCGTCCTGCCCGCGACGCCTTCGGCATCGAACGGACGCGAGCGCAAGCCGCGCCGGCGCAGGGGTTCGTCGATGACAGCGATGCCCGGCTTGAACAGGCGCTGCCCCATCTTGTCCTTGAGAAAGCTGGTCTTGCGGGCGATGGCGGAGCCGTTGATGGCTGACGCGAGGTGACCGACGAGCGAGCCCGCTATCCGCCGGTCGAAGATGACCGGCGCCGCTCTGGTGTCCACCTTGCGCGGATTGAGCCGCTCGACGGCGCGCTCGCCGGCGGTGCGGCCAACCTTCTCGGCAGGTTCGAGGTCGGACCCATGCAACGCGTAGGAATAGTCGTAGTCGCTTTCCATTGCGGTGCCGTCGCCGGCAATGGCGGTCATCGACACGCTCTGGCCTGAACTCAGATAGGCGCCGCGGAACCCGGTGCTCGTCAGCAGCACCATGCCGCCAATCCCGGCGGATGCCGAAGCGCCCCCCGACTTCGACACGCCCTGGATGCCGAGCGCGACAGCCTCGGCGCGTTTGGCCCGGTCTTCCAGCGTCGCGACGCCCGGAAGGTCCGGGTCGAGGAGGTCGAGATCCGGCACCTCGCGCGCCAATTGCGCCGGGTCGGCGAGCCCGGCAAACGGGTCCTCCGGCGCCGCGCGCGCCATTGCCACGGCGCGCTCGGCAAGCGACGCCACGTCCGCCTTCACGTCATTCGACGAAACCACCGCCTGCCGGGCGCCGACGAAGACGCGCAGCCCGATATCGTCCCCCTCGGAGCGTTCGGACGCCTCGACCTCGCCCTCGCGCACTTCGACCGAGAGCGAGACCGAGCGCACGGCAAGCGCATCGGCCGCGTCGGCGCCGGCACGGCGCGCCGCGGCAACGAGCCGTTCGGCAATATCGGTCAGCGCGGACGCATCGAGGAGGGCGTTCATCGGGATGGGAAGGTCAGATATTCCGATTGGAATTGCCGTAATGTGGCCGTCATGCCCGGCCTTGTGCAGCCTTGTGCCGGGCACCCACGTCTTATCTTGAACCTTGCGGAGAAAACAGAGACGCGGATGGCGCAGCCGAATATCAGCGACGTTGGCGCCCCCAGTGGCGACCTCACAGCAGCATCGTCTTTATGCCCAGCGCCGAGCCAGCTTCGCCCAGACGACGGTCCAGCGTGCATAGCGTTGCGCCATGGTCGACGCATATTGCGAGATGAAGAGCATCGCCGGCGCGCAGACCCAGGCTGTGCAGGTCCGCGAAACGTGCGGCCGTGCGGAATTCCACGCCCGACACCGCGAGAACCGTGAAAGTTTCGCCGCACAGCCGGGAAAACATCCCAAGCATCTCGGCACGGTGCACGGCTTCGATCTGTCCCGCCCGCAGTTTCATGGAAAGCGCAGCAGAGAACTCGGTGATGACCCAATCGCTGATGGCGAGGCGGCGGTGATCCTGTTCGGCCAACCACGCCTGCATCCGGCCGGTATTCCTCTCGTTGGTCAGGGCTGCGACGACCAGCGATGTATCCAAATAGAGCGTCAATAGCGGTCCTGGTCGCGCATTCGGCGAACGAAGTCGCGGGCAGACTCCCGCTGCACCGGCATTCTATCGGTCAAGGCGCGAAGCGCAGCGAGGTCGATGCGTTTGCGCCGCGGTTTGATCGCAGTAAGCTGCGCCACTGGCTTTCCCCGTCGCATGATGCGCACGGTATCGCCGGCAGCGGCTCGCTTGACCAGCTCGCTCAAATGCGCCTTCGCTTCGGCAAGGTTTACGTCACGCACGGCAATGCTCCTGACCATTTAGTTGGTCAACTCTAGCATATAGCGACCTCACAGCCAAGCGAGTGGAACACGGCGGATTTCGCTCGCGGCCTCTCCCGGCCTCATCTGAGGAGTACCGCAGCGCCTTGCGGGCTTGGCTTCGTTTAGGGTCTCGCGGGGCGGTGCACCGCTCATCCGGGGCCGCCCAATTGGAACGATGAGACAAACCTCGGCACGCATTCGTCTGCGCCGAACACGGGCTACGACAACAAGATCGACCATGCGCCGTTATCCGCGCTGTGCTATTTTGCCTCCATGACCGTGGAAGATATCGAAAAGGCCATCGCGAAGCTCTCCCCCGCGGAGCTTGCGCGATTTCGTGCCTGGTTTGAGCAATACGATGCCGAGCAGTTCGATAAAAAAATCGAGCGTGACGCCAAGGCGGGCAAGCTCGACCGGCTTGCCAATCGCGCCATCGGCGATTTCCGAAAGGGCCGTGCGCGCGAGTTATGAGGCATTTCGCGAACCCGGCGTTTTGGGAGGCTTATCAAAAACTTCCCCTGCGCATTCGTGATCTCGCGGACAAGAACTTTGACCTGCTTAAGAGTAACCCGAAGCATCCCTCGCTTCGTTTGAAGAAAGTTGGGCGGTTCTGGTCCGCTCGCGTGGGGCTCGGATACCGCGCACTTGCTGTTGAGGTCGACGACGGACTTCTATGGTTTTGGATTGGCTCGCATGCCGATTATGACGCACAAATCAGAAGTTAAATCCGTGACGTGTTCATACGCGGTGCCGGCGGTGGAGACGCTCATTGAACTCAGCAAGGGTCAGGCTCTTTGGATTTTTTCCGCCAGCCGCCGGCGGACTTTGGCAGCTTGACCGCGGTGCAATCCAGGGATGGCCTCTCCCGCATTTCGCCTGCGCGAAACGCGGGCTGTCGCATCGGGCACCCAACCACACTCAGCGGTTCGCCCAGTAAATAACAGGAAGAATACAGGGCAGCCTCTGGATTACACCCGCAGTGCACCTCTCCCGGCCTCATGGTCTGAGGAGGCAGTGCGATGCGCCTTGCGATGGCAGGACAGCTTCAATGCGCTGCGGCGCGTCTCGAACCGTCGAGGTTGCCCCGGCGCTTCCTCCTCGCGCATTGATGCATCTTTTGTCCCACGGGGAGCGCCTTTCTTATCTGAAACAAGTGAAATAAGACGATCAAATGAAGAAGACGCGGACCTTCCGGGCTACGAAGAAGGGAGCGGCCGCATGGTTCGAGGCGCGTCGCAGCGCGCGCCGAATTTGTGCCGCGGTGATACCGTGCATGCGCTGCGACGCTCCTCACCATGAGTCCGGGAGGGGTTGCGCGGAAAGGAGAATGCGATGGCCGTTCGCATCGGATACCTGCTGCCCACACGGGAGCGCGTCATGGCAGGAGAGCCGCAAGCGGTGCCGCTCCTTGAACTGGCGCAACGCGCCGAGCGACTGGGCTTCGATTCCGTGTGGGTCGGGGATTCGCTTCTGGCGCGTCCCCGGCATGAGCCGTTGACGTTGCTGGCCGCGGTCGCCAGCCTCCTCCCACGGGTCGAGATCGGCACCGCCGTCCTGTTGCCGGCGTTGCGCAACCCGGTCCTCCTGGCGCAACAGGTCGCGACGCTTGACCAGATCGCGCAAGGCCGTCTGATACTCGGCGTTGGCATCGCCGCCGACGTGCCGAATATCCGCCAGGAATTCACCGCGGCCGGCGTCCCCTTCGAAAAGCGCGTCGGTCGCCTGCTTGAAGGTCTGCGGCTCGCGCGTGCGCTCTGGAGCGGGCAGCCGGTCGATTGGAACGGCCGATGGAAAGTGGAACATGCCGTCCTTGGGCCGACACCTCATCGTCCAGGCGGCCCGCCAATCTGGATTGGCGGCTCGTTGCCCGCGAGTGTCGACCGCGCCGGCCGCTTCTTCGACGGCTGGCTGCCGCTGACGCCCGCTGCCGACGAATGGGCGCGGCTATGGAAAGAGGTCCAGGAAATCGCACGCGCGGCAGGGCGCGATGAAACCGCGCTCACCGGCGCGATGTATCTTACCCTGCGTGTCGATGAGAAGCGCGGCAAGGCAGATGAACGGCTCAACCATTATCTTGAACAATATTACGGGCAGCCTGCCGCCGCGACGCGGCGCCGGCAAGCCTGCTACGCCGGTCCAAAGGATGGCCTCGCAGAGTGGCTGCACGGTTATGCACGCGCCGGCGTGCGCCACATCGTGCTGCGCATTGCCGGCGACCACGAGAGGCATCTGGAAATCGTGGCGCAAGCGTTTCGACAAAGTGCGGAAAGTTCTCGTCAAGCATGAAACAGAGAGACCGCTGCGATACCCGTGATTAACCAGGAACATTAAGCGGATTCCGACGAGTGTGCGGCATGTTTGCCGCATAGATCGGAGAGACAACTCCGGCGGGGTGCAACAAGTCGGGGCCAACCCGGCGGGGAGATAAGGTTTTGAGGCGTCAAGCAACAACCAGCAGGGTCTTGCCTGCGGGATCGAGCCGTGCCGAGCGGCTCGATCCCTGCGCCCTCCCGCTGCGCTTCCACGACGCCGATCAAGCCGCCGACACACGCATGCGCATCGTCGAACTGCACCGCGAGCGGGTCGTGCTCCGCCGCGCCGTCGCCGGCATCAAGATGGCAGTCAGCCTGCCGGTGAAGGCTTATCTCGGTGTTTCCATCCGCGTCGCGCCGTCTTCCCAAGCCGAGCGCGCGACGGTCGCAATCGTCCTCGAACATGCCGACCCGGCTTTGTCACTGACGCTTTACCGCGCCGAGGATGCGAGCGACTTTGTGGCCGAGTGGCAGTGCTGGGGACGCATGCTCGGCATGCCGCTTCTGATCGAGAGCGGCGGACAATTTTGCGAGCCGTTCGAGCGCGACTCGCGCGTTCGCATCCATGCGGCACAACCGCGGCGCCGCGGGACCGCGGCATTGAAAGCGCGCCGCCCGGCCATGCTGATGCGGCGCCGGGCGAACGCAATCGCCTTGCCGCCGGTGCTGCACCGGGGCGAGCGGGAAATCATCGCCCGCAACTGACCACTCACAACGCGGCCTCGAGTGCCATTGCGGCAAACAGGATCAGTCCGGCGTCGCGGTTTGACTTGAATACGGCAAGGCAGCGCAGCGGGTCGTCGATATCGAGCCGCACGATCTGCCATGCCAGATGCAGCGCAAATGCCAGCGTTCCCACAGCCAGGATTGCACCGCCCCCTGCACTCCAGCCGGCGATTGCGATCAGCACGGCTGCTAGCGCGTAGAACACCGCCAGCATCGGTTTCGTCCGTTCGCGAAACAGCAACGCCGTCGATTTGATTCCGATCAGGGCATCGTCCTCGCGGTCCTGGTGCGCATAGATGGTGTCATAGCCAACCACCCAGGCGATCGCGCCCGCATAGAGGAGCAACGCCGGCGCATCGAGGCGCGCGAATACGGCAGGCCATCCCATAAGCGCGCCCCAGGAAAAGGCGAGCCCCAGCACGACCTGCGGCCAATAGGTGAACCGCTTCATGAACGGGTAGATCGCCACGATGCCGAGCGAAGCGAAGCCGACCAGTTGCGTAAAGCGATTGAACTGCAGCAGCACGGCAAGTCCGATAAAGCTTTGCAACCCGAGAAATACGCCGGCCGCCGTGACGCTCACCTGTCCCGAAGGAATCGGCCGCGAACGGGTGCGCTCCACCAGGGCATCGAGGTCGCGATCGACGATATCGTTCCAGGTGCAGCCCGCGCCGCGCATGGCGAACGCGCCGATGAAGAACAACAGCGCGTACCACAGATTGACCTGCGCGCCGGCGCCGATGGCAGCCAGTGCAAGCGACCACCAGCACGGTATCAGGAGGAGCCACGAGCCGATGGGACGGTCCAGCCGGGAAAGCCGCAGATAAGGCCGCATCCAGGAAGGAGCCAGGCCGTCGACCCAGTTGCCGGTGGAATCGGCGACGCGCCCGATGTCGGGCAACAAATTCACCGCACTATCTAGCGCGCGAGCGGGCTACCGCTGAGCGTATCGAAGGTTCCCATTCCGCGGCTATTGGCATCCGGCACCAGGGGAGTCGTGCCCAGTGCATCGCTCAACGATGGGCCGGCCGGTTTCGGCGGCCCCTGTGCCGCCGCGTCGCAAACGTGCTTGGCGGTTTCCATCGCCTTGCTGTGGCCGGCCTTGGCCTGGTTGATGACCTCGGGAGGCACGCCGCAGACCGATTGGTTGTCCTGCAATCCCTTGAGAAACTTGGTTTCGGCGGAGATGAATGCCTTGAACAGCTTGCAAAGCTCCTCTGGCGGCGCCTTCTTCTTGCCGGCTGCCTGCAATACCTGGCCATGCTTGGCCGTCTCGTCGCGATAGGTCATAAGCTGCTGGCAGGCCGGCGGCGGCTGCTGCGGCGCTCCGAACGGCGCCTGCGGCGCAGCCGATGCGCCAGGCATTCCCGGCATGCCGGGCATCCCGGGCGAGGGCATGCCAGGCATTCCGCCGAACTGCGCTTGCGCAAAGCCCGCGGGCAGTGCGGCCAGCGCGAGCACGAGCGGCACAATCCGGTTGAACCTCATCACGCGTCCCCGGCCATGTGATTCATCCGCACTGGATGCAGTGGATGGTGTAACCAACCCATTAACAGCATTTTGAATTCGGCGATAAGACGGCAAAGCCGCGGCGCCCGTAGGGTTTGCGGGAAAACCACGTTCACTTGCCTTATACCATTGGCCCCTGATTGCGGAAACACTGAGTCCTTTTCCGCTGAATTTGAATTGCAGCCGCAGTTGTTGTCACCTCTCCGCTGCGGGGGCCTGCGGGGCGAGGTGAAGAACCCGATGCCGGACTATGACTTTCGCGCACCGCGGCTTTTTGTCGATGCGCCGCTCCATGATGGGGCGAGCGTGCGCCTCGACAATTCGCAAAGGAATTATCTGCAAAACGTGCTGCGCCTGCGGGCGGACGACCCCATCCTGGTCTTCAATGGCCGTGACGGTGAATGGCGGGCGCGGATCGTAACCTTGCGCAAGCGCGAGCTTGCGCTTGCGGTGCAGGAACGCATGCGGATGCAGGCGCAGGCTCCGGATCTGCATTATCTCTTTGCGCCGATTAAGCATTCCCGCCTCGATTACATGGCGCAGAAGGCCGTAGAGATGGGCGCCTCCCGGCTGCAGCCCATCCTCACCCGGCACGTTGCGGTCACGCGGATCAATGCGGCGCGCATGCGCGCGAATGCAATTGAGGCAGCCGAGCAGTGTGGCATCCTGACGCTGCCTGAGATCGGCGCACCAATCGCCCTCGATCGCATGATCGCCGAGCGCGATCCCAGGCGGGTTCTGGTGTTCTGCGACGAAGATGCGCCGGTTCGCGACCCGATTGCGGCACTTTCGGCATTGCGCGGGGCGTCCGCTGGGCCGATGCCGCTTGCCGTGCTGATCGGTCCGGAAGGCGGCTTTGCCGCCGAGGAACGCACGGCATTGATGGAACTGCCGAACGCGGTGCGCTTGGCGCTTGGCCCACGCATCCTGCGCGCGGACACCGCCGCGGTGGCGGCGCTGGCTCTGGTCGAAGCGGTGCTGGGCGACTGGCGGTGAGGCGTTAAGCGCATCGGCGCTTTGGCGTCGAATTCATCGGCCGCCCGTGCTAAACGGCCGCCGCGATCACCGCCCGCGAAGAAACGAATGCACCATGGAGAGCGCAATTCTCAACTCTGGCCGCGCCGCTGCGGACGCGCACGGCGATGCCCTGATCGCATCCTTTGAGCGCGCCGGCTATCCGCGTGTCGCGCCGCCCGTCGTGCAGCCCGCGGGTCCGTTTCTCGACCTTTCCGGCGAGGAAATCCGCCGGCGCATGTATCTCACCAGCGATGCACAGGGCCGCGAACTGTGCCTGCGGCCGGACCTCACGATCCCGGTGTCGCGCGAATATCTTGCCTCCGCCGCGGCGGGCAGGCCGCAAGGCTTTTGTTACCTCGGTCCGGTGTTTCGGCAATCGTCGGAAGGCGATGAGCCAAGCGAATTCTGCCAGGCCGGTATCGAGTCCTTCGGCCGCAGAGATACCGCGGCGGCAGATGCGGAGATGGTGGCGCTCGGATTGGAAGCTGCGGCCCACTACGGCCTTGCGCAGCCGTCGATTTCCATGGGCGACGTGGCGCTGTTTGCAAGCCTGGTCGCCGCGCTTGACCTCGCCCCCGCCTCGAAACGGCGGCTGATCAAGGATTTCAATCACAAGCTCTCCTTGGTTGCCGACCTCGACCGCCTTGCCAGCGAAGCCAAGGAGCCGCTGCCCGAATATCACGGCGTTCTCGCTGCGCTTGCGGGTTCCGACCCGCAGGCCGCGCATGCCTTGGTCACGGATCTCCTTTCCATTGCCGGCATCAGCACCGTCGGCGGGCGATCGGTGGGGGAGATCGCGGATCGATTTCTCGAACAGGCGACGCTGGGGGGAGGGCGCTCGCTCCCGCGGGACGTGCGCGCGCTGATCGATCGCTTTCTGGCGGTGAGCGGCGATCCCGACGAGGCGGTGGCGCAGCTGCGCAACTTCGCGCGCGATGCCGGCATTGCGCTCGATGCCGCGCTTGACCTCTTTGAAAGCCGCACCGGGTTTCTGGCGGCGCGCGGCGTCGACGTGACCCGCATTCGATTCTCCACGGCATTCGGCCGCGGCCTCGACTACTACACCGGCGTGGTGTTCGAACTGCATGACCCCGGCGGGAACGTGCAGGGGCAACTCGTTGCTGGCGGCCGCTACGACGGGCTGCTGACCCGGCTGGGCAGTCCGACGCCCATTCCCGCAGTCGGCTTTGCCGTCTGGGTCGAGCGGCTCAGCCTCCTGCGGCACGCTCCATGAGTTGGACATGAGCCGGACCTTCGTCATTGCCGTACCCGCGAAGGGACGGCTGCAGGAGAACGCGGAAACTTTTTTCGCGCGCGCCGGGCTCGATCTCGTCAAGCCGCGGGGAGGGCGCGATTATCGTGGCGGCATTGCCGATCTGCCCGACGTCGAAGTAGCCTATGTGTCTGCCGCCGAGATCGTCGAATTGCTTGCGCAGGGCGCCGTGCATTTCGGGCTCACCGGCGAAGATCTCGTGCGCGAGCACATTGCCGATGCCGACCGCCGCGTGGTGTTTGTCGACGAACTCGGTTTTGGCCACGCCAATGTCGTGGTCGCCGTGCCGCAGGCCTGGATCGACGTGCGATGCATGGCCGACCTCGACGATGCCGCGACCGCGTTCCACCAGAAGCATCAGCGCAGAATGCGGGTGGCGACGAAATACGTAAACCTCACGCGCAATTTCTTTTCACGCTGCGGCGTGACGGATTACCGCATCGTGGAAAGCTCGGGCGCCACCGAAGGCGCACCGGCTGCCGGGACTGCCGAACTCATCGTGGACATCACCACGACCGGAGCAACGCTCGCCGCCAACGCCCTCAAGGTGCTGGATGATGGCACGATCCTGC
This sequence comes from uncultured Alphaproteobacteria bacterium, assembly GCA_963817135.1. Taxonomy (GTDB): domain Bacteria; phylum Pseudomonadota; class Alphaproteobacteria; order Rhizobiales; family Xanthobacteraceae; genus VAZQ01. The sequence continues at coordinate 137,564 of CAWFNG010000003.1, read as the reverse complement.
GCTCACAGGCCAATCTCGTCGCCGCGCGCGCCGCGCAATGGCCGGCACCCCACCGCGACACGGCACGCCTCGTGCTTGACCGCATTGCCGCGCAAAAGAGAGCGCGCGCGTTCCGCGAACTGCGCACGCGATTTGCGGGTTGCGATGAAGCGTTGCTCGCGGATGTGAAGCGACGCTTCGCGGTCGAAGCCCCGTTCGGCGGTCCGACCTCCTCGGGCATGCTCACGCTGCACTGTCCGCCCAAGCACGTGCATGCGCTCGCAAGCCTGCTGCGCGACAAAGGCGCCGAGAATGTCGAGGTGATGGCGCTGGAATATGTGTTCTCCCGCACCAACCCGCTCTACGCCAGGCTGGAGGCGGGGCTTGGCGGGGACTAAAGCATGTTCCGTGAGATGGAGACGGTGCGAGCGGCAAACTCGGGATACCTCCCCCTGAAAGGGGGAGGTCGACTGCCGAGCGAAGCGAAGGCAGTCGGGTGGGGGTCAATTCAAGCGTCCATGAATCGCATTTTTACCCCCACCCGGCGCTTCGCGCCGACCTCCCCCTTTCAGGGGGAGGTATCCCTGCGGCACGCCCGTGCCATATGCGCAAGTGATCCGTGCTACAGCGCGGCGACTTGCGGCGCCTTTTCCCGCAGACGGCTGCGATCGCCTTCGCGCACGAGCGTCAAGCTGCGGCGGTGGAATGCAGCCAAGGTCGAGCGATGGCCGATCGAGACGATGGCGGTGTCCTTGAGCCGCTGCGCCAGCAAACGATAGAGCGCCGCCTCTGCCGGCTCGTCGAGCGAAGCGGTCGCCTCATCGAGGAAAAGGTAATCCGGCGCATGCAGGATTGCGCGCGCAATGCCGAGCCGTTGCTGCTCGCCTAGCGACAGCATGCGGTTCCAATGCGCTTGCTCGTCAATCCGCTCTGCGAGCGCCGGCAAACCGACGGCTGAGATCGCTTCGGCGAGTTGCTCGCCGGCAAATGTGCCGGGCTCGGCCGGGTAAGTAACCGCTGCCGCGAGCGTCCCGATCGGAAAATAAGGCCGCTGCGGAAGCACCATGACCTTTGCCGCCCGCGGAATTGCAATGCTTCCCGCGCCGAACGGCCAAATGCCCGCGATGGCGCGAAACAGCGTCGATTTGCCGGCGCCGGATGGCCCGGTCACGAGCACGCTCTCGCCTTTCCTTACCCCGATGTCGTGCGCCTCGAGCAAGGGTTCGCCATTTGGGAGGCGAACCAGGAGATCGCCGATCTCGACGCCATGGCGAGCCTCGACCGGTGCAAGTTCGATCGCCGGCTTCGCCGTGGCGACCTTTTGCGCCTTCTCGACTGCGACGTTAAATCCTTCGAGACGCGCAATCACCGCCCGCCATTCCGCGAGCTGACGATACGCATTGACGAAAAAGGAGAGCGCCGTTTGCACGCTGTTGAAGGCCGATGCGGTTTGCATCAGGCCGCCGAGCTGCACCGCCCCGGCGAAATAAGCGGGACTGATCACAATGAAGGGAAACACGGTCGATACCTGCGTGTAGCCGGAGGTGAGAAAGGTAAGCCGCTTGGTGCGCTGCATGATCTGGAGCCAGTTGCCGACAACTTTGCCGAAACGGTCGAGCAGCCGGTCGCATTCCGCGGTTTCTCCCGCGAGCAGGGCAATCTGCTCGGAATTCTCCCGCACGCGGACCAGATTGAAACGGAAATCGGCCTCGAATTGCTGCTGGCGGAAATTGAGCGAAACGAGCGGCCAGCCGACAAGATGCGTCAGCCAGGTACCGAGCAGGGCATAGATGAGCGCCGCCCAAACGAGGTATCCCGGAATGGCGAATGTCGCGCCGAACAGATGCAGCGGAGCGTCAGCGGAAAGGGTCCACAGGATCACCACGAACGAGCCCAGCGTCACGATGGCGCTGAGGAGCCCGACGCTGAGCGTGAGCGTGCGGTCAATGAACATGTTGATGTCCTCGGCTATGCGCTGGTCGGGGTTGTCCGCGGCATCGCCGAGAAGCTGCATCCGATAATGGTTTGAACCGTCGAGCCAATGCCCGAGATACTGCTTGGTCATCCAGCGGCGCCATCGGATCTGGAGCCACTGGTTAAGGTAAAGCTGATAGACGGCAAGCACGATATAGATCGCGGCGAGCACGCAGAAGAACGCGATCTCGTAGACGAAAGCGTCCCAGTTTCGCTCCTGCAATGCATTGTAAAAACGATTGTTCCACTGGTTGATCAGCACGGTGATGCCGACGATCGAAAGCTCGATGGCAATCACCGCGGCGAGCAGCAGGCGGCCTGCCACGCGGTCTTCCGCCATGAAATAAGGACGCGCGAGCCGCCAGATGGTTGCAAGCGAAGAGATAAGGCGTGACACGGGTGTTCTCCTGTCTCGTGCCGAGCGTGCGCGGGTGCATACCGCATGCCTGTGGCAGCACAAGGGGTGCAAAGAAGGCATTTCCGGCGGGGACGATGTTAACCTTGGCGATCCCGGCAAGCCTGCGACGCTGACGCGATCAGGCGAGACAATTCGTTCCTTGTGTCGTGCGATATCTGCTCGTAGAAACATGAAACCGCGGCGGGACCGGAACCCGACCGGGGGCACATAACGCAGCAACAAAGCTGCGAGAGGGAGCAAATCGAACGGGAAAAGCGCTATGTCGAGTAAATCAATCCGTACGCCCAAAATAACGACAGAGACAACGACCAAGGCAACCACGCGGCGCAAATTTCTTGCCGGCGCCGCCCTTACCGGGGCGGCCGCGGTCGCCGCGCCTACGGTCGTCAAGGCCCAGGGGCCGATGAGCATGCGCTGGCAGAGCACCTGGCCGTCGAAAGATATTTTTCACGAATACGCGCTCGATTACGCCAAGAAGGTCAATGATATGACCGGCGGCGACCTCAAGATCGAGGTGCTGCCCGCAGGCGCCGTCGTGCCCGCCTTCCAGCTGCTCGACGCCGTCTCGAAGGGAACGCTCGACGGCGGCCACGGTGTGCTCGTTTATCATTACGGCAAGCAGACTGCGCTGGCGCTGTGGGGCTCGGGTCCAGCCTACGCAATGGACGCCAATATGCTGCTCGCCTGGCACAAATACGGTGGCGGCAAGGAGCTTCTCACAAAGCTGTATGCGTCGATCGGCGCCAATGTCGTCTCGTTTCCGTACGCGCCGCTCTATACGCAACCGCTCGGCTGGTTCAAGAAACCGGTCACCGGTGCGGACGACTTCAAGGGGCTGAAATACCGTACCGTCGGCATCTCCATTGACCTCTTCACGGCCATGGGCGCCGCGGTGAATGCGCTTCCCGGGGGCGAGATCGTCTCGGCAATAGACCGCGGCCTGCTTGACGCGGCTGAGTTCAACAACGCGAGTTCGGACCGGGCGCTCGGTTTTGCCGACGTATCCAAGGTGTGCATGCTGCAAAGCTACCATCAGAACGCCGAGCAGCTCGAAATCACCTTCAACAAAACCAAATTCGACGCATTGCCCGACAAAATGAAGGCGATCATCGCCAATGCCGCCGAGGCGGGATCGCAGGACATGATGTGGAAGGCGATCGACCGCAACTCGCAGGATTACATCTTGCTTCAAACGGTCGACAAAGTGAAATTCTACAAGACGCCCGATTCGATTCTGCGAAAGCAACTCGAAGTGTACGACGATATTGTGCGGAAATACGCTGCGACAAATCCCTTGTTCAAGGAGATCGCCGAATCGCAGCTGGCGTTCGCCAAGCGGGCAACGCAATGGGAACAGGATTACGTTGTGAGCCGCCGCATGGCGTTCGAGCATTATTGGGGGCCGAACGCCAAGAAGGCGCTCTGAAGGCGCGTACAATCGGCAAAGCACCGTCCGGCCGCAGCAACCGGATGGTGCTTTTTGTTGTTCTTTCACCCCGCATCGATCACTATCCCTGAATGACCGTCCAAACTTTCCTGCACACGATCGACGGCATCAGTACCTGGGTAGGCAAAGCCGCTTCCTGGCTCATCATTGCCCTGATGAGCGTCGTCTGCCTGGAAGTCTTCAAGCGCTACATTCTCAATGCGCCGACGGCATGGATATTCGACGTCGACAACATGCTGTACGGAACGCTGTTCATGCTGTGCGGCGCCTACACGCTTGCCCAGAACGCGCATGTGCGCGGCGATTTTCTGTACAGCTCGATGCGGCCGCGCCTGCAGGCGGGACTCGACATTGTGCTTTACATAATCTTCTTTTTTCCCGGTATCGCGGCGCTCATCTATGCCGGTTACGACTACGCGGCCATATCGTGGCACATCGACGAGCATTCGAACGTCACCGCCAACGGTCCGCCGGTCTACCAATTCAAGACGGTCATTCCGATCGCCGGGGCGCTGGTGATGCTGCAAGGCGTGGCGGAGGTGGTGCGCTGCGTGGTCTGCCTGCGGACCGGAGAATGGCCGAGCCGCCTGCATGACGTCGCCGAAATCGACGTCGTCGAGGAGCAGCTCGCCGCGAGCGAGTACGTAGACGAGGAGTCGCGCAAGATCGCGATCGAGCGCGCGCATCAGATCGATGAGGCCGCTCGCCAGCGCGGCATGGGCGGGGACCTCAACACATGAGCGATCCGGCGCTCGGGCTCACGATGCTTGCTCTCATCGTGGTCGTCATCATGATGGGTTTCCCGACCGCCTTCACGCTGATGGGGCTTGGCATCTTCTTCGGCTACATCGGGTTCTACGACCCGTCGCACACCTCGCTGATCGACAATCGGGTGTTCGACCTGATGGTCCAGCGCACCTACGGCGCGATGACCAACGACGTGCTGATCTCCATTCCGTTATTCGTGCTCATGGGCTACGTGATGGAGCGCGGCGCTCTCGTCGACAAGATGTTCTACAGCATTCAGCTGGCGTTCCGGCGTGTTCCGGCTTCGCTGGCCGTGGCGACGCTGATCGTGTGCACGTTCTGGGGAATCGCCAGCGGGCTTGTCGGCGCGGTGGTCGTGCTGATGGGCGTAATCGCGTTCAACCCCATGCTGCGCGCGGGTTATGACGTGAAGCTTGCCTCCGGGGTGATCACGGCCGGCGGCACGCTCGGCATTTTAATTCCGCCCTCGGTCATGATCATCGTCTATGCCGCCGTTGCGGGACAGTCGGTCGTAAAGCTTTACGCGGCGGCGATGTTTCCCGGTTTCTTTCTGGCCCTGCTCTACCTCGTCTATATCGTAGGCTGGGCGATCATCAATCCGAAGATCGCCCCGCCGCTGCCGGAGGAGCAGACGAAGGTGCCGGTGCCGGACTGGATGCGGAAATTCCAGGCGGCCTATTCGTCCAACGTACTTCTTGCGCTGACCGAGGCGCTGCTTTCACCCGCGCGAGCGCGCGAGATCGAGGCGGACGGCCGCCGGCTCGGAATCTGGTCGCTGCTCAAGAATCTTTGCATCGCGCTGGTGCCGTTTGCCCTGATTGCCGGCACGCTCGCTTTGGCATGGTGGTATGTCGTCATCCATCAGCAGGCCGCAGCAGAGGCCGCTGTCATCCGGCCTGCAGCAACTGGGAACTCCCGGTCTCGGCAGCGGACCGGCGACGCCTGCGGAGCAGGGGCCACCGGAAGGCTTCTATTTCTGGTTCGGATTGTGCGCGCTTGCCGGCGCGCTGATGGTCGTTCGCTACTATTGGAGAATGGATGCCGACCGCTTCGAAGTCTTGAAGCTGCTCACTTCGTCGGTGATGCCGCTTGGCATCCTGACCGTTATCGTTCTCGCCGTCATCCTGTTCGGCATCACGACGGCCACCGAATCCGCCGGCGTCGGCGCGGCCGGCGCCTTCCTGCTGGCGGTGCAGGCGCGGACGCTCGACTGGAAACGCACCAAGGAAGCCGTGTTCCTCACGGCGAAGACGACGGCGATGGTGTGCTGGCTGTTCGTCGGCTCGGCGCTGTTCTCCGGGGTATTTGCAATCCTTGGCGGGCAGGGCCTGGTCGAGCAATGGGTGCTGTCGCTCAATATGTCGCCCGTGCAGTTCATGATTCTGTCGCAGGCGATCATCTTCGTGCTGGGCTGGCCGCTCGAATGGACGGAGATCATTGTCATTTTCGTGCCGATCTTTCTGCCGCTGCTCAAGCACTTCAACATCGACCCCATTCTCTGGGGCACACTGGTGTTTGTGAACCTGCAGGCGGCGTTCCTCTCGCCGCCGGTCGCGATGTCTGCGTTCTACCTCAAGGGCGTTGCCCCATCGCATGTTACCCTCAACCAGATTTTCTCCGGCATGATGCCTTACATGCTGGTCATCATCCTGTGCATGATCATCATGTATGTCTGGCCGGGGATGACGCTGTGGCTGCCAAACTACCTTTATGGCGGTGGTTGACGCGGCCATGACCGATAAACGTCTTCTGACGCTCACCGCGAGCGAGGCGGCTGCAGAGATTGCGCGCAGCACCATATCGATCGAGGAATATTTGCGCGCATGTCTCGATCACATCGAAGCGAGCGATAGCGAGATCAAGGCGTTCGCCCATCTGGATCGCGAGCATGTGCTCACCCAGGCGCGCATGCTCGACGAACGGCGCGCCGAGCGGCACTCACAGGGCCCATTATACGGCGTACCAGTCGCCGTGAAGGACATCATCGACACGGCGGATTATCCCACCGAGTGGGGGTCGCCGATCGGTGCCGGCCGCCGGTCGCGCCATGATGCGACCGTGGTTGCAAGGCTGCGTGCGGCCGGCGCCGTCATCATCGGCAAGACGGTGACGACCGAGTTTGCCTATTATCACCCCGGTCCGACGCGCAACCCGCACGACGGGGCGCGCACACCCGGCGGCTCGTCCTCGGGCTCGGCGGCCGCGGTCGCCGCCAATATGGTGCCGCTCGCGCTCGGTTCGCAGACCAACGGCTCGACCATCCGTCCGGCAGCCTTCTGCGGCGTGTTTGCGGTCAAGCCGAGCCACGGCTTGATCTCGCGCGCGGGAGTGTTGGCGCTGTCGCACAAGCTCGATCATATCGGCGCGTTTGCACGTTCGCTTCCCGATCTCGCGCTTATCCTCGAAGTGATCGCCGGTCACGATCCCGGCGACCCGGACACCGAGCCGTTCGCCGCCCCCGATTTTCGCGCCGTGCAGCGCGAATCGCCCCCGCTGCCGCCGCGGTTTGCGTTCGTGCGCACGCCCGCCTGGGACAAGGCGGACACCGAGACGCATGCTGCATTCGAGGAGCTGACCGGCGCCCTTGGGTCAGCGGTCGAGCCGGTAGACCTTCCCGATTCATGGGCGGAAGCCTGGGAAGTGCACCGCACCATCATGGCCGTCGATATGGCGCACAATCTCACGCCCCTGGTTGCGCGCGGGACACCGAGCAAGAAGCTCCACGAATTATTGGCGCATGGCAGGAAGGTGAGCGCAGTGCAGTACCTCGGTGCACTTGACCAGGCCAAGCACTATGCAGCAGGGCTTGCCGACATTTTCAATACATACGACGCGATCATAACGCCTGCTGCTCCGGGGGTTGCGCCCAAGGGATTGGGCTCTACCGGCGATCCTGCGTTTTGCACTTTGTGGACACTCACGGGTTTGCCGGCTCTCTCGCTGCCGCTGCTTGCCGGCGAGAGCGGCCTGCCGATTGGTGTCCAGCTCGTTGGTCCGCGCGGCCGCGATGCACGCCTGCTGCGTACAGCCACAGCGCTGATCGAGACAGTCGACGAGACAAAGAAGCGCAAAGTGCGCTCGAAGGCGCGAGCTTAGACGTCAGCAATGTGAAAGAGTCTCCCGGTTGGACGGATTGTCGCGCTTCGCTTGCCGGGAAACCGGTTTAATGGCACGCTAACCGGCAGAAAAAATTAAGAAAACCTGGCTTCCCGCTCAAGGAGGAAGAGAGCAATGCGCAAATGGCTTATCGCGGCGGTCGCGACCTTCATTTTCGTGGCGCCGGGCGCCGGCATGGCGCAGGCGCCGATCGTCATCAAGTTCAGCCATGTCGTCGCCAACGACACGCCGAAGGGCAAGGGCTCGCTCAAGTTCAAGGAACTGGCCGAGAAATACACCAACGGCAAGGTCCATGTAGAAGTCTACGCCAACTCGTCGTTGTTCAAGGACAAGGAAGAGATCGAGGCCTTGCAGCTCGGCTCGGTGCAGATGCTGGCGCCGTCGACGGCGAAATTCGCTCCCCTCGGAGCCAAGGAATTCGAGGCGCTCGACCTGCCGTGGCTGTTCGCCGACGAGGCGGTCTACGACAGGGCCATGAAGGGAACGGTCGGCAAGTGGCTGTTCAAGAAGCTCGAATCGAAGGGAATCAGCGGGCTCGCCTACTGGGACAACGGTTTCCACATGGTGTCGGCCAACCGGCCGCTGATCGATCCGGCGGATTTCCAGGGCCTCAAGATCCGCATCTCGGGCTCGAAGATCGCCGACCAGTATTTCCGCGTGCTCGGCTCGATCCCGCAGATCATGGCGTTCTCGGAAGTCTACCAGGCGCTGCAAACCGGCGTGGTGGACGGCTGCGAGAACACCGCGTCGAACTATCTGACGCAGAAGTTCCACGAGGTGCAGAAGCACATCACCATGTCCTACCACGCGCATCTGCAGTACGCGGTGATCGTGAACAGCAAGTTCTGGAACGCCCTGCCTGCGGACATCCGCGCCCAGCTCGACAAGGCGATGGCGGAAGCGACCGACTACACCAACTCGATCGCCGTCAAGGAAAACGAGGATGCGCTCGCCGAAATCAAGGCCTCGGGCAAGACCACGCTGCACTCCCTGACCGACGATCAGCGCAAGGCCTGGCAGACGGCGATGGCGCCCACCTATAAGTGGGCCAAGGGCCGCGTCGGCGGCGAGGTGCTCGATCTGCTGGCCAAAGAGCTCGATATCAAGATGAACTAAAGGGCCGGATCGCCGTGCAAAAATCAGAAGCGGCCGGGAGTGCAGCAACTCCCGGCCGCTTTCGCGTTCAGAACGGATTTCGCGTGCTCTTGCGCGCACTCGACCATCTTGAAGAATGGCTTATCGCCACCTTGATCGCGGCGGCAACGGGGCTGATTTTCATCGCCGTGCTGCATCGCTACGGCACCGGCCTCTCCATCGACCTTGCCAAGTGGAGCGCCGCGCACGGCGTACCCGTGCTGCCGGTGCGTACTGCGGGCGATCTACGAATGGCTCGCCTCGCTGGACCTCTCCTGGGCGCAAGAGCTGTGCATCTACATGTTCATCTGGATGGCGAAGTTCGGCGCCGCTTACGGGGTGCGCACCGGTATCCATGTCGGCGTCGACCTGCTCGTCAACCTGCTGCCGCTTGCGTGGCGCAAGCGGGTGATCCTGTTTGCCCTGTTGTGCGGCGCGTTTTTCACCGCGGTGATTGCGACGTTTGGCATCACGTTTATTGACCAGATGTACGCCACCGGCCAGCAATCGAGCGACCTCGAAGCGCCGATGTGGATCGTCTATTCGGCGATCCCGCTCGGCTCCGGGCTGATGTGCTTCCGCTTTCTGCAGGTGGCATGGTGGTTCTACTGGACCGGCGAACTGCCGCATCACAATGAAGCGCGGGTGGAAGGCGTCGATGCAACCGAATCGGATGCGCTGCATCCATCGGCCGACGACAGCGGGGCCGTCTCCGCGCGCTGGGCAGGTCCGCTCGGGCTGACCTTGATCCTGGCGCCGATTTTGATCCTGGCGATCTGCCTTGCCGAAAAAACCGGGGTCATCGTGCTGCCGCAGAGCGTGCGCGCGATCACGGTCTTCGTCCTGCTGATCGCGATGATGCTCACGGGCATGCCGGTGTCGATCGCGCTCGGCCTCACCGTCCTGACATTCCTGTTCACGCTCACCGACATACCGATCGAGTCGGTGTCCATGAAACTGTTCACCGGGATCCAGGGGTTCGAGATCATGGCGATCCCGTTCTTCATCCTGGCCGGCAATTTCCTTACCCATGGCGGCGTCGCGCGCAGGATGATCGATTTCGCCGTTTCCTTCGTCGGGCACTTGCACGGCGGTCTTGGGCTTGCCGGAATCGTGGCCTGCGCAATGTTCGCTTTGGTCTGCGGGTCGAGCGTCGCCACCGTCGCGGCCATCGGCGCCATCGTGCTCCCCGAGATGGTCAGGCACGGCTATCCGATGCGATTTGGCGCCGCCATTATTACGGTTGCCGGCTCACTCGGCATCCTGATGCTGCCGTCCATCCCGAAGATCATCTACGCCATCTCGACGAATACATCGATCGGCGCGCTTTTCGTTGCCGGTTTGCTGCCCGGCTCGCTGCTGACGGCAATGCTTTGCGCCGTAACGTGGTATCTCGCCAGGAGGCGCAACTATCCGCGCGTGGAAAGAGCGACCTGGCTCGAAAGCTGGCGCACGTTCAAGGAAAGTGTTTGGGGCTTGATGCTCGTCGTCATCATAATCGGCGGCATCTATAGCGGCCTGTTTACCGCGACGGAAGCGGCGGCAATGGCCGCCGTCTATTCGTTTTTTATCGCGGTCTATGTCTATAAGGCGCTCAAGCTCAGAGACGTGCCGCGGGTGTTGCTGCGAGCCGCAAATACCAGCGCGATGCTTCTCTATATCATCACCAACGCCGTATTGTTTTCCTATGTCCTTACCAACGAAAACATTCCATCGGCGCTTGCCGACTGGATTCTGGCGCAGAACCTCGGCTGGGTCGGCTTCCTTCTCATGGTCAACATATTGCTGCTGATGGCCGGCAACTTCATGGAGCCATCGTCGATCATCCTGATCATGGCGCCGATCCTGGCCCCGGCGGCAAAAAACTCGGCATCGATCCGGTGCATTTCGGCATCGTGATCGATGTCAACATGGAAGTCGGCTTGTGCCATCCCCCGGTGGGCCTCAATCTTTACGTTGCTTCGATGATCGCCCGCATGCGCATCACCGAACTGGCGGTGGCGGTCTGGCCGTGGCTGCTGACGATGGTGGGATTCCTGGTGATCGTGACCTATTGGCCCGCTCTGACCCTGTTCGTCCCGGTAGCGCTGGGCATGCACTGACGAAAATAAAATGCCCGGCGAACCTGCGTTCGCCGGGCATTGATTGGTGCGCTTGATGCGCGTTTATGGACAGAAGAAGCGCGGCCTGCTCCAGGCGACGGGACGTCCATAGGCATCAAATGCCACGGGCCGGCGTGCCCAGTAGCCGCCAGGACAGGCAACCGGCGGTCCGACGGCATAGGCCGGGTAGGCTGCGTAGCCGGGCTGCACGGCATAAGCCGGGCCGTAGGAATTGGCGATGGCACTGCCCACGATGGCGCCGGCAACAACTCCGGCAGCGACGCCGACGCCAACGGCACAGCCGTAGCAGCGCGCTTCAGCAGGCGGCGCCGCCAGCAGTATGGCTGCCATGGATGCGGCAGCGGCAAATCCGAGCAAGCTCTTCTTCATTGGAGTCTCCTGCAGATAGCGGTTGAGCCGACCATCCGCGGGCGGCCCCCCGGGGTAACTGTCGGCTCCGATTTTGAATAATTTTGGACCGCTCTTGGCCATCATTATGCTGGGGAGTCCTTGAGATTCCGAAGTTCGCACCTGAACGTGCCGCGAGTACTGGCGAACTTCGGAATCGGACCGCTAGTGCGCCACATTGGCGCCACGGTCAGAGGTGAACTCCGCCGATAGGCGAGGTTTGGCGAAAACCTGTCCCGCACGCCACTAGAAGGCCTAATAGGTAACGGAAACGGTGATCGTGTCGGTGTAGGTTGCCGCGGCCGGCGTCGATTGCGGCGGCACGCGGCCGTAGACGGTATAGCTCTGTGCGGCGCCATTGCCGGTCCCCGCGACTGTGTTGGTCCCGACGGTGTTGCCCCACACCGTGGTACGCCCGTTGTCGCGGTAGAGCGAGTAGTTGATGGTGACCGATCCGTGGGTCATCTTGCGCACGGCAACCGTCGCACCGCTGCCGGTGCCGGCGTTCAGCCCGATATTGTAGGGCGTGCCGTTCGTGCATTGCACCCGCAATGTCGAGGTGCCGTCTACATTCGAAACCAGCACGCCGTGACTGCCGAAATTAAGCGTTGCAGCGCTGTTGATCACGCACGAAGAGGTCACCGTCATCTGCACGGTGAAGGTCGATGTCACGCTTGCGGCATCGGACTGTCGGGCGAGCGTCAGGATGAACAGCACAACAGCGGCGATCTTGAACTTCGGCTGACAACCGGTCACCCGCAAGGCGCCATAACCGCGCGGTCTGCCACGTTGCGTCCGAGAGTGCACGTCACGTGATATCCGACGACAATGAAAAATCGGCTTAACCATCGGCGTGAAGGAGACTTGATTTGCCGGGATCGAGCGTCGCGCGCTGTCAGTTTTTTCCTGACAAGCTAATGATCGTCTCGCCTGACGCGGAACTAAAAACAGTTTGCACTGTGGCATGTTCGCCACAGCCGAACGCGTCGGTCTTGCCTAGAATGCAGCGGGAGCAATTTACACGATTATGCCGTTCGTGCGAACGATCCGCTGCCTCCGTGCGTCGCTGCTGGCGCTCTTCGTGGTCGCCCAGGTGGCGGGGGTAATCCCTTTGCTCTACGACCACACGCTCAATGTATATGAGACCGCGCCCGTCGCTGCGCACGGGCATGCGCATGTCAAACCGACGGTCGCGAATCCCGATGCCGACCACCATCACGGCGTGATTGATCTGCACGATCAGTGCTGCGCGCTGCATGCACTGGCCGGTCCCCTCCCGCACGCTATCGTCGTCGCTCGGGCCGAATTTGCCAGCGTGCGCATAGTTCCAGACGTGCTGATCGCACTCGCCGGCGGCAATCCCGGTGTTCTCGATCGTCCACCAAGACCTGTGTCTCTAGGCTGAACCGTCGTGCATCGGCCGGCGACGGCCATGCGCGCGCTTTGGACAGTTGAGACATGAGGTCTGCATGTTCACGCATGATCGATTGGCGCGCGCCTCCTGGCGATGGGAGGAGCGGCCGACACGCCGCATACCAGCCGATGACCATTGCATCCACGGCTGGGCGCGGTGGCTGCTCGCTGCCGCGATGGTTACGGTCACCCATGGCGCGCAAGCGCACGGGATTGTCGGCAATCGCGTCTTTCCCGGGACGCTTGCATTCGACGATCCGGCGGTCATGGATGAATTGGTATTTCCAGCCGTGTCGAGCCTCAAGCATCCAGGCGAAGGTGCCGATGTGACGGATGACCGGATCAGCGGATCGTTCACGCGGCTCCTCACCTCGACGCTTTCCGTCGGAATCGAGAGCGGATGGATTCACCGAAACTGGGGCATAGCCCAGCGTTCGGGTTTCGAGACGACCGCGCTTACGCTCAAGGACCTGCTGTACAAGAACGAGCTGCACGAGGTGATGATCTCGGCCGGTCTGGCATGGGGCATCGGCCACTCCGGGGCGCAGGGCGTCGGCGCCAACAAACCCGACACGATCCAGCCCGGCATCTTTTTTGGCAAGGGCTTCGGCGACCTGCCGGATGGGCTCGCATGGCTGCGGCCGTTTGCCGTCACCGGCGCGGTCACTCTTGAACATCCGATGAGCGGCAGCTCGATAAACTTCGGGATCGATGAGGATACGGGCCAGCTCGGCCCAATGCTCACGCGCAATGTCGACACGCTGCACTGGGGATTCTCGCTCCAGTACAGCACGTTCTATCTGACCAACCGCTATACGCCCGGCAAGCTTCCCAAGGCCGAGCCGTTGCATCAATTCATCCCGCTCGTCGAATTCGCATTCGATACGCCGCGGGGAGAAAAAACTGCTGCCACGATGAACCCTGGATTGGCGTATGTGGCGGGCGCGTGGCAGGTTGCCGCCGAGGCCATCGTTCCGCTCAACAGCGAGGGCGGACGCACAATCGGCGTGCGCGCACACCTTTTCCTGTTCCTCGACGATCTTTTCCCCGCGGTGTTTGGAAAGCCGCTGCTGGGCCGATGAGGGCGATAATGACTGTTCCGGCAAGTCCCGGCGCGCGCACGCAAGGCACGCAAGGCGTTCTCAAGTTGAAGGGTTTGAACAATTAGGAGAGCGCGGCGCAAGATCGCCATGTGCAGGTGCCGGTGCGTTGAAAGAATAGCGCTCGCGCGCTCATCGGTCGACCGCTGATGCTGTCCGCTCCGGCCTTTGACTCCTCAGCTCATCGCGGCGCGCTTTGCCGTTTCAGAGCCGCACGCATCCTGGCCTGGGGGCATTCGTCTCTGGTGAAAATTTTTTCGAGCGCGCGCAATGAGCTCGTCTGCCGCGCTCACCATCTTAATCATCCGCCTGCGGTGAAGGTGCCGTCTATCTGTCGTTGATCCGGCTTGGCGTCAAAATGCGGGTGAACAAGAAAGCACATATGATCTGTGAGCTGTCGCCGTACGGCTGCCTGCCCAACACCATGAGCATCGGCGCCATGGCCGGCGTTCTCGGCAAGCATCCCGATCTCCTTTACGCGCCGCTCGAGATCAAAGGCGACGCCGAAATCCATGCGCTCTCCCGCTGCCAGATGGTGCTGACCGAGGCGAAGAAGCGCGCGCAGGCGGAATTTCAGGCGGCGCTCGCAGCGTCCGGCTTGACGCTTGCCGCAGCGCGCGGGCGCTTGGATGCGCTGCCGCGATTGAAACAGGCTACTTACCGCGTTCCGCGCCACGGCTGGATCGGCGTCGGGGCTAACCTCGTGTCGGAACTTGCTCGAGAGCAGAACGCATGAAGATTGCCGGCATCGATGTCGGTTCAACAACCGTCAAGGCGGTTCTCGTAGCCGACGGTGAGATGCTCTGGCGGGACTATCGGCGCCACGACACGCGACAGGCCGACACGGTCCTCGACTTTCTCACCCAAATGGAAGCGCAGCGCGGTTTTCGGGCCGGGCATGACCGTATTCTCTGCACCGGCTCCGGCGCGGGTTTCATCGCGCCTTTGCTGGGCGGCAAGCTCATCCAGGAAGTTGTCGCCGTGGCGGCGGCAGTGGAGCGGCTTCATCCCGACGTGAGATTCGTCTCCGAGATCGGCGGCGAGGACATGAAGACCATTTTTTTTGCCTCGTCGGGGCAGGCGACGAGCAAGCAGGTCTACATGCAGTCAGCCTGCAGCGGCGGTACCGGCACGTTCATCGAGAAGACCGCACGCAAGCTGCAGATTGCGTCAGAACAGCTCGCGCAAATGCGCTATGCGGGCCTGACTTTGCACGAGGTCAGCTCCAAATGCGGAATCTTTGCCGAAGCCGATGCCAACACGCTGGTCAAAGCCGGCGTTGCAAGCGAGGAGATCATCGCCAGCCTGTTCGATGCGGTGGTTTGCCAGAACCTTGCGACCCTGACCAAAGGGAACACGCCGGCGCCCGAAGTCCTGTTGCTGGGAGGACCGAATCTCTTCTTTGCGGGTCTGCAGGAAGCCTGGCGTCACCATCTCAAGAAGCTGTGGGCGGAACGCAAAGTTTCGCTGCCGGCGCAGCGTGACCCCGATGAACTGATCCAGGTCCCCGAGCAGGCTCTCTATTATGCGAGTCTCGGCTGTGTCGCTATCGGTAATGCCGACATTACCGCAGGCGGGACATATGCCGGGATCGAACGGCTGCAATGGTGGGTCGCTTGTGGCCAGCATGAGCTCAAGGCCAAGGAAGGGATGCGGGGACTGGTCGCGAGTGAAGAAGAGTTCCGGCGCTTCCTCGAGCAGTATGGCGAGCGCAACCGCTATTTCGGACCCGCCGCCCGCCCCTCTTGCGCGGCCGGGCGGGCGACCGATTGCGCAGAGAGCGTTGTCGTCGGCTGCGATTTCGGTAGCACAACCGCAAAAGCGGTGGTTATCGGCCACGACAACGCGTTGCTGTTCACCTGCTATGCCTTGTCGCAAGGTAATCCGATCGAGGATGCCAAGGCGCTCATGCGGCAAATCCGCTGTGCCGGTTACAGTCGGATCGTCGCGCTGGCGCTGACCGGTTACGGCAAGGACCTCCTCACGGATATTCTCGGCGCCGATCTTGCCGTAGTGGAAACCGTCGCGCATGCACAGGCCGCGCTCCACTTTTTTCCCGATGCAGACGTGATCTGCGACGTCGGCGGCTGCGACGTGAAGGTCATGATCCTGAGACAGGGCACGGTGGCCGACTTCCGGCTCAACTCGCAATGTTCGTCGGGCAATGGAGCCTTCCTGCAGGGCGTCGCCGAGCGCTATGGCGTGCCGCTCGAGCGCTACGCGGAGCGGGCGTTTTCAGCGAAGGCGATGCCGGCGCTGGCAATGGGATGCGGCGTGTTCCTTCAGTCGGATATCGTCAATCAGCAGCGCAAGGGCTGGTCGGCGGATGAAATCATGGCTTCGCTGGCCGCAGTTCTCCCCGTCAACGTGTGGGTCTATGCCGGACAGTTGCAAAATCTGCGGGCGATCGGGCGCAAATTCGTGTTGCAGGGCGGCACGCATCGCAACCTGGCTGTTGTCAAGGCGCAGGTCGACTTCATCAAGGGCAGGGTGCCCGATGCAGAGATCGTCATCCATCCGTATTCGGGGGAGGCCGGGGCGATCGGCGCCGCGCTGTGTGCTCTGGAGAGCTTGCAGCCCGGAGCTTCGAGCCGGTTCCGCGGGTTCGAAGCTGTCGAGGCCCTCGTTTATCGCAGCACGACGAGCGACGATACCGTTTGCCGCTGGTGCAGCTGCAACTGCAAACGCACATTCATCGACGTGCAATTGCCCGATGCGGCAGGGCGGCCCTGGAGCAAGGTTCCTCTCGAAGAAGGCTGGCAACGCGTGATTAGCGGAAACGCCTGCCCGAAGGGATTGATGGAAGACGTCGGCGAGATGCGGTTGGTCAAAGCGCGATTAGAGGAGGGCAGACGTGCGCATCCCAATGTGGGAGAATTGGTTCGCAGCCAAGCCTTCCATCGCTGCAAAGCGCCGGCCTGATCTGCGCGTCGGGATCCCGCGCGTCCTCAACATCTGGTCCACGCATCAATTCTGGATCGGCTTCTTCAACGCGCTCGGCGTCGAACGCATCGTATTCTCGTCGGAGACGACGGAAGAACAGGGCCGAACCTTCGGCCGGGGCCGCGGGACCGTCGACTGCTGCTATCCCGTCAAATGCATGTCGGGGCATTACGGCGAGCTGGTATTCGGACAGAAACGCAAGATCGACATCCTGTTCTCGCCGATGATCCGCTCGCTACCCTCGCTTCTCGGCGGCCATGTGGTTGATACGTTGTCGTGCCCGCGGGTAATGGCGGCTCCGGAAAACATCAAGGCAGGATTTCTCAAGGAGCGCGACGTTTTTGCCGAGCAGGGAATCAAATACGTCGCGCCGCTGATCTGCCTTGCCGAGCCTCGCCTCGTGCCGAAGCAGCTACACCAGGCGCTCGCCGGCGCCATTGCGCGGCTGACTTACGCCGAGACGCAAAAAGCCGTCGCCGCAGGCTATGCGGCACTGGAGCGCTTCAATCGCATGGCGCGGGCCGCGAGCAGCGATGTGCTGGCGCAATGCGCCAGAAGTTCGCGGCCCTGCATTCTCATCCTGGCGCGCCCCTATCACCTGGATCCCGGCATCGGACATGAAATCGAAATTGACCTTCAGGCTTACGGGTATCCGATCCTGTGGGCGCAATACCTGCCTACGAATGCAGCTCTCCTGGATTGGCTGTTTGGCGGCGATCTGCGCTCGGGCGCAATTGCCTCTCCTTTCGACATTGCCGACGTGTGGCCCTCGTCCTACAGCAGCAACACCAATGAAATTCTGTGGGCTGCCAAGGTCGGAGCGCGGCTTCCATGGGTGACGTGTGTCATCCGGCTGACGAGTTACGAGTGCGGTATGGACCAGCCGACATTCACTCCGGTCCAACAGATCGTCGAGAGTTCAGGCACGCTGTTTTTTTCGTTCCAGGATCTCGACTCCACCAAGCCGGCGGGCTCCGTGAAGATCCGCGTTGAAACCATCGCGCACTATCTCGAACGCCAGTCGCCGCGCATCATGCGGGAGAAGCTGGCCCGGCTACCTACCCTGTGCCCATTGACTGCAGACGAGATGCCGAACTGATGGCGTCGTTGTTGTTGAGCATATGGTTGAGCGCGCCGCAAGCCCATGAACGAAGTTAACTGTAGCCCGCATGAGTGGCCAGCAGAGCAGATCGCGGCGCTTGGAGACGTCTCGGCGACGCGACCTTCAGCGCTGACTTCGGAACGCTGTTGGTCTACTCTTCCTTCCAGCCGTGACCACCTGGCGCTTTTTGCTCCAGGGGTGCGGCGCGGGAGGAATTCAATGAGCAGCCAACTCACAGAGGAAGAACTTGCAGCGCTGATGCCATCCGAACTTGGTGCAGCATCGCACGCCGATCCCGACCCAGATCGTGTCCAGCGACGAATTCTATCCCGATCCGCAGAACGAGCGGCAGCGCGAAGTCGAGGCGCGGCTCCTCGCCATGGCCGACGACCTCGGCGGCAAGCAGGGGCTCGATCGCCGCCGCTTCTTCCAGACCGCCGCCGGCATGGCCGCGTCGTTCGTGGCGATGAACGAGGTCTATGGGCCGCTCTTCGAGGTCAGCAAGGCGGAAGCCGCCACGCCCGGCGATGGCCCAAGAGCGCGCCGACGCGCTCAAGGACCAGTTCATCATGGACATGCACACGCACTTCCTGCGCGACGACACGCGCATCATGACCTTCGTCAACATGCGCAACGCGGTCGGCAAGGCCGGCTGGAACAAGCAGCTGGCCGACAAGCGAGCAGACCATCGAGGATCTGAAGTTCGACAACTACATGAAGGAGATGTTCCTCGACAGCGACACCAAGATCGCGCTGATCTCGTCGGCGCCCTCCGACATCGAGCAGGACTGGTTCCTCACCAACGAGCAGATGGCGGAGGCGCGCAAGAAGGTCAACGACGAGGCCGGCTCGCGCCGCCTGTTCTCCCACATGATCTTCACGCCGGGGCAGCCCGGCTGGCTCGACAAGCTCGATGCCGGGCTCGCGCTCAAGCCGGAATCCTGCAAGGGCTATACCATCGGCGACAACACCCACAAGGATATCAGCCGCTATCCCTGGCGCATGGACGACGAGAAGGTCGCCTACAAGGGCTACGAGAAGATGGTGAAGGCCGGCATCAAGAATGTCTGCGTCCACAAGGGGCTGTTCGCGCCCGGCGTCGAGAAGCAGTTCCCGCATCTGCGCGGCTTCGCCGATGTCGCCGACGTCGGCCAGGCGGCGAAGGACTGGCCGCAGCTTAACTTCATCATCTATCACTCGGCCTACCGCCACGTCGGCGGCGATCCGAAGCATGGCGCTCGCCGAGTTCGAGCGCACCGGCCGCATCGCCTGGACCAGCGATCTCGCCGACATTCCGGCGCAGTACGGCGTCAGCAATGTCTACGGCGACGTCGGCCAGCTCTTCGCGACCACGCTCGTGGCCCAGCCGCAATGTCTGCGCGGCCCTGATGGGGACTCTCATCAAGGGCCTCGGCGCCGATCACGTCTGCTGGGGCACCGATGCGGTGTGGACCGGCGCGCCGCAATGGCAGATCGAAGGACTGCGCCGGCTCGAAATCCCGGAGGACATGCAGAAGAAGCACGGCTTCGCGCCGCTCGGCGCGGCCGACGGCCCGGTCAAGACGGCGATCTTCGGCGGCAACAATGCCAAGCTCTACGACATCGAGCCCAAGCGTGCGCATGCTCGAACTGAGCCGCGATCGATTTGCCGCGCTGAAGGCCGAGTACGAGAAGAACGGCCCCGAGCCGAGCAATCTGCGGTACGGCTACGTGGTTCCGAACGGCCCGTCGATTACTGCTCTGTTCGCCTGAGCACATGCTTTCGGCCGCCGAAACCTTCGGGTTTTGGCGGCCGGTTTGTTAAAATCAGTCGGCAAGCGCGAATGCCTTGCACCAACCATTCGGACTGATTTCGCCTTCTACTACCTTGCATGATTTGGGCGGCTCGAACAGCGTGCAAGTAGCACACATCCGGATGTCTTTCGGACTGTCCTGATAGTCAGCTTCTTTTTGCGACATCTTTTCGCGCGCGCCGCGCCCAGGATAAGGCGCCGGCCGCGAACCAAACCGCCACGCTTGCAAACGAGGCCCGCAGTACTCTGCGCCGCAAAACCCGTCTATCCGTCATAGAACCTCTTCTTTGGCATACAACTTCCGTCATTGCCGCTGCTCAATGCGCGCCCTTTCCATTGCCGATGGCGTCATCACAGGGCCTAATGCCGAGACATCCCTACGCGCAATTTTTTGAAGGAGGGCCAGCATCATCGCTCTCGAAGGTAGCTGCTGCTTTGGGTCACAGAGGGCGAGGGCCCAAAGCAATGTCGGCGACGGAACCTCGGTCGGGTGGTACGCTCACGGATCATGCCATTAAATTCATTGCCCGATTCCGAAGCTCGCCAACACTCGCGGCAGGGTGGTCTTCTTTCAGTGATCGGACCAAAGCGACAGTGCGATCAGTGCGCAGCCGGCACCCAACGCAAGCAGCGCTGCCACAACTTGGTTGATACGTACTTGACCGAACACGATGTCCGGGCGTTCGCGCAGTGGCTCCAGAAAGAAACGTCCGACGCCATACCACGCCAGGACAAGCAAGGCGTAGCTGCCTGCTAGCAGCGCGCTGGGCCAAAGATCAAGAAAACTGCCAAGCCAACGAGCCACCAGGCCATCTCCATAAACTGCACCGGGAGGCGTCGCTTGCTCACTCCACGCGTGTCGTGGAGGCTTACGCTCAGCCGCACTCCGGATGAGTCGCCCCACGCAACAGCCGTTGAACACGCATCCAAGCCTGACCCAGAACCCACCGGCGAGCACGCCGGCACCCATGCGGTCCCACAAGACGGCCGCAGGGATGTCGCAGCCAGGCTGCGGCAACGAAGGAAACCGGGACAAAGGTAGCGAGCGCGCCGAAGACGCTGAAGCCTCCTTTGCTCCGATCCCACAGCGCGCTCATAGAGCTTTGTCTCATATAGGTCGGAGCGTGTACGAGCAGGTGATAGAGACGCGCTCCGATCAATCCTACGAGCGCACAAGCCATCGATGCGAGGCCGACACGCAATGGAGAGAGGCCTGAGGCGCTCCCCAATGCCGCGGTCGTAAGCGTCCCGATATAGATGCCCACACACAGAAAGAACTTGTACGAGCTGATCGAATATCCAAAGAAGGTGAAGAAGCGGGGGAAGCCCGCGTTCACCGCGCCGGCTGTAGGAACTGTGCGCATTTCAAAACCCCATTGCGCGTCTGACAATCAGGAGCTCCCAGACGATTCCGATAGCTCCCGCCGCGAGCGCCAAATCCGCGAGATTGAACGCCGGCCAGAATCGCAGGCAAATGTAATCGGTTATGCTGCCTCGCATCGAGCTTTCGACGGCATTGCTGAGCGAGCCGCCAAGGAGCAGACCTACGAAAACCGAAGAAGATGGAACCAATGTGCTGACGATGACCAAAGGAACAGCGGCTCCTACCCAGAGGCACCATATCATTACTCGGCTGTATTGTCCGCCAAGCCGTCGCAGCCACAGTCGCCCTGCAACCATCCGCACGGTCCCGAATGGCCCGAGGGCAAGCGCATCACACCCCATGAGCCGAAGCAGCAGAAGCTTAAGCGCCTGATCGCTCAGAAGCACGACGAGCAATGTCGCGCACAACGCGCTCATGCTGGCCGAACGGCCGGTTCGGGGGGACGCTGTTCATGACCGATACCGAACTGGATGTGCTCCACGTGTCCGTCCGTCCCGACCGATATGGTGGTTGGCCAGCATCGCACGCCATATCGTCTGGCTATCCGCTGCTGCGAATCCTGCACCAGGGGGAATGACAGCCCCAGACGCTTGCGAATTTCATCAAGTGCATTGCTGTTCTTGCCGCCGTGGAACGCGACGATAAAGGGCGGTTCCCTGCCAGCCTGGTGCAACCGTTGCAGGCGCCCGAGTTCCTTGAGGCACGGCGCCGACCACGACTGCCAGAAGTTCAACAGCACGTCTCGGCCGCGGAAACGGTGCAGCGAGAACAGGTTTCGACGATCGTCCTCGAACGTGAGATCCGGCGCGGAATCGCCGGCTGAAACGGTCAGCCGCAGCGGACGAAACCTCAGCGCCGGAGCCGGCACGAGGTGCTCGTCGAGGACAGCCGCTAGCGTCCGCCGGATCCAGCTCGCCCTCGTGCTTCCAGACGAACTCGCGCTCTGGCGCTGATGAGATAGGCCGATGGCGTCTTGGCGACGGCAAACATGCGCGTCCAGCCGCCCTCGTCATCTTCGGTGAACTGCATCGGCGTGGCGAGGCGCTCGCGACTGGATGGAAGTCTGCTCTCGATCTCTCGACGAGAGCTGTCGAACGTGCCCGCCGGCAGAACGACGATCACCATCAGGCGCGGAGCGCACTTCGGCTCAGCGCGACCCTCAGGGCCTCCAGAGGCCTCTCCGAGCGCCAATCCGCGAAATACACCAGAGTGTTCCAGCGAGTACGGCTCTTGTCCCGGCGCGCCGCGTTGAACGCCGATATGGCCGGCGAGCGCGTCCCTCAAAGCGATCGTTTCCGTCCAGGACGGGCCGCCAGATCGGCAGAGCGAGGGGTTCCCACCACGGTGGAACGTCGATCGCGAACTCAGGCTCCTCGCACCTGGCAGGTGGTCGCCGGCGGAAATAGCGGACTTCGTGCCCTTCCTGGCGTGATGCGGACTGCCCTCGATCCGAAGGCAGATCTGGCTGATCTGCGTGAGGCCCGCCGGTTTGGGAAGAATGAAGCGGTGCTCGTCCGTGATGGATTTTTCGACGCCGGACCAGATGCTGAAGTTCGAGTACTCCACCCAGGACCAGACGAAGCGGTCGATGCAGCCGGCTGGAATCCAGCTCTGGAAAGCGGTGAAGGCGGCTCCTTGATGGGTCTCCGCGATATCGACCACAGGCGTATGGCGCGGGGCGCCCACGCTGCCGATCTCGCCGCGGACGACGATGCCATTCGGCGTGATCTCGAGCCGACGTGTACGAGGCCGCCGCAAAGGCATCGAAAGTCTTCAAGCCTCTGACAAGGCTGCTCCTCGCATTGGAAAAAACGCCCCTGATCGAGGCAGCGTTCGCGGATAGGGCCTTGTCGATTTCGGACCTGACGATATTCACCGCCCTGCTCGTGCGGGATGAACCACGATTCATCGACATCGGGTTCGCCGGCACGCTCGAGCCTCACCGTTTGGGTGGATGGGTCCAGCGCCAGCGTGACCAGCTGCTTGAAGCTGACGAACCCGTTGGGCGCCGGCAAGGTGCTGGTTGCACCTCGACCCGGCCCGAAATCTCGATCCCGCCATTCTTGAATGTCAGCGTGGGGCCGAGGCTGAAGCGCAGCCGATAGGTGACGGAAATCGGCACTCCAAACACTCGGCTCAGCCTGAGCACCACTTGGCGGCTCCTTGATCGCCTCGCGAATGGCTTCGAGGTCGAAGAGGCCGCTGACGTACTCTTTGGCGGCCGCGAAGGCGAACCCGCTTGAGCCGATGAACGACTGTGTCAGGGGTTGAAGCCCGCTCGCGGGCGGACCCGCGCCCGACAATTGGAAGGGCAGCGCGATCGCCCGGCTCGGACCGGATCCAAGGCCTTTGAAGTCGGCGAACGGAAAATCAGGCGGAAGATCCACGGGGGGCAGCGCCAAACCTTGGCGAAGGACCTTGCGGACCTCCGCCGCGATCCGGTCCTCGTCAGCCGCGGTCAACCCGGTCCCGGTGCCGCGACGAATTGGATTTTTGAATCCTCCGACGACGGCCGGTATCAGCAGCCTCGCTCCGGAGGAAGACTGCATCTTGCGCACATCGAAGGCGGCGCGCGCTTCGCCGTGAACAGGCGCAGGCAGGTCCGTCGTGCCTGGATCGGGATAATAGGGACGCGGACGCGAGCCTGTACTGTGACCTCGGACGATGTGTCGTCCGACACGGCCACTGTGACGGACGACACCTGGAGCTTGACCCTGCCGCGCGCCACATCCCGGGGAGTATCGACGACCCAGTCCCGATCGAATTCCCGAATGCGTCCGACAGCATCCGGGCCGCGCCCGGAGGCGCCACGGCGGTCAGCCGCGCGCGAACGTCACGGAGGTCCCCGGCCGGGAGCAGCCTTCTGGTATTGGATCAGCCAATTCCCGAACGCGTCGACATCAGGAGGTCTGCGTGGGCGATCGCCGATGCGGAGAGTAGTGCTGTGAAGCAGCTTTAAGGCGGCGTCTGGCGTCGCTGCGTTCTGGTGCATCGTCCCGAGCAGACCGTTGATCTGCCGGATGGCGATCTGCACGACTGCTTCGTAGTCGCCGGTCAGGGGATTAGCCATGAGCTATCCGACTTCGATCAAAAAAAAAAAAAAAAAAAAAAAAAAAAAAAAAAAAAAAAAAAAAAAAAAAAAAAAAAAAAAAAAAAAAAAAAAAAAAAAAAAAAAAAAAAAAAAAAAAAAAAAAAAAAAAAAAAAAAAAAAAAAAAAAAAAAAAAAAAAAAAAAAAAAAAAAAAAAAAAAAAAAAAAAAAAAAAAAAAAAAAAAAAAAAAAAAAAAAAAAAAAAAAAAAAAAAAAAAAAAAAAAAAAAAAAAAAAAAAAAAAAAAAAAAAAAAAAAAAAAAAAAAAAAAAAAAAAAAAAAAAAAAAAAAAAAAAAAAAAAAAAAAAAAAAAAAAAAAAAAAAAAAAAAAAAAAAAAAAAAAAAAAAAAAAAAAAAAAAAAAAAAAAAAAAAAAAAAAAAAAAAAAAAAAAAAAAAAAAAAAAAAAAAAAAAAAAAAAAAAAAAAAAAAAAAAAAAAAAAAAAAAAAAAAAAAAAAAAAAAAAAAAAAAAAAAAAAAAAAAAAAAAAAAAAAAAAAAAAAAAAAAAAAAAAAAAAAACATCACAACGAAAAAAACAATTGAAAACCTACAAAACCTAGCCATAAGACAGACAAAAAATACACGAAAAAAAAAAAAAAAAAAAAAAAAAAAAAAAAAAAAAAAAAAAAAAAAAAAAAAAAAAAAAAAAAAAAAAAAAAAAAAAAAAAAAAAAAAAAAAAAAAAAAAAAAAAAAAAAAAAAAAAAAAAAAAAAAAAAAAAAAAAAAAAAAAAAAAAAAAAAAAAAAAAAAAAAAAAAAAAAAAAAAAAAAAAAAAAAAAAAAAAAAAAAAAAAAAAAAAAAAAAAAAAAAAAAAAAAAAAAAAAAAAAAAAAAAAAAAAAAAAAAAAAAAAAAAAAAAAAAAAAAAAAAAAAAAAAAAAAAAAAAAAAAAAAAAAAAAAAAAAAAAAAAACGCCAAATCGCCGTAGCCAAAGTTGTCCCGCGACAAACCGCACGCAACCGATTAACCCTAGAAAAAGCACGAACGAGGAAAAAAAAAGCAAAAACAACAGCGCGGAACGCTCACAAGAACGACGAGCAAAAACCACCTTGAACAAGCGCAAAGCACAACAAAAACAACAAAACGACAAAATACTTCATCACCAATTCCGAATTGGACGTGCTCCACGCGTCCCTCTGCATCGACCATTATGGTGGTTGCCAGCATCCAACACCATATCGTCGCGCTATCCTCTGCTGCAGATCCTGCACGAGGCTGAATGATAGTCCCAGGCGCTTGCAAATCTCGTTCAGCCCATTGTTATTCTTCCCACCGTGAAAGGAGACAATAAAAGGCGCTCCTCTGCCAGCTTGGTGCAATCGTTGCAGGCGACTGAGTTCCGTGACGCATGGCGCCGACCACAACTGACAGAAATTCAGGAGCACGTTTTGTCGTCCGCGGAAACGATGAAGCGCAAACTCGTCTCCTATCGATCATCCTTGAATAAGATATCCGGAGCGAAATCGCCAGGTGAGACGGTCAGCTGCAACGGTCGAAACCGCGGCTGTCGAGTGGCACAAGATGCTGATCTAGGACAGTCGCAAGCACCTTAGGATCCGGTTCGCCTTCATGCTTCCAGACGAACTCGCCTCTGGCGTTGACCAGATAGACAGACGGGATCCTGACCACTGCAAAGGTGCGTGTCCAACCTCTCCTCATCATCCTCGCGTGAACCGAAAAGTCGCGCCACCTTCGCGAGCCGAGGGGAGCCTCCTCTCGAACTCTCGAAGAGAGCTGTCAAATGAGCCCGCTGGCAGAATGACAATCACCATCAGCGCGGAACTGTTCCGCACTCGGCTCATTGCAATACTCAGATTATCCAGAGGGCTTTTCAGAGCGCCAATCGGCGAAATACACGAGTGTGTTCCGAGAGAAAGTTTCTTCTCCGGGCGCATGGGGCTGACACTAATGTGGCCGGCAATCGCGCCTCTCAAAACATCGTGTCGGCCAAGTCTGGCCGCCAGATCGGCAGAGTGACGGGTTCCCACCACGATGGTACATCGATCGCGAACTCAGGTTGTGGGATTGACAGGTGCTACCGCTAGCAACGCTTCTTCGCTGCCCACCCGCAATGATTCGGGTTCCTTCGACCCTAAGACAGATTTGAGTGATCTCTGCGATACCCGCCGGTTTCGGAAGAATGAAGCGATGGTCGTCCGTAAAAGACTTTGCGGTGCCTCTACCAAATGTCTGATACGGCCTATGTGCTCCACCCACGACCAGATGAAACGGTCGATGCGTCCGCCTGGAATCCAACTCTGAAACGCGGTGAAGGCCGCACCTTGCTGGTCTCTGCGATATCGACCACAGCGGGCGGCGTAAAAAAAAAAAAAAAAAAAAAAAAAAAAAAAAAAAAAAAAAAAAAAAAAAAAAAAAAAAAAAAAAAAAAAAAAAAAAAAAAAAAAAAAAAAAAAAAAAAAAAAAAAAAAAAAAAAAAAAAAAAAAAAAAAAAAAAAAAAAAAAAAAAAAAAAAAAAAAAAAAAAACCAAACAGTAATCGCTATAACTGCGCGCGAGCTCTACGGCAAGCAGCCAAAGGAAAAGAACAGAGTAAAAGAGCCAAAAAGGAGAAACAACAAAGCAAAACTCAAGAACCTGGAAAAAAAAAAAAAAACGAAGAACAAAAAAAAAGCAGCAATGAAAACAACCAAAAAACAAAAACGTGTTGAAAAAAAAAAGCGATCGCGCTCGAACCAAAAAACAAAAAAAAAAGCAATTGAACACCACTCACCGAGCGAAAAAAAGATCTACAACAAAAAAAAAAGCGCAAAAAAAAAAAAAAAAAAAAAAAAAAAAAAAAAAAAAAAAAAAAAAAAAAAAAAAAAAAAAAAAAAAAAAAAAAAAAAAAAAAAAAAAAAAAAAAAAAAAAAAAAAAAAAAAAAAAAAAAAAAAAAAAAAAAAAAAAAAAAAAAAAAAAAAAAAAAAAAAAAAAAAAAAAAAAAAAAAAAAAAAAAAAAAAAAAAAAAAAAAAAAAAAAAAAAAAAAAAAAAAAAAAAAAAAAAAAAAAAAAAAAAAAAAAAAAAAAAAAAAAAAAAAAAAAAAAAAAAAAAAATAAATCGAAAAAGCAACAAAACAAAAAACACCCCGAAGCTGACATGAAAGGAAATCAAAAAAAAAAAAGCGCCAAAGGCTCAAACCCGTCAAAGCGTAGCAACTAGCAAAAAAACGAACTCGAGCAAGAAGCAAAACCAACCAGCAGAAACAACCAAAAAACTAGCAACCTAAAGCAAAAGCGCAGCGCCCAAAAAAAAAAAAAAAAAAAAAACCGACACAAGAACGCGGAAAAAAAAGCCGAAACAAAAAAGAAAGAAAACGAGCTTAAAAAGCACGAACAAAAAAAAAAAAAAAAAAAAAAAAAAAAAAAAAAAAAAAAAAAAAAAAAAAAAAAAAAAAAAAAAAAAAAAAAAAAAAAAAAAAAAAAAAAAAAAAAAAAAAAAAAAAAAAAAAAAAAAAAAAAAAAAAAAAAAAAAAAAAAAAAAAAAAAAAAAAAAAAAAAAAAAAAAAAAAAAAAAAAAAAAAAAAAAAAAAAAAAAAAAAAAAAAAAAAAAAAAAAAAAAAAAAAAAAAAAAAAAAAAAAAAAAAAAAAAAAAAACAATTCCCTCCCAGCCAGTCCCATATTGCCTTTGCGTTTGTTGAAACAACACTCAAAAGAGAGCGTCCGTTTACAACCGCATTATTTTCCCTTGAACGAAGCAACTTCGATTACCCCCAGCATGCAGAAAGAACATCAGACGCGATAGGATTCCAAGTCACTGAGTTTGCAGAAAATACAACCTGGTATTCAAAGTCTAAGGTCGCTTGACCCACGCCAAAATTTGCAATGCTCGTTATGCTGCTAAAACCGGTACCTGGTGTATACGATGGACTTTGATTAGTGCTCACCAAAAAGCCGACGATAATTTCACTCGCTTGTGCCAGCATGCCGGTTAAAATTGATTGACCAGGCGTCGCTGTTGTAGGCGCGCTTGCAAATGTATCACTTGAATTGTTTGTAAGTCCGGTTATGTAGCATATAACCATTGCGGCTTGGAACTCGCTACAGCAAAATTTAGTGACCACAGTCCCGGAACCAGTCGAGCCGACAGTGTTGTTGGCGTGTACCACAACCCAAGTAACGCTTCCGTTCGTGATTTCATTTATTTTGCTGTAGGGGTTGATACCGTCGGAAACAGAGATGACGCTTGTGTCGGTACTACATTGTTCCTACGACAATAACGCTACCCGCCGGAACGGCCAGAATTGTCGGTGTACTAAGAGAACTAATTCTGGTCTTCCTGTATTCACCCCTAAAAACACAGGCCCAATGATTGTCACGTTCCGGGAGTGGAAGGGTCGACTCTTCCATTCTCAAAAATCCCTGGACTGTGTATGAATAGGTTCCCGCTCCAGGTTCAGACCATGTCGTCGAACGAAAGTGGCAGGGCCGGCTTGTCAAAGGCCACCACGCTGCCATCCGGGTTGGTTCGCTCGAAGTGGTAATGATCTACTCCCGTCTCATTGGGCCACTCCCAGCTGACAGTTATAAAGTTTGAACTCTTCGGGACCAATCAGTTGATGATCGCGAAACTTCTCGGGCTGGGCGCGGCGCCGGGTTGAAAGCTGCAGCCGGCGAAGCCAGTGAGCAGCACAACCGGCACCACGATCGCCGGAACCAGAAGCACCAGGATCAGCCACTCGGCCATGGGGGACGGAGTATATTCCAAAAAAAAAAAAAAAAAAAAAAAAAAAAAAAAAAAAAAAAAAAAAAAAAAAAAAAAAAAAAAAAAAAAAAAAAAAAAAAAAAAAAAAAAAAAAAAAAAAAAACAAACATAACGCGCTGAATAACCAAATAAAAAAAAAAAAATAGCTCAGAACAAACATAGCACCAAAACGAAGCAAAAAACAGAAATAACATAAAGCAAAACCAACCAAAAAAAAAAAAAAAAAAAAAAAAAAAAAAAAAAAAAAAAAAAAAAAAAAAAAAAAAAAAAAAAAAGTCAAGAGCATCCTACCGGGCCTATTCTCCACGGCCGTTCCTGAGAGCAGATCGATCCAAGGTCGAGATACTTTACGGCGGCCTGCATTGGCGCGCCGAAAGCGTGATTCAAGCCGTTTTCGAGAACCTGGGCTACCGCGCCCGCCCGCTTCCGCCCGCCACCAAAGACGATCTCATGCGCGGTCGCGAGCTTGCCGATATTGGGCAGTGTTGCCCAACCAGCTTCACCACCGGCAATCTCGCCAACTATTTGCACGCGCAGGCGCAGCGCTTCGGCAGCGAGGCGGTCGCGGATCGTTATATCCACGTGACCGCAGGGGCCTGCGGCGCCTGCCGCTTCGGCCAGTATCACCAGAGCTACGAGTTGGCGTTGCGCAATCTCGGGCTCGACTGCCTTTCGCATGTTCCTGCTTTCCCAAAGCGAGCTAAATCAGGGCGCCGTGACCGGCGGCGGGCTCGAGCTCAACATGCCGCTCACCATCGGGATCGTATGGGCGATCCTGTGCACCGACGTGTTGCAGAGTCTCGAATACCAGACGCGACCCTACGAGTTGGAGAAGGGCCGGACGGACGCCGCCGTGCGCGAGAGCGTCGAATACCTTTGCGAGGTTTTTCGCCGCCGACCCAAACGCGGCAAGAAATGGGGCGCTCTGGCCTGGCATCTATCGACCGGCTATTTCACCGCAGCGTTACGCGACCTATTTCGCCGCTTCGAGGCTATCGAGGTCGACCGGCTCCAGCCCAAGCCGGTGGTCAAGATCACCGGCGAATTCTATCTCCAGACGGTCGAGGGTGATCCGAACTACAACATTCATCGCTGGCTGGAATCCGAAGGCGCGGAGGTCTATCCCGCCGCGATCGCGGTCTGGTTCGACTATCTTCTCCGCGTTCGCGCGCAGAATATCGAGGAATACATCGGCATCGATCGCGGCGCCCGCGCCCGGCTTGCTGGTCGTGCAAGGACTGCAACGATTGTACGCGTGGACCCATCGTCGGCTGCGCGCGGCGCTAGGCCACATCCGCACGAATTGCCTCCGCAGGCCGAGCTGCGCAGCCTCGCGTCCCCGTATTTCCATCACCGCCTGCAAGGCGGCGAAGGGGACATGCTCATCGGCAAGACGCTATGGGCTAGTCGGGTGCCGCTCCTGCACCGTGTCATGGGCGCTAGAGTTCGGCGTGGTCACCTTGTCGTCGTGCAGCCGTCCAATCGCCCAGCGGGATTGCGCCTGTCGGCAGCGCATCGCAGGTGCAGTCTGCCCCGGCATGTCATATAAGAAACGACAATTGGCGGAAGGTCCAAGATGCTCAAACTGGTAGCGTGGCGCCTAGATCGGGCCGAACATGCAGGCGCTTGGGAGAGCGGCACAACTCCCGGGCCACCGACTTATTCGGTCCTATCGTCAGCCGCTGACATTCGAACCGCGACCGTCTTCACACGAGCGGATCCCTCACATCAAGAAATTCGAACCTCCTGAAGTCTCTGTCATGGGTATACAGCGTCACAACACCATGCTGGCTGAGGAGGGCCGCCAAGTGCGCATCCGGGACCAGATTGCCTCGGACCGAAACGTCCTGCGTAATCTCGCGGTAACGGTCCCAGAAACCTTCCTCCTCACTGATCACACGACAATGCGGGACAGCCAACAATGCCGAGATGTTGCGGGCAGCCTCTTCGTGAGCGAGCGGTCGACTGAAGATCGCCGGATGCGTAGCCATCCGGAGAAAGCTCATCACAGTCACCCAGGCGAGACAGAAAACTTCGCGGCGACTCACGCACTGTCGTAGAAACGCGGACGCGCGGTCATGCCTCGGACTGCCGCCATCCGAGGCATAGAGCAGGATGTTGACGTCAATGGCGTAGCTCACCGAGCAGGCACGTCCATTGCATCCAATACGGCTTGCTTGTCGGCGATATCGACCCGAGCGCCCATGGGTTTGACGATCCACTCGAACCGGGACTCGCCGGATGCCCTGTTTCGCGAGTTTGCCAGGGATTGAGCAAGCAAATCGGAGACGAGCCTCCCCAACGACTTGCGCTCTCGTCGCTGCAGCCGCTTGAGTTCCTTCAGGATCGGATCGTCGATGTCGATTGTCGTTCTCATGATGCGTGATGCTATAGAGATTGACATCTGATGTCCATCGATAAATCGAAATCGACAAAATCGAAAGCCCATCCCCTTGCGTTGACGCTTGTAATGCCGTGCCAATCGCGATCTCATGCAAGGATCGCGACCTCGGCCAAGTGCCGCGGGTTGTGATGTAGGGCGCAAACGCTCTGTTCGCCTGAGCACATGCTTTCGGCCGCCGAAACCTTCGGGTTTTGGCGGCCGGTTTGTTAAAATCAGTCGGCAAGCGCGAATGCCTTGCACCAACCATTCGGACTGATTTCGCCTTCCACCACCTTGCATGATTTGGGCGGCTCGAACAGTGTGCAAGTAGCACACATCCGGATGTCTTTCGGACTGTCCTGATAGTCAGCTTCTTTTTGCGACATCTTTTCGCGCGCGCCGGCCCGGGATAAGGCGCCGGCCGCGAACCAGACCGCCACGCTTGCAAACGAGGCCCGCAGTACTCTGCGCCGCAAAACCCGCCTATCCGTCATAGACCTGCAATTTCAGCTCGGCTTGGGCGGCGCTCCAAGGTTCTCCGCGAAGAAAGGAAGCGTGCGGCTCCAGGCGAGGTCAGCCGCCGCCTTGTTGTAACGCGCGGCGCCGGTATCGTCATTGAAGGCGTGCTGCGTGCCCGGATAGATATAGATCGTATATTTCTTGTTATTTGCCTTGAGCGCTGCCTCGTAGGCGGGGATGCCCTTGTCAATGCGTTCGTCGTTTTCTGCATAGTGCAGCAGGAGCGGCGCCTTTATGGCAGGCACCATGTCGGCTCCCACCTGCTCTCCATAGTAGGGCACGGCGGCGGCAAGCTCAGGACTACCCGCGGCCATGCGGTTCACCACCCCGCCGCCGAAGCAAAAGCCAACCGTCCCGACCTTGCCGGTCGACTCCGCATGTTTCTGCATGAACGGCACGGCCGCAATTGCGGCGGCGATCATATCCTCGCGCGAAGTCTTCTGGTGAAGTTCGAGGGCCTTTTGCTCGTCGGGCGGCGTGCCGCCGTTGACGGAAAGAAGATCGGGGGCGAGCACCAGATAACCCTCGGCTGCGAGACGCCGCGCCACGTCTTCGATGTGCGGATTGAGGCCGCGGTTCTGATGGATGACGATCACGGCCGGACGCTTGCCCATGGCCTTGCCGCGCACGAGATAACCGTTGATACGGCCCTTGGGAGAATCGTAGGCGACGCGCTCGGATTTGAGCCGGGGATCGTCTGCGGCGATGGTCGCGGCTCTGGCGAAATCACTCTGCAGGAGCCCCAGCAGCGTCGTTGCCGCCGCCGCCGAACCCGCGAGTTCGGCAAGACGATCGAGGAATTCGCGGCGGCTCAAGCCGCCATGGATGAAGCGGTCGTAGAGATTGATGATTTTCTGATCCATGGCTGTCTTTCCTCATGCTGGTTCCGCATTGCCCTATCACTCGATCGCGGCAAGCGAAAGGGGCGCTGCTTTTGCCGCGCCCCTTCCAAGTTCGCAGAAGCAGAGCGGGATGATTTTTGATCGCTTCGCATCCCGCTCTATATTTTTTGTTTGAGCATGATCTTTTTCCGAAAAGTGGTGCCCACCCCGGATCGGGTCCGGGGCAGGCCTTTTCGGGATCATGCTGTGGCGTGGGCGATCAGTAATCCATCCCGCCCATGCCGCCGCCGGGCATGGCAGGCGCTCCGGAGGACTTCTTCGGCAGCTCCGCGACCATCGCTTCGGTGGTCACCAACAGGCCGGCGACGGACGCTGCATCCTGCAAGGCCGCGCGCACGACCTTGGCCGGATCGATGATGCCTCTGTCGACAAGGTCCACGTACTCTTCGGTCTGGGCGTCGAAGCCGTAGGTCTCCGACTTGTTTTCCAGGATCTTTCCGACCACGATCGAGCCCTCCATCCCGGAGTTTTCGACAATCTGCCGTGCCGGCGATTCCAGCGCCTTGAGCACGATGTTGATGCCTGCCTGCACATCGGCATTGTCGTTGCTGATCTTGCCGACCGCTTTCTTCGCGCGCAGCAGCGCGACGCCGCCGCCGGGGACGATCCCCTCCTCGACCGCGGCGCGGGTTGCGTTGAGCGCGTCCTCGACCCGGTCCTTCTTCTCCTTGACCTCGATCTCGGTCGCCCCGCCGACGCGGATCACCGCGACGCCGCCGGCGAGCTTGGCAAGCCGCTCCTGGAGCTTCTCGCGATCGTAATCGGAAGTGGTCTCCTCGATCTGCTGCTTGATCTGCCCGATGCGCGCCTCGATGTCCTTCTTCTTGCCGGCGCCGTCCACGATGGTGGTCTTCTCCTTCTCGATGATGACGCGCTTCGCCCGTCCCAGCATGGACGTGTTGACGTTTTCCAGCTTGATGCCGAGCTCCTCCGAGATGAGCTGACCGCCGGTCAGGATGGCAATGTCTTCCAGCATCGCCTTGCGCCGGTCGCCAAAGCCGGGCGCCTTGACGGCGGCGACCTTCAATCCGCCGCGCAGCTTGTTGACGACGAGCGTGGCGAGAGCCTCGCCCTCGACGTCCTCGGCGACGATGAGCAGCGGCTTGCCCGCCTGCACGATCGACTCCAGCACCGGAAGGAGCGCCTGGAGCCCGGAGAGCTTCTTCTCATGCAGCAGCACGAAGGCGTCCTCGAGTTCCGCCACCATCTTCTCGGCATTGGTGATGAAATAGGGCGAGAGATATCCGCGGTCGAACTGCATGCCTTCGACGATCTCGATCTCGGTATCGAGGGCCTTGGCTTCCTCGACCGTGATCACGCCCTCGTTGCCGACCTTCTGCATGGCATCGGCAATCATCTTGCCGACCTTGGTGTCGCCGTTCGCGGCGAGCGTGCCGACCTGGGCCACTTCGGCCGAGGAGCCGACTTTCTTGGCGCGGCGTTCGATGTCCTTGACGACCGCGG
This sequence comes from uncultured Alphaproteobacteria bacterium, assembly GCA_963817135.1. GTDB lineage: Bacteria > Pseudomonadota > Alphaproteobacteria > Rhizobiales > Xanthobacteraceae > VAZQ01. The sequence goes on along the minus strand of CAWFNG010000003.1, from coordinate 103,430 downwards.
CAACCGCAATGTCGATCCCGCGCTTGAGATCCATGGGGTTCATGCCGGCAGCGACCGACTTGGCGCCCTCCCGCACGATGGCTTGCGCCAGCACCGTCGCCGTGGTGGTGCCGTCGCCGGCGAGGTCGTTCGTCTTCTGCGCGACCTCGCGCACCATCTGCGCGCCCATATTTTCGAACTTGTCCTCGAGTTCGATCTCTTTTGCCACCGTCACGCCGTCCTTGGTGATGCGCGGCGCGCCGAAGCTCTTGTCGAGCACGACGTTGCGCCCCTTGGGACCGAGCGTCACCTTGACGGCATTGGCGAGAATATCGACGCCGCGCAGCATCCTGTCGCGTGCATCGCCGGAAAACTTTACGTCCTTGGCAGCCATTTCAATTCACTCCTTCATTTTGATTGGTTCGAGCGAGGCGGTTCAGGCGATCACGCCCATGATGTCGGATTCTTTCATGATCAGCAGTTCTTCGCCTTCGAGCTTGACTTCGGTGCCCGACCATTTGCCGAACAGCACCCGGTCACCGGCCTTGACGTCAGGCTTGATGACCTTGCCGCTCTCGTCGCGGCCGCCGGGGCCGACGGCAACCACCTCGCCCTGCGAGGGCTTCTCCTTGGCAGTGTCGGGAATGATGATGCCGCCCTTGGATTTCTCTTCGGCATCGATACGCTTTACGACCACACGATCATGCAGGGGACGGAATTTGGTTCTGGCCATATGTTTTCCTCGCGGGCGCTGAACGCTTGAATTTGAGCTGGGCTCGATTGAGAGGGCTGTTAGCAGTCACTTGAAAGGAGTGCTAAAAGCTTCGCCGGAGATAGGGTTTAGCCTGCCTGGTGTCAAGCGACCGCATGGCTTAGTCCCGCCATTCGCGAGCGCTGGCCCAGGTTTCAATCTGCGGTAGCAGGCGCGCCTTGAGTTCGGCATTGATGAGGATTGCCTCCTTTGCCCGCTCCGCGAGCGTGGCACCTCCCGGGCGCCTGTGCGCCGAAGCAAAACGAGCGAGTTCGGAAGCATGCTCCGCATCGCTGAAATTGCGCATCAAGCCTGGCAGCAAATAGTCGGGAAAAGAGGGGCCCAGCGCAAGCGCGAGCGCAGCAACGTTCTGCTGCACGAACTGCCACGCGAGTTGCGGTTGCTTTTCCGCGACGGCGCGGATGATGCCGGTTTTAAGCGCAGATGGAATCGCGTCCGTAAGCGTCAGTGCGAGTGTTTCGCGCGCGAGCGCCGGGTCGCGCGCACTCGCGGCCGCGCGCAAATAGCGCTCCTGTTCGGCGGCCTGTCCCGCCGTGCGGGCGCGCGCGAGCAGGGCCGCATAATCGCTGCGCTGGGCATTTGCCCCGACGACGTTGACGACGGCGTCACGCAAGGAGGGGCGCAGTTCGGAAGGGTTTTGCAGAAAACGTGCAAACCGCCGTCTCGCCTCCGCGACAATTTCTGCGTCATCGAGTTCGCCCAGGACGCGGATCAATTGCTCGCGCAGGGAAGCGCTCTCCTCGGTGTCCCGTGCCGCCGACTCCCACCCCAGCCGTTCAAACGGCGCACGCAGCTTTGCGCGCGCGTAGCTGCGCAGGGCAGAACATCCTCCTTGGCCGCAAAGAAGGCGGTCGAGCCGCATGAAGACGCGGATGACCTCGTCCCACACAGCCCGGTCGTCGTCATTTCCAAGGTGCTCGATGAGATCGAAATAGGGTGGAAGCTCGCTTTGGCCGGCTTCGACAAGCGCCCAGGCATCGGCGATGAGGTTGACCCGATCTGGCGGGGCCATCAGCGGCAGGGATTTGGCCAGCGCTGCCCGATTGGAGGCATCGTATTCGGCGCGGTAGTAGCCGCTGTTGCCGAAATTGACCTTGATTGGCTCGCCGCAGCGCCCCGCGAAAACCGTCGCATTGTCCTTCAAAAGGACGGTTCTCGTTGCCGGCAGCGCCCGGATCGGACCCAGAACGACGGGAATGTGCCAACGCTGCGGTGGCGCATCCGGGTGCACGGTGAATCTCTTCTGGAGAAGCTCGACACGCTGCTCGCTGCCGACGCACGTCACGCGCGCAGATATTATCGGCAGTCCCGCCTGTTCAGTGAAAGACGCGACAATGGCGCCTACGGGCCTGCCCGACGCGGCTTCCAGCGCTTTCCACAGACCGGTGGTGGCGGTGTGCGGTTTGGCGTCGGCATGCGCGGTGATATACCGGCGAATGCCGGCGCGAAACACCGCTTCACCGAGATAGTTTTCCAGCATTTGGATGAGCGCGGCGCCTTTCGCATGAGTGAGGGCATCCGAGGCGGCCGTAGCCTCGCTCTCGTCGGTCATTGGCTGCTGCAACGGGTGCGCGGCGCGCCTTGCGTCGAGTTCCATGGCGATCTGCCTGCGTGAATTGCTGCTCTGCCAGGTCCGCCATTGCGGATAAAAATGGTCGCCGGCTTTGGCCTCCATCCAGGTCGCGAGCCCGTCGTTGAGCCACAGGTCATCCCAGGCGGCCATGGTCGCGAGGCTTCCGAACCATTGGCGAGCGATCGCATGCGCCAAGGTGAGGAAAATGCCGCGTCGCGCTCCCGGGCCGCTCGATGCGGCATCGAACAAAATCCGGCTCTCGAAAAACGTAATGCCGCCCCGGTGTCCCGTGGCGCCTGGAAATCCGCCCGGCAGCGCAATGAGATCGAGCTTCGGCAGCGGGTATTTCACGCCGAAATAATCGTTGAAGTAGCGCAGCAGCGAAGCCGCGCTTGCGAGCGCAAAGCGCCCCTGCTCGCGTTTGCCAGTCGTGGTGACGACGCTGAGCGCGGTGCCATTCGATTGAATCGACAGCCGCTCGAACTCGCCGGCGGCAAGCAGGAACAGATAGGTCGACATTTTCGGTGTGGCGGCAAACCTTACCTGCTTGACTGCGGGAGTGACCGGCTCCTCCTGCAGGACCGGCATATTGCCGACAGCCGCAAACGCGCGCGGGAGCGTGACCGACAGGGTAAAGCTCGCCTTGAATGCAGGTTCATCCCAGCACGGAAAAACACGCCGGGCGTCCGCCGGCTGCAAGCGAGTGGACAGTAGTCGCCGGTTTTCGCCTTCGGCCTGATAGTCGACTGCGAACAGTCCACGCGGGTATTTGTTTATCTTCGCATTGAACGTCATGCGCAGCGTGTAAAGCCCGGGCGACAGCGGCTGCGCATATGTCAGCGTGACAGTTTCACTCGATTCATCGACCGCGATGCCGGTCGGCTGTCCCTTCCCGTCCACGCTTGCCGCGGTGATTGTCATGTCCGCGGCATTGAGCACGATGCGATCGGTCGCCTCGCGCACCTCGATATCGACGCGCTCCGACCCGGCAAGCGCCAGACTTTCCAGATTGGGCTCAAGCTCGATTGCATAGTGGATGGGGAGGATGGTCTTGGGCAGGCGGCCCGGCGTGCCGTCGAATGAATAGGATTGCTCGCCCGACGCGGTGCTCGCGCCGGCGAAGAAAAGCAGCAGCAGGGCGGCGGCAAAGCGCGCCGCAGGAACGGCTGTGGTCACGAATTCCACCCGGCAAGTTAGGCTGCTGTCGCGCATGAGCCTGCCTCATCTCTGCCTTGCCCGTGACCCATTCTGGCAGCAATGTCCGCGGGACCGAGCGGCCGGATTGGGGTCCTGGAGGCGCTTGCCGTCTCGTTAACCATGCGACTGCTAGAAGGAAATTCAAGTCTGCGCGCACGCATTTCGTCGTGCGGGCACAAGTAGGAAGATTGAGCGATGGGTAGTCTCAATCGGGGATGGCCGGCCATCGCCATTGCGATGGCGGCATGCATGCTCTCCGCTTGCGCCACGGCTCCGCCACCCGAGGCAACCCCGGTGGCGCTGCCGCCGCCGGAGCTGCCCGCCAAGGTGCGCGCCTCCGAGATCATCGGCCGTTGGGGATACGCGGCCTATCACAAGCCGGAGGATCGCACGCGCACCGAGGCCAACGCGCGCGGGCAATGCAAACAGCCGTTCGTGATCGGGCAAGGACCATCCGGCGGCGTGATGATGTATCTCGCCGATTCCGCACAGCTCCAGGAACTGCGCCTCAAAGGCAGTCCTTCCGGACACGACTACATCGGTCCCGCGGGGCAGACCCCCGGTCCGCAGGACCGGGAGATTGTGTCGTTCGATGGCCGCGTGCTGATTCTTAAATTCGTCGATCCCGAGATCGATGGCCGCTACGGAACCGGAATTTTTGTACGCTGCGCTCCGCGTGCGTGACCTCGCGCTAAAGTAGTGCGGTGGATTTGAAGTTTGAATGAACACGGCACGTGCGCTCCTTGCCTCGCCTCACCGCTCGCGGTTTGGGAACGTGATGGGCTAAGGGTTGCGCTCGTCAAAGCCGGCTTGCCCGTCGGGTATCTCGACAATCCGCAATCACTCTTTTGGCGGTTCGAGACGGCTGCCGACATTCCAGCCGGCTTCGGCGGACTGGAAATTCATGCACCGGATGCGCTGCTGCGGTCCGTCGTCACCTTGCCGCAACTGCGCGGCCTCGGCATCGGGCGCGCCAATTGTGTCTGCCCGCACCAGATGTCCTTGCGCCAAGGCTTGTTCTGTCCACAAAAGGCCTTGACGGCCATTTTCCGGTCGAAATCTTCGCCCATGGGTTGCATCGAGACGCGGCTGCCGCGGATTCGGGGGAGACGATGCGGACTGGCTATCCAGCATCGAGGGGACATCTACAGATTCGATTTTCCCTCTTTGATACTATTTGGGCGCTGTGTTCGCCCGTTATTGCGCTTGCCATCCGCGAAGCCGAAATTTTTTCTGTCGACGCGGTGGTGTACTGTTTAATTTCGCTTGCTTTCGCGCTCATTGCCTATTCAGTGTTTCGCCTCCACGACGGGGTCTCAAAGTTTTTCAGTGTCGGTGACGCATGGAAGGTGGTGAAAGCCGTCGCCTGCGCGGAATTGATGACCTGCGTTCTGCTCTTCACTTTAACGCGTCTCGACAACATTCCGCGCTCAACGCCTCTCATACACGCTCTGATCCTGTGCGCTGGCCTTATCGCTATTCGGGCGTTTGTCCGGTTGCGCGAAACCGATACCGGCATTCAAACGAATCAAGGACGCGACGCGACCGAGCATGTGATCATGATCGGCTCGACGGAACTCACCTTTTGGGCCCTGAAGATTTTGTCTGCGTACTGCCCTGGGCAGTGGCGCGTGATCGGCTTACTAGATGGTCGTAGTGAAATGGCAGGCCGTACTGTATCGGGCATCAAAATTGTTGGACAGCCTAATCACCTGCAACCGCTTATTGATGAGTTTGCCGAACACGGAGTGGGAGTTGACCGTGTCGTGGTTGGCGGCGACGAAGATCTTTTACCGGAAGATACGCTTAGAGAAGTTCAGCGTGTCTGCAAGCAACGCGAAATCCCTCTCGATTTTGTACCCAGCCTCTTCAACTTGGCCGCAATCAAAAGTTCGGCCACGTCTAAGTCGACTGTGGCAATTGATGTTCCTCTATCCGCTGCCCCGCCTCCTTATTTCAAATGGAAGTACGCGATTGATTTTGTTTTTGCCGGGATTGTACTTCTTTTCTACGCGCCAATTCTCATGATTGCGGCAGGGCTCGCAATTGTAGATGTTGGCTGGCCCATTTTATTCTGGCAACACCGTGTGGGCTTAGGCGCTCGAAGTTTTACAATCTGGAAGATTCGCACCCTTCGACCGCCATTCGACCAACTCGGTGAACCAATTCCCGAAAATAAACGGCAATCCTGGGTCGGTACCCTTCTCAGGCAAATGCGGCTCGATGAACTCCCGCAATTGGTCAACGTACTCGTGGGGGACATGTCCTTGATCGGTCCCCGTCCTCTGCTGCCACGCGATCAGCCTAATAATCCTAGCGTGCGGCTTACGGTTCGTCCGGGCATTACCGGGTGGGCGCAGGTGAATGGGGGAACACGGCTAAATCCGAGCGAAAAGGACGCGTTGGATGAGTGGTACATTCGAAACGCATCGTTCTGGCTTGATCTGCGTATCATGTTAATGACTCTGCGGGTCGTGATGTTGGGTCAACGCCCACCCGAAACAACTGCCACTGCTGCCATGGCTCATGAAACGAACGTCGTATACCTCCACACAGACACGGACGACGAAGTCGCCCTCAGTGCGCCAGTGTTAATCAAGACTGGCTGACCCTGGCGAATTCTGATGAATTTGCTGCTGCGGCCACGATAAACTACGGTCTCATCGATATATTTTGATCCTGTTCAGACCTGACGCCTAGCCCGCCCAGAGAATCTGTGGCGGGTTTTGCATTTTCTCATCGATTGCAGCGATTCGTCACGAATCCTCCCGCGAAGGCTACCTCTCAACAGAGATCAGAGTGGGGATCCCGCCCTGCGACGCTATTTATCCCCTCTGCGGCAGCATCCGATCCTCGGCCTTGAAGTAATGTCTGGCATGGGCGACGAGTTGCCCGTCGCTCGGATGATCGACGGTTTCCACACCGACGATAATCTTCATCAACCTGGGATCGTGTTGGCTGATGTGCTTGACCAGCTCGGTCTTGGCATTGCCTGGCCCCGTGATGAGAACCGCGCCAGCATCTGCGATCGATTGAGCGACAGCCTGAAGGAAGGCGTGGTCCTCCGAGGCGTGCCCGCTTCCGATGGAGTTTGCCTTATGGTGGATATGCCTGGTCGGATGATCCGGGTGCAAAACGAGCCGTTCCACATCGGTCGGGCCAAAATGGAACACCCGTGCTTCATGGTGATCGATCCAAATGACCGCATGAAAGTGATGGCTGCTCATGGAATGCGTCCTTTCGGCGACCGGATACCGCACTGCGGCTGTCCTTTCCAGTGATTTAGTCAGCGGGCATAGCGGGCAAAGTGAGGCTTGCATATCTCGTCCGCAGTACCTCAATAAGCGAAATTAGATCGTGCGCTCAGAGTTGTTCCGAGTTGCGCCACATGCCCCAGCGCAAGCTCGACCGACGCCCATGCTAGCAAAACACATCAGATTTTAGAAAGTGCGTCCTGGCTCTCTGGCATGACGGATGGACGGACTTAGCCGGCCTGCTGAATGAGCCAAATCCACTCGGAGTTCTTCTGAATCGTGTCAGGATCGGTCACGGAATTGCCAAAAGGCAGTCGCACGCTCCGGGTACAGAGGGGATTAACCTTCAACGTCGCTCCGCAGATAGGACGAGTGCCAACTCGGCCTCTTGCCTACCAATCATTAACCGGGGCCGGCGCAACGTGCAGTTTCCAGAGCGCCTCGACGAAAGGGGAAACGATGTTCACGACCCTGAACCAGAGATGGTTGATCGAATTGCAGGAGCGCGAGATGCGAGGCCTGAAGCGGCTTGCCAGCAATCCGCAGCCGCAGAACTGGCTGCAGAAGCTGCTGCACTGGTTTAAGCAGCCGACCTAATTCCGACGGGCCTGATCGTCGCTGTCCGCGCAGAGGGACCGATCCTCTGCACCTTAGTCACGTTGCATTTGTTCAAGCGCCAAAGCGCGAATTGCCGTCCAGCGGCCTACTATCGGCGTCCGTCGACTGCGGACATCCGTCGCATTAGGCTATGTGCGAGAAGTGCGCAGCCTCCGACGAATATGCTAGTTTCAGTCCAACTGTTCCGCCCAAGCCAATCGCGGGAGCGTCAATGCTGGCCAGAACAGACACCGTCGCGACCATTGCGGAGAGTTGGCTGGAGCAGTTCGATGGAGCGCTCGCAGCGCGAGGCCCGGCTCGCCTCAAGACGCTTTTCCATGCTGACAGCCATTGGCGCGATGTGTTAGCCCTGACGTGGCACATCAAGACCGTCAGCGGTTTGGATGGTATTTTACGGGAACTTACAACGCATGCTGGCCGCGCCCATCCGACTGGTTTCAAGATAGACCAGCATCGGACTGCGCCTCGCAATGTGACGCGCGCCGGCACCGATGCGATCGAAGCCATCTTTAGCTTTGAAACGACGGAAGGCCGCGGCAGCGGCGTCCTACGGCTCAGGCCCGATGCCAATGACGGCAACACATTCAAGGCATGGACGCTGCTGACATCGCTTGACGAAATAAAGGGACACGAGGAACGGCTCGGAAGATCACGGCCTCAAGGCAAGCCCTATTCGCGCGATTTTCGGGGACCTAACTGGCTCGACCTCCGCAAGGCCGCCGCTGAATATCGCGATTGCGACCCCGCCGTGCTCGTTGTCGGCGGCGGACAGGCCGGGCTTGCGATAGCCGCTCGCCTCACGCAATTGTGCGTCGACACGCTGATCGTGGACCGTGAAACGCGCATCGGCGACAACTGGCGCAAACGGTATCACGCGCTGGTCCTGCACAACCAGGTGCACGTCAACCATCTGCCGTACATGCCCTTTCCGCCAAACTGGCCGACCTACATTCCCAAAGACAAACTGGCCGCTTGGTTTGAGGCCTATGTGGAGAGCATGGAGTTGAACTATTGCACGGCCACCGAATTCGAAGCCGGCAGCTACGACGAAAAAGCGAAACGATGGTCCGTTGCTTTACGTCGGGCAGACGGCACAAGGCGGGAGATGCACCCGCGCCATGTCGTGATGGCCACCGGGGTGAGCGGCATTCCGAGCCTTCCGGATATTCCGAGCTTGCGCAACTTCGGCGGTAAAATTCTGCACTCCAGTCAATACGACGATGGCGAGGCGTGGCAGGGCAAGAATGTTCTTGTCATCGGCTCGGGCAACAGCGGCCATGATATAGCGCAGGACCTGCATGCGGCCGGGGCGAAGGTCACGCTCGTGCAACGCAGCTCGACCATGATCGTCAATGTCGAGCCGAGTGCGCAACTGCAGTACGCGCTCTATGACGAAGGACCTTCGCTAGACGATTGCGATCTCATCACGACGTCCATGCCGCTTTCACTGGTACGGAAAAGCCACATAACATTGACCGAAACCGCAAGGAATATGGACAAAGAATTGCTCGATGGGCTCGAGCGCCGTGGCTTCAAGCTCGATTTCGGCGAAGACGGAACCGGCTGGCAGTTCAAGTACCTCACCCGCGGCGGCGGTTACTACTTCAATGTCGGCTGTTCAGATCTGATCGTCAAAGGCGAAATCGGATTGGCGCAATTCTCCGATATCGCCACCTTCGTGGCGGCAGGAGCGCTGATGCGTACTGGCGAAACGCTTGCCGCCGACCTGATCGTGCTGGCGACGGGCTACAAGGGGCAGGAGTATCTGGTCAGCAAATTGTTTGGTGATGAAGTTGCCGGCCGGGTCGGCCCGATTTGGAGTTTCGGCAAGGGACAAGAATTGCGCAACATGTACACGCGGACTGCGCAGCCGGGCCTTTGGTTTATCGCGGGCAGCTTCGCCCAATGCCGCATTTACTCGAAATATCTTGGCCTACAGATCAAGGCCTGCGAGGTAGGCCTCCTGTCCTGAGTTGATGCCGAAGCCGGACACAGATGAGCGCGAGCCAAGCCGACAGATGGCGGCAGCACGCTCAACTAGGCCTCCGCGCGATGAAGTCGATTTCTACCCGCGCACCCTTGGCGAGCCCCGTAACACCGATACAGGTTCGCGCCGGCCGCTTTTTTGGTGGAAAGTAGGATGCGTAGATTTTGTTCATGGTCTCGAATTCGCGCATGTCGATTAAAAACACCCGGGCCGAAACGACGTGCTCAAGCCCCAATCCGATCCCGGAGAGGACGATCTTCAGGTTTTCCATTACACGCCGTGTTTGTGCCTCTATGCCGACCGGAAGAGGGTCGTCCTCGTTATCGGGATTCTCCGGTATCTGGCCAGTGACGAACACCCAGCCGTCGACTTCTACGGCGTGACTGAACGGTGCAACCGGGGCCGGCGCGGCATCAAGCAAATGATGAATGATGGCGGACATGAACGCTTCTCCTTGTCTATCGTCACGATGGAGCCGGGAAACTCAGCGGAGCGGCGGCTACGTGGCCGCTCGCAGCGCGGGCGCAACAGATAGGGAGGCACGCGCGGTAATTCTTTCATCAACGCACAACAGCGAAGCCAACTGTGACCCTCACGCGCAATGTGTCCTCCCCAGGCGCGATCGGAACCGAAGTTGCCATTGGAGCCGATGCCGCTGGTGCGCGCATCGCAAACGGAGCCGCAAAGCCCGCGTCCTCGGTCACCCAGGCAACGTCACCGAGTTCTTAGCTGCGAAGCCTGTGCGTAGATTTCAGCTATACGCCGCGCGTCGGCGATGGCTGCCGCGCGTCCCTGATCGAGTGCCTTTGATTGATCCGACACGAGAAAAGATATGCTTCCCACGCTCGTCACTCCGGCTGTGATCAGGTGGTCAAGAATGTCGCCGACCTTGTTGAGATCGCGAATATTGATGGTGACCTGGTTGGAAACGCTATAGCCGGTGAGCTTTGGCTCAGTGGCGGGCTGCTGGGGAGGCGCATAAGCCGGCTGGACTGAAAATCGCGAGGTCTGGATGTCCCGTTGCGCAATGCCGGATTGAAGCAGCGTAGAAGTGGCCGCGGCCATTATTCTCGAATTGGTGTCGGACGCCTCTTTGACGGTCTTTGCCCGCGTGGTGACGCCAGAAACGATCCGGGCATAGTCGGGCGTCACCTTGACAGTGCCTTCCCCGATCACGACCAGGCGTGCTTCGGGCGTTTGGGGCTGCTGCGAGTGAGCCGTGGGGACGCAAAAAGCCTCTGCTGCCACAAAAACAGCTGTGAGTGCTGCGACGCCTTTCGATCTCATTATGACCTCCGTGGTTGGCGTGCCTCCGAAGAGGATGAAGCAATCGATGAGCCTTGCTCCGCAACAGCAAAGGGTCGCGGAACTCGGGTGTTTCGACAAGAGTAGAAAAACACCGGCGGGTGCGGTTGGCGGGCGCTGTTTTGCCAAGACTACGAGGCGCTGAGCGCTGCGCAGACAAGTCCGCTTCACCTCGGCAACCAGAGATAACTCAGTGTGGCTTGGTCGGTCGCGTTCGTGCCATTTACCGGGCCCATGCACCGCAGCAAACGGCGTTCCTATTCGATCACCTCATCGGTGATTGAGAGCACTCCAGGCGGCACCTCGATGCCAAGGGCTCGCGCCGTTTGCAAGTTAATGACGAACTTTACCTCTCTGCATCGATGCGACGATCATCGGAGAGAACCTGATGTCCTTAAAGATCATTTCGGGCCGAGACCTGCCGCCCGTATGACGGCCGGCCATCTTCTTTCTTCTTGATCGACGAAAGAATTTGCATCTGCTGCAGTCGTCGGCCACGCTTCGATACCCACCTTCGATAGCGACTCGATTACATCGCGCTCCTTCAGCGCGCGCTGAAGCATGACATTGATTTGCTCGATCACTGCTTCAGGCGTTCCTTTGGGCGCGGCAAGTCCGAGCCAGATATCGACGTTGAAGCCCGGCAGCACAGTTTCATCCAGGGTCGGGATATCCGGATAGGTCGAAGGCCGTCGAACGCCCGTTGTCGCAATCGCTCGAATCTTGCCATCCGACGTCAACGGAAGCGCTCCGACTGTGCTGCTGAATGCCAACTGAATGTTGCCTGCCATCAGATCGGCGAAGGCGCCGGCTATCCCGGGATAGGGCACTCTGAAAAAGTTCCGCTGCCAAATGCGGGGCGCTGCCGATACCGGCCGTACCGAAGCTCAGCTTCTCGGGGTTCTTTGTCCCATAGTCGATCAGCCCGTTGATGTCATTCACCGGCAAGTGGTTCGATGCAACCACGACCACGGGCGAGGAACCCACCATGCCGAGCATGGTAAAATCGCTGGCGCGGCTCGCGCGCAGAATGCTATTTCTCGGAACAGTGGAATGTGGAATTCCGACGCCACGAACCCTAGCAGTAATATACGCCAGCCGCGCAACGCCGCACCGTGCGCCGCGCCACCCCGGCAACGCTTACAGGCGTCAGGGGACGCCCAACTCCGGCCTCGGCGGTCGATACGAAGCTGTGCGTGCCGGGATCGAAAACCGCTCTCCAAGTGCGAGCCCAAAAAGCCCGGCGGCCAAGAAGGCCATCAGAAACACGCCAACTACCTTCGACACGATCATTTGGAACCTCCTATTTGCAAAAATGTTCGGTAGTTCATCGGAATCGGCAAGGTCTTTCAGATCGATCTTCTTGGCGTTCGTTGCATTCTTGAAGCTAAAATCGTCCGATGCGACCTCAGCTCCGGTCTTCCAATCCCTGATCTGGATGCTGTATTGCGGTCCGTTAGCAACAAGCTTCGACGTGATGACATATCGGCAAGGATAGGGCCGGGCCCCCTGGGCGATCCAAATCTGCCAATCGACTTCCTCGGTTCGAAAGGCGAGGTGATCGCATTCAACGCCGCCGATCACACCGCTGCCGAGGTCCTTCACATTGATCACCGAGGGCATCAGTTGATCGTAGACATTCGACAGAATCAAATCTGCGCCGGGAATGGGCCTTTTGTATTTGTCCCTTAACTCGTCGATCAGGTGGTCGATTGTGCCGGGTACATCGACCTGACCGTACAGGTTCGCGGTCTTTCCGAGCAGCGTCAGGGTCTTCCCGTCAAAAACCAACTCGACATCGGCAAACCCTCCGTGGCGCGTAGCGCGGGCCTTGTCCGGCCGGTTGAGAGTCATCATGCCCGAACTCGCTACCGCGAGTTTCTGCGTGTCCTTGGTAACGATTTCAAGGTTGGTGTCGTACGCGAACGATATGGCCTTCTGTGCCGCCAGATAATCAGACATGGCCTTGAACAGGCTCTTTGCCGCTGCCTCATCAGCTCTCGCTCCTGAGGGCGTTCCCAGCCCAACTATCAACGTTAGCGCCGCGGCGGATATGATGGCCGCAGAGATTCTCGCCCGTCTCGGGACTACCATGGTCATCAGACGATGCTCCTTGAAGGTTTGTTGCACTTTCGGCAGCCAGCCTGGTAAAAGAGAGTTGTGCGTCCAAACAACTCACAGGAAACCGCACGACCGTTCTGTAGAACAACTCGGTTTCGAATTGACTGCTACCCGCCGGACGCCCTGCTTGGGACTCTCGTTTGCGATCGCTACGGGTATCTAAGCACCGCGCGCCGAACAAACTGTAACAGGATAATAAGGTGACAACGTGTTCAATATTTTGCTCACTTTTGAATATCGTTCGGCGATGAGTTGTTGACCGGCGGTGCGCCGACTCGAAAATTGTTGCAACGGAACCCTTCCTCCGGAATCAGCTTGGGGGATGCATTGAGACTACCCAAGCGGCATCCGGCATGGAGGCGGGCGAAGCTCAACCGGGCTCTTGTACGGAACGTGAGAACCTAGACGGGCAATGGAAAGGGAAAAGATGCTATGGGCGGCGGCGAGAATTTTGCATTCATCGGCGCTGATTTGAACCGATGGAGCCCCCCATGCAGAAGTTGAACGATCTAAGCCGATCCCTTGCGCCTCTCGAACCGGACGGCACGCTGATCGCCGTCGTCGAGATGAGTCAATCGAGCTGGCTCGTTGCCGGTATCGTGCCTGGCGTCGAGCGCCAGCCGTTGAAGAAGCTCGCTGTCGACGAGAGCGCGTTGCTAAAGCTACTGCATCGATGGCGCGAGGAAGCCGAGAAAGCAGGACGCAGGATCGAACGCATTGCAGTCGCCTTCGAGGCTGGGCGGGATGGTTTCTGGCTGGCGCGTTGGTTGAGGAAACGCGGCATTGAGGCCCACGTTATCCACGCATCGAGCGTAGCCGTATCGCGCGAGCACCGACGCGCCAAGACCGACCGGCTCGACACCGAGCTGCTCAAACGCGCCTTTCTCGGCTGGCTGCGCGGCGAGCGTGATCACTGCAAGATGGTGGCGATCCCGACGAGCAAGGACGAAGATGCCAAGCGGCCCAACCGCGAGCGCGAGAGCCTCGTCGGAGAGCAAACTCGGATTGTCAACCGAATGAAAGCAACGTTGATCCGGCTCGGCATCCGCGGCTTCAATCCCAAGCTGAAGAAGGCCGCCGGGCGACTTGAAGATTTGCGCACGCCCGAGGACGAGCCAATACCGCCCAACACGATGGCTGAGCTACGTCGCGACATGGATCGTCGTCGGCTGGTCAGTGATCAGATCCGCCAGATCGAGGAGGCACGCCTGGATCGTCTCAAGCAGGCGCCTGGTGACGGACCGCACGCAATGCTGCGCCTGCTGGCGCGCGTGATCGGGGTTGGCATCGAGACCGCGGACATGTTGGTGCAGGAGGTGCTGGCGCGAAATATGCGCGACCGACGGGCCATAGCGCGTTATGCTGGCCTCACGGGCTCGCCCGACGAGAGCGGCACAAAACGCCGGGAGAAAGGGCTGGCCCGTTCCGGCAACGCTCGAGTTCGGCGAGGCATGATCCAATTGGCGTGGCGATTTCTCATGTTTCAGAAGAACAGCGCATTGGCGCAGTGGTTTCGAGCCCGCACCGAGAACGCGCGCGGTACGCGCAAGCTCATGATCGTGGCCTTGGCGCGCAAGCTTCTGATCGCCTTGTGGCGGCTCGTGCGAGAGGGCGTGGTGCCGGACGGCGTCGTCCTGCGTCCGACGCAATAAATAGAGGTTGCTGAAGGCACCCAACAGTTTCGGCCCAGTCCGTCCGCTTGTGACGGGTCGCCGATGACGGTTCGAGGTGGCGGGTCCCGGTTTGTGCCATGGCTGTTATGCCGAGGAAAAGAATGGGTCCGCCGCTTCGGAGCTTCGCTGCCGATGCGCATGGCTGCATCATGGTTCGGGTCCTTGGACCCACCGGATACAAGGTTGTGGCGCGATTGATCCGCGCCCGAAAGCGGGCTCCCCTCTGATCGCCATCCCGATCGCACCAAGCGTGTCATCGTGCTCGAAGCCGTCAAGGTGTGGCCTGGCAAGGGCGGAGCATGCCACGAGGTTGGTGCGACGGCCAACCTTGACAGCTCCTGCGCGCGACGACGTAAGCGAAGCGCGGGTCGGGACGAAGAAACGGGCTTCCAGATCGAACAAAGAAACTGACGGAGGAACAAAGATGCGCCGGCGTGCCGAAATTCCTTGACAAAAAAAGCCCCATACAAGGCACAATTGGCTCAATCCGCACGGCCGAAAGTACCGATGTGCCGGCTGGCCATCCCGTTAGCGGGCAGTCCAAGGGGTCTTCCATTGCACTGCGAATTAGGTCATAGACCCCTGACAGGACGATTCGGAAGCAGGGAGGAGACATGGCCAAGTTGATGTCGAAGTCGGAGCTCATTCAAAAAATCTCTGAGCATCATGCAAACAATATTACGCGCAAGGACGTCAAGGGCGTCATCGAGTCGCTCGCGGAAATAGGCTACAAAGAACTCAAGAAAACGGGAGCCTTCTTTGTCCCTGGATTCGCGAAATTTGTTGTCGTCAAGAAGCCCGCCACAAAAGCGCGGAAAGGCATCAATCCGTTCACAAAGGAGCCAACCATATTCAAGGCGAAGCCGGCTCGGAAGATCATCAGGGCTCGGCCGGTAAAGGCTGCGAAAGACGCCGTGTCGTAGCGTCGCGACTGGAATATGATGGCCAGCGTGGTACGGTGGACCACGCTTTGACGCCGGAGTAATCCGCAAGCCCGCTCATGAACGACATCGAACGAGTCGTCGTTGACGAATGCGTTGGCCAGGAGTCTCCACTCGTCGGGCGGCTCCGCCAACGCTTGGGTGAACGGCCGGTCAAGTTTGTATTCCTGGCGACCGAGCATCCGGGGATTCCCGACATCGAGATCCTCGATAAACTGTTGGATGCACGTTCTGCGTTGCTGACGCAGGATCGGGTACTGCACAACCTCGCCCTCAGCCGCGGCTTCCGGTCATTCGTCCATGCCCCGGAAACCGACCTGACCGATCGTCGTCTTGTACATGTTTCTGCGCCGGACAAACACCTTCCCATCATCAGTGGCGGTTTGCGGAACAGCTACCAGCCTCAATCGAACCCCGAAGCGCGAGCCATTACCGAATGTCTGTACGGCTTCCTGTCCGCGCATCAATTGAAGCAGTTTCGCACCAAGCGCCGCCGCATCCGCGCGCATTTCGGCTCTCCCGACAATATCGTGGCCGCTGCGCTCACCATCGGGCAACGGCGCACCGAGCAGGGTATGGTCGGCGGCTACATGCTCAAATTGGACGCACGCCATGGCGTCAAAAGCCTCTTCCCCGCCAGCGAGAGCTATTTCCTCGATCGAGCCGGCAACGAACCATTGCAGGCAACGTGCTGGGCATTGGTACATCTATTTCATCTTCAGCTGCAGAGCTATCCGCTTACCCTCTACCATCTTGACGGCGCAGCGTTGGCGCGGTGCACCGACCTGATCGACGACCGTGGGGCGGCCGCCACCCCTGTCGAACGGATGGCCGCCCGCCTCCTTGCATCCGTCTCGCGACCCAATGCGGCAGAGTGCACGAAGGGCCGCTTCTTCGACCGCGCGAGCGACAAACTGAGCCAGCTGACAAGGTTCGCCACTAATGAGCTGGTGTCGTTTGATCTGCAGGCCATGGCCTCAGTACTTGCTGACGAAGGCGCGCTCAGGTCGACGATACTTCGGCGATAGTCGAACAAAAAAGATGTCGGAAGTACTCTGGCAGAGCGGGCCTGCAGCGCCCGCGCTATTGGGTCAGGGGAGTGCACACTTCCAGACTGACGCACCGCTGGTGCAAACAGCCGGCAACACTTTTAGTAGGCCCTTATTCCCAAGCTGCGCACTGGTGGCAACGTCATGGTACCGTCCGAGTTGGTAAGAGCTTGCATCGCCCGGCCCTGTTGCTTCCTGGCATCCCGTACTACTTTGTTCATCTCGAAACAGGTGAGCCACTCGACATAGCTCGGAAGGTATACGCGCGGTGTGATGCAGTCTGCCCGATCGGAAGGGTCGTAAGTCCCCCAATCCTTGACGATCTGCGCGCGCGCCTTGCTCTCGGAGTCTATGCAGATCTGCTTGTCATTTGCAGTAGTCGAGCCGCCCATCAATGCGAGCATCACACCGCTCGCCGCCTGGCAGGTTTCTTCCAGATTGATGGTAGGCACCTCTTGTGCCTGAGCAGCCTCGGCAAAGAGGCCTACAAAGGCGATGATCACAGCCGCAACTATAGCGGAACGTGCAAACATGGGGGGGTTCCCGTTTAAGACGGACGCTCGCCGGTTCATTAGTCGCCGTAGCTGACAAACTGGTTCACGGTCTCGGAGGGGGTAGGCCTTAGATCAGCGCGTCACACGTCGTGGGTCTCTGGAGTGCCAGGGCACCTGAGCAGGTGCAGCACGTGTGTGATCAAAACTGCGGCTACTCGATCACCTCGTCGGCGAGTTGTTGCAGATGCGGCGGCACGTCTAGCCCGATCGCCTTGGCAGCCTTGAGGTTGATGACGAGCTCGAATTTGGTCGGCTGCATGACCGGCAGATCGCCCGGCCTTTCACCCTTGAGGATGCGGCCGGTATAGACGCCCGCTTGGCGGAAGGAATCCCTCACGCTCGCTCCGTACGTCATGAGGCCGCCGGCTTGCGCATACTCTCGCGAGGTAAAGATCGCAGCGATTCGATGCTGCACTGCCAAGGCAGCAAGCTTTTTGACCTCGTGCAGAAAGAACGCGTCGCCGGTGACAATAAGCGTTTTGGCATTGCGCCGGGCAAGACCTGCATACGCGGCGTCGAGTTCGGCTTCGCTGGCGGCGCTTGCGAGAGCAACCTCGACGCCAAGAGTACGGGCCGCCGCCAGCACGCTGCCTGTGTCGGCTTGGCTACGCGGGTTCTTGGGATTGACCAGAGCGCCGATCACGGTGGCGCTGGGAGCGAGGTCGTGCAGGATTCCCAGTTGCTTTTGCAGGAGCTGCGCGGCGAAGAAAGTGACTCCCGTGATATTTCCACCCGGGCGGTTGAGGCTGGTGACGAGGCCCAATTCCACCGGGTCCCCGCCAATGCTGAATACGATCGGTATCGTCGCGGTCGCTGCCTTCGCCGCCGGTGCCGCGAGACCGCCGAGTGCGGCAATTACTGCCACCTGGCGAAGAACAAACTCCGCGGCAAGCGCCGGCAACTCACCGTATTCCGCCGCCGAGCGCACCTCGATCGCCACGTTGCGGCCCTCGAGATAGCCCGTTTCATACAAGCCCTTGCGAAAAGAGGGTACTGCAATGTCCACAGTATCGAGGATGCCGACCACCGGCATCGCCGTTTGCTGCGCGCGCGCTGCGATCGGCCAAGCCATCGCGCCGCAAAGACCCGTGAGAAAATTGCGTCGACCGTACTGCATCCTTTTGCCCCTAGTGCGGTGAATTTGAAGTTCCTATCATAACTGGCCGCAAGCTCGTTTAGGAGCTTCAAATTCAAAACCGCACTAGAAATCATAGAGTTGCCAGTGGTCCTTAGATTCCGAAGTTTGCATCTGAACGTGCCGCGAGTGGTGGCGAACTTCGGAATCGGACCACTAGTCAGAGGGTCCCGTGACAGCATAGCGGACGGGCGAGTATCGAGTCAGGGGCTCGCTGCAGTGCGAGATTTCGGCCCGGCCGATGACCGAAGTGGGTCAACAACGACAGTAGTTAGCACGCCGCATTAAGTCTGCTTCACCCTAGTCATCCGACATCGGTGGATTCGTGCACAAAACAGAAATTGGCACTACGTCCACGCAGCGTCCGCTTATCCCTGAGATATTTGCTTCCAAGCTTCCGGCGGATCGGGCTTGAGATAAACGATCAAGCAACAAATACAAATTCCGAGTCCAGCCAGCGGATATTTCAGTGCCACAACCGCAGCCGCCCCGAAAAAGCATAAAGTCGCGATCGCTCGGAAACGCATAATCCTGCGCACCTTCGGCGAGACGTCATAAACTGGATTTCGGTCAATAAGCTCCCAGATCAAACATATGTAAGTCGCGTTTACGAGGAAGAAAACCGCCGCGTAGAAGGCAACCGGCTGCGGCGCCAATTCGCTCACGGCCATCCAAGCGGTAGAGAGCGGAAGTAACGAGACGGAAAACAGATGCGCGAAATTGAACCACATCAGACGAGAGGTCGCCTCCGTGGCATAACGCATGAGGTGATGGTGGTTGGTCCAAACAATGGCGATGAAAAGGTAGCTCACTGCGTAGCTTAGCCATGTGGGCCAGAGCGACAGGAGTGCCTTAAAGGTGGGGAACTCCGGCGGACGCAGTTCCAAAACCAGCACTGTTATAAGGACAGCGAATACGCCGTCAGAGAACGCGCTCAGTCGCTCCGGAGTCGCTCTGTGGAGCACGGTCGAACCATCTCCTGTGATTTCAGGCCGGGCCGGACATCGGCACAAGATTTGTCAAGCTGAAGGTTAGGGATTCCCTTGGTCTGGGTGTTTAACCTTTGGGGCAGCGCCGATCTCCTCTACGCTTTCTATCAAGGCAATTCTGTCGGGCTTGTACCGGGCCAGTTCGCCGCTGCCTACTTTATTCCGACCGTCGTAGTATCGCTGCTCCTTATCACACATGGGCTTGTGTTTCGGCTCCTGCTAAGTGGCGCTGCGGTTCGATCTTAGGCGGTTCAACCGCGGCCAACATCACCCGCCAATCGCGGGTACTCACGCCGGCGCCGCCGTGCTCGTCGCCCCCGTCGCGGCCGGAAAAAAGCTGCCCCACGCCGCGTCGAGACGCGCAAGCGTCTGCTCCGGCGGAAGCACGCATAGCCGATCGCCGTCGCGGCCGAGCAGGCCGAGGCGCTCGAGCTTGCCAAGCGCGTCGGCAATCTTGAAGTCAATCTCGACGCCAAATCTCTCCTTGAGCCAGCGCTCGATCACGCTTTCCAGTTCTGCCTCGCTCGCTGGCGTCTTGGCGGTGCGCAGGAAATAGTAGGCGAGGAACGCTTCCTTGCATTCCTGATCTTCGGCGGCGCCGATCATGTAATCGAAAATGCCGGCGTTGTTGTTCACATTGTGAAAATAGATGTTGTCGGTCAGCTCCTGCTGATATTTCAAGGACTGGCGCTGATAGCGCAGCCATTGGCGCATGACGAA
This sequence comes from uncultured Alphaproteobacteria bacterium, assembly GCA_963817135.1. Taxonomy (GTDB): domain Bacteria; phylum Pseudomonadota; class Alphaproteobacteria; order Rhizobiales; family Xanthobacteraceae; genus VAZQ01. The sequence goes on along the minus strand of CAWFNG010000003.1, from coordinate 83,563 downwards.
GCCGATGAGTGCGGCAAGCCCGCTCATTGCCGCAAACGCGGTCTTGAGCTCGTCATGCTCCACCGCCGCCACCAGGCCGAGATAAAACCCGATCACCAGGAACAGCACCGTCAGCGTGGAAGCGAGATTGAGCAGGATCGGTATGGCGCCGGCGAGCGCGGGAAGCCCGAGCACGAGGGCATCGAAGATGCTCATCGTCACCCGCACATTGGGAAACAAGGCGTTGAGGTCGGTAGCTGCGATGTTGCGGAAATATTTGATCAGCACCGAGCCCGGCCGGATTCTGCGCCGGGCAAGGAGCTTGCGCTCGCGCCTGGCGGCAATCGCCTTGGCCGGCTTGGTTGCGACAAACAGGACCACGTCGTCATAGACAACGACCGCGTGCATTTCCTTGTGCAGCCCGAACCATTTGCCGATCGCCACGGTCTCCTGGTGATGGCCGCGGCGAAAAAACCGCACCTCGCGGAAATCGTCGAGCGCGGCGGTAACCGCGACCTTCATGGTTTTGCGCTCGCGGTGCGCTCTCTCGATGTCGGCATGCGGGATTTCCACGAAGTTCGCCTCCGTGAGCACGCCGGTGAACGAAGCAAGCAGGTCGGCATAGGCCGCCTCGAGCGCGTGATCATCGAAACGGGGATGCGGGTCGCGCTCGGGCTCGAAATAGAAGTAATCGTGGCGCAGCCGCTCGAGCTCACCGAACGTCTCATAATGATAGATCGCCGCCAGAATCCGGCAGACCTGGCGAAATTGCTCGCGCTCGGCGTTGCCAAGCGGGCCATGCTCGACCAGCGCGTCGAGCAGCTCGGCTTTGCGAACGGGTATGAACTGGTCGCGCGCGCCGTCGCTCTCGCTCATTGCACCGCGTGATAGAATGCCTTCGCGTCGGCGCTGAACGCCTTGCGCGATTGCGCATCGATGTAAAACATGTGCCCGCCGCGATAGAGCGCAAGCTGAGTGCGCGACGGCTCGCCGATCGCCGGCAGGTGATCGAGCACGTAACGGCTCACGGCATAGGGCGTGACCATGTCGCTATAGCCGTGCGCGATGAGCAGCCGGAAGGAAGGGATGAGCGCCAGCAATTCGCGCATATCGTCGTTTATGCTGGCCGAGCTGCGGCTTGTGCCCCCACCCCAGTCCCATTTGCCGGAAATATCCGAGGCGAGCAGGACATACGTCATCTCGGTCTTGAATCCGAGTTCGTCGCGGGCATAGCTCGCAAACACGCCGCCGTAAGCGCGCGTCAAGCCGTCGAGCAGCGGATCGGGTCCGCGTGCGGAATCCTGTTCGGGAAAGGGATCGGGGACAGCGAATGTCGCGTCATAGCGGCTGACGATCTTGCCTTCGGCCGAGCGTAGATGCTTGACGTAGGCGTCGCGCACAAAGCCGCGCGCTTGGGCGACCGTCTCTTCAGGCAGCCCGGTAATATCCGCGACCCGCGCATAGAAGGCGCGCGCGGCCTCGCCCTGCGGGGGAGGGCCGGCGAGCGTGGTCAGATATTCGCCGAGCGCAAAACGCTCAGCATTGGCTTGCGCTTCCTTGCTGAAGGTGCCCTTGCGCTCGAGCTCCGCCGCCGCCAGCGACGGCAATTGCAGCGCGGCGCCAAGCGCGAACCTGCTATTGCCGAAGATGAGGCCCGACTCGATCAGCGGTGACAGCATCACAATGCCGGAGACCGTGATGCCCTGGTCGTGCTGGAGCGCGCGCGCGACCTTGGCGGCGCGGAAGCCGCCGTAGCTCTCACCCAGAATATATTTGGGCGAATTGCCGCGGCCGTTCTTGGCAACATAAAGCGCGACCACTTTCGCCATGGACTGCGTGTCGGCGTTCACTCCATAAAAGCCGCCACCGTCGGCTTTGGCGGCTCGGCTCCAGCCGGTGCCGACGGGATCGATCATGACGAGATCGGTGAAGGCGAGCCAGGTGTGCGGGTTATCCTGCAGCCGGGTTGCCGTTGCATCCTGCCCGGTGAATTCCGCTATTTTCGGTCCGACCAGGCCGAGGGTAAGAAAAGCCGAAGCTGCTCCCGGTCCGCCGTTGAAGGCGAAGGTTATGGGGCGATTGCTCCCGCCGTCCTTTGCGACATAGGCGGTGTAGTAGATCGCTGCCGAGCGCTCCCCTGACTGATCGAACAGCGATAGGGTGCCGGCGGTTGCGGTATAGGCAAGCTTGCCGCTGGGAAGGTCCATCTCGTGTTGGGTGACCGAATCGGCCGGCAACAGGCGGAGCAAGCTCTCGCGCGTCCCGGACTGCTGTTGTTCGCCGCGCGGCTCATTCGTCTGTGCAGGGCGCACGCGCTGCGGGCGCTCCTGTGCAGCGGCAAAGGCGGGCGCGCCGGCAATAAGCAGCGCGAAAGCAAGCCGAACAAGCAATGAGGAGGTGGGGAGCGGCATTGCGGGCGTCCTGATCAAGCCGTGTTCGGCGCCCCCTGACCCGATGGGCACCATAGCGGCATTCCGCCCGCCGCTCAAACCGGGCAGGACAATGGCAAATTAGATTAGTAGCCCGGATGGAGAAGGCGTCAGGCTAAGCTGACGTGATCAGTCGGTGCAAGTCCGACCCAGGTAAAGCCGAGCAGGCCGCCTGGAAGCGAGTGTTGCGTGAGCCTGAGGTAACGACGGCCACGAAGCGTACACAGCGGTTGCGTGGGGTGTGTGATTGAGCCACGAAATGGGCTTATCGCAGGAGCGGAGACTGTCTCCATGGTCGAACGCAACATGAGCAATGCCGTTATGCGAGGCATTGTCGTCCTACCGGGGTCGAAGAGCACATCACGCGCAAATGGATCGCGTTGGAACCTGAGATATCCCGCGTCTGACCACCAAGTACTGGTGGCCCGCATCGAGAAGGCGAGGAGCCGTAGCCGATGACGAACGGGCACGGGAAGTCGGACTCCGTCATAGTAGCTGTGAAGCCGGCGAACAAAGCGGACGAATCGGCTGCGGAGCAATCCGCGGCGGAGGCAGCCGCAGCGGAGCCAGTGGAGCCAAGGACGGAGACCAAGGAGAATGCGGACCAGCAAAGCACGTGCCGGGCGCAGAGCCGGGTAAGCGTGTCACAGGGACTGGAACGCATACGGCAAGTAGCAAGGACAAGGAAGGAAGAGAGGTTCACGTCGCTCCTCCACCATATCAGCATCGACCTGCTGGAAGAGGCGTTCTACGAGCTTAAGGCGAATGCCGCTGCCGGCGTGGATGGGCTGACATGGAAAGAGTACGAGGCAGACTTCGATCGCAGGATCGATGACCTGCACGCGCGTGTGCATAGAGGGGCGTACCGGGCACTGCCGTCTCGGCGCGTATACATTCCCAAGCCGGACGGGCGTCAGCGCCCGCTCGCGGTGGCATCCCTGGAAGACAAGATTGTCCAGAGGGCGGCGGCCACGGTGCTCAACGCGATCTACGAGGAGGACTTCCTCGGGTTCTCGTACGGATTCCGGCCCGGGCGCAGCGCGCACGATGCGATGGCCGCGCTCATCGTCGGGATCGAGAGCAGGAAAGTGAACCACATATTGGACGCCGACATCCGGTCGTTCTTCGACACGGTGAACCATGATTGGCTCATCAAGTTCGTGGAGCACCGGATCGGCGATAAACGCATGATCCGCCTGATCCAGAAATGGCTCAAGGTGGGTGTCCTGGAAGAAGGGATCGTGAAGGCCAGTGACAAGGGGACAGGGCAGGGCGCGGTGATCTCGCCACTCCTTGCCAACATCTACCTGCACTACGCGCTCGATCTCTGGGCCGAGCGCTGGCGACGGCACGAGGCCGCGGGCGACATGATCTTCGTACGGTATGCCGACGATTTCATTGTCGGCTTCCAGCACGAGAGCGACGCCCGGCGTTTCCTGGACGCCATGCGCGAGCGGTTAGCGGAGTTTGCGCTGTCGCTACATCCTGACAAGACCCGGCTCATCGAGTTCGGACGCTTTGCGGCGGAAAACCGCAAGCGGCGCGAGCTCGGAAAGCCGGAGACCTTCAACTTCCTCGGCTTCACCTTTATTTGCGGCAAATCGCGCAAGGGTAGATTCCTGATAAAACGGAAGACCCGGCGCGACCGCATGCAGGCGAAGCTGAAGGCGGTTGCACAGGAGCTGCGACGGCGCATGCATGAGCCAATCCCGGATGTGGGAATCTGGCTCCGGCGTGTCGTCAAAGGCTACTTCCACTATCATGCAGTGCCGACTAACTACCGTGCCCTGCAGGAATTCCGCGATGAGATCACTCAGCGCTGGCGGCGAGTACTTCGCCGCCAGAGTCAGAAGGCGAACAACTCGTGGGATCGCATGGTGATGCTTGCCGACGAATGGCTCCCGCAACCGCGCATTCTCCATCCCTGGCCCAATCAGCGCTTCGCCGTTACACATCCGAGGTGGGAGCCGTATGCGGGAAAGCCGCACGTACGGATCTGTGCGGGGGGCGCGAGGTAACTCGCGTCCCTACCGCGACCGCAGCGCAATCCGGGATTGGGTTCCCGCATTACGCTTCGCTTCATGCGGGCTACAATGCCATAGCCGCAATGGACAACGGCCGTTAGATCAGAGAATGTCGGGTCAGCCGGCACTGCGCCGGCAGACTAGAAACCATCGCAGCGGGTGAAGCCAAATGCCGTTTCCACGCGCCTCGCGTGCGCTCGAAAGATTTACCGTGCTCGATCTGACACGGGTGCGCGCCGGCCCGACCTGCGTACGCCAGCTCTCGGATTGGGGCGCCAATGTCGTCAAGATCGAGCTGCCGCCGGAGCCCGGCGGCGGCGATCCGCTGGGCGGCCCGCGCGAGGGCTCCGACTTCCAGAATCTGCACCGCAACAAGCGCAGCATCACGCTCAACCTCAAGGCACCCGAGGCAGTAGCGGCGTTCAAACGCATGGTGAAGAAAGCCGACGTGGTGGTCGAAAACTTTCGCCCCGACGTGAAGCGACGGCTCGGTGTCGATTATCGCGCCCTGGCCAAAATAAATCCGAAACTGATCTACGCCAGCATTTCCGGATTTGGCCAGACCGGGCCCTACGCGAATCGGCCGGGCTTCGATCAGATCGCGCAGGGCATGGGCGGGCTCATGTCCATTACCGGTCTGCCCGGCCAGGGGCCGGTGCGCGTCGGCATCCCCATTGCGGATCTCACCGCCGGCCTGTTTTGCGCGCTCGGCATCCTGGTTGCCTTGCTGGAACGGGAGAAATCCAAGAAGGGGCAGCACATCACCACGTCGCTCCTGGAAGCGCAGATCTTCATGCTCGATTTCCAGGGCGCGCGCTGGCTGATCGACGGTGTCATCCCGCCCCAGGCCGGCAACAATCATCCGACCAGTATCCCGACCGGCGTGTTCAAGACTGCCGATGGCCACATCAACATCGCCTCGACGGGATCGAAGATCTGGGCACGTTTCTGCAATGCCGCCGACGCGCAGGAATTGGCGCAACGGCCGGAATATCAGACCGCCGCAGAACGCTCGAAAAATCGCGACGCGCTCAATGCCGACATGGAGCGCTATACGGTAAAACGCAAGAGCGCCGAATGGATCGAACTCCTCAACAAGGCCGGCGTCCCCTGCGGCCCGATCTACAGCATCGACCAGGTCTATGCCGATCCGCAGGTGGCGCATCTCGGCATGGCGCAGCCGGTCAAGCGCAAGGGCAAACCGCCGCTGCGCATGGCGCGCCAGCCCGTGTCCCTGTCGCGCACGCCGAGCCGGTTCGCCGCGCCGCCGCCGGAACTGGGCGAGCACACGGATGCGGTGCTCAAGGAGTTTGGCTTCAGCGCCAGGGAAATCGCGGCGCTACGCAAAGCCAAGGCAGTTTGAAAAGAGGAATAACCATGGATGACATGACCAAGACCGACAAGATGCTCGCGCGCAAGGATGGCCGGGTCGGCTATGTGATCTTCAACAATCCGGAACGTCACAATGCAGTATCGCTCGACATGTGGGCGGCCACCAGCCGCATTCTCGAGGGCTACGCCAAGGACGACGAGGTACGCGTCGTCGTGCTTACCGGGGCCGGCGGCAAGGCGTTCGTTTCCGGCGCCGACATATCGAAGTTCGAAAGCGAGCGGGCCACCGTGGAGGCGACGCGACATTATAACGCGACCGTGGAGAAGGCCTATTCGGGCATACAATATTTCGAGAAACCCACCATTGCGATGATCCGCGGCTATTGCATCGGCGGCGGAGTAGGGCTTGCGATCTGTTGTGATCTGCGCATCTGCTCGGAGAATTCACGTTTCGCCGTTCCCGCGGCCAAGCTCGGGCTCGGCTACTCCTATGCCGGATTGCGCCGGCTCGTCGACGCGGTGGGGCCTTCCTTCGCCCGCGAGATCTTCTTCACTGCGCGGCAATTCAACACCGAGGAAGCGCGCATGATGGGCCTCGTCAACCGTGTCGTTCCCGATGCCGAGCTTGAAAGCTACGTCAAGGACTATGCCGAGACGATTGCCGCCAACGCGCCGCTGACGGTCAAGGCCGTGAAATACATCGTCGGCGAAGTGAGCAGGGATGAATCCAAGCGCAACGTGCAGCGCTGCGTCGAGATGGTGGAGGAGTGTTTCGCCAGCGATGATTTTGTCGAGGGTCGCAAGGCCTTCATGGAGAAGCGCAAACCGGCGTTTAGCGGTCGCTAGGATGGAGGAGAGAGCGTGGCGTCGGTCGAATTGCGGGGCCTGACCAAGCGTTATGGGGAACTCGCGGTCGTCGACGATGTCTCGCTCACCATCGAGCACGGCCGGCTCGTCTGCCTGCTCGGCCCCTCAGGATGCGGCAAGACCACCACGCTGCGCTTGATCGCCGGGTTCGTCGAGCCTTCGGCGGGCGAGATCCGCGTCGGTAATAGTCTCGTTTCCTCGCCTGCGCGCACGCTGCCGCCCGAGCGGCGCAACATGTCCATGATCTTTCAGAGCTACGCGTTGTGGCCGCACATGACGGTGGCGGAGAATGTCGCCTACGGGCTCAAGCTGCGCAAGGCGGATCGCGCGACCATCGCGCGCAAGCTCGCCGCCATCCTGGCGACGACGCATCTCGCCGCGCTTGCCGAGCGCTACCCCGGCGAACTCTCCGGCGGACAGCAGCAGCGCGTTGCGCTCGCCCGCGCGCTGGTGGTCGAGCCCGAGACACTGCTGCTCGACGAGCCGCTGTCCAATCTCGACGCCAATCTGCGCGAGGAGATGCGCTTCGAGGTGCGCCGCCTGCACGACGAATACCGCTACACCACCGTCTATGTCACCCATGACCAGTCCGAGGCAATGACCACCGCGGATCTCATCGCAGTGATGAATGCCGGCAGGATCGAGCAAGCCGGCTCGCCGGAAGACATCTATGATCGGCCGCGCTCGGCCTTCGTTGCGCGCTTCATCGGCTCGAGCAATGTCATCAGCGGCCAGGCGCGCGACGAGACGCACCTCTCCTATGCCGGCGTGACGCTGCGGTGTTCCGGCGGAAGGTTCCGCGCCGGCGGCGAGGGCGCGGTCGCCATCCGTCAGCACGTGGTGCGGCTGTGGTCGGGAAAGCCCGCCGATATGGAGAACGTGGTGGCGGGCACGGTCGTGCGCCAGGTTTTTCTCGGGCCGAGCCGCGATTACCTGGTGGAGATAGGCGACGGCAGCCAATTGCGGGTGGTCGCTTCAGCCGCAGAAAACATCCGGCAAGGCGCCGCCGTCTGGCTTTACCTGCCGCCGGACCGCTGCCGCATTTTGGCAGGGTGATCAGCTGATGAGGTGACGATGAAAAACAAATGGAAAGTATCCAGAAGGGAGCTGCTGGGGGGATCGAGTGCGCTCGCGGCAACGAACCTGCTCGCTTCCGTTGCGTCCTCGGCTCCGGCCGCGAGCGCGGTGACACCACAGCTGATCGGGGCGGCGAAGAAGGAAGGCAAGGTCGTCTTCTATACTTCCATCGATCTGCCGGTCGCCGAGCGGATCGCCAAGGCATTCGAGGCGAAATATCCCGACATCGCGGTGCGCGTCGAGCGCAGCGGCGCCGAGCGCATATTCCAGCGCATCGGCCAGGAATATGCGAGTCGCATCTATTCGGTCGACGTCGTGAACTCCTCCGATGCCGCGCATTTCATAGCCTGGAAACGCGACGGCCTGCTTGAGCCCTATGTGCCGGAAGACGTGGCCAGGTTCTATCCCGCGCAGCACCAGGATGCAGACGGCACGTTCGCGAGCTTCCGCGTCTGGGTCTGCGTCATGGGCTGCAACACCGGCATGGTGAGGGCGCAGGACACTCCCGGGAGCTACGCCGACCTGCTCGACCCGAAATGGATGGGGAAAATCGTCAAGGCGCATCCCGCCTATAGCGGCACCATCATGACCGCGACATATCAGATGGCGCGCGATCTCGGTTGGGAATTTTTCGAGAAGCTCGCCAAGCAGAAAGTAATGCAGGTGCAGTCTTCCGCCGATCCGCCGAAGAAGCTTGCGCTCGGCGAGCGGGCACTGATGGCGGACGGCAACGAATACAACATGTTTCTGGAGAAGGAGAAGGGCTCGCCGGTCGAGATCATCTATGCGGCGGAAGGCTCGCCGCTCATCGTCGGTCCGAACGGGCTGTTCAAGAATGCGCCCAATCCCAATGCCGCGCGCCTGTTCCAGAGCTTCTGCTTCTCGCCCGAGGCGCAGCAGCTGATCATCGATCACGCGGGGCTGCGCTCGGTGCATCCGCAGGTCAAGGAAAAGCCGGGCCGGCGGCCGTTCGGCGAGATCAAGAAGATGAAGGACGACCCGGAAAGCGTCGAGCGGATGAGCGCCGAGATCAAGGCGCACTACAGCAAGCTGTTCGGCGTATGACACGGCGTCCCCCTTCCCGCCGCGATGTGCTCAAGCAGTCCGCTGCAACGGTTGCCGGCGTGGTTGGATGGCAGCTCGCCGACACCGTTTCGCCTTCCCTGCACGCGCAGACGATCGCCACCGAGGCTTCGCCGATCTCGCCGGCGTTGGTGCAAGCCGCCACCAGGGAGGGCAAGCTCGCCTTCTATACGGCGATGGACCTGCCGGTTGCGGAGAAATTCGGCAAAGCCTTCGAGGCGAAATTTCCCGGGATCGGCGTGCGCGTCGAACGCTCCGGCGCCGAGCGCTTATTCCAGCGCATCGGCCAGGAGATGGCGAGCGGCATCCATGCCGCCGACGTCGTCAACAGCGCCGACGGCGCGCATTTCATCGTCTGGAAGCGAAACGACTGGTTGGCCCCCTATCTTCCTGAAGAAGTCGCGCGCCATTATCCCGCGCAATACTACGATCCCGATGGGCTGTGGCTGACCACGCGGGTGTGGCTTTCCTCGCTTGGCTACAACAGCAATCTGGTGAAGCCGGAGGAAGCGCCGAAAGAGCTTTGCCGATCTGCTTGACCCGAAATGGATGGGGCGAATGGTCAAGGCGCATCCCGCCTATAGCGGCACCATCATGACGGCGACGTTTCAGATCGTGCGCGAATTGGGCTGGGGTTATCTCGAAAAGCTCGCGCAGCAGAAGGTCATGCAGGTGCAATCCTCGACCGACCCGCCGAAAAAGCTTGCGCTCGGCGAGCGCGCGGTCATGGCCGACGGCAACGATTACAATCTGATTCAGCTCAGGGAGGCGGGCCAGCCGGTGGAAGTGGTCTATCCGTCCGAAGGCACGCCCCTTGTCACCGGACCGAGCGGGGTCTTCAAGTCGGCGCCCAATCCCAATGCCGCGCGCCTGTTCCAGAACTGGCTGCATTCCTTGGAAGCGCAGCAGCTGCTTGTTGATTTCGCCCGCCAGCACTCCGTCCATCCGCTGGTCAGGGAGAAGCCGGGTGCGCGGGTGCTCGCCGGCATCAAGCTGTGGAAGGACGATCCCGCCGGCGTCGAGAAGGCAAGCGAGGAGATCAAGGCGCGCTACGCCAGGATCTTCCGGGTGTGATGCCATGACCGTCGCCTTGCCTACAGCCGGCGCGCGGCAGCCGCACCGGATCGATCTGTCCTCTGCCGTCCTGATTGTGTTCGCGGCGCTCCTATGCGTGCTGATCGTGCTGCCGATGTCCTGGCTGTTTTATTACAGCCTGGTCGATCGCACCGGCGCCTTCACGCTCGGCAATTTCCAGACGCTGGTAACCGAGCCGGTCTTTCTCGAGCCGATGCTCACGACGCTCATTCTGGCGACGAGTTCGAGCATCATCTGCTGCGCCGTCGCTGCCCCCATGGCCTGGCTCGTTGCCCGCACCGACATGCCCATGCGAAGGAGCGTACGCGCCCTGGTCACCGCTTCTTTTGTGACGCCGCCTTTCCTCGGCGCCATTGCCTGGGAGCTTCTCGCCGCGCCCAACAGCGGGCTCCTCAACAAGATCTATCGCGCGCTGACCGGCGCCCCGCAGGACGAGCATCTGTTCAATATCTATACGCTCGAAGGGCTGATCTTCGTGATTTCCTGCTACACGTTTCCCTACGTGTTCGTGCTCCTTGCCAACGCCCTCGACCGCATTCCCGGCGATCTTGAAGACGCCTCCTCCATTCTCGGCGGCCGCACCTGGACGACCGCGCGGCGGGTAACCATTCCGCTTGCTCTGCCGGCGCTGCTTGCCGGCGCGCTGGTCGCCTTTCTGCAGGCGATGACGCTGTTCGGCTCGCCGGCGATCCTTGCCATTCCCGCAGGCTTCCACACCATGACCACCAAGATCTGGAGCCTGTTCAACTATCCGCCCAAGCCGGAGCTTGCGGCCGCCGCGTCGGTCCCGTTGCTGGTGCTCACCGTGCTGCTGCTGCGGGCCCAGCACCTTATTCTGGGCCGCCGCGGCTATTCCATTGTCGGCGGCAAGCACGGCGACCCGCGCCTGATCAGGCTGGGAGCAGGCAACTGGCTGGCGCTCGGCTTTGTGTTCGCCGTCCTGTTGTGCCCGGTGTTTCTCCCCTACGGCGCGCTCCTCAATGCGATCTTCTCCCGCGTTGCCACGTCGTTCGTGTGGATCGACAATTTTACGCTGCACAATATCGAATTCGTGTTCTTCGAATTGTCGGCAACCAGGCTTGCCGTGAAGAATACCTTCATCCTCGGTGTCGCCTCGGCAACCATCGGAACGCTGCTGGCGCTGGTGATCGCCTATGTCACCACGCGGCGCGCCATCGCCGGCTATCGCGCCTTGGGATTCCTGGCGACCGCCCCGGTCGCCATTCCCGGCATCGTGCTCGGCGTCGGCCTGTTCCTGAGCTATGCGCGCCCGCCGCTGGTCCTCTATGGCACGCTCTGGATCCTGCTCATTGCTTTCGTCACCATTGCGCTGCCGGCCGCCTATCAGCAGCTCCAATCGGCATTCCGCTCGGTGCATACCGATCTTGAAGATGCGAGCCGCATTCTCGGCTCGAGCCGGCTGCGCACGCTGCGCGACATCACGGCGCCGCTTCTGCGCACCAGCGTGATCGCGACCTGGTGCTTCATCTTTGTCGGCGTGATCCGCGAATTGTCGGCGGCCATCATGCTGTTTACTTCCGAGACCAAGGTGATCTCGGTGCTCATTTTCGATCTCAACGAGTTGGGCGACCTCGGCGCCATCGCGGTGCTCGGCCTGATCATGCTGGCGATCACCTTTGCGGTGGTGATCGCCGTCAATCGCATCCCCGGCTTCGGCGATGCGCGCCTGCGCAACGCGTAGAGATTTTCTGCATCAACGGCGATGCGGGTTTCAGCTGCTGTAGAAAAATCCGGCGCCGGCTTGCGCCTTGAGCTCGCGCCCGGCATCGGCGCCGATGCGGGCGGCATCGCCGCGCGCGCCTTCACGCGCGATGCCGAACAGCCGGCTGCCGTCGGGCGTGGCAATCAGGCCGCGAAATTGCAGCCGCCCGGCATCAACACGGGCATGCCCCGCAATCGGCGTGCGGCAGGAGCCGTCGAGCACGTCGAGGAAGGCGCGCTCGGCGATGAGCGCGCTCTGCGCGGCGGCATCGTCGATGCCGGCGATAAGCGGCACTATGGCATCGTCGCGCGCGCGGGCCACGATGGCGATGATGCCTTGCCCCACGGCAGGCAGGAATTCATCGATCTCAAGGATTGCGGTTGCCGCCTGAGCAAGCCCCAGCCGCTTCAAGCCGGCGAGCGCAAGCAAGGTCGCATGCACCGCTCCCGCCTCAACCTTGCGCAAACGGGTCTCCACGTTGCCGCGAAAGTTCGTGACCGCGAGATCGGGGCGCATGCGCCGCACCAGGGCCTGCCGGCGCAAGGAGGCGGTACCGACCACCGCGCCTGCGGGCAGCGCGCCCAGGCTCGCGGCAATACGGCTGATGAATACGTCGCGCGCATCTTCGCGGGGCGGCACGCCGGCGATCACCAGGCCCGCGGGCAGCGCGGTCGGCAAGTCCTTGGCCGAGTGCACTGCCAGGTCGATCCGGCCGGCGAGGAGCGCGTCGTCGATCTCCTTGGTGAAGAGACCCTTGCCGCCGGCCTCCGCCAATGGCCGGTCGACGATCACGTCGCCGGTGGTGCGAATGGTCTCCAGCACGAGGGCGTCGGCGGCGATCCCATGCCGCGCCATCAGCAGCTCGCGGACCTGCCTTGCCTGCGCAAGCGCGAGCGGGCTGCCGCGCGTGCCGATGCGGAGCACGCGATCGCCGGTGGAGCGCCGGGACTCCGGGGTTGCTTGCACGCGGGTGACCTCTTTCGTATCCGACGTCCCGCATATCGTAGGCGGAAATCCGATCCGTGCTCCAGCCCTGCCGGGCGGCCCCCGCAAACTAGTGCGGTGAATTTGAAGTTCCTATCATAACTGGCCGCAAGCTCGTTTAGGAACTTCAAATTCAAAACCGCACTAGAAATCATAGAGTTGCTAGTGGTCCTTGGATTCCGAAGTTCGCATCTGAACGTGCCGCGAGTGGTGGCGAACTTCGGAATCGGACCACTAGCGATGGCTGGCACCTATTTCTCGGGCGGAAGGATTTCCTGAATGCAGACCTGATCGATGAGGTGCGCACGTTTGAGGTCGACCAGATGCGCGCGCTTTTCTTCATTGGTCAGGTTGGCGCCGATGCCGTTGACCATCGCCATCACCAGCGTGCGGTCGTCCATGTCGAGCCAATAGGATCGGCGGATGAGCCTATCCTGCCCGTCGCGCACGAACGGATTGTCAAAGGCGGAAGTCAAGTCGGGCTGATAGAAACGCGACATGGGGGATGTCTTATGCCACAGCCGCCACCGACTGCCACTTCTCCCATGGCATGCATACGCGCTCGGCCAGGATCACCAAGCCGTAGAGCAGGAGCCCGAGAATAGACAAACCGAACAGCGAGACGAATGCCATCGAGGTGCGCAGCTCGGTATTGGCGATGATGATGAGGTGGCCCAACCCCTCGTTGCCGCCGACGAACTCGCCGATTACCGCTCCGATCACCGAGAGCGTGCTCGCAACTTTGAGGCTGCTGAAAAGATAAGGCAGCGCGTTAGGCAGTCGCACCTTGGCGAATTCCTGCCAGCGCCCCGATTGCAGGATGCGGCAGAGATCGAGCAATTCCTCCTCGATCGCAACGAGCCCCGTCACCATGTTCACGATGATGGGAAAAAAGGAGACCAATAGCGCCAGCAGTATTTTCGAGGTGATGCCGTAGCCGGCCCAGATCAACAGCAGCGGCGCAATGGCTACCTTCGGCACGATCTGCAGAACGACGATCTGCGGATAGATCATATTGCGGATGACGCGCGAATAGACGATGACAACCGCAAGCGACACCCCAACTGCGGCGGCGAGGAGAAAGCCGACCACCATTTCATAGAACGTGATCCAGGAGTGATAGAGATAAAGCGGATAACGGGCTACTGCCTCGAGAAAAATTGCCGACGGCGCGGGAAGGATGAAGCCTGGAATGCGCAACAGCCGGGTCAGCACCTCCCATACGACCAGGGTCGCGATGATGGAGATGACGGTGGTGCCGAGATCGGCTTTGCTGATGCCCATTGCGCTCACCCGGATCGCGCAAGCGCGACATAGCCGATGCTACGCATCGGCGTTCTTCGTGCAAGGACGGCGGCCAGAGGCCGCCTCTGCCTCTCCCCGCAGGGGAGAAGGCGACAATAACTGCGACTGCGATTCAAATTCAACAGAACACGCGTCAGATATACAGCAGGCCGATCTTGCGGCCGATGGTCTGCACGCACGCGGCAAAGCGCTGGTCGAGCTTGGTTTCCGGCATTCGCGGCCGCGGCAGGGAGACGTCGACGATATCTGCCACCATTCCCGGCCGCGGCGTCATGACAATGACCCGATCCGCCAGGAACACGGCTTCGGAGATGCTGTGCGTGACGAGCAGGGTCGTCTTGCGCCGTTCGCTCCAGATGCGCAGCAGTTCGAAATTCATTTCTTCCCGGGTCATGAGATCAAGCGCGCCGAACGGCTCGTCCAGCAGCAGCAGCGACGGGTCATGCACCAACGCGCGGCAGATGGCGGCGCGTTGCTGCATGCCGCCGGAAAGCTGGGCGGGGTAATAATGGCGAAAGTCGATCAGGCCGGCCAGTTTCAGGAGGTCGACGGCGCGTTGGGCGCCCTCCTGCCGCGGCAAGCGCAGCATTTCAATCGGCAGCATGACATTATCGAAAATGGTCCTCCACTTCAGGAGAACAGGACGTTGGAACACCATGCCAATGTCGGGCAGCGGGGCCGTCACGGTCCGGTCGCGGACCCTCACCGACCCCGACGATGCGGTCATGAGGCCCGAGACAATCTTGAGCAGCGTACTCTTGCCGCAGCCGCTGTGACCGACGATGGTGACGAATTCGGCATCTGCGACGGTAAAGGAGACGTGCGACAGCGCCTGAACCGTTCCGTCCTGAGATGCGTAGACCTTGCTGAGGTCCTGGACCTCGATGGCACCGCGCTCACTCACCTCGCTTAAAACGCCGCCTCCTTGGGAAACAGCTTCGGTGTAAACCGGTTGGTATAGACGTCATCGACGGAAACGCCCTTCACATCGAAATATTGCGACACGAATTCCACCGTGCGTTTCATCTTTTCCGGATCGATGTAGCCGATACCTTCGCGCTTGGCGGTATCGGTCATGAGATGCTTGATGGCGATGCGGAAGTGCTCGCGCGCCTGATCGGGATCAACGGCAGGATTGTGTTTGAGAAACATCGCCAACGCCTCCTGCGGGTGCTCGACCGACCATGCCCACGCTTTCATCGTCGATTCGATGAACCGCTGGACGCGTTCCGGCTGCTTGGCAATGAGGTCGTCGCGCACCAGCAATCCGCTGGAGTAGAGATCGAGTCCGTAATCGGCATATGGAAAGTCCTTCCAGTGCTTGCCGGCTTCCTTCGCTTTTACGGAGAAGGTCGGTGTTTCGGTCAGAAACAGCGATACCCCATCCACCTGGCCCAGCACGAGGCTCGCCACACGAGCCGGCGGCGTCATGTCGACCCAATTGACCGAGCTCGGATCGATCCCGTTGAGCTTGGCAAATGCCGGAAACATGACGCGGGCCGCATCGCCGATGCTGCCGCCCATGCGTTTCCCTTTGAGATCCTGCGGGGTCTTGATGTTGTTTTCTTCCAATGTCCCGACGGCGTAGAGCGATTTGTCATGAATGATGCCGGCGACCTTGATCATCGCGCCTCGGCCGCGCGCAATAATGACCGCCGGCGTGTCCGCGAATGCAAAATCGACGGCTCCGGCTCCGTACGAGGCGGCCGTCGTCGCGGATCCTTCTCCCTTGATGATCGTCACGTCGAAGCCGGCGTCCTTCCAGAAGCCTTGGTCGAGGGCAGCAAAGAACGGCGCGTGTTTGCCGTAGGGGGTGAAGTCCAGGAGGAAATTGATCTTCTCCAATGGACGGGGAGTCTGCGCCTGGGCGAAGCCCAGTGCCATTGCGCCGGCAGTGACAATAGCGACTATGAATTGGGCAAAGCGCCTACGGAATTGGCGTGAATAAGTCATCAAGCGTCTCCACGATCGAACCGCAAGCGAAACAGCGCTGTCGGCGGATGTCAACTGCTGACCGAAAGCCGTAGCCCGCATGAAGCGCAGCGAAATGCGGGAATGCCGCCCCGGATTGCGCGGAGCCTGTCATCGGGCGGCGCTATGCGCCGACCCGTTGGCTCCATCCGGGCTCCAACTACGCACCGCCTCCGCGGGTCAGAACAGCACTTGCATTTTTGCCGAGAATTTTTTCGCGTTGATCCGGCGGCAATTGTGCAAGCATCGGCAGGGCAATGGCACCGTCCGCGTCGCCGATCTCGTAGGGAAAGTCGGTGCCGAACATGACGCGGTCGGCGCCGACGCGGTCGATCAAGAAGCGCAGCGAAGCAGGGCTCGCCACCACCGTATCGAAATAGAAATGCGTGAGATACTGGCTCGGCGGCTTCTTGATGTTCGCCCGGCAGGCGGGATTAGCTTCGTAGTTCGGTGCTTGATAGGCAAGATCGAGCCGTCCCGCGAGAAACGGCAGCGTTCCGCCGCCGTGCGACAACACCAGGTGAAGCCCGGGATGGCCCTCCATCACGCCGGAAAAGATCAGGCGGGTCGCTGCAATCGTCACCTCGGTCGGCCAGGCGATCACCGTATTGAGGGTGTACTCCCCCAGCGTCTCTCGGGTGATCGCCGTCGTCGCATGCATGAACACGAGCAGGCCGAGCTCTTCGAGGGTATCCCACATGCCCGCGAACTCCGGCAGGTCGAGCGGCCGCCCGGCAGCCGATGTGGGCAGGCAGACACCGCGAAAGCCGTATTCCCCGATCGTCCGGCGGATTTCGTCGACCGCCTTTTCCGGCTCGCCGAGAGGGATGACGCCCATTCCGCCAAGCCGGCCGGCGCCGCGCTTGACGAGATTCGCCGTTTCGCGGTTCATGAGGCGCGCCACCTCGACGCCGATGACACGCGCCTGATCGGAGATGGTGCGTGGCGACGGCGAAATGAGCTGCAGATCGATGCGACGTCGCTCCAGGTCTTGCAGGCGCGCGTCGAGGTCCCACATCAGCCGATCCATCGGCCCATAGCCGCGCGTGGCATAACCGCCGTCCGGACGTACCTCGTAAGGGATACCGTAGCCCGGCTTTGCCGCCACCGCACGGATGAAATCCTCGGAGGCGGCGTGGGCATGAACGTCGATGATCATTTGTAGATGATCACGCCCATGGGGGTCGGATTCCACCCGTTGCAGGGATTCCGCTCCTGCGGGCAATTCGAAATGCCGATGAGCAGATCCATTTCGGCGCGCAGATCGTAATAATCCCCGGGCACGCTGGTCGGCTCGCGTATCTCCATGGTCCCGTTCGCGTCCACCTCGACATTCATGAAAGGAACAAAAGCATTCGGAATGTCGCGGTAGTTGAAACCCCAGGGGCCGAGTGCCATGGCAAAATTGCCTCGGCAGCTGGGCGTGTTCGCAACGCCGTAACGGATCCGGTTGACCTCCTCGCTGCACATCGGCCCATAGGAGTAGCTCAACGAATTGGAGTAGTCCGTGATCGTCATCATGGGGCGGCAGCGGATGGAATAAATCACATTGCCCTTTACGAATTCGCGCCGCTTGTTGATGAGAAGGGAGTTGCCCATGTTGATCGCTTCGCCGAGATCATGCGCGTTGAAACAAACGAGGTCCGGCACCTGCTTGCCTTCGATATCCACGAAACGCAGGACTTGACCTTGCTGCATGTGAAATGCGGCATAACCCCGCGCCGGAATGATCCATTCTTCGACAATCGTTCCCGGCACCGGATGCTTGTGCAAAACATCGGCATGCAATGACATGTCACCCCCACTCTTCGTTGTATACGAAAATCATGTTCACACGCGTGTCCACGATGGTCAAGACAAGCGAAATGCAGGAGCATATCTTCGCCGAGCAGCGAAATCGTATGCTCCCTGAGCGGCGACGATCGGGAGGACCTTGATGCAAACAAGCGCGTCCCCTTTGCGCGACGATTGGGCCTTGCTTCGCGGCGCTGTCGACATTCACATCCATCACGGCCCTGACCTATACCCGCGCATCCAAGACCCGATCGAGCTCGCGCAGGACGCGCGTGCCGCAGGTGTGCGCGCGGTCTGCCTCAAGCGGCACAATTTTCCCACGGCAGCTTTGGCGGAAATGGCCCGCAAGGCTGTTCCCGAAGTCGATGTGTTTGGCAGTCTCGCCTGCAACCGCGAGGTTGGAGGGCTCAATCCGTTCGCGGTGGAGGCCGCCATTAAATATGGCGCACGTCAGATCTGGCTGCCGACCATCGATTCGACCAATCATGAGGTGGTGACCGGCACAGTCGGACAGCACGGTAAGGGGCTGATGATCAAGGGAGGCATCTCCGAATATGCGCGCAAGCAGCCGCGCATCTACGTCCTCGACAACGATGGCGCCGTCCTGCCGGAACTCAAGGAGATCATCCAGCAGATTGCCGACGCGGACATCATCCTCAATCTCGGGCATACCTCATTTACCGAAATGACTGCCGTGCTCGATCAAGCCAGGCGCCAAGGCGTCAAACGCCTGATTTGCGACCATCCCTTTTTTCTCCGGCTCCGGGCCGAACAGCAACTTGCCATCGCCGAGCGCGGCGCCTGGATGAATTTCACCGCCGGCGAGCTGCTGCCGCGATGGTGGCGCGTATCGGTCGAGGATTTTGCCAAGTCGATCCGCAGTGTCGGGGTGCGCAGGGCTTTGCTGTCGAGCGATTGCGGTCAGATTCACAATCCGCCGATGGTCGAGGCGCTACGGATGACATGCCAGCTGATGCTGGAGGAGGGGTTCTCGGCAGACGAGATCAAGCTGATGCTGCATCACAATCCTGCCGAGCTGTTATATCCATAGCTCATGTGCGCGCGTTCGTGCCGGGATAGAGACATTGGCCTCTACTACGCGCACGGTAAAGTAGTGTAGCTTTGCCCCCTCATCGCGACTCCACCACGGCTGTGCAATTAACGAACATGCGCTCCAATCATCCCGTTGCTGCGTTGATGGTCTCCTTCGTCGTTTTGGCTTCAGCTGCGGCAGCGGACATCCACGCGCGTTTCTATTACAGCGACGACACATTGCTGCGCATCGGTCCTTACAGCTTCGAGGGCGGCAAGATACTGAACCTGACCGTCGGTATCGGCAGCGCGGCGTTTCGCCACCCAAATGATCAGGCCAATACGGTTTGGACGCTGAGCGATCGCGGCCCCAATATCGCCTGCAGCGACATGAAGGCGATAGCGGGGATGGAGCTTCCCGCGTGTAAGGAAGTGAAGAACGGTCGGGTGTATCCGACGCCCTCCTACGCCCCGTCGATCTATCGCGTAATGCTAATGGAGGACGGAACATTCCGGGTGACCGACGTGATCACGCTGAAAGACCGTGACGGCCGCCCTTTGAGCGGATTGCCCAACCCGGTGAAGACAGCACAGACCGAGACCGGTCTAGATGGCCACGGCAAGCATCTCTCCTACGATCTCAACGGTATCGATGCTGAGGGGCTCATACGACTTTCCGACGGAACCTTCTGGGTCGGAGAAGAGAACGGCCCGTCACTTGCTCATTTTGCTGCCGATGGCCGAATGATCGCGCGGTACGTGCCGAAGGGCACCGAGGGCGAATTTGCGGGTGCGCATTACGAAGTGAAAGGCACCTTGCCGCCAATTCTGACCAGGCGAGCGGTCAATCGCGGCATCGAGGGCCTCGCGGTTTCCCCGGATGAGCGCTTTCTTTATTTCATCATGCAGAATCCGCTTGCGAACCCGGATGTCCCGTCCTTTCGCGCGGCCAAGAACACCCGCCTTTTCAAGGTCGAGCGCGCAACGGTGAAAATCGTGGGCGAATATGTCTACATCCTTGACGATCCGCGTACATTTCGTCGCGACCCGTCCGACAGGCAGAGCGATGTACGCATCAGCGAGCTGATGGCCGTCGGGGCCGACCGGCTACTCGTGGACGAGCGGACGGACCAAACGACGAAGCTCTACGAGATCGACCTCGAGGTTGCGACGAACATCCTCGATACGAAATGGGATGATTCAGCGACACGACCAACACTCGAGCAGACCGATGTGAGCACGGCCAATATTAGGTCGGTTCCCAAAACGCTGTGCCTTGACAGTGCTGATGTTCCTGAGATGGTCGGCAAGACCGAGGGCATGGCGCTCCTCGGCGACGGCTCGCTCCTTCTCATCAATGATGACGATTTTGGGATCAGCGGCGAGCGCACGCAGATCGCTGTGGTGCGCAAGGCCGATATTGCGTGCCGTTGATTTCTTTGCTGCGGCGATGGCACACCTCCGCTATTCATGATGCTCTGCCCATCAGAAACGCAATCACCAGACCTTCCTTGGTACCTCAGCAGACCGCCGCAGCAATTGGGCACGCCATGGGCAACGACTTTCGCATTGTGGTTGCAATCGACTTGAAGGCTGGAACGGACCGGCTCCTGGCAGAAGCGCAGCGGTACGGCCTTGCGCTCAACGCGGTCGTGGACATCGTTCACGTTGCGCCGCCCGACCCGGATTTTGTCGGCTACCTCAAGAGCGGCGATCCCGCTGAAAGGACTCAGGACAACTTCCTGCGGGAGACAGAAGCGAAGGCATTGCGGGCCGAACATCAGCAAACGCAGGAACTGGCTGCGGCGTTGCGCGCCAAGGGGGTTCGCGTCGAACGGGCGTTGACGGTTCAGGGGCCAACGCTCGCCACGATTCTGGACGAGACCCGTAAACTCGGCGCAGATTTGCTCATCCTGGGCTCGCACCATCACAGCGCCATGCATCGACTCTGGTTTGGCGACATTGCCGCGAATGCGACCAAGCAGGCGCTCTGCTCGCTCCTTGTGATACCGCTCCCCGAATAGGCACCCTCAGAACAGATTTTTTCAGACCGCGGTGTAGCCGCCGTCCACCAGGAAGTCGGCACCGGTGATGAAACTTGCCTGGTCGCTCGCCAGAAAAACTGCCGCGGCCGCGATCTCCTTTGGGTCGCCGAGTTGTCCGACGAGGTGCAATCCGGAAAGCGCCGCGCTCGCAGCCTGCATACTGCCGTAGCGGCGAGAGAGGCGGCTGGTGGCGACTGCGCCGGGCGAAAGGGCATTGACCCTGATCCGGTCGGCCGCGTGGTCGATAGCCATCGCTTTGGCCAGCTGAATGAGCGCGCCCTTGGTGGCGCAGTATAAAGGCCGCTTCGCCGTTCCCACGCGTCCCAACTGCGAGGCTATGTGAATGATGCTGCCGCCGCCGGACCGGGCCATGACCGGTACAATGGCGCGGCTCATCAAAAAGGCGCTGCGAACATTGGCCGCGAAGGTTTCGTCCCAGATTGCAGGCGTGAGTTCGACAACCGTGCCGCGAGGCTCATCGCCGGCGACACCGTTCACCAGAATGTGGATGTGGCCGAACATTGCGGTCGCAGCGGCTGCGGCCGCGTGAACGTCGTCCTCACGGCTGACATCGCAACAACGAATAGTCACTCCATCCTTCATGTCGTTAAAGGCCGCGGACAGTGCGTCGGCCTTGAGGTCGAGGGCGAGCACGCGAGCCCCGGCCGAGCGGAACGCGTTTACGATGGCGGTGCCGATGCCGCCGCCGGCTCCCGTGACGATGGCGTTCTTGCCCGCCAGGATCGCTGCGGTGTGCGGAACGGCCCGAGCGTCAACTTCTGACAAGGCGCACCACTCTATATCCATGCGGCGCACTCGCCGCGCAATTCAGGCGTGTGCGTCAACACGATCGGAACGGATGCGATGCACAAGCGTTGTTGCGGGGGAGCATATACATGGCAGGCATCAAGACCAAGGAGCTCTACAACAGTCCATACGGGGACCGGTGGTTCCTGTGCAAAGACGAATCCGGACGCGTCTTCGTGGTGCACCAAACGTGAGAAACCTCCCTCGCCACGTTTTCACGGCGGTCATTATTCTTTGCGTCGGCGGGACGCCGCGCGCGCAAGAGCCCGCGCCCAGGATCGTCTTCAGTCCGGCGATCAGTGTCGCGCAAGATTTTGGCGTGAATTATCGCCTTCGGAATGTTGCGGCCGCTCCTGGCGGATTGGGCGCGGAGAGTTCTCAGTGTCAAGTATCGCCTTACCGTGACGCCCGTTGCGCGCGAGAAAGACGGCTTCCTGCTGCGTCTCCTCGTGAGCGAGGTCGAACGTCCAGGCTCGCAATATGGAATGGATATGGTGGTCGCGGCGGCGCTGATGCTCGACGGTTTTCCCATCGAGATGCTGGTCGATGCGCGAGGATTTCTCCAGGAAGTAGCAGATTGGCCCGATGTGCAACGCAGCCTCGCACAGCGCGCCGACACCTTCGCGACCGACTTTAATCTGCGCTCGGTCGCCCACAGCGTCCTCGACAATAATGAGGCCAAACAGGCCATCTGGCGCCTCGCGCCGGCAATAGAAGCAATGAACTTCGCCCGGTCCTACCTCGATTTCGCGCAACACACCGGTGCCTCGACAATTTCCTGGTACGGCTCCCCTATCGATGTGACTGTCGAGCCGGCGACTGCCGACGGCGCC
This sequence comes from uncultured Alphaproteobacteria bacterium, assembly GCA_963817135.1. Classification (GTDB taxonomy): domain Bacteria; phylum Pseudomonadota; class Alphaproteobacteria; order Rhizobiales; family Xanthobacteraceae; genus VAZQ01. The sequence goes on along the minus strand of CAWFNG010000003.1, from coordinate 61,183 downwards.
GTTGCGATAACCTGGGTATCGCCTTCCGCAGCAAGCGGGGTGCAGCGGACGATGGAAGGACACGCGGTGTTTCGCCGCGACGGCTTCGCTGCGCAGCTCATCCGCATAGTGAGGCGGTCCGCTCCGCGCGGCTTGGCTGAAGAAATCACTGCGATCCAGGCAGCGGCAGCGCGGTGAAATTCAGCGGCGCAACGCCACTCAGAGCCGTGCAGGTGACTGCGCAAGCTCAACAATAGAGGCGGGGTCTGCGTCCGCAAAAGTCACCCAGCTTGTGACCTTCTGGCGCGCGAAGTAAGCGACCACAATAATCATCGCCAGTATGATCAAGGTGATCGCCAGAGCCTTGATAACTCGATTTTTGTCTTCAATCCGGTAAGCCATTGTAACCTTCAAATGCACTAGGCCGCCGTTGCAATCCGCCGCTGCCGCAGTCCTGCTCGCTCAAGCCGAGGCAGGACCTCATCGGCAAAGTAGGGGAATTCGGCGAGGAAGTTGACAAATGTGAGGGTTGTACCGGCAAAGCCGATCTGGTGCAGCCGGATGAGCTTGCCTGCGACATCGTCGGGAGAGCCGATAATGGGATAGCCGCCATGCCCTCCGGCGAATTGAATGCGGAAAAGATCCCGCAGCTCGGGCGGACGGCCTCGCGTGTGCTTGGCCATCATACCCAGCCAGTGATCGACACCCTCCCAGTCGCCGTTCTCTTCGGCATAATGGCGGTGGTAATCTTCCGCCTCCCGGGTCGTCGGCCGGCACACGATATAGGACATTGTCAGCAGCTCGACGTGCTTCTGCAATTGTTTGCTCAGCTGTGAGATTTTTTCGACGGTTTTACTGCCGTGTTCCTCATCGACCAGCGTTGTGAACACGTAGTCGCTGTTGTTGACGGCAAAGGCAAGGCCGGCAGGCGATGATCCGGCATTGATCACGGTAGGACGCGTCCCTTCCCAGGGATGCGGTTGGCTGATCAGCTCACGCAAGCTGAAATATTTCCCATGGAAGTCGAAACTCTCGATTCTCCTGCCAGAGCATTTGCACGATCTGCCACCACTCGGCGCCGTAGGCGTAGCGTTCATCATGCTCGCGCTGCTCCTGGATGCCGAACATTTCAAACTCGTCCGGATTCCATCCGCACACGATATTGAGACCAAACCGGCCATGGCCGATCTGATCGGCGGTCGCCATTGCTCCGCGGCAATACCGGTCAGCAAAGCGACATGCAAGGTTCCGAATATTTTGATTTTCTTCGTGATTGCGAGCAAAGCGGACGCCCAGGTCAGCGATTCGAGCGACTGGCCCTTCGAAGTTGGTGGGCCCGCGGTAACCCTTCCAACGCGCGACCGGCAGCATGAAATCGATGCCGGCCGCCTCGGCTATCTGCGTCACCGCCACGTTGTTGTCCCACGTTGCTTCCCACCGCTCGGGAACCCGCGTGCACGCGGAAGCGGAGGAGACGTTGGCGGAGAAGATACCGAGCTTTAGCGGGTGGTCTCCGCCAATCGTTCGCGATTGCAATGCTTTGCTCTTTGTCTGAGTTATCGGCGAACCCATTCGCGATTACTGCTTCGCCGGATATGCGCGCTCGCTCGCGGGCGGCAGATATTCCGGATGATAGAGCTCTTGCGGATCGATCGGCGGCAGGGCGAACGATTGCGTGACCACATCGACCGTGAATTTCAGCCGTGTCTGGTCCACGGCGCTGAAACCGTTCCTGACGATGGTTTCGGTTCCAATCGTCTCGCGCAGCATCAAGTCGAGGCGATCGAGCTCCACCTTTTCATCGATCAGGGCATCGCGCTTCTTGATGACAGCGATGGAAGTCCGGGGATCCTTGATGGTGGCGGTCCACGCCTCAATGACCGAGCGAAGAAACTGGGCGAGCTCCTTATTATGCGAAGCGGCATATCTGGGCGTCGTGATGATTGCATGCCCGTAGAGCTTCACTCCCAGATCGCTGTATTTCAGCACGACCAGGTCCGAGTTTTTCACCCCCATGGTTCGAAAGCTGATCACTTCGGAGAACTGCGCGGTGATGGCATCGGCCCTTTTTTGCAGCAGCATGGCGCTGCGCAGCGGCGGCGTGACATCGATCCACTCGATCGAATTCGGATTGAAATGTTATTGACGCGGGCGAATACCGGAAACATCACGCGACTGGAGTCGCCCGGAGGCGCTGCCAGCTTCTTGCCCGCAAGGTCAGCCGGGCTTTTGATGCCGTTTTCGGTCAATGTCATTATTGACAACGGCGCCACATCATAGATTTGATAGATGGAAATGAGCTTGATGCCGCCCTGCTTTGCGTTCAATGCGATGACGGCGCCGAGGTCCGCGATGCCGACATCGTAGGCGCCGCTCGCGACTTTGGTGGCGGAATTGCCGGAGCCATAACCGCGGTCGATCGTAACGGCCAGACCATTGCGCGCGAAGATTCCGGTATCGGCGGCGAGCGCATAGGGTGAATGATGCCCTTCGAAGTTCCAGTCCAGCACCATTTTCATCGAGGCTTGCGCGCAGGCGCAGGCAATTGCGGCGAGCAGGCCGGCACCGGCGAGAACCAACGTGCGAACGGCGGGTGTTGCGAGATGTTTGATCATGAAACCCCCATACCCTCTGCTCGGCATTGCGCCCGACAATATCACAAAGCTGGAATGTAAGGAGGGATTCTTAGATGACATCGCCGATCGTTCGCGCCAGCCGCCGCCGCTTCCTGCAGTACCTTGCCGCAAGTCCGCTTGTCGCCACGGGCGCGCTCGAGGTTCACGCAATGGAAGCCCCATCGAAGCTCCCTGATCCGATGATCTGGGCGCCGGCGGGAAGTGAAATGATCAAGAGCCCGAAGGAGGCGATCAACGTCTTCGACTTCGAGCCGGTCGCGCGCAAGAACGTTCCGCCCGCGCATTTCGGCTATATGGCCTCGGGGATCGATGACGAGGTCACCTTGCGAGCGAACCGCGAGGGCTTCCTCAAATTCCAGCTGCGTCCGCGCCGGCTCAACGACGTTTCGAAGGTCGATATGGGCATCGAGCTGTTCGGCGCCAGATACGATTCGCCGATCTTCGTGTGCCCGACCGGCGGCAACAAGTTTTTCCATCCTGATGGCGAGATTGCTGTGGCAAAGGCCGCGCGCATCGGCAATCACCTGCAAATTCTCTCTACCTCTGCGAACGAGGCGGTGGAGGTCGTCAGCGAGGCGCGTGGCGCACCGATCTGGTTCCAGCTTTATGCCTCGCCGCAGTGGGAGGTCGCCCAGGCGCTGATCAAGCGAGCGGAGGCGGCCGGCTGTCCCGTACTTGCCGTCACCGTCGATCGCGTCGGCGGCCGCAACCAGGAAACGCTTTTCCGTCTCACGCGCGAGGATACGCGCGAATGCTCGGTCTGCCATGACCGCACAAGCTTCGCCAGGCGGGCGCTCCGCCGACACAATTACGATGGCATCGATCTGTCCGGCGTCGCGGGCAGCGGCGAATCCAGCAACCTGTCCTGGGAGGCGGTCAAGCGCATGCGCGATATCACCAGAATGAAGATCGTGCTCAAGGGTATCCTCACCGCCGAAGACGCCGAGCTCGCCGTGCAGAACGGGATGGACGGCATCCTTGTTTCCAACCATGGCGGGCGCGGCGAGGACAGCGGGCGCTCGACCATCGACGCACTGCCGGAGATCGTCGCCGCGGTGAACGGCCGCATGCCGGTGATCGTCGATAGCGGATTCCGCCGCGGCACCGACGTCGTCAAGGCGCTCGCCATGGGTGCGCAGGCGGCCGGCATCGGGCGGCCCTACCTCTGGGGTCTTGGCGCCTTCGGCCAGGAGGGTGTCGAGCGCGTGCTCCAGCTTCTGCGCACCGAGACCCGCGCGGCCATGCAGCAATGCGGCGTGCGCTCGGTAAAGGAGCTTAACCCCAGCTTCCTGCGCCGAGCTACGTGAATCCGCGCGCGGAATGCTCTCGATAAGCGGAGCGCGATTGCTGTGAACCAAGGTCGCGTGCGCTGCTCGTGCTGCGCCGCGCCCGGGACACCCAAATCAAACTACAGCGCTGACCCTCACGTCGGGTTGTCGAGACTGAAGGTCTCGCTCTCATCGTCATAGGCAAACAGTTCGGCAAAACGGCCCCAGGCGGTAACCGCCCGCAATGTTTGTTCCGCGACATCCGGAGTGATGTGGTCTTCAAGCTCGTCGAGGAATCGGCTTTTGGGCGCGGTATGATTCGACCGGTCCTGCAAAACCCGGCGGATATGCACGGCAAGCGGAACATGCGCAAGCAGCTGGCGCTGGAAGAGCTTCTTGCGATCGTCCACGCCTGCCTCGGCAAACTGCTTACCCACATCGGTGAGGAGAATATCGCCTCCTTCGATCTCTGCGAGCCGCAGCATCTGCAGCGTTTCCACGACGGGAAACAGGTCGTCGACTTCCATATGCAGCGAGCTTGCAATGACCGGCAGGTCGGCCCGCCCATGGTACGGCGAGCCGGCAACGGTCTCGATGAGCCCGGCGAGCAGATTGGCAGATACTCGGGGGAGTACGGTGTCGATTGCGACCGGCCGTGGGGCTTCGGCCGCGAGCGAAGGGCGCTTGGCGGCGCGCGCCGTCATTGCGACATAGATGCGCTCGACGAGATCGCGGAATTGCGGGTCGAGCCGGCTTCTCGGCTGCGGCAAGTCGACTTTGATCTCGTCGATGATGTGCCCGGGATTGGTCGAGAATACGAGGATGCGGTCGCACATCAGGACGGCTTCTTCGATATTGTGGGTGACGAGGACGACTCCCTTGATGGGGAGCCTGCCCTCGCTCCACAGATCGAGGAAGTCGGTGCGCAGCGTTTCCGCGGTGAGAACATCGAGCGCGGAGAACGGCTCATCCATCAAGAGGATGTTGGGATGAACGACGAGCGCGCGGGCAAAACCTACGCGCTGGCGCATGCCGCCGGATAGCTCGCGCGGATAGGCCGATTTATATCCGTCGAGGCCGATGAGGTCGATGGCGGCAATCGCCCGCCGGCGGATTTCCACCTCCGGCAAACCAAGCGCCTGCAAGCCAAGCTGGACATTTTCCAGGACCGTCAGCCAGGGAAACAGCGCGAAGTTCTGAAACACCATCGCAATCCCGGGTGGCGGAGCTTCGACCCGGTGCCCGAGATAGGTGATCGTCCCGGCGGTGGGCTGCGCGAGCCCGGCGATCAGGCGCAGCAGCGTGGATTTGCCCGAGCCCGACCGGCCGAGCAGGCCGACGATCTGGCCCTCCTTAAGTTCGAGGCTGAGATCGTCGAGCACCAGCAATTGGCTGCCGTCCGGCTTGGGAAATGCCTTGCGGATGGACTGCACTTCGAGCAATGGGGCGGCATTCGCGATCATTCTCTTTCTCACTCCAGCCGGAATTTTCGCTCGGCGTAACGGTAGAGCGGGCGCCAGAACACCCGGTTGATGACCACCACGAACAGGCTCATCACCGCAATGCCAAGCACGATGGCGTGGAAATCTCCCGCCTCGGTGGCGCGAGCAATGTAGGCGCCAATGCCGAATGCCTCCAGCCGCTGATTGCCCCAGGAAGCAACCTCGGCGACGATGCTCGCATTCCAGGAGCCGCCGGAGGCGGTGATCGCGCCGGTCACGTAATACGGGAATACGGCGGGGAGCGCAGTGGTGCGCCACCACAGCCAGCCGCGCACCTGCAGATTGGCGCAGCAATCGCGCAGCTCGGAGGGGATGGCCGCAGCGCCGGCGATCACATTGAACAGAATGTACCATTGGGTGCCCAGGATCATCAGCGGGCTTAGCCAGATATCCGGATTGAGCTGCAAAGCAACGATTGCCGATACCACGAGCGGAAAGAGAAGGTTCGCCGGAAAAGCCGCGAGAAACTGTGCAACCGGCGCGAATATGCGCGTTGCGCGAGGACGCGTTCCGACCCAAATGCCGATCGGCACCCAGATCAGGCTGGCAATTGCAATCAGCACCACGACGCGGGCGAGCGTGGCAAACCCACGGACGATGGCCTCACGCAGATCGGCGGGCGAGAGACCATGCACCACGAAGCGCGCAATCTGCCAAACCACGACGATCGCTATGAGCAGCACCGCCACCGCCCATATCCGATCGCTGATGCGGTTGTGCTTTTGCGCCGGCGCTATGCCTGTGCGGCTCTTCAGCGGCAGCCAATGCAGCGAACGACGCCAGATTACGGCGAACGGGCGGGCGAGCAGCCTGATCAGACCGGAACGGCGCAGAACGTCGAGGACGAACGATTTTTGCGGAGCGAGGCTTGCCTGCTGCTCGAAGCGGAAGCGATCGCCCCATGCGACCAGAGGCCGAAATACGGTAAGGTCGTAGATGAAGATCACGACCAGCATGGTGCCGATGGCCCAGGCCACCGCGGCAAGGCTTCGCTGCTCGATGGCAACGGCGATATAAGAGCCCATTCCAGGCAGCAGCACCGTCGTATTGCCGACGCTGATGGCCTCCGATGCGACCACGAAGAACCACGCCCCCGACATCGACATCATCATGTTCCAGATGAGCTGGGGCATGGCGAAAGGAACTTCAACGCGCCAGAAATGCATCCACGCCGACAAGCGGAATACGCGCGAAGCCTCGACAAGCTCGGCCGGGACGGTGCGCAGCGACTGATAAAAGCTGAACGCCATATTCCAGGCCTGGCTGGTGAAGATTGCAAACACGGCGGCAAACTCCGCGCCGAGAACACGGCCGGGAACAAGCGACATGAAGAAAACGACGGTTACCGAGATAAAGCCGAGAATCGGTACCGACTGCAGGATGTCGAGGAGCGGTACCAGCACAAGCTCGGCGCGCCGGCTCTTGGCGGCAAGGGTGGCATAGCCAAACGTGAACAGGAGCGAGAAGAACAGCGCGACGAACAGGCGCAAGGTGGTGCGCGCGGCATATTCCGGCAGGTGACTGGGCTCGAGCGATACCGGCTTGAACCTGAGCTCCGACAAAGGCCCGAGCAGCTGCTGGCTCGCTTCAGCCAGGAATACCAGCACGCCGAGCACCAAAAGGATCGCGAACAGGTCCCAGCGGGACAGCCCGCGCGCCCATTGCGTGACGGAAACTGGAAGAAGCTCTGCTCGTGTGGCGGATTTGACGTTCCTACCACCGTTGCCGCGAGCCTTTCGCAAGAACGTCAAATCCAAAGCCACACGCACTCCATAGAGTTGCTACAAGTCGGAATGTGCCGCGACTTACGTTGCAGCATTTCAAAGACTGCACCGTAAGCTTGCCGTAAGAAAGCCGCTGCGTCATTGCGCGATTTGCGAACAAGTTGCTGCGCTGTTATCGAGATGCGGCGACAAAATTAGGGTCCGGCCGCGCGCGGGAAAGCTGTGCTCAAGGGCATTGTCACATTCGCATTAACCCGACGGCCGATCGTGCTCCTGGGATTGATGCTGTTCATCGGCGCCGGCATTGCCGCCTTGGCGCGATTGACCATCGAGGCATATCCCAATCCAGCCCCCGTCATCCTGGAAATCACCGCTCAGGCGGCCGGCCAATCGGCCGAAGAGATGGAGCGCTATTACACGATACCCATCGAAGTCGGGCTTGCCGCCACTCCGGGGGTCGAGGTCATCCGCTCCACCTCCTTCTACGGCCTGTCCTTTGTTCGCGTCGTGTTTCAATACGGCGTCGACTACTATTTTGCCCTCACCCAGACCCAGATCAATCTGGCGCAGAATGTCAGCCTGCCCAACAACTTGACCCCGCAGATCCAGGGCACCAGCCTGGTCGGTGAAATCTTCCGTTATCAACTGGTCGGCCCGCCGAATTTCGGACTGACCAACCTGCGCACCATTCAGGATTGGGTGTTGCAGCGCCGGTTGCTGACGGTGCCAGGGGTCGTACAGGTGAACACCTGGGGGGGAACGACCAAGGAATATGAAGTCGAGGTAGACCTTAACAAGCTCGACGCCTACAACGTCACCCTCCCCCAGGTCGTCAGCGCGATCGGCAACGCCAACATCAATGTGGGCGGCCGCACCATCAATGTCGGACAGCAGTCCGTTAATATTCGCGGCGTCGGCCTCATGGATAGCGGTGGAGCGGCCGACGTGACCCAGGGGTACAGGGTCGCCGACATCGAGAACGTTCTGCTCTCGCAATCGCGCGGCGTTCCGGTCTTCGTCAAGGACGTTGCGCAGGTTTACGTCGGCAATGTGCCGCGCCTGGGCAAGGCCGGCCGCGACAACGAGGATGACGTGATCGAGGCGATCGTCATCATGAATCGCACGCTGCACACCAACGACGTTGTGGCGCGCGTGAAGGCCGCGGTGGAGCGCATCAACAGCGACGGCTCGCTGCCTGCGGGGGTGAAGCTCATCCCCTTCTATGACCGCACCACCCTCGTGTCCGTCACCACCAGCACGGTCCTGCACAATCTGATGTTTGGCTGCCTGTTGATTTTCTTCATTCAGTGGATGTTCCTCGGCGACCTGCGCAGCGCCATCATTGTGGGCGCGAATATCCCGTTCGCATTGTTCTTCAGCATCATCATTCTGGTGGTGCGCAACGAGGACGCCAACCTGCTCTCGGTCGGCGCCGTCGATTTCGGCATCATTGTCGATGCCGCGGTGATTCTGGTCGAGAACATCTACCGCAATTTCGAGGCGCGCCCCGAGCAAAAACAGCAGCTGCTGGAGGACCTAAGCGCCGGCCGCTGGGGTTCCGATCCGACGCGCGACCTCAGAGGAGCGGCGCCGGTCTGGACCGACCGGCTGCGAATTATTCTGGTGAGCGCGCTGCAGATCGACCGTGCGGTGTTTTTCTCCACCGCCATCATCGTCGCGGCATTCATTCCGCTGTTCACCATGCAGGGCGTGGAAGGACAGATCTTCAGTCCCATGGCGAGGACGTACGGCTACGCGCTGGTGGGCGCCTTGATCGCGACCTTCACCATCACCCCGGCGCTCGCTTCGCTGCTGCTGCCCGAGCATGTCAGCGAGGTCGAGACCACGGTGGTAAGGATACTGCGTTCGATCTACACCCCCGTGCTGCGCTGGTCGCTGATCAACCGCAAGAGCACGGTTGCAATCGGTTTGGTGTTTCTCGCCGTCACCGGCTTGATCGGCTCGCGGCTTGGCAGCGAGTTCCTGCCGGCGCTCGAAGAGGGCAACCTCTGGATCCGCGCGGCGATGCCGCCGACCATCTCGCTCGAAGCCGGCATGCCGGTCGTCAATAGAATGCGTGAAGTGCTCATGCGGCATCCGGAAGTGGTTACTGTCGTCTCGCAGCACGGACGACCGGACAACGGCAGCGACGCGGCCGGGTTCTTCAATGCGGAATTCTTTGTCCCGCTCAAGCCATTCGAGGAGTGGGCAAAGGGAATGACCAAGGAGAAGCTGATCGATCAGCTGCAGAAGGAGTTCGCAACCGAATTCGCCGGCATCGGCTTCAACTTTTCCCAATACATCCAGGACAATGTCGAGGAGGGACTCTCGGGCGTAAAGGGCGCAAACTCGGTCAAGATTGTTGGACCCAACCTTGAAATACTGGAGCAGATCGCAAACCGCGCGCTCGCCGAAATGGCACAGGTGCGCGGCGTGAAGGATCTCGGGATTTTCCGGGTACTGGGCCAGCCCAACCTTAATATCAGAGTCGATCGGGAGCGCGCAGCACGCTATGGGCTCAGTGTCAGCGATGTCAACACCGTCGTGCAAGCTGCGCTTGGCGGCACCGTGGCGACCACGCTTCTGGAAGCCGACCGGCAGTTCAATGTCACGGTCCGGCTCGCCCCCGAATATCGCACCAGCCTCGGGGCAGTAAACAACATCAAGGTCGGTAATCAGACGGCCAACGGCAACGCCTATATCCCGCTCAGCGAGCTTGCCTCCATCACGCTTGATACCGGCGCCTCCTACATCTTTCGCGAGCGCAACCAACGTTTCGTTCCCATCAAGTTCAGCGTGCGCGGCCGTGACCTCGCCAGCACCGTTGCGGAGGCGCAGGAGCGCATCGCAAAGAACGTGAAGATTCCCACCGGCTATCAGATCGAATGGGCGGGAGAGTTCGAGGGGCTGCAGCAGGCGAAGAAACGACTGACCCTCATCATTCCCGTCAGCTTCATTCTGATCATGGTGCTGCTCTATGGGCTGTTCAATTCGTTGCGTGACAGTCTGATGGCGCTGGTCGGCATTCCGTTTGCGGTTTGCGGCGGCATATTGGGGCTGTATGTCGCCGGACTGGATTTCAGCATCTCGGCCGCGATCGGATTCGTCTCGCTGTTCGGCGTTTCCGTAATGAGCGGAATACTCATCATCAATGGCTATAATCGGGTGGCAGCAGACGCCGCCGATCCGCTGGACGCCATGTTGCAGGCGGTGCAGCAGCAGATGCGCCCGATCCTGATGATGGCGCTGTCAGCCTGCATTGGGCTCCTGCCCGCGGCGATCTCGACCGGCATCGGCAGCCAGGTGCAGCGGCCGCTCGCGACAGTCGTCGTCGGCGGGATGCTGATCGGTCCAATCATGTTTCTCGTGGTCGTGCCGGCGCTGCAATCCTTTTTCCTGCGCCCGCGCGGCAGGGCCGAACCGGAGAGTGCGGAAGCCGAACCAGTGGTGCCGTACACGTGAGCTTGGGGCGCCCGGCGAATGCTCGGTGTGCCGGTAACTTCGTGAGCAGGGGCTGATGGCCGAGCAGCAATTCCGCTTCGAGGACGGGGCTGCGTACGAACGGATGATGGGAAAATGGAGCCGGCTTGCCGGCGAGGTTTTCCTTGATTGGCTCGTACCGGCTTCGGGCTGGCGATGGATCGATGTCGGCTGCGGCAACGGCGCGTTCACCGAGCTTATCGTCGAACGATGCGCGCCGGCCGAAGTTGCGGCACTTGATCCGTCGGAAGGGCAACTCGCATTTGCGCGGGCGCGGCCTGCGGCGCGCGTCGCGGGTTTCCAACAGGGCGACGCCATGGCACTTCCCTATGCCGATGGCATCTTCGATGCAGCCGTCATGGCGCTGGTGATTTTTTTCCTCCCCGATCCGGCCAAAGGGGTGGCCGAGCTGGCACGGGTCGTCCGCCCCGGCGGCACGGTCGCTGCCTATGCGTGGGATATGCTGGGCGGCGGATTTCCGCATGAATCGATTCATGCGGAAATGCGCGCCATGGGTATTACGCCGCCGCGCCCGCCGAGCGCAGGCGCGTCGCGGATGGAAGCCCTGCGCGAGTTGTGGACAGCCGCGGGGCTTGGTGCGGTCGCGACAAAAGAGATTGTAGTGCAGCGGACCTTCGCCGACTTCGATGATTTCTGGACGACCAGCCTCTTGGGAAGTATCGGGCCGACAATTGCGGCGATGACCGCCGCGGATCGCGAACGGCTCAAGACATCGGTGCGCCCGCGCCTGCCGGCGGATGCTGCGGGCCGGATCACCCACAGTGCACGCGCAAACGCGGTAAAGGGGCTGGTGGCGAAGTAAGGCGTCTATGCGTTGCCTGAACACCACGTCAGAAGGCGATCCAGGCAACAGACGGACGCAAGAAAATATTAAATTGGTATGTTGCTGACGGGCAACGGACTCACGCTCCAAAAAGGTTTTGTATTCAAATCCCGGTAGCATTTTTGGTTTAGAGAAAATGAAGTATGGGCTTGCGGTATTGGCAGCCGTCTTGGGCATGCTCAGCCGGCCGGCAGCAGCCCAGTCATTCAATCAATTTTTTGGCTTCGGCGACAGCACGATAGACAGCGGCTGGTATCGAATTCTCGCATCGCCCGGCGGATCGGCGGCCTTCAATGCATTGTGGCCAAGCGCCGTCGCAAATGGGGCGGGCAAACCGACAACCAGCCCAGGCTTGATGAGTTCCGAGGCGCTCGCAGCTTACTTCGGCCTCCCCGCCGTACCGGCCAGCCAAGGGGGCACCAATTACGCGATGAGCGGTGCCAAGGATGTCACTGTCAACACCGCAGCAACCGGGGGCTTCCTTGCCGCGTACCCGACGGTCACGCAGATTGCCAATTACCTTGCGTCAAATGGCGGGCGGGCGAACAGCAATGCTCTCTATCTGATCAGCTCCGGGGGCAACGATGTCTCGTTCGCACTCGGCAATAGCGGCACCGGCCCATTTCCGGCGAATCCTACTGCGTATCTGGTAAGCGCAGCCAATGGTCTTGCCGGTGCCATTGCAAGCCTGCAGGCGGCCGGCGCGCGTTACATTCTTGTTCCCGATCTGCCCTTCTCGTTTCCCGCCGGAGATGCAGTCGAGCGTCAGGCAAGGTTTGATTACAGTATGGCGCTCTGGTCGGGTCTGGCGTCAGCGGGCGTGAACTTCATCCCCGCCGATATCAACGCCGTGCGAGTGGCCATCGCGGCCAACCCGACGGCGTTCGGGTTCCAGTTCGTCGATACCGCCGCCGGCCACGTGGCTTGCACAAAACCCGCCGGTGTGACCACCGCGTGGGCGCTTTTGTGTTCGTCCAACCCCAATGCTCCTTCCACCTTTGTTACGCCGGACGCGGACCAAACCCATCTATTCGCCGACGACCAGCATTTGACCACGGCCGGACAAAAAATCTTCGCCGACTACTTCTACAGTCTTATCGTCGCCCCGAGCCAGATTTCGTTCCTTGCCGAAGCGCCGGTGAAAACTCGTGCCGCCGTGGTCAATGCGATCGTCAATCAAATCCCGATCTCTCAGCAAGACCCTGGGCCAGGCAGATATCATGCATGGCTTACAGGCGACGTGTCCTATCTCAAGATGGACAATTATAACGGCTTCCCCGGGGATCCCGGCACTCCGGTCGCGCTGACCGGCGGGTTCGACTACAAATATACCCGCGAATGGCTCATCGGCGCTGCGTTCTCGGTCGGCAACACCAAGCAATCATTCAGCAACACCGGCGACTACAAGCAGGAGGAATTTGCGGCGAGCATCTACGCCGCTTATCGCAACAGTGCGTTCTGGGGCGACATCATTGCAAGCGCAGGTACGCTGCGCGACAGCGTGAACCGGCCGGTTCCGATCGGCATTACCATTCAACCCAACAACGGAAACACGAGCGGCAGCAACTATTCGCTCGCATTGGAGACCGGCTACGACTTCATGTTCGCGCAGCTGACGCATGGACCCGTTGCCGGGATCGTCCTGCAACGAATCCATATCGATTCGTTCACTGAAACCGGCAGCTTCACCAGCCTCGCCTTCGATGACCAGTTGCGCAACTCCGCGGTGAGCGAGCTCGGATATCAAGTGAGCTACAACATCGGCTTCTGGCGGCCCTTTGCCAAGCTGGTGTGGAACCATGAATTGGCTTCGACCGACCGGCTTGTGACCGCGTACCTGACAACAATTACCGCGCCCGGTTATTCGATGCCGGCAGTGGTGTTCGGCAAGGATTGGGGAAGCGCGACCGCCGGCACGACGGTCAAAATCGCAAACAACATAACCGGGCTGGTTGCTGGTTACGCGCAGTTTGCCGAAAAGAATGTCACGGTCTATGGCGGGCAAGTGGGTTTCAACGTCGCGTTCGGAGCGCCGCCCGCGCCGGACGTGTTGGTGGTGAAGGCCCCGCGGCAAAGGTAATCCCAATCGCAGGAATTGAGTTGGCCGGAATGTCAAACCGATGACGCGCCTTGAGGAGTGAGGGGCCCTACTCGATCACCTCGTCGGCGCGCGCGGTGAGCGCCCAAGGCAACGTGATAGCGAGCGCCGTCGCGCTCTTTAAGTTCACCGCCAGATGAAAGCGCGAGGCTTGCACGATCGGCAACTCGGCAGGGTTGGCACCTTTGGCAATCTGATCGACAACGCCCGCGACATCGCGAAAGAGGCCAACCAGATCGATGCCGTAACTCACCATCGCTCCCGCCTCGACGATCTCCTGGAAAGCGCTGATCGAGGGAATACGCCGCTCAAGCAACATGCGTCCGATCGTTGCGCGATCGCGCAGGAATATCGGACCGGCCGGGATGGCAATCGGTTCGCCGGGCGCGTCGGCCATCTGCGCGAAGGCAGCGGCATAGTCCGGCGGCTGGCCGGTCAGCTCAATACGACGCGGCTCGAAACCCAGCGGGCCGGCTGCCGCTGCTGCGGTCTCGACCTGATCGCGAGATGAGGCGTCTCCGATGAGCCCGACGTGGCGGGCCTGGGGCAGAGCCTCGCGCAGCAACTCGATGCGTTTTGCCGCCAGTTCGAGCGAGTGGACGAAGATCCCCGTGATGTTGCCGCCGGGGCGGACGAGGCTCGCGACATAACCTCTTTCGATGGGATCGAAGTCGATAGCCAGAAAAACGATCGGCAGCGTTCCCGCTGCCGCCTGCGCAGCGCGCAACGCAGGCTCGTTGCCCGCAGCCAGGATAATGTCGGGCTTGCGTGCAACAAGTTCGCGAAAGCTCGCCTCATACGCATCGATGCTGGGAGTTTGAATGAAGTCGAAGGTGAAATATCTGTCTTCCCGGTAGCCGAGTTCCGCCATCCGCTTGCGGAAGGCGACGTAGATCGGCGCATCGCGCGGCTGCGCCCCGACAAACCCAACCCGCAATACGCGCGCGGCTTGCTGCGCGCGCGCCATGATCGGCCACGCGACCGCCATACCGCACAGGATGGAGGTGAAGTCTCGCCGTCGGATGCAGATTGCCGTATGACCCTCCTCTGCGAGGGCGGTCGATCAGGCAACGATAGCACGCTTCAAATACAGTCTGCTATTGTTTACCGTATTGAATCGATCGATGGATGGCAGGCAATGATAAAAAGAAGGCACCTGCCTGTGCAAAATACGGAGGGAGCGCACCATGCGAAAACAATTGCACAGCGATTTTTTAGCTGCTTGCTCTCGACCACTGATTGCTTTGGCCGTTGGTGTGCTGATGGCGCTGCGACTGTCGATGCCTGCGGGTGCGGAGATACAAAAAGATACCAATGCTTGTCTGCGCACGAGCAATGCGCTCTACAAGCGCGGCGAGGAGCTGCACAAGAAGCACCGCTGGCAGGTTCCCCGCGACTTTGGCCTCGTTGCCGCCAATCTCGATGACTATTGTCGCGACAAGCAATTCAAGAAGGCGGACATCGCCATAGACTGGTTGAACGCCTGCCTGCGCAATTATGACAAACCGGCCAATCAGGGATACTGCACCCGCAGCAAGAAATATCTCTGCGCCATCGATGCTGAGTCCGAGGCCTGTCGCACCGCGAGCTGAAAGCTTCGGCTGCCGGGTTGTGCCATATGCATGCCGCGAAGGCTTGGTCAACAAAGGGGTAGATCGCGGGGGTAAGTAATGGGCCTCAATATGCGAATGAGGGGAGCGCTGGCGAGGGGTCATGTACCAGGGCGAATAGTTTGCCGCGGCCGCGGACGGCGCGCCGCCGCCTGGCTGTTCGCCTTAGCATTCCTGGCGGGCGGGCCGGTAAGCGCGCAGGACAAGGGTAGCGTCAATCCCGAGCCATTGCCGCCGCTCGCCCATCCCGACGATCCCAAAACGCCGGCCAGGGAGCTGTTCGGGCGCAAGATGACGCCCGCTCCACTGCAGACGCACACGATCGGCTTCTACTCCAAGGGCTGCCTCGCCGGGGCCGTCGCATTGCCGATCAACGGCAAGACCTGGCAAGTGATGCGCCTCTCGCGCAACCGCAACTGGGGTCATCCGCGGCTGGTGGAATTTCTGGAACGATTGGCGAATCAGGCGCCGACGACCGGCTGGCACGGGCTTCTCGTCGGCGACATGTCGCAGCCCCGCGGCGGCCCGATGCGCACAGGTCATAAAAGCCACCAGGTCGGACTCGATGCAGATATCTGGCTCACTCCCATGCCGGATCGCGAGCTTACCAGCGAGGAACGGGAAGAGATGATGGCTACAATGGTCGTCGCGCACGACCGCAAGGACGTCGATCCAAAAGTATGGACGCCGGCGCATGTGGCGCTGATCAAGGCTGCTGCAACGGACCCGCAGGTGGCGCGCATCTTCGTCAACCCGGCCATCAAGAAGGCGCTCTGCCGCGATGCCGGTAACGACCGCGCCTGGCTGAAGAAGGTGCAGCCGTGGGGGGGACACGACTATCACTTCCATGTCCGCCTGGATTGCCCCCCCGAGGATAAGGAATGCAAACCGCAGGCGGCTCGGCCGGCAGACGACGGCTGCGGCAAGGAGCTTGATCACTGGATCGCCACCGCGGCGAAAAACTACTCACCGGAGCCAGCACAGCCGACGCCGGGACCTGGGCCCAAAATGGCCGAACTGCCCGCTGCCTGCCGGCAGGTGCTGCTGGCGCCATAGTGCGGCCGCGTTCATCCGCTCAGAGTGAACTTCTTCTTGATTTCATCCATCAACGGATGCCGAAGCCCGGCTTTGCGCAATCCGGCAAAGTCGTCCAGGATGACACTCTCCCACGATTTTTCGCCCTCTATAATCCTGGTGCCGCGATAGCGAAGATACAGCGCACGCGCTTCATCGACGCGGTTCAGGAACATAAGCGCATGAGCGCGATTCGAATGCAGCCAAAGCATGTCTGGCGCGGCCGCAATCGCTTCATCGGACAGTCCGAGTGCTTGCTCGAAGTTGCGCGCCAGAACGAAATCGTAAGCCAAGACCCCAATCTTTCCGGCGCTGTACTGCAAATCCACTTGCCAACCAGCGTCTTTGGGATATTTGGCAGCTAGGATGCGAATAATTTGCAGGCCTTCTTGATACGAAAGTAGCGCGTTGGAAAGATCGCTGCGCGCCAGCAGCACGTCGCCGACCTTATTTAGGCTTACTGCGATATCGCGCCGATACCGGATGTTTCCCGGTTCCTTGTCCGCCAGTGTCCGCCGAATGGCCAGGCTCTCGCGAAAGAGAGACTCGGCGTCCATGCTGCTGCTCTGCGCCAGCATGATGTCGCCTACCCGGTCTAGCACCACCGACAAATCGCGCTGCCATATTGAATTGGTCGGGTCCTGACTCGCGAGCACCCGACTGATTGCAAGGCTCTCGCGATAGGCTGCACGGACACGATCCTTCTCTCCGCTGGGTGACAGCAAGTCGCCGATCTTCACAAGCGAAAGCGCGACGTCGCGCTGCCAGTCGGGGCGGCTTGGGCCTTTTGCTGCCAAGCCGCGGCGGACGGCAAGACTTTCTTCAAAGGCCGTAAGCGCTGCTTTGGGATCGCCCTGGATCGTCAGGACCTCGCCAATCTTCTCCAAATTCACGGAAAGATCGCTTTGCCAGCTGCTGACATTCGGGTCCTTCGCAACCAATCTTCGGAAGATGTCCGAAGCCTCGCGATACATCCTGAGTGCCTGCTCAGAATCGCCGTTTTCCCGTAACAGATCGCCCACGTTATCGAGCGTGACCGAGAGGTCACGCTGCCAACGGGTATTGCCGGGGTCCTTGGCTGTCAGCTGCCGGATGATGTCGAGGCTCTCACGGAACGCTGCCAGGGCGCCCGTCACATCACCTTGATCCGCGAGCATGTAGCCAACCCCCTCGAGGCCCAGCGAAACGTCCCGACGCCATTGCGTGTTGCCGGGATCCCGAGCGGCAATCGCGCGGCGTATGGCAAGACTTTCCTGGTAAGCGGCAAGCGCGCCGGCGAGATCGCGCTGATGCGCCAGCACGCCCGCCACGTTTTCAAGGCCGATGGAGAAATCGCGTTGTAAATCAGGAACATCAGGAAATCGCGACGCGAGCATTCGCCTGATTTCCAGGCTTTCGCGAAATGCGGCAAGCGCCGCGGCGTAATCGCCTTGCGCTTTGCGCAAAACGCCTAATCTATTGAGGTTGGCTGATAGAGAGTACTGCCAGCGAGCAAGATTCGGGTCCTTGGCAATTACCGCCCGGTCGATATCAAGGCATTCACGTATGGCTGCAAGGGCTTGCGCAAGTTCGTTGCGTGCGATCGATGCGTCTGCAAGCCGTTGCAAGCCATTCGTCAGTTGATACTGACTCTCGGCGTCCGCTGGGTTTGCTGCCAGGAGAGCGCGTTCAATTGCGATCGCCTTTTGCGCATAATCGATTGCCGTCTCCGTAGCCCCCAGAGTCATTGTCAGCTCTGAGAAAAGCCGAAACATCGTAGCTTGGCTTCTTTGCAAGGCCGGGTCTTGCTCGGTGCTTGAAACAAGCTGCCCGATGCTCGCCTCTGCTTGCCCAAGAATGCGGCGCGCTGTTTCGGCGCTCATTCCTTCTACATCCTTCAGACCCTGGACGAGATCAAAGATCACGGCGTCGATCGTCGACTTGGCAGCGCCGAAATTGCGCTCAGCGCGCGCGCTTTCCGTCTTGGCGACTTCACGTTGCTGTTCGGCGATCCGCTTCTGCTCGGTTGCCTGATGCTCGTTGTCGACCGCAATCTTCCATTGCCATCCGGCAACAACGATCAACACGGCGAGCGTTGCGACTCCCGAATATGCCAATGTCAACGTCCGCCGCTGCTGGCGCACCTCCTCCGACAGCAGATCCTCTTTCGGCAGCCCGCGGATTGCGGCAGCGAAGTCGGCGGCGAGGTCGGCGAATCTGGCGTTGTGCTTGTTAACTGCGTCACGGAAGCCGCGCAGGTCCACCCATTTTGGCTCGCTCACAAATTTCCCTGCAAGCACAGGCGGCAGCGGCATGCACCCTTGCGAGTCGAAATCGCCGGCCTCTTCGTTCCAAATAAGCGCGCCGTCGGTATTGGCGATCAGCAGCCTGTCCGCGCTGTTGCGACCGAGCCAATGCGCCACTTCCTTGTTGACCCACCTGGATGCGGCGGCTTCCGGGGATGCGAGCAAGATAAAATAGCGGGATTGATCAAGGGCTGCTTCGATGCTGGGCCACAGATGCGGGGTGGCCGAGAGGCTGGTGTCGTCGCGAAAGATGCGCACAGCGCGCCGGCGATACCATGGCTTGCCTAACGTCTGGATCACCGACTGCAGCGCCGCGGCAATCGGCTTGTCCTTGGCGTGACTATACGAGATGAAGGCGTCGTAATGGAGCATGCGCGCAAACCCGATTGCTCAGCGGCTCATTTGGAGTAGGAAAACGGCAAAATCTCAACCCGCCAAACTTGTGAACAAACTTTAACCTAAGCTCCTCGCTCTCGGCTGTGAATTCGTTTTACTCATCTCACCTGGAAGGCCGCGCCCATTCCTGCACGCAGCGGTTAAGATCGCAGAAATTCTGGTGCAACTGCTCGAGCGCGAAGCCAAGCGCGAACAGATGCTCCAACTCGCTGCTCGACAGCGTGCGCGTCAGACCCTCTTTGCGCACTGCCGCAACCTCGGAGGTATAAGCCGCAAGCGCGGCTTGCGCTGGATCGAGCGAGGGAGGGGCGGACCGCGCCGCGAGTGCGCTGGCGCTCGCGTGCAGATAGTCGCTTGCGCAGGCAGCAATGCGCGCAAGCGGCGGATCGAGCCGCTCCGCGAAAACCTGCGGCAAGGGCGCGCTGGCGGCGCGCCCGATGATCACGAGGTCATGGCGCAGGCGCAGGAGGGTGCGCGAAAGCGGCGCCGGATCGGGCTCTGCCACGAGACGGACCGAGCGCTCGCGCTTGGCTTCGGCGGCGAGTGCCTGGAAGGCAGCGACGGCGCGTCCGGTTTCATCCTGGATGCGCCGGACCTCGCCGGCATCGATCTTTCGCGTCACCCCTGCCAGGAGTTGCGGCAGGGTTCGTGCCAGCTGATCGAGAATGCGGGCGGCTGCTTCCAGTCCCAGACCGTGCGCGCGTTCCGGGAAGACCAATAGCGAGACCGCCACGGCAATCGCCCCGCCCATTCCCACTTCCAGCAACCGGTAGAGCCCCGATTCGATCGGACCTTCGCCGAGCTGCGTTGAAATCAGGAGCACGATCGTGGCCGTGAAAGGTGCGACCCGAAAGCTCGAATTGAGGGCTGCCGCATAGGCCAGAGGAGCGATGGTGAGTGCCAGGAGGCCGGCAAGCGCAATCGCCGTCGTATGCGGCACAAGTATCCCGACAACGATCGCGTAGACGGCCCCGCCGAGCGTTCCCATCACATAGTCGGCGGTCGCGCGCAGCGATCCGCCGACGCTCATCTGCGTGACCACCAGGGCCGTAAGCACCACCCACAATCCGTGCAACGGAATGGTCAGAACCTGGGCAATGGCGAAGGCCAGCAGACCGGCAACCGTCATGCGCAGGCAGAAGCGCAATCGGGCTCTGTACGCGCCGGACTGAATGCGGCCCCAATTCCAGGCGGCACCTCTCTTCATGCTTAACTTCCAAAGGCCGGTATTACCGCCGCTTTAAGGGCCAGCTGGCGATGTGCCTGCCGATCTCGGCTGACAGAATACAGCCCCCGTGCGCAGAAAGCGTCCCAAGTTCACCGCAATGCCGGCTCCCGAAACCTCCCGGGGTCGCGTTGAACCAATCTGGCATCCCGCACGACAAATGAGTTGACAGAGCCATTCCCGGCGATCGGGCCGGGCAGGGTTCGATGGCAGGGGAGGGGGCGACATGCGCGTACAACGCGGCCTTTTGCTCAATTACGATTTCGGCTCGCTCACGGCGCTTCTGATCGGCATCAGCGCCGTCACCTGGCTTGCACTCAGCGGATTTTAGGGCCGGAAGCCTGCGTGCACCGCGAGCACGGGCTGCGAAGCGGCGTCAATCTCATACCTTGGAGAATATCCAATGCGTCGACCGCGCTATGACCATATCCTGGCGAGCACTGCGCTCGCCCTGATCCTTGCCGCCCCTTTTGGCGCCATGGCCAGGAATATCCAGGTCATTCCCCTGCCCACGCCGGCTCCTTTCAAGGAGACCTCGACGCAGGCTCCTTCCGCAACCATAAACCCGGCCAATGCGCCGGCAGCGGCTTCCCCCGTTACTTCCACTGATCCTGCGACGGTCGCTGAACAGGCGGCTGCGCCGGATCCTCTGGCTTCGCTCGATCCCGCCGACCGCGTCATTGCGGAAAAGATTCGCGACCTCCTGACAACCAAGGGAGATACAATTTTTTCGGACAAGAAGGAGCGTGCTGGCGTCGAGGCGTTCTATCAGAGTCGCAATCTCATGCCCCTCTGGCTCGACAAGGGCGTGGAGAATGCGCGCGCGCGAGCCGCCATTGCTCGCTTGAAGGATGCCGATGCCGACGGTCTTGTGGCGAGTGATTACAAGACCCCGAATTTCGCCGGCCTTGCCCCGGACGTGCGCGCGGATGCCGAGCTGAACCTTACCCGCGCAGTCCTCGCCTATGCACGGCACGTGCAGGCAGGACGCTTCCCATATACTCGCGTGAGCCACGATATCGACCTGCCGCAGGCGCCTCCTGAACCCGCGGAGATCCTCGCCAGCGTGGCCGCCGTGACGAATGCTTGGCAAGCGCTCGACGCCTTCAGTCCTCCGCACGAGGGGTATCAGAAGCTCAAGGCGGCGCTCGCGGAACTGCGCGGCAAGCCGGCAAGCAAGGAGGTTTCCCGCCAGATCGATGTCGTTATCGCAAATATGGAACGCTGGCGCTGGTATGCGCGCGACCTCGGCGATGCGCACGTGGTAGTCAACCAGCCGGACTTTACGCTTAAGGTCATGCACAACGGCACGCAGGTCTGGACCACGCGCGTTGTGATCGGCAAGCCGAGCATGGCAACGCCGCTGTTAAGCGAAACCATGAAAAGTTTCACTGTGAATCCGATCTGGCACGTACCGCCTTCCATTGTGCACAACGAGTATCTGCCGGCGCAGCGGCAGGATCCGACGGTGCTCGCCCGCATGGGCCTGCGCGTGAGCTACAGCGGCGGCGATGTGCAGATCACGATGCCGTCTGGCGGCGATAACCCGCTTGGGCGCATCCGCTTCAACTTTTTCAACCGCTTCATGGTCTATCAGCATGACACGCCGGACCAATTCATGTTCGCGAAGCAGGTGCGCGCTGAGAGTCACGGTTGCATGCGCGTGCAGGATCCCGCCAAATACGCCGAGGTGCTCCTTGGCATCGCGCGCCCCGCCGAGCACTGGACGGCCGAGAAGATCAAGAGCATGTTCGGCGGCGCCGAGCAGGAAATTCAGCTGCAGGCGACCCCGATCTGGGTCCACCTCACCTATCAGACCGCTTTCGCCGACAATGCCGGCAAGCTGCAAATCCGCAACGACATCTACGGCCTCGACAGCCGCACCCTCGCTGCGATCAAGAGCGAGCGCGGGGTGGTCGAGCCTGCCTCGGAGCGAAAGCGCGAGCCGGAGGCGGTCGTTGCATCCAACAGCCCCCGCAGGTCCGCCCGTCCCTCGCACAATCGCCCGCTAAGCCAATCCACGTATGACCGCGCGAGCAGCTACGCGCGGCGCACCTCGCCATCCATTTTCTATCGCTGATTGGCGGGTTTGAACCGAGCGGCGGCTCCGCTCGACTAACGTTCTGGTCGTAACAAGGGGTTGGTTCCGATGAGTGAGCGAGCGACGACGTGGTTGTTTGGGTCAATTCTGGGCGCGGTGTTTACCATTGCCTTGCTGATGAACGCCTTGGCCTTTTAGGCGTACCACCCGCCTTAATTCTCGGGTCTGCAATTTTTTGCCGCTTACGCGGTTTAGGTGCGGCAGCCTCGTAGCCCCGGATCGAGCCCTTGCTCAATCCGGGACATAATGCCGCCATCTCCCGTGGTCAGACGGCTTTTCCCGGATTTCGGTTAAGGCGAAATCCGGGCTACAGGTCCGGGTCTCGCAGGCGCACGTCGGTCATCCGCAGAACCGAACGGGTGCGGCCTCAGACAGGCGCTGCGCTAATCGCCATTCGCAAGGGCCTCCTCGCCTTTCCTCAGAAAGAGAGGGCGCTGGGTGCGGCGACAAGTTCTTTTCAGTGAATTTTCTTTTGTGCCATTCCATGGCACTATTCAGACAAACGAGAGATAGGGAGTAACGCCATGAGATTGAACCGACGGCATGTCGTTTCCGCCACCGTTGCCGCGCCTTTTGTGTTCGCCGCATCCCGCTTCGGAACGGCAATTGCTGCCCAGACCTTGAAGATATCGCATCAGTTCCCGGGGGGAACGATCGCGGAAGGCGATTTCCGCGACCGGCTGTGCCGGATGTTCGCTGCCGAGATCGAAAAGCGCAGCAACGGCGCCCTCACCGGGCAGGTCTATCCCAACTCGTCATTGATGAAGACGGTTGCGCAGTTTTCGGCGCTGCGCAAAGGCGTGCTCGACGTGAGTCTCTACCCGATCTCCTATGCGGGCGGCGAGTTCGCGGAACTCAATATCGGGCTGATGCCCGGCCTGGTGAGCTCCTACAGGCAGGGCGCTGCCTGGAAGAGCTCTGAAGTGGGCAAGAAATTCGCCGGCTTTCTCGGGGAAAAAGGCGTGATCATCGTGTCCTGGATCTGGCAGGCAGGCGGAGTCGCCAGCCGCTCCACGCCGATCGTCAGTCCGCAGGATGCCAAGGGCCTCAAGGTTCGCGGCGGAAGCCGCGAGATGGACATGGTGCTGCAGGCAGCGGGCGCCACCACCTTATCGACCCCTTCCAACGAACTCTACGCCGCCATGCAGACCGGCGCCTGCGACGCCGCCATCACGTCCTCGACCAGTCTGATTTCATTCCGACTCGAAGAGGTCGCCAAGAGCCTGACCACAGGTCGGGGCAAATCATATTGGTTCATGCTCGAACCGCTGGTCATGTCGAAGCGGATATTCGACGCGCTGCCGAAGGATCAGCAGGACATGATCATGGCCATCGGCGTGGAATTGGAGGCCTTCGGTACCAAGGAGGCAATGGCTGACGATCAGAAGGTGGCGGAGGTCTATGCCAAAAAAGGCGCCAAGGTATCCGATCTGGACGAAGCCACGGTCGACAAGTGGCGTGCCATAGCGCGCGAGACTGCGTGGAAGGACTATGCCGGAAAATCGCCGCTCGCCGCCGATCTCCTTAAGCTCGCCGAGGCGGTCAACGTTTCCTGAACCGAGGCGACAGCGACCGTGAGTCATGGCCTCGAAACCCACACCGAGGCTGGCGCGGCACCGGTTGGTGCCGCCGACCGCGTGCTCGCCGCCATCAATGCCTTCGTTGTCAATCTTTCGTCCATCGCCCTGGTCATTGCCAGCTTCGTTCTCACCTACAGCGTCATTGTGCGCTATTTCCTTAAAATCTCGACCGATTGGCAGGACGAGACGTCGGTCTTTCTCATCGTGGGCGCGGTTTTCATGTCGGCTGCCGCCATTCAGGCCGGCCGCGGCCACGTTGCCATCGAGGCGGTCGTCGGATTCCTGCCGCCGCGCGTGAATGCCGCTCGCGAGATTGCCGTCGACATCGCAAGCCTGGTCTTCTGCAGCTTTTTCGCCTGGAAATCCTGGCTGTTGCTGCTTGAAGCCTGGACCGAGGGTTTCCATTCCGGCTCGACCTGGGGTCCGCCGCTGTGGATTCCCTACTCCTTGATGACCGTCGGGATGACGCTCCTCTCGATCCAGATACTTTCTCAGGTTGTGCACGGAATCCGACGCCGCGGTAGCCGCCGATGAGCGTGCTGACGATCGGGCTCCTCTACGGCGCCTGCACGCTCGTCGTGATGTTTGCCGGAATGCCGATTGCTTTTGCACTGGGTGCGGTGGCGACCGCATTCATGATCTTTTTCATGCCGGAAAGCTCGGTCGATACCATCACCCAGAACGTTTACGAGGAGATGGCATCGATCACCCTCCTCTCCATCCCGCTGTTCATCCTCAAAGGCTCGGCGATCGGCCGCTCGCGCGCGGGACAGGATCTTTACACGGCGATCCATGTCTGGATGCATCGCATCCCGGGCGGACTGGGTATTGCCAATGTTGTTGCCTGCGCGCTGTTCGCGGCAATGGCCGGTTCATCTCCGGCCACCTGTTCGGCGATCGGTTCGGCGGGAATTCCGGAGATGCGCAAGCGCGGTTATCCACCGGGCTTCGCCGCCGGCATCATTGCCGCCGGCGGCACGCTCGGCATCCTGCTGCCGCCCTCCATCACCATGATACTCTATGCGGTTGCCGCCGAGCAGTCGCTGGGCCGGCTGTTTCTGGCGGCGATCGGTCCGGCTTTGCTGCTGGTACTGCTGTTCGCGGGCTACGCCGCCTGGCGCTATCGACGCGAATATCACAAGGCGCATGCGCAGCATCGCCTGCGCGGCGTTCATTCGGAGCTGCTGGCGGAGAACGCGCTGACGCTCCAGCAAAAGCTGGAACTGCTGCCGCGCGTACTGCCCTTCGTCATTCTGCTCACCGGCGTCATGATCGCTCTATACGGCGGCTACGCGACTCCGTCGGAAACCGCCGGTCTCGGTGCAGTTCTGGCGCTGGCGCTCATCGCCGGCATCTACAGTGTATGGACACCGCGCGAGCTTAAGCCGATCCTCACATCGACCCTGCGCAAATCGACCATGCTGATGTTCATCATCGGCATGTCGCTGCTCTACTCCTACGTGATGAGCTATCTGCATATCAGCCAATCGGCGGCGCAGGCCATCGTGGAAATGCAGCTGTCGCGTTGGCTGTTGCTTGCGGCAATCCTGTTGATGGTGGTTGTGCTGGGCTTTTTCCTGCCGCCGGTCTCCATCATCCTGATGACCGCACCGATCATCCTGCCGCCGCTCAAGGCCGCCGGCTTCGACCTGATATGGTTCGGCGTGATAATGACTATTGTCATGGAAATGGGCCTCATCCATCCGCCGGTCGGGCTCAATATCTTCGTCATCAAGAGCATTGCCCCCGACATCCCGCTCAGCGATGTCATCTGGGGAGTAATGCCGTTCGTGGTGTTGATGATGATCTCCATCGTTCTGTTGTGCCTGTTTCCGGACATTTCCACGTGGTTCTCAGATCTGGTGATGGGGCGTTGACCCGACAACAGCCGCCCTCGCTGCGCAGCTTTCTGGCCGAGCTTCCGGAGGCCGAAATCCTGCGCATCAGCGAGCCCATGGAGCTCGACTACGTTCCGACTGCGCTGGTGCTGGAACTCGAGCGGCGACGGCAGGCACCGGTTGTGCTCATCGAGCGGCCGAACGGTTACGATATCCCGGTAGTCGCCAATCTGTTTGCAAGCCGCGCGCGTATTGCCCGCATGGCGGGCGCCCCGCCCGGCGGTTTCAGCGACGCTTGGACGCGCGCGCTGGGCAACATGATCCCGCCGACAGTGGCCGCTCGCGGCGCCGTGCAGGAAATTGTCATCGAGGGGAGCGCGCTGGATGCGGGCAGGCTGCCGATCAGCCGCCACTTCGCCAAGGACGCGGGCCGTTACATCGGTTCCGGCATTCTGATCTGCAAGGATCCCGATACCGGCGTGCGCAATCTCAGCTACCAGCGGCTGCAGCTGAAAGGGCCCAAACGCTTCGGCGCAAGCCTGCATTCGCGCGGGCATATCTGGGAGCATCTTGAGCGCAGCGCAGCGCGCGGTCGCGATCTCGAAGTGGCGGTGGTGATCGGCGTGCATCCCGCCATCAATCTGGCGGCGGGCGCCAAGGTCGCCAGCGATGTCGATGAACTCGACCTTGCCGGCGCGCTCGTTGGCGAGCCCATCGAACTGGTGAAATGCAGGATGATCGACGTCGAAGTACCGGCGGAAGCCGAATTCGTGCTGGAAGGCAAAATCCTAGGCGATGTGCACGAGGACGAAGGCCCATATGGCGAATATACCGGCTATTCCACCGACCGCTCGACCAGGAACGTGTTTGTCGTCAGCGCCATTACTTCGCGGAAGAGCCCGATCTATCACGACATCATTCCGGGTTACTCGGCCGAGCATCTTCTCCTAGGCCGTGCGGCCAAGGAAGCGCATGTGTTCGCGCGATTGAAGGAAATGGTTCCGACCCTCAAGGCGCTGAACTTTCCGAAGTCCGGCACCCATTTCCACGCCTATATGTCGATGAAGAAGCTTGCCGAGGGCCAGCCGCGCCACGCCCTCATGCTTCTCCTGGGGCTGAGATCCTTATCTGAAGCTGGTCGTTGCCGTCGACGAGGATGTCGATGTGTTCGACGAGGAAGAAGTGTTGTGGGCGCTGGCGACGCGCTTCCAGGCCGACGCCGACATGTTCATGGTGCCGGACGTGTTCTGCAACCGATTGGATCCGTCGTCGCGCGACGGCATGTCGGCGAAGCTTGCTCTCGACGCCACCGCGCCGCTGCAATGGGACGTGGAGCGCGCAGTGCTGCCGCCCGATGCGGTACGCCGCGCCGCCGAGCTGTTGAGGCGGGAGCAACAAAATTGACTCGGCGTGGCATACTGGCTTCACGCACGGTGCAAGCCGCACCAAACGGTCCCCGCAATGGCATGCATGCTTGCTCTAAACCGAACTTGCAGGTTGAAATCACGGCCGCTTCCAAGCCAATCCGGACGCAAAAAATAATTGCAGCATCAATGGCACACGGCTCAAAATGACCCTGAGCAGTCAATGCAGTTGCGGCGCAGCATCGGCATCTCGCCCTCCCGAACGTGAAGACCGCGTGCTCGCGGCGTGGTATCGTTCCTCTCACTAGGCTGCCCTCGCACAGAGAGGGGCACATGCCAGTCAACATCGGACGGCGGGAATTGATAGCCGCGCTTGGCGGTGCGGCAACGTGGACGCTAACGGCGCGCGCGCAACAGCCGGGATTGCCGGTGATCGGGTTTGTAAATATCGGCTCTTCCGGCGGTTACGCCGGGATATTGTCGGCCTTTCTCAAAGGGCTGGGCGAAACCGGCTACGTTGAAGGCCGCAACGTGGCGATCGAATACCGCTGGGCGGAAAACCAACCTGACCGGCTGCCGGCGATGATGGCCGATCTGGTTCAGAGGAAGGTGGCCGTGATTGCTGCGGCCAGCACTCCGGCGGCGCTCGCGGCAAAGGCGGCGACCACGACTATTCCGATCGTTTTCGAAACGGGCGCCGACCCGGTCCAGCTCGGTCTAGTTGCCAACCTTAACCGTCCGGGCGGCAACATCATGGGCGTGACCAATTTGAATACTGAGGTGATGCCGAAGTTGCTGGGAATGGCTCCGCGAGCTTCTTCCCACGGCGCGCGTCATAGCGCTCCTCGTCAATCCGGCCGATCCCGCTATTGCCGAGGCCACCACGAGTAAGGCACTGGCGGCGGCTCATACCCTCGGGCTGGAGCTCCATGTCTTGAATGCAAGTAGCGAACGTGATTTTGAGGGAGTCTTCGCGAAGCTGGTCGAATTACGAGCGGGCGGGCTCGTGGTCGGCCCCGAGGCATTCTTCGCGCTCGCTAATGTCTGCTTCTCTAATCGGCCATTCCGGGTCAAGCGCTTTCAGACTATCCACCACAGCAGTGTCGATGTCGCTCACGGGCTCGCGCTTCTCTTCGGAATCGGCACCAAGGCCCTTCCATCATGGGGTTCGAGAACGAGGCGGAACAATCTGATTGGCGGCCTTGCCGTCAGACAGACGGCAGGTCCAAGCGGACATGCGAACTCACCTCATCCATCGTCCCGTGAGGGACATCATTCCACCGCTCGGTGGAGCTCGAAGTTTCCTCCTATCGGATTTGATCCTGTACGGGTTTCATGCTGCTGCGGCTTGTTCCCGGGTCCACCGGAACTCGGTGCCGTCAACCCAGATGCGATGCATGATCACGGCCAACCGGCGTGCCAACGCCACGATCGCCTTTTTCATCCCGCGCCGCCTGGCGATTTGCATCGCCCATGCCTTGAGCCAGGACCACTTTGTTGAACGCAGCAGCATGCTCTGAGCTGCTTCGTAAAGCATCGTCCGCATCATCTCGTCTCCGCAACGTGATATTCTGCCGGTTCGATCGATCTCGCCCGATTGATACTTCGAGCACGTCAGTCCAAACACGGCGCCGACTGCCTTGGATTTGCGGAAGCGAGCTGGCACGTCAACGGTGGTGCGGTAGGTCAGCGCCACCACGGGGCCAACACCGGGGGTCGTCATCAGGAGCTGGCAAACATCATCGTCTCGGACGATGGCCAGCAAGCGGCGATGCAGGATGACAGTCTGTTCGCGTAGCACTGAGCAGCGGTTCGACCAGAGCTACCAAGTCAGGCTGGTTCTTGACAAGCTCCTTGATGCGCATCTCGAACTTCACCTTTCCGGCCATTCCGACCTTGAGGCCGAAGTTGCGTAGCGTGGCTCGCAGGTCGTTCTCGATAGCGATGGCCTTCGACTGCAGCAGTTTGCGGTGGGTCAGCAGCATCCGCAGTTTCTGACTGCGTAACGTCTTTACATGCACCGGACGGTAAAGCCCCACCCGCATCATCTGCGCGATGCCGCGCGCGTCGTTGCGGTCCGTCTTGTTGATCTGAGCCTTCAACGCCGCCTGCATGTGTCGCGTCTCAACACAGATCACCGGCAAGCCTGCTTCAGCGAGTGCGCTGAAGAGCCATTGCGAGAGTGGCCCGGCTTCCAGCCCGCTCCGCTTGAAGCGGTAGGTGGGGTCCTTCAGCGCTGCCAACAGCGCCTCAGGTTCGCTCGCCACCTTAACTTCCCGAACGATCTTGCCCGTGTCATCCACGATGCAGACGCTGGTCTCCTTGACCGAAACGTCCAGTCCAGCAAAATGGTCCATGCTGCGCTTCTCCTTCTGATGCTTGAGGCCACGAATGCGGACCTCGTTGAACCATCAGCCTGAAGCGCAGCACCCAAAATCTTCAGTTATCCACACGCTGCCGGCCGATTACCCCATCTGATTGGGGAGCACCGGACTAAATTGCGGACACAGCTTTTGGGCTGTTCATGACCCATCTCGGACATAAGCGGTGCAAAATAGCGCATTGCACTCTCACCCTTCTGCTCCCGATCCAAGCCCCCTCAACGTCGATCCCCGATGTGGTACCCTTTCGCGGTCCCTGGCGTGGTCCTGAGCGCCGTGGGAGGCTTCATGAGAGGGTCGCCACTGTCACCTCGATCGTTTTGGTGCCATGGCTGCTCGCTATTCCGGTGCGTCGACGCGCGGTGTGGATATGAAAACGGGTCGCCGTAAGGCTAGGAAGCTCACGCGGCGCAAGCGCCCGGCGGCTGCTCGTCCTCGCGGTTCCTCAGTGACCAACCTCCAGAAGCAACTTGACCAGCGGACCCACGAGCTCGCCGAGGCGCGAAAGCACCTCGCTGAGGCACTAGAGCAACAGACCGCGACCTCCGAGGTGCTGCGAGTCATATCGAGTTCGCCCGGCGAGCTGCAGGGAGTGCTCGATACCCTGATCAAATCGGCGCATCGCCTGTGTGAGGCCGACACCGCAATCATCTGTCGTCCAAAAGGCGAGTCGTATGAGATCGTCGCGGGCCATAGTGTCTCGCCCGACTTCTATGAGTACATGCAAAGTCATCCGATCCCGATTGGTCCCGGAACAGTTACTGGGCGGACCGCGCTCGAAGGAAGAGCGATTCATATTTATGATGTGCTGGCCGATCCCGATTACAATTTATCAGAGGCCCAGAGGATCGGCGGATATCGGACAACACTTGGTGTCCCATTGTTGCGCGAAGGAATTGCCATCGGGGTAATGGCAATGAACCGGCTTACGGTACGGCCATTCACCGATAATCAGATCGAGCTGCTCACTACCTTCGCTGCCCAGGCCGTCATCGCCATCGAAAATACGCGCCTGCTCAATGAACTGCGCGAATCGCTGCAGCAGCAGACCGCTACGGCCGACGTGCTGAAGGTCATCAGCAGCTCACCCGGCGAGCTGGAGCCCGTGTTCCAGGCCATGCTGGGGAACGCGACAAGCATTTGCGGCGCCGAATTTGGGATGCTGTTCCGGTATGAAGGCGGTTTCTTTCATTTGGTAGCATCGCTCAATCTGCCGCCCCTTTTGGCCGATTTCATGAGCCGGGAGGGCGCATTTGCACCCGCGCCGGGCCAGCTGTTTGGTAGGCTTACCGAGACAAAAAGCGTGATTCATATGGTTGACCGAGGGACTGAGCCAAACCCCAGCCCTTCCTTCAGGTATGGCGGCGCCCGCTCTTCAGTCGCGGTACCCATGATAAAAGACGATCAGTTGCTCGGTGCGCTGTTCATCTACCGCACGGAAGTGCGACCCTTCACCGATAAGCAAGTTGAATTAGTACAGAACTTTGCGGCCCAGGCCGTTATCGCAATCGAGAATACTCGCCTGCTCAACGCGCTGCGCGAATCATTGCAGCAGCAGACCGCGACCGCCGACGTGCTCAAGGTTATCAGCCGCTCGACCTTCGACCTCGCGTCCGTGCTGCAGACGCTGGTCGAATCCGCGGCGCGACTGTGCGACGCCGACGCAGCGACCATTACCCGGCAGAAGGACGGCCAGACTCGTGCGTGGCGAGTCTTATGGCTACTCCCGCGAGTTCATCGAACAGCTCAGGGCTTTGCCGGTCGAGCCGGGACGAGGCACGACCATGGGGCGCGTCTTGCTTGAAGGCAAGGTGGTTCATATCGAGGACGTGGTGACCGATCCCGATTACGTGCTCAGGGACGCACAGAAATTGGGCGGTTACCGGACGATGCTGGGCGTTCCGATGCTGCGCGAGGGCGAGCCGATCGGCGTGCTGACGTTGACGCGCCTGCAGAAACGACCATTCACCGGGAAGCAGATCGATCTGGTGACGACCTTTGCCGACCAGGCGGTGATCGCAATCGAGAACGTGCGGCTGTTCGACGAAATCCAGGACAAGAGCCGCCAGCTTGCGGAGGCGAGCCAGCATAAATCTCAATTCCTCGCCAACATGAGCCATGAGTTGCGCACGCCGCTCAACGCAATCATCGGCGTCAGCGAGATGCTGCGGGAGGATGCGGAGGCGCTGAAGCAGGACACCGAGCCGCTCGACCGCGTGCTCGGCGCGGGCCGACACCTGCTTGCTTTGATTAACGACATCCTCGACCTCTCCAAGATCGAAGCCGGGCGGATGGAGCTGCACTTCAATTCTTTCGCGCTTGCGCCCCTAATCGACGATGTCGTCAAGACCATTGAACCGCTGGCGGCAAAGAACTCCAACCAGGTTGCGGTCCACTGCGAGGCTGCAATCGGAGTAATGCAGGCCGATCAGATGCGGCTGCGCCAGGCGCTATTAAATCTCTTGAGCAATGCCAACAAGTTCACCGACCACGGCACCATCACTATCGACGCGCGGCAAGGACAGGAGAACGGCCGCGATTGGATCACGCTGGCGGTGGCCGACACCGGGATCGGAATGACGCCCGAGCAGATGGGTAAGCTGTTCCAGGAGTTCTCCCAAGCGTCGTCCGCTACGGCAAGCAAATACGGCGGCACGGGGCTTGGCCTCGCCATCAGCCGGCGCTTTTGCCAAATGATGGGCGGCGACATTACGGTCGAGAGCGAACCCGGTCGCGGATCGGCGTTCACGATCCGGCTGCCAAGAATTGTGGAAGCTCCAAAGGAAGCGGTGGCTTCTAATCCGGACCGTTCAGGAGGGGCGGCGCTGAAACATCATTAGGAGCATTTGCTGCACTGCATATGTCGGCTTGTGGGCCCGAACCGGCCGTGCCAACGCGCGCCATCAACGTCGGATGACTGAGGCGAAGCCGACCTAATACGGGCGTACCGCTAACCGCCGTCCCATTGCGGCGACTTCGCACTTTGACTCTGACCGCCTCCGGCCGTGACAAAGCAGATCGACATCTGGCAGAAGACCACTAGCTGTCTAAGTCACCCCTGCTTCGCCACGCGCTTGGGCGGCGTGTCGGGCGGCAAGGATACCCAGGGGTGGCGTGACTCCTCCCACACCGCGATGGTCGGCGCGGGGAAATTCGGATCGGCGAAGCTGCCGATGGCAACGGCGACGTATCCTGGAAAGCCTTCGCTCTCCCAGTAGACGGTGGAGCCGCATGTCGGACAGAAATGAAAGGTCAGCGCGTTGCCGCTTTCGGCTGTCCGCATCCACGCCGTAGCCTTACCGGCGAAGGTGATCTGCTCGCGGCGGAAGCGCGCCTGATTGCTGATCACGGCGCCAGTGCGGCGCTGACACTCCAGGCAGTGGCACATGGAGATGCGCGATGGTTCGTCCTCAATCATAAGGTGAAGCTGCCCGCAGCTGCAGGCGGCGCGTCGGGTGGTCATGGGTCAGCTCCGTGGCTATCGATATGGGTGGAGTGTAGGCTGGACTTCCAAACGACGCACTCGGCGTCGTTTGGCTGTGTTGTACAAATTTGGAAGCGATCGAAAGGCACCAGACAGGCTGCGAGGGTGAATAGTCTTCGGACCGTCGCCGTCTGCATCGAGGGGTTGTAGACTGTTCTGGTAGTCAGCAGTCAGTACCGCGCAGTGAGAGGGCCCTTATGCGATACAAGCCCAAAAACATTGCCGCGCTGCACATAGTATAGGTGATTTGCCGAATAAGATGCCCGTCGACGTGGGCCCCGACATCCTAGTCTCTGCAAAGACCGTTGGCGAGCTTCGGAAGGTGATGACCTGGCCCGAGAATTTAGTCATAACAATCCCGCTGGGACGCCATCCCGGAAGCGCAGTAACGGTGAGCAAGGCTAGCGTAGCGACGCGCGTCTCGCCGAAACCGTAGGGCGTGGTTCAAAAGAAGTGGTGCCGCTTCATTTCCTATTATGCCACGCGCATGAAGAATGCGTTGGTGACTTTCGCGAAGGGCGTAGCGGAACTACGTCAGACCGTTGTTGTGCTCCCACGTCACAAAGACGTGCCATTCTAGCCGTTCGCCTACGAGTTGGTTGGTCTTTCGTATGATGCGCCTCGTGGTGTAGTACGGCCTGATGTCACGCTATTACAATGGCCCTAACTCCGATCATTTCGACGGCAAGCGTTTTTTCGACCCACATGGTGTACCACCAAGAAGCAGGCGCGATCTGCTGCGCTGGCACATAGATCGTCGATGGCGCGCCAGCAAAGCGAAGTGGCCCGTTTGGGCGCCGTCGCCATACGCTGATCGTCCCCCGGCACGCATTGAAGGCACCGCATTGCGCATTTCTTATGTCGGCCATGCCAGCCTGCTGATCCAGACTGCGGGTCTCAATATTCTGCTCGACCCGGTATGGTCGAATCGCGTATCGCCGTTTCGCTTTGTGGGACCCAAACGGGTCAACGATCCAGGTATCGCCTTTGCGGACCTGCCATCGATCGATGTCGTGCTGGTCTCACACGGGCACTATGATCACCTTGATCTTAGGACTCTGTCGCGGCTCGCGGCTGCACATCGCCCGCGCGTCATCACGCCGCTTGGCAACGACACCATCGTAAAGAACCATGACCCCGCGATCGCGGTCGAATCCTACGACTGGGGGGAACGGGTAAATATCGGCGCGGGAGTTGTTACGACGCTCGTCGCCACACGACATTGGTCGGCGCGCAACTTATCCGACCGAAACATGTCGCTGTGGGCCTCTTTCGTGATCGAGGCGCTAGGTGGACGCATCTATTTCGTAGCAGACTCCGGCTACGGTGATGGTAAGCATTTCCGTGGCGCGCGCGAGCGCCACGGGCCATTCAGGCTCGCCATTCTGCCAATCGGGGCTTACGAGCCACGCTGGTTCATGCGCGATCAGCATATGAATCCTGCTGAGTCGGTGAGGGCATTCATCGATTGTGGCGCAGAACTTGCGCTCGGCCACCACCATGGCACGTTTCAGCTCACTGACGAACCGATTGATGCGCCGCTCATCGCGCTTGCTGATGCATTAAGGGATGCCGGAATCCCAACTGAGCGCTTCCGCACGTTGCGGCCTGGAGAGGTCTGGCAACTGTAATCGTCATCTTCCGTGAAGATAAAGGACGCCAAACTTCGACTTTGCCATTGTCCGCTGATTTGCTGTTGTGCGGTGAGTTGGAGTGATCCCCATACACGGCTTTATCGTCGGCGGGATTTGAGCAACTGGCATACGTATGTCTGTTGTTCGGACACGACCGGACCTACGCAGACGTTAGGCTAACAGCGGGTTTTGACCCGAAACGGGCATTAGCAGTGCCTAAAGCTCATGGTGCGGTAGGCCCTGTTTGAATAAGATTTTGTCGTCCTGAGCATGGGGCAGACCACATGCATGTGACGCCGCGATTTCATTGAAAGGGATTGCCGGTTCGGCGCATCGTGGCCGCTCGCCGCGCGCGCGCAGCAACCAGCGCGATGATCGGGTCGGTCCCTCTGGCAAGCCGAGAAAACCGCTACCTTCATCCGGGGAATCCCGATTAATATGAAGTGCTCCATTTGCCGCTCGGAGCTAGAACTTGGGACCGAAGTTTTCTACGCGCGCCCTGGCGTATTCGTCTCACAGACGACTTGCGCGACCGCGTCGCCGAAGAAGCACCAGATGACTTCCTCACAATGTATCAAACGATGCGTCTGTTGGGAGTTTCTCGACAAACGGTGTGGCAACGTGTCAAGCGCGGCGAGATCAAAGCTCTTCATGTCAGGCGCGGACGCAAAAAAGGGCTGCGCCTCACGGCGCACACCCCAACCGGTCATTAGCCGGTCCGAAATCCCGCACTGCGGCGAGCCCCTGACTTGATGCTCCCTAATCCGCTATGCTCTCGGGTTGGCTAGGGGCAGCGAATGCAACTCAATCAGCTAAGACGGCGCGATTTCATCGCGCTCCTCGGTGGCGGCACGGCGGTGTGGCCGCTTGCGGCGCGTGCGCAGAAGCCCGATGGGGCACGGCTTGGCATACTGATGCCATTTGCGACGACCGATCCGTCATCGAAACTCGATGTAGCGGCACTTGTGAGTCAGCTCCAAGAATTAGGTTGGACGGAGGGCCGTAATCTTCGGATCGACTATCGCTGGGCGGCTGGTAACGCGGAAAAGATGCAAGCGTCGGCAAAGGAACTTGTTGCGCAGCAACCCGATGTGATTTTCTGTAGGAGTACGCCGGTGACGGCGGCGCTCCTGACGCAAACGCGTACAATCCCGATTGTGTTTGCGATGGTCTCTGACCCCGTCGGGGAGCGCTTCGTCGAAAGTTTGGCGCGCCCAGGCGGTAACGCGACGGGGTTTACCAATGTCGAGTCCTCGATGGCTGGGAAATGGTTGGAATTGCTCAAAGAGGTTGCGCCCAACATCAAGAGCATCGCATTCATATTTGATCCAAAGGTCGCTCCGGGCCGGGGCTCGTATTACACAAATCTAATAAAATCCGCTGCTCCATCATTCGCGGTGGCACTAACGGCGATACCGGTTCACGATGCTGTCGAGATCGAAAGTGCCATCGGGAAATTCGTCCGTGAGCCGAACGGTGGCCTGCTTGTGCTGCCCGATACGACTACCCGGACTCATCGCCGGCTGATTATTGCACTGGCAGCCCAATATCGTGTACCCGCAATTTATGACTTCCGTGACATCGTCGTGGAAGGTGGCTTGATATCCTATGGTGTTGATGTCGCCGACCTGATCCGGCGCGCAGCTGGCTACGTCGATCGAATTCTCAAAGGCGCGAAGTCAGCGGAGCTGCCAGTGCAGTTGCCGACGAAATTTGAACTGGTCATCAATCTTCTGACGGCAAAAGCGCTCGGCCTCGAGGTATCGTCACAACTCCAGCAGCGCGCCGACGAGGTGATCGAATAACGTTCTTGCTGCGCCGCATGAGTCCGCTATTGGCAGATTTTTGTTGCAAAAGTCGTTTTCCACCGCTGATCAAAATTTTTCTAGGCCGCTGGTGCGATTTTCGGATAAATATGTGAGGGACCTCGTCTCCTGGTTAGAAACTCACAGGCGACTTCGCTAACGGCCTGGGTGCAACATTAATCGGCGAGCTTATAATTAGTTTAGCTTCTTTTCTTTCGAAAAAACCGTCGCCTGGTACTTTGGGACTTTTGCAATAATATCGGCACTTTCCTGCCAACAACTACGATACACCTCCAGTTGAATTTGCGTCCGCTTACTGAGTATTGCTGTTATAGCTTATCGGGCGGCTATGAGCGGGGCTTAGGATACGGCATGTTTCGCGGCTCGAGCATGGCTTGCCACCTCACTACCTAATGTCCGTTTGCGGCGGATGTTATGTCGCTTATTGGCAACCCCGAGCCAACATAAGCCAGATTGAAATCCCGCAGCGCAGCAGTCCTCCTGTCCTAGCTGAGGTGTGCTATTCTTCGGAAGCACGGGAGACATCGGGCAGTGAAACGGCGCGAGTTCATCACACTTATCGGCGGTGCGGCAGCCGCGTGGCCGCTCCCGGCACGCGCGCAACAACCGCCGATGCCAGTGATCGGATTCCTCGGTAGTATATCGCCGGCCGCTGTAGTACGTCCTCTCGCCGCATTCCGTCAGGTCTTGAAGGAAGCCGGTTTCGAAGAGGGTAAAACCTTAGCGATCGAATACCGCTGGGCCGAAGGTCAATACGAGCGACTTCCAGACCTTGCGGCCGACCTCGCTCGGCGTCAGGTGGCGGTGATCGTTACAGTTGGCGGCGATCCCCCCGCGCTCGCGGCCAAAGGGGCAACGTCAACAATTCCAATCGTGTTTATGGTCGGCAGAAATCCGGTGAAGTTTGGCCTCGTCGCTAGCCTTAACCGGCCGGGAGGCAACGCAACTGGGGTAAACTTGTACATCACCGAAACGGAAGCCAAGCGAATCGAGCTTTTACGCGATTTGGTGCCCACAGCCACCACGCTTGCTGTGCTCATGAACCCGAAAACCGCCGATGCAGAAATTCAACTGAGTGAAATTCTGGCAGCGGCACGCGGGCTCCAGCAGCGGATCGAGGTTATTAATGCCAGCAGTGAACTCGACATCGAGACAGCGTTCGTAACTCTTGCGCAACGAAAAGTCGGTGCGCTCCTTGTTGGGGCCGATCCGTTTTTTAACAACCGTCGCGACCTGATAATTTCGCTTGCGTCGCGCCAGGCTATCCCTGCCATCTATCCGCTTCGCGACTTTGCCGTCTCCGGAGGCTTGATCAGTTATGGAACCAGCCTGATGGATGCATACCGTCAAGTCGGCATTTATGCCGGTCGTATTCTTAAGGGCGAGAATCCCGGCGAACTGCCGGTAGTACAACCAACAAAATTTGAGTTCGTCATCAACCTCAGGACCGCCAAGGCACTCGGGCTGCGAATTCCGGACAAAATGCTCGCCATCGCGGACGAGGTGATCGAGTGACAAGGCGTGATTTCATCACGCTTCTCGGCGGGAGTGCGGTCGCTTTGCCGTTCACGGCGCGTGCGCAGCAGCGCGAGCGGATGCGGCGGATTGGCGTGCTCATGAACTACGCGGCAGATGATCGAGCGGCTCAAACGCGGCTCACGGTGTTCCTCCAGCAGATGCAGCGACTGGGATGGAGCGAAGGGCGCAACTTGCACAGCGAGGTTCGCTGGGGAGCTGAGGATGCGCAACGCATTCAGAAAGCTGCGGCAGAATTGGTCGCCCTCGCACCGGATGTCGCTTTGGTGGCGGGCAGTCCAGCTGCTGGACCGCTGCTGCAGGCGACGCGCACACTGCCTATTGTATTCGTTCAAGTGGCCGATCCAGTCGGAGCTGGTTTCGTGCAGAGCTTGTCGCATCCTGGAGGCAATGCCACCGGCTTTTCGAACTTTGAATACGGGACGAGCGCGAAATGGCTAGACCTGTTGAAGAAGATCGCACCGCAGCTGTCGCGAGTAGCCGTTATGCGTGATCCCAATGTAGCCTCCGGGGCAGGACAGTTGGGCGCAATCCAGACGGCGGCGGCGTCATTGGGGGTCGAATTGAGCCCAATCAACATCACACGGCCCGACGAGATCGACCCTGCGGTTGCTGCATTCGCCGCCGTTCCACACGGTGGCCTGATTGTGACGGCAGGTGGAGCAGCACGCGCTCACCACGAGCTAATCATCGCACTCGCAGCGCGCCACCGGCTGCCAGCGATCTATTCGGATCGTGTATTCGTGACTGCTGGCGGGCTAATCGGCTACGGCCCTGATCGTGTGGATCAGTTTCAACGCGCCGCAGGTTACGTGGATCGCATACTTAAGGGAGAGAAACCTGCTGACTTACCAGTGCAGGCGCCGACCAAGTTCGAGCTGGTCATCAACGTGAAAACCGCCAAGTCGCTCGGCCTTACCGTCCCGCCCACGCTGCTTGCCATCGCCGACGAGGTGATCGAGTAAGAGGTTGTTTGCTGCACTGCATGAGTCCGGAAATTACCCGACTCGGACATCAGCAGCCTGTTTTGCTGTGCTGCACAACGGCCCTCATGATGTGGTAGGCTAAAGGTCTATGCTTCCGCTCTATGGCAGCAAGAAAGAATTCGCCATGCCCGATATAGAGTCACCCTTGCGGCGAGAATTGCTGCGCAGCTTCGCGACACGCTTCCAGCCGATCCTCACCTGGGATGAGATTGAGGACAGGTTCGACGACTTTATGAAGCATGGCTACATTGACGCTCGCCGCGACCCTCTAACCGGGCAATGGGAATGTCATCCGGTTTGAGCGGCGGCAACACTGACACAGCGCCAGCGTTAGGATTTCATTCGCCGATTGTACGCACGGCGTTCGAATTCGCATCGCTTTCGCCATCGTAGGCAGCGATGTTCGTCACATCAATCTTGTCGTAGTATTTCTTTACAAGCTCGATGTTGGTTGGGAATTGGATGGGCGGCGCTGATTTGAGCGCCGCATTGAGTTCCTTTAGCAATTGTTTCTTTTGGTTGCCCACAATTGTTTTGTCAGCGCTCACGGCTTCTAGCTCTTTCTTGATGGCAGACTGCGGGTCAGCA
The DNA here is from genome assembly GCA_963817135.1 of uncultured Alphaproteobacteria bacterium. GTDB lineage: Bacteria > Pseudomonadota > Alphaproteobacteria > Rhizobiales > Xanthobacteraceae > VAZQ01. Next base: position 21,744 of record CAWFNG010000003.1, on the reverse strand, counting down.
AATTCTTTCGTCTGCGGGTCAATTCCCGCCACTACCGTGGAAATACTAGCGGCGACCGCCTCATACTCGGCAAAATTCTTGAACCCGCGCTTTCTAGTGACCGCCTTGAGCTTGGCTTTGTACTTGGCGTTGGCATCGCCCGAAAATGCCGCGCCTTGAGTTTCTACCGCCTCCGACATGTCCTTCTGGACAGCGATGAAACCTTCGATGTGCTTCTCCGTAAGCATGATTTCCGTCGCCCCGACCTGCCCCGGTGCGCTGCTCGGGAAGGTGGCAAAAACTACGGCTACAGCCGCAATGGTAGCACGAAGCGTCTGGTACATGGTGGCCCCCGCGTGAACTGAACTCCCCGCCCTGCAAGCTCATCGAGCAATGTGGGCGCTTTTGCGGCTACCACCTGCTGTTGACTGAACGGTGTGGGGCACGAGCTGTCGAGACTAAATCGACGCCGTGCCCCCATGGCGTCTGATCAGGCCGCCAATAATTCGTAATGGCAAGGCTACGCTTAAATAAAAAGAGCTCGGTCTTGCGGTACCCGACGGTCCGATCAGACAATATAGCGGGCCGCCTCATGTTCGGGGCCGCTGATGCGCCTGCCAGCAACTCACGGCTAACGCGAGCCGCAAACCTCGGCGATCTGACGAGCTAGGGCGATTTACGCGCTGACTGGATGGCTGGCCGGCCGTTCTAACAAAACACCGGAGACCTCGGGATAGGCAGCGATTAACGAAATTGTTATTGCTGCGACAGCCGTATATTCTTCGGATTCGATAGGATCCGGATACTGTCATCACGCTCATCACTGCAGCTTCACGGATCGCCTGCCTTGGCTCGTGCCCTGAAATATCTCATCCAGTTATCGGTTGTCGGCACGATCTATTTTTTTCTCGTGCGATTTTGTCTCGAGCTCGCCTCGCTCTATCCGGGAGCGAGTGCGATTTGGCCGCCGGCTGGATTTGCATTGGCTGCCGTCCTCCTTGGCGGGTATCGCATGGTGCCAGCGGTTTTTGCGGCCGGCTTTGTTGCGAACGCTGTTTCATCGGGTCCGAGCTATGCCACCGCAGTGACTGCGGTAGCGAACGCATTAGAAGTGCTTGTTGGCGGCTTTCTGCTCAATTGGTGGTCCGAGGGCAGCAAAGCATTCGCGGTGCCGACCGGTATTGCCAAATTTGTGTTGATCGCGATCTTTGCCACGGCCATTAGCGCAAGCGTCGGCTCAGCCGTCGATATCGGTCTCGCAGCCTCCGGCGGCATCCAGCATGTCGATTGGGAAAAATTCGCCCTAATATGGTTGCCGTGGTGGCTGGGCGATTTGGCCGCTGTGCTCCTGATTACGCCGGTCCTGGTCCTTTGGGTTACCGACACCCCATCGTTTGATCTTCTCCCGCTTCTGGAATCCATGGCGGTTTTCGCGGCGGCAGCCGCGTTCGGACTAGTCGCCTTCAACCCGTTGATGGTCGGTATTCCGGGCCCGGTGCCGCTCGCCATTCTTGCCGTGCTGCCACCGATATGGGCCGCTTTGCGCCGTGGCCCCCGCGACACCGCCACTACAGGGCTCATTCTCATGGGCTTCGCGGGCTGGGCGACCATCTTCGGAGGCACTGCGCCGGCGCGCAGCGTGCACGAGGAGTCCTTGACCCTTCTCGTCATGTTCATGATCGGTATCGCAACCCCCAGCCTCATCTTGGCGGCCGACGCAGCGCAGCGCAGGCGTACCGAGAGAATTCTGCGCGATACCCGAAGGGAGCTGGGCCAGGCACGCGAGCAGTTCGCCCAATCGCAAAAGATGGAAGCGGTCGGTCAACTTACGAGTGGAGTGGCGCATGACTTCAACAATCTTTTGACTGTCATCGTCGGGAACCTCAACCTTGCTCAACGTCACCTGGAATCATTAACCGAGGCGCCTGCGGAACGGCTGCGCCGCCTCATCAACAACGCCATGCGCGGCGCGGAGCGGGCAATCACAATCACAAAGCACCTATTGGTGTTTTCCCGAAAGCAGCCGCTCAATCCGAGTGTCCTCAACATCAATAAACTCCTCCATGGGCTCTCAGATTTCCTGCGCCGCTCGTTGGGCGAGACGATCACTCTCCAGATCATCGCAGCCGACGGGCTGTGGCAGGCGCACGCCGATCCAACGCAACTCGAGGCTGCCATACTTAATCTCGCCGTGAATGCACGCGACGCTATGCCCGCAGGCGGGAAGCTGGCGCTCACGACCGAAAACGCCTTCCTCGATGAAAAGTATTGTCAGCAATATGACGAACTCGTCGCCGGACCATATGTGCGTATTACAGTCCGGGACACCGGCACTGGAATGTCGCAAGACATTCTGGAGCGGGTGTTCGAACCATTCTTCACGACCAAGAAGGCCGGACAAGGGACCGGCCTGGGCTTGAGTCAAGTTTACGGTTTTGTCAAAGAGTCAAATGGCCAGATCGAGATCGACAGTGAACAGGGGAAGGGCACGACTGTCACGATCTACCTTCCTGCTCTGTCGGGAAACGTACAGGAGGAGCAAACAGCCGAACGGGAACTCGCCGCCGGCGATGCCTCCCCAACCATCCTTCTCGTCGAGGACGATCACGACGTTCGAGCCTATGTGGCCGAAATTTTACGCGAGCTTCACTACCGAGTCCTAGAAGCGCATGACGCGGACTCGGCGCTCGGACTGATCGACCGCAACGATGTGCGGGTGCATTTGCTTCTGACCGATCTCGTGTTGCCAGGAATGAATGGAGGTCAACTCGCCCAGGAAGTGAAGGCGCGCCAGCCGGAGGCTAAGGCACTATTCATTACCGGCTATTCGCGCGACGCCATCCCTCATCAATGGCCGGTAGACACCAGTATCGAGATGCTGCACAAGCCGCTGACGCGAGACGCTCTCGAAGACAAGATTTCGCGCAATTCTCAATTCATTATCGCGCACCAAGTAGCTCGTATTCCACGCGAATGCCTCCACCATACGTTGCGCCGTTCCGAGCATTCCGCTGGGTTGCGAACGTGGTACAGCGGCTTGGCTTATGTTTGCTGTTGGTAGATTTTGTTGCAAAAGTCGTTTGCCACCGCTGATCAAACCTTTTTCTAGGCCGCTGGTGTGATTCTCGAATAAATATGTGAGGGACCTCGTCTCCTCACAGGCGACTTCGCTAACGGCCTGGGTGCCACATTAATCGGCGAGCTTAGTTTAGCTTCTTTTCTTTCGAAAAAACCGTCGCCTGGTACTTTGGGACTTTTGCAACAAAATCGGCACGAAGTGTGAGTGCCGCCTCGTCCCGGTTACGGCTGCTTCCAGAGGTAAAGCGGCCGGCAATGTTGCGGCGCGGTAACAGCGGGAAATGACCCCATGTATGGTCCGGCCGCGCGTTGCAAGAGGGTTTCGTCAATCTGGCGGATGTGCGGTCTTGCATCAATGTATCCGGCTTCTGATTGGAGCATGTTGTGCTCCGAGCCATCATGGATATCAGCGCGCATGCGGTCTTTTTAGCGGACCGGCCTCAATAGTGGGCCATTGGGGTCACCAGGGTTCGCATACGCCGGAAAGACCGATCCTCCATCTCGTCTCATCCTCTCGCAGACCTCGGCAGGTAAAAGTTTGGTGTCACCTCATTGCGTGCTCCCTATGTGATCCAGTTCCTTTGTTCGTGCCTTAAGCTCGTTCCTTCGTCCCGGCCCGCGCTTGTGACGGGGGCGCCGCGCGCAAGGGCCGTCAAGGCTGGCCGTCGCGGTTGGCTTGCCTCTTGCTCGAGCGTTGCCAGGCCACGCCTTGACGGGTCCGAGCACGGCGCGACACTCAAGCAGCTCGGGGCGACATCTTGTTTGTCCTGATGCACTCGAATTTGCGCTCCTTGTTGAGAACCGCCCAGGCGATGCGGGCAAGCTTGTTGGCGAGCGCGATCGCCAACACGTTGTGGTGCAGCCGCTTTTTTGCTGCCTCGATCCAGGACTTGAGGCCATAGCGGTCCCAATGCTTTGGCCCAACCCTGACTAACACGACCCAGGCCGCCTGCACGAAGAGCGCGCGCAGATAGCGATTGCCGCGCCTGGTTATCTTGCCCAGGATCGTGCGGTCTCCCGTTGATATCTGCTTGGGCACCAGTCCGAGCCAGGCGCCGAAGTCGCGCCCCTTCGCGAACGCCGCACCATTGCCGATCGCGGCGACCATTGCACTGGAAATGATCGGTCCAATGCCGGGCACCGTCATCAGCCGCTCGCATCCCGGATCCGCACAGGCCAGCGCTGCGATCTCACTGGACAGACCTTCGATGCGCTCATCCAGCCGGTGCCAATCGTCAGCCAGTCCCTCGATGATGTGCAGCATGCGTGGCGATATGACGTCGGTGCGTGTGGCAAGGATTGTAGGCAATTCGGCGCGCAGGAAGCGTAGCCCCTGGCGCACCGCAACGCCGCGCTCCAACAGGAAGGCGCGAATCTGATTGATAATGCCGGTGCGTTGACCGACCAACCGCTCACGCACCCGGTGCAAGGCCTGCAAGTCGAGCTGATTGGCGGTCTTCGTGGCGACGAACCTCATCGTCGGACGCTGCACCGCCTCGGCGGTCGCTTCCGCATCGCGGAAGTCGTTCTTCTGTCCCTTGCTGTAGGGACGCACGTATTTCGCCGGCATCAGCCGAGCATCGTGGCCAAGCGCTTGCAGTTTGCGACTGAGATGATGCGCGCCGACGCAGGCTTCCATGCCGATCAAGCAAGGTGGCATGTTGGCAAACCGCGCTTCCACCTGGCCGCGTGACCATTTCTGCCGCAGCGCGATTGCACCACGCTTATCGAGGCCGACGACGTGGAAAGAGTTCTTGCCGATATCGATGCCAACGACGGCGATTGCGGTGTTGAGTTTCGAAGACATAGCGTGCTCCTTGTCTTTGGTGCCCCTCGCCAGCTTCGCTTGCGGGTGGGGCAGGAGCACGGCCGGACCATTCCATTAGCCGACATAGGCTGGCCCCACATATCGCATTGCAGCGACCCCCTAACTTGATCCTCGCCAATCCGCTATGCTGTTGCGGTGTCCACGCGTAGGGCAGCGGATGCAGTTCGGTCAAATCATCAACCGGCGCGAGTTCATCACGTTGCTCGGCGGCGTGGCTGCAACACGGCCGCTCGCAGCGCACGCACAGCAACCGGTAATCGGGTTTCTCAATCCCTACTCGGCCGACGGACAAAGCGAGCGCCTGCGCGGATTTCGCCAAGGTCTTGCCGACGCCGGCTATATCGAAGGCATTGGACTATCGATAGACTATCGCTGGGCCGAGGGCCAATTCGATCGGCTGTCTACCCTGGCAGCCGAATTGGCTCGGCGCCAAGTCGCGGTGATAGCCGCAACAGGAAGCATTGCCGCTGCGTTAGCGGCCAAGGCGGCAACTACGACGATTCCCATCGTTTTCGTCGTTGCTGAAGATCCGGTCAGGGTTGGTCTTGTTGCCAGCCTCGCCCGGCCGGGTGGCAATCTGACTGGAACAAACTTTTTCACTGCTGAATTGGTGGCAAAACGGCTGGGGCTTCTACGTGAACTGCTACCCGGAACGACCCGCGTGGCGGTCCTGGTCAATCCCGCCAATACGATGAATACCGAGACCACATTGCGAGACGCGCAAGCAGCAGCGTCCGCGATGGGGCTGCAGCTTAAGGTAATGAATGCCAGCAACAGCCGCGAGATCAGTGCGGCTTTCGCTGATCTTGGCCGCGAGCAGCCCGATGCCCTCTTCGTGGCTGGCGACGGTTTGTTCAATGCTCGGCGAAGTCAATTGGTGAATCTAGCGTCGCGCCACGCGCTTCCCGCGGGATACCCGGACCGTGTTTTTCCCGAAATCGGCGGACTAATTAGCTATGGGACCAATGTCATCGACGCCTATCGCCAGGTCGGCAGCTATGTAGGTCGCATTCTCAAGGGCGCAAAGCCCGCGGACCTGCCCGTAGTGCAGGCGTCGAAGTTAGAACTCGTCATCAACGCCGAAACCGCCCGCATGCTCGGGCTCACCGTACCGGCGTCGCTCCTTGCCACTGCCGACGAGGTCATCGAATAAGGGGCAATCTTGCTGCGATTGCACACAGCCGCTTGTGGCACTACCCGGGCGAATTGATCAGCTTTAGATAAGGTCCGCTGATTGGGGTGAAGCGGAAGCACTGAACAAGCGCTGTACCAAAAGCGACCGTTTAGCAGATGTTCCGAAATCGATGCTCAGTCCCAAATCGGAAGTCGCAAAGGCTTCACTCAAACACGTCGGTAGACGCCACAAGCAAAGTCGGGGGGAACGTAAGCCCCAGCGCCTTTGCCGTTTTTTGATTAAGGAGGAATTCAATCTTCGTAGGTTCTTCGACAGGGAGATCGGCAGGTTTGGCACCCTTTAGTATTTTATCTACGAAAACAGCCGCCCGGCGACACATCGCAACCTGATCAGCTCCATAGGACATCAGCGCGCCAGCTTCCAAAGTCTCTCTGGACCAAACGGATAGCGGTAAACGACGGGCGATTGCCAAGTTCGCGATGAACTCCCTCTGCTGATAGGCCAGTCCTTCAGAGTTGATCGTTACCGCCTGCATACCAGCTTTCACCATCGCATCAAACGCTGGCTCCAGTTCGTCTCGCGAGCGAGCCGAGAACGTATGATTGGTCAAACCAAGCTTTGTCGCAATAGTATCGGTCACATCCGTGTACAGGCGCGCGACTTGCGTATCCGGGTTAACGAGCAATGCAACGTGGGACAGCCCCGGAATCGTCTCCTTTAGAAACTGCAATCGCTTCCCAATCAGATCAGCGGCGAAATGCGTTAGTCCCGTCGCATTTCCGCCAGGCCGCGCAAGACTAATCACAAATTTAGCGCCAACTGGGTCGGGAACAAAAATAAAAACTATTGGAATCGTATTGGTTGCATCCTTCACGTAATATGCGGTCTGAGATCCGACGCCAACTAAGACATCTACGTTTATTGATACAAGTTCGGCGGCCATTTTCCGAAATCGGTCTGGCATTTCATTTGGAAAGCGATGTTCTAAAATAATGTTAAACCCGTCTGTGTATCCAAGGTCGCGTAATCCCTCGATAAATCCCGTGAAATAGCGTCCTTCTTCCTCAGCGCTACCTGCGTGCCACAGCACGCCAATCCGAGGGATTCTCGCTTGCGCGCGCGCCGTGAGCGGCCACACAAAAAACGTGCCGCCGAGCACGACTATAAATTCTCGCCTATCGATTGCCATTCGAATCGCACCCCAATGGGGTAACGCGGACCGGAATGTGGGATACGATATCACGCCTCAAATCGCTGGTCTGCGACATAACTTCACACTCATCCGACCTCGTAAACCGGGTCGCTTGATGACTGCTCATTGAGGTGAAGTAGACCTAATGCGAGCGCGATGATACCGCTGTTGTCGACCCAACCAGTCATTATTCTCTGATTGATTTTAGCCCTAAATCGCTCTTCAACAGTGGCATGGCTGACGGTCAGAAGCTTAAGGTTTTTATCTCCTATTCGCGCAAAGATAGTAGCGACTTTGCCGATGAACTCGTTGCCGGCTTGGAGTTGGCGGGCTTCTCGCCCTTTCTTGATCGCCACGACATCGCTGCGGGTGAGGACTGGGAGACACGCCTCGGCGGCCTGATAGGCGAGGCCGACACGGTCGTCTACGTCATCTCGCCGGAAGCGGTGAAATCCGAGCGATGCGGCTGGGAGGTGGACAAGACACTGGCCCTCTCAAAGCGTCTCATCCCGGTAATCTACAAGCCAGTGACCGAAGCAGACATCCCAGACCGCCTGCGGCGCTTGCAGTTCATCCGGTTTGATGTGGGGCTAGGCATCACTCGGCCGCTGGCGCAACTTGCCGAAGCGCTTCGACAGGATCTCGTTTGGATTCGTGAGCATACACGGATTGGGGAACTTGCAGCACGCTGGGAGCGTAAGCGGCCAGATTCCCTCCTGCTGCGGGGTGACGATCTTGAAATCAGTAAAGTCGTGGGTTGCAAATCGCAAAGCAGAGGCGCCCGAAATCAGTGAGCTTCAGCATGCCTTTGTTGCGGCAAGCGAGCGGGCGGAAGCTGCGCACCTTGCTGAAGTGAAGGCAGCGAAGACGCGTATGCGACGGATGCAGGCGCTCCTGATTATGCTCGTTATCGGGGTTATTGCGGGGCTCGGCTATGTGCTTTGGGCAAACCAGGCCTACTTGAAAATGCGCGTTACTCTGCTCAGCGAAAACATCTGGCCCGAAACTCTCACAGCAACTGCCGAACGCATGCTAAAGCCGCAGGATACGTTCAAGGAGTGTGCCCAATGTCCTCAGATGATAGTTCTATCGGCCGGTGAGTTCATGATGGGATCGAAAGAGAACGAGAATGAGAAGCCGGTGCACCGGGTCGTGATCGAGAAGCCGTTTGCGGTCTCCCAATTCGAACTCACTTTTGATGAGTGGGACGCGTGCATTGCTCATGCAATCTGCAGTTATAACCCTGGCGACCAAGGATGGGGACGTGGCAAGCGCCCCGTTATTAACGTGAGTTGGGATGATGCCCAGAAATACGTGGTGTGGCTCTCCAACAAGACCGGGAAAACCTACCGACTACTCTCGGAGGCCGAATGGGAATATGCGGCACGCGCTGGCAGCAGCACTGCATATGCATGGGGCGACGATATTGGTATAGGACGTGCGAACTGTGACGGCTGTGGCAGTCAATGGGACAACAAACAGACGGCGCCTGTTGGCTCATTTTCTGCAAATACGTTCGGCCTTTACGATATGCACGGTAATGTCTGGGAGTGGGTGCAAGATTGTTTCGTGAATAACTACGATGGAGCCGGTGCCGACGCATCGCCCAGGACAAACGGTGACTGCCTTCGCCGCGTCCTTCGTGGTGGCGCGTGGGGCACCGATCCTTGGAACCTCCGCTCCACTGGGCGCTTCGGATACTCCTCGCGTCATATTCGAGGTAGCACGTTCGGTTTTCGTGTTGCGCGACCGCTTGCTTACTGAGTATTTGGATAGCTCTCAGCGGCGCGACCGTTACCGAGCCCTCCTAGCAGGCTGCTGAAAAACGCGGTTTGGCGACGGATTTTCTCGATGTGTGCAGCGGCGACAACTGGAGAGATAGGTGGTGATCCGCGCGGGATGCGCGGTAATCGGTATGATATTGCCTCATACTTGATACTCCAGACAAACTCATCCCGTTGCGGCCAAAAGCTTCGGGATGCGAACGAGATTGTAAGCGGTTGCCGTCAGCACGAAAAACCATTCTACCAGCGACCGCCCGCGATGTCGGGTCTTGCGCAGGCCGCCCACCGTCTTAATCCAACCGAAGGCCTCTTCGATCTGTTTTCGTTTGATCGTGCTGATGCGATGACCAGCGTGGCGAGTAGTCCGCGCGTCGATTGCCGAGCGACGGTTGGTATTGTTCTGCGACACATGCGGTGTGCAGCCGCGCTTGCGACAGCCGGCGACGAAATCAGACGTGTCATAGTTCTTGTCGCCGCCCACGGTGCTACCTGGTCGAGCATTGTCATCAATCATCTCGAGGGCAGTAGTGCGCTCAGCAGTGCCGTTGGCTTCGGTCAGCTGCGCATCGACGATGAGCGCATTGCGATTCTCCGTCATCAGGTGCCCCATATGGCAGAGCTTTGCCTCCTTGCCGGCACCTTTACGAAACAACCGGGCATCGGGGTCTGTTGTCGAGGAATGCGTGTCATTCTTGCGTTTCTCGCCATGGAAGTCGCGCGCGGCATTGCGCCCTCGGCCCGATGCCGGCGGGTTGCTGCCGTCCTTCGGCACGAAACTCTTCATGCTGGCCCAAGCCTCAATCAGTGTGCCGTCGACCGAGAAGTGCTCGCTCGACAGCAGCTGGCGGACTTGCGGCAGGTTGAGGACAGCGGTCATGAACTTGCACGCAATATCGCCGTCGAGCAGCCGATCCCGGTTCTTGCAGAACACGGTGGCGTCCCATACCGGGTCATCGGTGGAGAGGCCAACGAACCAGCGGAACAACAAGTTATAGTTGAGCTGCTCCATCAGCTGCCGCTCCGACCGAACCGTGTAGAACGCTTGCAGCAACAGCGCTCGCAACAGGCGCTCCGGCGGGATCGACGGGCGTCCTTCCCGCGCATAAAGTCTGCTAAAGGCCGGCGACAGCTTCCGCAGGGCCTCGTCAACAATCTCGCGGATCGGTCGCAAAGGATGGTCTGCCGGTATCCGCGTCTCCAAAGAAACGTAGCTGAAAAGAACTTCCGGTCGCTGATCTTTGCCGCGCATCGCTCCGCTCTTTCGACTGGAGGCTTCAATGCACAGAATCACTGACCAACAGAATCACAACGTCTCATGGAAATCAGCAAATAAATCGACTTTTTCAGCAGCCTGCTAGATGCGCCGGCCCATGGGAGCGGTCGCATTTACGCAGTGAGATCCAGTCGTCCGATTATTGCTGCACCGCAGTTGATGTCCGGTCCTGGCAGATTTTGTTGCAAAAGTCTTTGGTGATTTCAACGACCAATGATTCCATTGCTCCGATGCGATTCGCTTTGGAGGCAAGCGATGATGGGACGACTAAATCACGATCAAGGACAGCTATTTTATTCATTCTGCCTGGAAGACGCTGTTCCAAACGATCACTTGGTTCGAGCGATTGCTGCCGTTCTCGACCTCTCGTGGGTACATGCCGAGCTTGCGCCTTATTATCCACAGGTTGGCAGACCCTCGATCGATCCAGTGCTGATGATTCGCATGCTCATCATTGGATACGTTTTTGCGGTTCGCTCGGAACGGGCACTGTGCCGCGACGTACAAGTGAATCTTGCCTATCGTTGGTTTTGTGGGCTTTCAATCGAAGACAAGGTCCCGGACCATTCCGCGTTCTCGCGTGTACGCAACGAGCGGTTCCGCGACAGTGACATCTTCCGCACCGTATTTGAACGTGTGGTGGAAGCATGCATTAGGGCTGGCCTGGTCGGGGGAGAAGGCTTTGCGGTGGATGCCAGCCTGATTGTGGCCGACGCCAACAAGCAACGATCAATCCCCGGAGCGAAGTGGAACAAGGAGCTTGATGCGCGGACGGCGAGCCGGGCGGCGAAGGAGTATCTCGCCACACTCGATGACGCGGCATTTGGAGCGGCGAGCAGCGTCACTCCAAAATTCGTGTCACCGTCCGATCCAGCTGCACAGTGGACAGGCGCGATGCGCGGGCCGGCATTCTTCGCCTACGCAGATAACTATCTGATAGACGTCAAGTTTGGTGTCATCATGGATGTCGAGGCATCCCGCGCGATCCGCCAGGCTGAGGTTGGAGCGTCGAAGTGCATGATCGAGCGCACCGAGAAACGCTTCGATATCAAGCCCGCGCGGCTGGCGGCCGATACGGCCTACGGCTCGGGGGCAAATCTCAACTGGCTTGTCAACGAAAAGAGGATCGCGCCGCATATCCCGGTGATCGACAAGTCGAAGCGCGAAGATGGGACGTTCAGCCGGGAAGACTTCACGTTCGACAAGGAGCGTAATGTATACATCTGCCCGGCACGAAAGACCCTCTCGACAACGGGCAAGCTGGTTAACGATGGGGAGACACTTCTATATCGTGCGCGCACGCGCAACTGTCGTGGCTGCTTGTTCAAGGCACAATGCTGCCCAAAGGCACCGTGGCGCAAGGTCCCGCGTAGCATCTATGAGGAGGCTCGTGATGTAGCCCGGGCGACGGCGAAAACCGAAGCATTCGAGCGATCGCGCCGTGATAGAAAACGTGTTGAGATGCTGTTTGCACATCTCAAGCGTATCCTGAGGCTTGGCCGCTTGCGCTTGCGCGGACCGCGTGGTGCCCAGTTCGAGTTTACGCTCGCAGCGATCGCGCAGAACCTTCGCAGGTTGGCCAAGCTCGTCGCCCGGCCGCCACCGCTGGTCGCCGCATGTGTAGCGTGAGCGTTGATCACCGCCCTGTAGCTTCCGTTGGTTATCGCTCTAAAGCCATCGGCTTCAACGAAGCCGTGGCAATCAGCCCAAGCTCGCAGCCGACCGCAACCTGGGCCCCTCTTGGGCGACTTCTGCAACAAAATCGGCACTCAACGGCCGTTCGCTGCGGTGCAGCAAGTCGTCCGTTATTGAAGGTGCTGCGGACAAGAATTGATTGCGCCGAGTTCGTCTGTTCATGACCCTAAGCAGCCCTTAGCCTTGCCCAGAGCATGCGCTTGAAATCGACACCCACGCGGAAATTAAATTTCCGCAATGTGCTTGGCCGGCTGGATTGTTGCCCAACTCGGTGATTAGGTCGCGGGAGCCTCGCAGGAGAGTACGCCTATGAGTGACGCTTCTGCACAAGAGACTGGCCAGCCATCGAAGGCCAAGGTCTTCATTTCCTACTCACGCAAGGACTTGCACTTTGCCAATCGGCTTGACGCCGCGCTGAAGGCACGCGGCTTCGAGCCGCTGATCGACCGCACCGAAATCTACGCCTTCGAGGAATGGTGGACACGCATTGAGGGTCTCATAGCGCGTGCGGACACGGTGGTGTTCGTATTGAGCCCTGATTCCGTTGCATCAGAGGTGGCGCTGAAAGAGGTCGCATTCGCCGCTTCCCTGAACAAGCGCTTCGCTCCCATCGTGTGCCATCACGTGGACGACAAGCAGGTGCCAGATGCTCTGGCCCGGCTGAACTACATTTTCTTCGATGACCCTGCACAGTTCGACCGTAGCGCCGATCAGCTCGCAGAGGCGCTGAATACGGACATCTCCTGGATACGACAGCACACCGAATTCGGCGAGCAGGCGCGACGTTGGGCGGCGGCAAAGATGCCGAGCGGATTGCTTCTGCGGTCGCCTGTCTTGGAGCAAGCGGAGCGGTGGATTGCTTCGAGGCCGAGGGGAGCACCTGCGCCGACCGACGAGACCCAGGCGTTCGTCAGGAACAGCCGTCAGGCAGCGACGCGGCGTAGGAATGTGCTTACGGGCAGTCTGGCTGCGGGGTTGGTGTTGGCTCTTGGGCTCGCTGGCTTGGCGTACTGGCAGCGTGGCGTGGCTGTCGAGCAGCGCACCATCGCGCAGCAGAACGAGCAGCAGGCGAAGGTCGAGCGCGACAATGCCACGCGCAATTTCAAGCTGGCGCAGAAAACTGCCGAGAGCCTGGTGTTCGACATCGCCCAGGGACTGCGCAACGTGCAGGGCATGAGCACACAAACCGTGCGCAAAATTCTGGAGACCGCGAAGGTAACGTTCGAGCAGCTGACAGCCTCTGCGCCCGAGGATTTGGCGCTGCAACGAAGTCGGGGAGCAATGCTCATCGAATTTGGGGATACTTATCGCATGCTCGGTGACCTGGAGCAGGCACTCAAGGCTTACCAGGATAATTTAGCCATCACGGAGCGCCTCGCCGCCACAGACCGCAGCAACACGCAGTGGCAGCGCGATCTATCGATCTCGTACGAGAAGGTCGGCGATGTGCTGATGGCGCAAGGCAATCTCAATGACGCGCTCAAGGCCTACCGCGACAGCCTCGCCATAGCCGAGCGGCTTGCCGCCGCCGACCGGAGCAACACGCTGTGGCAGAGCGATCTATCGACCGCGTACAGCGAGGTCGGCGACGTGCTCCAGTTGCAAGGCAATCTCGATGACGCGCTTAAGGCCTACCGCGACGTCCTCGCCATCCGAGAGCGACTGGTCGCTGCCCATCCCAGCAACATGCGGTGGCAGCGCGATCTGGCCGTGTCCTACGATAATGTCGGTGGCGTACTGGTGGCGCAGGGAAAGCTTGATGAAGCACTCAAGGCCTACCGCGACGCGGTCGCCATCTTTAAGCGTCTTGCCGCCGCCGATCGCAGCAACACGGAGTGGCAGCGCGATCTATCGACCTCTTACCAAAGCATTGGCAACGTGCTTAAAGTGCAAGGCAAGCTCGATGACGCGCTCAAGGCTTACCGCGACAGCCTCGCCATCCGAGAGCGTCTGGCCGCTGCTGATCGCAGCAACACGTGGTGGCAAAGCGATCTATCGAAATCCTACACCATGGTCGGCGATGTGCTGGTGGAGCAAGGCAAGCTTGACGAGGCGCTCAAGGTCTACCGCGATGGCCTCGCCATAGCCGAGCGGCTCGTTGCCGCCGTCGCAGCAACACGCGTTGGCAGCACTATCTGACGGTGTCGTACGAGAAGGTCGGCGACGTGTTGGTAGATCAGGGCAAGCTCGATGAGGCGCTTAAGGCCTACCGTGACAGCTTCGCCATAGCCGAGCGGCTCGCCGCCGCTGACCGCACCAATATGGAGTGGCAGCGCGGTCTATGGGTCTCGTACAACAAGGTCGGCGACGTTTTGGTAGATCAGGGCAAACTCGATGAGGCGCTCAAGGTCTATCATGACGGCTTCGTAATCATCGAGCGGCTCGTCGCCGCCGATCCCAGCAACACCCAGTGGCAGCGCGATCTGTCGATTTCGTACAACCACATCGCCAACGTGCTAACGCAGCAGGGTAAGCTCGACGAGGCGCTCAAGACCTACCGCGACGTGCTCGCCGTTAAAGAGCGCCTCGCAGTTGCTGATCGTAGCAACACCCAGTGGCAGCGCGACCTCTCGGTATCCTACAACAATATTGGCGACGTGCTGAGGAAGCAGGGCAAGTTCGATGACGCGCTCAAGGCCTACCGCGACGGCCTCGCCATCCGAGAGCGACTGGCCGCTGCCGATCCCAGCAACACGCGATGGCAAAGCGACCTGTCAGCATCGTATGACAGGGTCGGCATCGTGCTGGCGACGCAAGGCAAGCTCGACGAGGCGCTCACGGCCTTCCACGACGGCCTCGCCATCCGAGAGCGTCTGGCCGCCGCCGACCGCAGCAACACGCAGTGGCAGTTCGATCTGGTGATCTCATACAGCCATGTTGGTGACATGCTGCGGAACCAGGGCAAGCTCGACGAGGCGCTCAAAGCCTACCGCGACAGCTTCGCCATAGCCGAGCGCCTCGCTGCCGCCGATCGCAGCAATACGCAGTGGCAGAACGACCTGCAGTTCAGCATCGGCAGGATCGGCGGAATAGCTTACAATTTCATCCTGGCCCGCAATTTCGTCAGGGCACTAGAAGCTGCCGATCAGGCCATTTCCCTCGCCCCCGATAAAGTATGGTTCTACGCGAACCGTGCGCACGCACTCATGTTCCTCGGTCGTGTGGACGAAGCGCGTGCGCTCTATCTTCAGTTTCGTGGTGCAAAGAACGTAGACGGTGAGAAGTCATGGCAAACTTTCATTCTGGGAGGTTTCGCCGAGCTACGTAAGGCCGGGCTTTCGCATCCGCTCATGGACGAAATCGAAAGCAAGTTCACCACGAGCGGATGAGCGTGGTACGACGATCGCGAAAGTGCTTTTTGCTGCACCGCATCAGTCCGCTATTGATGCTGTGGACGGCTCCTCCACCGGCACGCGAGTGCCATAGATATGGGAGCTGCTAAGGCTCCCACGATTCGGAGGAGCTGGTTATGCAAACGATCACGACAATCGGTCTCGACATCGCCAAGTCAGTGTTTCAGGTGCACGGGGTTGATGCTGCTGGCCAGGCGGTGATCCGTCGGCAGTTGAAACGTCGGTATGTGCTGGCGTTTTTCCAGAAATTGCCGCCTTGTCTTGTCGGTATCGAAGCGTGCGCATCATCGCACTATTGGTCACGCGAGCTGCAGGCGCTTGGCCATACCGTACGCCTCATGCCGCCGGCTTATGTGAAGCCTTACGTCAAGCGGCAGAAGAACGATATGGCTGATGCTGAGGCAATTTGTGAGGCAGTCACCAGAGCCAATATGCGGTTCGTGCCGACCAAAACGCCTGAGCAGCAAAGCGGCTTGATGCTTCATCGCACGCGCCATCTATTCATCCGCCAGCAGACCGCCGTGATCAATGCGATCCGCGCTCACCTTGCCGAGTTTGGCGTCATCGCGCCGGTCGGACGCAAAGGCGTCGAGGAACTGTTACGTGTCGTTGCCGATCCGAACGACAACCGGGTGCCTGAGGTTGTGCGTGGATGCCTTGCCGCACTGGGCAGCCAACTGCTCAGCCTCAAAAAGCAAATCTTAGACTTTGATCGAATGATCATGGCTTGGCACCGCTCCAATCAAACGAGCAAGCGCCTTAACTGCATTCCTGGCGTCGGTCCGCTGCTCGCCACCGCTCTGGTGGCAAGTGTCGCCGATCCCAAAACCTTCCGGTCAGGTCGCAACTTCTCGGCCTGGATCGGGTTGGTACCGAAGCAGCACTCAAGCGGAGGTCGGGATAGGCTCGGCAGTATCAGTAAACAGGGTGACCGCTATCTGCGCAGCCTGTTCGTGGCCGGCGCCCTCGCCGTCATCCGTTATGCCAAGATCCACGGCACCAAGCATCGGCCCTGGCTCACAGCGCTGCTGGCCCGACGGCCGACCAAGGTCGCGGCCATCGCGCTTGCCAACAAGCTCGCGCGAATGGCCTGGGCCATGATGGCCAAGGGCGAGCGATACAATTATCCGGTCGCGCTAAGGCCGTAGCCAGATCGCGCCGAGACCCGGCGTGATGTGAAGGTTGGGAGGGCGAACAGCACGTAATGCAGAGCCGGTCGATCCGGCGATCAGGACAACCCACTAGTGCCACCGCATCTTTGAATGCGCGGTTTTGACCGGGACCTGATCCGCGGAGGGCATTATGGCCAGCGGTCATGTGAACCGCACTCAAAGGCCGAACACATGGCTGCACCGACCAACCTGCGTGCGTGAAGAAAGTCCTTGCCAACTCGGAGCCGTCCACACATGGCACTTCTCGGTCGAACCGATCAGCTTGAGATATAGTCTGCTGATTGGGGTGAAGCGGTCATCAGTACTGCGGTGCGGTAATGCCAGGAGATGACCTAATTTAAACCGCAAGTCTGGTCAGTAAGGCAACTTTATTTGTGGCAGTTTAATCCGAAAAACCGCCCCGTGTGGATTGGCGGAAGAGACGGAGAGCTGGCCTTCATGACGCTCGATGATCATCCGGCAAATAGCTAATCCCAACCCCATCCCGTGTGGTTTCGTCGTAAAGAAGGCATCAAACATGTCCGCCGATTTTTTGGGGTCGATGCCCGGTCCGCTGTCCTCTATTTCAACGCTGATTGCGTCTCCGCCATTATGCTCAGTTCTAACTTGCAGCACCCGACGGTCATTGTCGACCGTATCCATGGCGTCAATCGCGTTCTGGATTAAATTGACGATGACCTCCTGCAATTGACCACTGTTGCCGATGGCGGGCGGCAATTTCGTTTTCAGCTCGACGCGCGCGGTAATATTGTGTTTTTTCAATTCACTGTCCAAAGTGCGCAGTGAGCTAACAACCAGATCATTCACATCGACCGGACTTTGTGCGCGCTCGGCTGTTCCAAACAAGTTACGAATGTCGTCGAGTATTTGATTGGCGCGATGGCCCGCAGCAATCATTAATTCCGTGGTCGAGAGTGCTTTGTCCAGCTTGGGCGGCGTACCTTTGAGATATCGCAGGAGTGTGCTACCGCCACCTACAATAGCTGTTAAAGGTTGTCTCACTTCATGTGAGATCGAAGCTGCCAAGGCTTCCGAGGTCATTAGTCGATTATTCTGCTCGCGCAACAGCATTGCGTTCGAGCGCGCCAACCGGCCATACAGCCTTGTGGTTTCTTCTAGGAGAACGACCAGAACAATCGTTGAGGTAACAATTGAAAATATACGACTAACATACCAGCCGAGAGTGAAGCGCGCGCTTATGAGCAAACCATTAATTACGAGTTCCGAAACGAACGCTACAGCCACAACCATAAGCCATTGATCAAGTACCGAGCGTTTCTTGCGCCACAACATCGCAAGCGCAACCACGCAAATCAGCAATTCAAACGCAATGAGATAGTGCGACAACGGCGCAATGTGGGTAGCATCTAGAAAAACGCGCGGCAGAAATCGCCCCCCGCAGTCACAAGCCAAGTAAGCCCACAAACCAGACCAACTACAATTGCCACGCTCCAACCGACCGCAAATGGGGTAAAGGCCTGTGCGATTGGTTCTGCGAGCTTTTCGCCCTTGTTAAATGCATAGATCAACAGGGCCACGGGGAGGCCGGCATGCCAGAAGATATAGAGCCACCCTGTGCTTTGGAGACCGGCACCAAGAAGTCCCGTCGGAGAAAACGCGCCTGGGAAGGTGAGCACGTGTGGAATAACAATCAAAGCACTAAAGAGATAGCCGCTCGCAAGTGCCAAAAGCGCGCGTGAATGATAAATACGACATTGCGAAAACAAAAAAGCTGCAGTGATGAAATCAGTAATGATTACTGCGACCTCTATGGCTGGAATGAATGCCTCAATCCGTGGCAGAGGCACATCTGCAACCGTAGCCGTAACTCCCAATCCGATGAGTAAAGCTACAGCGACGAAAAGAGCGATCCGGCTCTGACGCGGGGTTGGTGGCAGATTTACCAGCCATGTATCGGCACTATCGGACTGCGGACGCGTTATCATTCGTGAGAGTTCCACTGGAATTAGCACAACCGGCAGGATACCGTCGAAACGGATACTTTAAACCCTGATCGGAGTTTTGATTAATATCAAAGGGGCTCCCCTAACTTGGCCTGACGCAAAAAATTTAACAAACTCATTGGGCAGCTACGACTAAGAGATTCTACTAGTCCGCGTGTACGTGAAAATCGGGTGCGCACGAGTCCGCTTATGGCAGATTTTGTTGCAAAAGTCTTTTTGCACTGGTGATCAAAAATTCTCCGGGCTGTAGACGCAACTTTCGTGTAAAGATGTGGGGGACCTCATTGCCTGATGATAAACTCACCAGCGGTAACGTGATTGACGCTACACAGATCGGCGGTCGTCTGTCGGATCGACTTATGGCGGGGAAACGTCGACTTTGCGCGTTCGTCTAACGGTGGTCTCATTGTGACGGCAAGCGCGCTGTCGGTGGCTCATCGGGAACTGATCATCGCGGTAGCGGCGCAGCATAAGTTGCCTACCGTTTATTACCGTCGCTACTATGTGACGACCGGTGGCTTAATTTCGTATGGATACGACTTGGCGGACCAGTGGCGCCGCGCCGCAAGCTACGTCGACCGCGTCCTCAAAGGCGAGAAGCCAGCCGACCTGCCGGTGCAGGCGCCTACTACCACAAGAGGCATCGCAGACACGCTCGCTAATGTCTGCTTCTCTAATCGGCCATTCCGGGTCAAGCGCTTTCAGACTATCCACCACAGCAGTGTCGATGTCGCTCACGGGCTCGCGCTTCTCTTCGGAATCGGCACCAAGGCCCTTCCATCATGGGGTTCGAGAACGAGGCGGAACAATCTGATTGGCGGCCTTGCCGTCAGACAGACGGCAGGTCCAAGCGGACATGCGAACTCACCTCATCCATCGTCCCGTGAGGGACATCATTCCACCGCTCGGTGGAGCTCGAAGTTTCCTCCTATCGGATTTGATCCTGTACGGGTTTCATGCTGCTGCGGCTTGTTCCCGGGTCCACCGGAACTCGGTGCCGTCAACCCAGATGCGATGCATGATCACGGCCAACCGGCGTGCCAACGCCACGATCGCTTTTTTCATCCCGCGCCGCCTGGCGATTTGCATCGCCCATGCCTTGAGCCAGGACCACTTTGTTGAACGCAGCAGCATGCTCTGAGCTGCTTCGTAAAGCATCGTCCGCATCATCTCGTCTCCGCAACGTGATATTCTGCCGGTTCGATCGATCTCGCCCGATTGATACTTCGAGCACGTCAGTCCAAACACGGCGCCGACTGCCTTGGATTTGCGGAAGCGAGCTGGCACGTCAACGGTGGCGCGGTAGGTCAGCGCCACCACGGGGCCAACACCGGGGGTCGTCATCAGGAGCTGGCAAACATCATCGTCTCGGACGATGGCCAGCAAGCGGCGATGCAGGATGACAGTCTGTTCGCGTAGCACTCGCCGGACAATGAGCAGCGGTTCGACCAGAGCTACCAAGTCAGGCTGGTTCTTGACAAGCTCCTTGATGCGCATCTCGAACTTCACCTTTCCGGCCATTCCGACCTTGAGGCCGAAGTTGCGTAGCGTGGCTCGCAGGTCGTTCTCGATAGCGATGGCCTTCGACTGCAGCAGTTTGCGGTGGGTCAGCAGCATCCGCAGTTTCTGACTGCGTAACGTCTTTACATGCACCGGACGGTAAAGCCCCACCCGCATCATCTGCGCGATGCCGCGCGCGTCGTTGCGGTCCGTCTTGTTGATCTGAGCCTTCAACGCCGCCTGCATGTGTCGCGTCTCAACACAGATCACCGGCAAGCCTGCTTCAGCGAGTGCGCTGAAGAGCCATTGCGAGAGTGGCCCGGCTTCCAGCCCGATCCGCTTGAAGCGGTAGGTGGGGTCCTTCAGCACTGCCAACAGCGCCTCAGGTTCGCTCGCCACCTTAACTTCCCGAACGATCTTGCCCGTGTCATCCACGATGCAGACGCTGGTCTCCTTGACCGAAACGTCCAGTCCAGCAAAATGGTCCATGCTGCGCTTCTCCTTCTGATGCTTGAGGCCACGAATGCGGACCTCGTTGAACCATCAGCCTGAAGCGCAGCACCCAAAATCTTCAGTTATCCACACGCTGCCGGCCGATTACCCCATCTGATTGGGGAGCACCGGACTAAATTGCGGACACAGCTTTTGGGCTGTTCATGACCCGTTGCAGTCATAAGCCGGTTTGAAATCCCGCAACGCAGCACGGCTGGGTGTGATATATTCGGTTCCATCCGTTGCATGACCCCACGGGAGGGTCACATGGCAATCTGCATCCGGCGACGAGAACTCATTGCTACGCTTGCTGGCGCGGCGGTTTGGCCGCTGGCCGCCCGCGCACAGCAACCGGCGGTGCCAGTGATCGGCTTCCTCAACGGCGGGTCCCGCGCAGCGTATGCACCCGAAGTGGACGCGTTTTTGCAAGGTCTGAAGCAAACCGGCTACGTCGAGGATCAGAACGTGACAATCGAGTACCGCTGGGCGGGAGACCAGTATGACCGACTGCCGTCGCTGGCGGCCGATCTGGTTCAACGGAAGGTCACCGTCATCGCCGCGACCAGCACGCCTGCGGCGCTGGCGGCAAAAGCGGCGACCTCAACGGTTCCGATCGTATTCACGACCGGGGGTGACCCGATCGAGTTGGGTCTTGTCGCCAACCTCGCGCATCCCGGCGGCAACGCGACTGGCTCGACTCAATTAAGTGTCGAAGTCGGGCCGAAGCGACTCGAACTCGCACATGAGCTGTTCCCCGGGGCGACGACCTTTGCTCTGCTCGTCAACCCCACAAACCCAGTCGCTGCGGCGATCTCTAAAGACTTAGAGGCCGTAGCCGATACACTCGGCGTGCGGCTTCATGTACTCCACGCGAGCACCGAAGCCGACGTCGAAGCGGCCTTTGCATCGGCAGCGCAATTGCGAGCAGCCGCGCTTGTGATCGCCAGCGCCGATCCGTGGTTCGGCAGCCACGCCGCGCAGCTCGGCGCACTTGCCATCCGCCACAGGTTTCCAGCAATCTATTTTCTGCGCGAGTTCGCCGCGGCCGGAGGTCTGATGAGCTACGGAGGCAGCATTACGGAGACGTACCGTCTGGCCGGCCTCTATACCGGTCGTATTCTTAAGGGCGAGAAACCTGCTGACCTGCCGGTCGTGCAGTCCGCGAAAGTCGAGTTGATCATTAACCTCAAGACGGCCAAGACGCTTGGCATCATCGTGCCGCTGCCGCTATCCGGCCGCGCAGACGAGTTGATCGAATAAGCTTGCTCAGTTTGCTGCATCCGCTCAGGTCTGGAAGTG
>CAWFNG010000002.1:0-284002 GCA_963817135.1 uncultured Alphaproteobacteria bacterium | reverse complement strand
ACCGTGGTGGCGCTCTTCCCCATCATTTCCAACACTACCATCGGGCTGCGCAGCGTCGATCCCGGCCTGGTCAATCTGTTCCGCATGAACCGGGCCGGGCGGCTACAGACGCTGTTGCGGCTGCGCATCCCGAGCGCGCTCCCCTATTTTTTCGGGGGCTTGCGCATTTCCAGCGGCCTGGCGCTGATCGGTTCGGTGGTCGCCGAGTTCGTGGCCGGTACCGGAGGTCGCCGTGCCGGCCTTGCCTACGAAATCCTGCAGTCGGGCTTTTCGCTTGACATTCCGCGCATGTTTGCCGCGCTCCTTCTCATCACGCTCGCCGGAGTGGGTCTGTTCGCCATGATGGTCGGTCTCTCCAACCTGGCGCTCGGAAACTGGCACGAAAGCGAAGTCGGAGCCGAGACGTGACGCTCATCCAAGGCGCGGAGGGTATTTTCACGGGGCTTCCCGGGCAGGCCATGCGCACGAGCGGCTCGATCCGCATCGGCGACGGCCGGATTGCGGCCATCGGGGCGCTCGAACGCCAGGGCGATGAGGAGGTCATCGATGCATCGGGTCGCGTCATATACCCGGGCCTCGTCTCGACCCACCATCATCTCTTTCAATGCGTGCTCAAGGGCGTGCGCTCAGGCATCGACGTCCCGCTGCTCCAGTGGCTGCGGGCAGTGCCCTTCTCCTATTGGCACAAGATCGATCAGGATGCGCTGCGCACCGCGGCGCGCATCGGTCTTGTCGAGCTGCTCTTATCGGGGACGACGCTGGCGGCCGATCACCATTACCTCTTCGCCGAGAGCTACCGCTACGACCCGGCCGAAGTGATCTTCGAAGTGGCGCAGGAGCTCGGTATTCGTCTGGTGTTCTGTCGCGGCGGGGCGACCAAGGCGCGCGTCTTCGACACGCCCGACCTCGTTCCGACCCCGGTCGAGCCGCTCGACGCGATGATCAAATCGGTCGAAGCCTGCGCCCGGCGCTTTCACGACCCTTCGCCCACAGCATGCGCCGGGTGGCAATCGCGCCCACGACGGCCCCGTGGTCGCTGGAGGAATTGGAGCTGAAGTCGTTGCGCAGAGCGCGCGACGGCTGGGTCTGCGCATCCACGGGCATCTCTCCGAAACCATGGCGGATGTCGACTTCTGCCTCGCCACCTATGGCAGGCGCCCGGTGCAATGGATGGCGGATCACGATTATCTCGGCGGCGATGTCTGGCTCGCACACCTCGTTCACGTGAATGAGGATGAAATCCGCATCCTCGCCGAAACCGGCACCGGCATGGCCCACTGCCCGCAGTCGAATTGCCGGCTCGGCTCGGGAATTGCGCCCGCGGAACGGCTCACCATGCGCGGCGGCACCGTGTCGCTTGCGGTTGACGGGGCGGCATCGAACGAATTGGCCGACATGATCAGCGAGATGAACAGCGCCTGGCACACCCATCGTTCCACCAAAGGCGCGGGGGCGGTCACCGTCGAGGAGGTTGTGCGGTGGGTGACCGCCAATGGCGCCCGGGTGCTCGGCTTTGACGAAGGCGGCGTGCTCGCTCCCGGCAAGCTCGCCGATATCGCGATCTTCGAACTGTCGCATCCCCGCTATTTCGGGCTGCACGATCCGCTGATCGGTCCCGTTACCGGTGCCGGCAGTCCGCATCTGCGGCATCTGATCGTCGGCGGCCGCGTCGTTGTCGAGAATGGGGCGATACCCGGGCTCGACCTTGCGAAGCTTCGCCACGATGCCGCGCGCGTTGTGGCGCGCCTTGCAGCTTGATCGTCCTTTTCCGAGGGAGGAACCATGCTCTGCACCCGACAAAAAGTCCTCCGCCGCTTCTGGTACGCCACCGTGCCGCTGGAAATGCTCAAGGACGGTCCGAAACCGTTCACGCTGCTTGGCGAGAAGATCGTCATGTTTCTCGACGGCGAGGGCAAGCCCGCCGCACTCGCCGATCGCTGCTGTCATCGCACTGCCAGACTGTCGCTGGGCTGGTGCAACCATGGCCACCTAACCTGCGGTTATCACGGCTGGACCTATGACCGTACCGGAAAGCTGGTGAAGATCCCGCAATTCGCGCCAGATCAGGCCCTTCCCGATGCGCGCGTGAAAGCTTTTCGCTGCGATGCGCGCTACGGTTACGCCTGGGTCGCGCTCGACGACCCATTGCAGGCGATCCCGGACCTGCCGCAGGACCGCGACCCCAGCTATCGGCGCATTCACCAGTTCTACGAACGCTGGAACACGGCGGCGCTGCGAATGATGGAGAACTCGTTCGACAACGCGCATTTCTCCTTCGTCCATAAATCGACCTTCGGACAGCTCGATCAGCCCAAGCCGGAGAAATACGAGCTTGTCGAGACCGATTACGGATTTCAGGCCGAGAGCATCGTGCCCATCAACAATCCGCCCGCCGCCTATCGCGTGACCGGCACCAGCGAGCCCACGACCAAGCGCCACATGCGCAACGCCTGGTTCATGCCATTCTGCCGTACCCTCGACATGGAATATCCGACCGGGCTGCGTCACATCATCTTTAATTCGGCCACGCCGATCGACGACGGCAGCATCCAGCTGGTGCAGATCCTTTTCCGCAATGATCGCGAAGAAGACTGCTCGACCCAGGAACTGATCGACTGGGACGCCGCCATCATCGAAGAGGACCGCGACATCCTGGAATTGACCGATCCCGACGCCATCGTCGATGTCAATCGCAAGATCGAAATGCACATGCCGTCGGACCGGCCGGGCATGATCATGCGCAAACGGCTGCTCGCTTTGCTGCGCGAGCACGGCGAAACCGAAATCCCGCGCTGACGAAAGCCGTGCAGCAAACTCGGCATACCTCCCCCTGAATTGGGCTCGCCGAGCAATGGACTTTGAGTTCTCGCTGTTCCTGAAGTCGCTCCCTGCCTTGGCGCGGGGCGCGGTGCTCACCGCCGAGCTCGCAGTCATCTCAATCGTGATCGGCACCGCGATCGGGACCATCGCCGGCGTGGGACGGTTGTCACGCCATCGCTTGCTCGCCTGGTCGGTCGCCGCGTACGTAACGGTGATGCGCGGGGTGCCGCTCCTGGTCACGCTGCTGTTTCTCTACTATGGACTCCCTTCCGCGGGTATCAGGCTCGACGCCTTTACCGTCGGCGTGATCGCGCTGTCGATCACTTCCGGCGCCTACGTCGCGGAAATCGTTCGCGCCAGCATTCAATCCATCGATCCCGGACAGATGCGCGCGGCGCGGTCGCTCGGAATGTCCTACACCATGGCGATGCGCCGGATCATCCTTCCGCAGGCACTGCGCCGCGTTTTGCCGCCGCTGACGAATGAGGCACTGACGCTGTTAAAGAATACCGCCCTCGTTTCCACCATCGCCCTTGCCGACCTGCTGCGCTCCGGGCTCGAAATCATGACATGGCAGGCCAACACCTTTAGTCCGTTCGCGGGGGTCGCCTTGTTCTACCTGGCTCTGACCCTGCCGCTCGTCTGGCTCAACGGCCGGCTCGAGCAGCGCTATCGAATTCATTGACAGTCGTGGCGCCGGCATTTGATACCGTTGCCGCCGACGCCCGCGTGCTTCACCCGGTCATGGTGCGTATCTCCAACCTGCACAAGAGCTACGGGCACAGCGAGGTGCTCAAAGGCATCGATTTGACCGTGCACCGCGGCGAGGTTGTCACCGTCATCGGGCCGAGCGGGGCCGGCAAGAGCACGCTCCTCTCCTGCATAAATTTCCTGGAGCCATTCGACGTCGGCGACATCATGGTCGATGGCGAGCCAGTGGGCTGGGTGACCGCTTCCCATGGCCGGGTGCGAATGGGCGAGCGGCAGCTCAACCAGATGCGGCAGCGAATCGGTATCGTTTTCCAGCAGTTCAACCTGTTTCCGCACTTGACGGTATGACAGAACGTCATCGAAGCGCCGATCCAGGTAAAGGGACTCCCGCGCGAGGCGGCCGTTGCGATCGCCTGCGAGCAGCTTGCCCGCGTCGGCCTGCGCGCGAAGGAGAATGCCTATCCGGGCGAACTGTCCGGCGGCCAGCAGCAGCGCGTTGCCATTGCCCGCAGTCTGGCAATGGATCCCAAGCTGATGCTGTTCGATGAAATCACCTCGGCGCTGGACCCCGAGCTTATCGGCGAAGTCCTTTCCGCCATGCGGGCGCTGGCGGAGGCCGGCATGACGATGATCGTCGTGACCCATGAGATGGCGTTCGCGCGCGATGTTTCCGATCGCGTCGTTTTCATGGATGATGGGCGCATCGTCGAACAAGGCGCGCCGGACGTGCTCCTGAACCGTCCCGGGCACGAGCGCACCCGCGCGTTTCTGCGGCGCGTTATCGAGCGAGCCGAAACACCCGAACCTGCCAACCCTTAAGGAGTGACAGATGTCGACGACTTGCCGTCTGCAGCTTCTACTCGTACCGGCCCTTGCAATTCTTGCAGCCGCCTTCCCGGCAAATGCGCAGAACACGCTGGAGACGGTCAAGCAAAAGGGCACGTTGGTGGCAGGCAGCAGTGCCGAATACCCGCCGTTCGAGTATGTCGCCGGCGGCAAGCTTGTTGGCTACGACGTCGATATGGCCGAGGAGATAACGCGGCGCATGGGCGTGAAGGTTGCCTGGGAGAAAATCGATTTCAAAGGCATCGTCGCCGCGCTCACCGCCAGGCGCGTCGATGTGCTGATCACGGCATTGACCTGGACCCCCGAGCGCGCCGAGCGGATTGCCTTCTCGGAACCCTATTTCGACGCCGGCATCGGCGCGATCACGCAGCAGTCGAGCAGCATCCAGAAGCCGCAGGACCTGAAGGGGCGCAAGGTCGGCGTTCAGCTCGGCAGTTCCGGGGAGCGCTATGTGCGCGAAACCGTCGGGTCGGATGTCGGTCAGCTGCTGACCTATGATTCCATTACGCTCGCCATCAACGATCTCAGGAACGGCCGCGTTGAAGCGGTGGTCAATCCGTTGCCGGTGCTGCGTTACGCGATCCGCAACGATACCGGGTTTCGCTACACCGCCGTCTGGGACACCCGCGTCGTCGGCATCAACACGCGGCTCGACGACAAGGACCTGCTGGCCGAGATCAACCGGCATCTGCGCGACCTCAAGCGCGAAGACTTTCTCGCCAGGCTGGAGGCGAAGTGGTTCGGCCCCGGGCAATGACCGTTTTAAGCGGCGTTGCACGAAAGCAACAGCAGACCACATTCACGGGGTATGGGATTGCTGAGAACGGGCAGTCACGTTAGCTTGTGAGTGTCAACCATCATTGTGAACAGCCCTGGTTGCCTATCACGGCACCGGGGCTTTTCATTGGTCGCCCAATCTAAAGGATGATCGGTAGCCCGCTGCACCGAAGCGCCCTTTTTTGTGATGGCCATCCCTTCGCGAGCACAACAGCGGCTTTAAAAAAGCCAAGGCACGAATTACCACTCTAAATTTGATAGTTGTGCCAGACCACGAAGCTGTAACACGCGACGATGAAGCCTAGGCAGATTAGCGCAACCGGCCTCGGCACAAACGCCCACATGATGACGATGACCGCTATTTCCGGGAGCTTGCAGAGCGGCCACGCAGCCCCGAGCATGTGCATGAACCATGCGACGAGCGGGTTAGCCTCGTGACCCCCACGCGCCAGCATTTGATAGGTGCTGAGCACATCAAACACTTCCAAGACGGCCGCGGCGATCGCGAGGAGAGAGACAGCGATGTTGGGCATTACGCCGCACCGATGCTGCAGGCGCCCATCGAGCGCATTGTTTCCCGCGCCCAGCGAATGAGCATGTCTTCAATCGCCGCGATTGCTTCAGTTCGGCTTCGCGCCCGAGAGCTTGACGACCTTACCCCATTTCTCGGTTTCGTCCGCGATCAGCTGGCCGAACTGCGCAGGCGAGACCGGCAACGCTACGCCGCCAAGCTCGCCGATCCTGCGTTTCACCCCGGGATCGGCGAGACCGGCAATGACCTCCCGATTGAGTATTGCGATGACATCGGCAGGCGTGCCCCTGGGCGCGCCAAGCCCGGCGAATGCGCCGGTTTCGAACCCCGGCACGAACTCGCCGATGGTCGGAACGTCGGGGAGCACGTCGAGCCGCCGCGTCGTGCTCACTCCCAGCGCGCGCAGCCGCCCTGCCCGGATGTGCTCGATCGATGAAGGGATGTTGTCGAACATGACATCGACCTGTCCGGCAATCAGGTCGGTGAGCGCCGGCGGGGCGCCGCGATACGGCACATGCTGCATGTCGATGCCGGTCATCAGCTTGAACAGCTCGCCGGTGACGTGCGCTACCGATCCATTGCCGGCCGACGCGAAATTGATCTTTCCCGGGTTGGCCTTTGCGTAGGCGATGAATTCAGGGACGCTCTTGGCTGGGAACGCGGGATTGACCTCCATGACTTGCGGTACGCGGTAGATGCCGGCGACCGGCGCGATATCGCGGATGAGATTGAAACCGAGATTATCGTAGAGCGTGGCGTTGATCGCGTTGTTGGCGCCGACGACAAGCAGCGTGTAGCCGTCGGGAGGCGCGCGCACGACGGCCTCGGCAGCGATGTTGCCGCCAGCGCCGGGCCGGTTTTCGACGATGAACTGCTGGCCGAGCCTATCCGACAGCCATTGCCCAATGAGGCGCGCGAGAATGTCGATCGCCTGGCCGGCGGCAAATCCGACCATCAGCCGCACGGGCCGCGCCGGATAGGTCTGCGCCATTGCGCCGCGCCACATGGCTGGGAGCGCGGCAGCGCCGGCGGCCATATGCAGGAACTGGCGGCGGGAGAGTTTCACACGATGTCCATGGCCCAGTGGTGAAGGGAGAAGTCTAACAGAGCCATATTTAAGTGTCGCACAAAGGTCAAAGTCGCGGCGCACGGCCGGCAGCCCTTCGGCCGATTCCGACATAGAGAAATCCCTGCCGCTCCAATTCATCGCTGGAATAGATGTTCTTGAGGTCGATCACGATGGGGCATGCCATGCGCTGTTTCAGCTCCCTAAAGTCAAGGGCGCGGAATTGCTCCCATTCGGTGACGATGACCAGGCCGTCGGCGCCTTCGGCGCAGGAATAGGGGCCATCGCAAAACGTCACATCCTGGAGGGTTGCCCTCGCCTGCTCCATCCCCACGGGGTCGAAGGCGCGCACGCGTGCTCCCATGTCCTGGAGTGCGGTTACCAGGGTGATCGAGGGTGCTTCCCGCATGTCGTCGGTATTCGGTTTGAAGGTGAGGCCCAGGACCGCGATGGTCTTGCCTCTGATCGAGCCGCCGAAGGCGGCGGCCACTTTTCTCGCCATGGCGCGTTTGCGGACGTCGTTGGCGGCGATCACCGCTTCGACGATACGCAGGGAAACGGCATGGTCCTGCGCGGTCTTGAGCAGCGCGCGCGTGTCCTTCGGGAGGCACGAGCCGCCGAAACCCGGGCCGGCGTGCAGAAACTTCGCGCCGATACGATTGTCCAATCCGATTCCGCGGGCGATTTCCTGCACGTCGGCGCCGACCTCCTCGGCCAGGTCGGCCATCTCGTTGATGAAGGTGATTTTGGTGGCCAGAAAGGCGTTCGCCGCGTATTTGATCAGCTCGGCGGTGCGCCGGCTGGTGTAGAGGATGGGCGACCGGTTGAGGTAGAGCGGCCGATAGATTTCCGCCATGCGCTCGCGGGCGCGCTCGTCATCGGTGCCGACGACGATGCGGTCGGGATGCTTGAAGTCCTGAATGGCTGCTCCCTCGCGCAGGAATTCCGGGTTGGAAACGACGGCGAACTCCGCATCAGGCCGTGCTTCATGCATGATGCGGGCGACTTCATCCCCGGTGCCCACCGGGACCGTCGATTTGGTGATGACCACGGTAAAGCGTTCAAGTGCGCCGGCGATCTCGCGCGCCGCCGCATAGACATAGGAAAGGTCGGCATGACCGTCGCCGCGGCGCGAGGGCGTGCCGACCGCAATGAAGACGGCATCGGCCTGCGCTACCGGCGCCGCCAGATCGGCGCTGAAAGCGAGCCGGCCGTCGCGCGTGTTGCTGGCGATGAGGTCATCGAGGCCGGGCTCGAAGACGGGCGATTTGCCGCGCTTGAGCGCCGAAATTTTTTCCGGGTCTTTGTCCACGCAAACCACATGGTGGCCGAAATCGGCAAGACAGGCGCCGGAAACCAGTCCAACATAGCCGCTGCCGATCATGGCGATGCGCACGTTGCAACCTCCGCTGGATTACTGAAGGTTTGCAGCAGGCTTCGCCGATGCGCCAAGCCATGCTTGCGGGCGAACGATTAGCAAACTCTCAAAAACAACCCCATACAAAGTCCATTGTACGCGAATAAATCAATAAATCATCTAGCTGGTTAGCCTCGCTCCGGATCGAGCGTCTTGGACCAAAGCGCGGAATCCGTAACATCGCGCAGCGTCACGGTCATCTGTTCGCTCTTGCCGTCGATGGCGACGTGCCCAAAGAACTGCATGCCGAATGTCGGGGGCAGGTTCTGGCCCTGCTCCTTGCTCGGCGCCTTGATGTACATGATCTGCGGTCCGAACGTGGCGTCGAGGTTATTGGGCCCGAACGTGCCGGCATGGATCGGACCGGACACAAACTCCCAGAAGGGATCGAAATCCTGGAACTTCGCCCTGGCCGGATCGAAGTAGTGTGCGGCGGTGTAATGTACGTCCGCTGTCAGACACACCGTGTTGCGAATCTTCTCGTGCTTGATGAAAGAGAGCAGATCCGCGATTTCCAGTTCGCGGCCGAGCGGGGCGCCGTCATCTCCCTGGGCCACTGCTTCGCTGCCCCACTTGCGATCTACGTCGTAAACGACGAAGAGCCCGATCGGCAGGTCGGCGGCGATCACCTTCCAGATCGCCAGCGAGGCCTTGAGTTCGCGCTTAAGCCAGGCGAGCTGGGTGGCGCCGAGAATTGAGGATTTGGGTGTGAGCACCGTCTGCCTGTTCTCGCCGTTTGGGCCTCGGTAGCTTCGCATATCGATTACGAACACATCGAGCAGGGGCCCATAGGCGATCTTCCGGTAGACGCGGCCAGGCTCGCCGATCATCAGACGGACAGGCATGAACTCGTGGAAAGCGCGCCCGGCGCGAGCCACCATGCCGAGCACGAATTTGTCGGCGTATTTTTTGGTGCGTGCTCGGCTCTCGTCAGCGGCTCTTCTGGCCACCAGTTGTTGGTGACCTCGTGGTCGTCCCACTGTGCCAATATGGGGACGGCCGCGTTGAAGGCGCGTAAATTGGCGTCGAGCAGGTTATATTTGTAGTTGGCGCGGAACTCGGCCAGCGTCTCGGCGGGTTTTGTCTTTTCCTCCAGCACGACGTTCTTCCATACGCCGCCGTCAGGCAGCTTCACCTCCGCTGCGATCGGTCCGTCCGCATAGATCGTGTCGCCGCAATGCAGAAGGAAGTCGGGCCGGTGCTTGAGCATGGTGGCATAGGTCTTCATGCCACCCCGCGCCACGTCGATGCCCCAGCCCTGACCGCAGGTGTCTCCGGACCATGCGAACGATATGTTGCGACGCTCCGCCGGCGCTGTTCGGAAATGGCCGACCATGGACTCACCGCGGATCGCGGGCTCGGCGTGGCTCTGTGCGGCGACCCGGAAGAAAATGTCCTGGCCCGGGGGCAACCCCTCAAGCGAGAGCTTCCCGGTCAGATCGCTCTCTGGCAACGCATCGACCCACACGTTGCGAAGGATATCCGTGAAGCTATCGGTTGTCGCAACCTCGAAATGCAAGCGGGAAGGCCGGTCGGCGCGCGCCCACACCACGGCGGATGTGCTGTCCGCGTCGCCGGATTGAAGCCCATGCGTCAGCGCCGGTCGATCAGCCGCTCGGCTTATGCCTGGCGCAAACACGCGCTGCGCGGCCAGGGTCGTCGCGCTGATCCCGCGCAGCAGTGATCGACGAGATAAGCGGTTCGTGATCGTCATGATCGGCTCCGTTGTCGGTGTAACGGTCGGATGAACCCAACTTCTGATTTCTGTCGAGAAGTAATTCAAAACCCGCCGCAGATCTCTCTGGGCGGGTCCTTAGTCAGGCCTGCCCCGGTACATCCGCGGTGGCAGTTCGACGCTGACTACACTCTATGCATAAGGGTCAGCCGTGACATTTTAATGACGCGTCGATGCATTGCCCTGGTGCGCTTCGGCACAGCAGCCAGGCAACAATGGACGAGGGGCCGCGCAACGCCCTCCATTTCCCGGCCGCGGCTTTGCACGTTGAGAATCTTCGCCGCATAAAAGCCGATCTCGCGACAGCCTTTGTTGCGGCGCGAAGGCGATAATCTCATTGCATGGCTTTGCCAACGTGCAAACCGTCACACATCCATCATCTGAAACCACGATACTTGATCTAGTCCACAATTGGATGCAATTTCTTCCTGCCAGCAGTTGCTGATCGCGTAAATGGTGATGGTTGCGCCAACCCGGCTGTGGACCCTGGTCTGCGGCTCACGGCAAACCGGCAAGGCGACCAGTGCGGAGCCCGCATGCGCTACGTTTGCAACATGAACAGGCGCGACACGCTTGTCATGGGCGCCGGCGCCCTCTCGTCGATTCTCGCCCCGATTGCCGTGGCGATGGAAAGCCCCGAGCGTCACGGCATTTCTGCCTTCGGAGACCTCAAATACCCCGCCGATTTCCAGCACTTCGAATATGCGATTCCGGATGCGCCGAAGGGTGGGCTCTTTTCGTTTGTCTCGCCGACGGTGGTTTTCAATCAGAACCTGCTCACATTCAATTCCCTCAACAGTTTCATCCTGCGGGGCGATGCCGCTCAAGGCATGGAACTCACCTTTGCAAGCTTGATGACGCGCGCCTACGACGAGCCTGATGCCGTGTACGGCTTGGCTGCGCGCGCCGCGCAAATATCCGCCGACCGCCTTTCCTACCGTTTCTTGATGCGGCCTGGAATTACGTTCCACGACGGCAGCCTGCTCACCGCCCACGACGTCGCCTTTTCGCTCAATCTGCTTAGAGAGAAGGGGCATCCAGTTATCCAGCAACTACTTCGTAATTTTGCGGGCGCGCAGGCGCGGGATGATGCCAGCGTGGCGGTGAGCTTCGCGGCGGGCTACGCACGCGACCTGCCTTTGCTTCTGTCTTGGCTGCCGATTTTCTCGCACGCCTATTATGCCACGCGTTCCTTCGAAGAAACCTCCCTGGAGCCGCCGCTCGGCTGCGGTCCGTACAAGGTTGGTCGATTTGAGCCGGGCCGTTACATCGAATACGAGCGGATCAAGGATTGGTGGGGGGCTGACTTGCCCGCCGCGCGCGGGCAAAACAATTTTGACGTGATCCGTTACGAATACTACCGCGACAGCGCGATCGCTTTCGAGGGATTTACCAGCAAAACAGTCCTCTATCGGGAGGAGTTGGTCGCCCGGGTCTGGTCGACAGGCTACGACTTCCCCGCGGTTCGCGAGGGACGCGTCAAGCGTGATGTCATCCCCGACAATACCGCGTCAGCGGCGCAAGGTTGGTATTTCAACCTGCGACGGCAGAAATTCGCCGACAAGCGTGTGCGCCAAGCTTTCATCGATTCGTTCGATTTCGAATGGGTCAACGCAAAGATCATGCATGGAGCCTATCGAAGAACCCGTTCCGTTTTTGAGAATTCCGACATGATGGCGATGGGGCGAGCAGGACCAGACGAAATCGCCCTGCTCGAGCCCTTCCGCGGCAAGGTCCCCGAGGAAGTGTTCGGGGAACCCTTCGTGCCGCCGGTTTCCGATGGGTCGGGGCAGGACCGTGCGCTTCTGCGCAAGGCGAGCGCTCTGTTGACGGAGGCTGGGTACGCGGTCAAGGAAGGCAAGCGCGTGACCCCGCAAGGTGAGCTTTTCACCGTGGAATTTCTCATCGATAACCCGGTTTCGCTGCCGCATCATAATGCCTTCATCAAGAATCTCGGCATCTTGGGCATCGAGGCTAATGTTCGCATTGTCGATGCCGTGCAGTTTCGCAAACGCTTGGACGATTTCGATTTCGATATCGTCGTGCAGCGGTTCGGCTTCTCAGGCACCCCGGGAGATACGCTGCGAACCTTTTTTACGTCGCGTGCCGCCGCCATGAAGGGATCGCAGAATGTGGGCGGCATTGCAGATCCCGTCATTGACGAACTGGTCGAGAGGGTGATCGCAGCTGACAGCCGGGCGGCCTTGGTGACGGCCTGCAAGGCGCTCGACCGGGTCATCCG
The DNA here is from genome assembly GCA_963817135.1 of uncultured Alphaproteobacteria bacterium. GTDB lineage: Bacteria > Pseudomonadota > Alphaproteobacteria > Rhizobiales > Xanthobacteraceae > VAZQ01. The sequence goes on along the minus strand of CAWFNG010000002.1, from coordinate 271,856 downwards.
CAGCGGGCGATATTGGGTACCGCACTGGTACAAACCCGCGCATTGGATCGCATATTGGGATGAGTTTGGTCGTCCGCCGGAACAACCGCGATACGGGCTCGCCATCCCGCAAACCTGGTGGTCAAGCGCTGCAAAGTAAGGTCAATTTCGAACTTCGGAATCGGACCACTAGGGAAGCCAGTAGTCGATTTCAATAATCTGCGCCTCATTCATTCCGGTTTTCGGATCGGCTAATGTCGTTATGCGTGCCATTCCATTGATCCTGGCGAACGCGCCGGTACCGCCCGTGATCGGCCCGACCGTTGTGGCAGTCAGATTACGCGCTTCCGGGCCCTGCATCGCTACCAGAGAACCTCGTGTGAAGAATTTATCTCCGTTGTCGAACACGTATACACCATAGGTAGTCGCCTCCCCGTTATTGTTGGTGTAGTCGGAGATACCGCGAGTCCACGATTCCACCATCTTCATCCCGTTGATCACGGGGGGATCGCTGGGATAAACGCGCTTGACCTCGAAGACGCGCACCTGGTGGCCGGCGACATCGCCTACGTCGATGGCGTGCTGTTGCGTATACTTGGTGTTCTCAGCGCCAACCCGGAACCTGAGCCTCTCTTGGGCAAGCGCGTCTTTTGTTGGCAGCCCGACAGCCAGGCATACTAATATAAAGGCGGTTGCTGTGGACTTGCTGACAGGGATCATTGCTGCTCCTCCTCATTAGTCTATTGGAAAAAGTCGATCTTCATTGCGCAACGAAATGTGATCTCCGATCGGCTGACAATTCACCGGGTAATCAGTCGCCGTTCAGCGGTAGGTGGGGCCCGGTTACCGCCGGCCGCGAGCATAGAGCCAATTGACGAAAAGCCGTTAGCACAGCCCTTGCTGCCACTGTATGACAATGATCACACAGATGGATCACTACAGGCAACGATGGACGAGGGGCCGCGCTACGCCATCAAGGCGCCATTCCTCTCCGTTCCAATTGCTGGCATCCCGTCGCCTTGCCGCGCGGATCGAAGCTACCCCCCCAAAGAGTTGCGTCCGCGGACATTCCATTCGTGCCCACGAATGTCCATTTTGGGTGTAAATAGCATGCCCTGCACTGCGATGTGAGAGAAGACAATGAATGAAGACCAGAACATTCGAGCGGCTTTGGATCGCCACTGGGCAGCCTCAGACGCGAATGATTTCGAGGCAGAGCACGAGATTTACCACGACGATGCAGTGCTTGAGTACCCGCAGTCCGGGGAGCGGATCCGCGGTCGGCGCAATATTCAAGCGTCTCGTTTTGCGCAGCCGAACAAGAAGCGCTTTGTGGTGCGGCGCGTACTCGGTGCTGCCGACCTTTGGGTCACTGAATTCGTCCTTACATACGACGGCTTGCCGTCTTACACGGTGAGTATCATGGAGTTCAGAGACAGGAAGGTTGCCCGTGAGACCCAGTACTTCGGCGATCCCTTCGAGCCGGGGGCCTCGCGCGCTCAATGGGTCGAGCGGATACGCTGAAATGTTCCCTATGAAATCGAGGCCACCAACTACGTGGCTTCCGCGCACTTTCCTGCCAACAACTACGATGCACCGACCAGTTGAATTTGTGTCTGCTTACTGACTACTGCTGTCATAGCTTGTCGGGCGGCTATGAGCGGGGCCGTCTCTTGATGTGAAGCGAGGACCTGGGCTGTGCCTGCATAATGCCTGTTCAACGTCCTCCGGACCCCTGCCCTTGGTCTGTTAAAAGTAGTCTAATGCTTGCGTAAAGGCTGATTGCGATCAAGCTTTTCCGCTACTCCGTTGAACTTTTCCGCGTCCGTCATCGCCTCTTTTGCGTATAGTTCTTTGGCCTGTTTTGCGAGTTTCAGACAGTCTTGGGCCTGCTGCCGATATTCCTTCGCCGTTAGCATGGCCAAGCTCCGCTGTCTCGAACTCCCACAAGAGGTAAGTGGGTGCGGATGCATTCCGTTTCCAGATGCAGGTAAGAAAAGCTACGTGAGCAATTTTATACAGACACGCCTCCCGCTTGAGTGCCCAATGCGACTGAGCAACGGAGGCGGAAATGATAAATCTCAGTGGACCGGCAGACGGAGCATTCAACCCCGAGATAATTCGTATTATGGGCGACGCGCTGGATAATGCTTGGGTGCGCCTGCGGGCGGGGCCTCCCTTGAATGGGGATGCATATGCTGCACGCACGGTACTTGCTAAGCACATTATCGGTATGACCAAACAGGGCGAACGTGACCCGCAGCGTCTAACGCAAGGTGCGTTGGCGCGGTTGACACTCTGAGAGTTTCCGAAGGCGCCAGCGGCGAAGCCGGAGCCCGCCTCCATGGGGGGCGGGCCTATTGCAGTCACCGCTTACCGCTTTAAGGCTCAAAGGAGAAAGACAATGGAATGGCTTATTGCCCTAATCGTTCTGCTTTTCGGGATTTTGCCGTTTTTGTTTTGGTTGATCGCCTATTGCGACAAGATCGGAATTGAAAAAGCGCGAACAACACACGGCTAATTACACACGTCTGCTGCCGAACCCAACCTGTAATCCAAGGAGCGCATCATGCCAATCACGCAATATTTAAATGGGTTTCGCTTCGATCCAGAAACCACGCGTGTTCTTGGCGTTGCATTCGGAATGACGCGCGCGGCCATCAAATTGGATGGTCAAGACCATGACCCACAACAGAGGCGTATTTGCATCGGCATCGACGGACACCCGCCTGTCGTTCAATATGAACCAGACCATGTTGCCTCCCGATTGTTGTACCTATTGAGGAGCGGGATGCCCATTAGTGGATTCCCGAGAGCGCTCTTTTAAATACTTGCACTTTTCAGGCTTGGCTGGAAGCCAACCCCTAAGCAAGCGGTGCTATAAATATCGCATATGGGGCATTACGACGGTATCTAAGCGTGGAGTAGCCATTCGACGTACCAATCTCCAGCACCCGCCGAGCCCGTGTGGCTTTGACCAATACCGATAGGAACTCGCCAGTGTCGCGGGTGATGTTGAGCATGCGTCGCGGTCGCTCGGTCGTCGAGGCATCGTTTGCCGTTCCGAACTCCGAGCTGCTCTGGGGCAGACCGGAAGAATTTGACACTGCGTTGCCGCTGTCCCCACGCGTTCGGACAACTATCGTGTTCCTCGCGCATCCCCGGCGAAAAGCTGGACTATTCGTTTCGATCAGGGTTTTATTGGTGGGCGTTACAAATCGATAAGCGTTTTCGCCGAGATTGCCTCCGGTGGCTTAGGCGACTTTCCCAACGTCACCAGACGCTGCAACCAAGTTAGTTCGCGCTCGGGAGTCTTGGGAATCGCCACGTAGTCGATCACGAGGTGGTCGGTTTCTTTCTCGATGCGGAAGTAATTCAGGCGGTACGAGGGATAATAGACCGCGGGCAATAAGCCGAACCGCACCGGAACACGGTGCAAGAGTTTCAGCCAAGTTCCCGTGTTGAGAACCACCCGACCGGCTGGTCCCAGTCGCTTCAGAAACGCCGCGTGCGTGTGTCCGAAAATGAACACCGCTACTCTGTCATCCGCTTGGAAAACTTCTTGCGCTCCTTTCAGGTAAGACTCTTCGGAATCGAGATTTGGGGTCATCCCATGACTAGTGAGCAGGTGAAAGCGTTGCAGCGTTCGCCTGAGGTCATGCTGAACAAACGCTGCAGGTATACCAAACAACACCAGAAATATAGAGTTGATCGTGATCACTACTTGAAGGACGTTGTCGACAATCCCAAGTCTGCTCATCAACGGATTTTGAAACAAGACGTTGTAATCAAAGATGCCGACTATCCGAAGAATCTCTCCGGCGATCGCAACGACCGTCACTCCAGCGAGAAGCAAGAAGGGCAGCAGCACCCAGCGCAGCACGGTGCTCATCTCGCGGTAGAAGTAGTTCGATAGGATCCAGTCAGGAATCTGCATCGTGCCGACCGAGCGAATATCCTTTAACCAGTCTCCTTTACCGAAGTCCGAATGTCGGCTCGCCCCGCTGACAATGGCGGCGGTGATGAAGTAGCCCACTGGGAGGGCGTAGGGATTGCCATAATCGGGGAAGGCATTGAACTCATCGCGCTGCTGCCCGTGTTCGATCCAAATCTTCTTGTCGCCCACAGCGCGGATCAGGACTAAGCTCTTGTCGAGGTAGATATTGTATGCTCGCAGCTTGTCCGCAAAGCCAACATCGCACGCTAGATCGTAATCGTGATTACCGACCATCATGGTGACCTTGATGCGAGCGCCGGTTGCTCGGAGTTGATCAAAAACCGCCTGGTGTGCCTTTATTATGTGCTCAAGCCTCTCGATTCCATGCACGAGAGTCAGTTCCCAGAACCCAAACGTATCACCGACGATAAGTAATTCAGTGTCGGGACCTTCTTTCTCCAACCCCTTCAGAAAGGCGACAATCTCGGCCGTGTAATCGCAATGCTGCAACTGGGCGTCGCCACCCATGTGCAGGTCGCTGACGAAGTAATACCTTTGTGCCAAAGTGCGATCTCCTTGCCAGCCACGCGAGTAGGTCTATGTGGCCTGTACCGCACGCGCGGTAAGTAGTGTAGTTTTGCACCCCGAGCTGCCTCACCGTGACGCCGAAGTCCATCGCGGCTTTAATTTCAAAGGGGGAACTCAATGAAACTTCCCCGCCGAAACTTCCTGCATCTGGCAGCGGGTGCTGCCGCGTTTCCAGCCTACTTGCAGATTGCAGCAGCTCAAGGCTTTCCGTCGCGGCCGGTGCGCTGGATCGTTGGATTCGCCCCTGGCGGTGGAAACGACATCGTCGCGCGCCTCATGGGCCAATGGCTTTCGGAGCGGACTGGCCAATCTTTCATCATTGAGAACCGGCCGGGTGCGGGCACTAACATCGCTACAGAGGCAGTAGTTACTGCTCGGCCGGACGGATATACACTTCTCCTGGTTGGGGTTCCGAACGCAATCAACGCGACGCTCTACGACAAGTTAAACTTCAATTTCATTAGTGACATCGCGCCAGTTGCAGGAATCATTCGCGTGGCGAATGTTATGGCGGTGCATCCGTCCGTCCCAGCCAAGACAATTTCTGAGTTCATTGCCTATGCCGGGTCCAACTCAGGAAAGATCAACATGGGGACGAACGGCAATGGGAGCATGTCCCACATGTCCGGCGAGTTGTTCAAAATGATGACTGGAGTAAACATGGTCGACGTACCTTACCGCGGTACGGCGCCCGCGATCACCGCTCTGCTTGGCGGACAAGTACAGGTGTCGTTCGTCAGTGTTCCCGGGTCAATTGGCTACATCAGGGCTGGCAAGCTCCGGGCGCTGGCGGTTACCACGTCAGCGCGCTCGGAAGTGCTGCCGGATATCCCGGCGGTGGGCGAATTCATCGCGGGCTACGAGGCGAGCGTGTGGTACGGCATGGGCGTGCCCAAGGCCACGCCTGTCGAGATCATCGAGAAGCTCAACCAAGAGATCAACGCAGGGCTCGCCGATCCTGAGATGAAGGCACGCCTTGCCGACTTGGGGGGGACGGTGCTTCCGGGTTCGCCCGCCGATTTCGGCAAGCTCATTGCCGACGAGACCGAGAAGTGGGGCAAGGTGATTCGGATGGCCAACATAAAGCTGCAATAGCGGTCCATTTCGTCGCCAGGTATTCGATAAATCGCGTTCGGCGAATCCTAGCAAGCCGGGAGCAACGCCGAGGGCTTTAAGATTTGGAGCCGTTCTAAAGCGGCGGGAGCGCCTCCGCTTAACCCCGATGAGCAGACCTTATTTCAAGCTGATCGACTCGTCCGGGTGGCGCCCGCATCGGCTTTATCTCGGTGCTGCACACCTGGGGCTCAGCGCTCACACATCATCCGCATGTCCACATGATCGTGCCGGGAGGAGGTCTTTCTCCTGATCGATCGAAGTGGGTCACGTGCCGGCCGCGCTATTTTCTGACGGTCGAGTGCGCGCGTGGCGAACGGCCACGCAACCGTCGCGCAGCTGATCGCGGCTATCAATTTCCGGCGTCCGATTGTGACTGGCATGTGCCCCTTGTGTGCGAGGGCCGCGTGAAAGGAACGATAGCACGCCGCGAGCGTGAGGTCTCCACGGGAAGGGCGGAACGCGGTGATTACCCCCTTGGCCGTAATGACGGCTTCGGGTCATGGAACGAACCCGCTTCCGCGGGAGCGCGCTGCGCGCGAAGGCCGGAGAGTCGCGCAAGCTGGTTAAATGGAGTTTGTCGAATCGCTAGGTTATTACAAGAAATTGAATGAATGGTTCCAGAGATGCATCGAACGTCGTCGAACTGCCAAGCACACCGAGGAATTCTCGTTGGTCCATTAAAAACCAACCTAATCAATTAGGCGATATGCAATTTCTCCAGCGCAAAAGTTTTGCGGCATCGCGCGCCCACAGAGTGTTCGGGCGACAGGCCATTTGAGTTGAGGAGCTATCCCCATGAATAAGGTTGTTCTGCGTTTCTTGAAGGACAATTCCGGAGCAACAGCCATTGAGTACGGGCTAATTGCGGCCGGCATATCGGTTGCGATTATCACCGTGGTTGCAAGCCTCGGATCGAGTCTCAACACAACGTTCACCAGCGTGCAGACCGCTTTGAAGTGAGTTACAGGAAGAAGCTGTTGGCCAAAGGTGCTTCGATGTTAATCTCGGGCACTATCGTGGGTTTAAGTCGATTTGTCAGTGACGAACGCGCCGCAACCGCCATCGAATATGCGTTGATCGCAGCGGGCATCGCCGTGGCTGTCGCCTCGACTGTCATGAGCCTCGGTTCGACAGTGAAGAGCACCTTTTACGATCGTCTAATGGCGCTGATGTAGGTCGCTACCTAGCCTGCGAAAGCGATCGCACTTATGTCCATACGCAGATTGAAGCCCGCCCCGGTTTCATAGCGGACTTTCCTCCGAATTTGCGATCTGCCGATCTAACCTTCTCCTGTCACTTAGGCCGCATGTGACCAGGGGAAGGCCTGCTCGGCTAGCGGCGGCAAGGACTGATCATTTCGCATCGTGTCTATTATCACTTACACTCGGTGGCTTGCCTCAGCTAGGGAGGCAACTCAGGGCCACCTGGGAAATCCTGCAAATTTTCCGCAATTTCTCCGAGAAACAACGACGCAATCAAGTATGCCCTGTAATCAGATGAAAAAGTTTCAGGTGTGAATTAGGCAACGCTTGCAACTAACTCGTAGGTTGCCCACATGCCTGTATCGATAAAGCGCGCCTCCGTTTGTTTCGCTCCGTCCGAGCATGGCGCGGTCACACACATATTCGCGCTTGCGCTGGTTCCCATTGTTGCGATGGTCGGAGCCGCAATCGACTATTCGCGTGCAAACAATTTGCGTAGCCAGTTGCAAGCCACGCTCGATTTGTCGTTGTTGGCAGGCGCTCGCGACGGCAGCACGAACTGGGCGAATGTCGCTACTGATTTTTTCAGTGCCAACGTTCAATCGAAGGGCGGCGCGGTGGCGACGCCGACTTTTACGCTTACCCAGAACAGAGCTTATGCCGGAACCGTCACCGCTGTCGTGCCGACCGACTTTCTCGGCGTGATGGGAATAAGCGCAATCAACATCAGCGCTAGCGCGCTTGCTACGGCTGCATCGACCAGCGGCGGCTATTATTGCGTCTTGGCTCTCAGTCCAAATGCCCAGGCCGCCCTGCAGTTGACCGGCAATTCAACGATCAAGATCACGGCGCCGAAATGCGTCCTGCAGGTCAATTCCAAAGATGGCGACGCCGTCGACCTGACCGGCAATGCATATATAAATTCCGTCGAGAACTGCTTCGTTGGAGGGCTCCGTACCGTCGGAAATTCGAGCATCTCGCCGGCTCCGGATCCCGCTTGTAAACCTGTTCCCGATCCATTCGCTGCTTATCCGCGGCCAGTCGTCGGCCCCTGCGACTACACGAATTTCAAGCTCAGTGGCAACAAGACGATGACACTGCAGCCGGGCGTCTATTGCGGCGGCATGGATTTCAATGGTCCCGTCAACGTCACGTTCGCGCCCGGCCTGTTTGTTATCAAGGACGGGGTGATCACCGAAACCGGCGGTGGCTTTACCGGTCAGGGCGTAACCTTTTTCCTCACCGGCAGCGGCGCGTCCATGCAACTAAGCGGCCAAGCTGATTGGCACATTGTAGCCCCAACGACCGGCGCCGTGGGGATGCCCGGGTTTGCAATCTTCCTCGATCCGAATGGGCCCTCCGGATTGGTAGCAACCACCAGCACGCTATCCGGGCAATCGCAGCTTTATTTTGAAGGTGTAGTTTATTTTCCCCAGCAGCAGGTCACGGTCAGCGGCAATGCGGAAGTGATTGCCACCTCGCCCTATACTTCATTCATTGCCGACACGCTTCGCTTTGTTGGCAACGGCGAACTCGTTATTAACAACGACACCAGCAAAACCAGCGTTCCCATTCCTACCGCCCTCATGGTGCAGACCAACGGCCGCATCGCTTTGACCCAGTGACGCAGGTCAGCTCAACGGCACTGACAGGGGGCGGATCGGCCGCCCTTTCGGCTCTCTCAGTCGGCGTGGTGGGCGGAATATCCGGAAAGCTTGTATAACTACGGGAATTGGCTCAGTCCCAGACCCCTACGCTGACGACGCATTTCCGACGAACTTCTCCGGCTGCGACCAAAAGAAATCCAGCGCCAAATCGACAGCAGGAGGAAACACCTTATGCGATCAGTGGTCCTTGGAATTGCAATAGGATTGGTGGCGGGAACGTTAGCGCTGGCACAGGAAGATAAGCATAGCGCCAACTATATGCTTCCGCATTGTCGAGCGGCGGTGAACAAGGAAGACGTTACGCGTCCCGCAGATGCAGTCGCGCGAGGCGTGTGTGTTGGCCTCATTGAGGCAATTGATTTCATGATGAGCGAGTTCCCTCCGCAAGAAAAAGAATACAGCAGCTGCCTACCTAGTAATGTGTCCCTTGAGCAAACCATGCGAGTGGTCATCACATACATGGAGGCACGACCGCAGCGGATGCATGAAAATTTTAAAACACTCGCCATAGAGGCTATCCACGATGCTTGGCCGTGCACAACCAATTGACCGCTAGGCAGGTCTAGCGCATAGGCCGCCAGCGATGCTGCCTCTACTCGGCGCAGTCAGGCTCCCGACCGAGCACCGCCTGATCCGGTGAGGAAAGCATGAATATTGCCCTCTACGCAGCTGCAGCCGTCATCATGGCTACCGGGAATACCAGCCGCTTGCTGGTGTGCCGCTTCGACTGCTGCTCGGGGTCGAGGACTGGCAGGCGGCTGATGCCGGAATCCGGATCGTCACCGGCGAGGATGGGGCCGCGCGGTTCACGACGCAGGCGGTGATCGACCGCCGCTGGCAATGGATCAATGTCGGATTTACACCGTTCAGCATCCCGAAAAGGGTCGACCACATCTCGATCGCCGCCGAGCTTGAATTTGCCGTACCGAGAAAGGGGGGCGAAGATACGATCCATCACTGGCTCTACACCGCGGACAACTATCGCTATCCCGGTGGCGATTGCAGTACGGACGACCTGGACAGGATTTACGAGGCGGAAGCGGATGGTCGATTCACTCGCCTCCTGGGCTCTGGCGCAACGGGACCGAATTTTCAGATGAAGGTCGACGGGTGGGTTCTCACCGGCGGCGGGTACAAGCTGTGGAACTTCATGCCCAGCCTCGACGAGACGAACGCCCCGGACAAGCATTGGCACTTGAAGCTCGCCCTCATGCGAATGCCCAAGGCCTAGTTGCGGTGATCGGCATGGAGAGACGAACTCGGCACGAGCATTTCTCGTCGGCAGCACCTCAGCAAGCGGACCCTCCGGCGACGGGGCTGGCAGTCTTTTGAGTGCCAGGAGGAGATATTAGCCGCGATTTACTCGATCACCTCGTCGGCGAGCGCGAAGTCACGAGTTCACGTGCGGCACGAATAGGCAGAGACCGACGTTGGCCTCGTTGATGCAGACGTGGCAGTAATTGTCTGGGCTGACCTGCGCCGCGTTGAACGTGACGTGCTTGGGCAGATACTCCCAGTAACCGTGCATGTGAACTACGGTAGCGCACGGCACCTGCTGGCAGTCGTGACCGCCGCAGCAGTGGTTCGGATACCACTCGTGAGCGAGCAGCAGTCCGACGATGATGGTTACCCTCACCCCGATCAATTGTTCAGATTTCGCAATTTCATCGAGGCTACCATGTGCCGCTCAAGGCCATGCTCGATTTTGATATGAAGTCTGAAGATTGTTCACATGCGAAATAGGACCGTCGCAGTCTTGTGGTCGATGATCAGTTCGACTTTTGACGATGAGCTTTGCCCCGGTCAATCCGCCAAAGTGTCCAAAACGGACAATTCCTCAGTAGCCTCGCGCAGAATGCGTCGCACCTGTTGGTAGCTTCGCATGCCGATAAGAGAATTGAGCGTCTTCTCACGCAGGTAATAGTACCGGCCCTGGCGATCGACCAGACCCCAACTTTGCAGCCGGCTGAGCCTGCGAATGACCGTAGTACGGGGCACCCGCATATAGGCCGCAATCTTGGCGACCGAAAACGGCTTGCCCTCGATGTCGCCAATGGCCACGCATGCCGCGATGAAGAAAGTTTCTATGCGCGTGCCAAAGGGCTCGCCAGGTGGCGCGTAACTGCCATGCAAGGTTCGCAAGAGATCAATCACAAGACGGCAGAGCATCATTCTCTGCGGTCCTTTTTTGATCTTACGCCAGCGGTCCTGCGCCAATCTCATGTCCTCGTTCGCATGATGGCGATCATCGTCTTCGCCCACCCCACAACCGAATGCGTTTTGCATCCAATTTTGAGATTTCGTTCAGGCATGCGGCGCATGCTGACTACGTGGGGGCGTGAAGCCTGACAAAGCCCGCCCACGGGGACGGCGACCCGACTGCGGAACAAGCCCCGCAAGTCGGGCGCCGGTTCTTGCTTGCCATGATCGCAAACGAACCAGCCCACGCTCTAATCACGCCCCGATGTGCTGAGCGTAACCGGCCTACTCGTCGCGGGCTCCCAGCACCGCGCCGGTTTTGGGATTAACCAGATGCACCCGCTGACACGCGAGGCATGTCACGGAATGATAGATGTCGTCACCATCACCATTCTCCACGTCGTCATCGAACCATTCGTGCACATGAATGCCCTTGTACGGGCAGAGAAACATCGCTGCCGGCATGCGTGGAGATAACAAGCTTGGCCGGGATTCGTTTGATCAAGATCAATTTTTGATCGCCGCTACCGGAAAAATAAGTGATGGGCGTCCCCGCATCCGCATCCCCTATCGGATCGTCCGTAAACAGTCGTGCCGCTCGGGCGAGCCGATTGGGCGAACAATCTAAGACGATCGGTAGCCTGCCGTACCCGAAGCGCCTTTTTGTGATGGTCATCACATCGGGCGAATGCAGGCACCTTTAGCGTGATTGTGATCGGGCCCCCGTTCCACAGCCCGACACGGCGCTCCGGCCTTCTAACGCTGATCGACGGGGTCGGAGCGCCGATCCTACAAAGCCCCGGCTAGTGGTCCGATTCCCAAGTTCGCCACCCCTCGCGGCAGGTACTCTGGAGTTCGATGACGGCACGGCTCTTTCGTGCCATAGCTGCCGTAAGCAGATGCAGCAACACGAGCGTGCAGAACCAGAGTTACTCGATTACCTCGTCGGCCCGGGCGAGGAGAGTCGGAGGGACTTCCACCCCGAGGGCCTTGGCGGTTTTCTGATTGATGGCCAAGTACAAGGTTGTAGGCGCCTGGAACGGCAGATCGGCGGGCGCGGTGCCGCGCAGAATCCGGTCGATATAACCCGCGAGTGACCGATAGAGTTCACGCACATTCGGTCCGTAGGTCATCAACAACCCTTTGTTGGCGAAAGAAGACCAGCCTGAGACAGAGGGCAGCTTGGCTTCCAACGCGAACCGGGCAATGCGGTCGCTGATCTCGTACATGGCGGAGTCAGGGAACACCACCAGCGCGTCGCATCGATCTTGAACGATCGCGCGAAACGCCGCTTCGAGTTCGCTTAGGTCGCGGGCGGGAAGAAACGATCGAGAGGTGTACGGGAAATATGAAAGCTCGAGCCCGAGCTTTCCGGCCACTTCCTCTGAAGCCTTCCGCTCAAGATGTTCGCCAGGATGTTGCGGCCGGGCGAGCACCGCAATACGCCGTATCCGCGGGAGCCACTCCTTGAGCAGCTCAATGCGCTTGCCCACGAGCTCTATGGCCAGATAGCTCATCCCGGTGAAATTGCCACCAGGCCTGGCCCAGCTCTGCACAAGATTGACATCGAGGGGATCACCACTGAAGCCGAACACCACTGGCGTTGTGGTCTTCACCGACCGGAACGCTAGGACTGTGAACTCCTGCGCTACTATCACCTCAGGATTGGATGCGAGGAGTTCGCGCGCAACAGCTTCCACGTTGTCCAATCCCGTTGCCCAGAACAGGTTGACCGTCAGATTGCGGCCTTCAGTCCAACCCAATTCGCGCAAACCCGCACGCAGCGAATCCAAATAGGGTGAGGGCTCGTCCGCCCGCCCGGCCCCGAGCCACGCGATGCGCCTCACAGGCTCGCGCTTTTGTGCGCGTACGGCCAGCGGCCAAGCCGCCGCGCCGCCGAGCAGCGCGATGAACTTGCGCCGTTTCATGTGATCACCTGGTTGGCCGACGGGCGAATGGGGCGCCTCCAATGGCTTCCCGAAGGATAGCACATACCTCAATACAGCAGGAGACTGCTGCGCTGCGGGATTTCAATCCAGCTTATGTCGCAGATGGGTCATCAACGGCGGTAACTGGCGTGCTTGCATCAAGTCTGCTTCACGTCAGTCATCCGACACTGCCGGTACTGACCAGCTGCATGGGACATTTACTGCTGGCGCGCCGCCGCCCTTTTTGCGGCCCTTGTCGGCTTTTTCTCGTTTTTGTCTCCGACCTCGTCAAAACCAACATAGACGACATAGGCTGCTAGTTCCGCACTTGACGGCAGTGGAAAACTCAAGCCGTCCTCGATGTCGACGAACTGTATCCGGGCTTGATCCGGGGTAATCGTCACGCTGATTCGCTTAAATCTGGTGACAATGAGTTTTGGCTCCGGCCCTTCCCTTACGACCGCATAGCGCAGGGGGATATTGACAGAGCCGGGAGTTCCAAAGGGCCCGAGAAGAACACGTCCCTGAACGCCGACCTTGATGGACATGGTGCCGTCCTGCACCCGGCACTCGCGGGCGGTCTGCCCAAAAGAGAGTTGGTAGCGCAGGTCGCCGGCCGTTGTTTGGGCGGGCTTCGCTGCAATGTTCAAAGTCGATGTACCGGGACGAATATCCACCCCTGGGCATTCGACCTTCGGTACTGATGGCGTCTGCGATGCAGGCTGGCTCACCCGCGGGATCGCGCCAGTAGTCTCGTAAGGTTGGTCGAGCACGTCCGAAGTGGACGAGCAGCCCGAGAGCAGGGCAGCGCTCACAATCAGCGCTGCTGCACGCCGGCCACAACGCTCTCGCTTATTGCCCTCCATTGAGCTCAATTTTCTGACGCAGAACTCTATAATTACTCCTTAATCAGGAGGTCACGATGCTGCCCAAAATTGGCCGTCATCCGCCTTGTGTCATTTCTCGAACTGGAACTCGCTCATGACCGCCGTGGCTCTCGCCGTCCACATCTTCGGTGCCGTCATCTGGATCGGCGGGATGTTTACGATCTATGTCTGTCTGCGCCCCGCGCTCGGCAGGCTCGATCCGCCGCAACGCCTGCGGCTGATGTGGGTCACCTTCCTATTCTTTCCTCGGGTGTGGATGACATTAATCCACCAAGCGGTTACCGCAGGTGGTTTCATGTGAACACGATGGTAGTCGATAAAGCTAGTCCGCTGTTCGAGGGCTCGGCGGAATGCACAACGCTTACGTCAATTCAACGGGTGAGGCTGCGCTCAAAAAGGGCGTGGCGGCACCTGAAGAACCGGTTCCAAGGGTTCCAATTCGCGGCGGCGGTATCGGCGTGAACCGCGAAGCATGAATGGGGGCCGGCTTAGCGTCGTTTTCCCGCGGGGCAGAGTTACAAAAATTTAATGCGGCCCGTAATCCCAGGCGCTCGAACTTGAAACGTGGTCGTGCGTTACGCGACTGCGCGAACCACCGTCGCTATCGCCAAATAGGCCGACATTCATCCGCGACGAATCCACGCGTATCCAACCAGGGATCAAGCCATACAGTGTCTGCAAGAGGAGGAACGCAGATGATACGCCATTCATTCGGTTCCACATGTACGTCTCTTGTCTGGGCAACCGCAAATCGGCTCCTATTTGCTGCCCGGGTTGTCACCCCTGTCATCTATGTCGCGGGGTTGTTGCTGTCGCCATCAACCGCGGCGGCGGAAGTGCAATATGTCGTCAAGCCGGTTGCCGAGATGAAGGTCAAGCAACTTCCGAAAGGCCCGCTGTACTGGCGGATCGAGAATTTTCCGACGCTGGAGCGCGCGAAGGCCGCTGCAGGTGAGTACCGGTGGAACCCCGATACGGTGAGCTACGAAGGATTGCCCTCCCTGACTGCCGAGGTTGCCGGAAAGGTCTGGCTTTTCACGCTCGGGCCGCAAGGCGGCGCGACGCCCGGCGGAACGAAGGTGGCTGAGATCGGCCCCGTGCCGTCGCTATCCGCGTCCGAGTACCTGCTGCGCGTCAACCACGGCAGCGGACCGCCTGAAGCCGAGACACCGGTCCATTCCCATCCTGGCTCCGAGGCCTTCTACGTCATCGCCGGAAAGTTGGGCCAGCGGACGCCGTACGGCGTCAGCTATGTCGAGGCCGGCCACACGATGAACGGACATACGGGCGGGATGCCGATGCAAGTCTTCAATGGTGGCACGACCGAACTGACCGCCCTCATCATGTTCGTGGTGGACGCCACCAAACCGTTCTCGGTGCCGGCCGCGCTGCCAGTTTCCAAAACATCGCAGTCGCCCGCAGGCGGCTGACAGCGCATTTCCGCAATGCCCCGAAAGCTGGAAGGCACTGAAATTCAATCGAATTCCCCTGGAAGGTTGAGGTCTGGTCCGGGTCAAAGAGCGAACCCGCTTACGCGGGAGCGCGCTGCGCGCGAAGACTGAGCAAGCGGCAGTGGATGCATGTGAACAGCTAAGCCGAATGTGATGACGGGACGGTGTCCCGTCTTGAGGATCGAGGGGTCAGTAACCTCCACCTCAAGACAGAAGCACCGCGATGAGCGAGAAGCCCATCAGTCCGCTGCGCCAGCACATGATCGAAGACATGACCGTGCGCAATTTCGGCGAGAAGACCCGCAACGACTATATCCACCACGTCAAGACTTTCACAGCTTTCCTCGGTCGCTCGGCGGATACGGCAACGGCTGAGGATCTTCGCCGCTTCCAGCTGCATCAGAGACGAACAGGCGTGCGGCCGCCGACCATGAACGGGTCGGTTTCGGCGTTGCGCTTCTTCTTCACTGTGACGCAGATCGGTTGAGGCGCCGCCGACATAGCGCGTAATATTCGGATACTTCATGAACGATTTGATTACAATGAAATCGCGTCGTTGCATTACTCCCCCCACGAGCCTTCGGGCTAAGCCGATTCGTGCCTTTCAACGCAGGCCATCACAACAGGAAATTATGACCGGCGAAATAGGGCTCAAAGGCAGGTTTGGTGCGCGGCGGCACTTCGCGTTCGTGCCATCCTCGTCGGCGACCGCGAGCAGAGACAGCAGGTCGAACCGGACGAACCGCTTTTTAACGCCGTTTGTAGACTTTGAGAGCGCCAAAGTCGGAACCGGCCAAAATCTGGTTAGCGTCGGTTGGAAAAATAATAAGATTGGATGTCGTCTCTTCTGCTTTCCCTATTCCATTCGAGCATCGCATACGAGCGGAATAGATGGACCCGCGCGCTCCCGCGGTTTCGGAAACCCAGTAGATGGTACAACTGGCTTCCGAGCTGACATAAGTTGTGGCTGATAGGACTATGGTGGACTTGTCCTTAGCAGCGCAGGTTTCGGCACTTGGCGCCCAGCTTCCCCAAAAAGGCTCTGGGATAGTCTTATGCCGAACCACGTCAGCGCCTGCCGGGTATGACAGAAGCGCGGTAATGCCTGCGAAAATTCCGACGCCGCGCATAGTCTGGTACGCTCAATGCAGCTTTAATATAGCCCTACAATGCCGAATTGCACAACGAGTTCCATCCCTGCGCGGACCGAAACAACCTTAGAGGGCTGCGGCCGTTTTGCTTTCGATCGGCTCCAGGATTGATGGTGCGAGCCCCGTCTTGCGCAGCTCGGCAAAATCTTCGAGCATAACGGCAGGCGAGAGAGCCGCAATCCGAAGTAAGGAGGGGTTACCGTGCTCAAAACCGTTTTGGGCGCGTGTAGTTTTTATGCGCGGTGCGCGGGATGGGCAGCGGCCGGATCTATCGCAAGAGCAAACCTTTGGTTCTGGCTGGTTGGTACGCCAATCGTTGCCATTGTCGGGCACTATCTAGGGGTCCGTCAGCTACAAATCCCAGATCAACCCGCAGGGCTTATGTCGTTTATGCTCGTGACGCTCACAGTCACATGGTGTGTGCTATTCATAATCAGATGTTTTTGGGCGCCATTTCATTTCTACCGTGAGGTGCAAAACAATGTCGTCACCTTGCAGGAAATTACGGAGCGGCTGAAGAAAAGACCAGAGGTACGAGAGACCTTAGGGTTGTTCATCTTGGAAGGACAAGAATTGATCAACCGCTGCGCCGATGAAAAACGGCCGCCGCCGTATGAGGAGTTCGTAAAATGGGCACAGAAGATCGAAGGGTTCCTTGGTGACCATTTGGATAACACGCACATCGTGCGATTTCGCAGTGTTGAAGGGCTTCCAGTGACGGCAACCTCAATCGTTTCGATCGAGCATCGAAGCCTATTGACCAACCTTCATGTGCGGCTTGCGCGTCTTCAAGAGTTTGTCAAGGAAAATTAGCCGGCACGTCTCATTTTCACACGGAGAATGGGTATAGGTGAGCTGGCAATAGGTCTGCTTCACCCCAATCAACAGACTTAAATTCAACCCGATCGTCTGGCCCGAGAAGTGCCAATTGCGGACCCATGCACTGCAGCGAACAGCACCCTACTCGATCACCTCATCGGCGGTCGCGAGCAGGGTCGGCGGCACGGTGAGGCCGAGTATCCGCGCGGTTTCGGTGTTGATGATGAGTTCGAATTTAGTCGCCTGCATCACCGGCAAGTCGGCAGGTTTCTCGCCCTTGAGGATGCGGCCGGCATAGACGCCGACTTGGCGAAACGCTTCCTTAATATTGGCTCCGTAGCTCATCAGTCCGCCAGCTTCGGTAATTTGACGGTTAGCGGATGTCATGGGAATCATGTGGCGTGCCGCCAGGGTGGCAAGTTGCGCGCGCCGGACGGTGAACAAGGGTCCGACGCTGACGAAAAGTGCGTCGGGCCGCTCGCGCTCGAATGCAGCGAAGGCCGCACCGATCTCCCGGCCGTTCCTGGCATCGAGAACCTGGATTTGCAGGCCCATGGTGCGCGCTGCTGATTCCGCTTCTTCCAACGTCGTCTTTGTATTTGTCGTATTGGTCGGATCGACAAGCACCGCCACACGGGCAGCCGCGGGCACCATCTCGCGCAGGAGCTGCAACCGCTTCGTCACCAGCTCAACTGCGAAAATGTTTATCCCAGTCAGATTGCCGCCGGGCCGCGCGAGGCTGGCGGCAAGACCGAGCCTGACCGGGTCTTCTCCCGTAATGAAAAGGACAGGGATCGTCGCGGTGACTGCCTTCGCCGCGAACGCCGCAGGCGGACCTGTGGCTGCGATAACCGCGACCCGCCGGCGAGCCAGATCATCGGCTAGCGCTGGCAATCTATCCATTTCATTCTCAGCTGAGCGGTATAGGACCGACACGTTCTCGCCTTCGACAAAGCCCGCTTGCTTGAGGCCCTGCCGGAATCCGCGCAGCTGGTCCTCGTCCGTTGATACCGGAGCGAGGAACCCGATGATTGGCATTGCTGGCTGTTGCGCGAGCGTAGCAACCGGCCACGTCGCAGCGCCGCCGAGCAGTGTGATGAATTCGCGCCGCTGCACTTGCTGCCCTCGGTCCGAGGATCGCACCCTATCACATCGCGGTAGCGAATACGGTATGCTGCATCACAGCAAAGTCTAGGCCCCGATGACCGGGTTGGGTCATTCGCGCCGTTTTTGACCCGTATTCAAGATGGCGTGGCAGGTCCGCACCTCCCTCAATAGCGGCGGTAAACTCGGCGGCCGGACATCTGTCGGTCCGTGCCACTTCCGGCCTCGTGCGCTGCAAAAAGTCGTTACTCGATCACCTCGTCGGCGCGCAGCAGGAATACCTCGGGGATGGTCAAGCCAATGGCCTTGGCAGCCCTGAGATTGATTACAAGCTCAAACTTTGTCGGTTGCTCGATCGGCAGATCGGCTGGCTTGGCACCTTTAAATATCTTGTCGACGAAGGTTGCCGCGCGGCGATAGAGGTCCGGGTAGCTCACGCCATAGGCGATCAATCCGCCAGCCTCGACGAATTCCCTCGATGCATAAATTACTGGCAGGCGATGGCTCGCAGCGAGCAACGCAATAAACTGTCGATTTGTTTGCGTTACGGTATTTAGGTCCACGATGATCGCGTCCATTCGCAGGCTGCTCGCGGCATCGAATGCAGAGGCGATATCTTCGGGCTTTCGGACGTCGAGAAGTGGGGACTGAATACCCAAGGACCGCGCTGCAGTTTCGACTTCCCGGCGGAAGTTGGGGGTGGCGGCAGGTTCCCAATATCGGCAAAGTACCCAACACGAGAAACGACCGGCAACATGTCCTTGAGTAGCTCAAATCTTTTTGCAGTTACATCAGAGTAAAGGCTGCTAAGCCCGGTTATATTGCCGCTCGGGTGGGCAATGCTGGTCACAAGGACAGACGGTTCAGCAATCGCGGCCATGACAATGGGTATCGTCTCGCTTGCATTTTTGGCCGCTAGCGCAGCCGGTGTTCCTCTCGTCACGAAGAGATCGATCTTAAGCTGAACCAACTCGGTCGCGAGACTCGGGAAGCGGTCACTGTGGCCATCCGCTGAGCGGTAGTCGATGACGAGATTCTGTCCTTCGATATATCCAAGGTCGCGCAGGCCGTTCCGAAAAGAAGCGAGATTGGTGGAGTTCACCGTCGCCGCGATCATATCGAGCATTCCGATCCGCCAAACCTTGCCCGATTGCTGACCACGCGCCGTCAGCGGCCACGCTATCGTCGCGCCACCAAGCAGCGTGACGAATTCGCGCCGTTTCAGTTGACCGAATTGCATCCGGTGCCCTCGTCCGTGGCAGGATACCGGATTGGCGAGGATCAAGTTAGGGGGTCGCTGCAATGCGATATGTGGGGCCAGCCTATGTCGGCTAATGGAATGGTCCGGCCGTGCTCCTGCCCCGCCAGCAAGCGAAGCTGGCGAGGGGCACCAAAGACAAGGAGCACGCTATGTCTTCGAAACTCAACACCGCAATCGCCGTCGTTGGCATCGATATCGGCAAGAACTCTTTCCACGTCGTTGGCCTCGATAAGCGTGGTGCCATCGCGCTGCAGCAGAAATGGTCACGCGGCCAGATGGAAGCGCGGTTTGCCAACATGCCACCTTGCTTGATCGGCCTGGAAGCCTGCGTCGGCGCGCATCATCTCAGTCGCAAACTGCAAGCGCTTGGCCACGATGCTCGGCTGATGCCGTCGAAATACGTGCGTCCCTACAGCAAGGACAGAAGAACGACTTCCGCGATGCGGAAGCGACCGCCGAGGCGGTGCAGCGTCCGACGATGAGGTTCGTCGCCACGAAGACCGCCGATCAGCTCGACTTGCAGGCGCTGCACCGGGTGCGTGAGCGGTTGGTCGGTCAACGCACCGGCATTATCAATCAGATTCGCGCCTTCCTGTTGGAGCGCGGCGTTGCGGTGCGCCAGGGGCTACGCTTCCTGCGCGCCGAATTGCCTACGATCCTTGCCACACGTACCGACGTTATATCGCCGCGCATGCTGCACATCATCGAGGGACTGGCTGACGATTGGCACCGGCTGGATGAGCGCATCGAAGGTCTGTCCAGTGAGATCGCAGCGCTGGCCTGTGCGGATCCGGGATGCGAGCGGCTGATGACGGTGCCCGGCATTGGACCGATCATTTCCAGTGCAATGGTCGCCGCGATCGGCAATGGTGCGACGTTCGCGAAGGGGCGCGACTTCGGCGCCTGGCTCGGACTGGTGCCCAAGCAGATATCGACGGGAGACCGCACGATCCTGGGCAAGATAACCAGGCGCGGCAATCGCTATCTGCGCGCGCTCTTCGTGCAGGCGGCCTGGGTCGTGTTAGTCAGGGTTGGGCCAAAGCATTGGGACCGCTATGGCCTCAAGTCCTGGATCGAGGCAGCAAAAAAGCGGCTGCACCACAACGTGTTGGCGATCGCGCTCGCCAACAAGCTTGCCCGCATCGCCTGGGCGGTTCTCAACAAGGAGCGCAAATTCGAGTGCATCAGGACAAACAAGATGTCGCCCCGAGCTGCTTGAGTGTCGCGCCGTGCTCGGACCCGTCAAGGCGTGGCCTGGCAACGCTCGAGCAAGAGGCAAGCCAACCGCGACGGCCAGCCTTGACGGCCCTTGCGCGCGGCGCCCCCGTCACAAGCGCGGGCCGGGACGAAGGAACGAGCTTAAGGCACGAACAAAGGAACTGGATCACATAGGGAGCACGCAATGAGGTGACACCAAACTTTTACCTGCCGAGGTCTGCGAGAGGATGAGACGAGATGGAGGATCGGTCTTTCCGGCGTATGCGAACCCTGGTGACCCCAATGGCCCACTATTGAGGCCGGTCCGCTAAAAAGACCGCATGCGCGCTGATATCCATAATGGCTCGGAGCACAACATGCTCCAATCAGAAGCCGGATACATTGATGCAAGACCGCACATCCGCCAGATTGACGAAACTCTCTTGCAACGCGCGGCCGGACCATACATTGGGGTCATTTCCCGCTGTTACCGCTCCGCAACATTGCCGGCCGCTTCACCTCAATCAACAGACATTGCGGTGCTGGCGCTCATACAGCGGTCCCGATTCTGCGGCGCACCACTGCGCCCGAAGAGGCGGTACGTGCCCCGCTGCGCCCGGCACACAGGGTCAGCGGTTTCCGCGCTTACTGTTCCGGCTGTTGTGAAATGCGTCGGTAGAGCTTCCGCAACGAGCGATTCGCCGGCAGGCCGCCATCGGCAAGCAGCCTGATCTGAGCGAGCTTGAATAGATTGACCGGAAGCAAGATCGAATGGAGGAAAAATACCGGATAGAGATGAGCCGACAATCCGTAAATGCCGAACAGGACATTGCTCAGGATTGCGAGAATGCGCAGCGACACGATGGTCGTCATGCAGAAGCTGCCCAGCACCGCGAGCGCTGCCGAATATCCCACAATATCAATCCATGACATCGCGATATGCTTTCACGCGCAGCCAACGCGCCAGCGAAGAACTGCACTCGATCTGGCTCAACGGGTGGGATGGGTGTTCGTTACCGAGGCGTGCTCGGCGGGGATTGTCGCCTGCTCAGTTCGCTGCCCGCCTGGATTCACGAGCGTGACGCCGACCAGTGCCAGCAGGATTACGCCGTAGACAATCGTGAGGCGCAATTTCCACTTGCGAATGACGAGCTGATCCGCGGCAGTTGGCTTGTACGGATATGATCTGCGATTCATCAGGATCTCCATCGGTCAAGAGCGCCGATTTCATAAACCCTGAGCGAACCTCCCAATGTGACGCGCGCTACACATCAACGCATTACAGTTATAAGCGCGAATGTACTGTGACAAAAACAAGTCACTCAACGCGTGGCTCCAGTCACTTGGCGCAAAGACTTGAGCGTTAACGTATCATTGCAACATTATCGTGAAGTTGGCGTGCAAGCCGATTGCAATTTTCTGTGAATAGAGCGAAGGCGACTTTTTAATCATGCATGTCAGTTTTTGCGTCAGACTAAAGTTTGCGCAAACACTGCCGAAATAACATTCGCTCTCGCTTAAATGATTTGCAGCTTTTCGGGCCGAACACGCGTTGCGCCAATTCGCGCGAGGTCAGTTCATCTGCATTGCCTCAAGCGCGCGCACCAGGCGCTCGGCAAACACTGCGGCGGCGATCGGCAGGTTGCGCGCCCGGAGCTGACCTAGCACCAGCTTGGCGCGCGGCACGTCGCGATCGTCGATTTTGCGCGCGACCAGGTCGAGCGCGTTGTCCTCCGGCAGGGTGCCGATACGGATCTGGAAGGAAATCAGGTTCGCCTGTTTCACGAGGCAGCGCAGAAATTCGAAGGAATTCGATTCCGCCGCAATATTGAACACGAGCCCGCTGCGCGCGGTGACCTCGTCGAGAAGCTGGCGTCCGCCGAGGCTGCGTTCCGGCAGCGCGACCGGATAGGCAGCGCAATCGCGCAGGCGAATGGATTTGCACACCGCCAGCGGATGGTCGGCAGACATCACCGCAACAATGCGCTGCTCAACGCTCACCAGTGGCTGAAAATTGGCAAGGAATGGCGGCCGAAACACCAGAACCAGGTCGACCTCGTAGGATGCAAGCGCTGCCATGGCCTGTTCATGGTCGAGCACCTTGACGTAAAACGAAACGAGCGAATGCTGTGTGCGGAATTCCGCGATCTGCCGCGGCAGGAAATCGAGCGCCAATGCCTGGCTGCAGGCGATGCGGACGGTCCCGCGGCGCAAGCCTTTGAGATGCTCGATCTGCGATTTCATGCGCTCGACGTCGGCGTTCTGAACGCGCAGGTAATGCACGAAGACCTCGCCCGCCGCGGTCAATCGCACGCCGCGTGCTCGGCGTTCGAACAGCAGAGCGCCGAGTTCCTCTTCCAGATCCATGATCCGACGGTTCAGCGCGGACGACGTGACGTTGAGGTGGTTCGCCGCCTTGCGAATCGAGCCCGCGCGGGCGACCTCGTCCACATAGCGCAGTATCCGCAAGTGCTTCATTGGCGAGGATAACTCAGCGAGTGACACCTTTTCGCGAGCACTCTAGCAATAAATCAGCGGCAGATGTGAGCACCGGGTTTCGGTAACCTTCTGCCCGTTCGGAGCAAAAGCGCGGGAAGGCACGCCGATTGCAGAGCGGGGGTCAAAGCCGACGACTCCAGCGGGCGACTGCTGCATGCGTGGGCACGCGCCATGGGAACTGCACAACTACTGCACAAAATGACGCTTCACGCCGACCAAAAAGCCCTGTCGATCCTCAGCCGGCGCCTCGTTCAATCCAATCCATGCGTGAGAGGAGCTTATTTATAATGACCGCTCGAATATCCCTGCTTGCGCTGACCGCCGCAATCGGCCTTGCACTCCCGCTCGGCCTTGCAACATCGGCTGGCGCCGAGACCAAGCTGAAACTCGTGTTGAATTGGAAATATCAGGGCCCGCAGGGACTGTTTTTTCTCGCCGAGGATCGCGGTTACTACAAGGCAGAAGGCATCGACATAACCATCGATCAAGGCAGTGGCTCCGGTGCCGCCGTGCCGCTGGTCGCCAACGGCACCTATGACGTCGGCTTCGGCGACATCAACGCGCTCATCGAGCTCGCCGGCAGGAAACCCGAGGATGCGCCCATCGCCGTCTATGTCATGTACAATCAGCCGCCATTCACCGTCGCAGTGAAGGCAGAGAGCCCGATCAAATCGCCGAAGGATTTCGAGGGAAAAACGCTTGGCGGCGCGGCCAACGACGGCGCGCTCAAGCTCTTTCCGGCGCTCTGTAAGCTCGCAAAGATCGATTGCAGCAAGGTGAAGATCACCAACATGCAGCCCAATCTGCGCGAACAGATGTTGATGCAGGGGCAGGTCGACGGCGTGTTCGGCTATGTCAATACAATCCGCTTCTCCGCCAAGCTGATGGGCGTCGAGGAAAAGCAGCTCCGCTACATCAATTACGGCGACTACGGCATGGACCTCTATTCCAACGGGATAATCGTGTCGAAGAAGCTCGTCGCGGAAAAGCCGGAAGTGGTGCGTGGACTGGTGCGTGCGATCAATCACGGCATTCTCGATATGCTCAAGGATCCTGATGCTGCGGTCGCCGCCGTGGCCAAACGCGAGGCGTTGATCAAGATTCCGGTCGAGCGCGAACGCCTCGATGCCACGGTGCGGGACGAAATGAACCATCCGGAAATCGCAAAGATCGGGCTCGGCAATGTCGATATGGCGCGTCTGAAGAAATCAATTGATATTCTGGTCGAGGCAAACGCGCTGCCGCGTTCGCCGTCAGTAGAGGAAATCTTCACACCGGCCTTTCTTCCGCCGCTGGCCGACCTGCCGAAGAAGCTGTTTTAATAAAGAAATGGACCTGAAGCTCGCCGGACGGGTCGCGGTGATTTCCGGTCCCGTCAAGGGAATGGGTGCGGCAATCAGCAAAGCCTTCGCCGCAGAAGGATCGCGGCTGGCGCTCATCGGACGCGATACGCAGGCAATCGCACCGGTAGCCGACGCAGCACGCGGCGAGGGGGGTGAAGCCATCGTGGTTGCCTGCGATATCACCGATGCAGTGCAATGCGAACAGGCCGCGGCGGAGACTAAACGCGCTTACGGGCGCATCGACATTCTGGTCAATGTTGCCGGCGGGTCGGGACCGATCGGCAAGACCGGTATCGAGACCACGCCTGAGGAGTTCGACGAGATCGTCACGCTCAACATGAACGGCTGCTTTCACACCATGCGCGGCGTGGTTCCGGTCATGATGGCACAACGCTACGGCAAGATCGTCAACGTGGGCGGCACCTTTGGCATGCGCGGGCGCGCCGGTCGCATGGCCTACTCCGCCTCCAAATGGGGGCTGCGCGGCATCACCAAAAGCTTTGCATTGGAGCTCGGACCCTACAACATCAATGTCAACTGTGTCGCGCCCGGCATGGTCGATGGACCGCGATTCCGCGACAAGGTCTGCGCCGACATGGCGGCGCGCCTTGGCATTTCCAAGGAAGAAGCAGCCAAGCGCCACGCCGGCGAATACGCGCTCAAGCGTATCACGACCGACACCGACGTCGCCAATGCCTGTTTGTTTCTGGCGAGCGATGCCTCGCGTCAGATCACCGGGATCGATCTGCCGGTTGACGGCGGCTGGGCGGCGTTGTGACAGAAGCGATGACCGCGGCCGATCTCCTCATCCGCAAGGGCAAGGTGGTGACGCCGGATTGCGTTATCGAGGCAAGCATTGCCATCAAGGACGGCTGCATCATCGCCGTCGGTTCCGACGCGGTCATGCCGCAGGCGCGCGAGACGCTCGATGCGACCGGGCTCTATGTGCTTCCCGGCGCAATCGATGTGCACGTGCATTTCCGGGATCCCGGCTATCCCCACAAGGAAGACTTTGCCAGCGGGACCGCCGCGGCGGCCTTCGGCGGGGTCACCACCGTGTTCGACATGCCAAACACGATTCCGCCGACCGGTACGGCTGAAATGCTCGCCGCCAAGCACCGCGTCGCCGCCGAGAAGGCGCATGTCGACTACGGTCTCTACGGCCTCTTAGGCGAAGACACCATCGAGCACGTGCCTCACCTAGTTGCGGCCGGCGTCATCGGTTTCAAGCTCTATATGGGCAACACGTTCGGCAGGATTCCTTCGCCATCCACCGGCGCCATGCTGGAAGCTTTTGAAGTCGTGGCGCCGACAGGCAAGCGCATTTCGCTGCACGCCGAGACGAACTCGATCATGGAACGGCGGGAGACACGTCTGCGCGCGGCAGGGCGTGTCGATCCGATCGCCCACCTCGCGTCGCGCCCTGCGGTGGTTGCCGTCGAGGCTGTGAGCCGTGCGGCGCTCTTGGCCGAATGGACGGGCGCGCGCATCCATATCCTGCATATTTCCTCCGCCGAGGAATTGCGCCCGCTGCGCGAAGCCAAGGCGCGGGGCGTCGACATCACGGGCGAAACCTGTCCGCACTATCTCATGCTTTCCAGCGCCGACTACGACCGCCTCGGTGGGGTCATTCGGGTCAATCCACCGGTGCGCGAGGCTTGGCACCGGGAGCCTCTATGGAACGCGCTCGCGAACGGCACGATCGACCTGATCGCGACGGATCACGCGCCCCATTCCCCCGAAGAAAAGACGCGCAATGACATCTGGTCTGTGGATTGCGGCTTTCCCGGCGTCGAAACCCAGATGCCGCTGATGCTGAATGAGGCGAATGCCGGCCGTTTCAGCATTTGCGATTATGTCCGATGGACCGCCGCTGCCCCGGCGAAAATCTTTGGTTTGTATCCACGCAAGGGAGTGATCCAGCCGGGTTCCGACGCCGACATCGCAATCGTCGATCTCAATCGCGAATGGACCATCGAAGATGCAAAGCTTCAGTCGCGCTCGAAGATTACCCCCTGGAACGGCAAACGCGTGAAGGGACTGCCGGTCCATACGCTAGTGCGCGGACGCTTCGTGATGCGGGACCGTGCGTTGGCCGCCGATACCCGCGGCTGGGGTCGTTCCGTACATGCCATCCAGAAGATGCCGCCTCCCCACGTCCGCAATGCAGACCAGACGATGCAAGCCATCATCAAGCAGCAAGTTCGGCCGACTTAAAAAGAGGACGCGGCGTAATGCTCATGGCAAGTCCGGCGAATGTGATCCTGCCCGAACCACCGCACCACGACGCTTTTGTCAGGCTGGAAAAGGTGACACTTACCTATGGACGGGGCGAGCGATCGGTGCGCGCCCTGGATGAGACCGAACTCGCCATCGAGAAGGGCGATTTCATTGCACTGGTGGGCCCCTCGGGCTGCGGAAAATCCACCATCCTCAAGCTGGTCACCGGCCTCATCCGCGCAACCAGCGGCTATGTTTTCGTCGCCGGGCGCGAAGTGGGAGCAGAGCCGGTACGCGTGGGCATGGCCTTTCAGAACCCCACCCTCCTGCCATGGCTCAAGCTGCGCGACAACGTAATGCTGCCGCTCAAGATAGTCCCGCCATTTCGGCGGGACTATCGCGCCAAGCGCAAGACCGAGTTCACCGATCGCATCGAGATGCTGCTGGCGCAGGTCGGCCTCAAAGGCTTCAGCGATAAATATCCGTGGCAGCTGTCCGGCGGCATGCTCCAACGCGCTTCGCTCTGTCGCGCGCTGGTGCATGAGCCGCAGCTGCTCATGCTCGACGAGCCGTTCGGCGCGCTCGATCAGTTCACCCGCGAGGAACTGTGGGCGATCATGCAGGAGCTGTGGATGACGCACCGGCCCACGGTGCTGCTGGTCACCCATGATCTCAAAGAGGCGAGTTATCTCGCCAACCGCATTTGCGTGATGCAGGCGCGACCCGGCCGCATCATCGACGAGAGCGTCGTGCCCTTTGCGCGCCCACGCACCATCGCCATGTCCTACCACTCCGATTTTGTCGCGCTCACGCAGCGGCTACGCGAACTCATCATCGGTACCCGCCCGGAGACAGTCCAGTGAACCCGCAAATACGCCGGCGCATGGCCTCGGCCGCGCTCATCATCGGTTTCTTTGTCGCCTGGGAACTCCTTTGCCTCATGTTCCAGGTCAAGGAAATCGTGCTGCCGCGGCCGACGCAGATACTGGCGACGCTGTGGATGCGCTTTCCCGCCATCATGCCGCATGCGGCGCAGACGCTTTACACGACGCTGGTCGGCTTCGCGGGGGGCATCGTGTTCGGTGTGCTGTTGGGCGCCTTCATCGGCTCGTCGCGGCTAGCCTATGATGTCGCCTATCCGCTGCTGGTCGGCTTCTCCAGCATCCCGAAGGTCGCGGTGGTGCCGATCTTCGTGCTGTGGTTCGGCGCCGGCACGGTACCCGCGGTGCTCACCGCCATGATTCTCTGCATCTTTCCCATCGTGGTGAACGTGGCAACCGGCCTCGCCACCACCGAGCCCGAACTCGAAGACGTGATGCGGGCGCTCAAGGCGAGCCGGCTCGACATATTGATCAATGTCGGGCTGCCGCGCGCCATGCCCTACTTCTTTGCCTCGCTGAAAGTGGCCGTGACGCAGGCATTCGTCGGCACGGTGATTGCCGAGACCGTCGCCTCCAATCGCGGCATCGGCAACCTGATGATGATTGCGAGTTCGAGCTTCGATGTCCCGCTGGTGTTCGCCGGGCTTCTGGTGCTCGCAGTCCTCGGCGTCGGGCTCTACGTCATCTTCTCCTTCATTGAAGGGCGCGTCACCGGCTGGGCGCTGCGCAAAGACGAGTTCGCCATGGGTTGATCCTCGACAAGCGGCAACGCGGCCAAAAAAGGCGCGCATTTTTCGCAAGGCTCAGAAACGCAGGAAAAGCATATGTATTTGATCCGCAATTTCGCTGCAATCACGATTGGCTTGGCAGTCTGCATCTGCAATGCCGGCGCGCAAGAAGCGACGAAGCTTCGCTTCACCCTGGACTGGAAGCTGCAAGGCATCCATAGCTGGTATTACTGGGCGCAGGAGAAGGGTTACTTTGCAGCCGAGAAGCTCGA
The DNA here is from genome assembly GCA_963817135.1 of uncultured Alphaproteobacteria bacterium. Classification (GTDB taxonomy): domain Bacteria; phylum Pseudomonadota; class Alphaproteobacteria; order Rhizobiales; family Xanthobacteraceae; genus VAZQ01. The sequence goes on along the minus strand of CAWFNG010000002.1, from coordinate 243,427 downwards.
CGTCACCATCGATCAGGGCGAAGGCTCGGCTGCGACAGTGACACGCGTGATGTCCGGCGCCTATGACGCCGGCTTCGGGGACATGAATGCGGTCATTCAGAGTGCGGCGATGAAGCCCGGCGAAGCGCCGCTCATGGTCTACATGATCTACAGCAAGGCGCCGTTTGCGCTGCTCACCAAGGCCGCGAGTCCGATCAGATCGTTCAAGGATCTGGCCGGCAGGAAGCTCGGCACGCCGCCCGGCGGCGCGTCATTCAAGCTGCTGCCTCTGCTGGCAAAGAAAAACGGCGTCGATTATGCCGCAATCGACATCTTGAACGTCGCACCCAATCTGCAGGAGCAGATGCTGCTGCAGGGCCAGGTCGACGTGATCGCCATCTTCACCGCGACGAGCTACATGAATCTGGTCGCCCTCAAGCTCGATCCGGAGAAGGACTTTCGCTGGATCTACTATTCCGACTCGGGGCTCGATCTTTATTCCAACGGGGTGATGGTTTCGCAGCGTCTCGCAAGGGAGAAGCCCGAGGCGGTGAAGGGGCTGTTGCGGGCGGTCAATAAGGCGATGGGCGAAGTGCTCGCCAACCCCGACGCGGCGATTCAATTACTGGGACGCAAAGAGCCGCTTCTCAATCAGGCTATCGAGAAGCAGCGCCTCCTTTACGTGACCAATACGCTCATCGCAACGCCTGAAGCAGCCGAGCTGGGTGTCGGCGACATCAAGGACGCGCGCATGGCGGAATCCATTGAAGCAATTGCCGCTTCATTCGAGTTGCCGCGCAAGCCGGCGGTTGCCGACGTGTTCAGCCGGTCATTCCTGCCGCCGAAGGCGGAGCGGCTCCTGACAGGCGCGCGCAACTGACGCGCAACGACGACGAGCATGCCGTTTCATGCCCATTGCCAGGGTTCACCGCATTTCTGCCGCCGCCCCGGACGATGTCTCCGGCATCGAGGCTGCGATCGCTTCCGGTCGCATCGATCCAAAAGGCGTTATTGCCGTCCTTGCAAAGACCGAAGGCAATGGCCTGGTGAACGATTTCAGCCGCGGCTTTGCCACCTCGGTGCTGAGCGCGTTGTTTGCGCGGTTCCTCGCGGCAGAGGATGCCGGCAAAATCTGCCTCGTAATGTCTGGAGGCACCGAGGGAGCCATGGCGCCGCACTGGATCATTTTCGAACGGCGCGATGGCGATGGCGGCGGGCGGCCGGCGCTGGCAATCGGCCGCGCGCACACGCCGGAACTTGCATTCGAGCATCTCGGCCGCGTGCAGCAGATTGACCAGGTAGCTCTGGGGGTGCAGGCGGCAATGAAAGATGCCGGCATCGCGGATCCCTCCGACGTGCACTTCGTGCAGATCAAGTGCCCGCTGCTCACGGCACAGCGCGTCGGCGAGGCGCTCTCCCGCGGTGCGACGGTTGCCACCGGCGACACGCTGAAATCCATGGGACTGTCACGGGCAGCGAGCACGCTCGGCGCCGCGGTGGCGCTTGGTGAAATCAATCGCTGGGAGCTAAACGACACCGACATCGCAACGCGCCGGGAGCTGTGGTCGGGCCGCACCAGCAGCTCGGCCGGCATCGAACTGCTCGGCCACGAGATCATTGTGCTCGGCATGTCGCAGGCATGGTCGGGCCCGCTTGCCGTCGATCACGCGGTGATGGCGGACGCCATCGACATCGAGCCGGTGCGCGCCGCGCTTGGCCGGCTCGGGCTTGTCACATCGGGTCAGCTTGCAGCGCGCGACCGTGGCCGTCTCATTGCAACGCTTGCCAAGGCGGAGGCAAGCCATGACGGCCGGCTGCGCGGGTTTCGCCATACCATGCTCGATGATTGCGATGTTGCCGCAACGCGCCATGCGCGGGCTTTTGTCTGCGGAGCGCTGGCGGGCCTTCTGGGCCATGCCGAAATTTACGTATCGGGCGGCGCCGAGCACCAGGGGCCGGATGGCGGCGGCCCGGTCGCGCTGATCGTCGATCGCAGCGCAACCGGCTGACGGCGGCGATCTGCAGCACCCAGATGACGGAAGCGCTAAAGAGGCATTCGCAAAACGCCTAATTCTTCAGTCCGGCGGCCTCCGCGACCATCGCCCATCGTTGCATCTCGCCGTCGATGTAGCGCGCGAATTCCTCGGGACTGCCACCGACCGGATCGATGCCCTGCTGTGCCAGCGGCCTTGTCACCTCGTCAGCCTGCAACGCCTCGTTTGCAGCGCGGCCGAGCTTGTCAATGACGTCCTTCGACGTACCCGCCGGCGCCAGCAGCCCGAACCACAGCCCAGTCGCGAAACCGGGCAACCCCGCCTCCGCCATGGTCGGCAGCTCAGGCGCGATCGCGGTGCGCCTGGCTTCGGTGGATGCGAGCGCCACCAGCTTTCCCGCGCGCACATGCGATAGCACCGTCGAGGCCGGCGAGAAGAAGACCTGAACGCGACCGGCGAGCAGGTCGGTGACCGCCGGCGGACTGCCGGCATAGGGCACGTGCACCATCTTCGTGCCAGTGAGCATTTTGAACAGCTCGGCGGCGAGGTGGGTGCCGGTTGCGACCCCGGAGGAGGCGAATAACAACTGGTCAGGCTTGGCCTTGGCGAGGTCGATCAGCTCTTGGACGCTTTTGATCCCGAGGGAGGGATGCACGACAAGAATGTTTGGCGTCGTGGTCAGGCGTACGATCGGCGCAAAATCCTTGGGAAAATTGAACGCCGCATTGGGCTTGACGACCGCATTGATGGCATTGGCGATCGTTGCAAGCAATAGCGTGTAACCGTCCTTCGGCGCGCGAGCGACGGATTCCGCCGCAAGATTAGATCCCGCTCCGGCCTTGTTCTCGATCACGATCTGCTGGCCGAGAAGCTGCCCTGTGTGCTGACCCACCACGCGGGCGGTGATATCCGCCGCGGAGCCGGCCGGGAATCCGACGATCACGCGCACCGGGCGTGTCGGATAGGCGTCATCACCACGCGCCGGTGCTGCGACGTTTCCGGCGCACAAAAGCCCCATGCAAACCGCAAGCAATGCAGTTCTCGTCATAAGGGCGTTCTCCGATGGGCGTCCTTCATTATTCGGCAGCGAAGCATGTTTCTGGCGTTCCCGCCAGCTTAGCGGCGGGAAGCCGGCCGAGCGATGCGACGCACGGCGCGCTCGGTGCTGTGCGAGTGCCGGCTGCAAGTTAATTGGCACTTCAATACACAGATGCACCGCACCGTCGACTCGGCGCAACTCGGCCGACGCGAACTTTTTTCACCCCGGCCGAGTATCGCGCTGGAGGGATTAGCGTCCGTTACCGGAATATATCCCTTCCTGCTGATGCTCCTGCCGGTTTGCTTCGCTGCCGGTATTCGCGCCCTGGTCGCGGGTGGCTTGAGCAACAACAAAATTCGTGCTGCCCAGGAGCACAACTGCAAGCGCGGCAATTCCGATTATCTTTTTCATGAGGCTCTTTTCTCTCTATTTCTGGTGTGATCGCCCTGGCCTCAACGCACCAGCGTAAATTTCGGCGCTGTCTGATGCGCATGCCTTGTGTGCACTGCACACATCGCTCAAGGCCCATAAACAGCGCGTAATCTTTGGGTCCATTTGCACTGCAAAAAGCGCGAGAGAGATGTGCTTGGAACTCGTCGATGCGGGAGGGAAAGCAGTCATCGACGGCAATCTCACAAATTCGCTGCTGAATCGCGCCGCCGATATTTTGCCGGGGACGGATTGGGGGGCCGCGATCGTAGATGTGCTCAATAACTGCCGTGTGATGGCTCTTATTTTCTCATCGAATGCGAAAAGCTCTCCTCAGATACCCAGGCCGAGTACTTCGCTCTCTTGAGATTGATCAGTTGGTATTCGAACCTGATGCTATGCTCATCAAAAGCCGCCTGATTGGGGAGGTGACATGCCGAGCGAACAATCCGCCGGATATCTGCCGGGCGATCCACGCTATGGTTTGCGGGGCGAGGCGCTGAAGGACTACTACCGCACCAAGCCGGCGGAGTGGGCAATCTACTGCTGGGACAAGCCGGGGATGAAAGCCGCCCGGCGTACCCTGGTGGCGGAGCAGAACACCTACGTCAAAAATTTCGGTGAGCGCGTCATCGGCTACGGCCATTTGGTCTCCGACGACGGCCGCGACACCCTCGGCACGTCGTTTTTTATGCAGCTCGACGATTGCGCGGCGGCGGACAAGTTCGTTGCCGACGAGCCGATGAACAAGGCCGATGTATACCAGCGGGTCGAAATCCATCGCTGGTCGAACAGTTTCCAGAAGCGAGCCGCCGACTACTCTCGAAAGGGCCTGCAGCAGTTCCTGTGTACGGGACCTAAAACCGGCACGCCGGAGTTCTTCCGCGAGCACTTGCACGCGCACGAATCATACTTCGCGTCGTATGGCGACAGCTTCATCTTCCGCGGGCCAATCCGCTCGGCGGATGGTGCGGACAATATGGGCACGGCATTGCTGATCGAGTTGCCGAACCGCGCGGCTGCGGACAGGTTCTGGAAGGACGAGCCATTTGCCAGGAACGGCGGGTATCAGAGGGACGTGCGGATCACCCGGTGGGTGTTTGGGGATTGAGCCTCGTTGCCTAGCCACGCAGCGTCTGGGCTACGTGCCTCATACCCATCAATGGTGACCTCGCATCCTCAACGGCAAGGCCGGGGCTGCGCAAAGGAGAACTGGACATCATGACAGGACACCGCCTCAGGGTCGGCATCGTCGGGTTGCAGCCGGGCAGGAGCTGGGCGGCGCGAGCCCACATCCCTGAGCTGCGTGCGCTGTCCGAGAGCTACGAGATCGTCGGCGTCGCCAACACCAGCCTCGCCAGCGCCGAAAAGGCCGCGGCCTTAGGGCCGTCGCTTACACAGGACGTCCCTCTATTCGGCCACCTTATGGGTGATCCATAATGCCGAATGGCATCGCGCAGTTCGCCGGGGCGAAGTACCTGAACCTGGAAACCTTCCGCAAGACGGGGGTCGGTGTGCCCACTCCCGTCTGGTTCGCTCGGGATGTATTGCGCAACGCGCCCACCATCACCGTTTTCTATATTTATTCCGAAGCTGATGCCGGCAAGGTGAAGCGCATTCGCAACAATCCCAAGGTCCGCGTTGCACCGTGCACCATGCGCGGAGATGTCCGCGGCGCCTGGATCGACGGGCGCGCCCGCATATGTGAAGATGATGAGGCTGCCCATGGTCAGCAGTTGCTCACGCAGAAGTACGGCTTGCTAAAAATTTTGGGAGATTTCTTCAGCCGCTTGATGCGCCACAAGCAAACCGTGATCGCCGTCGAGGTCGACTAAAGGTTTCAAATCTGTTGCCGCGTGCTCAAAGGAATAAATGAAAGGTGCCCATGGCATTGGGTTCCGACTTCATACTGGATGCCCTTGTTCAGGAAGGTCTCACTCACCTTTTTCTGGTGCCAGGCGGCCTGATTGATTCGTTTCTCCCGGCGCTGGCACGGCATCCGCATCTGCGTCCGATTGTGGCCGCGCACGAGGGCGGCGCCGCCTACATGGCCGACGGCTATGCGCGCGCGAGCGGCCGTTTCGGCGCCGCACTGGGGATCGGTGGCCCGGGCCTGTGCAACATGGCAACGGCCGTAGCCGCCGCGAAAACCGATGCCTCGCCGGTTCTCGTGCTTAGCGGCGAAATTCCAGTCGACATGGAGGGACTTGGCGAATTCCAGGATGCAAGCCAGGCGACACTCGACGACACCGCAATCATGAAGCCGCTGACACGCCTGTCCACGACGGTCACAAGCGCCCGCAATCTCAGTCACTGGCTGCGGCATGCACTCACAGCGATGTGGGCCCAGCCGCGCGGTCCGGTGCATCTCTCGCTCACGCACGATGTCATCGCCGGCGAGTGCGGGGCAGACTACGCCCCCGTCTCCGATTATTTTGCAGCAGTGGACCCGCTGAGCAGGATAGCGGCACAAGCGGCGCTGCATTCGATCGGTCAGACAAGCGGAGCGAAGATCGCCTTTCTTGCCGGTGCCGGCGTCGAGCATGACAGCGCGGCAGCCGCGCTAAAGGCGGTTGCCGAGGACTGGTGCATTCCTGTCGCGACCACGCTGCGTGCCAAGGGCGTATTCCCCGAAGATCATGAACTGTCGCTCGGCGTCTTCGGCTATGCCGGCACGCGCCATGCCACCGCGGCCATTCTCAAAGACCCGCCCGATGTACTGATTGTACTGGGGTCTGGCTTGAATGAACGCGATACCATGCATTGGACGCTGCGCAAGCGGAACACCATTCATGTGAACACGGATATGGGCGAGTTGACCACGCACGGCGACGCGGCTCACGTCGTCCCCGGCAGCTGCCGTGCTTTTCTGGAACTGATGCGGGAATCCTCCGACATCGTTGCATCTGCGTTGACCGCAAGTCAGGCCCAACGGCGCGCCTGGCTGGCGAAGATCAAGGAGCAGCCTCGGCTCTACGACATCGAAAATTGCAGCCGGAGGTCAAAGCCGATTCATCCTGCGACCGCAATCGCCGCATTTCGCAGGGCATACCCGCGGGACGGCATCGTGCTGATCGATTCCGGCGCGCATCGCGCCTTTGCCGGCCATTATTGGGCGGCGTACGAGCCGCGCACATATATTTCTGCGACCAATCTCGGCCCGATGGGTTGGGCAATTCCGGCGGCCATCGGCGTGCAATGCGCGCAGCCCAACCGTCGGGTTGCGGTTATCACCGGCGACGGCTGCATGCATATGCACGGGCTGGAAGTGCAGACTGCGGCGCGTTACGGCCTTCCCGTCGTCTATGTGGTCTTGAACAATTGCGCGCTCGGCAATGTCTGGCTGCGCGCACATCAATCCGGTGCGCTTCCCGCCGAGCTCACCAGCATTCCGGATCACGACTGGGCGGGATTTGCGCGCGCGCTGGGCGTAGCGGGCTTCACCGTCCATGATCCGGCGCAGCTCGATGAGACTTTTGGCAAAGCTGTCGCGGCCAAGGGGCCGGTGCTCATCGACGTGAAAGCTGACAAGAACTGCCCCACCCCTGTCTATGATTTCCAGGCTAGCGCGCGGGCCTGGTCCTATCACGAATAGAGCGATGAAAATGACAGAACTGGCGATGGAGCCCGCTTCCCTGCCGCCTGCCGGCCGCGCGCTCTTTGCCGCGATATCGGCAAAGCGCAAGGCGCGCGGCGAGGGCTTCGGCGGGCCGTATATCGCGCTGCTCAATCACCCGGAACTCGCGCGACGTGTCGAAGAGCTGGGCTTTTTCCTGAAATTCGAAGGCGTACTTCCGCGGCCGATCTATCAATTCATTGTGCTCTCAGTCGCGCGAGCAACAAATGCCTCCTTCGAGTGGCATGACCACGTGCAGCACGCGCTCGCCGCCGGACTTTTGCGCGACATCGTGGACAGCATCAGTGCCGGGCGTACGGACGCGCTGCCGCACCCATATTCGCTTGTGCACGCAGTCCTTGAGAAGACGACGGCCTGGCTGCCGGTGCCGGACGAACTGCAAGCGCGCGCCGTTGCTGAGTGGGGCAGAGAAGGCCTGGTCGAGATTGTGGTCGTTTCCGGGTTTTATCAGATGTTTGCGGCGATTAATCAGGGCTTCGACATCTAGTGGTCCGATTCCGAAGTTCGCCAGTGCTCGCGGCACGCTCAAGTGCGAACTTCGGAATCTAAGGACCACTAGCAACGTTATGATTCTAGTGCGGTTTTGAATTTGAAGTTCCTAAACGAGCTTGCGGCCGGCTATGATAGGAACTTCAAATTCACCGCACTAGTGAGCAAATACTGTGGCAGAAACGCTACACCTGCTTGCGAATGTTCAGAAAGAAGGCGAATTTTGGTTGGCAGAGCCGGCAAAACAGGCAATCTTGTGGCTGCCTAATCATGGGCGTTTCCTCCTTCACTTAAAGCCCCGAACTCGTCGGGGCTTTTTTTTATGGCGAGCAAAACCGACAGCCTGGAGGTGAGGCTCTTATGGGCAACACCGGCTTGACGCGCCGGAAGGCATCTCCCTAAACGGCCGCTTTATGCAAAACGACAATCGCCGGCGCAATCTCGGCTATTTCTTCGATGCCGCGCGAGCGCGCGTTCCGGACAAAGTGGCCATCATCGATCTGTTCGGGGGCCGCGAGCGCGCTTCCACCTATGCGCAACTCGATAGTCGCATGGACGCGGTCGCGCGCATGCTCGCGCGGCTTGGCGTGCGCGCAGGCGAGCGCGTCGCCATGGTGGTCGGCAACCGCACCGAGTTCGTGGAGTTCTTCTTCGGCGCGATGCGCATGGGTGCAATCCCGCTCCCGCTCAATACCAGGCTTGCCGCCGCCACCCTCAAGGAAATCATCAGTGATGCCGGTTGTGTTGCCGCGCTGTTCGATCCTTCCGCCCATCGCGAAGTGGCCGCCTTGGGCGGGGAGCTGCGGCTGCGCACGCGCCTTCTGCTCGACCAGGGCGGGACCGGTTTCCTCTCGTTCGATGCGGAAATGGAAAAGCCTGCCGCTCCCATCGAACCTCCCGTCATCGGGGAGAATGTGCAAGCCTTTCAGCCCTATACTTCCGGCTCGACCGGCCGCCCCAAAGGCGCGATCATGACGCACAGCGGCATGCTGTGGTACGTCGCCTATAACCAGCGCTACTGGCCGGCGGCACCGAGCGACCGGGGAATGGTTGCGCTCCCGCTATTTCACAAGAATGCCCTGCGCGGCACCGTCAAGCCGATGCTCTACGCCGGCGGCTCGTTCGTACTGATGCCCCGTTACGAGCCGCGCGCCTATCTCGAAGCCTTGGCGAAATACAGGTGCACCTATTCGCGCGGCGTGGCCGCGGTGTTTACCATGTTTCTGCAGCATCGCGAGTTCCTCAAGACGCTCGATCTCAGTGCGCTGCGCAGCATGACCATAGGCTCGGCGGTAGTGACGCCGGAATTGCTCGATGCCGTCGAGCGTGCGCTGCCGCATGTCGAAGTTTCAGAAAGTTACGGGCTGACCGAGGGCGGCAGCCCGCTGCGCGCTCCCATCGACGGGCGGCCGGTGCCGCGCGGCAGCCCGGGAGTGCCTACTCCGGAGATGGAGCTGCGCCTCGTCGATGCGGACGGCAACGACGCAAGCGAAGGCGAGCTCTTGATTCGATCTCCCTATGTATGCCTCGGCTATTACAACGAGCCGGAAATCACGCGGCAAAAGCTCATCGATGGCTGGCTCCGTACCGGCGACATATTCTGCAAGGACAGGCAAGAATTCTTCTATTTCCGCGGCCGCGTCGACGACATGTTCAGTTGCGGCGGCGAGAACATCTATCCCAAGGAAGTCGAGAACCTGTTGTTTGCCCACCCGGACGTCGCCAATGCCGCGGTCGTGCCGGTGCGGCACTCGGTGAAAGGCTTCGTTCCCGCTGCCATGGTGGTGCCGCGCGCGGGCTCCTCGACCAGCGCCGATGACCTCAAAGCCTATTGTCTGGAAAAGGGACCAGCCTATTCGCACCCGCGCTTCGTTGCTATGGTCGCCGAGCTGCCGTTGAACGGCGCCGGCAAGGTCGATCGCGCGGCGGTGCAGGCGAAGCTCGATGCCGCCTACGGCGCACGGGAAAAACCATTCACGCCGTGACTGCCGCCGCTTCGCCGCGAACCCGGGAAATCTCCCCACGAATGAGGTGCACGAGGTCAATGAAATCCTTCTCAAACGTGCTTTCCACGGTGCGTGGCCGCGGCAGGTTGACCGGGTGGGTAGCAATGATGCGGCCGGGCCGCGCACTCATGACGAATACCCGGTCGGCGAGATAGGTTGCTTCGCGCAGGTCGTGGGTCACCAGAACGCAGGTGAATTTGCGCTCAAGCCACAGCTGCTGCAGCACGCCCCATAGCTCTTCGCGGGTGAAGGCGTCGAGCGCGCCGAACGGCTCGTCCAGCATAAGAAGCGCGGGCTTGTGAATGAGCGCGCGGCACAGGCTCGCGCGCTGCTGCATGCCGCCTGAGAGCATCCACGGCTGCATCTCCTCAAAGCCGGCAAGCCCGACCGCGGCGAGCAGCTCCTTCGCCTGCGCGACATATTTGTCCCAATCCTTGCGCAAGCGATCGCGATGCGGCCGCACGATTTCCAGCGGCAGCATGGTATTGAGCAAAGTATTTCGCCACGGCAGCAAGGTCGGATTCTGAAATGCCATGCCGACGATCTTCAGGGGGCCGCTGACCGGCGCACCGGCGACACGAATGGAGCCTTCGGTGCAGGGCAGGAGCCCGGTGACGAGCTTCATCAAGGATGACTTGCCGCAACCGGAGGGTCCGACAACGGCAGCAAATTCGCCTTGCGCCACGTTAAGCGACGTGCCGTTGAGCGCGAGCGTACCCTCCGGGCCGCCATAGCGCAGCGCGACGGCATCCATTTCGAGAAACGGCGCAGTCGATTGCATAGCCCCTCTATTGCCTGCCTAGTGCGGTGAATTTGAAGTTCCTATCATTACTGGCCGCAAGCTCGTTTAGGAACTTCAAATTCAAAACCGCACTAGAAATCATAACGTTGCTAGTGGTCCTTATGATTCCGAAGTTCGCACCTGAACGTGCCGCGAGCACTGGCGAACTTCGGAATCGGACCACTACATTGTTGCAATGGCCCGGCTAAGCTAACCCCATTGCAGCTACCATTGCTGCCGCTTTTGGTCGCAGTTGTGCAAGTTTGCAGGGCGGTCTCCGCGCCTTGACCTGCCCCTGCGGATGCTCGACGGTGCGGCAAGGCAGATGGACGGGATCAGCAGCAAAAATGATGGAATGCAGCACGGGCCCAACCGCAGGGATGGGGAAGCCGCCGCCAGCAGTGTCGGCAGGGGTGTTGGTCAATCGCTTCTGCGCAAAGAGGACGCGCGGCATTTGCGTGGCCGCGGCCAGTTTGTTTCCGATCTGACGCTGCCAAATACCCAGGAGGTCGCGTTTGTGCGCAGTCCGCACGCGCACGCGCGAATCAAGGAAATCAGCATTCCCCTTGAAGCGCAAGAGCGGGTCTTTACCGCCGCCGATCTTCCAGCGCTCGGCGAGCTGCGCGCCGTACCCCAGGTGAATGGCTTCAAGGTTTCCGGCTATCCGCCGCTGGCGAGAGAGAAGGTGCGTTATGCCGGGGAGGCGATTGCCGCGTGCGTTGCTCGCACCCGAGCGCAGGCCGAGGATATCGCCAGTTCCGTACGGGTCGACTTCGAACTGTTGCCGGCCGTTGTCGATTGTGTCGCGGCACGAGAGAACCCTGCCGCGCTCCTGCATGAGAACTGGGGCAGCAATCTTTTCATCGAACGGGTATTTCAAGGTGGCGACCTCGGTGAGGCGGCGCGCGCGGCCGAGGTCGTGGTCGAACGCCGTTACCGCATGAGCCGTCAAGTTGCGATGCCGATCGAAGGCCGCGCAGTGTTTGCCTATCGCGACCATCGGCTTGACGAACTGGTCGTCTACAGCTCGACGCAGGTACCGCATATAATAAGACTCGGCCTTGCCGAAGTGCTCGGTCGCCAGGAGCGCGCCATCCGCGTCATCGCCCCGGATGTCGGCGGCGGGTTCGGCTCGAAGGCGCGGCTGTCGCCGGAAGAGGCGGCAGTCGCCGCGCTTGCGCTCCTGCTCGATCATCCGGTCCGCTGGGTGGAGGACCGCAACGAGCATTTTCTGGCATCGACGCATACCCGGGAGCACGATTATTTCGTCACGGCCTACGCCGACAAGCGCGGGCGGGTGCTCGGCATCGACGTAGAACTGAGCGTGGATGGCGGCGCCTATGCGATGTGGCCGAACGGGCCGTTTCTGGAAACCGGAATGGCGGCGCGCAATCTTCCCGGCCCGTACGCCATCCGCAACTACCGTGTGAAGACCTTTACCGTCGCCACCAACAAATCGCCGATCGGGCCTTACCGCGGCGTCGGCCGGCCCGGCGCGTGTTTTGCCATTGAGCGCACCATGGACGAGCTGGCGCGCATGGTCGGCCGCGACCCGGTCGAACTGCGCCTGGACAATATGGTGACGGCGGCGCAGATGCCGTACACCACGGTTGCCAATCTGAAATTCGACAACGGCGACTACTCCGGGGCGCTGAAACTTTGCGCGCAAGCGATCGAACTGCCGCGCGTGCGGGCGCGTCAGCGCCGCGCCGAGCCGGACGGCCGGCGCATCGGCGTGGGCTTTGCCTGCTATTCCGAGCAGACCGGCCACGGTTGCGGCGAATGGGTCAGTCGCGGCAGTCCGTTCATCCCGGGCTACGAAAGCTGTACGGCACAACTGATGCCGGACGGAACGCTGGTGCTGATGGTTGGAATCCAGTCGCACGGGCAGGGACTCGAGACGACGCTCGCGCAGATCGCGCATGAGGAGCTTGGCATCGACCCCGCCAGGATCTCGGTACGGCACGGCGATACCGGCCTTTGCCCCTTTGGAATGGGCACCATCGCCTCGCGCAGCATCGTGATGGCCGGCGGGGCAGTCGCCCATACCACGCGGCTGCTGCGGGAAAAGATTCTCAAGATCGGCGCGCACCTGTTGCAGAGCGACCCCGCCGAGGTGCGCTTGCGGGAGGGAAAGGTAGTCGGCCGCGGCGGCGAGGTGGCGGTCGAGGAAATTGCCCGCGTCGCCCATCTGCGCATGGAAGCGTTGCCGCCCGGGGTTGAACCGTTATTGAGCGTCACCGCCACCTATCAACCCGGCATCGACACCGGCGTCTATTCCTATGCCAGCCATGCTGCGGTGGTGGCGGTGGACCCCGCGACCGGCATGATCGAGCTTCTCGATTTTGCGGTAGCGGAGGATTGCGGCACCATGATCAATCCGATGATCGTCGATGGTCAGGTGCGAGGCGGAGTGGTGCAGGGCATCGGCACTGCGCTATACGAAGAGATCGCGTATAATGCGCAAGGCCAGCCGCTGGCGGCGAGCCTTGCCGACTATCTGGTGCCATGCGCTGCCGAATTGCCGCCGATCAAGATCGTGCACATGCAGACGCCTACGCCCTATACCGAATACGGTGTGAAAGGCATGGGCGAAGGCGGCGCCATCGCGCCGCCAGCCGCGATTGCCAACGCGGTACGCGATGCGCTTGCGCCGCTCGGCGCGGAGCTCAACGAATGCCCGCTTACCCCGATGCGGGTCCTTGCCGCCATCCGGCAGGCACAAGAATGACCTCCGGAGAGCAGATTTGAACGCCTACCCCCTGTCGCTCGACGGAGCGCCGCCGCGCGTGCGCATGCAGCCGAGATGGCAGCGGCTGTTGCTCAGAAATCTGACCTATGTGTCGCTGTTTCTGATGGCGATGCTGCTCATCGGTGTCGTGCTCTACCCCTACATGGTGGTGAACGTGCCGAGCGGGCAGGTCGGCGTGCTCTGGCTGCGCTTTCGCGGCGGCACGGTGCTCGATCCGCGGCAGCTCAAACAAGAAGGTCTGCGGATCAAGGCGCCGTGGAACCGGCTGTTTCTCTATGACCTGCGGCTCCAATCGACGACCAATACTTTCAACGCCATCAGCAGGGATGGCGTCAGCTTGAAAGCAACGATCAACACTCGGTTTAGGTTAAAGCACGACTCGGTGCCCCAGCTGCACCAGTCGATCGGGCCCGGTTACATCGCGACCCTTGTGACTCCCGAAATCGGCAGCCGGATGCGCGAAGTGATTTCCGCCTATACCGCCGAGGAAGTGTATTCGACGGCACGCCAGGAGATCCAGGACAAGATTCGCGGCCACACCGAGTCGATGATGAACCGGGTGTCCATGGAGCGCCAGGAGACCGAGGACTACGAGGCTTACAAAGTCTCGCTGGGGAACATGATCAATCTCATCGATACGCTCGTTCTGGGGATCGAGCTGCCGGAACAGATCGTCACCGCCATCAATCGCAAGATCGAGCAATACTACATTTCCGAGGAATACAGTTTCCGTATCGCACGGGAAAAGAAGGAATCCGAGCGCAAGGCGATCGAGGCGCAGGGGATACGTGATTTTCAGCAGACGGTGGCGCAGGGCATCTCCGACTCCTATCTGCGTTGGCGCGGCATCGAGGCTACGCTTCAGCTCGCGCAATCGCAGAACTCGAAGGTGGTGATCATCGGCAGCGGCAAGGATGGCCTGCCCATGATCCTGGGCAATATGGGTTCCACGCCGGAGACCACAACGCCGTCGCCGACGGGCGCGCCGGCAATGCAAGGGACGACGTCGCTAATTTCGGCGCAGTCGGAAACAGCGCCGGCGGTGGTCGAACAGATGTCGCCGGCTCCCCCGGTGTTTCCGTTTCCCGTCAACTGGTCGGAGGTCGAGTCGATCTTGGCGCGCATCTCGGCGCTGGCACGCGCCAGCGCGCCGCAGACGAACGGCAGCCAATAATTTCTGAACAAAAAATGAAAAAGGCCCCGGGGAGGTTGACCGCCGGGGCCCTGTGGTCTTTCAGTGCACCTTGGGGGGCTCCAATGAAGACCACGCCAAATCATGGTCGGCGATTTTGGCAAAAGAAAAGCGGGACAGATCAGCATGATGTCCGATGCCGAACACAGGAAAGCCGCCGATGTCCTGATGGGCGCGGCGAAGGACCGCAAACAGGCTGTCCAACTCTCCCAGGCGTGGCCGAATATCACGCTGGACGATTCCTATGCCATTTCCAGCGAGGTCGCGCGGCGCAGAATGGCGGCCGGCGCCAAGCTCATCGGCCACAAGGTCGGACTTACCTCGAAAGCGATGCAGCGCTCCTCGCAGATCGACGAGCCGGATTACGGTCATCTGTTCGACGACATGATGATCGCGGACGGCGCCAAGGTCGCACACGATAAATTCTGCCGGCCGCGCGTCGAGATCGAGCTTGCTTTTGTTATGGGAAAGGCTCTGAAGGGCCCGGGCGTCGGGCTTGCCGAAGTGCTGCGCGCCACCGAATACGTGATACCCGCAATCGAGATCGTCGACGCGCGGCTCCAGGACCCGCGTAAGATTTTCGATACGGTTGCGGACAACGGCGCCGCCGCCGGCATTGTCATCGGCGGCCGCCCGGTCGCTCCGCTTGACGTCGACCTGCGCTGGGTCGGCGGCATCATGTACAAGAATTCCGAGATCGAGGAGACCGGCGTGGCCGCGGGAGTGCTCGGCCATCCCGCGCTGGGCGTTGCCTGGCTTGCCAACAAGCTCGGCAGCCACGGCGTTGCGCTCGAGCCCGGTCACTTGGTGCTCGCCGGCTCATTCACCCGGGTGGTGTTCGCGCATAAGGGCGATACTTTGCACGCGGATTTCGGGGCGCTGGGCGGCATCGCGGTTCAGTTTGTGTAGGATTGTAGCCCGAATGGAGCCAACGGCCGGCGCAAAGCGCCGCCCGATGACAGGCTCCGCGTAATGCGGGAAGCTTCGCCCCGGATTTCGCTGCGCTCCATCCGGGCTACCCTCTCCGCGATCCTTGCGCTCCTGCTGTGCGCAACGGAGCCTGTTCGTTCGCCGCCTATATTCAATCCGAGATTCCCAAATGGGCCGCTGTTATAAAAGCCTCGGGCGCAAGCCTGTAGCCGATTTCGCTCCTTCCATCCGTCCCGGATTGAACGAAGACGTTCAATCCGGGCTACGCAAACTGTCGCTGCTGCCGAAACGGAACCGCCGATGAACATTGTTGAACGGCCGAAACCTGCGCTCGCTCGCAACGTAAGGTTGCTCGGACACCTCGATCTCCCCGGCGCCGGCCAGGTCACCGTGGGGAATGGATATGCTTTTGTCGGACATCTTCCCAACGCGGACGGCCTCGGCACCTCGATCGTCGATATCGCCGATCCGCGCCGGCCACGCGTTGCGGGAACAGTGATGCTCGACGATCCGGCCTCGCACAGCCACAAGGTGCGCGTCGCAGACGGCATCATGGTGGTCAATCATGAACGCAACATGAGCCGGATCGGGCGGCGCGCCGAGCAGCTTCCCGGCGCCCGCGCCGCTCTCGCGAAAGAACTCAAGCGCGAGCCGAGCCGCGCCGAAATCGCCAACAAATTGAGCGTGTCGGAGGACGACCTGCGCATGCTCGAAGTATTCGAGGCGGCGGGCTATGCAAACGGCGGGTTCAAGATCTACGACATCGCAAACCCGATTAAGCCGCGACTGATCTGTTATCACAAGACCGGCGGCATTGGCGTGCACCGCTTCGATCTCGACGAGAGATACGCCTATATTTCAACGGAAATGGACGGCTATGTCGGCAACATCCTGGTGATTTATGAGCTGCGCGATCCGCAGACCCCGCAGGAGGTTTCCCGCTGGTGGATCCCGGGGCAGCATGTTGCCGCAGGCGAGACGCCGGCATGGTCGGGCAGACGCCACCGTCTGCACCATGCGCTGCGTTTCGGCGAGGAGATGTGGGCGAGCTGCTGGCATGGCGGATTTTACGTGATCGACATATCCGATATCGCGCGGCCGAAAACGGCGGGCGGCAGCAACTATCACCCGCTGTTTCCGGAGCCGACGCACACGGTCATGCCCGTGGCTGGACGGATCGGCAGCCGGCGCATCGCCTTGGCCATCGATGAGGAGGATCAGGCGCAGAGCGCGAGCGAAGAGGAGGCGCGGCGGGGGCGCGCGCACGCCTGCATGCTCGTTTTTGACGTGACCGATCTCTCCGACGTCCGGCCGCTCGCCCAATTCCAGGTGAGCGAGCTCGACTTCGCCGTTCAGCCGGGTAAGCGGCGCGCGTTTCGGCGCGCACCAGTTCTGCGAGCGCATGTCCGGCACGCTCGTTCATGCGGTCTGGTTCGGCGGCGGGTTGCGCATCGTCGATGTTGCCGATCCGCTCGTGCCGTGCGAGGTCGGCCATTACATACCGGAGCCGGTTGCCGGCAGGTCCGCTCCGCAGAGCAATGATGTTGCGCTCGATGAGCGCGGACTGATTTACGTGGTCGACCGCCATGTCGGCTTCGACGTGCTGGAGTTTACCGGGTGATTCTCCGGAGCGTTGTCCGGCACGACGCTATGGGTTGCTAACTCTTATGCGCTCGGTCCACAATCTGTGCGGCTCAGCCCGCACAGCTTAGTCTCACCGCCCTTGGTAAGCACGAGCTAAGGCTAAGGAATGGACCGCATCAATCGCCGACAAGCTGTCCGAGGCGCCGCCGCGGCCGCCGCCGCTGTGACTTTGGGCGCGCCGTCAGTCCATGCCCGGAATGACCGGCAGACGCTGCGCTTCGTGGCGCACGCCGATCTGAAAGTTCTCGATCCTGTGTGGACGACCGCCTATATCACGCGGAATCACGGCTATCTTGTGTACGACACGCTCTTCGGTACGGACGAGAACCTTCAGATCCAACCGCAAATGGTCGAGCGGACCACCGTGTCTCCAGATGGCATGAAGTACACGTTTACGCTGCGCGACGGCCTGCGATGGCACGACGGGCAGCCAGTCGTGTCGGAAGATTGCGTGGAGTCGCTCAAGCGCTGGGGAACGGTTTATCGCTTCGGCCAGCTCCTCATGGCGCACACAGAGAAGATCGTGCCGGTTGACAAAAAGACTTTCACGCTCGAACTCGCCGAGCGATTTGGCCCCGTGCTCGATGCGCTGGGAAGTCAGCGTCCGCCCTTCATGATGCCGGCGCGGATCGCGGTCACGCCTGCGGAGGAGCAGATCAAGGAGATCGTTGGTTCCGGACCGTTCAAGTTCGCGAGGGACGAGTGGCAACCCGGCGAGCAGGTCGTGTACGTGCGCAATCCCGAGTACATCGCGCGTGATGAGCCGGCGAGCGGATCAGCCGGCAGCAAGAAGGTGTACCTCGACAAAGTAATCTGGCGATACATCCCCGACCCCTGGGATGCGGCGAACGACCTCGCAGTGGGTGAGGTGGACTGGTGGGAGCAACCCCCGCTCGACTTCATCCCGAAGATCGAACAGAACCCGGCTTTACAGACGCTCCTCACCGATCCTCTCGGGACGCAAGGCTGGCTCAGGCCGAACTGCCTACACCCGCCGTTCAACAACAAGAAGGCACGTGAAGCACTGCTCCACATGATGGACCAGGTGACGTATCTCGCTTTGGCCATCGGGCAATCGCAATATTACCGGCCTTGCTATTCAGTATTTGCCTGCGGCGGTCCTTACACCACAAGATTCGGTGCCGAGCCGATGATGAGGCACGACCTGACAAAAGCGAGGCAACTCGTGAAGGAGTTGGGCTATGATGGCAGGCCGATCGTGGTGCTCCACGTCACCGACATTCCGTTCCTCAACGCCGCAGCGATCGTCACGCGCCAACGGCTGGACTCGATCGGCTTCAACGTCATCCTCAGGGCGATGGATTGGTCAACGAGCCTGACCGTGCGGGCGCGCAAGGAACCGCCCGAGAAAGGCGGCTGGAATTTACTTCACACTTGGTTTCAGGCAGCAGAGGTCATCAATCCCGCCGTACACTTCGGTGTCTCGGGTGCAGGACCGCGCGCTTGGTTTGGCTGGCCGGATGTCCCGCAACTCGACAAGCTCGTTACCGACTGGGTGCGCGCGACCGATCAAACAAAACGCCTGCAACTCGCCGACGAGGTCCAGAAGGTCGCTCTCAGCGAAGTGACGTATGTGCCGTGGGGAGAATGGGTCCAGCCAACGGCCTTCCGCAAGAACGTCCGGGACATCCTCAAGTTCGGAGCGCCGATTTTCTGGAACGTGAAGATCAATTCGTAAGCCCATCGAATGCTTCCGAATGACCGCCGAGAGGGCCCACGAATGTCCGCAACGTCCGCTCCCAGTACGACCCTCACCGCAAATTACCTGCCAATCCGCCAAACCTGGCTTGATCGGCGCAAAGAGCCGATCCTCGAGCCCGAGTTGCCGATCGTCGATCCGCACCATCATCTGTGGGATCGGCCGGGTTGGCGTTACCTGCTCGATGATCTACTGACCGATATCAACAGCGGCCATAACATCGCGGCTACCGTGTTCGTGCAGGCGCGCGCGATGTACCGGGCGACCGGCCCCGTGGAAATGCATCCCTTAGGCGAGACCGAGTTTGCCAACGGCGTCGCTGCGATGAGCGCCAGCGGCGTGTACGGCAAGACAAGAGTTTGTGCCGGCATTGTCGGGCACGCGGATTTGACCCTGGGCGGTCGGGTCGAGCCGGTTTTGCTGGCTCATGTTCGTGCCGGCGGCGACCGCTTTCGCGGTATCCGCCATATCACAGCCTGGGACGCGGACTCCTCCGTGCGCAATCCGGCCTACAGCCCGCCGGCCGGGCTCTTGGCCGACAAAGGCTTCCGTGAAGGGTTTGCCGTGCTTGGCCGGCTTGGTCTCTCCTTCGATGCCTGGCTTTACCATCCGCAGATCGACGAACTGACAAATCTCGCGCGGGCATTCCCGGATACGAGCATCGTCCTCAACCATTGCGGCGGGCCGATCGGAATCGGCGCCTATCGAGGCAAGCGAAGCGAGATATTTCCTGGCTGGGCGGCATCCATCAAGGCGCTCGCTGCCTGCCAAAACGTTTGCGTCAAAGTCGGCGGGCTTGGCATGCGTCTCGGGGGTTTTGGCTTCCACGAGCAGGCCGAGCCGCCATCCTCGGAAATGCTGGCAGCTGCGTGGCGGCCCTATGTCGAGACTTGCATCGCGGCCTTCGGGCCGTCGCGGTCGATGTTCGAGAGCAATTTCCCTGTCGACAAGGGCTCCTACAGCTATCCGGTGTTCTGGAACGCCTGCAAGCTGCTGTCGAAAGGCTTGAGTAGTGCGGAAAGAACCGATCTCTTCGCTCGGACGGCAGCACGATTTTATCGGCTCGACGCGGTCGGGTGACCGCAATTATCGATGCTGCCGCCGCCTTCGGCCCAATCCTTGAAGGCCCCGAGATTATAGACCTGATCGTAGCCCATTTCTTTGAGCACTTTGCCGCTCAAGGCCGAGCGCCCGCCAGAGGCGCAATAGAGGATGATGGTTTTGTCCTTGGCGAAATTCTTATCATGGTAGGGCGAATCAGGATCGGCGCGGAATTCCAGCATGCCGCGCGAGACGTGTAGGGCACCGGCAACCTTGCCGCTCTTTTCGACTTCCGGCGCATCGCGCACGTCGACCACCAATGCGTTTCCCTTGGCAATCATCTCGCGCGCTTGTGCCGGCGTGATCCGCGGCACCGCGGCATTGGCCGCTTCCATCATCTGCTTGACGCTTGTGGCCATGGTTTCCTCCTCCCCCCATGGTTTTGTTTCTGAACTGCGCTCACGCCTCGCACGCAGAGTAGCGAGCTTGTTGCCAGTGCGTAATCAGGCATCTTCAGGCCGGTGTACGAGCTTGTAGATCAAAAGATTGGCTTCATCGCTTTCATCCATAATGTGCTGGCAAACGACGCACCGGGCAGCGCTATCGCTTTTGGCAGATCGCGCGCGCGTTACCGCATAGAGCGCACCGCAGTGGGGGCAGAAAAACGATCTGCCTTCGGGGATGGGTCCTGCTAGAGGCATGGCGCGCCTCCTTAATGCCGAGGAAAATATGCGCCTCGAAGGAGCTGGAATCCAGCACCCCTTTTGATCAAAATCGACGGCCAATAAGCCGAGTTATTCGATCGCCTCGGCGGCGAGCGCCAGTACTTTGTCGGGAATCGTCAGGCCAAGAGGGTTAACCTCCTCGGCAAGCGCGAGCAACCTGCCCGGAATTTTGCGTCCGAACTGTGATTTCCTTCACAGGGTCGCGCCCGCACGCCCTGGCATAACCAAAGACGGAACGGATACAGCCAACAGAGGCCCCGGAGGTTACGATGAGCCGCCAAACACGTTTTTCAGCGATCGCAGCTATCGTGACAATCGCAATCGCGATAGCTGGCTGGACCTCGAAAGCATCAATCCCGGAACAAGCATCGCACGTGCAGCGGACCCAGTCGCCGAGCACGCCAAGCTTACCGACGCTGTGGTGAACGGCGGCGGCGCGGCATCAGGCCCCAAGGCAGGAGCCCGCTCCCCCGCGCCAGCGCCTCAATGTGCTAGTTCCGCGGCCAGCATTCTCACATGCCGAATGCCAGCAATTCAACAGCAGCAATTCCAAATACCAGAACTGCCAGCGCTACCAGGTCATATTCGAGCCAACGATGCATGAAGGCCTCCCCGTTTTTCTAATCATGCTTCCGGTTAGTCGGGCCAGGAGGCAAACGGGTTCATTACTAGTGGTCCGATTCCGAAGTTCGCCCGTACTCGCGGCACGTTCCAGGTGCGAACTTCGGAATTTAAGGACCACTAGCAACTCTATGATTTCTAGTGCGGTTTTGAATTTGAAGTTCCTGAACGAGCTTGCGGCAGAATGATAGGAACTTCAAATTCACCGCACTAGGCTTGATGCATTTTTGCAACACTTGCCGGAACGCAAGACTGTACGAGCCTCGCCCGCGGCCATCGCGGCCGCGCGCAGGCTCGTCGAATAATCGCTTGTTCAAGAAAGCTCGCTGCCAATCACCGTTGATCGGATCAACCTCAAGCTTCGCCCGGGCGCCATGGAATTGGTAGGTCCGCTTCCGAATTGCTCGGAGGTCCGATATAGAGACTTTCCCGCAAAAAACATGCCGACGTTCGCGTCCTGAAAATCCCCGATTGGTTAGAGGCCACGCCATGCGACTTCCCCGTAGACAATTTCTGCTTCTGGCAGTGGCTGCTGCCGCGCTGGTGCCGGTATCGCCGCACGCCTGGGCACAGACTTATCCGACGCAGCCGGTGCGCGTGATTGTTCCGTTTGCGGCGGGGGGTCAGGCGGACGTGGTTGGACGTCTCGTCGCAGAAAAGCTGTCCGAGCGACTCGGAAGACAGTTCTACGTCGAGAACGTGTCAGGCGCCGGCGGAAGTATCGGCGCCGTTCGAGCCGCGCAGGCAGCGCCGGACGGATATACGATCCTCGTTCCTGACGGGATTGCTTTCACTGCCAATCCGAGCCTCAACAACAAGGCTTCCTACGATCCGATCGGACAGTTCGCACCGATCGCTATCGCAGCCACAACCATGCAGGTGCTCGCGGTTCACCCGTCAGTTCCAGCGCATACGGTGCAGGAGCTCGTTGCGCTGATCAAAGCCAGTCCGGGAAAATACAGCTACGCTTCGGCAGGGGTTGGATCGGGGGCGCATCTCGCGGGTGAACTGTTCCGACGCTCATTGGACCTCGACCTTGTCCATGTCCCGTACAACAGTGGAGGCCAGGCCATTGCCGCTGCGGTTGGCGGCCATACCCCGATTTCCTTCGGGTCGCCCGCGGCAACCATGCCGCAACTCAACGATGGCAAACTGCGCGCACTTGCAGTCTGCGGCAAGGCTCGGCTGCATGAGCTTCCCGATCTTCCGACCATGCGGGAAGCGGGTTATGCGGGAATAGAATGCGACACCTGGTTGGGAGCGCTGGCACCGGCCAAGACGCCAAGCGACATCATTGCGCTCCTCAACCGCGAGATTGGCAGGTCAGTCGCGTTGCCCGATGTGCAGAACCGGTTGCTTGCGCTCGGTTTTGAGCCCGCCACCGCTACACCGGAGGAATTTGCGAGTGTGATAAAGGCGGACATCGCAAAGTGGGCTTCTGTCATTCGGGCGGCGGGCATCAAGGCGGAATGACACACGGCGCATTTTCACACCATTCGTTATGAAACTTTCGCGTCAACGTTTCCTGCATCTGGCTACAGGTGCTGCCGCGTTGCCGGCTCTGCCTCGCATCGCGCGGGCGCAAGCTTATCCATCGCGGCCGGTACATATCATTCTCGGCTTTCCGCCTGGCGGTTCATCCGATGTTATCGGGCGGTTGATGGCGCAATGGCTGTCAGAGAGGCTGGGCCAGCCATTCGTCTTCGACAATCGACCCGGCGCGGGTAGCAATATTGGCACCGAGACGGTCGCGAGGGCGTCCCCCGACGGCTATACGCTCTTATGGGCTACGTCAGCGAACGCGATCAATGCAACGCTCTATAGAAATCTCAGTTTCGATTTCATTCACGGCTTCGCCCCCGTTGCAGGCGTCTTTCGCGTTCCTAACATCATGGAGGTCCATCCATCGGTCCCGGTCACGACCGTTCCCGAATTCATTGCTTACGCCAGGTCGAATCCGGGCAAGCTCAACTTTGCGTCGGGAGGCATTGGTTCGACGTCGCATCTCGCCGCCGAACTTTTCAAGTTCATGACTGGGGTTGACATACGCCACGTTCCATATCGCGGCTCGGCCCACGCGCTCATCGATCTCCTGAGCGGAGAAGTGCAGGTCATGTTCGACCTGATGCCCGCGTCGATCGGTTACGTCAGGGATGGCAAACTGCGCGCGCTGGCAGTCACCACGTCCATGCCGTCGGAGGCATTGCCGGATCTCCCGACGATCAACCAGTTTCTGCCGGGCTATGAGGCAAGCACCTGGAACGGCGTTGCTGTTCCCGGCAACACGCCGCGCGGCATCATCGACAAGCTCAACAGGGAGATCAATGCGGGCCTTGCGGATCCCACCATCAGGGCGCGCCTGACCGGCCTGGGAGCCACGACGCTCGCCGAGTCGCCCGACCAATTTGGCAAGTTCATGGCCGAGGAAACCGAAAAGTGGGGCACGGTGATCCGCGCCGCCAACATCAAGCCGGAGTGACCCGGCAGCCCATCAGCAGTGAGGTTCTCGCATGTTTCGAATATGGGTCCCCGATCTGGATTCCCCCTCGTATTTCGTTGCCATCGCTGCCGTTGAACTCGGCTTTTTCAAAGAAGAAGGCATTCCCATCGAATTTGTCTATAGCATCAAGGAAGGTCCTGAGCTCATGCGCGAGGGGAAGCTCGATTTTATCGCCGGCCCCGCTTACGCGGGTACGCGGGCATTTCCCGCCTGGAAAGGAATAAAACTGCTGTGCGCGCTTTCGCAGTATTCGTATTGGTTCCTGGCTGTGCGCGCGACCCTCGACGTCAAGCGCGGAGACATCGAGGCACTCAAGGGACTTCGCATCTCCGCGTCTCCGGCGTGGCCGGAAATGGCGCTGCGACACATGCTGGCCGACGCCGGTATCGATCCCGAACGGGACAAGATTCAGATAGTTCCTCCGCCACCCCCCTACGGCGACAAGGGCTACATGGCGAGAAACGGCGTCGATGCGATCATACAGAACAAAGCGGACGCCTACTGGGGGAACGGAATGAGGGTTGCGCTTGGCGAGCACCTCGGTCTCGCAAAATTGCATCTCGATCTCAGGCGCGGAGACGGTCCTGCGGGAGCGCGATACTACAACTTCGCAGCGCTTACAGCGCCCGAGCGTCTCATCAGTGAACATCGGGAGGTGGCAGCGGGCGCCATACGGGCGATCGTAAAGGCGCAGAAGGCCCTGAAGGCAAATCCATCGATCTCAACCGAGATCGGCAAAAAACTATTTCCTGCCGATGAGGCGGAGTTGATAGCGGGCCTGATCGAACGTGACACCCCGTTCTACGACGCTGAAATATCGCACGATGCCGTGAATGGTCTAATGAAATTTGCGAAGAGCTATGGTCTGATCAAGGACGCTGTGCCCTATGAAAACCTGGTCGCGACCGAGTTCAGGCATTTGTGGAAGGAATGAAAGCTGTTGCGCGCCCGCATCCCGAGCATGAAGGGCCGGTTTATTCCGCAATCTCGGCGAGGGCTCGTCTACCAGCTTTTTTTCTGGAGACCCGTGTCCGCCGCAGCGGACTTCTTAGTGTGCACGCGCTCGTGCGCGACCTGCGCATCGACTTCCAGCAGCGCCCGGGTCGGATCGACCAGGCCCCAGCCGTAGCGGTCATCGTGTCCGTTGGCTTCCAGCGCCTTGGCGCTCGAAGTAAGAATCTCCTGCACCGAATCGGGCGTCAGCGCGGGATTGCGCTCGATCATCAACGCGGCGATGCCGCTCACATGCGCGGCCGCAACCGAAGTGCCGGTTGTGACCTGGTAGCCGGCATTGGGCGCCGGCTCCAGTATGTTGACGCCGGGAGCCGCGACCGCGATGTGCGGACCCTGATTGGCGCTCGCAAGCAGCCTGTCATTCTGGTCGACCGCCGTCACCGCGATGACGTTCGGATCGGCGGCAGGATAGAGCGGCGGGGAATTTGGGCCCAGGTTGCCTGCGGCAGCGATCAGCACCACGCCTTTATCGTGCGCGCTTTTCATCGCCACCTGCAGCAACGGATCATACGGGCCGGCAAAGCTCATATTGATGACCCGGGCGCCGTGGTTGATCGCCCATTCAATTCCGGCAATTACGTGCCCGGTGGTCGCCTGCGCCGACTCCGCTGCATCGGGACTGAACGCATGCACGGCCAGAACCTTCGCCGCTGGCGCGATGCCCATGAGCTGCCGATGCGCGACAATGGCGCCGGTCATCCCGGTGCCATGCGCGTGCGGCTTGTCGGGATGGCCCACCGCATCGAAGTGCTCGACCAGGGCGCCGGCAAGATCGGGGTGCCTGCTGTCGATCTCCGAATCGATCATCGCCACAAGTACATTGTTGCCGGTAGCGATATGGTGGACTTCGCCCAGGTGCAGCTTGCTCACGACGTACTGGGTGAGATTGGGGCCTTTCGTTCTCGCGACCGGCGCCGTGTTCTGCTGCAGCTTGTAGACATAATTCGGCTGCGCGATGCCGATCTTCTCAGCTTCCAAAGCACGCACGGCTTCGGCGACTGGGCGACCCTCGGCAACGCGGAAATGGAACATGGTGCCGCCGGTGAGCGCGACGCTTTGCGAAGCAATCGTGCTCAGGCCAAGCTTACGCGCGGTATCATCGACCGCCTGCCGCGAAACGTTGGACGGGACATGGAACACGAGTTCGTTGGATACGAAACGCGTCTCGCCGGCCGGCGGCACCCCGGTGAAGCCGCGCTCGCCGGGAAACGGCCGGTGCGGCACTCGGCTGCGTACCGCAAGCATTGCAGCGCGGTGATCGGTTCGCCGTTTTTCATAGTCCTGCCTCGCCAGGGCCAAAGGCTCGGCGGTGCGGCCGGACTGCGCAGCCGCCGGCGCGTGAATTGCACTTTTGGTGGCGGCAGCAAATCGAGGCTGATGCGGGCGCCTCGCCTGACCTTTCGCCAAGTGGCCATTTTGGGCGATCGTCTTCGCCCCCCTGCGCGGCGGCGGATCGCGATCACGGGCAAAGCCATCACCCACGAGGCAGACCGCAAGCGCAAGGCCCGTCAGGATCGAAAGGACAGGTACCGCTGCCCACGGCTTTCGTGTGAAGGGATCCCGCATGCGCTCAGCCCCAAGCGAAAGCAAGATTGTCCAATATCTGGCGCATCATTGTGTCGGAGTCTTGAACATCTTGGGGCAATGTCTGCCGACCGCCGACCGGCGCGGCTAGTGCGGTGAATTTGAAATTCCTATTATCATGGCCGCAAACTCGCTTAGGAATTTCAAATTCAAAAACCGCACTAGAATCATAATGTTGCTAGTGCCCCTTTGATTCCGAAGTTCGTATCAGAGTGGGCAGCAATGTTTTACGAACTTCGGAATCGGGGCACTAGCCTCCTTCTCGCCGGCTCGCGCCCGGCAATGCCGATAAACTGGCAATTCAAGCGCCGGTGATTTATGCGGATGACTAGTGGTCCGATTCCGAAGTTCGCCAGCACTCGCGGCAAGTTCAGATGCGAACTTCGGAATCTAAGGACCACTAGCAACTCTATGATTCCAGTGCGGTTTTGAATTTGAAGTTCCTAAAACATGCTTTGCGGCCAGAATGATAGGAACTTCAAATTCACCGCACTAGTTGCTTTCATTTTTGCCGCGGCATTCGCGCTGCCAGGCGCCGTGTTGGCGCAATCAGGTGTGCCGGCGGCCGCCTTTCCCAAGCCCGATCGCCCGGTCGCCAACATCGTCAGCCCGATCTGGCACGACGAAAAGGAGCGCGACGATGCCGGCGAACCGAGCCAGCTCGTGCGTCTGCTCGGCATCAAATCCGGGATGACCGTCGCCGACATCGGCGCGGGCAGCGGTTACTACGTCGTGCGGCTGTCGCCGATCGTCGGACCTGACGGCCGCATCCTCGCCCAAGACGTCATGCCTGAATATCTGCGCGCCCTGCGCAATCGGGTGCACGATCTCGGATTGCAGAATGTCACAATCAGCCTCGGTGCGCCGCACGATCCGAGGTTGCCGGCTCACGCGGTCGACATTGCGATTCTGGTGCACATGTATCACGAGGTCACGCAGCCTTACGCGCTGCTCTATAATCTCGTTCCTGCGCTCAAGCCCGAAGCACGCGTCGGCATCGTCGATGCCTTCGCACCGACATCCAAGCATGGTACCCCGCCAGGTCTCCTGCGCTGCGAACTGGCAGCTGTGGGGTATCGCGAGATCGGCTTCGATCGACTCACGGGAAGCGACGCCTATCTCGCAATCTTTGCGCCGCCCTCTGTTGCAAACCGTACCAAACCGGAAGCAATGGTCGTGTGCAAGGAGCGGTAGCAATAAGGAATGGAAAGGAGAACACCCATGAGTGCGGAAGCGCGATTGAAGGCACTGGGCTTGGTGCTGCCGGGATTGCCTAAACCGGCTGCCAATTATCTGCCCTACCGGCTTGCCGGCAGCCTCTTGTTCCTGGCCGGCCAAGGCCCGCGCGACGAGAAAGGAACATCGTTGACCGGCAAGCTCGGCGCCGAGGTCAGCACCGAGGAAGGCTACCGGCGCGCCCGGCTGGTGGGACTTGGACTTCTTGCCGCCATGCGCGATGCGCTTGGTTCGCTCGATCGCGTCGACTTCATCGTGAAACTGCTCGGGATGGTCAATGCGGCGCCGAATTTCAATGACTCCCCGAAGGTCATCAACGGCTGCTCGGACCTGTTTGTCGAAGTGTTCGGTGACGCTGGACGGCATGCCCGTTCGGCGGTCGGCAACGCCATGCTGCCTAACCAGATATCGGTCGAGATCGAGGGCATCGTCGCGGTCAAGGTGTAAAGGGAGCGTCATTCGATCACCTCGTCGGCGCGCAGTAGAAAGGACTCCGGGATTGCGAGCCCGAGCGAGTTGGCGGTCTTGCGATTGATTACCAGTTCAAATTCGGTCGGTTGTTCGATCGGCAAATCAGCAGGATTTGTGCCGTTGAGAATGCGGCCGGTATAGACACCCACTTGGCGATACACGCTAGAAAGGGCGGCGCCATAACTGATGAGGCCGCCCGCCATAGTAAATTCGGGCCAATCGGAAACGGCGGGAATTCCGTGGCCTGTCGCCAACGCGGCAAGAGTTTTGCGCTGATGAAAAAAAAGGGCATCAGCAGCAACGCAAAGAGCTTCCGTCTGCTGTTCTCTCATTGATGCAAATGCCTTCCTAAAGTCGCTTAACGCACGAGCTTGAACAACCACGAGCCGATGTCCAATTGCTTGCGCTGCGGCCTTTGCCGCTCTCGTGCTGTTCTCGGCATTCACGTTGTCCGGGTTCACAAGGAAGCCAGTCTTAGAGGCGGTTGGAAGTATTTCGTGCAGTAGTTCAAATCGTTTAGCAGTTAGTTCGGTGCCTACTAAGCTTACGCCAGTGAGATTGTGACCGGGTCGGTTGAAACTTTCGACCAAACCAGCAGCCACTGGGTCAAGAGCGCTCGTGAAAACGACTGGAATCGTGGTTGTCGCCGCCTTGGCAGCTTGTGCGGCCGCGGCACCTCCTGCGATAATCATCGCCACTTGATGCCGAATAAGATCGGCCAGAAGTGTTGGCAGGCGATCAACTCGACCCTCCTGCCAGCGATATTCAATCCCGACATTTTGGCCCTCGGTATATCCAGTTTCCAACAAGCCTTGGCGGAACCCGGCTAAGAGACGCACGGTCGTCTCGGGAAACCCACTGCCAAGAAACCCAATTACCGGCATTGCCGCATTCTGGGAGCGCACGCCAAACGGCCACGCCACCGCCGCGCCGCCGAGAAGCGTGATGATCTCCCGCCGGTTCAATCGATCACCTCGTCAACGATGGCAATGCGCTCAGAGTTGTTCGGAGTGGTGCCATAAGGAGACTTTCCGATCCTAAAATTTCAATCACCTCGAAGGCCACCCGAAAGTCACGGTCCGGCTGTAAACGACAGGCGGAAACCTACCCTTGGTAAGTGGTGTACGCGGGCGCGCGGTTTTTTGAGCCGGCTGCCAAATTTATTTTCATTACCGTAAACATGCTGGTTTCCAGGCGGACCGCATGAGGCGACCTCTTCTCGTCGCTTGGCTTCTTGTCGTAGGCTACATGGCCCGGCAATTGAACACGGGAGACCGGCGATGTCGCAAACTACCAACGAAGTCAGTGATTTTCCCTTCAAGAACAACGTGCCCGACCCGCTCCTCTCAGGAAAGGAACTCCCGACGTTCAAGTTCGCGCTGGAGCAATCCCGCGGAAAAGTCCTTGAGGGCAGCTTCGGCAAGGAGGCAACTGTCGCGCAATTGCCGATCGCCAAGGGCATCGCTGGCGTCTCGATGCGCCTTGAGCCTGGTGTCACACGGGAGCTGCACTGGCACGCGACGGCCGCAGAATGGGCTTTCGTTTTGGAGGGCCGTGTCCGGACCACCTTGCTGGATCCGCTTGGCCGCTCGGAAGTCAACGACTTCGATGCTGGCGACGTTTGGTACTTTCCACGCGGCCACCCTCACTCGCTTGCCTGCCTGGGTGACAAACCGTGCCATTTCATTCTGATTTTCGACAATGGATATTTTTCTGAGTTCGGCACTTTCAGCATCACCGATTGGCTGGGCCACGCGTCGAAACCGCTGCTCGCTAAGAATTTTGGGATGCCCGAGGCAACCTTCGAAGGGTTCCCCACCGAAGAAGCTTACTTTGTGCGCGGCCCGATCCCGCCCGCGGAGGCGACGCCGCTTCAGGGGGCATTGACATCGCCGTCCAACAGCCACCGCTACCGGCTCCTGGCCCAGGAGCCCCATTCGATCCACAAGTTTGGCCGCGAATGGCGCGTAGGCGCCAACCGCTTCCCCATTTCCCAGACCATTACCGGCGTCATTCTCGACCTCGACCCGGGCGGCTTGCGCGAACTGCACTGGCACCCCAACGCGGATGAGTGGCAGTACGTTATCAACGGCGATTTCAACGTTACCATGTTCGGCTCGCACGGCCGCTACCGCGTTGAGACGCTCGCAAAAGGCGACGTAGCGTACATCCCACAGGGCTACGGCCACTCGATTGAAAACATCGGCAACAAGGCCGGCCGGTTGCTGATCGGTCTGAACACAGGGAACTACCAAGCGATCGATCTTTCCCTTTGGATATCCAGCACGCCGTCCTATTTGCTCGCCGATCACTTCGGTAAGTCACCGGCGATCTTCGAGCAGTTCCCGAAAGCGCGGGTCTTCATCTCTCCACCGGATGGGCGGGGTCAACGCGAGATCAAGTAGCACGCTGAGCTGAGCATCACGAGGACGCTCGCGTGCGCGACGGAATGCGTTGCAGCTGCTGGCAGACCCGCGATCAATCGCGGCCGTCCTTATTGAGGAATGAACGTTTTGCCCGACGGCCCAATACCGGTGACCTGAATGATTACCTCACCGTCCTTCGCCCATGTATAGTGCGGAGATTCATGCACCGCAGAGCCCGATCAAAGGTATGGCCGGCTGCTGCGCGCGCGCCGCGACTGGCCACGCGACCGCCGCGCTGCCAAGAAGGCTGATGAACTCGCGCCGCCTCATGGTCTGATCCTCAAGCCGCTGACCACACCCTATCACAGTCGGTGAACGTGGGCGTTGTGCATCACAGCAAATTTGACCGCCGATTGGCAGCTGTGAGTGTGCGAAAAGTCACAGCACGTTTTTCAGAAGTGATAGCCATCACATCTTCCAGCGGGGACTGCGCAGAAAACAGCATGGTCAACCTGATAGGGGGAATTGCCATGTTGAAGAAAATCATCCTCACCGCTGCACTGTGCTTCGCATTGGCCGCCGGAACAGCGGGCGTCCTGCAAGAGCAGCTTGCGGCAGCCAAAGAGCCCTGCGCTGCTTCCAACTGCTCATCCACTAACCGGATATCGGGGCCCTATCGCGAGGACCTTCCGCTGCTTTGGTGAACGTCGCAAGAAAGGCCGCTCAACCGTACTGTGCATCCCGAGCGGCCTAACGACCCTTGCAGACGACTTTGACGAGGGCGCATAAAGCGGGCGCTCCGACGTTTATCTCAGTGAAGCATCGCCGCCTTTGGCCGTAACCCGTCGTCACCCACTTGGATTCTCGCCACCGTATCATTAGGCCTGGGCAGCATCGACATCGACCAAGCCGTGGTAAGTGCGATGACCAATATGGTCGCAGCCACAGTCAAGATAGTGCGCATGACAGGCTTCTGGGCTCGATCAGCCCCCGGAGTGATTTAACTAGCGCCTTGCATGTCGGGAAAGTGTGAAGTGCCTCACATAGAGGGACGATTATTTGGCCGCGGCCTTTCCGGGAGTCCCCCTAGGCAAAATTGAATTCTGCCGATGTGTCAGGGCCTTATCTAAAATAATCTAATCTAATCTAACTCGCCCTACCCTCTGTCCTCCGTCTTCAGAGATCCAGCACCAGGCGCTCGCTCTTGCAGCCGGCGCAACAGATCATGACCTTGCTGTTGGCGGCCTGCTCCTCCTCGGTGAGGATGGCGTCGCGATGCTCGGGAATTCCGGAAATCACCCGCTGCTCGCAGGCTCCGCAGATGCCGAGCTCGCAGGAATAGTCGACGTCGACGCCCGCATCGAGCAGAACCTGCAGGATGGTCTTGCCTTCCGGGATGATGAATTCCTGCCCCGAACGCGCAAGCTCGACGACAAATCCGCCGGTCTTCGCGGTCTCCTGCCTGGGCGTGAAATATTCGACATGGGTCTGCTGGCGCGGCCAGCTGGCCGTCGCCGTTTCGAACGCCTTGAGCATGGGCGTTGGGCCGCAGCAATAAAGGTGCGCATCCCGCGGGGCTGCCGCGACGATCGATGCAACGTCCAGAAACTTGCCTCCGCTTTCGTCGTCGAAATGAAATTGGGAAGCGGACATCCGTTCGAGCGCCTGCAGAAACGCCATGTCGGAACGCGAGCGACAGGCGTAATAGAGCTTCCAGGATCGCCCGAGCTTTTCCAGCCGCTGCACCATGCACCAGATCGGCGTGATGCCGATTCCGCCGGCCAGCAGGATCGTATGCGGCGCATTTTCCACCAGCGCAAAATTGTTGCGCGGGGCGCTGATGCTGAGCGTCCTGCCGACGCGCAGGTCGTCATGCACGCAGCGCGACCCGCCGCGGCTGGCGGGGTCGCGCTTCACGCCGATGGTATAAAGCTGCGGGTCGGGGTCCGCATCGAGAAGCGAGTATTGCCGGATCAG
The DNA here is from genome assembly GCA_963817135.1 of uncultured Alphaproteobacteria bacterium. Lineage (GTDB taxonomy): Bacteria > Pseudomonadota > Alphaproteobacteria > Rhizobiales > Xanthobacteraceae > VAZQ01. The sequence continues at coordinate 211,300 of CAWFNG010000002.1, read as the reverse complement.
CCCGTTCGGAAGATGCAGGTCGATATGCGCGCCGGGCGCATAGAGCGGCAGCGGCTTGCCATCGAGCGGCGTGAACTCATAGAGATTGGTATCGCGCGCCGCGAAGCGTATCGCGGTCAACCGCACTTCGATCAGCTTGTCCGGCGCCTGCCCCTGCGCAGGCGGTGCCGCAGCAGTTGCGGTAGCGGTATTCGACGAATTCACGCCGCCTTTGCCAGATTGCCGAAGCGCTGGAGGTTTTCCTTCTGCTTTTCGTTGCGCGGCGGCAGCTTGAAAAGCCGCGCCGCGTTGCCGCCGAGGATGTTGTGCTTCGCCTTCTCCGACAGGAACGGAAGGTCATAGATCGTGCTCGGCAGATCGAAATCCCAGTGCGGATAGTCCGATGCATAGAGCAGCTGGGTCTCGGCATTCATCATGCGGAACGTGCATTCGAGCGCCTGCCTGTCCTGGATCTCGATCGGCTGCGAGGAATAGTACATGTCGCGCATGTAGTCGCTCGGCTTTTTCTTCAGGAGCGGAGCCTCGGACGGACGCATCATGTATTCGTGGTCGAGCCGCTGCATCAGGAACGGCACCCACGCAAGCCCCGATTCAATCCAGATTACCGGCAATTTCGGGAAGCGCTCGCCCATCCCGTTGATCACCCAGTTGGTCAGGTGCAGGATGTTGTAGAAGGTGAAACCGAGCGCATGCACGGAGATAAAGCGGTTGCAGGCACGGAACACCGGCTCATTCCAGTTGGGTCCGGAATGGAAAGCCAGCGACAGTCCACGCTCCTCGAGCATGCGGTAGAGCTTCATGTAGGCATTGTCGTTGACCTGCAGGTGGCGCACGGTTGTGACCATGAAGCCGGTCACATTCTTGCGGCTGCCGAAGGTCTCGACATGGCGCGCGCAGGCCTCCGGATCGGAGAACGGCAGGCACAGCATGGAATACATGCGCCCGCCGGCCTGCGGCAGCACTTTTTCGGTGACCCAGCGGTTGTATGCCCAGCAGAGGTCGATCTCCATCTCCTTCTGCGGATGCATGCCGATATTGAGCATGCCGGTCGGGAACAGGCAGGAGTAGTCGACGCTCATGGCGTCCATCCAGCGCTCGCCGAGCTGCACGTCGCGGTGCTTGCCGTCGGCGGTCTTCTCCGAACGCCGCAGCGGATAGCGCGTCACGCGTCCGCCCATGTCCTGAATGAAGCCGGCATTGGTGGGAACGATGGCGCCGCGATCGGTTTGCGCCCGTCCGCCCATGGTCCATTGCTTGAAGACCTCGTTCTCCATGTACGGCAGGATGTCGTTGTAATGCTCGTTCTCGTAATGATGGGCATCGACATCGACAATCATCATGTCATCGAGATTGCGTTCCGCCGCCTGCTTGCGCGCATGCGCAAGCAGGCGCGTGGTATTCAACTCATCGACCGATATGCGCCGACCGCGTTCTGCAAGAAGGTCCATGTTCCGTCTCCTGACGTTTCGAATTCCCTCCCCCACCCTACCTCCCCCGCTTGCGGGGGAGGGCAGGGTGGGGGCTCAGCGCCCGGTCCAGCTTTGCCACATGCCGAGCTCGAATACCGCGAGATTGGCGGACTTGAGCAGCCCGCTTGCCATGACCATGACTTCGGTCGCCGTGGCGCCGCCGCGCTCCGGCAGTGGCAGGATCGGCTCGCCGGCTTCCACTTGTGCCGCATAGCATTTGCAGACGGCGGCGGTCAGTGCGTGCAAGGCATCCTCGCTCAACACGTCACGGCGGCCGGCGGCAAGGGCAGTTTCGAGCGCTACTGCCAGCCGCTTGGCCGCGGCCGAATCCACGATGCCAGTTTCATCGACGCCGGCCGGTTTGGCAACAGGATGCTTTGCACCGGCGGCCGGCGCGGCTCTTCCCGCCGGCGCAGCCTTTGCCCGCGCGAGCTTAGGTGAGGACATATACCTCGTCCCCTTTCTCCACCACCTTGTATTTGCGCAGCTTGAGCTTGCGATTCGAGACGCATTCGCCGGTTTTCATGTCATATTCATAGCCGTGCCAGGGGCACACGAAATGCATCTCGCTGTCGGAGAAATAAAGCCCTTGCGAAGTCTTGTCCGGCGCCAGGCGCTCCTCGACCTTGGCAATGGTGAGGCCTTCGCAGGCCGGCCCGCCCTGGTGGAGGCAGAAATTGCTGTAGGCATAGAATTGTCCTCCGTGCCGGAACACGCCGATCTCGTTATCGCCGGCAAAGATGATGCGGCGGTCGCCGTCACTGAATTCGCCGATTTTGCCCACATACTGCTCGGCCATCCGGACGCCTCCTTTCGGCTTAAGTTTCTTGCTCGTCCGCATTTAGCCGCGTGCAATGCGGGAACGGTTACCGCCGGTTAGTTTAAGCGCTATCCGGGCGACGCACGAAAACAGTTGCACAGTATTACAAACCGGATGCGGTAACCAGGGGGCTACCGCGTAGGGTGGAATAGCGTAGCGTATTCCGCCGAAAGGCAGTGATCAGTTTATCGGCGCAATACGCTCTTCGCTATTGCGCCCTACTCACGTCAGCTTCGTGGTCAGGGTTCCGATCTTCTCGATCCAGATTTTCACCACATCGCCCGGCTTGAGGAATTCGCCGCGCGCCGAGCCGACGCCGGCCGGCGTGCCGGTGAGAATGATGTCGCCGGGATAGAGGGTCATGCCGTTCGACAGCTGTTCGATCTGCTCCGCCAAAGTGAAAATCATGTCCTTGCTGTTGGAATCCTGCTTGAGGACGTCGTTCACCCATAGCTTAAGCCCAAGATTTTGCGGCTCGACGATTTCGGCGGCAGGCACGATCCACGGGCCCAGCGGGCAGGAGCCGTCAAAGGTCTTGTGTTTCGTCCAATCGGCTTTGAACGGGGATGTATCGCTGACCGGCGCGCGGCGGCCGCGGTCGCGGGCGGAGAGGTCGTTGGCAGCGGTATAGCCGGCAACATAGGAAAGTGCTTTCGCCTGCGGCACGTTCCTGGCGGCGCGGCCAATGACTGCCGCCAGCTCGACTTCCCAATCGACTTCGTTGGAAACTCCGGAGATTTTCACGCTCGCGCCCGGATCGGCCAATGACCGCGACGCCTTGATAAAATGCCAGGCCTTGAGCCCTTGGGTGTGGGGATCGGGCTCCAGCGGCCGGTTCATTTTACGGGCCATCTCCGCGGCATGGTCGGCATAATTGGCCCCGGCACAGTAGATGGCCGACGGCCAGCGCACCGGCGCCAGCAGCTTGCTGCGCTTGAGCGGCTGACCTTTGACGCGACTCTTGCCGGCGCCGGCAGCGGACTTCTTCAGGACGCCTTGTGCGGTCCGCCAGTCTTGCAGAATGGAGAGTACGGTCGCGTAAGCGGGCTTGCCCGTGAGTTTCGCTGCGTCGAAAATCGCATCGTCGATCACCAGGCCGGCGCGCGGACCGTCAGGAGACTGGTAGGTAGCGAGCTTGAAACCGAGCATGCGCCTGTTCCTATGGTGAGCGACCCGCATTGCGCTTCCCGCCATGCCGGCTACGATTGAAAGCATTTTCAAGGTATCGTCGTTGCAGCGCAAGGAGAAAGCCATGGTCAAAGCCAGACGAATCGGCCATGCAACCTTCGAGACCCCGGATCTCGAAAAGGCGATCGCCTATTACGCGGAGTTCATGGGGCTGATGCTGGCCGAGCGGGAGCGCGATCACGCTTTTCTTGCCAGCAAGATCGGACCGCTGGTCATCGCGCTCCACAAGTCCGACCGGGCGCACTGCAGCAAGCTATCGTTCGAAGTCTCGCCGAATTCCGATTTCGCCGATTTGGCGAAGGAGCTGGCGAAGGACGGCGTGCGCAGCGAATTGCGCAACGACTCCATTCCCGGCGTCGGTCAGGTGCTGTCATTTTCCGACGACAAGGGTACCACCATCGAACTGTTCAAAGACTGGAGTTATCTCGGCAAGCACGTCCAGGTAGCGGGCGTCGGCCCGCTCAAGCTGGGACACGTTGCGTTCTTCACGCCCGACATTGCGCGCACAGTAAGTTTCTACGAGAAGGTGCTCGGTTTCCGCGTCTCCGATTGGATCGGCGATTTCTTCTGCTTCATGCGGTGCAACCCGGATCATCACACCGTCAATTTCTTTACCGGTCCCAAGCCGGAGCTTCATCACATTGCATTCGAGCTCAAGGACTTTATCCATCTGCAGAATTCGTGCGAACTCATGGGGCAAAGAAGCGTACCCATCATCTGGGGACCGCTGCGGCATGGGCCCGGGCACAATGTGGCGACGTACCATCGCAACCAGGATGAGCAAGTGGTGGAGTTCTACTGCGAGCTTGACCAGATGAAAGACGAGGAGCTTGGGTATTTCGAGCCGCGTCCCTGGCACCGGGACACCCCGCAGCGACCCAAGCGCTGGACGCCCGGCAATACCAGCATCTGGGGTCCGCCGCCCACTCCCGACTTTCACCGCACGCAGCCAAAGGCGTGACCGGCAATCTGGAAAGATCCGTAGCCCGGATGTAGCGAAGCGTAAGCGGAGCGCAATCCGGGGCAGGGTTTTCCCGCATTACGCTACGCTTGCGCTTCGCTCCATGCGGGCTACCAGCCGTGGTTGCTCAGCGGTAGCGAGCGAATGCGCTTTCCAGTCGCCGCAAAGATCGCATTGCACAAGGCGGGCGCCACTACGGCCACCGGAGGCTCGCCCACGCCTTGGAAGGCGCCACCGCTCGGCACGATGACAGTTTCGATGTGCGGCATTTCGGCGAGGCGCAGCATCGGATAGTCGTGAAAATTCGATTCTTCGATGCCACCGTCGCCGACGGTGATCTTGCCGTACAGTGCGGCCGTGAGCGCCCATACCGTTGCGCTCTCCACCTGCATCTGCACGGTGAGAGGATTGACGACCGTGCCGCAGTCGATGGCGCTGATTACCCGCGCAACGCGAATGGAATCCCGCAGCGATACTTCGACCACGGCTGCGGTATAGGTGCCGTATACTTCGTTGAGTGCAATTCCCCGGTGCAGGCCGTCCAACGGGGGCCTTCCCCAGCCCGCACGCTCGGCAGCGGCGTCGAGGACGGCGAGGAACCTCTGCGCACGCGGATGAAAGCGCAGCAAGCTGCGGCGGTACTGGTAGGGGTCTTCATTTGCCGCATGTGCCAACTCGTCGATGAAGCTTTCCTTGAAAAAGCAGTTCTGGGTGTGATTGACGCAGCGCCAGAATCCCACCGGAACCGGCGTCGTGCGTAACGCATGGTCGACGATATAATTCGGCACGTCATACGGCATGTCGTCGAGAAAGCCCGCCTGAACATGCCGGTCGACGTGGCCGCCCGGGACCATGGGTAGAACCGAAGGGCCGGACAGGCGAACGTGCCAGGCGAGCGGCTTGCCGGCAGCATCGAGACCGGCCGACATCTTTGCCATCGCCAGGGGACGATAAAAGTCGTGCCGGGTGTCCTCTTCGCGCGACCACAACACCTTGACCGGGGCATCCACCTCCTTGGCGATGCGGACCGCAAGCGACACGAAATCCTGGGTCAGGCCGCGCCGTCCGAATCCGCCGCCCAGCATCATCTTGTGAACGACGACATTGCCCTGCGGCACGCCGGCTGCCGCCGCTGCTGCCGCCAGCGCAGCCTCGCCATTCTGCGTGGGCGCCCAGATCTCGACTTTGTGGCCGCGCACATGCGCAGTCGCATTCTGCGGCTCCATGGTCGCATGGGCGAGAAACGGCACCTCGTACTCGGCTTCGATCCGTTTGTCGGCTTGCACGAAGGCAGCAGCAAAATCGCCGTCCCTGCGTCCGATGCCGGCATCCGGCGCGACAAGTCCGCTGCGAATATGCTCTCGAATGCCGGTGCCAACCAGCGCACTCGCCTCGCGCTCTTGCCATTCGATATCGAGGCTTTCGAGCGCCGTTTTTGCACGCCACCAACTGTCGGCGACGACGGCAACGGCGTCGTCAAGCTCGACGAGCCGGCGCACGCCTTTCATGTCCGCAACCCTGCCTGCATCGAGCGAGCGGAGCTTGCCCTTCAACAGGGGAGCCTGGATCACCGCCGCGTACAGCATCTCCGGCACGCGCACATCAATGCCGTAGATCGTCTTGCCCTGCACCTTGTCGACCACGTCGAGGCGCTTGTGCGGCCTGCCGGCAAGGCGCCACTCGCTGGGAGGCTTGAGCGCTACATCGCGCGGCGGCTGCATTTGTCCGGCAGCTGGCGCGACTTGCGCGAAAGTCACGCTGCGGCCGCTCGGAGCGTGCGTGATAATTCCGTTCTGCGCGTGACATTCAGAACCGACCACGCCCCATTGCGCAGCGGCTGCGGCGATCAGCAGTTCGCGCGCAATAGCGCCGGCCTTGCGCAACGCCTGCTCGGAACTGCGAATCGAGCGGCTCCCGCCGGTCGACATGTCGCCCCACGGGCGCCCGCGCCTGATATTTTCATCGGGCGGGGCGTATTCCGCCCTTACCTTGCTCCAGTCGCATTCCAGCTCTTCCGCGACCAGCAGCGGCAATGCGGTCAATATGCCTTGCCCCATTTCCGATTTGGCGACCCGGATGATGGTCGAATTGTCCGGCTCGATCACAATCCAGGCGGTGATTTCCGGCGCAGCATCCGATGCGTCCGCGGCCTGAACGGAGAGCGGGACTGCGAAGCCCAAGGTCAGCGCGCCGCTTGCGGCGGCGACGCTGGCGAGAAGTGAACGGCGATCGATATGTGCGCTGCCTCGCATGGCAAGCTAGCTGTTGGCGGCAGCGGCGTGGATGGCGGCGCGAACCTGCTGGTAGGTGCCGCAGCGGCAGATATTCGTGATGCCTGCATCAATCTCGAGGTCAGTCGGCCTTCCCTTCTCCATGAGCAGCGCCGCCACAGCCATGATCATTCCGGATTGACAGTAGCCGCATTGCGGAACGTCGTGTTCAATCCACGCCTGCTGCACCTTGTGCAGGACGCCGTTTGCGGCAAGCCCCTCGATGGTGGTGATCTGCCGGCCGGCAACCATGCTCACCGGCGTAGCGCAGGATCGCATCGCCGCCCCGTCGACATGCACGGTACAGGCGCCGCATTGTGCAATCCCGCACCCGTATTTGGTACCGGTGAGGCCGATGGTATCGCGCAACACCCACAGCAGCGGAGTGTCGGGTTCCACGTCGAGCTCGTACTTTCGTGCGTTGACGTTCAGGAGGACCATTTGCCACCTATGGCACGTGGCTTAATCGCTCTACGCAAGATAGAAGGTAACGCGACGCAAAAGCAATTCCAGCAGCGCCTTAGGGAGTGCGAGTCGATGACGTTACAAAGCCGGGCGCAGAAAACAAGCACGGCAGAGGTGCCGCGCATCGCCGCCGCTTCCCTTGCCGCTTTCGTGCAGCGCATTCTTTGCGCCGCGGGCATTCCCGCGGCGGACGCCGAGACCGTCGCGCAACTGATGGTCGAGGCCGACCTTCGCGGAAGCGACACCCATGGCGTAATCCGTTTGCCGCTTTATGTGCGCCGCCTCAAAGCCGGCGGTATCGCGCCGCGTCCGAATATCCGGATAGTGCAGGAGAGAAAGGCGAGCGCGCTGGTGGACGGTGACAACGGCATGGGTCACCTTGTCATGGATTTTGCCGCGCGGACCGCCATCGAGAAGGCAAAGCATTGCGGCGTCGGCTGGGTGGGCGCACGCATGAGCAATCACGCCGGCCCGGCGGCGCTTTATGCCATGAAGCCGCTTGTGCACGACATGATCGGCATTTATCTCGCGGTCGGCAGCAACAACCATCTGCCGCCGTGGGGCGCGCGCGAGAATCTGCTCGGTACCAATCCGATTGCTATCGCCATTCCCGCTCTGGAAGAGCCGCCGATTGTGCTGGATATGGCGCCGACGGTTGCCGCATTCGGCAAGGTTCGCCTCAAGGCGCAGCGCGGGGAGGAGATGCCGGTCGGCTGGATGACCGATCGCGACGGCAAGCCTCTCACCGATCCCAAGCGCGCCGACGAGGGACTGCTGCTGCCGATCGGCGATTACAAAGGATACGGGTTGAGCCTGATCATCGGACTGTTGGCTGGCACTCTCAATCAGGCGGCGTTCGGACGCGAGGTCATCGATTTCGTCAAGGAGCCGGGCAAGAAGAGCAATACCGGTCATGCCGTTGTCGCGCTGGCGGTAGATGCCTTTGCACCTGCGCTCGCTTTCAAGCGGCAGGTCGATGTCGCCATTCGCACCATGCGCGGCGCCGAGCGTCTGCCGGAAATTGAGCGGATATGGCTGCCCGGCGAACAGAGCCACCATAAACGGCAAGACCGTCTGCGCCACGGCGTACCCATGCCGAAGCCCTTGCGCGACAGCCTCGACGCCACCGCGCGCGATGTTGGTGTCGATCCGTTTGTCGCGTAACGGCAAGCCCTGGCGAATAGATGATCGCACTCCGATACCGTCATCGCGGCCTGAAGAGTCGCGGATCGAGCGTGAATGGCGTTACCTCTACAATTTTGATCGAAACCGTGTTCGAGACGCGATGGTTAATCAGCACGTTGCGATCAGGCGCGTCTGCAAGAGGCACAATAACGGAGGGCACGAACAGCAAAGTCTCTGCGACGGCATCGAGCCAATTGTCGCCGATCTTCTGCGTCTGGGTTTGATGTGTCGTCCAGTCAGCAGGAAGGTCCTTGATATCGTATATGCGCTTCGAAATCCCTTCCGGGATTTCATAAGAAACGAACACCTGCGGCGGCAGGAGAGCGGGATCGACGACGTGAACGCGTTTTTCCAACGCTGCAAGGGACGGAACTGTCGAACAATACGTTACGGGACGGCCCCGCGTGTTCCATCGACCATCACTGGAAAGTCCAAATCCTCCATCAAAGGTGTGCGCATGGCGTTCGCTCGAAAGTCTCCACAGGCGCATCTAGGCCGCCGCACCCCAATCGATCTTTGCCAAAAGCTGTTCAATCAAGCGAGCGCCTGAATCGGTGCGCGCAACTTCGAGTGGCGATTTACCGTCGAGCATCGCCAAGCCTTCGCGAAGCCAACGATTGGCTTTTTCAACATTGCCGAACACGTCCTCTGCGAGAGATTGAATGCGTGTGAGCCTGACGACGCGGTCGGATTCTTCGACGGTAAGAGGCTCTCGTCTTGTCTTGCGATGACGCCAAGTCCGTGCCGGAATAATGAAATTCTCAATCTCCTGTCTCGAAAATCCGGCCCGAGCGAGGTGGCCTAGTACACGCAACCGAATGCCGCCATGAACAATGCGAGCAAGATCGGCCTCTGACGAGACTTCGGTCCCGAGCCCCCGACGGCCACCGAGCTTTTGGTAAACTCTCTCAATAACGTGCGCTGAGATTGGTTGCATAGGAGATCTCCGGCAACTTGCCGATCATATATGAGGCAGATTGCCGGATGCAACCAGTAGCAGGAATGGTTTCTGGCAGCCCCCGCCTCAAGCGTGCTGCAATAATCCCGGCATGGGCTTGATCCGCGCGCTGTCGGGAAAGACCTTGGCAGCAAGCGCGGTCTCCTCGATGCGCAGGTGGTCCTTGAGCACGCCTTTGAGCACGGCGCGCAGGTCGACCGTTGGCTTGAGGTCGCGGCCGTCATGCAGATTCGACGGCTTCAGTCCCGGCCAATCAGCAATCACGCGGCCGCCCTTGAGCGCGCCGCCTGCCAGCAGCGCCACCGTCCCGGTGCCGTGATCGGTGCCTTCGGTGCCATTGATGCGTGCGGTGCGGCCGAATTCCGTTATGACTGCGACGACAGTGTCGCGCCAGGCCGTACTCATTTCGGTTTCGATGGCAGCGATTGCGCCGTCGAGCGCGCCGAGCAGGTTCGCCAGTCTCCCGCTGGTCGCGCCTTCATCGGCATGCGTATCCCAGCCGTCGAATGCGAGCGCGCCGATGCGAGGCCCGTCGGGCCGTGCCAAAAACTTTGCCGCCGCGCCCGTCGATTCGGCGAAATAGGCGCGGACCTGCCCGGCACCGGCTGCGCGCGGTTGCTGGCCATCCATGCCGCCGGCCCGCGCTATGGTGGCGATCCCAACGCGCTCCTCAAGCGCACGGGCGAGCGCAGGGTCGCCATGACGGTAAAGATCGAGCAACCGCTGCAGCGTGTCATCGCTTGCTGCGGGCATCCGGCGGGGTGTCCAGGACAAAACCGGCGCCGGCCCGCGCACCACCAGCGGTGCTATCGGGCCGATCGCAAATGCATCGCGACGTGCTGCATTTGCCGGCTCCGCCGGCTGCAGCGAGAACAGGGCACGATTGAGCCAGCCGCTCTCGGCTTCGCCCGGCGCGCTCAGGCCGCTCTCGAGCACGTCCTGACCGTCGAAATGAGAACGCTCGCGGTATGGCGTGGCACTGGCATGCACAATGGTTGCGGCGCCTGCCTTGTAAAGGCGATGCAGGTTGGGCATCGCCGGATTGAGGGCAAAGAACGAATCGAGCAGCAGTGCCGGATTGCTGCCGTCGCGGATGAGCGCCTTGTCGCCGCGCAACGCAACCCAATCCGGATCGCCGACCGGAGCGACCGCTGCGAGACCATCGAGCGCGCCGCGCAACACAATGACCAGGAGGCGCGGGTCGCGCCCCTCGGCACGCGCGAGTTTCGGCACATAGGCCCAGGCGAACAGCGTGCCGCCGGCGAGGAGGAGTTCGCGGCGGGTGGGAGCGTTGAGACGCATGGGGATTACCTTCGAGGACATCGATCAGCAGTCATCGTCGTTGGAACTCCGGCGCCATGAAGAGCAACGCGAGTGCCTGCGGCCGGCTTTCCGCCCGCGTAATGGTTTGCCGCGTTTCCGCGCTGGCCAGGGTGCCTAGAGATTCCTCCAATATTTTCCGCGGGTCGGCTTCGGCACTCATGCGCCGCGCCAATTGATTGGCGATATCGAGACGCTGCGCCAATCCGTCGAGCCACGGGCTGGTTTCGTCGGCAAAACCCTTGGGCGCGGAGGGCCGCCACAGCGGCTCGCCCAGAAGATTATGCGCCTGCATCACCGGCCCTATGTCGGGCGCGGTGACGTTCGCAGCTCGCAAAGCAGCGGCGATCCACTCGCCCGGCCGCTTGACCTTGCGCAGCGTGGGATCCCAGGATTCGGGGGCGGCGATCAGCGTCTTCGCCAGCTCTTTGAGATTGCCCTCGGTCTCGAGAAAACGACGGGTCAAGCGCTGAACCAGCGCCGGGGGCGGATCGTCGGCAATGAAATGGCGAGCGAGCTTCCCGGCGATGTGAAGGCCGGTCGCTGAATGATGCGCCAAAGTTGCGAGAACCCCGCGCCCCTGCTGCAGTCCCGTATCGGGATAGGATTTTCCGATCACGGTCTGCGGGCCTGGTTGGTGCATGCGGGGGTTGAATTCAAATTCACCCGCGCGCATGGGATCCTGCCGCGGCCCGGTCACGGTCCAGCCGGTGATTACGTTGGCAAAACTTGTGACGTCAGTCTGGGTGTAGACCGATCTCACCCCGAGCGTATGCAACTCCAGAATCTCACGGGCGAGGTTTTCGTTGAGTCCGCGCTTTTGCCGTAGCCCGGCCACCGAGCCGGGACCGATGGAGCGCGCATTGTCGAGATAGAGCAGCATGGCGGGATGCGATTCGACCGCCATGAGCATGTCGCCGAATCGTCCGAGCACATGCGCACGAATGGCTTCTCGCTCATAGGCGCCACAAATCGGCCGCACACCACCCTTGTCGGCAGACACACAGAAATGATTGGACCAGAACCAGACCAGCCGCTCGACAAATCCGATCTGGGCGTTGACTGCGGCCTGCATGCGAGCTGCGGCCTCGCGCAAATAGAGCTGCTGCGGCACGCCCGGCGCGGGGGCTGGTCTCTGCACTGCCGGGTTCGCTTGTTGTTGCGGGGCTTGTTGCGTGCCTTGCATTTCCTGCGAAGCGGCGCCGGATTGTGTACTGGGAGCAGATGGACGCGCGGCGCGTTCGGCCTGCCGGGCCGCCCTTTGCTGCTGCCGGAACTCAAACGCAGCGCGCGCACATTCCCCGCTGGCGAGCAATGCGGGATCGGTGATTCGTCCGGCATCCGCAGAATTGAGCTCCGCGAGCAGGGCGCCGCGCGGGTCCGAACCCATGGCAGCAATGGATCCGGACCGAGGGCCCAGACCAAAACGGTGCAAGGCAAGTGCTGCTTCGAATTTCGGATCCGGGGCCACGCGCCGGATGCTCCTCGGTTCAAATTGCACGCCCCAATGGGGGGGCATGGTCCAAAACGGCGGTGTCAACAATGCGGCAATGTTCCTTGCCAGAAGATGACCGCCACATGAAAAATCGGAAGGGTTGGGAGGTCTCGGGGCAAGAGACCACGATGACCGGCCGGACACATCTGAACGAGAGATGAACGGAAAAGTATCTTTTCTGTAAATACGCAATGCTGACTTCGTAGCGCTACGGCTTGAACTTTTTGCGCTCGCGAACAGTTGTAGGCAAGGTGCGGCAGGGACGTGCTAGACTCGTTCAGCGCGCCAAAATGTTGTTGCGGGCCAATTTGTATCCGGGGTTAGCGCGGCAGTTTCCTTGAGTGCATCGGGCACGGGAGTGAATTGCAATGCGGCATTTATATCCATCATCGCTCATACTTGTTGTGTCGGCGCTGCTGCTTGCGCCGGAACTCGCCTCCCATTGGGCTTACGCTCAGGATCAGGCAATATCCCAGGCACCCGCAGCGCTGGGACCGTATAAGCCCGTGCCCATTCTGTTGCCGGATACTTTGAACGATCCGGAGTTCGATGCCTTTCGCAAGCAAATCGGTGAGATTGCACAAAAGAAGGATCGTGCCGCTCTCGCCACCTTGATTGCGGCAAGCTTCTTCTGGGCACCGGAAGACACCGACCTTGCGGACAAGAATGCCTCGCCGATTGACAATCTTGCACGTGCGTTCGGCCTCGACGGAAAAGATGCCGTGGGCTGGGATGCGCTTGCGGCGTTTGCCGGCGAAACGAGCGCCATGGCTGATCCGCTGCGCAAAGGAGTGTTCTGCGCGCCGCCGGAGCCTATGTTTGACGAGAGAGCAGCGGACGAGCTTGCCCTGCAAACCCAAACCGATGCCACCGACTGGGCATTTCCGCTGCGCGACGGCGTCGAGGTGCGCTCGGCGGCAAATCCGGACGCTCCCGTCATCGACAAGCTAGGCCTTTACCTCATTCGCATTCTTGCCGACGATTCACCTGCCAATGCCGTATTTGCCGCTTTCGTAAAAGTGCTGACGCCCTCTGCAAAGGTGGGATATGCATCTGCGGATGCGGTCTTGCCGATCGGCGGCGAGCAGCTGTGTTACGTCAGGGAAGAGAACGGCTGGAAAATTGCCGGCTTCATGGGCGGCGAACCGAACCAATAAGCGAGAGCGCAACTCGCCCGCTTGGGTGGTGGATTTTAGCTTCCTACCGGCATTGCCGCCGTTGCTGCGGTTCCCAACGATCCGATTTGAACCCGGCGCCGTCCTCTCGGTTATCAGGGCGGGATTTGTTGCGAGGCTTTTCCCATGCCAGTTGATGCCAGGGCCGTTCTTCACCAGCAAACCGCGCTGGTGACCGGCGCGAGTTCCGGGATCGGGGCGGCGACCGCCATTGCGCTCGCGCAGGCGGGCGCCAAGGTCGGCGTCAATTATCGCGGCAGCAGAGAAGGTGCCGAGCAGGTAACCGGTGCGATCCGCGATCTCGGCGGAAATGCCGTCGCCCTGGAGGCCGACGTGTCCAAGGAGGCGCAGGTACAGGCCATGTTTGCGGCGTTCATTGAAACATACGGCCGTATCGATGTCCTGGTTGCGAATGCCGGCCTGCAACGCGACGCACCGGCTGCGGAGATGACGCTCGATGAGTGGCGCACGGTCATTGACGTGAACCTCACCGGTCAATTCCTTTGTGCGCGCGAGGCCATCAAACGTTTCCTCGCCCAGGAATCCTCGCCGGTGTCGAAGGCGCGCGGAAAAATCATTTGCATGAGTTCGGTGCACGAGGTCATCCCCTGGGCCGGGCACGTCAACTACGCTGCTTCCAAAGGCGGCGTCATGTTGATGATGAAAACCCTGGCGCAGGAACTCGCGGAGAAGAAGATCCGCGTCAACGGTATTGCGCCGGGCGCCATCAAGACGAACATCAACCGGCCGGCCTGGTCCGATCCGGAAAACGCGAGCGACCTGCTCAAGCTTATTCCCTATGGCCGAATCGGCGAACCCGAGGATGTTGCCAAGGCGGCGGTGTGGCTCGCCTCCGATGATTCCGATTACGTGGTCGGCGCCTGCCTGTTTGTCGACGGCGGCATGACGCTTTACCCGGAATTCCGCGATGGTGGATGAATTAGACCTTGCTGCGCCGCATGCTCTGATCAAGTTTACTTGCGCAGGCCCGGTGAGCCTGTGATGCTGGCGAACAGTTAACCGCCCTTTTGAGGAAGCGAACAGTGACTTCCCACCTCGATCCGCGCAAGTTCCAGGACCCCGCGTTCACCATGACCGGTGAACCGCGCGCGAGGGTGGCTCTGCGGCGATTGAAAACGCTATGGTTCAATACCGGGACTCTCTGCAACATCACCTGCCGTCATTGCTATATCGAATCGAGCCCGAAAAACGATCGGCTGATCTATCTCAAGCGCAGCGAGGTTACCGACTATCTCGATGAGATCGAGCGCGACGGCTGGGATACGCAGGAGATTGGATTCACCGGCGGCGAGCCGTTCATGAACCCGCAATTCCTCGGCATGCTGGAGGACTGTCTGGCTCGCGGATTGCACGTGCTGGTGCTGACTAACGCCATGCGGCCGATGCAGCGTCGCAAGACCGAGCTGCTTGCGCTCAATCGGCGGCTCGGCGGAAAGTTGAGCATTCGGGTCTCCCTCGACCATTTCACGCCGGAGCGCCACGAGGAAGAGCGCGGTGCCGGCACATTCAAACCCACTCTGGAAGGTCTGATATGGCTTGCACACTCTGGTTTCAAGGTGGCAGTCGCCGGACGCACCATGTGGCATGACGATGCTACGGCGGAGCGTGCCGGCTACAGCCGCCTGTTCGCCGCGCGCCGTATTCCCATCGACGCCCATGACCCCGCGGCGCTGGTCTTGTTTCCCGAGATCGACCCGAGCGCGGACGTACCGGAAATCAGCGAAAGGTGTTGGCACGTCCTCGGCAAATCTCCGAACGACGTGATGTGCGCAAGCTCGCGCATGGTGGTCAAGCGCAAGGGCAGTGCGCGGCCTACCGTGCTCGCCTGCACGCTGTTGCCTTATGACGCGCGGTTCGACCTCGGCCCGACGCTGCGGAATGCCGCGCAGCCGATATGGCTCAATCATCCCACCTGCGCAAAGTTCTGCGTGCTCGGGGGGGGCTCTTGCAGCACAAGCTGATGGCGGATTTGATCTACCAATCTCGTCTTACGTGCCCGCATTGCGGAACCGTGAAGGTCGAGACCATGCCGGACAATGCCTGCCGCTTCTTCTACGAGTGCAGCGGCTGCGGCGCGCGCCTGCGTCCAAAGGAAGGAGATTGCTGCGTGTTTTGCTCTTATGGCGACGTTCCTTGTCCTCCTGTTCAAGCAGCTGGGCGCGGGGCGTGCAAAACATAACGCAGCCGGTGCTCAAGGACGTGGTGCTGGTCGGCGCCGGCCACGCTCACGTCGCGGTACTGCGCCGCTTCGGCATGCGGCCAATCCCGGGGGTGCGCTTCACTTTGATCAGCCGTGAAGTGCACACGCCCTATTCCGGCATGCTGCCGGGCCTTATTGCCGGCATTTACACGTTCGATGAGGCGCATATCGATACCGGTCCGCTGGCGCGGTTTGCCGGCGCACGACTTTTCCAGGACGAAGTGGTCTGCATCGATGTCGCACAGCAGCGGGTTATTTGTCGAAACCGGCCGCCGCTGGCGTACGACCTGCTCTCGCTCAACATTGGCTCGACCCCGAATACCGGGCTTGTTCCCGGTGCTGGCGAGCACGCCATCCCGGTGAAGCCGATCGACGGCTTTCTCGCCCGCTTCGAAGCGCTGAAGGCACGGCTTCTCGCGCGCGGAGGCAATGCACGCATTGTCTTGGTCGGAGCCGGTGCCGGCGGGGTCGAATTGCTGTTATCGGTGCAGCGCCGATTGGACGGCGAGCTTGCGCGCTGCGGGGGAAACGCGCGCTCGGTCTCGTATACCATCATCTCCGATCAACCCGACATCCTTCCCGGCTTTCCCGCCGGATTTCGCAAGCGCTTTCGCGCGGTATTTGCGGCACGCGGTATTGCGATTGTTACCGGCACGCGGGTGACGCGCGTTGAGCGAGGGCGTCTGCTGCTCGATCACCAGCACCCGATCGAGGCCGACGAAATCCTCTGGACCACCCAGGCGGCAGCGCCGCCTTGGCTCGCGCAAACCGGATTGCATGTTGATCACGACGGTTTTCTTCAGGTCGATGCTTCGCTGCGGGCGATCGGTCAGCCCAATATCTTTGCGGCTGGCGACGCAATCGCCTTCTGTGAGCGCGCGTTGCCCAAATCCGGCGTTTATGCCGTGCGTGCCGGGCCGGTGCTGGCCGGCAATATTCGCAGATTCCTCACGCGCCGCCCGTTGCGCCGGTTCCGGCCGCAGCGTCGTGCGCTCTATCTCATCTCGACCGGAGAGTACTATGCGATCGGCACGCGCAACGGCCTGTCTTTCCAGGGCGGCTGGGTGTGGCAGTGGAAAGATTGGATCGACCGGCGGTTCATGCGCAAATTTAACGCTCTGCCACCAATGCCGCAGCCAGCAACCACGTTGTCTTCGCCGGTTGCCGACAAGGATGCGCTGAAGGAGCTTTCCGCCATTGCCATGCGCTGCGGCGGCTGCGGCGCCAAGGTCGGCGCGACGGTGCTGTCGCGTGCCCTAGGATCGATCATGCCTGCCAAGCGCGACGACGTCGTTATCGGGCTTGACTCGCCGGACGACGCTGCGGTGGTCGACACCGGCGGCGAAAAGCTGTCGCTGCAGACCGTCGATTACTTCCGCACCTTGATCGACGATCCCTACCTGTTCGGCAAAATCGCTGCCAACCACGCGCTCGGCGATATTTATGCCATGGGAGGCGAGCCGCAGTCGGCGCTTGCGATTGCCACCGTACCTTACGGTCTGGAAGCAAAGGTCGAGGCCGATCTCGCCACAATGCTGGCCGGCGCCAACGAGGTGCTGCGCGCGGCGGGTTGTGCGCTGGTCGGCGGCCACAGCAGCGAAGGCGCCGAACTGGCGCTTGGCTTCGCCGTCAACGGCCTCGTCCCCCGGTCAGCGGTGTTGCGCAAGCAAGGACTACGCCCCGGCGATGCCTTGATCCTGACCAAGCCGATCGGCACCGGCGCGTTGCTCGCTGCCGATATGCGGGGGCAAGCCAAGGCGCGTTGGGTGATGGCGGCGATTGCGCAGATGATGCAATCGAGCGGTCCTGCCGCTGCCATCCTGCGCCGGCACGGCGCGCAGGCTGCAACCGATATCACCGGCTTCGGGCTCGTCGGCCATCTCGTGGAGATGTTGCGCGCATCGAGTGTCGACGTCACCCTCTCCATCGCCCAGGTGCCGCTCCTTGCCGGCGCACGCGAGACTGTCGAACGCGGCATTTTCTCTTCTCTCCAGCCGCAGAATCTTCGGCTGCGGCGCGCCATTCGCAATCATGAGGCGGCAGCGGGTCATCCGCTCTATCCCCTGCTGTTCGATCCGCAAACCGCCGGCGGCTTGCTCGCCGGGGTGCCGCTCGCACGGGCGCAGCCTTGTGTCGCTGAGCTGATTGCTGCCGGTTACTGCGCAGCGAGCGTGATCGGATCGGTCTCGGCGCGCAGCAGCTCGCTCGAGCCGATCACCATCGACCTGGATAGTGTCCGCACGCCGGCGGCCAGCGAAGTCCTGACCTCGCATCATCCATCCGATCTATTGCATGACCGCCGCGCGACGGAACCCGTTTACTGATTGCTCCGCAGGATCCGGCGACAGCGATCCCCGGATTGCGCTGCGGTCCGTCCGGGCGACCGGCTACAGCGCGACAGTGCGGAAGCCCGCGAAAATGTCGCGACGATCGGGCGGAAAAAAATTGCGGTAGGTATTGTTGATCATACGGGCGCGCGTCGCCCAGGAGCCGCCGCGCAACACCTTGCGGCTGCCGAACCAGGGCGCCGAGTATTCCTGATAGACGTCGGGTGCGAAGCCGGGATAAGGCGCGAAGTCGCTGGCGGTCCATTCCCAGACATTGCCGATCATCTGGCGGCATCCCCAGGCGCTGTCGCCGGCAGCGTGGGCGGCAACATCGATGCAGCCGAGAGTGGCACAGTCGAGATTGGCTTCCCTTTTCCACGGCGGAGACTCGCCCCAGGGATAGTTGCGTTTGCGCTCGCCAAGCGCGCCGTCCGGCGCAGGCTCGGCTGCGGCGGCAGTTTCCCATTCCGTCTCGCTCGGCAGCCGGCGGCCGGCCCAGCGACACCACGCATTGGCCTCATGCCAGTTGACGTGGATGACGGGCCGGTGCGGCGGCAACGGTATCCAACGGTCGAATTCGCGGACGCTCCAACCTCTGCCGTCGTGCTTCCAGTACACGGGATGCTCGGCCTGCGCGCTCTCGCGCCACCGCCACCCTTCGTCATCCCACACGCGGCGCATTGCATAGCCGCCCGCGTCTACAAATTCGGCGAACTCCGCATTGGTAACGGGCGCGCGGGCGATCCGAAACGGCCGGATGGAGACGGAATGCGCCCATTTCTCATTGTCGAACACGAAGGGTGCGCTGCCATCCGCGCCGAGCAGAAACTTGCCGCCGGGGATGGCGGCCTCGCCCGGCCAGGGCCCGGTCTGCGCGTTTGCGCTCGTTTCGACTGGGGCAAATTTCGGGGCGGGGTAACCCAGCGTCTGGCGCGTATAGATGAAGGCTTCGCCGTGCATGTCCTCGTGGAATGCGACAAGCTGATAGAGAAAGCTTTCCTCTTCGCTTGCGAGATCGCCTTCGAGCCGGCCGAGCAGAGCCTCGTGCACGCTGCGCATATAAGCGAGCGTGCCGTCGAGCGATGGCAAGGGCAGGCTCCATCTGTCGTCATGGGGGACCAAAGCCGAGTTGTAGATGGCGTCTCCATTGGGCAGCAGCGGATTTCTGCCCTCCAGCGCGCGCAACGCGAAGAATTCGTGAAACCAGGCAAGGTGGCCGATCTCCCACAAGAGTGGATTGACGATGTCGAGCCGCGGACCCAAGAGTTGACCGGGATCAAGGTCGACGACGAGCTCCAGCGTGCGGGTGCGAGCATCCCGCAGCATGTCCTTGAGCCGTGCCGTGGCGACCGGTGAGGTCATGGATGAAAATTAGCCTGATCACGCCGGCCGGCAAAGGCTCGCGCAGCGGAAATCGCACCACTGCGACGCGCTGGGCGGGCATTCTGCGCTCGCTTGGCCATCGCGTGCAGCTGGCGACCGAATATGGCGACGAGCCCGCCGATCTCATGCTTGCGCTGCATGCCTGGCGCAGCGCCAATTCGATCGAGCGGTTCCATCAGATTTATCCGAGGCACCCGCTCGTGGTTGCGCTTACCGGCACCGACATCTACGGCTTTATCCATACCGAGCCTGACGCCACGCTGCGATCCCTCGATCTGGCACACGTGCTTGTTGGCCTGCATGCGCTCGTCGGCGATGCCATCCCGCAACGCTATCACCCGAAGATCGATATAATCTATCAGTCCGCGGAATTGATCCACCGTCCGCGCCCTCGCCGGCAACAGCATTTCGACATTCTGGTGATCGGCCATTTGCGTGAGGAGAAAGACCCGCTGCGCGCCGCCGAAGCGGCTCGGCTGCTGCCGCAAAGGTCGCGCATACGCGTCGTCCATTTTGGCCGGGCGCACGAGCAGCGCTGGGCGGAGCGTGCAAAGGCGGAGATGGCGGGTAACCCGCGCTACATCTGGCGCGGCGAGGTGCTCCACTGGCAAGTGCGCCGTGCGAGCGCCCGCGCGCGCCTCATGGTGCTCAGTTCGCGCCTCGAAGGAGGCGCGAATGTCATTTCCGAGGCGGTCATGGCCGGACTGCCCGTCATCGCTTCCGAGATTGCCGGCTCGGTCGGCCTGCTCGGCCCCGCTTACCCCGGCTATTACCCGGTCGGCGACACTGCGGCACTCGCCCGGTTGATGCTGTGCGCCGAAGAGGAAAGCGGATACCTGAACGATCTGCGGCGGCGCTGCGCTGAGCGCGTGCCGCTTTTCCGCCCGGCCCGCGAGCGCCAATCCTGGCGTCAATTGCTGGCCCGGCTAAGTTCAACCCGCAGCCATTAGAGCGGGAATCGCGAGCGCATTGAGGATGAGCGCAGCGGCAAAGATCGCCGCAAGCGTCAGCCCAAAAAGATGCGCCATTCTGCGCTCGTCCATGGCTCTTTCACCCACCAACTGTGTCATGCTCGCAGGTTAGCAGAGCCGCGTCACCGCCCATGTGATGTCCGTCACAAATAGCCGGATTTTTGGTTAAATCGCTCGGCAGGCCGGCAGGATTCGAAGCGCCGCGCGCGCCTCGGCCCTGCTCTTAAAGGGGAAGCTGCCGCTCACCACGACGACGGATTTTCCCTTCGGCTTCTTGGGGAGAACGGAGCATTTGTGCGTTTTTATGTTCTGGACGACATAATAGTTTCGCGCCAAGGCGGGGGACGCCATCGCAATGACGAGGAGGGAGGCGGTCACAAGCCTTGCCTTCATTGCCGATTCGTCTCCCCCTCCCTTTCCCAGCGCAGCCCGTTGGCCTTAAAGTCGCCCAGCCCACGGGGCAAGTTATCCAATCCTGAACAGGGGGTCATGTGTTTTCGGTCTCGGTCAGGGGTCAGGGTCAGAGATCAAACGAAGAACAAGAGCTGGTTCTGAATTGGCGTGGTAGCAGGTCTGCATGGTTCACGTGCACAATCGAATTTGCAATGTTGCGATCGTAGTGGCTGTCGCCGGCTCTATTGCGGGCTGCTCAATTGCCGAAAAGATCGTCGCCCGCAATGACGCGAAACGCTCGGCGGAAAACTACCAGCACTGCATGGAAGCCAATGCGACCGCTCCGCAACAATGCGAGGCACTACGGCTGGCCATGGAAGAGGACGAGCGCAAGCAAAACAGCATATCGACCGATATCAGCCTCAAGCCGGGGACCCCGCCGCCAACCTATGGCAACCACGAGTGACCTAAACTAGTATCCGCTCAGGCGCGAACGAGCGCATTCGATCTGCGCGCGGCCACCTGATGCCGCGTGGTTGCTCGCCGCAGAATCAATCCATAGAGGAGAGCGACGCAGATCAGCCCGAGCGGCATGCGCAAAGTACCGGCGCAGCTGCGCGCCATCAGCGGCATGATCCATACGAATGCCAGCGCGCTGATCTCGTAATCGCGGAAGCCATGGATCAGCGCAAAGCGCGCAAAAAAGGCAATCGCGACCGCAAGCACCACAAAATCGTAATCGAGCACGTAAGGCGTGGCGAGGAGGCAGGCGCATGGGAGCGCAGCCGATTTGAGATCGCCGTCGGCGCGTCCATGCCACAGCCATGCGAGGCTTCCACCGACTGCAAGCGCGAGCGCAGCTTGTCCGGCATAGGCGGTGTGGACGCTGCCGCCCCACATGCGCATTGCCGAGAACAGGCTCTGAATCTTTTCCCATCCCGTGTCTCCCGCCTCCAGAACGACGGTGCGGGTGAAGCCCGTGGAAGCAAAAAAGGCCTGCCATACCTCCGGACCGAATAGGATGAGCGTCGCGACGCAGGTGAGGAGCACGGTGACGCTCGCAGCCGCGACGGCGCGCCAGCGCCCTCCTGCCACAAGCGCGAGCGGTATCAGCAGTCCGAACTGCGGCTTGTAGGCGAGAAGCCCGATCAGCACGCCGGCTGCTGTCGGCCTTTTGTCAAGCAGAACGAGGCTGCCGCCCAGAAGCGCAGCCGTAAGGAAGCCGTTCTGGCCGTGCCCCAGATTGACGGTGACCGCCGGGAAGGCAAGCGCGAGCAGCGTCGTCTGCGCCCGCGGCACAATGCTGCGGATCACCACCAGATAGGCAGGCAAGGTGAGCGCCATCCATGTCAACAGCGACCAGGCATAGGGGATAAGCGCGAGCCCCGCTGCAGCGATCAGAAAGAATGGGGGATAATGCCAGCCGAAGAACGGCACGGCACGCGGCGCAAATGCCTGCTGTTCCGCCGCATACTGGCGCACGGGATCGTACGGCGCTGCCGGCTCGCCATCGAGCACCAATCTCCCGGCCGCCCAAACGTTGGAGAAATCGGTGCCGATCGGCTTACCTTGCCGATCGATAAGTCCATCCGCGAGCGCAACCCAGATGACCGCAGCGACGATCGATATCAGCAGCAGAATGATGGGATAATCACGCAAACGCGCAGGCGTAAGCCAGGTCCCCGATTTGATTAGTCCCCACATCGGCGCGCTTCCCGAGGCTATGCGCCCAAAGTAAAGGGCTTCATTTAAGGGCGGCTTACCATTGCAGCAGCCGTCGCTCGAAGCCGTTCCCACGAAATCCGACAGACTGCTCCCGGATTGAGCGAAGGCGCTCAATCCGGGCTACGCGCTCGTGTTTGTCCAAAGCTGTTTGAGCATAGTTAATCGGCAATAAAGGGTTTTCTTCAGCAAACTTTACGCAGTGTTGAATTGCGCGGGGCAATAAGGAGATGCCGAGCTCGGGAGAAGGAGCGGGCAGCAGGCCGCACCCCTGCATGAAGCCCGCATTCCGCAGATCCTTAGCCGCCACTATTGCGGAGCCGGATCATGTTGCTGACGCGCTTTTTGCGAGACCGCAGGGCCAGTGTTGTCCCTATGTTGGGCCTCAGCTTAGTCCCCTTGATTGCGGGAATTGGCGCCGCAGTCGATTACAGCCGAGCGAGCTCGGTGCGCTCTTCCATGCAGGCAGCCGGCGATGCCACCGCGCTGATGCTCGCGCGCAGTCCCTCGATCCTAACCGGCAACCAGCTGCAGCAAAACGCAATGGCTTTTTTTCAAGCCAATTTCAATCGTCCGGAAGCGCAAAACCTGCAGGTCACCGCTAGCTATGCTCAGGGAGCCGGTGGGTTCACCGTGACAGTGAACGGATCGGCCACGGTTACGCCGAGCTTCATGAGCGCGTTTGGTTTTTCGCAGATTCCGCTCACAACCACCGGCAGCGTCAACTGGAACAACTCGAAGCTGCGCGTTGCGCTGGTGCTCGATAATACCGGCTCCATGGCGCAATACGGCAAGATGACGGCGCTGAAGACAGCCACGAAGAACCTTCTCAGCCAGCTCCAGCAAGCCGCGCCGAGCAACGGCGATGCCTACGTTTCGATTATTCCGTTCGCCAAGGACGTCAACGTCGGCCCCGCCAATTATAACCAACCCTGGATCGAATGGTCGGGCTCGTCGGATACCTGGGACGAACTCAACGGTACCTGCAGCAGTCACACGTATACAACTAAAAGCTCCTGCACATCACACGGCAAGACGTGGACGCCGAAGAACCACAATACCTGGAACGGCTGCGTTATGGACCGGGATCAGAATTATGACACGACCAATACCGCGCCGATGGCTGGAAGCACGCTGTTTCCGGCCGAGCAATACGCATATTGCCCGGTGCCGTTGATGGGCCTGAGCTATGACTGGACCGCGCTCAACGCCAAGATCGACGCAATGACCCCGAACGGCGGGACCAATCAGGCGATTGGCTTGCAATGGGGCTTTCAGTCGTTGACGAGCGCGCCCCTATCCATCCCGCCGATGGATCCGAATTACCAGTATAAGCAGATCATCATCCTGCTGACCGACGGGCTCAATACGCAAGACCGCTGGTACGGCAACGGATCGTCTCCTTCTCCGCAGGTGGATGCGCGTCAACAGATACTATGTAACAACATCAAAGCTGCCGGAATCACGGTCTATACGGTCCAGGTCAATACCGACGGCGATCCGACTTCTACGTTGCTTCAGCAATGCGCCTCCGATTCCAGCAAGTTCTTCCTTCTGACCTCGTCGAACCAGATCGTCACGACATTCGACACCATTGGCACCAGCCTTACCTTGCTGCACCTCACCAAATGAGCTGGGCTTCCAGGAATTTCGGCGGTCCCCTGTAAATAACAGGGAAAAATACAGGGCGGCTCCCCGCTCAGGAGGCTCGGCAATTTGCGTCGACAATCAAAAGCAAGAAAAATCTACTCACGCGGCCTGCGATCAGCGGGGACGAGAGGCTTCTCCTTGGCATTGCGCATGCGTTCGCTCGTCCAATATTCCCTGGCTCCCTTGGCATCCTCGGGAGAAATCACGGTTGCGTCGACCGATTCATTGCGGTCGCTCGAATTTGCAGGCTTGTCGACGGTTTGTGCCAAGTTGACGGTTTGTGCCAAGGCGCCGGCTGCCGCGAGAAAGACCAGGACAACGAGGAACCAGAATGGAAACATCCATTCCGGAGATGGCGTTGCAAAGGCGGCATTTCAACGGCGCATTCATCTCATTTGCAGCCGCGGGCGGTGTAATCGTAAAGGGTTCTGAACGCCTCCGTGAAATAAGGCCCGTAAAGCAGCCCGGGCATGTTAACGATCTCCACTGACGTCACGCTGATCACCCGGTTGGCTCCGTCACTGAGCGTGTCGCTCAACCCGAGAATCCAGGCGCCGCCGCTCGATCCGCGCTGGTCCGCAAGATTGCCCTGCCGCATTCCCACCATTCCACTGTCAAGCCAGATCGGCCCGCTATCGACCTGGATGATTTCGCCGCGCTGGACGGCGGTCGGATATCCGATCTTCGTGGCGTTATCGACGCTTGCCCAGTTGTAATACGTGCCGAAATAGCCGAAGGGTGATTGTCCATCGACCAGCAGCATGGCGTAGTCGTACAGATGATTTGCCGGCGGCGGATCAAGCCAGCTCGTCAGGACAGCAGCGCAACGCGCCGAGAACATTTTGGCATATTTTCCATTCTCGTATTGCAGCGCGAACCCGAAATTCCGGTAATACTGGCCGGTTTTGTTGTCTTGCACGCAGTGCGCAGCCGTTAGCACGATGCCAGGTGAAATGAACTGTGCCGAGCACACCATGTCGCCTTGCGGCGAGGTGAGGAACAACCTGCCGGCAAATACCAGCGGTGTCGTGTGGACATTGCCCGAGAACGGCTGCAGCTGGCCCTTCCTGACAGGCACGTCCGAACCGGGGACGAACTGCGCTGCCGGTGTCCCGCTCGGCGAGTCCGGCGTTTTCATTTTCGATTTGCGCTGGCGCAGAAATTCCGCAATCGTTTTCTGATCGAGCCGGCGAAGCGGCATTGCGCTCGCCTGACCGATACGGTCATCGCTCCACTTTGCTGCGCGCGATGCGTCGGGCTCGAACAGGGCCGAGCTTACTCCGCCTTCGCTTCCCGCCCGGACCGGAGCTACCCCCGCCGCCGTGCTGGCGCAGAATGCGGCAAGCACCACGATAAGCACCCTCATGCTTCCTCGAATAGCAGGGAACATCGCTCGGAAAAATGCCAATGCCGTAGAGTTGCTAAAACGTGAGAATCCCGTGCTTCAAGCAATCCTGAGGACCACGTTCCCGGCCGTCCGGCCCGCCTCCACCGCCTCATGGGCAGCAACGATGTCGTCAAGTTGGAACGTCTGCGCCACATTGTGCATGAGTTCTCCGCGCGCGAGCAGGTCGGTAATCTCTCGCGTTGCCTGCTCGCGTTCCTGTTTTTTCATTTCGTAGACGAGAAAAAACTTCAGCCCGATGCTGCTTTGCAGGAGAAATTGAAAGGGGATCATCACCTCGGGAGAACTGCTGCCGTAGATCGCCACCACTCCATTCGGCGCCAGAAGCTGCGGGAGCAGTTTTGCATTGGTCGCAAGATCGACTTCGAGAATAGCATCGACCCCGCGACGGGCAGTAATGGCCGCCACCCGCTCGCCGAGATTCTCGCGCTTGTAGTCAAAGACGTGGTCGGCGCCGGCTTGCCGCGCGAGGTCGGCCTTTTCCGCCGAGCTTACGGTCGCAAGCACGGTGGCGCCGCGCTTCTTGGCGAACTGGATGGCATAGTGGCCGACCGCTCCGGCCCCGCCTGCAACCAGGATCGTCGAGCCCGGCTTCGCGCCGGCGAGACCGACACCCTGCCAGGCGGTATAGGCTGGAATGCCGAGGCAGGCTGCCGCTTCCATCCCGACATTGGCCGGCAACGGCACGGCCTGCTCGGCAGGAAGCGCGATGGCCTGCGCCGCAGTACCGAACGGGCGCCGCCACTGCGCGTTCCAAAGCCACACCCGCTCGCCGATCCGCGATGAGGCAACCCCTTCGCCCACGCTATCGATCTCGCCGGCTCCGTCGCTGTGCGGGATCACGCGCGCAAAGGCAATCTTGCGCGTGAGTCCGGCGCGGTTCTTGACGTCGGAGGGGTTGATACCCGAGGTGCGCAGGCGCACGCGAACCTCGCCGCGCGCGGGCTGCGGGGTCTCCACCTCGTCCATACGCAACACTTCTCGTGCAGGTCCATTCTTCTCGTAAAAGGCGGCGCGCATCAGATCCTCATCGGTTGCTGGCTGGCCTCTTCGCCGGCGAGCGGGGACGAGGCCAAAGGCCGGATTGTTCGGACTTGGCCGGGGATGACTTCGAGCAATTGTGCTCCTGAAAATGCTTCGAACGCTGCGGCGTCTGCGCCCGTCATCCAGGTTTGCGCCGCGAGCTGTTCCAATTCCATACGCAGCGCCGCTCGGCGCGCCGGGTCGAGATGAGCCATCACCTCATCGAGCAGGAGCACCGGGGCGAAACCGGTCATTTCCGCAGTCAGCGTGGCATGCGCCAGCACGAGACCAATCAGCAGCGCTTTCTGCTCTCCCGTCGAAGCATCGGTCGCGGCAATGCCCTTGCCAGCATGCCGCACCGCGAGATCCGTGAGATGCGGTCCGTCCAGCGTGCGCCCGGCAGCGGCATCGCGTGCCCGATTGTCGCGCAGCACCGCGCGATAGCGATCCTCGATCTCGACGGCCGGCTGAAGCGGCATCATCCGTTCCATCCAGCCGTCGAGCGCGATCTCGGCGGCGGGAAATGGCGAGGCGGCGTTGCTGCGCGCCGCGACCTTGTCGTTGAGCCGGGCGACGGTTTCCACTCGCAGCGCAGTCACTGCCACCGCCAGCTCGGCAGTCTCGTGCTCGACAGCATCGAGCCAATGGCCGTCGGGGCGCGCCTCTTCAAGCAATCGATTGCGCGAGCGCAGAGATCGCTCAAGCGCAGCAACCCGACCGCCGTGTTCGGCGTCGACTGCCAAGACCAGCCGATCAAGAAACCGGCGGCGTTCCGAGGCGGGGCCATTGAACAATCCATCCATCGCAGGGGCGAGCCAAAGGACGCGCAGATGATCGGTGAAGGCCGTTGCCGATGCCACCGGCTCGCGATTGATGCGGCATTTGCGCGATGGGGCGCCCGCATCGGTTGCGCGCGGTTCGATGCCGGTCCCCAATGTGCTCGGTCCAAGTGCGCCCTTCACCTCCGCCGAGACCGCCCAGGAGCCATCGCCTTCCGAAAAGGCAACGTCTTCCAGTGTGGCGCGCCTGAGCCCGCGCCCCGGCGCAAGAAAGGAAATCGCCTCGATAAGGTTGGTCTTGCCGGCTCCGTTTGCGCCAATGAGAATGATGATTCCTGGACCAACCTCGACTTGCGCGGCGCGATAGCTGCGAAAGTTTGTCAGCGTCAGGCGCTCGATGCAGGAAATCGGAGGACGGAGGACAGAGGACGGGGACGGACCCTGTCTCTCCTCTGTCATCTGTCCTCTGTCCTCCGAATCATACCCGCATCGGCATCAGCACGTAGAGCGCGCCCTTGCTGTCGCGGTCATGGATCAAGGTCGGCGATCCCGGATCGGCAAGCTTCAGCACCGCAGCTTCGCCGTCGAGTTGAGCGGCGATGTCGAGCAGATAGCGCGAATTGAACCCGATATCGAGCGGCTCGGAACCATATTCCGCCTCGATCTCTTCGGTGGCGCTGCCGGAGTCGGGATTAGTGACGGAAAGCATCAGCTTGCCGCCGCTAAGCGACAGCTTGACTGCCCGCCCTCGCTCGCTGGAAACCGTGGAGACGCGATCGACCGCCTGCTCGAACTCCTTCTTGTCTACCGTGAGCTCCTTGTCATTGCCGAGCGGAATGACGCGGGCATAATCGGGAAAGGTGCCGTCGATGAGCTTGGAGGTAAGCACTGCATCGCCGATACTGAATCGAATCTTGCCCTGCGACAGCTCGACGGCAATTTCGGCTTCATTGCCTTCGATCAACCGCTGCAATTCGCTGACCGTCTTGCGCGGAACGATAACCCCGGCCATCCCCTTGGCGCCCGCCGGCAGCGGCAACTCG
Source organism: uncultured Alphaproteobacteria bacterium (assembly GCA_963817135.1). GTDB lineage: Bacteria > Pseudomonadota > Alphaproteobacteria > Rhizobiales > Xanthobacteraceae > VAZQ01. Next base: position 183,077 of record CAWFNG010000002.1, on the reverse strand, counting down.
AATTGCGCAAGCCGGTGCCCGTCGGTTGCCACTGCGCGTAGCGTCGGCGTATTTGCCGTGGCCGCGGGATGCAGATAGATGCCGTTGAGGTAATAGCGCGTCTCTTCCGTCGAGATTGCGAAGCTCGTCTTCTCGATCAGCCGTTTGAGATCGGCGGCCGCGAGTTTGAACGATTGCGTCATCTCGCCTGGCGCAAGGTCCGGAAAATCCGTTTCGGGCAAGGTCTGCAGGGTGAATCGAGACCTGCCGGCGCGGATCGTGAGCAGCGCGCGATCGCCGGAACCTTCAATCGAGATCTGCGCGCCTTCCGGCAGCTTGCGCACGATTTCATAGAACATGTGGGCGGGAACGGTGGTCGCCCCAGGCGGCCCCACTTCGGCAGGGACGGTCTCGGTGATCTCCAGGTCAAGGTCGGTCGCTTTCAAGCCGAGCTTCGATTGCTCGGCTTTGATCAGCACATTTGCCAGAATCGGAATGGTGTTGCGGCGCTCGACCACGCGATGCACATGGCCCAATGATTTTAGCAGCGCCGCGCGCTCGACGGTGACCTTCATGTCTGCATCCCACGCTTCGAGAGGGGGACAGAAATTGGCGCCTAAGGTCGATTTAAGCAAGGGGAACGGGTGACGGAAACGCCGTTATTCTCGGGTTTGCCAAAGCGGGAGAAGGCGAACGCGGCGCCTTGCGCCAATCACTCCTGCAATTGCCGTTTCAACAGCTCGATTTCCTCGGCGAGCGCATTGTCGGTATTCACCAGATTCTCGATCTTGCGCACGGCATGCAGCACGGTCGTGTGATCGCGTCCGCCAAACCGCCGGCCAATCTCGGGCAGCGACCGCAGCGTCAGGGTCTTGGCAAGATACATCGCCACCTGGCGCGGGCGAACAACATTGGCGGTTCGTCTGGACGATAACAGGTCGGCGCGGCTCACATTGTACTGGCGCGCGACCACCCGCTGAATGTCTTCAATCTTGACGCGCTTCGGCTCCTGCGGGCGAATCAGATCTCTGATCTCGCGTTCGGCCATTTCCAGGGTAATCGGGTGCCCCGTGAGCTTGCTATTGGCGAGCAGCCGATTGAGCGCGCCTTCGAGATCTCGGCCGTTATGGGTCACCGTCCTGGCAATGAAGACGAGCACCGGAGGCGGAACGTCGAAACCGGGGTGATGCTGCCTGGCCGCCGCAGTTTTCGATTTCAGGATTTCCAGCCGCAGCTCCTCCCCCAGTGAACCCATTTCGACGACCAAGCCACCGGCAAGCCGCGAGCGCACGCGTTCGTCCAGTGTTTCGAGGTCCGACGGGGGCCGGTCAGAAGCGACGACCACTTGGCGTCCGGCATCGATAAGCGCATTAAGGGTATGACAGAACTCCGCCTGGGTGGACTTGCCCTGCAAGAATTGCAAGTCGTCAATCACCAGCACATCGATCGAGCGCAGCGCGTCCTTGAAGGCGATGGCATTCTGCGCGCGCAACGCCGATACGAAGCCGTACATGAATTTTTCCGCGGTGAGGTAGAGGACCTTGCGATCGTTGTTGAGATTGCCCGCCCAGGCCAGCGACTGCAGGAGGTGCGTCTTGCCGAGGCCGACACCGGCGTGAATGTAGAGCGGATTGAACATGATCGGTTCGCCGCGCCGGCCTTGCGCCACCTGTTTTGCCGCCGCATGCGCCAGGGTATTGCAGCGCCCGACCACGAAAGTATCGAATGTGAGGCGGGGATCGAGCGGGGATCCGCCGAGCGCTTCGTGCACTGCGGTAATCGGGCCGCCGCCGCCGATACGGAAATCGCGGCCATCGGGCTTCATCTCGCGCACGTCGCGCTGGGGCGGCGCCTCGTCCGGCTTAATCCTCGGTGCCGGCGCACGCATCATTGAGGACCGCACGGTAAGTTCGATGCGCGCATAGACCGAGTCCTCGGCTTGCCAGCAAGCCAGCACTCTCTCGGCGTAATGGGATTGGATCCAACTCTTCAAAAAGCGGGTTGGGACCGAAAGCTTTACGGTGTCCCGCTCGGTGCCATCGAGTTCCATGCGCGCAAACCAGCTCGAATAAACGTCTTCCCCCACCTCCGCGCGAAGACGCTCTCGCACCCGCGTCCAACGCTGCTGATCCGTGCTGGTCATGTGCAGTTCTCTTTTTGTTGTAAGCAATTGAAAGACACGACGCAGACACAGGGAGACTGAAGGGGAAGCCAAGCATCTCTGAACGCTTTACAGACGGCGAACCGGAACGCGAGTGGCGCGCAATCCAGTCGGAACGCTAGCGTTGCAATGCCAGGCTGATCGGGGGGGCCGGCCCGCTACAGATGAGCATGCGGAGGAATGGAAAGTGCTCAGGTGCCTGCGCGAACTCGCCGACGGAAACTGTCGCGACTGGCGTATTGTTCATATTCCCCCCTGCCATATCGGCGCACGTGACGCCGGCTATGCAATCCGTCGTTCTGCAACATATTCAGGACAACGCTTTGCGCCGGTCCAAGTAGATTGGCGACGTCACAAAGCTTAGAGTGCCGGCCTCATGGAAGATGCTCTTCTTCGGTGAGATGGACCAATCAGGCACGAATCATCCGCCCTCATCCTTGATGAGCTTGAAGTCCAACCTTTTACTGAAAACCGCCGGTTGCCGGCGGCAAATTGAAAATAGCACGCTGCGATTCTGCTGCAATGCTGCGCAACTGCCGAAAACATACTGATTGCGCGCAAATCACCAGCGGTGAGCGCGGATTGAATTTACATGGTTCTTCTAATCGGCTGATTTGGCCGAAGTTTTTTCGCTGTCCTAAAAACGCGCTACAGCTTTGCGCAAAGGATTGCCCAGTCGCGTTGGAGCGCCTTTAAGCGCGCGCGAGAATTGCGATATGCAAGTCCTTGGCGGCTCTTTCCCCATAAACCGTTATGACAACAGCTGTTTCCCTGATCGGAAATGCAGGGTAACCCCCCTTGAATTATCAGATGTCGATGTAGCAAATGTGACAATTCGGCAATACCGACAACGTTATGGAGTTGTACGCCGACACAGGAGTTCCGGCGGCGGTGCTCGCACCGATTATGACGCAATTGTCGGTCAAAGAGGCCGTGCAAGCCGGAATCGGACCACTATGCACCAAGCTTGGCGATGCGATGCGAGAGGCGCGATACTTTGCGGCTGGCGGCATTGTGGTGAACAAGGCCCTTTTGCGCCGAACGCATAATAACGGGCTCGGCTTCCTTCAAGGCTGCAAGTGCCTTGACGCGATCGCCTGCGGTAATGGCTTCCTCAACGTTGCGAACGCAGCCGCGCATTTTGGAGCGGCGGCCTTTGTTGACTGCAGTGCGCCGCGCGATCTTTCGGGCAGCTTTGCGGGCAGAATCGGTGTTGGCCATGCTGTACTTGTCTCGCCTTAGCGTGTCATCGACCTGATGTTCGAAGCAGCGGTGAGCCTTATAGTTGGCGAGTGCCAGGAGCGTCAACGATCACCCGGCCACGATCACCCGGCCACGATCACCCGGCCATGGCGGGCGCACCGGCACCGAGGGCGCGCAGCCGATCGTGGCGGCTCGCCAGCTCTGCCTGCTCGGCACGGGTATAGGCATGCAGCGGCGGTGCAACATGCGACCAGTCCGCATCGTTATGGATATGCGCAATGAGCGCCTTTACTCCCGGAACGAGTTGCTTTCCGTCGAACAGCTTGCGAATCGCTACCGCCTGATCGAGGGCGCGCCCATCGCCGCTGCGCCATGCCTTGGCGCAGAGATCGGCATTGAGATTGGCGGTTGCGGATACGCAGCCGGCAAAGCCGCCCGCCCGCGCTTCCAGCAGGACCGCTTCAGTGGAAGGGAACACGGCGAAGCCTGCGCCGATCCCGGCGACCTCGCGCGCATAAGCCATGTCGCCCGAGGAATCCTTGAGCCCGACAAGCCGGTTGCCAAAACGGCTGAGCAGCCGCTTGATCAATCCGATGTGCCAGGGCAATCCCGATTGTGCGGGAAAGTGATAAAGATAGAGCGGAATTGGGTTTGCAGATGTGGCCTGTACGATTGTCTCGATGTAGTCGATGAGCCCCTCGTCCGGCACGCCTTTATAGTAAAACGGCGGCAACAACAGCGCGCCGGCAAAGCCGAGTTCGGCGGCATGGCGAGTGAGTGCAACCGCATCGGTGACCGAGGCGGCACCCGTGCCCACCATAAGGCGCTGCATGGGCAGACCTGCATCGCGGTATGCATTCATTACGCCTTTGCGTTGCTCGACCGAGAACGACGTCGCTTCACCGGTCGTGCCGAGCACGTTGAGCCCGTCGCAGCCATTGGCGAGCAAGAAACGTGCAAGCGCAACCGAGCGCGCCCGGTCGGGTTCGCCGCGCGCATCAACCGCGGTGGCGACCGCGGCAATTACTCCACCCAGTTTCATAGTCGGACGACAGCAAAATCGTTCGAGACTCGCATCATCCGTCCTCCGTCGTCTGACCTCTGTGGTCTACCTTATCCGCTGACGTTAAACGCGGCGAGGGCCGCCATGTTCACGACCTGGGCATCGTTCGCGGAAAGCGGCACGATTTGCACCGGCCGGTCGAGGCCGACCAGGATCGGCCCGATCACCGTAGCCCCGCCCATCTCCTGCAGCAGCTTGGTTGAGATCGAAGCGGAATCGAAAGTCGGCATGATCAGCACGTTAGCGGGCCCGGAGAGCCGGCAGAACGGATAGGCCTCCCGCAGCTCCATATTGAGGGCAACGTCAGCCGCCATATCGCCATCGTACTCGAAATCGACCCGGCGCGCGTCGAGGATGCTTACTGCGCCTTGAACCAGCGCGGCGCGTTCACCGGGCGGATTGCCGAAAGTCGAAAAAGCAAGCAACGCAAGCCTCGGCTCGTAGCCGAAGCGGCGAGCGACGCCGGCGGCTTCGATCGCGATCTCCGCCAGGCCTTCCGGATTTGGCATTTCCGTCACGGCCGTATCCGCCACCAGGACGGTGCGTCCGCGGGAAAGCACGAGCGACACTCCCATCACGCGGTGGCCCGGCTTGGGGTCGATGCAGCGGCAGATATCGGTGAGCGCGACCGAGAAATTGCGCGTGACGCCGGTCACCATGGCGTCAGCGTCGCCGAGCGCAACCATGCAGGACGCGAAATGATTGCGGTCCTGGTTCACAAGGCGTTGACAGTCACGCTGCAGAAAACCATGCCGTTGCAGCCGTTCATAAAGATACGCGGCATAGCCGGCGTTTCGCTTCGAAAGCCGGGCATTGATGATCTCGATACCGCCGCCGAGCTCGATCCCCAGATTGCTCGCGGTTTCCCGCACGCGCTCCTCGCGCCCGACGAGGAGTGCCGTTCCCAACTCCTGCTCCACGAAGCTGAACGCTGCGCGGATCACCTGTTCCTCTTCGCCCTCGGCAAAAACCACGCGCTGCGGCCGCCGGCGCAGCCGCTCGTATACGCGCTGCAGAAAACCGGCGACCGGATCCCGTCGCGAGCGCAGTTGCGCGCGATAGGCTTCCATGTCGACGATGGGCCGGCGCGCGACCCCGGTGTCCATTGCCGCTCGGGCGATCGCCGGCGGAATGAATGAAATCAGGCGAGGATCGAAGGGTACCGGGATGATGTAATCGGGTCCGTATTTCGGCCGCGTGCCGTAGGCAGCAGCAACCTCGTCGGGCACGTCCTCGCGGGCAAGTTCAGCAAGCGCCTTTGCGGCTGCGATCTTCATCTCCATGTTGATCGCCGTCGCCCGCACGTCGAGGGCGCCGCGGAAGATATAGGGAAAGCCGAGCACGTTGTTTATCTGGTTTGGATAGTCGGATCGGCCGGTCGCCATGATGGCATCATCGCGCACTTCGGCGACGTCTTCGGCGCTGATTTCCGGATCGGGGTTGGCCATGGCAAAAATGATCGGCTTTGCCGCCATGGATTTCACCATGGCTTTCGAGACCGCGCCTTTTACGGACAACCCGAAGAAAACGTCGGCGCCGGCAAGCGCCTCCGCCAGCGTGCGCGCTGAGGTATTAGCCGCGTGCGCGGATTTCCACTGGTTCATTCCTTCGCGGCGGCCTTGATAGATGACCCCTTTGGTATCGCAGAGAATGATGTTGTTGGGGGTGAAGCCGATCGCCTTGAGCAGTTCGAGGCAGGCGATGCCTGCTGCACCGGCGCCGTTGCAGACGAGCCTGGTCGATTTGATGTCGCGGCCGGTAAGGTGGAGTGCATTGATCAATCCGGCCGCAGCAATAATTGCGGTGCCATGCTGGTCATCATGAAATACGGGTATGTCGAGCAATTCGCGCAGCCGCTGCTCGATCACAAAACATTCCGGTGCACGAATATCTTCTAAATTGATTCCGCCCCAGCTCTTGCCCAAAAGCTTGACGCAATTGACGATCTCGTCCGGGTCCTCGGACGCGACTTCCAGATCGATGGAGTCGATATCGGCAAAGCGTTTGAACAGCACCGCTTTGCCCTCCATGACTGGTTTCGCCGCCAATGCTCCGCGGTTACCCAGCCCCAGAATGGCTGTTCCGTTGGTAATCACGGCAACGAAATTGCCTTTGGTGGTATAGTCAAAGGCGCGATCCTCATCTTCGGCGATGGCGAGCACCGGCACGGCCACTCCGGGCGAATAGGCAAGTGAGAGGTCACGCTGGGTGGCCATTGGCTTGGTGGCGACCACTTCGAGCTTGCCGGGACGACCTTGGCTATGGAACAGCAGCGCTTCCTGGTCGGTGAAAGTCGGCCGCGCCCCACGACCATCGTTTTTCAAAGCCATCTCAACTCCTTACAGAGCCGAAGCGAAAGCCGGAGCGGACGGTAGCGGATAGGGCGCCCTGCGCTCAAGGGAGGCGCAGACTGGTGGTCCGATTCCGAGGAACTTCAAATTCACCGCACTAGGTCGCCACCATCGATGATGAAATCCTTGTCTGCGCAACTATTTGCGCTTCAAAACGCCACCTTCGCGATTGAACCTGACGCGCGATGGGGGTAATCGAAGCACGCAAGGCGCTATCCGATTGCGGGCCCTCTAAACCGGCGGTGTCATGATCCGTTTTATCTTTCGATTCTTTGGTTTGTTATTCCTGGCTCTCGCTTTTATCTTTCTTGTCTATGATGGAACCAAGTCGATTGCCGATCAGACGCTTTACATCAGCAGCGTAGGTGCGGTCTGGTCGAATATCCATCAAAGTTCCCTTTCAGCCTTGCAACCGGCGTTGGAACGCATGATCGGAGCCTGGTTCTGGCAGGGCGTCGCGCAGCGATATTTTCTCGATCAGCCGGCCTCGTTGGTGCTGATGATCCTCGCGGCGATCTTCATTTTGTTGGGACGAAAAAAACGGCCGCTGATCGGCTATGCGCGCGATTAATTTAACGAATGGAACTGTGCTCACACCGGCGAGAACTCTGCTTTTCCGCGGGAGCCGGTCGCTAGCTTTCGTTCTAAACCGATGCCAAAAGACTAACTTGGGTCTATATAGCAACTAAATTAGCGAATGGAGACCGCCGCCATGTTCTCATTGAAGAAGACCCGCACGATGCCTTCTGCCCGCGAGGCGCACCCTGGCCGGGCCACCCCGATCCCGACCGCGCGCGAGCATTTCGTGTTTCATCGCCCGCTCAAGGGGCCTTATCCCGCGGGCTTGCAGAGCGCGATGTTCGGGATGGGCTGCTTTTGGGGCGCCGAGCGAAAATTTTGGGAATTGGGCAAGGGGATTCATATTACCGCAGCAGGCTATGCAGGCGGGCACACTCCCAATCCAACCTACGAAGAGGTCTGCTCAGGCGGTACCGGTCACAACGAGGTGGTGCTCGTTATCTATGATCCGCAGCAGGTTTCCTACGAGACCTTGCTCAAGACATTCTGGGAGAACCATGACCCCACCCAAGGCATGCGCCAGGGCAACGATGTCGGCACGCAATACCGTTCCGGCATCTATGCCTTCACGCCCGAGCAACGCAAAATCGCCGAGCAGAGCAAGGCGATGTACGAGCGTGAGCTCAAAGCGCGCCGTTTCGATGCCGTCACGACCGAGATACTGGACGCGCCGCCGTTCTATTTCGCGGAAGATTACCATCAGCAATATCTCGCCAAGAATCCGCGGGGATATTGCGGTCTCGGCGGCACCGGCGTGAGCTGCCCGATCGGCGCTTTTGACAAGGCATCAGCGTGATCGCGGGAGCGTTTGCGACCCAGGTGCACCTGTCGCTTGGATGCCTTCTGTAATCTTGGGAGCCGGTCGGTGCGTCGGTGACAGCCTTGTCCGTCGCGGAAAGCGAGTTCGTCCTTCCGCTGGCCGGTGATGCCGACCCCGTGGCGATGGGTGCAAAGGCCGCGCATCTTGTCGCTTTGCGCCGTGCCGGGCTGCCCACGCCCGGGGGCGTATGCCTCCTGGCAGCCGCCTATCGTGCCCAGACTGCTGCGCTTGGCGTCGATCAGTTCATCAAACGCTACGCCGTTGCCGATCCCACCGAGCAGCGGCGTCTGTCCGTTGAAATCAGGCTCAAACTCTACGAGCAGCCGATCGCACCGCACATCCGCACGCCGCTCTTGGCAGCGTTTTACTCCCAACGCACTGCCGGCAGCGGCAAATGCGCAATCCGCTCCTCCGCCTTGATCGAAGACAAGCAAGGCGCAAGCTTCGCCGGTCAATTCGAGAGCTTTCTCGGCGTAAACGACGAGGCCGCTTACCTCACTGCCGTGCGCGCATGCTGGGCGGCGCTATGGACCAGCAACGCCCGGCGCATGATGGAGAGCCATGACCTGTCGCCTGCGGATACTGCCATGGCTGTCATCGTCCAGCCGCTCATCGAGGCACGCGCCTCCGGTGGCGGCCTGAGCGAAACCGCGCAGGGGGAAATGCTGATCAGCGCGACCTGGGGGCTGGGCTCGGCCATTGCGCAAGGCGAAGTGGTGCCTGACCGCATCACGCTTTCGCGCCAGGGTTTTCTGCGCAAGATCGAGGCTGGGCGCAAGGACCACCGTGCAACCTGTATGCATGCGCAAGGCCCCGCCACGCTCGCGGTAGCACGCGACCTCGTCAGCGCGCCGTGTCTCGACGCTGCACAAGCCGTGACGCTGGGTCGCATGCTGCGCAAGGCTGCAACGGTCATGGGCTGTCCGGTCGAGGTCGAATGGGCGCTTGACGAGAGCGGCTTCAAGCTGTTGCAGGCGCGGCCGCTTACCGTCGCGCCGGCCACCGTCCCGGACGATATCTGGCTCAAGCACCCCGGGCTGAACGGTCATCCCGCCGGTATCGGCTGGGGGACCGGCCGCGCAGTGGTCGTCAACTGCGAGTGTGAGCTGGCGCGAGTTGCGCCGGGCGACGTCCTCGTCACGCGCGTCGCCGGTCCGGCACTCAGTCAGGTGCTGCCGGGGCTTGCCGGCCTGGTGGCCGAACTCGGCGGCTCGACCTCGCATCTCGCTTCGCTTGCGCGCGAGCGCGGCATCCCGACCGTGCTCGGCGTGCTTGACGCCACGCGCCGCATTCCCGATGGCTCGCAAGTGGCGGTGGACGGAGTTGCCGGCATTGTGCGGTGGATGGCGTGAGACGCCCGCGTGTGTTCGTCACACAGCCCATCGCGCAGAGCGCCATTGCGCGCCTGCGCAAGCACGCAGCGGTCCGCGTCAATCCCGACGCAAGCCGCATCATTTCCAAAACCGCGCTCATTGCCGGCGTGCAGCAGTGCGATATCCTGTTCTCGCTTCTGCACGACAAGGTCGATCGCAAAGTGATCGCCGCCAATCCGCGACTGCGCGCCATTGCCTCGCAATCCATTACCCCCGACAACATCGATGTCGGCGAAGCCACCCGGCGCAAGATTCCAGTCACGGTGGTGCCGCCGGTCGTTGCCGAGGCAACGGCCGACATCAATTTCGGTCTGATGTTGATGGTGGCGCGGCGCATGGCCGAAGGCGAGCGGCTGGTGCACCGGCGGCGATTCCCCGGTTCGCAATCCAATTACCTTGCCGGCGCCGCAGTCTACGGCAAAACCATTGGGCTCGTCGGCGGCGGCGGCCGCATTGGTCGCGCCGTGGCGCGCCGCGCCCGTGGTTTTGGCATGCGCGTGCTCTACTGGTCGCCGCGTCGGAAACCGGAAAACCTGGAGCGCGAATACGAAATGACTTTCGTCACGCTCGACCAGCTTTTGCGCGACGCGGATTTTGTGTCCATCCATTCGCCGCTGAACCCGGAAACGCGCCATCAAATCGGCATGCGCGAACTGGCTCTGATGAAACCGACGGCATTCCTGATCAATACCGCACGCGGCGCCATTGTCGACGAAGCCGCGCTCGCGCGCTCGCTCAAGCGCGGGCAAATCGCCGGTGCCGGTCTCGACGTTTTCGAGCATGAGCCGCATGTCACTCCCGCCCTGCTGCAGATGAAAAATGTCGTCACCACTCCCCATCTCGGCAGCGCGGTTGTCGAGGTGCGCGAGCAGATGGCACATATCGTGGTCGATAACATCGAAGCGCTGCTGGCCGGCAAGCCGCCGCCCAACTGCGTGAATCCGCAGGTGCTGATTGAGGGATCGGTTGTCAGGGATCAGGAGTCAGGAACAAAGAGACAGGAGCTGCTGATTCCTGACGCAACCTGACTGACACCTGGAGGGACAATGCCCCGTACGATAATCGCCGTCACCGACAGCCCGTTCCCCTCGCTCGATCCCGCCAAGGCGGCGCTGGCGAGCCTCGATCCCGAATTGCGCATGGCGGAGAGCACCTCGGCGGACGCCATTTTGGCGGTCGCCGCCAATGCCGACGCCGTTCTGGTCACCTATGCCAGGCTGCCGGCCGATCTGCTTCGCCAGCTCAGGCGCTGCAAGGTCATCGGGCGTTTCGGCCTCGGGGTCGACAATATCGACATCAAGGCGGCGCGCGAACTCGGCATCACCGTCACCTACGTGCCGGATTATTGCATGCACGAGGTATCCGACCATGCCATGGCGCTGCTGTTGGCTGTGGCACGAAAGATTTCCCGCTCGAACGATCTGGTGCAGGCGGGGCGCTGGGAGATCGGTCCGCTGGTCCCGATCCATCGTCTTTCCGGCCGCGTGCTGGGGCTGGTCGGTTTCGGCAACATTCCGCGGGCACTTACCCCGAAAGCAAAGGCCTTCGGACTTCGCGTGATTGCACACGATCCTTATGTGGACCACGCGATATTTGCTGCCGCCGGCGTGGAGTTGACGACATTGCCTCAATTGTTGCAAACCACGGACTTCGTGTCCGTGCACGCGCCGCTCAATCCGGCGACCCGCGGGTTGTTCAACGCCGACCTGTTCGCGAAGATGAAGAAAGGTGCGGTGCTCATCAATACGGCTCGAGGTCCGCTGATCGATGAGGAAGCCCTCATTGCGGCGCTCGATTCAGGCAGCCTGGGTGGCGCCGCGCTCGATGTGGTTACAGTCGAGCCCCTGCCCAAGGATTCCCGCCTGCTCGGCCGGGAGAACGTGATCCTCACGCCGCATACCGGGTTTTATTCCGTCGAGTCGCTTGCAGAACTGCAAACGAAATGCGCCGCGGACGTGGCGCGCGTGCTGATGGGAGAACCGCCGATCTATCCGGTGAAGGCTGCGTGAAGGAGTTTCATTCCGCAGTCCAACCGCCGTCCAGAACAAGCGCCGCGCCGGTCATCAGCGAGGAAGCATCGGAGGCAAGAAAGACAATGGCTCCAGTGAGCTCTTCCAGCTGCCCCAACCGGCCAAGCTTTATTTTCGCGAGAACCTCGTCGCGAAACGTCTTGTCCTGAAAGAAAGGACGCGTCATCGGCGTCTCCAGGAAAGTGGGTCCCAGAGTGTTCACCCGGATATTGTGGGGGGCGAGCTCGATGGCCATCGCCTTGGTGAAGCCCTCCATGGCGTGCTTGCTCGCGCAATAGACGCTGCGACGCGCAGCTCCGACATGGCCCATCTGCGATGACACGTTGATGATCGATCCGGAACGCCTGGCCTCAATCAGCCGCCGCGCCACGGCCTGCGCCAGGAAAAAGGCGGCGCGCACGTTGAGCGAAAAAATGTAATCGAAGTCCGCAACCTGCACGTCGACGAGGTAAGCCGGCCGATTGGTGCCGGCATTGTTGATCAGGACATCGAACGGTTCCGAATCGTCGATGAGACTGCGGGCGGCAGCGATGTCGCTGACGTCGAGACTCGTTGCGTCGGCCTTGTCGCCGCGGGCGCGGATCGCCTGCGCCGCGGCTTCGACGTCGGCGCGCGAGCGCGCGGCAATCGTGACGTGCGCTCCGGCCTGCGCCAGCGCCGATGCCGCAGCGAGCCCGATGCCGCGGGAGCCGCCGGTGACAAGCGCACGCTTGCCGTCGAGACGGAACGAGGCCGATTTGGGTAGTTCGATTGCACTCACTCCGCCGCCTGCGCAAACGGGACGTTGCGGCCGCCGTAACGGCGCACCCGCACATTCGCCTGCTCCGCATGCGCGTAGAAGCCTTCGAGAATGCACAAGCGCGAACAATATCCGCCGACCAGAGCCGATGCTTCGTCGGTGAGCACCTTCTGATAGGTGCAGGTCTTGAGGAATTTCCCCACCCAGAGTCCGCCGGTATAGCGCGCTGCCTTCCTGGTCGGCAGCGTATGGTTGGTGCCGATTACCTTGTCGCCGAAAGCGACATTGGTGCGCGCACCGAGAAACAGCGAGCCATAGTTCTTCATCTGCGCAAGAAAATAATCCGGGTCACGCGTCATCACCTGCACGTGCTCGGAAGCGATGCGATCGGCCTCGACTGCCATTTCCGCATAATCGTCGCACACGATGACCTCGCCGAAATCCGCCCAGGCCTTGCCGGCGGCATCGGCAGTGGGGAGGATCGCGAGCAGCCGTTCCACTTCGCGCATGGTGTCGCGGGCAAGCCGCTCGGAGTTGGTGAGAAGAATCGCGGGCGAAGTCGGGCCGTGCTCCGCCTGTCCCAGGAGATCGGTGGCGCACAGTTCGCCGTCGACGCTGTCGTCGGCAATGATCAGCGTTTCGGTCGGCCCCGCCAGGAGATCGATGCCCACGCGGCCGAACAGCTGGCGCTTGGCTTCTGCAACATAGGCATTTCCCGGGCCGACGATCATATCGACTGCGCCGATAGTCTCGGTGCCCAGCGCCATTGCGGCAACTGCCTGCACGCCGCCAAGCACATAGATTTCGTCGGCACCGCCCAGCGCCATGGCCGCGACAATAGCGGGATGCGGTCCGCCGGCGAAGGGCGGCGCACAGGCGATGATGCGTTTGACGCCGGCGACGCGCGCGGTGACGATCGACATATGCGCGGAGGCGACCATGGGATAGCGCCCGCCCGGCACATAACAGCCGATGGCGTTCACCGGGATGTGCCGGTGCCCGAGCACGACCCCGGAAAGCGTCTCGACTTCGAGGTCGCGCATGGTTTCTTTTTGCTTCTGAGCGAAATTGCGCACCTGCGCCTGCGCGAATTTGATGTCGTCAAGGTCGCGCTTGGGCAGTTTCCCCATGGCGCGCTCGATTTCCTGCTGGCTGAGCTTGAAATTTTGCGGCGACCAGTTGTCGAACTTCTGCGACAGGGCACGCACCGCCGCATCGCGTCCGCTCTCGACCTCGGCCAGGATGTTTTCGACGGTTTCGCGCACCTTGGCGTCGGCAGCCTTGATTGCGCTCGCATCCATTCCGCGCTTGAGATAGCGGGCCATGGCAAATCTCCGACTATGTTTTACCGTTCATTTTATTGCCTGCGGGTTGATGGGCGAACCGGTGCCGCCGGTGATGATCAGCGGCGGGCCGCAAAAGAAGAACTCGTAAATACCGTCTGCCGCGCAGTCTTCTGCCAGCTCCTTGAGATAGAATATTTCCCCCATGCACAGCCCCATGGCCGGGATCACCACCCAATGCCACGGCTGATTTGCCTCGGTGGTTTCGTTGGGCCGCACCTCGACGCCCCAGGTGTCGGAGCAGATCGCCGCAATCTCCTCGCGGTGGCACCAGTAGCAGTTCTCGAACTTCACGCCCGGCGCATCGCCGCCGGCATAGCCGCCCCATTTTTTCTCGGACAGGCAGCGCTCCATCTGTCCGGTGCGGATGATGACGAAGTCGCCGCGGCGCACTTCGACATTCTCTTCCTTTGCGCATTTGTCGAGCTCTTCATTCGCAATGGCCTCGCCATCCTTGAGCCACTCGACACCGCGAAAGCGGGCAATGTCGAGTAGCACGCCGCGCCCGACCATCCTGCTCTTGGAATGCTCGATGCCGAGCACGTTGAGACCCTTGGCGTCGATCAGCTTGGCATCGAACCCGTTATAGGCCTTGTCGTCGTAGAAGATATGGCCGAGCGCATCCCAGTGGGTGGCTCCTTGTACGCACAGATTGAGCGTATCGTCGGCATAACGGATCTTGTTCCAGTCCTGGCGCCCGGCAATGGCATCGGTGCCGGTGGCCAGCATCTGATGAATGGGGTTGAAGCGCCCGCCAAACAACCCGGTCTGCGGACCATTGCTGTCGAGCGGGATGCCGAGCGCAAACACCTTTCCCGTGCGGATCAGGCTCGCCGCTTTGACGATATCTTCCGGCGTGACGTGATTGAGCGTGCCGATCTGGTCATCCTTGCCCCAGCGACCCCAGTTCTTGAGTTTCTGCGTTGCCTCGGCGATTGCCTGCTTGCCGACTTTGATGTCCATCAGCTCTGGCCCTTCATTTGCGCACTGGTTTCATTGACGTTGAATCTTGCAGTCGGGAACCCAATTGCTATCATGATAGCATCGAGGCGATTATGGCCCAAATCATTGTTCGCAACCTGGAAGATGTAGTCAAGCGCAAGCTCAAGCGCCGTGCTGCCCACCACGGCCATTCGATGGAACAGGAAATCCGCGACATTCTGCGTGACGCAGTCAAGGATGAAGATCGCGCTGAACGGGGGCTCGGCAGTGCGATTGCTGCGCGGTTTAAAGGTATTGCGCTTGAAGCGCCTATACCGCAGTTAAAAATCAAGATTAAGCCACCGAAATTCAAATAATGGTAATCCTCGACACCAACGTGCTCTCGGCTGCGATGGGTGAGGACGCCGTCATTGTCGGATGGCTCGATCGTCAACCGCGCACATCGATATGGACGACTTCCATCACGGTCTTCGAGATTCGGTACGGATTATCGACGATGCCAGTTGGAAGACGACGTACCCTGCAAGAAAATGAGTTTACACGCGTCCTCGAACACGATCTTGATCGCCGAGTATTGCCCTTCAATCATGAGGCAGCGGAAGAGGCCGCTGCGCTAATGGCCACTCGTCGCCGCAGAGGCCGACTGGGTGACTCCCGGGATACTATGATTGCCGGTATTGCGCTCGCTCAACGCGCAACGCTCGCCACGCGGAATGTGCGGCACTTCGGGGACCTCAATGTCCCTGTCGTCGATCCGTGGAGCGCGTAACCGGAAGAGACCCGCAAACTGCTCTTCTTCCAGACAGAATCCAAGGGCGCGGAGAAGCGGAAGTATTTCATTGGCGTTGAATTTGCACCGTCACGTGCGACAAAGTGCGAAATCGCCTAAGCAGCGAACGATAATATTCCGGCCCTCGCTGCTTCTGCGTAGCGATGGCAAGGATGGCGGCCAAATGGCCAGGGCCGAGACGCCAGAGATGCAGGTCTATCAAGCGATCGCCATCGGCCTCAATCATGCTCCGCATGCGGTCGGTCATTGCACGATCCGGATTCATATCGAGCAAGACGGAGCCGGTGTCCCGGGCGAGCCCATAAGACCAAGCGGCGATCACGATAGCCCCGCAGATACCCACGACGGGATCCATCCAAATCCAGTCCAGGAGCCGTCCAAGCAATAATCCAACGATCACCAGAAGGGAAACCGCCGCGTCTGCCAGGACGTGAAAGACGGCGGCTCGCATGTTGTTGTCGCGATGCGCCCGTTTATGCCTGCGCGCATCCGCATGCTCCTGATCGTGGCCGGAATGACCGTGCCCGTGCTCATGATGATGGCGGTGTCCTCCACTGAGCAGGAGGACGCTGGCGACGTTTACTGCCAATCCCACGACCGCGATCGGGATCGCCTCGTCGAAACTGATCGGAATCGGCCATATGAGGCGCGAGACAGCCTCGTAGCCGATGAGCAGCGCAATCATCGCCAGCACGATGGCGCTGGTAAATCCCGCCAGATCGCCTAGCTTGCCAGTTCCGAAGCTGAAGCGTCGATCGTTGGCATGTCGCCGGGCGTAACTATAAGCCAGCGCCGCGAGCAGCAGTGCACCGGCATGCGTCGACATGTGCAGTCCGTCCGCGACCAGCGCAATCGAGCCGAATAAAATACCGCCGATGACCTCGGCAATCATCATGGCGCTGCACAGGCCAATCACCATCCATGTCCGACGCTCGTTCTGCGCATGGCCTTCGCCAAGGAAGACATGGCTGTGCGTCTGCGAATAAGTATCCGGCATCGCTCGTTCACTCACTTCAGGTAGGTGCGCACAACTTCGATCAGTTCGTCGGCGCCCTCGGCACGTTGCCTGGCGGGAAGCGAGGGGGCGCCCACGTGGCAGCGAACGTGATCTTCGATCACCTCGGCCATCAGGCCGTTTACGGCACCGCGTACCGAGGCAATGACCTGGAGCACGTCGGCACAGCCGACTTCGCTCTCCAGAGCGCGCTCGATGGCTTCCACCTGCCCGCGAATGCGCCGCACGCGCGCTAAAAGCCTGGATTTTTCGCGAATGGTGTGAGCCATGGGCGCTTCCGGGGCCGGGCTCTATAAGATAGTGGGGTAGAGTATTTTATCCAAGGGGTTGGCGCCGTAGTGCCGGTTCGACCGTCAAACCGAAAAGCACGTTCCAGAAACGGGCCTGCAACTGCTCTTACGCCGCCAAAGATGCCAAAACCCCGGACGGTCGAAGCCCGTTTAGCTCTCCGATCCCGTTTTCCCCGCTTCGGGCGGAAGTTCCGCTATTGTTCGCAGGCAAGACGGGCAGAGGCCCATTGCTGGGCGGGGTCGCAATTGGCATTCTTGCGTGGACACCCGCATCCCATGTCGCTCCGCCGCAGGCGTGACGTTCATCGACGATAGGATGCAAGCATGCGCCAGTTTCCACCGTCTCGCATCGTATGCCTGACGGAAGAGACGATCGAGACGCTGTACCTCCTCGGCGAACAGGACCGCATCGTCGGCGTCTCCGGTTATGCGGTCCGTCCACCTCAGGTACGGCGCGAGAAACCACGAGTCTCGGCCTTCACTTCGGCAGACATCCCGAAGATTCTCACGCTCCAGCCGGACCTCGTTCTTACCTTTTCCGATCACCAGGCGTCGATCGCCGCCGATCTCATCCGCGTCGGCATCGCTGTGCATGCCTTCAATCACCGGGATATCGCCGGCATTATAGCTATGATCCGCACGCTAGGCGCCCTCGTCGGTGCGACAGACAAGGCGCATGTGCTCGCGCAGCGCTATGAGCGGCGTCTTACCGATGTCGCTGCGGCAGTACCGAACCATCCGCGGCTGAGGGTCTATTTCGAGGAATGGGACGACCCACTGATCAGCGGCATCGGCTGGGTGTCCGAGTTGATCGAAATCGCGGGTGACGAGGACGTGTTTCCGGATTTGGCGGTGCAGAAATCAGCGAAGGATCGTATCGTCTCGCCCGAAGCAGTCATCGCAGCCGCACCTGATGTCATCCTGGCCTCGTGGTGCGGCAAGAAGGTTGTGGCAGAAAAGATTAGGCAACGACCTGGCTGGAGCGAAATCCCTGCGGTGCGGACTAACCGCATCATCGAGATCAAGTCTCCTCTGATCCTACAACCAGGTCCAGCTGCGCTGACCGATGGACTCGACGCGATCCTCTCGGCTCTCGGCCGTGGAAGCTAGCGCGGCGCGGCTCGCACGGATAACCGTTGATTGGACCGATCAGCAAAGCTGCGCTCGGTTAGTGCTCCGAACAGAAGGACATTCGGCACCAAGATCGGCTGATGCGGGTGCGCTGTAGCGATACCGATTTTTCTGGCGGCGAAGTTGGTGTTCACGTAGCTCATTGTGGTTGATGAGGAGCAGTCATCCATCTCGTCACACGCCACTATCGCAGATGTGCAGATCCTGAATGCTCACAGCCACCGCGAGATATTTTTTAAGTACACCCTCACTTGCTCGATTTCACTTCTCGGCGGAGACTTCGAAGAGCCCATCCGCGTTCATGACGGCATCGTAGCGGCCATGCGTATCCAGAGTTCTGTTCATATCTATCAGCTTCGGGACCCAACTGTCAGGGACCGTATATTTGACCGCAGCCCCGGACTGTTTGTGGCGGACAATGATCACTGCCATCGCACCCAATGGGGCCTTTTCCAAAGCGATCTGCAGCGTCCGCTGGCCGACACTGGCGACTGTTGCGATTGCCACGCCATCCGCCACGCAAGCACATGGAGCCTTGTCGCTGTCGAAATAGACAACCGTCACTTGCCGCGGCTCGGCGTGCAGCCGCTGCAAAGCATCAAGGCCAATCCTTATCCCAACGGGGATGAATGCGCCAAATCCGCCATGAACCCGTTCTCCTAACCTAATCCACTCCTCAGATGTTTCGGCCTGGGCAGGGCTTATGAGAAAGCTCGTTGCAGCCATGACTATGAGAGCGATCATGCGGACGTGGGTCATGGTTACAATCCTCACCGAAATGTCACACGTTACAATGAAATAAAGTTCCGGCGTTGACAAAAAGTGCGGAACCGTTTGCAATCATCAAGTTTAGGTGTGCTGGTCACGTTGACCAGCCAAAAGGGAATTCGGTGCGGTTTGCCGTCCTCTGACGGCGAGTTAAGTCCGGAGCTGCCCCCGCAACTGTCAGCGGTGAGCCCTTTTTCAAGTTGCCACTGGGCTTTGTGAATCAAAGCTTGGGAAGGCGAAAAAGGGCGATGATCCGCGAGCCAGGAGACCTGCCTGA
Organism: uncultured Alphaproteobacteria bacterium; assembly: GCA_963817135.1. GTDB lineage: Bacteria > Pseudomonadota > Alphaproteobacteria > Rhizobiales > Xanthobacteraceae > VAZQ01. Next base: position 164,223 of record CAWFNG010000002.1, on the reverse strand, counting down.
ACAAGGTCATCCTTCCGACGTGCGGGGTGCGCGCATGGGGCGGTCTTCCGCTGTGGTGACAGATCGAACTGTCACGCGGACGGAGGGACCGCTATGCCAGCCTTATTGCCGATTTTTGCGAGCGACGAATCCTCTTGCGTGCGCAGCAGGATCGCGGGTTTTTACCTCAGTCTCATTCTGGGCTACTTAACCGCATTCTGCGACCCCGCCGGTGCCGCCGAAAAGCATATTCAACAAGTTCCGCGCATCAGCGCGGGATATTACGATTGGACCGGGCTCTATCTCGGCATCAATGCCGGCTACGGTTTCGGCAAATCGCAGACCGACGCCTTCTTCAGCGATGCAGGTATGGGCACTTCTTTGTTTGCCACCGGTGCCTCGTCAAATCTCGGCGGCGCGATCGGCGGAGCCCAGACCGGCTACAACTGGCAAGCCGGCATTTGGCTCATCGGCCTGGAAACGGACATTCAAGCCACCACCCAGCGCGCGAGCAAATCCTATTTCTGCCCCACAGCAAGCTGCAATCCCACCCTCGCCGGCTTCGATGCACCGGTGGGTATCTGGCACTACACCAAATTGGATTGGTTCTCCACGCTGCGCGCACGCCTGGGTGTGACAGCGACGCCGGATGCGCTGATTTATGCGACAGGAGGCGCAGCTATTGCCGGAAGTTCGCATGTTGGCACGAACATCGGGTCGAGCAGCAGCCCGCTCCTTGATGCCAATGGCAACCCGGTCCTCGATGCCAACGGCAATCCGGTCAACACGATCAATCTGGCCGGCACGGGGTTCCTCGGTCATTCGACGAAGACGGGCTGGGCGGTCGGGGGCGGCATCGAGGCGCATCTGGCGGGCAATTGGACGGGAAAGATCGAATACCTCCACCTGGATTTTGGCCGGGACTCAATCGATGCAGGCAACCTGCTGAACGCAACGCCACTTGCGGTCAGTCTCAATTCCCGCATCGCGGACGACATCGTGCGCCTCGGCCTCAACTACAAGGTTGGTTCCAATGCGTCCGCCGCGCCCGCCTACGGCAAACCGCGGATGATCTACAAGGCGCCGGTTGAGGCGGTATGGACCTGGACCGGGCTCTATATCGGCATCAATACCGGTTACGGCTTCGGCAAGTCGGGGACCGACGTCTTCTTCAGCGACGCCAGCATGGGCACGCTTTTGTTTACGACCGCTTCTTCATCCAGGCTCGACGGTCTGATTGCAGGCGCGCAGGCTGGCTACAACTGGCAGCCAAGCGGCTGGCTCTTTGGCTTCGAAACCGACATTCAAGCCACGAGCCAGCAGGCGGCACCGGCCTATGTGTGCCCAGGCGCAATCTGCAATTCCACCATCACCGACGTCGATACGCCGGTGACCGTCACGCACGACTACAGGCTGGACTGGTTCGCAACAATGCGCGGACGCCTGGGTGCGAGCGTCACACCGGATACGCTGGTCTATGCGACGGGCGGCGTCGCGTTTGCCGGAATTTGGCACGTCGGCACGGTTTTCGATTCCACCGCCGTCATCGCTCCCCTCTTTGATATCAGCCACGGGACTAGGATCGGCTGGACAGCCGGGGCCGGCGTCGAATCGCGTCTGACGGGCAATTGGACCGCCAAGATCGAATACCTTCACCTGGATTTCGGCAGTGCTTCGACGACCGCCGCCGATCCGCTGAATGCGACGCCGATCCTGCTCGGGCTCAATGCCCGCATTACAGACGACGTCTTACGCCTCGGGCTCAACTACAAGCTCGAACCGAGTGCGCCCGCGGAGTCCGGCGACAAGACCGATAATTCCGGCAAATCGCGCAAGCGCAGCAAGACGCCGCTCGAGGCCGTATGGGCCTGGACCGGCCGCTATTTTGGCGGCCACGTCGGCTACAGCCGCGGCTGGGTAAATAACGCCTTATTCGATGCCAACCCAGCGATATCGGCCCCGACCTTCGGCAGTCTCTACGGCGGTTTTCAGACTGGATACAATTACCTGTTGCCATCCCGGCTCCTGCTCGGAGTTGAGGCGGATATCTCGTTCCCCGAGTTTTTCGGGAATGGATTGGCGGCGGGACTAGGGACGGCCCAAGGCACGAACGTCACCGACAGGGTCGACTACATTGCCACGCTCCGGGGCCGCTTGGGCTATGCCGTCGGTCATTGGCTCATCTACGCAACCGGCGGATACGCCTGGTCGCAGGCCCGCCTTGGCGAAACTCCCGGCATAGTTGCCGACGAGGACAGGGTCCTGCGCACCCGCAAGGGCTTGGCGGCCGGCGTGGGCGCCGAAGTGGCCATCGCTGCGGACTGGACCGCAAAGCTCGAATATCTCTACTACCACTTCGGAAATGTTGACGGCGCGTTTCCATCCGGCACGGTTTACGAATCGAAACTCGACATGCAGACGGTGCGCGTGGGAATCAACCGCCAGCTCGACTGGGGGAAGCCGGGCTCTGCCGCGAGCTGGACCGACGATTCACGGTTGCTTGCTTCGGGCGACTGGAACATCCACGGGCAGCTCACCTTCATCGGGCAGGGCTACGGACAGTTCCATTCGCCCTACTTCGGCGATAACAGCCTTTTCGGCGGCAACCAGTACAAGAACACGACAAGCGCGACCGCCTACATCGGCATGCGCCCATGGGCGGGCACCGAAATCTACGTCGATCCCGAGTGGATGCAGGGCAACGGTCTCAGCGATACCTTCGGCCTCGGCGGTTTCCCAAATGGCGAAGCACAAAAGTCGGGCTTCCCGATCCCGCGCGTGAACATAGGGCGCGTCTTCGTGCGCCAGACCTTCGGGCTTGGCGGCGAGCAGGAGACCATGGAGGATGGTCCCAACCAGCTCGCCGGCAAGCAGGACATCTCCCGCATCACCGTTACCGCCGGCAAGTTCCAGGTGACCGATCTGTTCGACGGCAACACCTATTCCCACGACCCGCGCACCAGCTTCCTCAACTGGAGTCTGCAATGCTGCGGCGCCTACGATTGGGATATGGACAAGGTAGGCTACACATGGGGCGCTGCGATCGACTTCAATCAAAAATACTGGGCATTTCGTGTCGGCTATTTCCTGCTTCCGGTGCTCTCGAACGACAACCGGTTTGATACGCAAATCACCAAGCACGGCGAGACGATCGCCGAGCTGGAATTGCGATATTCGCTGTTCTCTCAGCCGGGCAAGCTGCGCCTGATGGCATGGGCGAACGTCGGCAATGCGGGCAGCTATTCCGAAGCGCTCGCGGAGCCCCTCGACACTCCCAACTACCCCGACATCACTCTCACCCGGAATACACGAACCAATTACGGCTTTGTGGTCAATGTCGAGCAGGCGGTCACGGATCAGCTCGGCCTGTTCTCGCGCGCGAGCTGGAACGCCGGCAAGGCCGAGATCCTCGGTTGGACCGACTGCAATGAAAGCTTCTCGCTGGGCGCCGTTTTAAAGGGCAAGGCCTGGGGGCGCCCGGATGATAAAATCGGCGTGGCGGGCGTGATCAACGGGCTCTCGCCAGAGGCCCGCGCCTATTTTGCCGCCGGCGGGCTTGGCATATTGATCGGCGACGGCCAGCTCAACTACCGGCCCGAAAAGATACTCGAAGCGTACTACGCCTACAGCCTCAACAAATGGTCGGTGCTGACCTTCGACTATCAGTTCATCGCCGACCCCGCCTACAACGCCGACCGCGGGCCGGTGTCGTTTTACGCCCTGCGATTCCATGCGGAGTTTTAATGGATATTCAGCGAGCGGGCGCCGCCGCATCACAGTGACTTACGGCAATCGTAAGCCAGACGGCGTGGCCGCTTATGAGCACATTGCGGTCCCTGAGCCGGCTGCTGACAGGTCTGCAGCTGGCAGCAGCGGACGCCGCACCGGTGAACCCGCAAATCGCTTAGACCTTGCCCAGTGCCCGTATAATGCGCCCCGGCGTGAACGGCATCTCGGTCAGCGGCGCGGCATGCAAGGGACGCAGCGCATCGTTGATGGCGTTCATGACGGCGCCCGGCGCGCCGGCGGTGCCGGCCTCGCCTGCGTCTTTCGCGCCCAGCTCCGAATCGGCGGGCGCAGGCTCCTTGCTAGCCCTGGCCCGATGTGTCCGCATCCGTTGGAAGCAGACATGGGAACGCTAGACAAGAACGCCGTTTTTGTACTTTGACCCAACTCGGACATTGGGCCTAATCAGCATCCGAGATCGAAGCTAGTCCAAGCCAGCGCGACGGAAGCCTTCCAAATAGTGCTCCCGGTCGGCTTCCAGCTTGATCGGCATTTGGCTTGCAATCCAGGCAATCGAAATATTGGGTTGCGCGCGGCGAAGCTCCTGCAATGCGGTCTTGGCGACGTCATCCTGTCCGGCCATTCCCGCGGCGGCCGTCAGCACCCGGTGTGCGCCAACGAAATCGCCGCGCTGTCGAATGCCCTCGCGCGAAAGACGGATCGCCTCTTCATAGTTGCGGCCGATGAACTGGGCGTAGGCGGCGATGCCGAAATAAACCGCCGCAAATGGATCGCGCGGGCTCAGTCGCAGCGCTCGGCGTGCGGCCAAGTCGGCTTCTTCCCAGCGCCCGCAATAGGACAGCGTCAGGCCGTAATAGCCCTGCGCCAGCGAGAAGTTCGGATTGAGCCGCAGCGCCAGCTCGAACTCGGCCAGCGAGTTGTCGAATCGTCGCGTAAATAAATAAACGCTACCCAATGCGTAGTGTGCCCAAGGATCCTCGCTGTCGGCACGGATCGCTGCCAGCGCCGCACGCTCGGCGACTGGCGTTGCAGTCGCCATTTCTTCCCAACCCATGTGGGCGCTGAACGTATGGCTTGTGGCGAGCACGCCGTGCGCTTGACCGTAGCTCGGATCGATGGCGGTCGCCTTCTCAAGCAGCGCCTGCGCGACCACATTATCCTGTCGCGTCACTCGCCAGTAATGCGATAGCGCCCGCATCACCAGATCCCATGCGTCCATGCTGTCCGGTGGTTTGCGCTTGGCGCGAAAATTTTCCGCAGCATAAACCTGTGGCTCGATGGCGGCGACGATAGCCTCGGTGATCTCGTCCTGCACCGCGAACACGTCAGCGATACCGCGGTCGTAGCGCTCTGCCCAGACGTGGCTGCCGGTGGCGACATCGTTGAGCTGCACCGTGATGCGCACGCGGTCGCCAATCTTGCGCACGCTGCCCTCGACCACATAGCCGACGCCGAGCTCCTCAGCGATCTGCTTCATATGGACGGCCTTGCCCTTGTAGATGAACGAAGAGTTGCGCGCGATGACGAAGAACCAGCGCAGCTTGGATAGCGCAGTGATGATGTCCTCGCTGATGCCGTCGGAGAAATACTCCTGCTCCGAATCACCGCTCATGTTGATGAAGGGAAGTACGGCGATCGCGGGCCGGTCGGGCAGCGGCAAGGCCCTGCGCGACTGCTCTTGGATTTCATCCGGCGGCGGGTCGTTGACTTTTGCCGGCTCGTCGTCGTTTCGTTGGATGCGCACTGCGCCAACGAAGCGGAGGCCCTTACGCGCGATGGTGCGGATCAGCTTCTTGTCCTCGCCACTGTCGCCGACCGCGTTTCGCGCAGCATTGATCCGGCTGGTCAGAGTCGAATCTGACACGATCCGGCCGCCCCAGACTGAAGCGATGAGATCTTCCTTGCTGACAACGCGGTCGCGGTTCTGCACCAGGTAAACCAGCAGGTCGAAGACTTGCGGCTCTACATGTACCGGGGTCTTGGCGCGCCTGAGTTCGCGCCGTTCGACATCGATCTCATAGTCACCAAAGCTGAGGGTCATACGTGGGCCAAGGACATCTCAAGAGCATCTAGAGGGCATGTGGAGATTAAATCATAGCTTTCTGAAAGTCTTGATTGGCCGCAATGTGCATACTGTCGCCAGTGACCTCGCTCGGGCGAGGTCGGCACAGAGGAGCACGACAATGCCATTGATAGAGGTCCATCTGATCGAAAAAGTGTTCAACCCTGAGCAAAAGCGGCAGATCATCCAGAAATTGACCGATGCCATGGTCTCGATTGAAGGTGAGAACATGCGGGGGGTGACCTGGGTGAAGATCTCCGAAGTAACCAGCGGCGAGTGGGGCATCGGCGGCAAGCCGCTGACCACCGAAGCGGTTAAGGAACTCGCCGCCGGCCGACGCGCCGCGTGACGAGCCATCGGCCTGGCATCGCTGGAAAGGAATCGCCCCGACAAGCGATGCCAGCTACGCAAGCGCGCGGGGCCGCCACGAAGCCACCTGCACAGGCCGAACGTGGGGTCGGCGGTAGATACGCTGCGGTGCGCCGACGTATCCGGACGGGAGCATTAAAGATTGACGTCGTGACCCAGGAATTACTTGAGCGCATCGACTACGAAGTGTGCGGTTCCGGCCCGACCGTTGTGCTTGTGCCAGGATCGTGCAGCACCGGTGCTGCGTGGCGGCCTTTGATCTCGGCGTGGGATAACCGGCTTCGCTGTGTGACCACAAGCCTGCTCGGATACGGGGGAACCGCGGAACGCCGCACCGCACATGATACTTCCATCTCCCACGAGGCTGATGCGCTGGAATGGGTCATTCGAAGGGCAAGTGGCGGCAGCGTCCATCTGGTCGGCCATTCCTTCGGTGGCTTGGTCGCGCTTGCGGTGGCGGTACGCAACCGGGTGCGCCTAGCTAGCCTCGTGATCATTGAGGCGCCGGCAGTAGAGTTGTTGCGAGAAAGGGGAGAGCAACAGCACTATCGCGCATTCCGTCGCATGACGGAGGCTTATTTTACCGCCTATGAGAGCGGAGACGCCGAAGCGATCGCGGCCATGATCGACTTCTACGGTGGTGCCGGTACCTTCGCCTCCTGGCCGCCCCGTGTTCGCGCCTACGCCGTACAAACGACGGCGGTCAACATCCTTGACTGGGCGAGTGCGTATGGTTTCCCGCTGTCGGCAGCTGCGCTGGCCACAATCGAAATCCCAACCCTCGTGCTTAGGGGCGGAGCAAGTCATCCGGCGATGCAACGCGCTAACGGGCTCCTCTTTGAGTGCATGAACCGAGCCGCCCTGGCCACCATCGACTGTGCCGCCCATTTCATGATTGCTACTCACGCAGGCGAGGTCGGTCGTTTAATTGGCGAGCACGTGGACGGCGTAGAATCTCGCAGCATCTCCCGCCCATCTCTGTGATCGCGACAGACCGGAGGAGATCATGGCCCCAACGCAAAAGATCAGGCCCGCTTTCCACTCGCGCCCCAGCAGGCAACTATTCCTTTGCCCAATCACGAACTATCCGTGCGAGGGCGATCTTTCCTATCTATGCGAAGACTACGGCTGCGCTCGTAAAGGAGGCTTGTCGCCACGCTCCGATGAGAATTCATAAACCAAAGTTTTTGTCATCGTCGCCGTTACGCAGTGATCCGAACGGCGGCAGCCATCAACCGCTGCGGACAAGTAGATCAATTCCGCCAAAACGCGCCGATGTGGTAGAGTTTCTGCTGGAGCGAAATCAAGAGCCTGGTAAATTCCGAGTTACGGGTTTTCGTTGACGGGATTATCGCACGGCAAGTCTGGGCATGGCCATCGCAGTGCGCACATCGGAGATGCAAAAATGTCTGATGCAAATCGTCTGCTTTTTCTTCGCATAGCGCTGATCGTCATCGGCCTAACTTTCATATTTGGCATATATACATTAGGGGTTGTCTGGCCCTCAGGCTGGGCTTGGGGACAAGGACATTCGCACTATCTGATGATGATCATTGGAGTGTATGCGACACTGGGCGTGTTTTTGCTCATCGCCTCAAGAGATCCCTACGCTCACAAGAGCATCATCTGGTTCACTGTATGGTCGAGCGTAGTGCACGGAGCGATCATGGGCGTTCAGTCCTTCACCGATGCGGCGGAACGCGGTCATTTGATTGGAGATGTGCCTGCGCTCATTCTCGTTGCGATCATACTTGCAGTGTTGATGCCGCGGACCGCGCAAGCTTGAGCGTGGCTGCCACTGCTGTCCTACCGGATTTGACGCTGGCTTGGTTTCGGGACGGTTGAGTTGGAGCAACGAGGATGGATTCAGCGTTACTACAAAATCTGATAGCCGGAGCTGGATCGCGCAGCCAGTTCATTGGGGGGCTAGTCGTGGCTCTGTTGTATGTAGTTATCGGTTTGCTCGGCGCGATTGGAAGCATTCTTATCTTTCGACGAATCTTCCAAGGACGATGGGAACAGATATTCTGGACCTCTTTCCTTGTCGTGATTGCCGCCTTTTACCTAAGCTTCGCTGCCTATTTCGGGGCCTCAACTCATGCTTGGCAAACTGAAGTAGTTGGCGTTGCCGCTTTCCTTGTTTGTGCTATGGGTGGGCTGTTTCTCCGATCTGCTATCGCGGTCGGCTATGTCATGCATGGGCTCTGGGATCTATCCCATTGCCTGTCCGGCTCTTCACTTGCGGGCCTGTCGATGACAGAAATTCCACTGGGTTACGGTATCTTTTGCTCAACGTTCGATTTTGTGGTCGCGTGTTATCTCATCATAAGTGACACCGCATGGCACGAGTTGGGCAAGTTCGACCTTTACTTCTGGCAAAATCGCCCGTGATCCCGCACTCATGGCCGGCACTTTCTATGGCGACTCGAAAACTCGCCCATTTCTGCTTCTGGGCACATTGCAGTCCCTGAGCCGGCTGCTGACAGGTCTGCAGCTGGCAGCAGCGGACGCCGCACCGGTGAACCCGCAAATCGCTTAGACCTTGCCCAGTGCCCGTAAAATCCGCCCCGGCGTAAACGGCATCTCGGTCAGCGGCGCGGCATGCAAGGGCCGCAGCGCATCGTTGATGGCGTTCATGACGGCGCCCGGCGCGCCGGCGGTGCCGGCCTCGCCTGCGCCTTTCGCGCCCAGCTCCGAATCGGCGGTCGGCGTCACCACATGTCCGACCTCGATATCCGGCATTTCGCCGGCCATGGGCACGAGATAGTCTGCCATGTTGCCGTTGAGCAATTGGCCCCGCTCGTCATAGAGGCAGTGCTCGAACAGCGCAGCGCCGATCCCCTGCACCACGCCGCCGCGGATCTGTTCGTCCACGAGCTGCGGGTTGATCACGGTACCGCAATCTTCCACGCACCAATGCTTGAGCAAGGCGACGAAGCCGCTTTCCACGTCCACTTCGAGATGGCTCGCCTGGATGCCGTTGGTGAAGGCGAACGGCCATTTGCGCGGCACGTAGTGCCGTGTCGCCACAAGTTCCGCCTGGAAACCCGGCGGCAGGGTGTCCGGCCGGAAATAGGCAACGCGCGCGAGTTCGTGAAGCGGCAGCCGTTCGTTTCCACTCGCGCCATCGACGATGAGGCCATTGCGGATGTCGAGGTCCTCGGGCCGCGCCTGCAGGATCGAGGCGGCGCAGGCGAGAACGTTCGCCCGCAATGCCTTGCCGGCCTGCCAGGCGGCTTCCCCGCCGATGCCCGCAGCGCGCGAAGCCCAGGTGCCGCCGCCGTAGGGCGTATTGTCGGTATCCCCGGTGATGACGCGCACCCGTTCGAGCGGAACGCCGAATGCGGTGGCGGCAATCTGCGCAATGACAGCCTCGGCGCCTTGTCCCTGCTCGGTCACCCCGGTGTGGCACATGAGAGCGCCCTGCGCATCGAGCCGCACGGTCACGCCGTCCTGGGCGGAAATTTTCGCGCCGCCGATGCCGTAAAAGGCTGCCGACGGGTTGGTTACTTCGACGAAGCTTGCAAACCCAATGCCGCGATAAATGCCCCGTTCACGCAGGCGTCTCTGCTCAACGCGCAGTCCCGCGTAGTTCATCATGGCATCGAGATGCGCCAGGCACTCGTGATGGGAGAGCGCCTCGAACTTGATGCCCGATGGCGCGCTCGATGGATGCGCATCGTCGGCAATGAGATTGCGCCGCCGGATTTCCAGCGGATCCATGCCGATCTTCTCGGCAGCGAGGTCGACCAGCCCTTCGGTGACGGCTGTGGCGATCGGATGACCAACCGCGCGATACTGGCACATGACATTCTTGTTCTGGAATACGACCCGCGCGCGGGCGCGGTAATTCGGGCAGGTGTACGGCCCGCCGGTGAGATTGACGATCTGGTTTGCCTCGATGCCGGAAGTGCGCGGATAAACCGAATAAGGCCCAATGCCGGTAAGGTCGTCAATCTCCCAAGCGGTGATGCTGCCATCGCGCTGCACGCCGATTTTCGCCTTGACGCGATGGTCGCGGGCATGGATGTCGGTGACGAAACTCTCGATGCGATCGGCAACGTATTTGATTGGCCGCTTGAGCATCTTCGACAGCGCCACCGCCGCCATCTCGTCGGCATAGGTGTGAACCTTGATGCCGAATGACCCGCCCACGTCCTTGGTGACGACGCGGACCTGGTGCTCCTCAAGATCGAGGTGCTTGGCGAAGAGGTTCTGCATCATGTGCGGCGCCTGGGTGCCTTGATAGACGGTGAGCCGCGCCTCGGCGGCGTTCCAATCGGCCACGATGGCCCGCGGCTCGTTGGTGACGCCGGTATGGCGGCCGAACACGAACGTCGTTTCCACGACGGCATCGGCCTCGGCGAAGCCTTTGTCGGGGTCGCCGGCGACATGCACGCGCTCGAAGGTGAGATTGTCGCCCAGCTCCTGATGGATCACCGGGCTAGCCGCATCGAGCGCGCGCTCAGGATCGGTGACCGCGGGCAGCTCCTGGTACTCGACTTCAACAAGTTCGCAGGCGTCTTCTGCTTCGGCGCGGTCGCGGGCAACGACGGCACACACTGCCTCGCCCTGCCAGCACGCGCGCTCGACGGCGATTGCGTGCTGCGGCGCCGACTTTATGCCTTTGAGATGGGTGAGCACGCCAATCCAGGGCGTGATCACCTGCGCAAGCTCGGCCCCGGTCACGACGGCGATGATGCCAGGTCGTTGCCGTGCGGCTGCCCGTTCGATTCGCACGATACGGGCGTGCGCATGCGGGGAGCGCACGAAGGCGACATGCCCCATGCGGGGAAGAACGACGTCGCTGACGAACTGGGCGCGCCCTTGCGTGAGCCGCGCGAGATTGGGGCGTGGAACCGAGCGGCCGATATAGGAGTTCGGCCGGTCGAGGACGGAGAGGCCTGGCGGCAAATCTTTGGTTATTTTCATTGCGCCGCTCCCCCGCCGGCGCGTCGTTGCGCCACCGCCTCGACCGCATCGATTATCGCCTGATAGCCGGTGCACCGGCAGTAGTTGCCGGCGAGATAGGCGCGGATCTGCTTGCGGCTGGGAACGTGATGCTGCGCCAACAGCTCGTGCGCGGAAATCAGCATACCGGGCGTGCAATAGCCGCACTGAAGCGCATTGCGCTCGATGAAGGCCTGCTGCAGATCGGCTATGCGGCCGCTATCTGACAACCCTTCGATGGTCTCAACCCGTGCGCCGTCGCACTGCACGGCAAGCGTCAAGCAACCGCGCACTGCCACACCATTGAGAATAAGCGTGCAGGCCCCGCATACGCCGTGCTCGCAGCCGACGTGACTGCCGGTCAGCGCAAGCCTCTCGCGCACGAAATCCACGAGCGTGGTACGCGCTTCGACGCGCTCGCGCACAGTTTCGCCATTCACCTCGAGCGCAATGTCATGGAAATGCTCGCTCATATCTGCGTCCCCATGCCTCCCCCGCAGGCGAGTTGGCTGGCGACGCGGCGCAGCAACACGCCGGCAAGATGCGCTTTGACTTTGCCGTCCGCCTGCAGGTCATCGCCAGGATTGAGATCGCTGCCCAGCGCCTCGATGGCGCGTTCGAGATCGCCATCGGACAAAGCGCTCTCGGCGTTGCGGGCGCGCAGCGGCGTTGCGCCGACACCGAAATAAGCAAGCCGCACGTCTGCGAGTTCGATCGCCTTGCGCGCGGGCACAAGCCGCAAGGCCGACCAGAGCATAGTCGCCATGCCGGCGCGCAAACTCGGCAAAGCCGACGCGGGTTTCTGGGGTCGCTCTCGGGATGCGAACGGCAGTGAGGACGTCATGCGGCGTGAGCGCCGTCTCAAACAAAGCCTTGAAGAATGCATCGGCCTTGATCACACGCGTACCCTGTGGACCCGTAATCTCGATCTCGCCGCCGAGCGCAAGCAGGCAAGCTGGCAGCTCGGCGGCAGGATCCGCGAAGGCCAGCGAACCTCCGAAGGTCCCGCGATTGCGTATCGCAGGATGTCCAATATGCGGCATCGCCAATGCAATGAGCGGCGCATGACGATGAATTTCGGCTGACCGTTCGGCCTGCACATGGCGCACCAGCGCGCCGATCTCGATGTGTCCGTCGTTTAACGCAATTGCGTCGAGGCCAGCGACTGCGTTGATGTCGATCAGCAGAGCGGGGCGGCCAAGCCGCATGTTGAGGGTGGCGATCAGGCTTTGGCCGCCGGCGAGCAGCTGCGCATCATCGGCGCTGAGCAGCTCGATGGCATGCGCAATCGAGCGCGCCTTTGCATAGGCAAACGGTGCCGGCTTCAAGTCCTGTCTCCCGGGGCAGCTATTCTTTTCTCCATTTTCACTGCTCGCAACGGGCGGTCAATCCTTGCCGGCGGGAGAGCGTGCTCTGGTCGGTCATGAATCCATCCATTGATCGCCCACGACAGCGCAACGTTTCCGGCAGTCGCTCAACCCATGGCGGCGCGATCCAGAATATCGCGCACGATATCGATTGCCCGCCGCATCAATGTCATCGATGCCTCATACGTGCGAAACCCGGCATGCGACGTCAGCGTCACGTTTTCCAGCCGTGTCAGCGGGTGGTCCGCCCTGAGGGGCTCGACATGAAATACGTCAAGGCCGGCGTGGCGGATGTGCCCGCTTTCCAGCGACTTTAAAAGTGCCTCTTCTTCGATGAGGGCTGCGCGCGCGGTATTGATCAGGATCAGCCCCGGCTTGGTGCGCGCCAGACGTTGGGCGTCAATGAGACCGCGCGTCTCGTCGGTAAGTGCAAGGTGCAACGAGATCACGTCGGCTGCGGCTAACAGCGTGTCGAGGGCAACCGCCTGCACGCCGGCAAGGGGGTGCGGCGTGCGATTCCAGGCAATCACCTGCATGCCGATGCCGCGGGCAATGCGGGCGACTTCCTGGCCGATGCCGCCGAGTCCAATGATGCCGAGCGTCTTGTCCTTGAGCTGCATGCTTTCGAGGGGCTCCCAGACACCTCGGCGAATTGCGCGGTCCATGCGGACGACTTTGCGGCAGCATGCCAGCATCAGTGCAATGGCGTGTTCGGCAACCGCCGTATCGCCATAGCCCTTGATCGTATGCACGGTGATACCGCGGGCGGCCAGCCCGGCAACGTCCATGTAGCTCGACGCCCCGGTGCCGAGAAACACAATGTGTTTGAGATCAGGGCACTGAACCAGCATTTCCGTCGGCATATAGGAGTGGTCATCCAGGCAGATGGCGTAACCGGCAAGGAGCCGCGGCAGATCGCAGGAGGCGAACGGTTCGCCGTTGACCGCAATCGGCGGGTCATCCGCCCGCTGCACCCGGGCAAAGACCGGCGCGAGCTGGTTGTTGCAGTCGATGAAAATCGCGCGCATGCCGGTTTTTTTGTCTCCGCACACCCTTCAGATAAATCCGGCCATGACGAAAGCGACAATAAGTCCTACGAGAGCAAGCAAGCCGAGCGCGGCGGCGCTCTGCACGGTGGCGGAGCCGCCCGCGAACAAGGCTGCATAGGCAGCTTTCAGCACGTTATTGGACGATGTGGCGATCAGGATTGCGGGCGCGATTGCCGCGGCTGCGGCTGTCGAAGTGCTTTGGGCAAGATTGAGGACGAACGGATCGATGTCGGTAAGGCCGACAATGGCTGCCAGCGAGTATACGCCGGTCACGCCGAACCTGCTGGTGACCCAGGCCGAAAGCAATGAGATAAGAATGAAGGCGATGGCGAAGGTGGCTGCGGCCCCGAGTTCCAGCGGATTCTTTACGAGTGAGACTCGCTCTGACCGGGAAAACGGATGACTGAGCCAATACTGAAAGCCGCAGATCAAGAGAGCGGCAATCGACAGGCTCACGAGAGGGGCTGCCAGGCGGGAGGCCAGCGGCAGGTTGAAGATCGCAACCAGGGCCAGAAGGCGCAAATACATGATCGCGGTGGCGAGCGTGATTCCCACCTGCGCTTGCGGCCGCATTTTTTCATCGTTGCCGGCCTGGCGCGCGAGCACGATCGTCGTTGCGGTCGAAGAGTAAAGCCCGCCGAGCGCTGCAGTCCACAATCCGCCCGTCGTCGGCACCAGATAGCGCTGGGCGAGGTAGCTCGCATAGGAAAGCGTGCAGACCGCGACAACCGCGAGCCATGCCTGGCGCGGGGTGATCGTTGTAAGCGTCGTCACCGGCTCTGCCGGAAGCAGCGGAAGAATGATGCCGGTCAGGATCAAGAATTGGCCCGCCGTCACGATCTCCTTCATTTCGAGACGGCGCGCCAGATCGTGGAGTTGCTCGCGGCCGGTGAGGAGCAGAACAGCAACCACCGTCGTGGCAACTGCGACCCAGTTGGGTAGGGCGAGGGTGACTGCGCCGAGCAGATAGGCGTGCACGTTCAGAAGGGGCACCATCAACCCGACATTCGGCTCTCCCTGTTCGTCATGCTCGTGGATGTGTTCTCGATAAAAGATAGCAAGCCATGTCCCCAGAATTACGAGACCGGCGGTAAACGGAAGGAAGTGTACCGGATCGAACAAGTAGAGCACGCCGCCCCCAAGCGCGAGCAAGGGGAAGGTTCGAATGCCGCCCGGGCGCTTTGCGCCGGCATGGGCAAAGAAGTCCTCGAATGCGAGACCGAGAAAAAAGCTCAAGCCCAGCAGGAGAGCGAGCTTCACCGCAGAAGGAGCAGTGTCCATGCAACGTGCTCGGCGTCGGAGAATTGATATAGTAGGATCACAAGTTCGCGCAAATTGTGCAACCGCGCTTGCATCCCGGATTGACGACTGATCTGATGGCAAAAAAGCTCGCCAGCAGGCGATTTTTGTCGATATGCCGATGTCCGGCTTGGAGGGAGTGGAGAATAAGCATGCAAATGATGATGCCGCGGCTGCCTGGCCTTGCCGCACTTGCGCTGATGATGATCACATCGGCCGGCTACGCCCAGCAACCGCCGCCGACTGTGCGCATTCGCGGGGAAATCGAGAAAGTCGACGGCTCACTCCTGGAGATCAAGTCACGCAGCGGCGAAACCATGCATGTGAAGCTGATCGACCCGGGCCGTGTTCTGGCGCTGGTCAAGGCCTCGCTTGCGGATATCAAAGTGGGCACCTTCGTCGGGGTCACGGCCATGCCGCAGGCCGACGGCACGCAGAAGGCAGTGGCCATCCATATCTTTCACGAATCGCAAAGAGGCGTGGTGCCCGAGCGGTTCGGCCCGTGGGATCTCCGCCCCGGCAGCACCATGACCAACGCCATTGTCGAAACCACCGTCTCCGGTGTCGATGGGCAGAAGCTCACGGTGAAGTACAAGGACGGCGAAAAGACGGTGATCGTCCCTCCAGATACGCCCATCGTCTCGGTAACGACCGGAAGCAAAGACGAGCTCAAGCCCGGCACGCCGACAATCGTCATGGCCGCGACCAAACAGCCGGACGGTTCGTTGACCACGCCGGCCCTCTATATCGGGCGCGGAGTGGTGCCGCCGATGTAAGCTCTAACCGCGCATTCGCCGCGAGCGGGATCGCGCCGGTACATGCGCGGAGCCGTGCGCGGGAATATCGAGGTCGCCGGCAAATTCCGGGAGCGCAGCGGGTGCGCTGAGGTACGCAGGATTGCGCCGGCCGCGCGCGCGACTATCGACATTCTCATCATGCGGCCGCTTGACCGCATCGGTGCGGGCGAGCGATTCGATCGGCGTCGCATCCGCATTCAAGGCCGCAAGCTTGCAAGTGAGGTCGATAAGCTTCGCGGCGATGACGTGGATTACCCCGGATTCCTGCTGCAGCACGCCCGATACGGCGACATAACGGGCGCCCAGCACGACCGCGCGGAAGCGCTCGAACGTCCTCGGCCAAACAATGATATTGGCAATTGCGCTTTCATCTTCGATGGTCATGAAAATGACGCCGCTGGCAGTCCCCGGCCGCTGCCGGATGGTAATGAGGCCGGAAACGGTGACGCGCTCGCCTGAGCGCCGGGAGCGCAGCTCCGCGTTGCGGATGACGCCGCGCGAGATGAGATCGGCGCGCAGGAAAGAGGCGGGGTGCGCGCGCAGCGTCAATTCAAGATAGCGGTAGTCGTTCACGACCTCCTCGCCCAGTCCCATAAGCGGGAGATTTACATTCGGTTCGCCCGTTGCCGGTATCTGCCCGCAATCCGCCGAGTGAGGAGAGGATGCCGAGCGAGGAGACGATACGGACGGCGTGTCTTCGCCAGGGAGTTTGTTGATAAATCGAAACAACGGCAGATCATCGTCTTTGTCTCCGACCCGGCCCAGGGCTTTGGCGTCCCACAATGCCTGCCGGCGCGAGAGGCCGAGCGAGCCAAAGGCATCGGCATCGGCAAGGCGTTCGATGATGCGGGGCGAAAGACCGGTGCGCAGCCAGAGATCGCGAATCGATTTATAAGGCATTCTTTGTGTTCGCGTGCGCGCCGTTTCCGTAGAATGGCGTGCGGCAACGATGCGCTTTGCATCGCGCTCGGATAATCCCTTGATCTTGCGAAACCCGAGCCGCACCGCGTGCGTGCTGTAGATGTCATTCGCCATCTCGCGATGCGGCGCATGCACGCGCCCAGCAGGGTGCGAATCCGGCTCCAGCGTGGCATCCCAATCCGAGTGATTGATGTCGACGGGACGCACCGCAACGCCATGTTCGCGCAGATCGCGTACGATCTGGGCCGGCGCGTAAAATCCCATTGGCTGCGAATTGAGCAAGGCAGCGGCAAATACATCGGGGTAACGACATTTCAGCCAGGCCGAGGCGTAGACCAGGAGCGCAAAGCTTGCCGCATGGCTTTCCGGAAAACCATATTCGCCGAAGCCCTCGATCTGGCCAAAGCAGCGTTCGGCGAACTCGCGTGGATAATTTCTTGCGACCATTCCCTCGATCATCTTGGTCTTGAACATGCCGATCGTGCCGCTGCGTTTGAAAGTTGCCATCGCGCGGCGCAGCTTGTCGGCCTCGCCCGGCGTGAACCCGCCGGCCACAATGGCGATCTTCATTGCCTGTTCCTGGAACAGCGGCACGCCGAGCGTCTTGCCGAGCACGGCTTCCAGCTCCGGTGATGGATAGCTGACGGGCTCGATCCCCTGCCGGCGGCGCAGATAGGGATGCACCATGTCGCCTTGAATGGGCCCGGGGCGAACGATCGCAACCTCGATGACCAGATCGTAGAACTCCTTCGGCTTCAACCGCGGCAACATCGACATTTGCGCGCGGCTCTCGACCTGAAAAACGCCGACCGAGTCGGCGCGCTGCAGCATACGGTAGACGGCGGGATCCTCCTTGGGGACGGTGGCGAGAGAGAAGGCGGTTGCAGTGACATGCGGCGATTGAGGGCTACTCAGCGGTTCAGCGCAAAAGAATGGGTGAGGGGTGGACGACGACTTGAAGTGCAAATACCCCTCACCCATTCTTTTTGTGGAAACGTCGGCGCAGCCCTCTCCCGCAAGGGGAGAGGGCACCATGGGCAACGCTCGCGTTTGCGGCACGTCTACCTGGCCGGCGCGAAACGACACGCCGTAATGCTGCTCGGTCAACTCGAACGCCTTGCGCAGGCAGGTGAGCATACCGAGCCCAAGCACGTCGACTTTGAGTATTCCGAGCGCATCGAGATCGTCTTTGTCCCACTCGACGAAAGTGCGGTCCTGCATGGCGCCATTGCCGATCGGCACCACTTCATCGAGCGGGCTGCGGGTCATGACGAAGCCGCCGACATGTTGCGAGAGATGCCGGGGAAAGGATTGGATCTCCAATGCAAGCGCGCGCATTTTTTGCATGCGGGCGCTTTTGAGATCGATCCCCGCGCGTTGCAGCTCGTTGGCGCCCACCGCCCCTCCGCCCATTCCCCAGATCGAGGAGGCGAGCGCCCCAATGGTATCTTCCGACAGCCCGAATACCTTGCCGACTTCGCGAATGGCGGAACGGCCGCGATAGGAAATGACCGTTGCGGCAATGCCGGTATGGTCGCGTCCATAGCGGCAATAAATGTGCTGGATCACCTCCTCGCGGCGCTCGTGCTCGAAATCGACGTCGATATCGGGAGGCTCGCCGCGTTCCGAGGAAATGAAACGTTCGAACAACAGCCGGCCTTCGCGCGGATCGACGTCGGTAATGCGTAGGCAGTAGCAGACCGCCGAATTCGCCGCCGAACCGCGGCCCTGACAAAGAATATTCCGGCTGCGGGCGTAATCGACAATATGATGGACGGTGAGAAAATAAGGCGCGTAGCCGAGCTTGCCGATCAGTGCCAGCTCGTGTTCGAGAATCGTACGGACATTGCCGGGAATGCCTGCGGGATAACGTGCGGCGGCGCCTTGCCAGGCCAGGTGCACCAGCGCGTCCTGGGCACTCGCAAAACCCGCGCACATTTCTTCCGGATATTCATAGCGCAGCTCGTCGAGCGAGAAGGTCAGTCTTTCATCGAGGGCCCGTGTTTGCTCGATTGCTTCCGGGGCGTCGCGGAACAGCCGTGCCATCTCGACGGGCGGCTTGAGATAGCGCTCGGCATTCACGGCAAGCCGCCGGCCGGCCTGATCGATGGTGAGATGCTCGCGTATGCAGGTGAGCACGTCGTGCAATTGCCGCCGATCGGGATGGTGATAGAACACATCATTGACGGCAATCAGCGGCAGCCCGGCTTGCCGTGCCAGCTGCGCGCGGCGCGCAAGGCGGGCACGATCATTGCCGCGATAGAGCATCGTGGCCGCGAGCCGCACGCGGTCGCAAGCAGCCGCGCGCAGCCGCGCGAGGAAATTGGTTTCCTCCGCGTCGGTTCTTTTTCCATCATTTGCAATGAGTCGAAGCCCTGATTTTCCCTGCGCCCTCGTCCACAAAGAAGGCAATTCCGCGGGCACGGTTGAAGGTTTCTGCGCTGTGCGTAACGGGGAAGCCGAGTGAGCATCGAAGCTCGATCTTTCCATCACAATGAGTTCGAGGCCATCGACCAGTTCGAGCAAGTCATCGAGATAAAGCAGGCAGTCGCCTTTCCTGGCGCGCAGGTTGCCGCGCGTAAGCAAGCGGCAAAGCCGCCCCCAGGCCGGACGATCGCGCGGATAGGCGAGAATATCCGGCGTGCCGTCGGCAAATACGAGACGGGCGCCGGGGTGATAGGCGAGCGGGAGCTTCTTCTCGCGTTTGAGGACGTGGGCGCGCACGACGCCGGCGAGCGAGTTGCGGTCGCATAGTCCGACACCGTCGAGCCCGATCTCTCCGGCTTGCAGCATGAGTTCCTCGGGATGCGAGGTACCCCGCAGGAAAGAAAAATTGGAAGCAACGGCAAATTCGAGATAACGGGTCATGTCAGGCATACATTCCGTGCAGGAACCAGCGCGGGCTCCCGCGTGCGAGATCGCGATAGAGGCCGGCACGAAACAGCCAGAAGCGAAGACCCGTTTGGTCCTCGACCCGGAAATAATCGCGCGCCGGCCCGCCGCCCTGTTCGCTCCACCAGGCGCCTTCGATGCGCTCGGGACCTTCCGCAGCAACCACTTCGTGCCAGGCGCGCCGCCAGCGGAAGCGAACCGGCGGGCCATCCGGAACAAGCGCCAGGAGATCATCAATGGGTTCGGGCCTGACGAGCATGCGCAACGGGCGCGCGCTCATTTGTAACTCCGTGCTGAAGCGGCGAAACGCGTCCCAGCCGGTCTGCACAGATGGCGCGAGCTGCGCGGGCAAGGCCGCGACAGCGAGTTCGGGAATATGACTCTCCTGAGCGCAGAGACGCGCGACATGGCGGCGTTCAAGCCGTGCGCTGAGGCGATCGACCAGGCGGTCGAGCTCGGCCTGCTGCTCGCCGCCGCCGAGACCGATCTGCTCCTCCGGACAGGGCTCGGCGAGAACGACCGACAAACGCGCGAGATCGAAACCAAAACCGGGATCGATGGCGTCGCCCAGGGCGGCAAGCCGTTCGACGAAGAGCGCGCGGATTGCCTGCGGCTCACGGACAGGACGGGAAGTGCCGACCGCCAGGCGCTTGACGGCACCGTCGGTGCGGAACAAGGCAAGCTCGAGCCGGCGCGCGCCATCGCCGCGGGCGGTAAGTGCAAATTTGAGCTGTGCGGCAAGGCGTTCGATTGTTGCAAGTATGTCTTCCTCGCGCGCGATCGGTTCGGGAAATCGTTTCTCGGCAAGATAGGGGGCGACCGGCAGGCGCGGCGTAAGCGGCTCGTCCTCATAGCCAAGCGCGCGATCGAGGTTGCGCAAAAGGCCCGTGCCGAAACGGGCAGCGAGCGGCGCGCGCGGGCGATCGAGGAGGTCTGTTACGAATTTGAAGCCGAGCCGTCCAAGCGCCGCGACTGTCTCATGCGGCAGCCGCAACGCAGCGAGGGGAAGCGGCGCCAAGAGCTTGCGTTCGCCGCCGGCAGGCGTGATCGGTACGGTACTGAAATGCGCTGCAGCCCAGGCAGCGCCAATGGTTGCGGCAATGGCGGCACGCGCGGAAAAGCCGAAATTCGTCATGCGCGCGAGCAGACCTCGACGCAGCTCCTGCTCGCTGCCGAACAGATGGGCGCAACCGCTGATATCGAGCAAAATGCCAGCGGGCGGATCAACGGCCAGCAACGGCGTGTAGCGTTGACACCAGTCGGCAATGGCATCGAGGAGCTGCGTGTCGGCGGTTTGGTCTTCGGGAACCGCAACGACGGCAGGGTGCATAGCGCGCGCCTGTGCGAGCGCAAGTCCGGGCGACAGGCCGAGCTCATCTGCTGTGCGATTGACCGCGACGACAAGATCGAGATTGCCGCGTTTGCCGAAGACGATGAGGGCTGTTTGCCGGTCGATTTGCGGTTTGCCTGAGCCGCAACGGGGCTGCGCCTCATCCGGCTGCTGCGCGATGCGATCGGTTGAAAACCGGTCGAGCCATAGGCTCAGAATGCGTTGTGAGCTCGAAACGCTGCTCCACACTGTTCCACTCCACAATCCATTCCCCGAGATGCCCACGACGATTGCGATTAAGCCGCACCGACAGACGCGGCGGCCCGATGTCATGAAATTTTTGCCCTGGCTGATTTTCCGGATGCGACGCGACGAAGGCGGATTGCATGGGCCGCACCGTCCAGCGCGTTGCGAATGCAGAGGGCGCATCGTCCGGACGAGCGCGCAGAACAAGGCCGAGCGTGTCGCCGGTCGAGGCCGCGTGCGAGAGCCGCCGTGTCATCACGGGATCGATATCGCTGCGAAGTTCGCCGATCACCACGCCGACGGCGCGGCAGCGCAATGCTTCCTCCATTGCCCACAGCACATCGCGTGTGCGCCGGGCCGTGACCAGGATCAAGGATTGCGGAGCAATTCCCGCCTGATCGAGACCAGGCGCGTAGAGCGCGCCATTCTCCGCGACCGAGAGATTTTCAGCGATCCAGAGCACCGTGTTTTTGGCGGGCGAACTTTCGCGCCGCGGTCGATTGCGACCCTTTGGTTTCGCCGTCGCGGGAAGAAGGTTCAGGGAGCCTGCGTTATCCTTCGTGACCGATCTGCCAAGCGCGCGAGCAGCCAAACCCACGGTGAAGCCGGTGGCGGCTGCACTAGCGCTCTCGCGCATTGCTGCAATCTCGTGCAGCGCGCCGCGCGCCAGCCCGCCGCCGAGTGCGTTGTCGATCTCCGCGATGCCTAGGTCGACGGGGGCAACGCCTTCGTTGATCACGCCGGCGGCGCGCTCAAGCGAGGCGAGCGAATGCCGCAACCGATTGATGCGAACAATCTGCTGTTCGCAGGCAGCTGATCGTTTTTCGGAGTTCATTTGCGACAAGAGTGGTGATGCCAATGTTCACTATTTGTTCTTATTGATTCCGCACATCCCCGCGATCGTCAAGCAAAATCGTAAGCTATTGGATTCCTGTCTTTTTATGCCGAGAGCCGCAGCGCCGGCGCCGGCATTTAAAGCGCCCCTTGCACAGCGACGATGCCGCGATCGATCTCGCGCACCCGTTTGCTGCCGGTAAGCGCCATGGAGACTTCGAGCTCTGTCTTGATTATCTCGATTGCCCGCGCGACGCCTTGTTCGCCCGCGGCACCCAGGCCGTAAATATAGGAACGCCCGATCATGCAGGCGCGCGCGCCAAGCGCCAGCGCCCGCAGGACGTCCTGGCCCGAGCGGATGCCGCCGTCGAACATGACCTCGATGTCCCCGCCCACGGCTTGCGCGATATGCGGCAATGCCGAGATCGAAGAGGGGGCGCCATCGAGCTGGCGGCCGCCGTGATTCGACACGATCAACGCGCTGGCCCCGGTCTTCGCGGCGGTCTTGGCATCGTCGACGTCGAGAATGCCCTTGAGGATAAGCTTGCCCGGCCACAGGCTGCGCACCCAATCCACATCCTTCCAATTCAGCGTCGGATCGAACTGGCTCGCGGTCCATTGGGCGAGCGAGGTTACGTTCTCCATGCCGCGCACATGCCCGGCGAGATTGCCGAAAGTCTTGCGTTTCCCTTTCGCGATCGACAGCGCCCAGGACGGCTTGGTTGCAATATCGATGATGTTGGCGAGCTTGATTTCGGGCGGAACGGTCATGCCGTTTTTAACGTCGCAATGGCGCTGCCCCAGCACTTGCAGGTCGACGGTGAGAACCAGCGCACTGCAACCCGCGGCAGCGGCGCGCTCGATCAGCGAGCGGATGAAGCCGCGGTCGCGCATGACATAAAGCTGGAACCAGAAAGGCTTGGCGACCGCCTGCGCCACATCCTCGATCGAGCAGATCGACATCGTGGAGAGCGTGAAGGGAATGCCGGCGGCTTGCGCCGCGCGACAGGCCAGAATCTCGCCGTCGCCGTGCTGCATCCCGCAAAGCCCGATCGGGGCGAGCGCGAGCGGAAGCGCAATCGTCTGGCCTAGAATCGTGGTCTCGAGCTCACGCTGCGAAACATCGACCAGGACGCGCTGGCGCAGCTTGATGCGTTCGAGGTCCGCCCGATTGGCGCGCAGCGTCTCCTGCGAATAGGAGCCGGCTTCTGCGTATTCGAAAAATGCGCGCGGAACCTTTTTGCGCGCAATCTGCCGCAAATCCTCGATGCAGGTGACCGGTGGCAAGGACTACTCCTCCCTCGTAGTTTTAGAATGCATCAGTATTCCAGGTCTCTGCAAGCGAGGGAACGAGCGCAGGCATGCGCGCTTTATCTTAGCGGCGCTTTCTCGATGAAAGCAGGAGGATGCCGTGGGAATTCCGAACGAGACCGTGACGCAAAACGAGATCGAGGAAAAGCGACGCCAGGAAGCGAGAGAGGAATTCAAGGAGGCACAGCGGCGCAAGGCGGAAAAGTCGCTTGACCGAGGGATCGAGGACAGTTTTCCTGCGTCTGATCCCCCGAATGTCACCCAGCCTCCGGCGTCGGTGCACGACAAAAAGCCAAAAAGATAACGGTCCTAGTCAGACCGTCGACCCCGTTAATGCTGCAAAGCTGCGACGCTGGCTCGCGCCGGCGCTTTGGCTTATCATCCCCGTCATGGCGGCATTGAGTTGCCGCTTCGAGTAAGACCAAAAGCCCAGGGATGCACGGGGGTCAGCCAGGATATGGTTCGCAAATATTTCGGTACCGACGGCATTCGCGGGCGGGCCAACGGGGTGATCACGCCGGAACTCGCGCTTAGGGTCGGGCAGGCAGCCGGGCTGACCTTTCGTCGCGGCGACCATCGTCACCGTGTCCTGATCGGCAAGGATACCCGGCTTTCCGGTTATATGATCGAGACCGCCTTGGTCGCTGGCTTCACCTCGGTGGGCATGGACGTTCTGCTTACCGGACCTATTCCGACGCCGGCGGTCGGCATGCTGACGCGCTCCATGCGCGCCGATCTCGGCACAATGATTTCGGCCTCGCACAACCCATTCGATGACAACGGTATCAAGCTGTTCGGCCCCGACGGCTTCAAGCTTTCCGACGAAGTCGAGCATGAAATCGAAGCCCTCATCGACGCCGAGCTGATCAAGAGATTGGCAAAGGGCGCCGATCTCGGACGCGCCAAGCGCATCGACGGGGTACAGGATCGTTATATCGAATTCGCCAAGCGCACTTTGCCGCGAAATCTCTCGCTCGGCGGCCTGCGGGTCGTCATCGATTGTGCAAACGGCGCCGGCTACCGGGTCGCGCCGGAAGCGCTTCGCGAGCTCGATGCCGAAGTCATAGCGATCGGCATTGAGCCCGATGGTTTCAACATCAACCGGGAATGCGGTTCCACCGAGCCGGCAGCCCTTTGCCAGAAGGTGAAGGAAATGCGGGCCGATATCGGCATTGCGCTCGATGGCGATGCCGACCGCGTGCTCATTGCCGATGAGCGCGGACGCATCGTCGACGGCGATCAGATACTGGCGGTGATTGCCGAGAGCTGGAAGGCCGAAAACCGGCTGGCGATGCCAGGCATTGTATCCACGGTGATGTCCAATCTCGGACTCGAGCGCTACCTCGCGCAATTGGGGCTTTCGCTCGTGCGCACTCCGGTCGGCGACCGTTACGTCCTCGATCACATGCGAGCCCAGGGTTACAACCTCGGCGGCGAGCCGTCCGGTCACATCATTCTTTCTGACTACACGACCACCGGAGATGGGCTTTTGGCCGCGCTGCAAGTGCTTGCGGTCGTCAAGAAACAGGACCAGCCGGTGTCCAAAGTATGCCGCCGGTTCGACGCTTTGCCGCAGGTGCTCAAGAACGTGCGCTACAAAAGCGGGCACCCCCTGGAAAACGCGCAAGTGCGTTCCGCCATCAAGGATGCCGAAGCCCGCCTCAACGCGCATGGCCGGCTGGTCGTGCGCCCCTCCGGGACCGAGCCCGTCATCCGCGTCATGGGAGAGGGGGACGACAAGGTGCTGGTCGAGGAGGTCGTTGACGGCATTGTCGATGCCCTGACCAACGCCGCCGCCTGATCAAGTTCCCCACATTGGAATCGCTGTAATTCTCCGCCATTTCCGTTGTCAGCCGGGCCGGAATTGCGCTAGCGATGGTTACATATAAGACCAATCCCTTCGGAAGCGGCCATGATCGTTTGTTCCTGCAACGTGCTGAGCGACCACGAAATCCGTGCAGCCCTCAAAAGCGAGCAATGTCCGCGCAGCACCGCTGAAATCTATGATTGTCTCGGCTGCAGCGCACAATGCGGGCGTTGCGCGCGCACCTTGCGTCGCATTATGGATGAGGCGATCGCCGGCGGCGACGCCGCCAAGGCCAGGCGACATACGACAAGGGAGCTGGATTATGCAGGGCGACGCCAGGGTTATCGAGTTTCTCAATCGCTCGTTACGGCACGAGCTCACAGCGATTAGCCAGTATTGGCTGCACTACCGGCTCCTTGAGAATTGGGGCTATAAGGACCTCGCAACGGCATGGCGGCAGGACTCCCTCGAGGAAATGGGGCATGCCGACAGGATCATTGGCCGCATCATTTTTCTGGAAGGCCATCCCAATCTACAGACGCTTGATCCGCTCCATATTGGCCAGAATACCAAAGAAATCCTGGACGCCGACCTGGCATTGGAAATGTCGGCGCGCGCCCTCTATCAGGACGCGGCGACGCATTGTCACAGCGTGAGGGATTACGTCACCCGCGATATGTTCGAGGAGCTGATGCGCCAGGAGGAAGAGCATATCGATTTCCTCGAGACGCAGATCGATCTATTCCACGATCTGGGACCCGAACTCCACGCGCAAGCCTATGTCGGCGATCTTGAGAAAAAACCGACCCCCAAAGTCTGACCTCGGTTGGTCGGGGGTAGGCTGCGTCAAGTCCTTACGAGACCCGACACCGGAAGATTTCGAGAGATGTTGGGTCTCCGCAAAAGCGCTCAACCCAACCTACCCTACCGAAAGGTTGCCATTGACCTTGACGCCAGGGGCAGAAGCATTGGCGCCATGTATATCCATGGTCGATGAGACGGAGGCGCTACGGAGCAATGCCTTGCGCGCCTGCCACTCGCTTGCCGCGTCGAGGCTTTGCAGCAGCTGCATCTCGCCCGCTGCCAGAATCGCAACCGGCACGCCATCGCGATAAAGCAGCCGGTTGCCGGTCAACGCGGAGAGCTTTGCGCCGGGGGTTAGAATTCCAACGAGGTTGAGTGGATCGGCGCCACAGACCGAGACCCATTCGTCGGAGGGAGGCCGGCGCCGCAACTCCCGCAGCGCGGCAATCGCATCCGGCAATGCGAACTGCTCGCCGGAAAATCCGGCAACAAAACGGCCGCCGCGAATTTCACCACGGCTCTCAAGCCTGCGATAGACGCGCAACAGGTCGCGCCAGGGCGGCAGCCAAGCCGCCTCACGCTCCAATAGCCGCCAGAATACGATACCATATCTGCGAAGCAGCACCCGTGCGACGTGCTCGGCCGCCTCCGCCGCAACGAGAGTTCCCTGTTGCAGTGGCTGCGGCCGGTGGGCAAGCGACCATCGACCGGCCTCTTCCATTCCAAATTTCGCCCTGCGCCGGCGGCGATGCGCGCTTGCCAACGGCCGGCGTTGCGCCGACGGGACAAGCAGTGCGCGCAAACCGCCGAAGCTGTCAGAATTGACAAGCCCCAGTGCGACCAGCTCCGCGAGCGCCTCTTCGACCTGCGACTGTAATAAACCGCTGCCTTCCACCAGTTCGTCGAAGAATGAGGCTCCGTGCCGAGCGATGACGTCCGCCACGGTTTGTGCTCGCGCGCTCGGCTGCACGGCATGGTTCGGCGGGGAAAGCATTCGCCATAACGATGCGTGGCGGCGCAAAAGCAAGGTAATCGGTGTGGTTCGCACCGGCGCTGCCTTACCCGCTGCGTTTTCTCCCGCGTGTGCGGTGGCGGGAAGGCTCGAGGCATTGCCACGAATATTGCGGGGCTTCAGCCGTGCCCAAGTGACCTGACCGGCGAGGCAGCGATCATCAAGCCAAGCCGGTTCATATCCGGCTACGCGTGCAGGAAGGATTTCCAGTTCCCAAGCGGCGGCGGCCGCTTCAAAGCCTTCCAATTGGGCGACCACCGCATCGACTGCTTGCGGCCCTTCGCTTCGCGCCTCTGCGGTGACGCGCTGCCAGACGGGAAGAAACCGCAGGAAATCGCGCGCTGCGACCGGCTCAATCTCGGCGCGTAACCGCTTCACCGTGTAATGATGGATACGGGCGAGGAGGCGGCGCTCGCACCATTCATCGGCAACGGCTCCCGGAGTGAACCGCCCGCGCATCGCGAAGCCCTCCGCCTCCAGGGCTGCCAGCGTCGTGGTAACCGCGCTGCTCGCGAGGCCAAGCGCCGCGGCGAGCGCGAATTGCGTGACCGGTCCTTCGCCTTCCAACCTGCCACGCAAGATTTCAACGAGTGCGCCGTCACGCGACCAGTCGCGCGCACTGCCGACAGCCACAGCGCCGATCTGCGGTTCAAGGGTCGCTGCGGGCCACATTGCCGCAAACTGCGGCAATCGCTCGGCAGCAATCCACAGCATCATCTCCTCACGGCACAGTCGTGTCGCTCGGTTCTGCGCTGCAAGCTCTGCGAGCCAGGCGCTCCAGCGAGGGTCCGCCTGGGACTCCGCCTCGGTGAGAAACCCAAGCCAGACCAGCGCGTCATGCAGTTCGTCGGTATTGGCCGCTGCGGGCCAGGATTCGTTGCGCACCCGCGCTATCGCCTCGGCATCGAGGCGGCCGAGATCGGCAGCGGTTTCCGGTGCGAGCCAGCGGCGCGCCATCACCGCTTGCGTTCGCCGTTCCTCCAACGGCGCGTCGTCGAGATAGGCGTAGGGCCGCGCCGACAGCACTTCGAGCGCGAGCGGAGACGGCTGCGTCAAATCGCGGCAAACGATGCAGATGTTGCCGGACTCAATGCGTTTGAGAAGGCGTTCGAGGCCGTCAATGTCCATCGCCTCGGTGAGACAGTCGTTGATCGCCTGCTGCACCAGCGGGTGGTCGGGAATCTCGCGCTCTCCGGCAAGGTTCTCGGCGCATGCGATCTGATCGGGAAACACAGCCGCAATCAGGTCTTCGGCAGCCATGCGCGCGAGTTGGGGGGCGACTTTCCTGCCGCCCTGAAAGCGCGGCAACGCCAGCGCAACGCCGGCCACCCAACGCCATCGGGTCGTGAACATCGGCGAATCGAGGAGCGCCTGGATCAGCAACGGCCGTACCGTCGCGCAATGCAGATAACGCGACACTTCATCGAGGGCAAAACTGTGCGCGCTGGTAAGCGACAGCACGATATTGTCTTCGGTTGCCGCCGCCTGCAGCTCGAAATTGAACTTGCGACAGAACCGCTTACGCAGCGCCAACCCCCAGGCACGGTTGATGCGGCTGCCGTAAGGCGAATGGATCACGAGCTGCATGCCGCCCGCTTCGTCAAAGAAGCGCTCGAACACAATCGTTTCCTGCGTCGGCAGGCAGCCGAGCGCGGCATGGCTGGAATTGAGGTACTCGACGATCTGCTGTCCAGCGGCATGGCCAATTCCAATCTGCTCGGTGAGCCACGCCAAAGCGGCTTCCCCGGTCGGATCGCGCCGCAGATGGTCGGTTATTTCGTTGCGCAGACGAGACACCGATTGCGAAAGCTCGTCGCTGCGGCCAGGTGCCTCGCCAAGCCAGAACGGAATGGTGGGCGCCATCCCGTACGCGTCTTCGACCCGGACGACGCTGCGCTCGACGCGCCGGATGCGATAGCTCTTGTTGCCAAGCTGGAAGATGTCGCCGGCCATGCTCTCGACAGCGAAATCCTCGTTTACCGTGCCGATGAAATGGTTCTCCGGCTCGAGCAGCACCTGATAATCGGCATTATCGGGAATGGTGCCGCCGGCAGTAAGCGCGGTAAGCCGCGCGCCGCGGCGGCCGCGTAGAACGTGATTGACGGCATCGTAGTGGAGCAATGCCCCGCGGCGCCCGCGGCGAGTTGAGAAACCTTCGGCCAGCATCGCGACAACCGCGTCAAAGTCCTCGCGTTTGAGCGCGCGGTAGGGCCAGGCGCGTCGAATGAGCGCGAACAGCTCATGCGCGTTCCACTCCGCCGCCGCAACCTCGGCAACGACTTGTTGCGCCAGCACATCGAGCGGCCGTTCGACAATGTTGACGCGGTCAAGCTCAGTCCGTCGCACGCTGTCCAGGAGCGCGGCGCATTCCACCAGTTCGTCACGCGAGAGCGGGAACAGGTGCCCCTTGGGCGTGCCGTCGACGGCATGGCCGGAGCGTCCGACCCGCTGCAGGAAGGTGGCGATGGCGCGCGGTGAACCGAGCTGACAGACCAGATCGACCTCGCCGATATCGATGCCAAGCTCGAGCGAGGCGGTTGCAACCAGAGCCTTGAGCGAACCGGATTTGAGCCGCTGTTCGGCGTTTAGCCTCTGCTCCTTGGCGAGGCTGCCGTGGTGGGCAGTGACCCGGTCTTCGCCAAGCAGTTCCGACAGCCGGCGCGTGACTTGTTCCACCAGGCGGCGTGTGTTGACGAAGACAAGCGTGGTGCGGTGTGCCTCAATCAGTTCGGCCAGCCGGCAATAGATTTGTTCCCATACTTCCGCCGACATTACGGCTTCGAGCGGCGATTGCGGAAGCTCGAGCGCGAGCGCGCGCGGACGATGATGGCCCGTGTCGATGATGGTACACGGCGGGCTGTTGTCTTGCGGTGCATCGCCTACGAGAAAGGTCGCGATTGTTTCGATTGGCTTTTGCGTGGCCGATAGTCCCACCCGCTGCAATCGCTCGCCGCAGAGGAAGGCCAAGCGTTCCAACGACAGCGCGAGGTGCGTGCCGCGCTTGTTGCCGGCCAGGGCGTGGATTTCATCGACGATCACCGTGCGAGTGGTCGCCAGCATGCTGCGGCCGCTCGCCGAGCCCAACAGGACATAAAGCGACTCCGGTGTGGTGACCACGATGTGAGGAGGGCGTCGCCGCATGCGCTCGCGCTCTGCCGGCGGCGTGTCGCCGGTACGCACCAAGGTGCGGATCTCGACGTCAGGGAGCGCACGCGCCTGCAACTGCTGGCGTATGCCGGCAAGCGGTGCTTCGAGGTTGCGGTTGATATCGTTGGAAAGCGCCTTCAGCGGGGAAACGTAAACGACCTGAGTTTCGTCACCAAGCACGCCGGCGAGCCCTTGGCGCAGGAGGTCGTCGATTGCCGCGAGAAACGCGGCGAGTGTCTTGCCCGAACCGGTTGGCGCGGCAAGCAGCACCTGCTGCCCGGCTTTGATGGCCGGCCAGGCCGCTGCCTGTGCAGGGCTCGGGGCGGCAAACCGGCTGCGAAACCAGTCCGCAACGCAGGGATGGAAGCAGGAGACGCTGTTCATGACCATGCAACCGCAGGAATATGGGCCTAATTGCGGTAGATGCAAATTCGCGGTCTTGAGCAATAGACCCATCGTTTTTGCCCAAAAGCGTGCCTGCGGGAGGCCCAAAGCCGGCCATTCGCAGAATGGTGAAAAGCGCGTTTTTGTGATCCTCGTCACATTCAGCCGGAGCGGGCCGGACTAGTCTCATCGTCAGCGATGGACAAAAGGGCCGGGAGATCGCCATGACGCCGATGACCATGATTGCTTCGCCCGCACACTTGGACCCCAGCACAGTTGGATATCGCGCCCGCGCGGTCGTGCGTCGGTTCATCGCGAAAGTGATGGGCGGCGGGACCTACCAGGTCGAAGGCGAGATCGTGGAATATCTGCAGCGCCACCAGCACGATCTGCCGCCGGAATTGCGCATCATGCTGGAGCGTCGATTTCTCGGCCCATAAGCCGACAGCTTCGCCCCAGATTTCAATCCCAGCTCCACCCAGACGACCGCCCCCGACCCCCCGATCAAGGTCGTCTGACGAAGGAGAACCCCGCTTTCCCCGAGCGGGGTTTTTCCTTGCGAGCAGCCCCAACCAGCCGGCTGCTGGTCAGACACCCGCGCGCGAACTCGACGTAGCGGAAACTGCGTCAGTCGTTGGTGGTTTGCTGCGCCTCCACGTCGGCTTCCGGCCAAACCGCAAAAATCTCCAATCCGGTTCCGACCACCACCAGCACCGCCCCTAAAATCGCGTAGGTGCGAAGCCTCTCAGGCGTCGCAAATTGCGCCGCAAGGATCGGCAGATAGAGGCCGACCAGAATCCCCAGCCCGGTAAGGACCATGCCGATCATGAGTATCCATGCCATTGGGGTGACCTAATCTGTTTGTCCGGCTTTTCCGATCTGGCGGTAATAGCGAATGGCGCCGGGATGGAGCGGCAGGAACGAGTTGCGATCCATGTTGGCGGGAACGGTGGCAGCTGCCGCCGCATGCGCCTCCATCATCTCCTCATGATTCTCGAACACTGCCCGCACGGCGTTGTAGACGAGGCTGTCCGGCAAGCCGGCGTGGGCGACTGCGAAGTTGTAAAGTCCGAGCGTCTGATATTGCCGCAGCAGCGACGGGTAGCTGCCGGCCGGGATAAGCGATGGCGTAAGCTCCGGCATGGCGAGGCGCAACGCCGCGACCTCGTTGGCAGTCAGCGCGATGTAGCGCACCTTGTCCTTTGCCTCGAGCTCGATAAAGGCGGGGAACGGCACGCCGGCCGCAACCGCAAGCACGTCAATTTGGCGCTGGCGCATCTGCGCGGTAAGTTCTTCCCATTCCCCGTAGACAAAGTTCGCCGGAATTTTCAACGTATTGAAGAATTCCGGAAAATACGCCGCCGATGTGCCGCCGCGCGGACCGATGCCCACGCGTTTGCCGGACATGTCGCCAATGCCGCGCGCCGCGGAGTCCTGCAGCACCAGCAGCTGAAAGGGAGTGTCGTACATGGGAAACATGACCCGCATGGCGCGTGCCGGCGCTTTGCCCGCCCAGATTCCCGTTGCATTCCAGGCTTGCAGCGCGATGCCGGTAGTTACAAATCCGAGCCGTGCCTCGCCCGCCTCAAGCAGGTCGATATTCTGTGCGGGGCCTCCGGTCGCCAAGCGCACCACCGGAAGATCGAGAATGCGCGTCAGAATCCGGGCGAGCCCCTCGCCATACACGTAATAGGTGCCGCCGGGCGATGCCGTGCCGATGGAGAGCTGATCCGGCCAGTCCGGTTCGCCGGCAGGTGACGGAGCCGCCGACAGCAGCAGCGCCGCTGCGCAAACGACCAGCTGAAACATCCGGGCGCGCATCAGACCCCTCCCGTGCCTAAATCTACGCGGCCATGACCTTTTCGGGCGCATCGGCCTCCAACTCCGTTTCTTGGTCGAGGTGCCTGTGCAACCGTTCCTCGTCGAGGGCATCTTCCCATTTCGATACCACGACTGTCGCCACGCCGTTGCCGATAAGATTGGTCAGCGCGCGCGCCTCCGACATGAAGCGGTCGACACCCAGAATAAGCGCGATGCTCGCAACCGGAATGTGGCCGACCGAGGCGAGCGTCGCCGCGAGCACGATGAAACCGCTGCCGGTCACGCCGGCAGCCCCCTTCGAGGTCAAGAGCAGGATGGCGATTATGCCGAGCTGTTGCCAGAGCGACAGCTCGGTATTGGTCGCCTGCGCCAGAAAAATGGCCGCCATGGTCAGATAGATGCAAGTGCCGTCAAGATTGAACGAATAGCCGGTTGGGATGACCAGCCCGACCACCGACTCCTTGCAGCCGAGATTTTCCATTTTGTTGATCATGCGCGGCAGCACCGATTCGGACGAAGAAGTGCCGAGCACGATCAACAGCTCCTCCTTGATGTATTTGATGAACTTCCAGATGTTGAAGCCGGCGAGCCAGGCGATGCCGCCGAGCACGCCGAAGATGAAGATCAGGCAGGTCAGGTAGAAGGCTACCATCAGCTTGCCGAGCACAGCGAGCGTGCCAATACCGTATTTGCCGATGGTGAAGGCCATGGCGCCGAAAGCGCCTAGTGGTGCCACCTTCATGATGATGCCGACGATGTTGAACAGAACATGCGAGATGGTATCGATGAACTCGAGAACCGGTTTGCCGCGCTGTCCCAGCATGTGCATCGCAAAGGCAAACAGAACCGCAAAGAACAGCACCTGCAGGATCTCCCCTTCCGCAAACGCCCCGACTACCGTGTTCGGGATGATGTTCATGAAGAACTCGACCGTGCTTTGCTGGCCGGCCTTGGTGGTGTAGACCTGGATCGATTTGGTATCGATCGCCTTCGGGTCGATATTCATGCCGGCACCGGGCTGCAGAACATTGACGACGACAAGACCGACCACAAGCGCAAGGGTGGTCACCACTTCAAAATAGATCAGCGCCTTGAGGCCGACCCGGCCGACTTTCTTCATATCCTCCATGCTGGCGATGCCGTGCACCACCGTGCAGAAGATGATGGGAGCAATCAGCATCTTGATGAGCTTGATGAAGGCGTCGCCGAGAGGCTTCATCTGTTCGCCCAGATGCGGATAGAAATGCCCGAGCAGGACGCCGAGCACGATTGCCGTCAGCACCTGGAAATAAAGATGCGTGTAGATCGGCTTGTGCGCTGCACCCGCCGCTGTCGCCGTGCTGGCCTGCATGACGTCCTCCCTGTCGGGCTTCCCTCGTTACCCTCTGTTCGGGCTTATGGGAGCTGCTCCATCCTGCATCTCAATATTTTATCGTGACTTGCGCAAGGGAGGCATCTGAAAGGGCTCGGCAGATCTGTGAGCGCTGCCGCTCGCGGTCGCTTTTCCCGGCGGAACGAGTAATATTGCCCATCCATAACGGCCAACCCCCTTCTTTACGCGGGGCGGCTTCGGGAGGGGCTGCTTTTGAGGAACGCGCGTGTCGACGGGCGAAATCTCTAGGCTTCACCAGATCATCGTGGTGGGTGGGGGCGCCGGCGGGCTCGAACTCGTCACCCGGCTCGGCGACAAGCTCGGTCGCCGCAAGCGCGCCGACATTAGCCTGATCGACAAATCCCGCACCCATTTATGGAAGCCGCTGCTGCATGAAATCGCCGCCGGCACCATGGATTTCGCCGTGCACGAGATCGATTTCCTGGCGCAGGCGCACTGGCATGGCTTCCGCTATCGCATTGGCGAGATGATCGGGCTCGATCGGCAGCGCCGCGCAGTCACGCTCGCAGCGCATATCGACGAGGAAGGCCGCGAGGTCACGCCGCGGCGCAGCTTTTCCTACGATACGCTGGTCATTGCGGTCGGCAGCGAAAGCAATGATTTCGGCACGCCGGGGGTGCGCGAACATGCAATCTCGCTCGATACGCCGATCGCGGCCAAGCGTTTCCACGCTCGGTTGGTGAATGCCTACATTCGCGGCCACGCGCAGTCCGGCGCGCTGCGCCCGGAGCAGCTTCAGGTTGCCATCATCGGGGCAGGTGCGACGGGCACCGAGCTTGCGGCGGAACTGCACTATACGACGCGCCAGCTCGTGGCTTACGGCCTTGATCGCATCGATCCGGAAAAGGATATCAAAATCCATCTCATCGAAGCGGCCGACCGCATCCTGCCGGCCTTGCCGGAGCGGCTCTCGGCTGCAGGCTTGAAACTTCTTGAGGGGCTGGGCGTGCGCGTGCACACTTCGGCGAAGGTCGCCGAGGTCAGCGCGGCGGGAGTGAAGCTCGCAAACGGGACCTTTCTTCCTGCCGAGCTCGTGGTGTGGGCCGCCGGCGTCAAGGCGCCCGAGTTTCTGCGCGAACTGGATGGCCTGGAAACGAACCGCATCAACCAGCTTGTCGTGCGATCGACCCTGCAGACCACGCGCGACGAAAATATATTCGTCATGGGCGACTGCGCGGCCTGTCCCTGGCAGGGTCGTCCGGGAACGAGCGTGCCGCCGCGCGCCCAGGCTGCGCACCAGCAGGCTTCGCACCTCGTCAAGCAGATCGGCCGTCGATTGGCCGGGCAGCCGCTCAAGCCGTGGCGCTATCGCGACTTCGGCTCCCTCGTATCGCTCGGAGAATACTCCACCGTCGGCAATCTGATGGGGTCGCTCATTGGCGGAAACCTGTGGATCGAAGGCCTGTTCGCCCGCCTGATGTACCGTTCGCTTTACAAGCTGCATGAATACGCACTGCATGGGGCGACCAAGGTGACGCTCGATACGCTGGCGCGCCTCATCACGCGGCGCACCGAGCCGCACGTGAAGTTGCACTGAGCGGACCTGGACTGGTACGGTCTGTTTCAACGGCTTCTTTTCGTAAAGGTTCTGAGACCCGACACCGAGCATTTTTCTTATGGGGAAAACGGATCGAAAAGCAAAACACCGGTCCCGCGGATGTCTGCGACGTTGCGGGTCACAAGCGTCAGACCATGTACCTTGGCAGTTGCCACCAAAAGTCCATCGATCAGAGGCAAGGGATCGGGAATACCCAACAGCGCCCAAGCTTCGGCGATCGGCTCGTCGATCGGAAGGACGCGGTCACCTAGGCGGGTTCGCATCTGGGTGAACCATTGATCGAGCGATTTGGCCTGATTCCGATCATGCCGTCGTTTCAACTCGATCCCGTGACGAATTTCCGCGAGGACTATGACGCTCGTCGCGATCTCCTCCACCGGCGTGCGGGCGACCCAGCGGGCAACGTTCGCATGCGCTCGGTCGCGCTTGCGGATCTCGGAAATGACGTTCGTGTCGAGCAGGAATTTCACAAATCAATCTCGCGCAAATCGCGTTGGCGCGGCTGCTCAAAAACGCCGGCGAAGACCTCGTCGGGAAGTTCGGAGCCGAAAATGTCGAAGGCGGTCCTCACCCCAGGATGGATCAGGGCTTTCGCCAGCGTCGATCGGAGCGGCTTAGCCTTTTCCGGTTTGCTACGCAGCGTCGCGGCCAGTGTCCGGATGAGAGCGGCGTCCCTTTTTGGCGCATGAACTTCGATCCGCACGAGGCCACGCGCTGTCGCCCGACGCCGATGCGCACGGGTCGCCTTCCGCTGGGACTTGCTGGCCATATGTTTTTAACTCCCGGCTTTCGGGTTGTTTATTCCGGTTATATAACCGGAAGCCTGCGGGGAGGCTAGTTATGAGATGGCTGACCTCGTAACCAGCGAAGTGCCTTCGCCGACAAAATACCATTGTGCATTAGCGCGTTGGCTTTGCTTCATGTTACGGAGACCTCGTGTTTCGTTCGGTCGAGCATCTCCTGCGCCCCAGGTCCGTCGCCCTGGTTGGCGCGTCCGATTCGAGCCGGGGCGGCTGGGCCCAGGAAATCTATGAGAATCTCGAATACTCCGGCTTTCCGGTAAGGCTCTATCTCGTCAATCCAAAACGTCGCGAGCTGTGGGGGCGAACGGTTTATCCCAACTTCGCGGCAATTCCCGAACCGGTCGACCTCGCGCTGACCGTTGTACCGCCAGCCGGTGTGGTCGATACGCTGACCGAGGCGTCGGCGCACGGCCTTAAATGCGCGCTCATCTATGCCGCGCAGTTCGGCGAAGGCGGCGACCCCGAAGGACAGAAGCGCGCGCAGTTGCTGCGCGGACTTTCGCAAAGGCACGGGTTGCGGATTTCCGGCCCGAACTGCATGGGCTCGCTCGCCTTGCGCGAGAAGCTCCTGCTCTATCCCGCCAAGCGCGTGCGTTCATTGCAGCCGGGATCGGTGGGGGTGGTTTTTCAGTCCGGTGGAACGTTCCAGTTCTGGCTGCAACAGGCGGCGCTGCGCGGCCTTGAATTTTCCTATGCGGTATCGAGTGGAAACGAGCTTGACCTCGACCTGGCCGACTACATCAACTTTCTGATCGACGACGAATGCACCAGGCTGGTGGTCTGTCTGGTTGAGGGCATCCGTCGCCCGCAGGCCTTCATGACAGCCGCGCAGAAGGCGCTGGCGGCTGGGAAGCCTATTCTTCTCCTCAAGGTGGGCCGCAGCGAGCGCGGCAAGGCCGCGGCGGCGAGCCATACCGGGGCCATTGCGACGGACGATCAGGTGTTTGATGCGGTCTGCCGTAAATTCGGCATCGTGCGCTGCCCCTCGCTCGATGACCTTATGGAGACCTGTCTTGCCTTCACGCAGGAACGGCTCCCCAAAGGCAAGCGCATTGCCATGGCCTGTTATTCGGGAGGCGCGAAGGGACTTGTGCTGGATTATGCAAGCGACGAGGGCGCCGAGATGGCGCCGCTTACGCCGCAGACCAAGGCAAAGCTGGCCGGCATGATCGATCCGGGCGTTCCGGCCGAAAACCCATTGGACGCCGGCGCCGCGGTTGGTGTCCAAGCGCTCAAGTTTGCCGAGATTTGCAAGGTGGTCTGTGCCGACCCGACCGTTGACATCGTCACCGTGCAGGGGCTCGTGCCTGTCAATCCCGGTGACCCTTGTGACCCGGAACCCTTGCGCAGCATCATGCAATCGACCGACAAGCCCGTTCTGGCGTTTGGGCGAATCGCGCAGAACGCGTCCGACATCACCCGGAAGTACCAGAAGGAGACCGGCATCCCCTTCGTCCAAGGCCTGCCTGAAACGGTGCGAGCCTTGCAAGGCTTGATCTTCTACGCCGCGGCATTGCGACGTCCGATCACGACGGTCCTACCCCCGGCCGAACCCGCGGTCGGCAACGAACGCCTATCGATGGATGCGCTGCTCGTGGCGCATGAACTCAATCCGCCGAAGTCCGCGCTGGCAAAGACGCCGGAAGATGCCGCCATGGAAGCCGAGCGGATCGGCTTTCCGGTTGCGGTGAAAATCGTATCGGCGCAAGCGAGCCACAAAACCGAGGTTGGCGGCGTAGCGCTGGGACTTGGCGATGCAGCGGCAGTACGCACCGCCGCGCAAGCGATGAGCGGGCGGCTGACCTCGCATGATCCGCGCTCACACCTGGAAGGATTTCTGGTGCAGGAAATGGTCGACGGGGTGGAGATCATTCTCGGCGCGCGGGAGGACCCTCAATTCGGGCCGTTCTTGCTGGCGGGCATCGGCGGCACCACCGTAGAGGTCACGCGAGACGTGGCGATACGCTTGCTGCCCGTCGATGCAGATGCCGCTCGCGAAATGATCCGTTCGCTGCGCGGAGCGCCGCTGCTCGCTGCATTCCGCGGGCGGCCGGCCCGCGACATCGATGCCGTTGTGGCTGCCATGACGGGGCTTTCGCGGCTGTTTCTCGATCAACGATCCTGGCTATCCGAGCTTGAGGTCAACCCGCTCATTGTGCGTGCCGAGGGAGCGGGTGCCTGCGCCGTCGATGTCCGTGTCATTGCGCGCAAGTCACAGGACTAGTGCAGTGAATTTGAAGTTCCTATCATAACTGGCCGCAAGCTCGTTTAAGAACTTCAAGGCATGACCGCGCAGCATACCGCCGACGGATTGAACTTTGAGCTTCCCGAGGAAATCCGCATGCTGCGGGACACGGTTCGCAAATTCGTCGATCGCGAACTCATTCCCATCGAACGGACTGCCCGCGAGAACAATAAGCTCAAGCCGGAACTGCGCGCCCATCTCACTGCGAAGGCCAAGGAACTGGGCCTCGCCGGCTACGATGTGCCGCGGGAATACGGCGGGCTTGGCATGGGGCTCATTGCCAGGGTTACCGTCTGGGCGGAGCTTGGCCGTACCATCGCCTTGCCGTCCCGCGGCGTCGAAGTCTTTGGTCCCGCTGTCAGTCCGATACTCTATCATCTCAACGACGCGCAGAAGGAAAAATACCTGCTGCCGACCATCCGCGGCGAGTTGAACTGGTGCCTAGCCCAGACCGAGCCTGACGCCGGCGGCGATCCCGGCAGCATGCGCACGACGGCGCTGCGCGCGGGCGATCACTACGTCATCAACGGCATGAAGCGTTTCATCACCGGCGCCGAAGAGGCGGATTTTGCCCAGCTGATTGCGGCGACCGATCGTTCCAAGGGCTCGCACGGCGGAATTTCCGCATTCATTGTCGATATGAAGTCGCCCGGAGTGAAGCTGCTGCGCGCGCAGGAACTGGTCATCGACGACCGCCCGTGGGAAATCGCGTTCGAAAACGTCCAGGTCCCGATCGAAAATCGCATCGGCGAGGAGGGCGATGGTTTCAAGCATGCGCAGCACTGGCTCAACGTCGGCCGGATTCGGCATGGTTCGCGTGCAATCGGGGTGATTGAGCGCTGCCTCGAACTCGGCACGCGATATGCCAAGCATCGTGTCACTTTCGGACAACCGCTGGCCGAACGGCAGGCGGTGCAGTGGATGCTGGTCGACAGCTTCATGGAACTGCATCAGCTTCGACTGATGGTCTACGATGCTGCATGGAAATACGATCAGGGCCGCGACATCCGTGCCGAGGCTTACATGGCAAAGATCTTCGGCGACACCCAGTCATACCTCGCGGCGGATCGCTGCATGGAAATCCATGGCGGCATGGGGCTCGCGACCGACCTGCCGATCGAGAAATTCTGGCGCGACCAGCGCAGCATGATGATCACCGAAGGGCCTAATGAGATTCTCAAGATGGCCCTCGCGCGGCACGTCCTGCGCAGCTATGGATAAAGTAACAACAGAAGGACAACGCGATGGCTGAGTACAAATACGAATTCTGCAAGGTGAGGGTTCACGACGGCATCGCCTGGGCATCGCTCAATCGACCGGAAAAGCGCAACGCCATGAGTCCGCAAATGCATTACGACATGGACGATGCGCTGGCACGGCTCGAAGTCGATGACAATGTCAAGGTCGTGGTGGTGACCGGCGAGGGCGGTAATTTCAGCGCCGGCCAGGACCTGCAGAAATTCTTTCGCGATCTCGACCGCAATCCAGCCGAGCGAAAAAAGGCCGCGGCGGCTGCCAATCGCTGGCGCTGGGAGCGACTTTACAATTACGACAAGCCGACCATCGCCATGGTGCACGGCTTCTGCGTGGGCGGCGCGTTCATGCAGCTCATCGGTTGCGACTTTGCCATTGCTGCGGAGAACGCGACCTTTTCGCTTTCCGAGGTGAACTGGGGCATTCTTCCCGGCGCCCTGGTCGCCAAAGTCTTCGCCGATGCCGTACTGCCGCGGCACGCGCTCTACTATGCCTGCCTGGGCGAACCGTTCGACGGCAATGAGGCTGCCCGCATCGGGCTGATCAATTCAGCGGTTCCGCTCGAGAAGCTCGAGGACGCGGTTACCGATCTCGCGGAGCGGCTGATGAAAAAGAGCCCCGCGGTGTTGCGCGCCACCAAACATGCCATCCGGCAGGTACGGACCATGGACGTGCCGCAAGCCTACGACTATCTCGCCGCAAAGGGACAGGCGATCAAGGTCGCCGACAGCGAAGATTCGTACAACACCGGCCTGCGCCAGTTCCTGGACGAAAAATCGTACAAGCCGACGTTCGAGCCTTTCAAGCTCGGGACCTTGCTGAGCGATCAGCGAACAGGCAAAAAATAACCACACCGCAACGCCGAAAACGTGCGCGTCGTTTCGAAGGAATGCACAATGAGACGGACGATGCTGACCTTCTCGGCACTTGTCGCGTTCGCCTTCGCCGTTACCGGCAATGCGCAGGCACAATTTTTCAAGGGCAAGACGATCACCATGATTGTCAACTATCCCGCCGGAGGCCCTACCGACATCGAAGGACGCATCGTCGCGCAGCATCTGCCCAATCACATTCCGGGAAACCCGGCCATTATCATAAAGAATGTCGGCGGTGCTGGCGGCATCATCGGCAGCAACCAGCTCGGCGAAGCCGCCGCCAATGGCGATACAATGGGGTTCTTTACTCTCGACATGGTGGGCGAGCTTCTCGGCAACGCATCGATCCGCACGCGCTATTCGGACTTCGTGCTGATTGGCGGGGTCGAATGTCCGCTTGTCGTCTACATGCGAAGAGACACGCCTCCCGGGGTCAACACGCCGGCCGACCTGATGAAAACAAAAGAGTTCAAGGCGCTTTCGCTTGGCGAGCAGAACTCCAATACGCTCAATCAAACGCTCTCGCTCGATCTCCTTGGCATCAAATATCAGGCGGTGCCGGCCTATCGCGGGCTAAAAGAAGTCGAGACGGCGATCCTGCAAAACATCGGACAACTCGCCAATTCCTCGCTGTCGGGCTGGACCGGCTCGGTCGAGCCAACCATGGGCAATATCGTCATTCCGCTGTGGCAACTCTCACCGCGCAAGAATGGCCGCTACCCGCGCAGCAAGGCGTTGCCAAATATGCAGACATTTGAAGAGTTCTACGCGACCGTGATGCCGGAAAAGTCGCTGGCGGGAAATCCGACCTATGCGGCGATGCGCGCCGTCATCGATTCGCAGCTCGCCATGTTTCGTGTCGCCCTGATGCCGCCCAAGGCGGCGGACGAAGCGGTGTCCGTGCTGCGCACCGCATTCGTTGAAATGTGGAGCGACGCAAAATTTCTGACGGATTA
This sequence comes from uncultured Alphaproteobacteria bacterium, assembly GCA_963817135.1. Taxonomy (GTDB): domain Bacteria; phylum Pseudomonadota; class Alphaproteobacteria; order Rhizobiales; family Xanthobacteraceae; genus VAZQ01. The sequence goes on along the minus strand of CAWFNG010000002.1, from coordinate 123,011 downwards.
TTCCAGGGTCATCAAATCGGAGCCGATCCTGGTCTCAGGAACTGATGGCCAGGCCGTGCTCAGCGGTATCGCGCAGGTACCCGGCCGTGTGAAGGAATTTTTGCTCAGCTATACGAGCAGACTGACAAGCAAGTGAACCAAACAGAGAGGCCCGTCATGAGTACCAACCGCGTCCACCGCATCGCCGTCATTCCCGGCGACGGCATCGGCAGGGAAGTCGTGCCCGAAGGGGTGCGCGTGCTTGAGGCCGCGGCGAAAAAATTTGGCTTCGAACTGCGGCTGGACGATTTCGACTTCGCCAACTGCGACTACTATGAAAAGCACGGCCGCATGATGCCGCAGGACTGGAAGGAACAGATTGGCAGGCACGACGCGATCTTTTTCGGCGCCGTCGGCATGCCCAACCGGGTACCCGATCACGTTTCGCTGTGGGGGTCGCTCATTCTGTTTCGCCGCGAATTCGATCAATACGTCAACCTGCGCCCGGTGCGGCTGATGCCCGGCGTTCCCTGCCCGCTCGCCAACCGCAGGCCTGGCGATATCGACTTCTGGGTGGTGCGCGAGAATACCGAGGGCGAGTATTCCGCGATTGGCGGACACATGTTTGCCGGAACCGACCGCGAAGTGGTGGTGCAGGAGACGGTGATGAGCCGCATCGGCGTCGACCGGGTGCTGAAATTCGCCTTCGAGCTTGCCCGCTCAACGCCAAAAAAGCATCTGACATCGGCGACCAAGTCAAACGGCATCGCCATCACCATGCCGTACTGGGACGAGCGCGTTCGCGACATCGCGAAATCCTATCCCGACGTGAGCTGGAACCAGTTCCACATCGACATTCTCACGGCGCAATTCGTGCTCAATCCCGACCGCTTCAACGTGGTGGTCGCCTCCAATCTGTTCGGCGACATCCTGTCCGATCTCGGCCCGGCCTGCACCGGCACCATCGGGATCGCGCCGTCCGGCAACATCAATCCCGAACGCAAATTCCCGTCGGTGTTCGAGCCGGTGCACGGTTCGGCGCCTGACATCGCCGGCCAAGGCATCGCCAACCCGATCGGGCAAATCTGGTCGGGCGCGATGATGCTCGACCACCTGGGGGAGCCTGATGCCGCGCGCTCGATCGTCGCCGCAATCGAACGGACTCTCGTCGAGCCGAAGCTGCGCACCCGCGATCTCAAGGGGCCGGCCGACACGGTCACGTGCGGCAAGGCGATCGCCGCGGCGCTTGGATGACGGCACGAGGTCTGTAGGGCGCCATAGCGCAGCAAATTGCGCCGACAGCCGTGGCTGCAGCGGCGGATTACGCTCACGCTAATATTACTGCGTCACGAGTTCTGTAATGGCCCTAGCGCTGCGCCCGCCGTTTCCGCCGATGGAAGCATTGTCGGTCAATCGGATTCCGAGCGGTGAGGAATGGCAATATGAACCGAAATGGGATGGCTTTCGCTGCCTCATCTTCCGGGACAAGCAAAAAATCGAGCTGCAGTCCAAATCCGGCCAGCCGCTCACGCGCTATTTCCCCGATCTCGTCGACGCCGTCCGCCGCCTCAAGCCCGAGCGCTTCGTGCTCGACGGCGAGATCGTCGTCCCCATCGACGGAGCATTCTCCTTCGACGACTTGCTGCAGCGGATCCATCCCGCAGCGAGCCGGGTGGAGAAGCTTGCGCGCGAAACACCGGCCGTGTTCATCGCTTTTGATCTGCTCGCCGACGCCGGCGGCAAGGCGCTGGTCGAACTTCCCTTGGCGGAACGGCGGGCAAAGCTCGAAGCCTTCGCCCGCAAATACTTTCGCGGCGAGCGCATTCGCCTGTCGCCGGAGACCGGCAAGCTTGGCGAAGCCAAGGCGTGGTTGAAACGCGTCGGCGCGACGCTGGACGGCATCATCGCCAAGCGACGGGACCTTGCCTACCGTTCCGGCGAACGCACGGGCATGCAGAAGATCAAGAATTACCGCAGCGCCGACTGCGTGGTCGGCGGCTTCCGCTACAACGAGGGCAAGCCGGTGGTGGGATCGCTCCTGCTTGGTCTTTATGATGCGGCGGGGCTCCTGCATCACGTCGGCTTCACCTCCTCCATCAAGCGGGAGGAGAAGCCGGCGCTCACCAAAAAGCTGGAAAAGCTGATTGCGCCGCCGGGCTTTACCGGCAATGCGCCGGGCGGGCCGAGCCGCTGGTCGACGAAGCGCTCCGGCGAATGGAAGCCGCTCAAGCCGGAGCTGGTGGTCGAGGTCTGCTACGACCATTTCAGCGGCGAGCAATTCCGCCATGGCACTACGCTCATGCGGTGGCGGCCGGACAAGTCGCCACGCCAGTGCACCATGGATCAGGTGAAGCAGAAGAAGGCCGACCTGCTGAAGCTGTTGAAGTAGCCCGTAGGGCGCAATAGCGTATTGCGCCGATAACCTCGGCTGCCCCACGGCGGATTACGCTATCGCTAATCCGCCCTACCCCGGCGGCGTGCCGTTTGCTGCCAGCGCCTCGCCCGCGAGATAGAGCGAGCCGGTGATCAGGGTACGCGGCGCGGGATTGAGCGCCATGCGTTGAATGGCAGCAAGCGCAGTCTCGACGCCGGTCGCGCCTTGTGCGGGAATTCCCAGCGCGCGGGCAATGTCGACAATGGCCTCGGCGGAAAAACTCTTCTCCTGCTGGGCAATCGGCACCGCGATCAGGCGCTGCGCGAGGCCGACGAAGTTCTGCAAGAAGGCCTTGCAGTCTTTCGTTCCGAGCATGCCGACGATCAGCGCCACCGGACGCGAGACCCGCTCCTCGAGATCGGCCAGCGCGTTGGCGATCACGCGGCCGCCATCCGCATTATGGCCGCCATCGACCCACAGTTCCCCGCCGCTCGCCACCAGAGCCGATAGCGCGCCTTGCGCCAGCCGCTGCATGCGTGCCGGCCACTCAGCTCTGGCAATGCCCGCCTCGAACGCGGACGGGGCAAGTTTCAGGCCGGCAATGGCCCGCAACGTCGCGATCGCAACTCCTGCATTCTCGAACTGATGGCGGCCAAAAAGTCTGGGTGGCGGAAGATCAAGGAGGCCGTCATCGTCCTGATAAACCAACCGTCCGCGCTCCTCGGTTGCGGTCCAATGCTCCCCGGCAATCCGGATGGGCGCCTTCATGCGGGCGGCCTGGCGCTCGATGACGGCGAGTGCCTCGCGCGGCTGCGCGGCGATGATGGCGGGAATCCCGTTCTTGAGAATGCCGGCTTTTTCCGTCGCGATCTTGCCGAGCGTATCGCCGAGGTGTTCGGCATGGTCGAACGACACCGGAGTAACGACCGTTGCAGCCGGACGATCCACCACATTGGTTGCATCGAGGCGGCCGCCCAAGCCCACTTCGAGCAGCAGCAGATCGGCGGGATGGGACGCGAACAGGAGAAAGCCTGCCGCAGTGGTGATCTCGAATACCGTTATCGGAGCATTGCCATTGGCGCGCTCGCATTGCGCCAGGGCGGCAGCGAGTTCCGCATCGTCAACCAGCCTTCCCTCGTGTTCGCCGCCGATGCGAAACCGCTCGTTGAAGCGCACGAGATGCGGGGAGCTGTAGACATGCACGATGAGCCCTGCTGCTTCCAGGATCGCTCGCATGAAGGCGATGGTCGAACCCTTGCCGTTCGTCCCGGCAACATGGATCACCGGCGGCAAACGGCGTTCCGGATGGTCGAGCGCCGCCAGAATGCGATGCATGCGCTCCAGCGAAAGATCGATCTTCTTCGGATGCAGCGCGGTCAACCGCGCAATAAGGGAATCAATGCCGGCCATGGACGCGGCGTTTTTGACGCGCTGGAGTCTCGCAGCTCTCGGAAGAAAAGGGCTGCAAGCGTGGAGTTCTCACGCCGGAGCTGAGGCGGGCAGCTCTTCCCGGACCAGACGCGGACGCGTCTTGGTCAGCAGGCGACTGAGATTGGCGAGAGTCGCGCGCAGGGCATGGCGATGCACGACCATGTCCACCATGCCGTGCTCCTTGAGATATTCGGCACGCTGAAACCCTTCGGGCAGCTTTTCGCGGATTGTTTGCTCGATGACCCGCGGGCCGGCGAAGCCGATCAGGGCGCCCGGTTCGGCGACGTGAATGTCGCCGAGCATGGCATAGGAGGCAGTTACACCGCCGGTCGTGGGGTTGGTGAGCACCACGATATAGGGCTTGCGCGATTCGCGCATCATCTGCACCGCCACGATGGTGCGTGGCAGTTGCATCAGCGACAGGATTCCCTCCTGCATGCGCGCTCCGCCGGAGGCGGCAAACATGATGAACGGCGTTCCCTTGTCGACCGCGGTCTCCAATCCCTTGATCACCGCCTCGCCCGCCGCCATTCCGAGCGATCCGCCCATGAAATCGAAGTCCTGGGCGCCGATCACCACCGGCCCCCCTTCGAGCTTGCCGAGCCCGAGCTTGACCGCGTCGTTGGTGCCGGTCCTCCCCCGCGCATCCTTGAGCCGCTCGGTATAGCGGCGCTCGTCGCGAAACTTGAGCGGGTCGAGCGGCACTTCGGGAACCGCAATATCGAACCAGGTCTGGTTGTCGAAGATCGATTTCAGACGCGCCGTGGCGCCCATGCGCATATGATAGTTGGAGCCGGGAATGACGAACTGGTTCGCCTCCACGTCCTTGTAGAACACGAGCTGTCCGGTCTCCGGACACTTGATCCACAGGTTTTCCGGGGTGTCCCGGCGGACAAAATAGTTGCGGATTTTGGGCCGGACGACGTTGGAGATCCAGTTCATGCGTACCCTACGCTGATCCGTGGTGCACTGACGTTGGCGTAGCCGTTCTTCACCTCTCCCCGCAGGGGAGAGGTGACAACCGCTGCCATCACGTTCAACTTCTTAGGCGCGACTCCGCTCGGCCGCAAGGCGCACTCCGCGCGCCAGCTCGGCGACGAGATCGGTTACCGCCTTGGGCGTGCGGACGGTCGCGCCGCCATTCTCGTCGAGACTCTCCTTGAGCGCAGTGACGAGCGCGGAGCCGACTACCACGCCGTCGGCACCCGCAGCGATCGCGGCAGCCTGCTCGGCGGTGCGCACGCCAAAGCCGACCGCTACCGGCAGCCTGGTATGGCGCTTGATGCGCGCAACTGCCGCACGGGTGATCTGCGGATCGGGTTTGGCCGTGCCGGTGATGCCGGTGATGGAAACGTAATAGACAAACCCCGATGTATTGGCGAGCACGGCGGGAAGGCGCTTGTCATCGGTCGTCGGGGTGGCGAGCCGAATGAAATTGAGCCCGGCGCCGAGAGCGGGCAGGCAGAGTTCATCGTCCTCTTCCGGCGGCAGGTCGACCACGATGAGACCGTCGACACCTGCTGCCTTTGCCGCGGCGAGGAAACGAGCGACGCCGTAGACATAGATCGGGTTGTAATATCCCATGAGAACGATGGGGGTGGTATTGTCGCCGTTGCGAAATGCGCGCACCAGATCGAGCGTCTTGCTCAATGTCTGCCCGGATTTGATCGCGCGCTGCGAGGAGAGCTGTATCGCCGGCCCGTCGGCCATGGGATCCGTGAACGGCATGCCAAGCTCGATGACATCGGCGCCCGCCGCAGGCAGGCCGCGCAGGATATTGAGCGAGGTTTCCTGATCGGGGTCGCCGGCGGTGAGGAACGTCACCAGCGCCGCGCGGCGCTGACCGCGCAGCTTTGCAAATCGCAAGTCGATGCGTGTTTCGCTCATGGTGCGGCGGAGCTTGTGGTATACCTCTCCCCGGAGGGGAGAGGTCGGCGCCGAAGGCGCCGGGTGAGGGGGATGGAGCATTTCAAGCAAAGAGCACGCAAGCTGCGCGCGAGAGAAACCAGCGCTGAGTCTCGGCTCTGGCAAGCATTACGGAATCGAAAGCTGGCACGTTGGAAATTCCGGCGCCAGCACGCAATCGACCGGTATGTCGTCGATTTCGCAACTCTGGACGGGAAGCTCATAGTCGAAGTCGATGGGGTGACACATTCCGAACCGCGAGAGTTAGCGCGTGATGCAGAGCGGACGCGAATTCTGGAATCTTGCGGTTTCCACATCGTACGTGTCACGAACATTGACGTGTATGAAAACATGGAGGGTGTACTCGAAATGATTGACCGCACGCTACGAGAGCGATGAGTTTCGATCCCCCTCACCCGGCCGCTTTGCGGCCGACCTCTCCCCTGCGGGGAGAGGTGCAGCGGCCCCCTCACCCGGCTTCTCCCCTGCGGGGAGAGGTATCCCGCGGCGGCGGCGCATGGCCGCCATCCGCACATTAATGGTGCCCAGCATCAGTATCACGATCGAGCCGATAAACTGCACCCATTCCTTCTTTTCCAGGGGAGCACCGGCGGTGAACAATCTCACTTTCAGGAAATAGGCAATGTAAGCAGCGGAGACGACGATCAGGATCCAGCCGATCAGCTTCTGTCTACTGATCACGCAGTGCTCCGGCGTTCCCCGACGCATGTAACGAAGAGCCGCGCCGCTCCAGATATTCGCTCACGCTGGTCAGGTCCTTGTCGCCTCTGCCGGAAAGGTTGACGACCATCAGGTGATCGCCGCCCTTTTGCGGGGCTATGTCCATCACGCGGGCCAGCGCATGCGCGGGCTCCAGCGCCGGAATGATGCCTTCGAGCCGCGAGCACAGCTGGAAAGCAGCAACCGCTTCGTCGTCGGTCGCCGACAGAAATTTCACCCGCTTGACGTCGTTGAGCCAGGCATGTTCCGGCCCGATGCCGGGATAATCGAGGCCGGCCGAGATCGAGTGTGCCTCGTTGATCTGCCCATCTTCGTTCATCAGGAGATAGGTGCGGTTGCCGTGCAGCACGCCGGGCCGGCCGCCGGCAATTGAAGCGGCATGCAGACCGCTGGCAAGCCCGTGGCCCGCCGCTTCCACCCCGTAGATTTCAATCTGCGCGTCATCGAGAAACGGATGGAACAGGCCCATGGCGTTGGAGCCGCCGCCGATGCAGGCAATGAGTGAATCGGGCGGACGGCCCTCGGCTGCCTGCATCTGCTCGCGCGTCTCGTTGCCGATCACCGATTGGAAATCGCGCACCATCATCGGATAGGGATGCGGCCCGGCCACCGTGCCGATGCAATAGAAGGTATCGCCGACATTGGTCACCCAATCCCGCAATGCCTCGTTCATGGCGTCCTTGAGCGTGCGCGATCCCGAGGTCACCGGGCGCACTTCGGCACCCAGCGCCTGCATGCGCAGCACATTGGGTTTCTGCCGCTCGACGTCGACAACGCCCATATAGACGATGCAGGTGAGACCGAATTTCGCGCACAGGGTGGCGGTGGCAACGCCGTGCATGCCGGCGCCGGTTTCCGCAATCACGCGCCGCTTGCCCATGCGTTGCGCGAGCAGGATCTGGCCGAGCACGTTGTTGACCTTGTGCGCGCCGGTGTGGTTGAGGTCCTCGCGCTTGAAATAGATTTTTGCGCCGCCGAGGTGCCCGGTCATGCGTTCGGCAAAGTAGAGTGGCGAAGGGCGGCCGACGTAATGCTTGAGATGCGCATTCATCTGCTCTTGAAAGCGCGGGTCCTGCTTTGCCTCCGCATAGGCCTGCTCCAGCGACAGGATCAGCGGCATCAGCGTCTCGGCGACGTAGCGCCCGCCATAGATGCCGAAATGGCCGCGCTCGTCGGGACCGGTGCGAAATGAATTGCGCTGCTGGACGGTCATGCGGCGGACTCTAGACTGCATCTTTTCTTTTAAGGATGGCCTCTTCATTCACTGAATACTAGCCACAATTCTCATCCTCAAACCGTCATCCTGATGTGCTCGGCGCACAGCGCGACCCGTGCTCAAGCGCGGGTCGCTCGCACCTCATCAGGACGACGGTCAAAACCATTCCCTGGCACGCCGCGGGCAACCGCAAGGAAGCGGCGGATCTTGTCGGCATCCTTCTCGCCGGGCGCGCGCTCGATGCCGGAGGAGACATCCACTCCCGGCGCGGCGGTGATGCGCAGCGCCTCGGCGAGGTTATCGGGGTCGAGCCCGCCCGAGAGCATGTAGGGCAGCACGACATCGAGATGTTCAAGGAGCCGCCAATCGAAGCTCCTGCCAAGGCCGCCGGGCCGCGTCGCCTCGCGCGGCGCGCGCGCATCGAAGATCAACCGATCTGCCGCGTGCTCGTAGAGGCGGATCGCTGCCAGATCGGCACGCTGTGCAATCGGCAGCGCCTTCATCACGGCAATGCCGAACTGCTTGCGCACGTATATTACCCGCTCCGGCGTCTCGCCGCCATGCAGCTGCAGGAGGTCGGGTTTGAGCGCTGCAATGGCGTCTGCCAGCTCCGCGTCGCTGGCATCGACGGAGAGCGCAACCTTGAGCGCGCGGCCTCGCACGCGTTCTCCCAGCGCGCGGGCAGCGGGCAATTCGACGTTGCGCGGCGAGGGCGGGAAGAACACAAAGCCGACCATGTCGGCGCCGCAGTCGAGCGCGACATCGAGCATCTCAGGCGAGCGCAGGCCACAGATTTTGACGAGCAGGGTCATGTTCGCCGCGATGTCAGGCGGCAGGCGGCGGAATGGTGAGCTGCGGCGTGTAATCGAACCGCCTGCCTTCCCGCGTCATCTCCGGCATGCCGGAACGGCGCTTGAGATTGTCCAGCTCCGCGCGCAGGTCGCGCGCCTGCGCCTGCGCAAGCCGTGCAGCGCGCCGCCATTTGCCCTGCCGCATCCAGGCAGCAACGCCGCCAATCACCACGCCGGCAATCACCACCGCAAGCAGCAATGCAAACAGCGGCATCGCCAAGGTAAATGCCGGCCGCGCCTGGTCGAAGGGATCGAACGAGACGACCACCGTTTGCCGGTTTGCAACCGCCAGGGTGACGAAAACAATCGTCAGCGGCACGAGGATGACGGCGAGAACGGTCTTGCGGATCATGCTTTGTCAGCACCGGTAGCCCGGATGGAGCGAAGCGAAATCCGGGTCAGCCTTCCCGCATTTCGCTGCGCTCCATGCGGGCTACAAAAACAACTCAACTACGCACTTGGCGCGGTGGCCGGCTGCGGCCGATTGAGGCGCTCGCGCATCTCTTTGCCGGTCTTGAAGAACGGCACCGACTTGCGCTCGACCGAGACGTGCGCGCCGGTGCGCGGATTGCGTCCCGTTCGCGCCGGCCGGCGTTTCACGGAGAATGCGCCAAAGCCGCGCAACTCGACGCGGTCGCCGCGCGCCATGGCAGCGGTAATCTCGCCGAGAATCGCATTGACGATATTCTCAACGTCGCGCTGATAAAGATGTGGATTTTGCAGCGAGATGCGCTGAACCAGTTCGGATTTGATCATCGCAGCCGGACCCTCTAATTCGCGAGGAGAGGGTGCCAAAGGGCCAACAGACCGTCAAGGTTGAGCCGCTCCTGCACGGCGCCCCATGCCTCGATCCGCCGGGCAAACGAATTAAGTCCCGCCGCATCGAGAACCGCAATCGCCAGCGTATGCAGGAAAGGCAGGTCGCTCAGACGATCGTGCAGCTGAAAGTCGCGCACCGGAGTTTTGGGATCGATGTTCTTCTCCTTTGCCAGCCACGCGATCGCCATCCGCTCATCGCCGAGTTCATCGATAAGCTTGAGGCCGATACCCTGGCGGCCGGTGAAGACCCGGCCGTCGGCGACCCGATCCAGCATGGCGTCGTCGAGCTGCCGGCGCGCTTTCACCAGATTGCGGAACCAGGCATAGGAATCCAAAACAATCGCTTCGATGGCGGCGCGCGCCTCCGGCGAGGTCGGCTCGAAACCATTGGGCGACGCTTTCAGCGGCGTAGATTTTATTTCCTCGACTTTGATGCCCAGCGTTTTGAGGAGATCACCGACATTGGGATACTGGAACAGGACGCCTATGGAGCCGACAAGGGAGGTCTCCTGCGCCACGATGTGATCGGCGGCAATGGCGGTGACATAGGCGCCGGAGGCAGCGAGCCCATCGACCACGACTGCGATCGGCTTCTGCTCCCTGAGACGCGTCAGTGAATCGTAAAGCTGCTCGGCTCCCGAGGTGGTGCCGCCGGGGCTGTTGATATGCACGATCACCGCCGGTGCACTCGACTTGCCGAGCCGCTCCAGCGCCTCGACGCGATCCTGGTCGGTGCGGATGAGCCCGGTGATTGAAATGCGGGCGATGGCGCGGCCGGGCTGGCCGGTCAGCAAGCCGGTGCCAGGCATGCGCAATGCGGCAGCCAGGGCAATCACGGCAGCGATGGCGATCACGGTCGCAACGGCGCGCCAGAAAGTGAGCTTCCGGCGCATGCGACGGCGATCGACAATGGTATCGGCATCGAGCGACATCATTCTCTCCTTGATTAGTCGCGGCATGACCGCGCCGGTCGATACCTCCCCCTGAAAGGGGGAGGTCGGCTCGCGCAGCGAGCCGGGTGGGGGTCAGTTAGGACGCAGACTACCCCCACCCGACTGCCTTCGCTTCGCTCGGCAGTCGACCTCCCCCTTTCAGGGGGAGGTACGCCGAGTTTGCGGCACCGAACGTGCGTCAACATCAGCGATCAGGCTTCGGGTGCCGGTTGTTTTTTGTCCGATTCCTGATGTTCTGGTTCCTCGTCGCCCGGCTCGCCGGTGGCGCGCTTGAGCGCGGTGCCGAGAATGTCGCCGAGCGTGGCACCGGAATCCGAGGAGCCGTATTGGGCGATCGCCTCCTTCTCTTCGGCAACTTCGAGCGCCTTGATCGAGACCTGCACCTTGTGCGCGCGCCGATCGAACTGGGTGATGCGGGCGTCGACCTTCTGTCCGACCGCAAACCGCTCCGGCCGCTGCTCGCCGCGATCGCGCGCCAATTCCGCGCGCTTGATGAAGGTGGTGAGATCGCCGCCGACGATCTTCACGTCGATGCCGCCTTCTTTCACTTCGGTGACCTCGCAGGTAACCACCATGCCCTTCTTGAGGTCGCCGGCGGTCTCCATGGGATCTCCTTCGAGCTGCTTGACGCCGAGCGAGATGCGTTCCTTTTCCACGTCGACGTCGAGCACCTTGGCCGTGACCTTGTCGCCTTTCTTGTAGTTGTCGATGACTTCCTCGCCGGGGCGCTTCCAGTCGAGATCGGAGAGATGCACCATCCCGTCGACGTCGCCGTCGAGACCGAGAAAGAGGCCGAACTCGGTCTTGTTCTTGACCTCGCCCTCGATGATGGTGCCGGGCGGATATTTCTCGACAAACAGCTCCCATGGGTTGCGCATGGTCTGCTTCAGCCCAAGCGAGATGCGCCGCTTGACCGGGTCGACTTCGAGGACCTGCACTTCCACCTCCTGCGAGGTGGAGACGATCTTGCCGGGATGCACGTTCTTCTTCGTCCATGACATTTCCGACACGTGGATAAGCCCTTCGATGCCGGGCTCGAGCTCGACGAAGGCGCCGTAGTCCGTGATGTTGGTGACACGCCCGGAAAGGCGCGTGCTGACGGGGTATTTCGCCTCGATCCCCTGCCACGGATCGTCCTGCAGCTGCTTCATGCCGAGCGAGATGCGGTGAGTCTCGTGGTTGATCTTGATGATCTTGACCTTCACCTGCTGGCCGATATTGAGCACTTCGCTCGGATGATTGACGCGCCGCCAGGCGATATCGGTCACATGCAGGAGGCCGTCGATGCCGCCGAGATCGACGAAGGCGCCGTAATCGGTGATGTTCTTGACCACACCATCGATGACCTGACCCTCTTCCAGGTTCTGCACGAGTTCCTGGCGCTGCTCGGCTCTGGTCTCCTCAAGGACGGTGCGGCGCGACACGACGATGTTGCCGCGCCGGCGGTCCATCTTGAGGATCTGGAAGGACTGCGGCTGGTTCATGAGCGGGGAGACATCGCGGATCGGCCGGATATCGACCTGGCTGCGCGGAAGAAACGCCACGGCGCCGTCAAGATCGACGGTGAAGCCGCCCTTGACCTGGTTGAAGATGACTCCCTGCACCTTCTCGTTGCCGTTGAACGCCTTTTCGAGCTTGCCCCAGCTCTCCTCGCGGCGCGCCTTGTCGCGGGAAAGCACCGCCTCGCCCAACGCGTTCTCCACCCGCTCGAGATAGACCTCGACGGTGTCGCCGATTTTTATATCGGACTGTCGGCCCGGTCCCGAGAATTCGCGCAGCGCAACCCGGCCTTCGGTTTTCGCCCCGACGTCGATGACGGCAAGGTCCTTCTCTATGCCGACGACGATGCCTTTGACGACGGAGCCTTCCTGCGGGCTGCCTTGGGTAAAGGACTCCTCGAGGAGTTTGGCAAAATCCTCTCGCGTCGGCGCTGTAAAACTGGTGGCGGCGTTAGCCATGAACTCTCCTTCGTGTGTCTCGCACAGCAGCGCAACAGGATGACCCCCACCCGACTGCCTCGCTTCGCTCGGCAGTCGACCTCCCCCTTTTAGGGGGAGGTAAACATGCCGCGCTGCCGTGCCATATGCGTCGCCCTCCCGCGTTCAAACGCGGAGCGACGACGCCATGGAATGCGTGATTGGACTGCGGCGGACTCCGTCAGGCGAAGCGGGCGAACAGGCTCATCCTCCAAAACGAAAGCGCGGTCAGCCGCACTTCCGGCCTGCTCGGACGGCTTCGACAATGTCGACGGCGGCCCGGAATGCGGCGTCTATATCCAAATGGGTGGTTTCGAGCAAGTGCGCATCAGCGGCCCGCTTGAGCGGGGCGATGGCGCGGTTCATATCGCGCTCGTCGCGGTGGCGAATGTCGGCCACGACTTCGTCGTAATTGACGCACGCGCCCGCGTGCGCAAGCTCGGCCAGACGCCTGCGGGCGCGGGCTTCCGGCGTTGCCGTGACGAAGATTTTCACATCCGCGTCGGGAAACACCACCGTGCCGATGTCGCGGCCGTCGAGCACGGCGCCGGGCGGACGGCGTCCGAACTCGTGTTGAAACGCAAGCAGCGCGGCGCGCACTTGCGGCAACGCGGAAACGACCGATGCGGCAGCGCCTATGTCCTGGCGCTTGAGCGCGAGATCGTCGAACGTTGCGGGATCGAGCTTGCTTGCGAACTTCACCGCAGCATCCGCTCTGTCGAGTGCTTCGCCGCTTTCGAGCATCTGCCTGGCGAGCGCCCGGTAGATCAGTCCGGTGTCGAGGTGGCGCAGTCCGTAGTGGGCGGCAAGCCGCTTGCCGAGCGTGCCCTTGCCCGACGCCGCCGGGCCGTCGATGGCAATGATCATGCGAACGTAGCCCGCATGCAGCCAGCGGAGCGGCACAACGCGTCGCGCGCTGGCGCAATGCGGGGCCACCATTCCCGAATTTCGCTGCGCTTCATCCCGGCTACGCAAGATCAGCGCCGACACCACGCATCATGGCGACAAAGCCGGGAAAGCTCGTGGCAATGAAGGAGGCGTCGTCGAGCGCGACTGGTTTCTCACTCGCAAGACCCATCACGGCGAACGCCATGGCAATGCGATGGTCCATATGCGTGGTGACGATGCCGCCGCCCAAGCCCGCGCCCATTGCCGTGCACGATGAGATCGTCGCCGTCGATCTCGACCGCAACGCCATTTGCGCGCAGTCCGTCGGCCACCGCGGCGAGGCGGTCGGATTCCTTGACGCGGAGTTCCTTTAGTCCGCGCATGACGGTAGTGCCCTCGGCAAAGCTCGCGGCGACTGCCAGGACCGGATATTCGTCGATCATCGATGGCGCGCGCGCGGCAGGCACTTCGACGCCCCGCAGCGGCGACGCCCGCACGCGCAGATCAGCCATTTCTTCTCCGCCGTCGCTGCGCTTTCCCAGCACTTCGATGTCGGCGCCCATGTCGCGCAAGGTGGCGATCAGGCCGGTGCGCAGCGGATTGGTCATGACGTCGCGCAGGATCAGCTCGGAGCCCGGCACGATGAGCGCCGCGACCATGGGGAAGGCAGCGGAAGACGGATCGGCGGGGACCGCGACGGGCGCAGGCACAAGTTCGGGTTCGCCGCGCAACGTGATCCTTCGGCCGTCGCCTTGCGCTTCCACCCGGACATCGGCGCCGAAATGGGCGAGCATTCGCTCGGTGTGATCGCGGCTTGCCTCGCTCTCGATGACGGTTGTCTCCCCGGGCGCGGCGAGGCCTGCGAGCAGCACGGCGGACTTGATCTGCGCCGAGGCGACGGGGGTGGAATAGCTGATGGGGATGGGGTCGCGTGCCCCGGCGAGCGTGATCGGCAGGCGCCCGCCATCGGCGGCTTGCACGGCGTGCGCGCCGATAAGCTCGACCGGATCGAGGATGCGCCGCATCGGCCGTTTGCGCAGGCTTGCGTCGCCGTCGAAGGTCGCCGTGATCGGACAGCCTGCGACCGCTCCCATCACCAGCCGGCAGCCGGTGCCGGAATTGCCGAAATCGAGCACATCGCGCGGCTCGCGAAAGCCGCCGACCCCGACGCCATGGACGCGCCATTCGCCTTCGCCGGTGCGTTCGACCGCGGCTCCCAGCGCGCGCATGGCTTTGGCCGTGTTGATGACGTCCTCGCCCTCAAGGAGACCGCCGATGCGGGTCTCGCCAACCGTGAGCGCGCCGAAAATCAGCGCCCGATGCGAGATCGATTTGTCGCCGGGGACGCGCAGCCTGCCGCGCAACGGGCCCGAGCGGCGCGCGGTCAGCGGGGAGGGAGATGCTTCAGCCATGGAGTGATCACTCCGTAGCCCCGTAGCCCTTATTTCGCGGGCGCTCAAGCCGCGATGATGCATTGGCAGGCCTCGCAGAAGCGAAGCGCGGCGACAACGCTATTGACACTGGCAGGGTGACCCGCCAAGTGAAGCCCCGCATTTTCGACCCATTCGAGGAATCCGGACCGTGGCCAAACCCGAGCTAGGCACCAAGCGGCTTTGCGGCAATTGCGGCGTGAAATTCTATGATTTGAGCAAGGATCCCATCGTCTGCCCGAAATGCCACACCGTCATGGCGCTTGCAGCGCTCGCTCCGTCGCGCTCGCGGCCGGAAGCGGTGGCAGCCCGCGCCGCGCCCGCGCCCGAGGAAGAAGTGGTTGCGCCGGAAACCGCCGACGCCGAGTTCGTCTCGCTCGAGGAGGCGGATGCGGAGGCACAAGGGAAGAAGCCGGCCGAAGGCGAGGCAATCGAGACGGTGGACGAAGACGTGGAGATCGAAGACGAAGGCATGGACGACGCCCCCTTCATCGAGGAGCAGGAAGAGGGCGACGAGGACGTGACCGACATCATCGGCGATGTCGAGGACGAGGAGGAGACGTGAGATACCTCCCCTGCAAGGGGAGGCGCGGCGGCCATCGGCCGCCGTTGAGAGCTAAGAACGCCGATGCTAGCATCGGAGTGGCGAAAGCGCCTGGGGTGTTCGCGCTGTCGCTCAATCCGGGCTACATTATATATATGTGAGGGGCGGCGTTAGCCGCCCGCATCTCTTATGTGGGGCCATAGCTCAGTTGGGAGAGCGCTTGAATGGCATTCAAGAGGTCGGGGGTTCGACTCCCCCTGGCTCCACCAAATTTCCGCTTAAGCTACTGATCCAACCTTAAGCAGACGCTTCTCTCCGCGGCATTCCGGCAAGCCCACATCAGCAGCGAACGCTGCGGCCTGCCCCCAATATCACATAAACAATATCCTCTTCGCGGCAAACGGCATTTGCAAGTTTGCAGCCCGGCGCGAACACGTGCAGATCGCGGATGTCGACCACCGGGATCATTGCAGCGCCGGAACCCGGCGGTGATGATCGGTCGCCGCCTGAAATGCGCGGCCGAGCGCGATCAGCGTTTCGTCGCCGAACGGACGCCCGATCAGCTGCATCCCGATCGGCAGTCCCGTTGGCGATTGGCCTGCGGGCACGACCAGGCTCGGCAGGCCAAGAAAGTTCACCGGCCGCATGAAGCGGGTAATGGCCTGGATCGCCGCCTCCGCTTCCGGCACGCCGCCAAGATCGGTCGCCGCGATCGTCGGCGCGACCGAGCGCGACACCGGCGTGACGATCACATCGACATCGCCGATGGCGTCAAGATGCGCCGCAAGTGCCGGTCCGCGCCAGCGCAGCGCCTTAAGGTACTCCACCGCGCCATAGGCCAGTCCGTTCTGCAACCGGTTGCGCACCTGCGGACCATAATCGGCGGCGCGCGTGCGCAGCCACGGCGCGTGCGCACTGGTCGCTTCGACCGCAAGCACGATGAGGGCCGCCGCGCTCACCACGGCCTGGTCGGGCAGTTCCACCTTGGAAATCCTGGCACCGAGCTTGCGCAGTGTGGCGATGGTCGCATCGAGCGCGGCCGCAATGTCCGGCTCCAGATCGTCGACATAGAATTGCGCCGGCACGGCGATCTTCAATCCCTTGGCTGAGGCGCGCGTGCGCCTGGCGTCCCAAGGCGGCGCGCCGAGCGTCGTTGGGTCGAGCGGATCAGGCCCGGCGATGATGCCGGTGATCACGCCCGCGTCCTCGGCACTCAGCGCCAGCGGGCCGACGGTATCGAGGGTGAACGACAGCGGCAGCGCGTTGGCGCGGCTGACGCGTCCATAGGTCGGCTTGAAACCGGTCACGCCGCAGAAATGGGCGGGCAGCCGGATCGACCCGCCGGTGTCGGAGCCGAGCGCCGCGGGAACAAGCCGCGCAGCGACGGCGGTGGCCGAACCCGATGACGAGCCGCCGGTGATGCATTTTGCATCCCATGCATTGCAGGCGGGCCCGAGATAGGAATTATGCCCGGTCGGGCTGTAAGCGAACTCCGACATGTGCAGCGCGCCGATACGAAACGATCCGGCGGCAAAGAGCCGCGCCAGCGCGGTCGACGTCGCCGGCGCGACCCAGCCCGCGCGCACCTTCGAGCCGCATTCGCACACCTTGCCCTTGACGTAATACATGTCCTTGTGCGCGAGCGGCACACCGTGCAACGGGCCTTTCGCCTTGCCGCGCGCGAGCGCGCGATCCGCCGCCTTGGCGGCGGCCAGAGCTTCCTCCTCCTCGACGCGCACGAATGCGTTGAGCGCAGGCTGCCAGCGCGCGATGCGTTCAAGCATCCACCGGGTCAGCTCGGTCGAGGAGAACGTGCGCCGGCGCAGCGCGCTTACAATCCCGGTAAGCGTCAAACCGGCAGGATCTTTCATCGCCTGATCCTTCACCGCCCGAACTCCTGGTGCTGCACCACGACAAAGCTCGACGGCTCCGTTTCCAGTGCCAGATCGACGGCGGCATCGGCGAAGCGCGCAGCCGTGGGCGCAACCGCACGCGCGATGCGCCCTGCGTCGTCCGGCGCGAGCGGTACGCCTGCCGCGGCGGCGAGGGCGGTGACCCGATCGGGAGAAATGTCGGCGGCCATGCAAGTGTGATCCACTGAGATTGATGCAGTTGTTCTTTACCTCTCCCCGCAGGGGAGAGGTCGGAATGTGCGCGGCTTGCGCGCACATTCCGGGTGAGGGGCAATGGGATTGGGGATCCCCCTCACCCGGCCGCTTCGCGGCCGACCTCTCCCCTGCGGGGAGAGGTGACAATAACTGCGACTGCGACTTAAATTCAACGCAACGCCCCACGCACTTTCTCTCTCTTGCGCCAGGCCGATACAGGTGAATAGTAGAAACGATCTGATGAGGCACACGATGAAACTTCCCCAGCGTAGACAATTTCTGCATCTCACCGCGGGCGCTGCCGCTCTGGCGGCAATCTCGCCGCGCGCGAATGCGCAAGCCTATCCGACCCGGCCAGTGCGGATCATTGCCGCTTTCGCGGCGGGCGGCGGGGTCGACATCACGGCGCGTCTGATCGGTCAGTGGCTTTCCGAGCGACTCGGTCAGTCCTTCGTTGTCGAAAACCGGCCGGGGGCGGGCGGCAACATCGGTACCGAGGCGGTCGTGAATGCGCCTCCCGACGGCCACACGCTGCTCCTGGCCACCGTTCCCAACGCGGTAAACGCCACGCTCTTCGAGAAACTGAATTTCAACTTCATTCGCGATATCGCGCCGGTCGCAGGCATCATCCGCGTGCCGATGGTCATCCTTGTCCATCCATCAGTCCCGGCCAGGACAGTTCCCGAGCTCGTCGCCTACGACAAGGCGAATGCGGGTAAAGTCAACATGGCGTCGGCCGGCACTGGAAGCGCCCCGCACATGGCCGGAGAACTGTTCAATGTGATGGCCGGCACGCACATGGTCCACGTTCCGTATCGCGGCCAAGGGCCCGCCCTGAGCGATCTGCTTGGCGGTCAGGTACAGGTCTATTTCGCCACTATGCCGGGAACGACCGACTACATCAGGACCGGCAGGCTGCGCGCGCTTGCGGTGACCACGGCGTCGCGCGCGGAAGTGCTTCCGGAACTGCCGACCGTGGGAGATTTCGTGCCGGGTTACGAAGCCGGGCAGTGGTATGGCATGGGCGCGCCGAAGAACACGCCCGTGCAGATCATCGATACGCTCAACCGGGAGATCAATGCGGGGCTTGCCGATCCCAAGTTCAAGGCCCGGCTTGCCGAATTAGGCGGCGAGGTGCTCGTCTTCTCGCCCTCCGAATTCGGCAAGTTCATCGCGGACGAAACCGAGAAATGGGCAAAGGTTGTCCGGACGGCCAACATCAAACCGGAGTGATATATACTACTCCTCAAACACGGCGACGGCGCGAATGGGCGAACCGGTGCCGCCGCGCCATTTGAGCGGCAAGCCGATGAAGCGGAATTCGCCTTCCCCGATGAGCGTCTCCAGATTGCACAGGCTCTCGATATGGGTGATGTCGAGCTCCAGGCACGCCTTGTGAACGAGCGAGTTCACGACCCCCATCGGTCCGGGCCGCATGGAATCGATCCCGAAATGCACAATGCCCTGCTTGGCCAGCCACTCCGTGGCCGCCACGTTCACTCCGGGATTGTCGGTCGAATAGGCCGGCGTCGGGAAAGTGCGCGCATGATGGCCGGTGCAAAGAAGCACCGTGCCGCGTTCCGGGATGCGCGTATCCGACTTGCGCACGGCGTCCGCCAGATCCTCAGGGGTGATCTCGGCGCGCGGCGCAATGTGCCGCAAATCGAGGCAGACGCCTTTCACGTAGCAGTTCTCGAGCGGGTATTCGTCGATCGGCGTTGCCTTGGGTCCGAAATGCCGCGGCGCATCGATGTGCGTGCCGCCGTGATCGGGCATGGAGAAGAACATGACGCTGTTGCCGTGCACGTTGCCGGATTCGACGAAGGCTTCCTCGTGCGTCTTCCAGATGCCGTGAATGATCGGCGGCTGGCCCGGATAGGTCGGCGTGCGGTGATAGAGTTCGCGGCTCAGATCGACGATGCGCATTGTTCGTTAATCAGCCTTGGGAAATGAACTTGGTATTGAGATACGCGCTGAGACCTTCGATGCCGCCTTCGCTGCCGTGACCCGACTCCTTGACGCCGCCGAACGGCGTCTCGGGCGTAGACACGGCCACGGAATTGACGCCCACCATCCCCGATTCCATCGCATCGCCGATGGCTGCGGCAGTGGTGTTCGACGTGGTGAACGCGTAGGCGGCAAGGCCGTAGGGGAGCGAATTCGCGCGCTGCACCACCTCGTCGAAGGTCTTGAAGGTGACAATTGGCGCAATGGGTCCGAACGGCTCTTCTGTCATCACCTTGGAATCGTCCGGCACTTCCGTGACAATGGTCGGCTCGTAGAAGAAGCCCTGGTTGCCGCGCCGCTTGCCCCCGGTCACGATGTTACCGCCGCGGTTCTTCGCATCGGCGACGAAGCTGTCCATGGTATCGATGCGCCGCGCATTCGCCATCGGTCCCATGGTGATGCCTTTCTCCAGTCCGTCGCCGAGCTTGAGCCCGTTGGCATATTCGGAAAAGCGCGCGAGGAATTTCTTGTAGACCGCTTCCTGCACGTAGAAGCGTGTCGGCGAGATGCAGACCTGTCCGGCGTTGCGATACTTGAATGCGGCAATGGTATCCGCCGCCTTTTCCGCATCCGCATCGGCAAACACCACCACCGGCGAATGGCCGCCCAGCTCCATGGTGGTGCGCTTCATGCTCTTGGCCGCGAGCGCCGCAAGGTGCTTGCCAACCGGGATCGACCCGGTGAAGGAAATCTTGCGCACGGCATCTTTTGCCAGGAGATGCTCGGACACTTCCGACGGGACGCCGAACACCAGATTGAGTACGCCGGCGGGAAGCCCGGCATCGACAAAGCAGCGCACCATCTCGATGCAGGCGCCGGGCGTCTCTTCCGAAGCCTTGAGGATAAGCGCGCAGCCTGCCGCAAGCGCGCCGCCGACCTTGCGTGCCGGCGTGAGCACGGGGAAGTTCCACGGCGTAAACGCCGCCACAATGCCGACCGGCTCGCTGATCACCAGCTGGCGGGTGCCCTTGGCGCGTCCGGGCACAATGCGTCCGTAGCTGCGGCGGCCCTCTTCCGCGTACCAGTCGATGATGTCCGCCGAGGTGATTACTTCGGCGCGCGCCTCGACATAGACCTTGCCTTGCTCCTGCACCAGCACCTTGGTGATGTGATCGTGCCGCTCGCGCATGAGGTCGGCCGCTTTATGCATGATCTTGGAACGGTCATAGGCAGAAGTTGCCCGCCACAGCGCGAAGCCTTTCTTCGCGGCTTCCAGCGCCGCGTCGAGATCTGCCTTGCCGGCATGGGGAAGATGCGCCAGCGGCTTTGCGGTCGCGGGATTGAGCACATCCTCGCCCTTGCGGCCGCTGCCGTTCTTTTCCCATCTGCCGTCGATATAGAGCGCGAGATCGGTATACATGGACGCCTCTGCCTTGCTGTTGATCCTCATAAGCTGCGAACGGATTGTACTCCTTCGACAGGGGTCACCCAAGATAGGTGCCGCCGTTGACCTGAATATTCTGTCCGGTGATATAGGCAGCGCCGGAGCCGCAGAGAAAGCGCACGGTCGCACCGATATCTTCAGGAAGCCCGCGGCGCCCGACGAGCGTGTTGACGAAGGAGTGATGCTGCGGCGTCGGCTGGCCCGGCGGGCGCGCAAGCGCCATCAGCCCCGGCGTCACCGAATTGACCCTTATCTTGTGCTCGGCCAATTCATGCGCAAGCGCACGCGTCAAGCCGGCTAGCCCGGCCTTGGCGGTGACCACATGCGCTCGTCGGGCAGCCCCGGTATGCGCGCTCAAGCCGCCGATATTGACGATCACCCCGGCGCCCGCCTGCTTGAGCTGCGGCAGGCACGCCTGCACGCAGTTGAACGCACCTTCGATAATGATGGATGTGACCGCGCGCCACTCTGCAAGCGTTATGGCTTCGAACGGCTGCTCAAGGCGCACGGCGGCGTTGTTGACGAGAATGTCAATGCGGCCGAAGCGCTCGACGGCGGCGGCAGCCATTGCGCGCACCGCGTCGGGGCTGGTCACGTCGCCGATAACAGCGAGCGCTTTGCCGCCTTCCCGCTCGATTTCGCCGGCGACCGCCTCGGCTTCGCTACGGTTGGCGCGCGCGTTGACCACCACCGCGGCGCCGCCCTCGGCGAGAGCGCGCGCGATCGCACGCCCGATATTGCGCCCCGCCCCGGTGACAATGGCGACGCGGCCGTCCAATTCCTTGTCCATGTTCGATACCCGATCGGTGTTGCGACTGCTGGGATGTGAAACCGATGAAATAGCATTTGCCGGATGTGTTCTGTAAGATCAGGCCGGCGTCGTCCAATCCTTCGGGGGATTGCACATTGCATCTCGACCATGCCCCGCCGCCAAGGAAGGTTTTTCTCGCTGTAACAAGCCTGCTGCCGGAGTACGGCGGCCCTGCGCATTCGGTTTCCCGTTTGGCCCTGGCATTGGCGGAAGCCGGAGCTCGCGTGGGGGTATGGAGTCCCGATGGCTCGGCACCAACCACCGCACTTTTTCCAACTCACTGCGGTCTGTTGCGTCTTTCCGGCACGGAAGCCGAAGCTCTTGGCAAATTCGGGCAAACAGACATCATCCATGACAACGGGATTTGGCTTCAGCATAACCATCGTCTGGCAAGGCTCGCAGCCATGCTCGGCATTCCAAGGATCATAAGTCCGCGTGGCATGCTCGAGCCGTGGGCTCTTGCCCAAAAGCGATGGAAAAAACAGATTGCATGGCGGCTCTATCAACGTCGCGACTTGATGCGGGCCGATTTTCTTCATGCGACCGCGCCCGTTGAAGCTGCAAACATCCGCCAGCTTGCGCCTTGCAAAACTATTCGCGTAATCCCCAATGGAGTGGACCTGCCGGAAAGCGGTTTGGGACTTGATATCCCTCATGAAGATCTTGCCGGAACCCGCAAAACAGCGCTTTTTCTAAGCCGCATTCATCCCAAAAAGGGTCTGCCCATGCTGATTGCGGCTTGGGCGCAGGTACGGCCGGCCGGATGGTCTTTGAGGATCGTTGGCCCCGACGAGGGGGGGCATCGCGTTCAGGTCGAAGACGCCGTAAGAGCTGCCGCGCTCAAGGACGCCGTTTCATTCGCTGGCCCGCTCACGGGAACTAAAAAGCGCGAAGCTTTTTTTGGCGCCAACCTGTTTATTCTTCCCTCCCATTCTGAAAATTTTGGATTGGTTGTCATTGAAGCACTCGCACACGGATTGCCAGTGCTTACGACGACTGGAGCACCCTGGTCAGAGCTTCCACAGCGGGGCTGCGGGTGGTGGGTAAATCCAACGGTTGATGGTCTGGCTGAAGGACTGCGGACTGCGACCTCCTGCGATCGCGGGATACTCAGGCAAATGGGTTGCAAAGGGCGAGAATGGGTAACGAAAGAATTTGCATGGAAACGCGTGGCACACGAATTCATTTCGGCCTACGAAGAATTGCTGGCGGGTCGGTCGCCGCAAGCAAAACAGGCAGCGTAGCGCAGGCGGCCTGCGCCTGGGCCTTTTGCATCGCATGGCCGAAAAAGCGGCAACGGCGAGTCGCGTTACGTTATCAAACTTTGCGCACTGGCTTTGGCGCAACCGCGCAGTCTGTTGGTAGGCGGCTTTCGGAATCGGACACTGGCCTCGCCCGTTTGGGGGTCCAGCCACCCGCCGGTGCGGAGTAAAATCGAGGCAAAAGTTCAAGGAATGCACGTCTGATCGGCCTTGTTACGTGATTCGCTTGCCCTGCGGGGCGCTGTCTTGCGCATAAATATTTGATCGGGTTTGACAATTTCGCTCTGACGGGAATCGCCCGCAAGGGTGCACAAGGCCCCGGCTCCAGCGCGGGCTGCCAATGAAAAAATGAACAATTATTCAAATCTTTAATTCTACCATATGTAGTGGCAAGACCCTTGCCGGACCCTCCTGATCTTGGGGAAGAGGCTTTATTTTTCTTGAGCTTGCTGCGCCAGCTTGACGATATGGCACTATTCCAGCCCCGAGTTATCCCCAGGCTGGATTGCGCCGATGCCCTCCCGCGCATTGCTTTACCGGCGGCCGAGCGAGCCTGCCGTCGCCCACGTTATTTTCGACAAATCGGTCTATCTCGTGCGCCTGCGCCGTCATCGGCAAGCGCGGCGCTACACATTGCGCATCGATGCGGCCTCGCGTGAGGTGGTCCTCACCATGCCGCCGCGCGGCAGCGTGCGTGAGGCCAAGGAATTCGCACAGAAGCATGGCGGCTGGATCGCGGCGCGCTTGAAGCGGCTGCCGGAAGCTGCGCCCTTTGCCCACGGCACGGAAGTGCCGCTGCGTGGCGTCGCGCATCGCATCACCCACCGGCGCGGCGAGCGCGGCACCGTCTGGACCGAAATCGGCGAATGCGACGAGGCGCAGCTTTGCGTCGCAGGCGAGACCTGCCATCTCAACCGCCGCGTCAGCGATTTTCTCAAGCGCGAAGCAGCCCGCGACATTGCGCGCGCAAGCCGTTGCTACGCCCATGCTCTCGGCGTGGCGATCAAGCGCATTTGTGTGCGCGATCAGTCGAGCCGGTGGGGCTCCTGCTCCAATACGGGCGTATTGTCGTTCTCCTGGCGCCTGATCCTGGCGCCGGCTTTCGTGCTCGACTACCTTGCCGCCCACGAAGTATGCCACCTCGTCGAACTCAATCACTCGCCGCGGTTTTGGCGTCTGGTAAAGCGTATCTATCCCGATTTCGAGCGCGCCAAGATCTGGCTCGACATTCATGGTGCCGATCTGCACCGCTATGGCCTTCCACAGCGGCACGGCTCGGACATTTTCTGAACGTCAATCCGCAATTTCCAGCCGGCGTCGGCTTATCGCAGGAACAGTCATCGTCAGCAGGATGGCCAAACTCGCGAACATGAAGGCGAGGCTGATGGGATGCGTGACGAATACCGAGGGATCGCCGCCTGACATCAGCATCGAGCGGCGCAGGTTCTCCCAGATGCAACATCAACGGAAGTATCCATGAATTACACAACGCAGTTCAAGTCGATACGGAGCGAGGTCTCCGCCGAGGAGTGGCAGACCCGTGTCGATCTTGCCGCCTGCTATCGCCTCGTCGACAAGTATGGAATGACCGATCTTATCTACAATCACATCACTGCGCGTATTCCCGGCAGCAACGACCATCTGCTGATCAATCTCTACGGGCTCCTCTACAAGGAGATCACGGCATCGAGCCTGGTGAAGATCGATCTCGATGGCGAGATCATCTGGAAGCCGGAGACGGATTACGGCATCAACAAGTCGGGTTATGTGATCCATGGCGCGATCCACAGGGCGCGCGCGGAGGTGGCCTGCGTGCTGCACACCCACACGCGTGCCGGGATGGCCGTGTCGGCGATGAAGTGCGGGCTTCTCCCATTATCGCAGACGGCCATCCGCTTCGTCGGGCACATCGGCTATCACGAATACGAAGGTCCGGCAGTGGATGTTGACGAACGCGAGCGGATCGTGCGGGACCTTGGGCCGTATGACGCCCTGGTCATGCGCAATCACGGGCTGCTCAGCTGCGGGGCGACCGTCCAGCAGGCCTTCAACACCATGTATCAGCTGGAAATGTCATGCCGCTCGCAGGTCGACGCCATGGCTGCGCGCACGGAGCTTACCGTGCCGGGAGAAAATGTGCTCGCGCATACCGCTCACCTCTATCAGCCCGGCACCCGTCGCCCATATGGCGTGCTGGAATGGCCGGCCATGCTGCGCCTGCTGGAAGCCGAGGGCCGCCAATCCGGCTATCCGCCTTACTGGCAGTGAGCCTCAGTACCGATAATCCTCGATCTTGAGCAGAGGGAATGCGCTCAGCACGTGCGGCACGCTGGTCGGCGCTGCCGCATGCAGGTAGGACCGGTCAATCTCGGAGAACTGTGTGACTCCGAGGAGGCCGAGGCAGCGTTTTACCTCATCCTCGAGAAGTTCAAGCAGCCGCAGCACGCCCGCTTCTCCGCCAGCCGCAAGTGCAAAGCATTGCATGCGGCCGATGCCAACGAGGTTCGCTCCGCCTGCCATCGCCTTGACGATGTCGCTGCCGCGGCAAAAGGAGCCGTCGATCAGGATTTTCGCGCGTCCGGCGACCGTGTCCACAATCTCCGGCAGCACGTCCATGGAGCCGCGGCCATGATCAAGCTGGCGACCGCCGTGATTGGATATGTAGATCCATTCCACCCCGTGTTCGAGCGCAATGGCGGCGTCCTCCGCAGTTGCGATTCCCTTGATGGCGAGCGGAATATTGAATTTTTGCTTGATGCGCTTGACGGTCGTCCAGTCGAGTGCGGCCTGGAATGCGGGGCCTTGCACGCGCCGGCGGCCGGCCGTCACGAAGCGCTTGGCGATGTCGCGCTCGCGCCGACTGTAGTGCGCAGTATCCACCGTGAGGCAGAAACCGGCGTAGCCGTGGGCGATGGCCCGCTCGACATGATCGTCAACCCAGGCGGTATCCCCGCGAACATAGAGCTGAAAGAGCCGCAGCGCCTGCGGCGCCGCTGCCGCGAGATCTTCGAGGCCCGGATCGCAAACGGAGCTCAGCATGTGTGCCACACCGAATGCACCGGCCGCGCGCACCACCGATTCCGCGCCGGCAGGATGAAAGCTTTCCAGTGAGCCGACCGGAGCAAGCACGAGCGGCAGCCGGAGCTTGCGCGCGAACGCATTCACCGACGTATCGACTTTGCTGACGTCGCGCAGCACCCGCGGCCGGAATGCGACGGAATCGAGCGCCATGCGGTTGCGCCGCAGCGTGGCCTCGGATTCGGCTCCGCCGACGATGTAATCCCAGTCGTTCTGATTGAGGTTCTGGCGCGCCTTGGCGATCAGCTCGTGCAGATTGAGGAGGTCGCCAGGGGCGGTTTGCGTATCGTGAAAGGAGGCTTGGTGCGTGCTGCGTTCTTGCATGAAGCGGGGACCGGGTGAGCGGGAGCCGCCATGATGCTCATTGGAGCAGTTGCTCGTCAACCAGCCGCGGCGTTGATAACATTCGAACCGGTCGTAGCAATGCGGGAACGCCGCTCCCGGATTACGCTGTGCTCCATCCGGGCTACGCCACGACGGCGAGGTTTTCCGCAGCCGGCGTGGCGACCGACAAGCGGTCGAGCCGGAGCGTGAGACAGAAAGCCGAGCCGCCGCTGCGCAGGAACGAATCAAGCGGAGTGACCACGACGCGATAGCCGCGCTCCGCAAGATCGGCCTTGAGGCGCTCGCTGGCGCTCGACAGAAGCACAGTGTCGCCCACGCAGACTGCATTCGCTGCAAGGCGAAAGCCGTCCTCCGCGGTGATCTCGATCCGATGCTCCGGCGCGACCCGGCTGCGGATCTCGTTTAGTCCGGCGCCCGTAAAAGCGCCGGGGAAGTATATCACGTCGTTGCCCGACAACGGACAAAGCGCGGTGTCCATGTGATAAAACCGCTGGTCCGCGAGTTCGAGCGCAACCACCTCCTGCCCGAACGTCTCGGCAACGATTGGCTTGGCGCCCGCGTCGGACCGAGGTCCATGACCCATCCAGAAAATCCGGCGGGCGAGGTCCCACACGCAATCGCCGGCGCCTTCAAGCACCACGTCCGGCGGCAGCGTTCGCACGCTGTCGATCAAGCCGCGCGCCTGCAGGCCGCGAAATGCTGCCGTGAAATGCGGCTCCTCTTGCTGGCGCTCCGTGTGGCGAAAGCGCGCCAGCAGCACTTGCCGGTCGAGCACCACCGCCGCGTTGGCGGTAAAGACGAGATCCGGCAATTGCGCGACCGCCGGCACAAGCTCAATGGCCGCGCCCAGCGCGATCAGATGGTTGTAGAGCGCGGTCCATTCCCGACAAGCCGCGACATGCCCGCGCTGGTCCTTCGCCCAGGCGTTCGGATCCATCCAGGGATTGATCACATAGCTCACCGCGAAGTGCTCGGGGCGGCACATCAGGAAGCGAGCCTTTGCGCGGTTGCTCATTGGCGGCGCATATTGTCCGATTCGCATGGCTCACGCAGCCTTTTGCCGAGGGCGTCTGTTGTCAACTTCGTCGAGCACCTCGGCGAAGCGGTCAAGCGCCCAGTCGAGATCGTGCCGTGCAATGACCAGCGGCGGCGCGAGCCGCACCACCGTGCCATGGGTTTCCTTCGACAAGACGCCCTTTGCCAACAGGCCTTCGCAGATTTGCCGCGCAGTGGCGATCTGCGGATCGATTTCGGCCCCCGCCCACAGTCCGCGACCACGCACGGCGGTAAGCACCGGGCTCTTCAACGCACGCAGGCGTTCGATCATGTGCGCGCCGAGCGTTCGGCTTCGCTCCACCAGCCCTTCCTCGCGAATAACATGCAACGCCTCGAGCCCTACCGCTGCGGCGAGCGGATTGCCGCCGAAAGTGGAACCATGCGAGCCGGGTGTGAACACATCCGTGATTTCCCGCCGGCCGACGAATGCCGAAACCGGCAGGACGCCGCCGCCCAGCGCCTTGCCGAGGATCAGTCCGTCGGGACGGATGCCTTCGTGCTCATAGGCAAACCATGCGCCGGTGCGGCCCAGGCCAGACTGCACTTCATCGAGAATGAGCAGCACCCGGTGCGCGTCGCAGATGCGGCGCAGCCCGCTGAGCCAGCCAGCGGGCGGTACGATGACGCCGGCTTCGCCCTGAATTGGCTCGACCAGGACGGCGGCGGTGTCGGGGGTGATCGCACGCTCGAAAGCATCGAGGTCGCCGAACGGTGCAATGCGGAATCCCGGCGTGAACGGCCCGAAACCGTCACGGTAATCCGGCTCGCTGGAGAATGAAATGACGGTGGTCGTGCGGCCGTGGAAGTTTCCGCTCGCAACAATGATCTCGGCACGGTTCGCGGGAATTCCCTTGCGCCGGTAGCCCCAGCGCCGCGCCGCCTTGATGGCGGTTTCGACCGCCTCGGCGCCGGTATTCATCGGCAGCGCTGCGTCGAGCCCGGTGAGCTGGCAAAGTTCCGCAAGGAAAGGGCCGAGCCGGTCGCTGTAATAGGCGCGTGAAGGCACAGCAAGACGTGACGCCTGCGCGGTCAGCGCGGCGAGAATGCGCGGATGCGCATGGCCGTGGCTCGCAGCCGAGTAGGCGCTCATCATGTCGATGTAGCGGCGCCCTTGCGCGTCCCACAGATATGCCCCCTGGCCGTGGACAAGCATCACCGGAAGCGGCGCATAGTTGTGGGCGCTGTAGCGATTTTCCAGAGCAATGGCATTCATGACACGTGTTCCGTTTTGGCACGTGTAATATTATGTTGCGCGCGCGACAGTTGCGGCGGAACTCACGGAAAAGACGGCGGTTTTGGCGGCAAAGGCATTTCGCTGCGGCCGAAATCGCCGCCCCCGCCCACCGGTGCTGTGAATTTGAAGTTCTAGCCACAAAACGACATTTTCAGGCATACTCTGGAGGATCGCGGGCGACCGCCGATCAGTGTAATGCGTAACGAAGGAAGTAAGACAATGGGCCTGTTCCGCAGAAAAGTTCCGCTCCATTACATTCCGATCCACTCCGATAACATCGGCAAAAGCGATTGGATCATTTTGTTGGAGGCGGGGACCATCGTCGGTCCGACAACTGAGAAGCTGCGCGTTGCCAAGGCGACCTTGGAAAAGAAGATCGTCACCAAATACAACATCCTGCTGCGCCGGCGCTATTATCTCGTTCTGGATGGATACGATCCGCGTATTCATGCCCTCTATTTCTGTCCGCAACTCTACAAGCATGATGCCGACAACAGGCTCGTTCCTCTCGAAGGCGAAGAAATCGGAAAGCTGCTCGCGCAATCGCTCGAGGGCGGGGTGGTAGACAAGCAGCCGTGGTACGAACCCTCGGTCAAACTGCCGGATCAGCCGATCGTCAACGCGTCGGCCACCAGAGAATTCGACACGGTGATTGTCGATTCCCCCCACCTCCGGGAGGCCGCCGAGTAGCTGTTAGGTCAGCGAGAAGCCCGCATGAACGCGGCGCTATGCGGTTATCCGGAATTTCGCTCCGCTCATCTGGGCCAAGTTCTGAAAAATCATTTGCGCGCGAGCAGCCAGTCCGGATAGCCGGCAAAGCGGCGCACCGGCCGCAGCGCCACGTGGCTCACAATGCGGGCAACGCCAAGGTCGGGATCGTCGATAAGACGACTGGAGAGCTCCTCATAACCGGCGATATCGAGACAAACAAAGCGGGCGATGTAATCGACAGTGCCGCTCACTTCCCAGCACTCGACCACGGCATCGATGGCAGAGAGCCGTTTTTCAAACAGTCGGCTGTTGGCGTGCTTCTCGAGAACGATCTCGGCAAAGACATTCACCGGGCGAGAAAGCTGGCGCAGTTCGAGCACCGCCTGATAGCCGGCGATGACGCCGGCCGTTTCCAGCCGCCTTACGCGCTCAAGGCAAGCGCGCGGCGAGAGGCCAACCCGCTGTGCAAGCGCCTGCATGGTCGAGCGGCCGTCACGCTGCAGCGCCGCCAAGATTCGTACGTCGATTGCATCGAGTGCCGGCAGGCGCTTGGCCATCGGCGTCCCGTCAGCGCCTTCCGAACAGCCTGTCGATAAACCAGCCGTCGAGACCGCGGTCGATGGGCTGCGGCGCAGCAGCACCGGTGGTTGTCGTCGCCGGCAGCATGGGCGCT
Source organism: uncultured Alphaproteobacteria bacterium (assembly GCA_963817135.1). Lineage (GTDB taxonomy): Bacteria > Pseudomonadota > Alphaproteobacteria > Rhizobiales > Xanthobacteraceae > VAZQ01. The sequence continues at coordinate 93,235 of CAWFNG010000002.1, read as the reverse complement.
GCGGAGACAAGCGACGGTGCGGGCGCAAGACCCGGCAATGCCGTAACCGGAATTCCCTGATGCGCGGGTTTCATGACGCGATTCCAGATTTCCACAGGCAAGCCGCCGCCGGTCGCCTTCTTCATGGGTGAAGAGTCATCGTTGCCGAGCCAGACGCCGGTCACCAGGTGGCTGGTATAGCCTATGAACCAGGCGTCGCGAAAATCCTGGCTGGTTCCGGTCTTGCCCGCGGCGATCCAAGGCGGCAACTGCGCAGCGCGCGCCGTGCCGATGGTGAGCGTTTCGCGCAGCATGGCATTCATCATGGCGACATAGCGCGACTCGATGATGCGCCCGAAATTATCCGGCCCCCGCGCGAACAGAACTTTGCCCGCAGACGTTCGCACGCGCTCCACCACATGCGCGGCAACGGCATTGCCGCCGTTCGCGAACGGCGCATAGGCGCTAACCAGTTCGATCAAGGACAGTTCCGACGTGCCCAGGGCAAGCGACGGGTTGGCTTCCAGCTTCGAGGCGATCCCCAGCCGATAGGCGGTTCTGGCGACGGCGATCGGGCCGAATTCAAGCGTCAGTCGCACCGAGACTGTGTTGAGCGAGAGCGCCAGCGCCTGCGTCAGCGTAACTGCGCCGAGATATTGGTGCGTGTAATTTTCAGGTCTCCAGTTTTTGACCGCGAGGGGTTTGTCCTCCCGCACGCTGTCGGGAGTGAGCCCGCGCTCAAGCGCGGTGAGATAGACGAACGGCTTGAAGGCGGAGCCGGGCTGACGCCTGGCCGATACCGCGCGGTTATATTGACTCTCGGCGTAATTCCTGCCGCCGACCAGGGCGCGGACCGCGCCGTCGGGAGTCATTGCGACGATCGCACCTTGCGACACGTCATACTTTTGCCCCTTGGCGGCAAGTTCGTCGACCAAGGCTTTCTCCGCTGCCACCTGCAGAGCGGGATCGATCGATGTCTCGATCACCAGATCCTCTTCGACACGGCCGACGCGATCGTGCAGCACGTCCATGATCCAGTCTGCAACGTAATTGATCGAGCCTGCACCGGCAGGTTTCACCGCGCGCGCGGGACTGGCCAGCGCCGTCTTTGCCGCCGTCTCGCTGATGAAGCCGAGTTCCGCCATGGCAGTGAGCACCGTCTGGGCGCGGCGTTCCGCACCGTTGGGATTGCGGTTGGGCGCGAGTTGCGATGGCGAGCGCACCAGGCCGGCGAGCATGGCGGCTTCCGCGACCTTCACCTGGCGAGCCGGTTTGCCGAAATAGCGTTGCGCAGCCGCTTCGACCCCGTAGGCGCCGGCGCCGAAGTACACGCGGTTGAGATAAAGTTCGAGGATTTCCGCCTTGCTGAATTTGCGCTCGAGCCAAAGCGCAAGCACCAGCTCCTGCATCTTGCGCCACAGCGTGCGCTCCTGGGTCAGGAAAAGATTTTTCGCGAGTTGCTGCGTGATGGTCGATCCGCCCTGCGAAACATTTCGACGCAGCACATTGGCAAGGGCTGCGCGGGCAAGCCCCACCGGGTCGATGCCATAGTGGCTGTAGTAGCGGCGATCCTCGATGGCGACGAATGCTTTCGGCAGATAGGCCGGCAGCTCTTTTATGGCGATATCGGTGCCGCTCATTTCGCCGCGGCTGGCAAGCGGCCGCCGGTCGAGACCGACGATCTCGATCGTCGGCGGACGCTTGGGGACTTGCAATGAGTGGATCGGCGGCAGCGTCGAAGCGACAAAGGCGAGCGCGCCTGCCGCGGCAATGACGCTCCACAAACCGAGCACGACTACCCAATAGAGGAGCCGCGCAGGCAGTCCGGCGCTGCGCTTGCGGCGCCGCCGCCTGGGCTTCCCTGAGGTGCTGCGCGCTTGCGCCGGCGCGCTCTCGCGCACCGGTGGCGCACCCGCATTGACTGCGCCTTCGCGGCGTCCACTCTGCCCGCCCATTGCACCTCCCCCTACGGGGGGCCAGCGTAAAGAGGGCGATTTAAGGGGCGGTTACCGCCAAACTATTCGCCCGTCTTGTCGGCTGCGCGGGTCGGCGTGTTCGGCGCAACGTCGCGCCGGCGGCGCTGGCGGTAGGACTCGCTCCGCTTCATCCAATTACCGGCGGCGGCATCGGCGGCATTCATATCCCATTCCTCGGCCCAATCGCCCAGCGAATAGCCAAACCAGGGCATCTCCGGCTTGAGCGGCGGCAGACCCAGTTTTTCCCAGAGCAGTTTTGCGTTCTCCATGTATTCGCGCTTGGGCAGCGCAAGCGGCGGCATGGGAGCCTTCATCGTAGCGTCGATCAGCAGCGCTGAATCGGTCCCCGGGCGGTCGGTGGTGCGCGGCCCATGGCCCGGCTCCCGGCAAGGGACGATATGCGTATCGTCGACGGGGTTGCAGCGGTAGGACATCGCCCACAGCACCGCGTCGGTATTGCGCGGATCGATATCGTCATCGACCGCAATGACGAACTTGCCGACATAGGGATGCAGTGCGAGCACGCCGTGCAGCGCACGCCAGATTTCGCTGCGCGGAACGCCGCGGGCGAATTGCAGGATGACGACTTTGCGCAGGTTGGTCAGCGGCTCATGCAGGGTCACCTGTTTCACGCCCTTGATGCCGAGGCTGTCGCGAACATGCGCGAGGAACAGCGGCTCGTAGGCGAGCTTTTTCACCACACTCAATTCGCTGGGCGTTACCTGCGAGATGATGGAGGCAAGCACGGCATTGCGGCGCCGCGTAATCGCGGTGACTTCGATGATCAGATTGAAATCCTCCAGCGCGACATAGCCGTGCGATTCGCCGAAGGGGCCCTCCGGCTCGAGATAATCCGGATCGGCGTAGCCTTCTATGACCACTTCCAACTCGGCGGGCACCATGAGATCGACGGTGCGCGCGTGCACGACGTTGATGGGGCCGCCGGCGAGCCCGCCGGCCACCGTGATCTCATCAAGCTCGAGTGGAAGCTTTTGCGGACCCTGGAACGCCACCACCGGAGGACAGCCGACCACGATCGCGACCGGCATTCCTTTGTCGCGCCCATTATGCTTGCGCCAGTGCTCATAGGCACCGGCACGCAGGTTGGAAAGCGTCATCATTCCCAGCCGATTGGAAGCCTTCAGCTGGCCGCGGTAGGTGCCGATATTCTGAATCCCCGTATCGGGATTGCGCGTGATGACGCAGGTCGCCGTCAGGTACGGCGCTGCATCGAAGCCGGGCGTCGAAATCGGGATCGGCAGCGCTTCGAGGCCGCGGCCCGGTCCTTGCAGATCGCTGCCGGTAAGTATCACCTCGTGGCAGGGAGCAGTTTCGACAATGCGCGGCGCGATCGGATTCCTGATGGCATGCTCCCAGGCCGGACCGATATCGGCCATCGCCGGCACGTTCATCCCGATGCGGTAGATTTCCGGGTTCGCCGCCATTGCGCCGACCGCCACCGGAATGTCGTAGCGGCGGCCTTTGCTGTCGATGATGTTGGTGAACAGGAAGGCCTTGCGCTCATTCTCTGCGATGCCGCCGCGGAATTGCCAGCGCACCAGCGGATGCATCTCGGTATCCTTGTTCACTGGTGCGTCAATTCGCCATAACAGCCCCGCTGCTTCCAGCCGCGCAAGGTGCTCGTGAAAATCGGCGTAGCTGCGCTGGCTGCTTTGCATTTGCTTGTTTTGCATTTCCGTCATCATCGCACTACTCTTAGCCTGTAAGCCCATGAACCTGCCGCGCCGTCAACTGCTGCAATCTGCAGCTGTCGCTTTAACCGCTATCGCCGTCGAGCAGATTGCGAAGGCGCAAGATTATCCCAATCGTCCCGTGCGGGTGATCGTGCCATACGCGCCCGGCGGAGTAACGGATACGTTCGCCCGAATTATCGCCCAGCAATTGAGCGAGCGGCTCGGCAAGCAGTTCTACGTGGAAAACATCACCGGTGGATCCGGCAACATCGGCACCGGGCAGGCGGCGAGAGCAGCGCCTGACGGATACAGCCTGCTGGTGGCTTTCAGTTCGTTCGTGGTCAATCCAACCCTGTTCGACAAGCTTCCATTCGACCCGATCAAGGACTTCGAGCCGATAACGCTTGCCGTGTCTTCTACCACGGTGCTGGTGGTGCATCCTTCGCTTCCGGCAAAGAGCGTCAAAGAGCTGGTTGCGCTGATCAAACAAAATCCCGGCAAGTACAGTTTTGCGTCTGCCGGCACCGGCACCCAGGCTCATCTTGCCGGCGAGCAATTTCGTCTCCTGCTGGGTCTCGACCTCGTACACGTACCCTTCAATGGAGGAGCCCCCGCAACCGCCTCGGTGATCGCCGGTCACACGCCGATCGGATTCACTTCGCCCACCGCGGCAATGGAGCAGGTGAAGGAGGGCAAAGTGCGCGCCCTTGCCGTTACCGGCAAGTCCCGCTCGCAGACCATGCCCGACGTGGAAACCATGACGGAGGCCGGCTATCCCGATATCAAGGGAGACAGCTGGGTCGGACTGCTGGCTCCCGCGGGAACGCCAAAGGAAATCGTCAGCCGGCTCAATCGCGAGACTGTCGCGATCCTCGCGCTCACCGACGTGCGCGAGCGCTTGCTGGCCCTCGGCGATGACCCGGTTGCGAGCACGCCGGACGAATTCGCGCAGCGGATCAAGGACGAGATCCGCATGTGGGGCGATATCATTCGGCAGGCCAATATCAAGCCGCAGTGAGCTACCGGCTTGGCACACTTCGTCGGCTGTTTTTCCCGTCCTTCTCTTCGCGCTTCGCTGCGTGATATTTGCGGCCAATTTCGGCGATGTCCACGCGCGTCGGCGGCAGCTTCAGGCCCATCTCGTCCATGGTATCGGCAATGATCTGCGACACCGCAAGGTTGCGGAACCATTTGTGGTTTGCCGGAATGATGTACCAGGGCGCGCGCTTCGTGCTGGTGCGCCCGATGGCGTCCTCGTAGGCTTCCATGTATTGCGGCCACAGCTTGCGTTCCGAATAGTCGCTTTCGCTGATCTTCCATTGCCGCGAGGGATCCTCGAGCCGCTGCTTGAAGCGCGCCAGCTGCTCTTCCGGACTGATGTGCAGGAAGAACTTCAAAATCGTCGTGCCGTTCTGTGACAGCGTCGTCTCGAAGTCGTTTATCAGTTCATAGCGTTTCGACCACACCGAACGCGGCACGAGCTTGTGCACGCGAACGACGAGGACATCTTCGTAATGCGACCGATTGAAGACCGCCACCTCGCCCTTGCCTGGCGTATGCAGATGGGCGCGCCAGAGAAAATCGTGCGCGGCCTCCTCTCTGCTCGGCTGCTTGAACCCGAAGACCGACGTTCCCTGCGGGTTCATGCCGCTGAACACATGGCGAATGACGCCGTCCTTGCCGGCGGCGTCGAGCGCCTGCAGCACGACGAGAAGGGATTGACTGCCGTCGGCGTAAAGCAGGTACTGCAGCTTGTCCATGCGCTCGACATTGGATTGGATCTCCGGCAGAGCCTTCTCATGGGTCTCGTGCTTGCCGCTGAAGGAGGGATCGATTTTAGCCAAGCGAACCTTCGCATCGGGCTCGACCACAAACTTTTTCCGATAGTCCATCCTGGATGCTCCCGTTACGATGCCGCGTGCAGCCGCAGCGATTGGTTCACGAGGTGCATGCTCCTTGCCTGCCGGGCGGTACGATAGGCGGCGAAGCGCTCGGTCAGCAGTCGAATGCCGCCAAGTACAAACATCCAGGCGATGTTGTAGAGCCACACCCATCCGATCAGCGGCCAGGGGATCGACGGGACGAGCCAGCCGAAGGCGCACATCAGCACGGCGAGGATCTGGGTGAGCACAATCGCGGTGAACAGCGTACGTGCCGGGAATGGCGGCAGCAAGAACCAGCGCTCCGTGCGCGTGATGAACAACAACAAATGGCCGCCGGCCACCAGTTGCAGGAACATCACCGTCTGCAGCTGATCCTGCGTCTCCAGTCCGAAATAATCGCTCAGGGGCGGATGCGAAAGCACGCGGATGCCGATCAACAAAAGACCGAATGTTTCGACAACAGAGAACACCCCAAGGACCGCAGCGACGCCCAGGAGCTGCGGCATCTGCCAGCGGATCGGTTTCACGCTCACCGGCGTATTGTCATAGGCAATGGTCATGATCGGCATGTCATCGAGCAGCGACATAGCCACGATCATCATTGCCGTGAGCGGTGTAAATTCAAGAAAGATCGTGGAGAGGACTACCACGAACATGATGTCCATGGTCAGAGCGATGCGGTAGATGGTGTAGGTGGTGATCCGGCCGAAGATGCGCCGGGCTTCATCGATGGCGTTATTGATGACGGAGAGGCCGGGCGCGGTGAGGACGAGGGCGGCGGCTCCACGCGCTGCATCGGTGGCGCCGGATACGGCAGTGCCGCAATCCGCCTGCTTCAACGCCGGCGCATCGTTGACGCCGTCGCCCGTCATCGCGACGAGATGGCCGCGCCCCTGCAGCGCCTTGACGATGGCGTATTTGTGCTCAGGGAAGACGCGGGCAAAACCGTCGGCCCGCTCGATGGCATCGGCGATCGCGGACGGCACGTTGTTCGGGTCCATGTCCTTGGGAAAGGCTTCGGCGGCCGGGATGATGTGCGTGCCCATGCCGAGCTGGCGTGCGGTCTCGATTGCGATCGCCGTGTCATCGCCTGTCACCATCTTGACCCGCACACCCTTTGCGTTCGCCATCTCGATGGTTGCCTTGGAATCGTCGCGCGGCGGGTCGAACATCGGCAATATCCCGAGCAGCGACCAGGTCTGCCCTGCGTCCTCGGAACGGGCAACAGCGAGCGCACGCGAGCCTTTGGCGGCGAGCGCATCGACGCCGGTATTGACCCGCTGTGCGACATCGGCCGGCAGCTTGGCCAGATCGACAATGACCTGCGGCGCCCCTTTGGTGACAAGCACGCTTTTTCCCTGGGCATCGCTGACGGTCGCCGCGGTGCGCTTGCTCACGGGGTCGAAGGGTACGAACTTTATCTGCTTGTAGGTCTTCAGCGCAGTTTGATCCTTCAGGGCGGCGATAACCGCGGTATCGATGGCGTCACCGTCTTCGATCTTGGAAGCGAGTGCAGCGGCCAGAATGCAATCCTGCGCGTTCTTGCCGGAAAACAGGATCGGCTCGCCGAGCGTGAGCTGGTTCTTGGTTAGAGTGCCTGTCTTGTCCGAGCACAGAATGTCGACACCTGCCATTTCCTCGATAGCCGAGAGTTTGGAGACGATCGCTTTTTCCTTCGAGAGCGCAAGCGCGCCCAACGCCATGGTGATGGAGAACACAGCCGGCATTGCGACCGGGATCGCCGCGACAAGCAGAACAAGCACGAACTGCAGAATGCCGAGAGCATCTTCAAGGCCCCAGTCGTCGCTGATGACAATGTTGGTATAGACCTGGACGGCGACCATGATCGCAGCCAGGACGAGCGCGATGATAATCAAAAAGTTGCCGATCTGAAACATTGCCTTCTGCGCGTGGCTTATGGCGCCGGCGCCGGCCACGAGCTTGGCGGTACGCCCAAAGAAAGTGTTGGCTCCGGTCGCGATGACGACGCCCTCCATCTCGCCCTGCTTGACAACGCTGCCGGAATAGGCGGCATCGCCGACCTTCTTGGCAACGGGGAGCGATTCGCCGGTCAAAGCCGCCTGATCGATGGACGCGTAATCGCCGCCGACAAGTCGAAGGTCGGCGGGCACGATGACGCCGAGCCTGATCTTGACGATGTCGCCGGGCACCAGGGTCGCGGCGGTAACCGTCTGCCACTTGCCGTCGCGCATTGTGGTTGCTTCGGGGGCAAGTCCTTCCTTAAGGGCGGCCAACGCATTGGATGCCTTGTGGTCCTGCAAGAACTCGAGCGCTGCATTGAAGAAAAGGAGCCCGGCGATGATGGCAAAATCATCCCAATGCCCGATGATGGCCGACACGATCGCGGCAGCCTCGATCATGTACGCGATCGGGCCGGTGAAATATCCGAGGATCTTACGAGCGAGACTGACCTCTTTTTCGACGAGGGCATTGGGCCCGTATGTGGCAAGACGTTCCCTCGCCCCGGCTGTGCTCAGCCCCCGGTCAGGCTTGACCGCGAGTTGGGCAAGTACCCGATCAACCGGCAACTTCTCGTCGAGGTCGCTGGCGATGTCCGATTTAACCTCGTGCGCAGGCGTAGCGGATTGCAGGGCAACAGCGGACATGGGCTACTCCCTCAAACGATGTTGCTTCGTCTCGAACGCATTCCCAGCGAATGTTTGCGCTCAGCCTCCGCAGACTGAAACAACCTGCTACGGCGTCACACGGTAGGTCAGAATGTCGAACAGCGGTTCGGACGAATTCTTCGAGACGAAACGAATATTCTGGCTCAGGTCGGCTTCTCCGACGATCGGGAATATTCTCGGGTCGCCATCGGCCATGGAGCATTCGAGCCGCGCCGCAACGGCAGAGCGATTTCTGAGCACATCGAACAATCGCCCGACATTCAATGGAAACCGTGCGCCGGGTGGCTGGTCGCTCGTTGTTTGCTGCGCCCTTATTTGTCGAATCATGGTGGTCATCCGCACGCGACCTAAATCGGCGCTGAAAGATTGCGTCGCGTGTCGCTGCGATTGAAATATCACCGGTCCATTCTGGACAAGGCCGCACGGAGCACCGCCGTCGCTGACCAATCGCAGGCATTGCGGAATGCCGGCGGTGTCGGTCACATCAAGGATGAGGTCCGGACCGCTGGGAACGATGGTGACGGTGCAGTTCGGCGGGTTGCCGTCTTCGGGTGTCTCACACGATCCCACCGCGCGTAGCGCAATCGGCGTTTCAACTGTCGTCGCGTTTGTTTGAATGGTGACACAGGTGCCGATCGTCTTGACCGGGTTAGGGTCCGGGCGGGATTGCGCCCGCGTCGGGTCGACCAAGGCGATCAGCAACGCAACCGCTGCGAGCAGACCGAGCAAGTCGGATACGTAAATCGGACGTCTTCGCAAGACTAAAGACTGTTGCATCGGGCTCTTTCCCCTGAGCGTCATTACGGACTTCTGCTCCACGCGCGGAAAAATTACGGCTTTTTGCTTCCGAAGCGCTTCCATTTCTGATCAGATTGCATTGTAGCAAAGGACCGGCCTCAAGCAGAGGTTATGATTGCAGCGGATTAATTGCTACATCGGCCTGCTTGGAGCGCATGCAGGCGCCACAGTCGGGTAAAAGATGCGAGGACCTTGAAGATGGCTGACCAGCAACCGGATAGTCCCGCACCTCCCGCATGGCGATTCAATCCCCGCGCCTTCCTCATAAGGGAGTGGCCCTACCTCCTGGTGCTGGTGCTCACACTGTTTGGCATTGCCTATAGCAGCTTCTCCCGAACGCCCATGACGATCTATTGGATCGTGCTGGCGCCGCTGATCGGCGTCATCTGCGTCGTTACGCGCTGGCGGGATTTCGCCAGCCGAGACGAGCGGATGCGGCTGATCTGGACGCAAGCCTTGCATTGGGGAGCGGTCGTGGTGGCGATGCATCTCATGTTCGTCACGGATGTTGCGCGAATGATAAACACCGACGCCGGTGCGCTGGCCGAACTCACGCTATTGGCGCTCGGGACCTTCACGGCCGGGGTCCATATTGCGGCGTGGCGCATCTGTGTTGTTGGCGTGATAATGGGAGCGGGCGTCCCTGGGATCGCCTGGCTCGAGCAATCGGCGCTCTTTCTCGTGCTGCTGGTTCTCGTGGGGGCTGCAATCATTGCACCGTTCGTTTGGCGCATGCGAAAGCAAGATAAAACAAACGGCAAGCCTCTCCCCGCCCCGACCCAACAATGAAGGCCTTGATGTTTGTCACGTTTCCAGCAGCAGCGTAATCACAGAACCAGGAACTTTGCCGATACGCGTTTGATGAAAACTTCTTTTCGCTCCATTGTACATCCGACGGATTTTTCCGATCTCAGCGGCGCGGCCTTTGCTCATGCACTGCGTATTGCCTTGGCCTTCAACAGCAAATTGAATGTCCTGCATGTGACACCACAAAACTCGGGTGGAGCATTGGCTTTCCCCCAAGCAAGACGTTTGCTTGCGCAATGGGGATTGTCGGATGCAGATGAACCGCCGTGGATCACGGCAGAGAAACTCGGAATTGAGATTCACAATAGTCACATTACCGGTCAACAACCAACGCAAGGCATTGTCGGTTTCCTACGCGATTATTCCTTCGATCTGGTCGTGCTGGCGACCAGCGGAGGACACGGGTTCGAGCATTGGCTGCGGGGATCGGTATCGGAGATCGTGGCCCGCCGCGCCTCCGCGCCGACACTGTTCATTGCGCCGGGCGCGCGAGGTTTCATCAGCCAAGTCACCGGCGACATCCGGCTCCGCCGCGCGCTGGTCCCGGTTGATTTTTCTCCTGCGCCGGGGAATGCAATCAGGATCGTTCAGCGCATGGCCAAGCTGCTGACAGGTGAGGCGATCGACCTGCACCTTCTTCATGTCGGGAACTCGGCGCCTCGCTTGCGGGTATCACCAAATTCGCCTCCCTTACCGCCGGTGATGCTTCGATCTGGCGACGTCATGAAATCGATTGTGGATGTCGCCATTGAATTTGACGTCGATTTGATCGGCATGCCCACGGCCGGTCATCGCGGTGTCCTCGATGCGTTGCGCGGAAGCACAACCGAGCGCGTGATCCGCCACGCGCCATGTCCGATCCTCGCCGTACCCGCTGCATAGCGCTAGCATCAGCGAACTGCGTGTGGCAGAGCCGCGCGACAGTATACCTCCTCCTGAAAGGGGGAGGTTACGTGCGGCGCAGTCGTGCCGGATGCGATCCTCTGTTAGCCCGGCCCAAGCCCGGCCCAAGTCAAATCGCGCCGCGAATTACCCGATGGATCGCCGACTTTTAGGCTTCCCGCTCGCACTTTTGCAGGAAGCTGTTCTTGGCGGCGCCCGCGAGCGGCTTGCCGTCCTTATCCACTGCTTTGGGCTCGCACGCCTCGCGCTTGCATTTCTGCAGGAAGCTCGTTTTGGCGGCGCCTGCCAGCGGCTTGCCGTTCTTGTCGATCGCTTTGCTTTCGCAGGTTTCCTGACCGCTCGCGGACACGACTGCGAATGCAGACAAGGCCAGCGCAAGAAAGATACGTTTCATTTTCGTTTCTCCTGGTTTCACACTAAACTAGCGCCTGAGGATTCCACCCAGGGTTCCGCGCACGATGGCACGCCCGATCGAGCTCCCCGCCTTGCCTCCCACCGACTTTCCTATGTCGGCAGCGATCTGGCCGGCGGTCCTTGAAGTCACGCTGCGCGCGATGTCGCGCGCGACCCGTTGACTGGTCGAAAGCCGTTTTCCACGGGTGTTGGTACCGAATATTTCGCTCAGGAACCCGACGATGGTCGCCCACAAGCCTCCCGTCGATGCAGCTTCAGCCTGACCGCCGCCGGCCGGAGGACCTGCGGTCGAGCCGGTCTCGTGGACGCGTTTTTGCAGCACTTCATAGGCCGATTCCGAATCGATGGTTTCATCGTATTTGCCCTTCACCGGGCTTTTGGCAATCAGCGCCTTGCGCTCGGCGTCGGTGATCGGGCCGACCCGCGCCGAGGGCGGTCGGATCATGCAGCGATCGACCAAGGCGGGGGTGCCGTTGCCTTCCAGGAATGAGACCAGCGCCTCGCCCTTGCCAAGTTCGGTGATGGCCTTTGCCGAATCAATCTTCGGGTTCTGCCGCAGCGTATCGGCTGCAGCCTTCACCGCCTTCTGATCGCGCGGCGTGAAGGCGCGCAAGGCATGCTGCACGCGATTGCCGAGTTGTGAGAGAACCTTGTCCGGAACGTCGAGCGGGTTCTGCGTGACGAAATAAACTCCGACACCTTTGGATCTGATCAGGCGAACGATCTGCTCGATCTTGTCGAGCAGCGCCTTCGGTGCATCCGTGAACAAGAGATGCGCCTCGTCGAAGAAGAAAACGAGCTTCGGCTTGGGAGGGTCTCCCACTTCGGGAAGCTGCTCGAACAGCTCGGAAAGGAGCCACAGGAGAAAGGTCGCATAAAGCCGCGGGTTCTGCATCAGCTTGTCGGCGGCAAGGATATTGACGATGCCGCGCCCGTCGCGGTCGGTGCGGATGAAGTCCTTTAGCTGGAGTGCCGGCTCGGTGAAGAATTTCTCTCCGCCTTGATTCTCCAGCACCAGCAACTGCCGCTGAATCGTCCCGATCGTCGGCTTGGAGACGTTGCCATATTGCGTGGTGAGTTCGGCGGCATGCTCGGCGAGGTAGCCCAGAATGGCGCGGATGTCCTTCATGTCGAGAAGCAGAAGCCCCTGCTCGTCGGCAACGCGAAATGCGATGTTGAGCACCCCTTCCTGCACGTCATTGAGGTCCATCAGCCGCGACAGCAGCAATGGCCCCATCTCGGAAATGGTTGCGCGAATCGGGTGTCCCTGCTCGCCGAACAGGTCCCAGAAGATCACGGGAAACTGATCGGGCTCGTAGTCAATCCCCATGCTCTTGGCGCGTGTGACGAATGCTTCCTTTGCCTCGCCGGGCATGGAAATTCCCGACAGGTCGCCTTTGATGTCGGCGGCAAAGACCGACACGCCTGCACGGGACAAACCTTCCGCGAGGACTTGCAGGGTGACCGTTTTGCCCGTGCCGGTGGCGCCAGCGACAAGCCCGTGCCGATTGGCCAAAGCGAGCGTGAGAACCGCTGGCTTTTCGCCCTTGCCGACGAAAATGGTGCCGTCCTGGTCGACGCTGTTCATGGTCGCACCCCTCTTGCTGGGCGAGGCTGACATTATAAGGATATTACCGCCATAATTCTGTGAGGAGTAGGACGGGTAGACGATTTCATCCAGGCTTCCCCTCCTTCCACGCTGGACCGATAAAATTGCCCCTTGAGCGTTCCCCCATTGCAACCAGCGGCCCTGTGCCATCGGCGCGCGCCATAGCAGGGGAAATCAGCTGGAACTACGACCGCACGGAAATCATTGCCGACGCCATCGTGCACTTGACCGGCATCGTGCTCGGGCTCGTCGGCGCTGTCGCCATCATCGCATTTGCCGCCAGGACCAAGCAGGTCGAGGTTGTCCCCGTCACTATTTACGTCATCGGGCTCATCACCATGCTGGTACTGTCGGCGGCCTACAACCTGTGGCCGATTTCACCGACGAAATGGATTTTGCGCCGCTTCGATCATTCCGCAATCTATCTCTTGATCGCCGGGACCTATACGCCGTTCCTGGCCCAGATGAAGAGCGGCCTCGCTTCGGCGGGGCTCGGCGTCGGTCTCTGGGTGAGCGCCGCCGTCGGCGTTCTTCTCAAGCTCGCACTTCCCGGACGCTTCGACCGCGCAGGAATTGTTCTGTGCCTGCTGCTCGGCTGGAGCGGCGTGGTCGTTTATGAGGCCGTTTTCGCCACCCTCCCGAGCGTGAGCCTATGGCTGCTGGCAGCAGGCGGCATTCTTTACACCGCCGGCACCTTCTTTCATTTGTACGAGAGTCTGCGGTTTCAGAATGCGATCTGGCACTCGTTCGTCCTGCTCGCAGCAATCTGCCATTATTCGGCGGTGTTCACGTCGTTGTCGTGGCGGTGACCTCGGCATTGCTGTCTCTCGCATGAGGGGGAGCGTGATATTTCGCGCGCTCTGCGCCGCAGCGCTCGCACTGGGCTGCTTGGCGATCGATCGAGTGCAAGCACAGCATTGGCCGAACCGGCCGGTGAAAATCATTGCGCCGTTCGCTGCGGGCGGTGCCGCCGACACGTTGGGCCGCGTCATTGCCGAACATCTTTCCACCGCCTTCCAGCAACAGTTCTACATCGAGAATCGCGGCGGTGCCGGCGGCGCGATCGGGACTGCGGCGGGCGCCGCCGCCGAACCCGATGGCTACACCCTTGTCGTCTCCAGCATCGCCGGCAACGTTATCTCTCCCGCGTTCAATCCGAACGCCGGTTATGACGGCCTCGCCGATTTCTCGCATATTGCCTATCTCGGCGGGCCTCCCTCGGTGATGCTGGTGCATCCCTCGATTGGCGTTGCCACATACCGCGATTTCGTCGCGCTGGCGCGCGCCGCCAAGGAGCCGATCAGCTACATTTCTCCCGGTACCGGTTCGAACGGTTTCCTGGTGGCGGAATACATTGCCCGCCGCGAAGGCTACAGGATCAGCCACATTCCTTATAAAGGCGCAGGCGCCGCCATCACCGATCTCATCGCCGGTCACGTGAAGCTTGGAACCATCACGTTCTCGACGGCTGCCGAGCAGATCCGGGCGGCGAAGGTGATTGCGCTTGCCGTCACCACGGAACAGCGCATCCCCAATTTCCCCGACATTCCGACCTTCAAGGAACTCGGCCAGGATCTGGTCGCGGCCACCTGGTTCGGCTTGTCGGGTCCGCGCAACCTCCCGCCGGAAATCGTGCAGCAGCTCGGCCGGGCAACGCTTGCGGCCATGCAACTGCCGGAAGTGCAGCAGCGGCTGGCGCTTGATGCCATCGAAACGCGAATGATGTCGCCGCAGGAATTCACGACGTTCGTAGAGAGCGAGACCGCGCGTTGGGCCCCATTGGCAAAATCGCTCGCTGCCGGCACCCCGCAGCGATAAGGAAGGCACAGAACAAGGAACAGGTTTCATGAGCAAACTTGCGCTGACATTCGCATGCGGGCCCTACGACCGCACCCTGGCGCTGCGCGACGGGACCATTGCGCCGGAAGGGATCGAGCTGAACTATATTGCGTCGCAGCCGCCCGACATTTTCTGGCGCATGCTGCAATTCAAGGAATTCGAGATCTCGGAAATGTCGCTGTCCAACCATGCGACCCTCACAAGCGCGGGAGAAGCGCCGTTCATTGCCATCCCGGTCTTCCCCTCGCGCGTGTTTCGTCACGGCTATTTTTTCATCAACACGGACAAGGGGATCATGGCGCCAGACGATCTCAAGGGCAAACGCGGCGGGGTGCCGGAATACACCATGACGGCCGCGGTCTACATGCGCGGACTTCTCCAGCACGAATACGGCGTGAAGCCGAGCGATGTCGAATGGGTGCAAGGCCGCGCCGACCGCCTCGGGCGCAAGCTTCCCGCCGACATCCGGCTCACCCAGGCACCCGCCGGAACGGAGCTGGGCGACCTTCTCGAGCGCGGTGAGATCGACTTTATGATGACCGCCAATAATCCGCTGGCGTTCCGGCGCGGCTCGCCCAAGGTGCGGCGTCTGTTTCCCAATTACGCCGAGCTGGAGAAGGATTATTACCGCCGCACCAGGATCTATCCGATCATGCATACCGTGGTGATCCGCTGCGACATATTCGAGCGCCATCCGTGGGTGGCGCTGAGCATGTACAAGGCGCTCTGGCGCGCCAAGGAATATGCCTATCAGCTCCTTTCCGACATGGGGTCGCCGAAGGTGTGCTCCGCCTGGCTGCAGCCGCTGCTCGAAGAGGAGCGGTCGATCATCGGCGCCGACTGGTTTCCCTATGGCATCGAGGCCAACCGGCCCTCGATCGAGGCGCTGCTGCAATATACCCATGAGCACGGTTTGACCGATCGCCGGGTAAAGCTCGAAGAGCTGTTCGCACCGAGCACGCTGCGCGATATTCCCATGAGCGAAGGCCAGCACGTGTAACGGAGGCCGTCATGCCGCGACATGCACCTGCCGTCACGGCGGCGTCACACTGGATGTTGTATGCGAAGCACTCTCTTTCTCTCTCGCGGCTGCCGATTCGCTTCAGGATTGGCCCGTAAGCAGACGCAAACTCGATCGAGAGATATATCGGCGCCTCGGCCGCAACCTGCACAAACCTAACTCATGCACCGCACAAATAGTCCGCAGGAAGTAAGCCGATCACGTGGAAGTGTTGATTGACCACGGGCCGTAAAACAGAGACCATCCACCCGTTCTCAGTGTTTGTTTCGATGCGATTCCTCCCTGACAACCGGACATGGCATGACAAATCGATGCACGACGGCCCAATCTACCGAGGTAGTCCGGCGATGGGCACCTCCCGCGATTGTGACGCTCGCGGCCACGGCCGCCCTGACGGCGCTGACTGCGGCTCCGCCCGCCGACGCCGCGCCCCGCCAGGCCCGTCCCGAGCATACCGCCGAGGGGGCGGCCCCGCGCGACGCGGGCGAGCCGATCATGGCGATCGTATCGATCCAGAGCCAGAAGGTGACCATCTACGACGCCGACGGCTGGGTCCTGCGCGCGCCGGTGTCGAGCGGAACTGCGGGACGCGAGACGCCAGCCGGCGTCTTCAGCGTCGTGGAGAAGGACAAGGACCATCGCTCGAGCCTCTATGACGATGCCTGGATGCCGCACATGCTGCGCATCACCTGGAACGGCGTCGCGCTGCACGGCGGGCCGTTGCCTGGATATGCGGCCTCGCACGGCTGCGTGCGGATGCCCTTTGGCTTTGCGGAGAAGCTGTTCGACAAAGTCCGCATCGGCACGCGTGTGATCATCTCGCCGAGTGACGCGGAGCCGGTCGAGTTTTCCCATCCGGCGCTGTTCGTCCCGAAATCTGCGGCCATCGCGGCCGCGCCGGCGCGCGCTGAAACGCTCGCCCGCGAGGCGGACGAGGCCAGCAAGCTAGCTCAACAGACGAAGAACGCTGCCGCCCTTGCGGTGAAGGAGGCGGCCCCGCTCACGGCGGCGCTGCGCAAGCTTGAATTGGCCAAGACTGGCGCCGATGCCGCGCTCGCGGTCGCAGAGAAGGCGCTCGCCGCCGCCAAGACCGACCAGGCCAAGGCACGAGCAGAGGACCGGAAGCAGAAGGCCGCTGCGAAAGTCGAGGAACTGCAGACGCAGCTCGACGCCGCCAAGGCCAACGCGAAGTCCAAGCTCGACGCTGCCGCGGCGGCCCAGGACGCCGCCAAGGCGGCCGAGACCAAGAAGGCCGACGCCGCCAAGGCGGCAATCGAGGCAAAGTTGGCGCTCGAGCCGGTCTCGGTCTTCATCAGCCGCGCGACGCAGAAGCTTTACGTGCGGCGCAACACGCATAAGCGGCTGCCGGACGGGGGCGAGGTGTTCGATGCGACCATTGAGGTTCCGGTCACGATCCGCGATCCCGACAAGCCGATCGGCACGCATGTGTTTACGGCTGTGGCGCGCACCGACGGGGGCCTGCGCTGGACCGCGGTCACGATCGACAGCGGGGACGTCGCCAAGGCCGCGCTTGACCGCATCACCGTCCCGGAGGATGTGCTCGATCGCATCGCGCCAACTGCATTGCCGCGGTCCTCGCTCATCATTTCGGACGAGCCTCTGCACCGCGAGACCAACTATCGCACGGAGTTCGTCATTGCGCTGAACAACCAGCCGCAGGGCGGCATCATCAACCGCCCGCGCTCGCCCGATCTCCGCGTCGGCTTCGGCTGGGGTGGCTGGGGTTTCAACAATACGCCCGGGCGCGGCGGCCAGTACTACGATCCGCGGCAGAACAATCGGAACTATTATCAGCGGCCACAGCGCTGGTGGTGAAGACGCGGCGCGTCGCGAGCAGGCCGCATGGCACGCAGGGAATGCGCAATGGCGGCCGGCCCTGTTCCCTGCTGAGCACATCGGTGGTCTAAGACTAGCCGCAAGCTCGTTTAGGAACTTCAAATTCAAAACCGCACTACAACCATATCGTTGCTAGTGGTCCTTAAATTCCGAAGTTCGCACCCGAACGTGCCGCGATCACTGGCGAACTTCGGAATCGGACCACTAGCCGTGCCAGCCGGAATACTGGCTCGATCTGTCAGGCTGTCAGGAGACACTATGAATCGCCGCTGGATTTTGAGTTTGGCAGGAGCCAGTGCCATTTTCCCTTTCATCGCCCGCGCGGAGTCTTATCCTACACGCCCAATACACTTCATGGTCGGCTTTCCCGCCGGCGGTCCCAACGACATTCTCGCGCGTCTTATAGGGCAATGGCTTTCCGAACGGCTGGGTCAACCAGTCATCGTCGAGAATAGACCCGGCGCTTCTGGTAACATTGCTACCGAGGCTGTCGTGCGTGCGCCGGCTGACGGATATACGCTTCTGATGGTTGGTCCCGCGAGCGCGATAAATGCCTCCATCTACAGTGAGCTTAAATTCAATTTTTTGCGCGACATCGCGCCGGTCGCGGCGATTACACGCGAGCCGCTCGTCATGCTGATCCACCCATCGGTTCCGGCAAAAAGCGTTCCGGAATTTATCGCCTATGCGAAGGCGAACCCAGGCAAGATCAAGATGGCGTCGACCGGGAATGGGAGCTCACCTCACGTTTCCGGCCTACTGTTCACAATGATGACAGGCGTCGACCTGGGTATCGCGCATTACGCTGGCGGAGGACCTGCGCTCAAAGGCCTGATCGAAGGCCAGGTGCAGATGATGTTCGAACCCATATCGGCGTCGATCGCGCCCATTAGGGCCGGCAAGCTGCGCCCGCTTGCAATCACTACGGCGGCGCGTCCCGCGGTTTTGCCGGAAACTCCCAGCCTGGGCGATTTTGTCCCGGGTTACGAGGCGAGCGCTGTGACGGGCATTGGCGTTCCCACGAATACGTCGGCCGAAATAATCAATAGGCTCAACGGTGAGATCAATGCGGCGTTCGCCGATCCCACGATGAAAGCACGCCTTGGCGACACTGGCGGCACCGCGCTTCCAGGCGCGCCCGCCGATTTCGGGCGGTTGATGGCAGAGGAAACAGAAAAGTGGGCCAAGGTTATCAACTATGCAGGCGCCAAGCAGTAGCGGCACACCGGATTGGTTGATTCACATCAATTTACTCCCCTGGCTGCCGGGCTAGACAGGATCATCTCTCCGGGCATGCGAGCGGCTCACTGATGATCAAGGATATTGTCGTAAATCTCGACGTCGATGCTGCTCAGCCCGTGGCGGCCGATTACGCGGTCTCGCTGGCACGGGCATTCGATGCGCATCTCTCGGCTGTTGCCTTTGCCTATGAGGAGGCGCTGCCGGCATCGATCTTCAGTCGGGTGGCCGTTGAGCTCATTGAAGCCCAGCGGCGCAAATGCGAGGTGGCGGCGGAGAGCGCGGTCGCAAAATTCGACGAGTCCGCGCGTCGCAGCGGAGTATCGCCACAATCGCACATATTCAAATCAGGTGTCGCCAGGGCTGCCGAGCATTTCGGCCACTTGGCGCGCAGGTTCGATCTCGCCGTTGTCGCGCAAGCGGAGTCGGACAAGCTGCCGATGCGGGAGCTGATAATACATGCCGCACTGTTCGATTCCGGTCGGCCGGTCCTTATCGTGCCCTACATTCAGCGAGATGGATTAAGGCTCGAAAGGGTCATGGTGTGCTGGGACGGCAGCCGCAATGCCGCCCGCGCGATGGGCGACGCCATGCCGTTTCTTACGCGCGCAAAATCAGTGGAAATCGTGCTTGTTGCGGGCGATCCCGGCAAGAGCAATGAGATTGCCGGGGCTGACATTGCGCACCACCTCGCGCGGCACCAGCTCAAAGTCGAGCTACGGCAGATTGTGGTACGCGATCTTGACGTGGCCAATACGATCCTGTCGCACGCTGCGGACGCGGGGACCGATTTCATTGTCATGGGCGGATATGGCCATTCGCGACTGCGCGAATTTGTGCTCGGCGGTGCGACCCGCGGCATCCTCGGCGCCATGACCGCGCCCACCTTGATGTCGCACTGAGTGTGCGCAACGCCTGAACCGTCATCGGCTCACCGCCGAGCAGCTGCCTATTTCCGCTCAAGAGCTTTGATTCACATCAATGCTCTTATTCCTATGGCTGGTACAATTATTAATGTGAAGAACGAGATTGGAAAGGAGGTACCCCATGAATGTCAGATCGCTTATTCCCGTCGGACGCGACCGCGGGATCGCAGGGCGTGAATTTACCTATCCCTTTACCGCTCTGCAGAGTGAAATTGATCGTTTGTTCGACGATTTCACACGTGGCTGGCCTGCCGTTACTCGCGGGTGGCCGACCATCGGAAGAACGCCGGAAATGATGCCGAGCATGGACGTGGTCGAGACCGACAAGGAGATCGAGATCACGGCTGAACTGCCCGGCCTCGAGGAGAAGGATGTGCAGGTCAACGTCGCCGGCAACGTCCTTACCATCAAAGGAGAGAAGAAGGCCGAGAAAGAGGAGAAAGACAAGAACTACCGCATGTTTGAGCGCAGCTACGGTTCCTTCTCGCGTATGCTCGAACTGCCGGAAGGGATCAATCCCGATAGCATCAAGGCCAGTCTCGCAAGTGGCGTGCTCAAGGTAACTGTGCCAAAGCCGGCCCCGGCACAGGTCAGGAAAGTGCAAGTCAAGTCTGCTGCGTAGAGTTGCAGCGGCGCAGGAGCGCGTTCCGCGGCTCATGAGCGCGGAACGCGCTTGCTTTTTGACCCATTGCTCGAGCTAAAGATGCCGCAGCTTCTTTCGCTCAGTGCGAAAACAGGATGCAGATGGGACTTTCCTTGAGCAGGGAGCGCGTGACTCCGCCAAACATCCACTCCCCCAGGCGGCTATGTCCGTAAGCGCCAGCCACCATCAGGTCGGCATTTTCGTCGTTGGCGTATCGAAGAAGTTCGCTGCCGATCGGCCGATCGGTGTGCAGATAGACTTTTTCGGTCACCGTTATCTGATGAGCGAAAAGATAATCCTTGAGTTGATTCAGGCGCTGCTCCGATTGTGCTTCGGTTCCGTGCTCGCATATCTCGACGAGCATTACCTTTTGCGCCTGCTTTAAAAAGGGGATCGCGTCGCGAATGGCACGACGTGCCTCGCGGGTGTCCTTCCAACCCACTACGGCTCGCTGGCCTTCAAACGAGCGGATCTCTTCCGGTACAACGAGAACCGGACATCCTGCCCGAGTGACGGCCGTTCCGACATCGATGCCATAAAAACCGGCGTCCGGCCGTCGGCCGTCGCCGATGATCAGAAGGTCCGCAGCTCGTGCTTCTCTCACAATAAGATTGGTCACCTCGGCCGGGACGCCTCTCCATTCCACATGCCTGACGTTCTTGGCCGCAATACGGAATTTTTTCTCCAGTTCAGCAAGGAACTGATTCATCTCCCGTTGTTCATCGGTGTTTCGCTGCCCTGCATCGCCGTTGCCAAGAAAGGAAGGAAGATACGAACGCCCCGCAATGCCGATCAGGGCTGCTTCAAAGCGGATCGCCAAGTCCACTGCGACTGCCAATCGGCCCTGCGAGGCCGGTGTTCCATCGAAATGGACCATGAGGGCAGCAAATGCCACGGTCGTTACCTCAATGCGAAAACAGACAACAGATAGGACTTTGCTCGAGCAGGTCGCGGGTAACTCCGCCGAAAACCCATTCACCCAATCGCGAATGACCATAGCCACCGGCCACCAGCAGGTCGATGTTTTCGTCCTCGATCAGCCGCAGCAATGAATCCGACGCCGTAACGTCGGAGGGCCGCACCCGCTCTGCGATGATTTCGACGCGATGGCGAGCAAGATAGTTCGCGACGTCTTTCACGCGATGTGAGGCCCCATTCTTTTCGCCTTCTTCCAGGACCTCGACAATCATGACGCTCTCCGCCTTCTGCAAAAAAGGCATGGAGTCGTGAACAGCGCGGCGGGCTTCGCGCACATCCTTCCATGCGACCGCAATTCTCCTTGGCGAAAGGGATGCGAGACCCTGGGGCACCACCAGGACTGGCCGACCGGCTTTGATGATTACGCTTCCCGGCTCCAGCGCCCGGAAGGAATCCTTGTTTTCCTTGACATTACCGATGATGACGAGATCGGCCGCCCGGGCCTCGCGCACAACGGCTTGTGTCGGAAAATCCAGGATTGATCGCCATTCCACCCGCCGGCTGGGCGCCTTCAAGGCAGCACAGAACTCCCTGCCTTTGACATCGATAAGGCTCTGCATATCCTGCAATTCGGGGACACTTGGCGTGCCGGCAGTCGAAGCTTCCTCGGCAAGAAACACCGACATGGACGCCCACGCCGCAACTCCGATCAGGCGAGCCTGAAACCGGTCGGCAAGTTCTGCAGCGATACCGATCCGTGCCCCCAAGGGGCCATCGACATCGACATGAACCAAAAGCGAACCGAATGACATTGCTTCAAGCTCCCGGGGATTCGCTGCGGGTAAGCATCAGCTGAAAATTGCGGATATTGTTTTGATCCTGATCAAGGTTCCATGCATTTTGCGGAATATCGCTCATCCATGGAGACAGCTGCCGTTGACAAAACCGCGTCCGCAACAGATCGGACGCGGAAAGATAATTTGATCGCCATTGTGCGCGAGCTCTCGCGAGAGCTGCATCCGTATCACGTACGCCCCGCGACGGTCTCTTTATCGACTCGACTCGAACGCGAGCTGGGTATCGACAGCCTTGGGCGAACCGAGCTGGTTCTTCGTCTCGAGCGTGTATTCGGCATTCGTTTGTCCATCAAGCTGATCGGGGAAGCCAATACAGTAGGTGACTTGTGGGAGGCCGTGCAGAAGGCGCCGCAGGCGGGAGCTCCAGTTATTACAGAGCCGCTCGCATCGGCTTCTCTTGGCACGGTTTCCGCCGCCACCGACGCGAGCACGCTGCTGGAGGTGCTGGAGTGGCACGTCGGCGAACATCCAGAGCGCCTTCACGTCACGGTGCTGGAGGATGATACCACGGTCGCCGGCACCCTGAGCTACTGGGAGCTTGCAAGCAAATCGCGCGACATTGCTGCGGGCCTGGTCGAACGTGACGTGATGCCGGGCGACCGTGTGGCGCTCATGCTGCCTACGAGCCTGGAGTTTTTCACAGCTTTTTTCGGCGTGCTCTATGCCGGCGGCATTCCGGTGCCGATCTACCCACCCCTGCAACGCTCCCAGATCGAGGATTACGTGCGGCGCCAGGCCGGAATCCTTGGCAACGCGGACGCCTGCTTGCTCATCACGGTGCCGGAAGGCATTCGCCTCGGTGCACTTCTGAAAGGACTCGTTCCGTCATTAGCTTCGATCGAAAGCGCGGCGACACTCTCAATACCATCTGCCGAGATCCCGTTGCCGAAGCTGCACGATGGGTATGCGACCGCACTCATTCAATACACTTCCGGCAGCACCGGAGATCCAAAAGGCGTCGTGTTAAGCCATGCAAACCTGCTTGCAAATATCCGCGGCATCGGCCGCGCCGTTGGCGCGAGTTCAACGGACAAATTCGTAAGCTGGTTGCCTCTTTATCATGATATGGGCCTCATCGGCGCATGGTTAGGCTGCCTCTATTACGGCGCGCCGCTCTATGCGATGTCTCCGCTTACATTTCTTGCACGGCCAGCGAGCTGGCTGTGGGCGATGCATCGCTTCCGCGGCACAATTTCCGCAGCGCCCAATTTCGCTTTCGAGTTGTGTCTTGCCAAAATCAACGAGTCCGATCTTGCAGGATTGGACTTGAGCTCGGTCCGGCTGGTGGGAAATGGCGCCGAGCCCGTCAGCGTCGACACTCTGCGCCGCTTTATCGATCGTTTCGGCCGATACGGGTTCCAGCCGGGAGCAATGGTCCCGGTCTATGGCCTTGCCGAGAACGCGGTCGCCGTCACGCTGCCGCCGCCTGGACGCCCCCCGCTCATCGACCGCGTGAACAGGGCAGCCTTGCGCACTCGCGCGATAGCTGAACCGGCAAGCCCCGACGATCGCGACGCCATTGAGCTTGTTGCCTGCGGCCAACCGATACCGGATCACGAAATCCGCATCGTTGATGAACTGGGCCACGAGCTGGACGAGCGCCGGGAAGGCCGAGTTGAATTTCGCGGTCCATCGGCGACTTCCGGCTATTTTCAAAATCCGGCGAAGACGCGGGAGCTGTTTCACGACGGCTGGCTCGATACCGGGGACCGCGGCTATATCGCCGGCGGCGATCTTTTCATTACCGGCAGGATCAAGGACATCATCATCAGAGCCGGCCAGCACATCGCGCCGCATGAGATCGAGGAGGCGGTTGGTGCCATACCCGGCCTGCGCAGGAACGGGATTGCCGCCTTCGGCATCCGCGATGCGGTTTCCGGCACCGAACGCGTTGTGGTGCTGGCCGAGGCTGATGAGAAAGATTCCTCGGCGCAATCCGTCTTGAAGCTTCGCGCACAAGAGGCGGCAACGCATATTGTCGGCGGTCCGCCGGACGAAGTGGTTCTGGTTGCGCCGGGGACAGTCCCGAAAACCGCGAGCGGCAAAATCCGCAGAGCCGCGGCACGCGATCTCTATCTCGCAAAAAATCTTGTACCGTCGCAACGTGCGCTATGGTGGCAAATAGCCCGGCTGAGCTTTGCCGGATTGAGCGCGCGCATTCCGCAATGGCGGCGCAGCCTGGCTGAGACCGCTTATGCCGGATGGTGGTGGACCATTGTCGCGATCGGCTTCGTGCTGGGCGGGATGGCAGTAATAGGGCTGCCGTTTCTGCCATGGCGGTGGGCGGCAATCCGCGCGCTGGCGCGCGTGGCACTTGCAGCAATGCGGTTGCCGATGTCGGTGAGCGGTATCGAAAATATTCCAAAAGCCGGCGTAATGGTATTCAATCACTCGAGCTACATGGATGCGCTCGTAGTGGCGGCCGTCCTTCCCGGCGAGCCGACATATGTCGTCAAAAAGGAGCTCGCGAAGGAAATCTTTGCCGGATCGGTACTGCGGCGCCTCGGAGCTCTATTTATCGATCGTTTTGAGCTTGTCGACAGCCTGGCGGATCTGGAAGGCGCGACTTCAGCCGCTCGGCAAAATCGGCTGCTGGTATTCTTTCCGGAGGGCACGTTCACCCGCCGTCCCGGGCTCTCTGGATTCTATTTGGGCGCATTCATGGTGGCGGCACAAGCCAAACTGCCGGTGGTGCCGGCAACGCTCCGGGGAACGCGCTCGATGTTGCGCGCAAATCAGTGGTTTCCGCGATGGAGCCCAATCCGCGTCAGCTTTGCGGACCCCATTCTCCCGACCGGGACCGATTTTGCCGCCGTAGTGCAGCTGCGCGATGCGGTACGCGCCGTCATCTTGGCCGCTTGCGGGGAGCCCGACCTTGGCGAGCTTATCAAACCGCATCAGGACGCCCGCGCGATCGCTAAACTTAGCGCATTACAAGAGTCTCCTTCCGGCGCCAAATAGCGGCTCGCCGGACAGTTCATGCCAATGAAGGATGCCGTTCCAGATTTCCTGTGCGGTTTCGGCAAACCAGAACAGCTCACGGTCCTCGGCATCGATGACCCCTTCGTCAACTAGAAAATCCAAATCGATTGCCCGCCGCCAATATCTCTCGCCCACCAGCACGATAGGAATTGGCTTGATCTTGCGAGTTTGAATAAGCGTCAGAATTTCAAACAGTTCGTCGAAGGTCCCATAGCCGCCGGGAAAAGCGACGAGTGCCTTGGCTCGTAGCAGCAGGTGCAGCTTGCGCAGCGCGAAGTAACGAAAGCGAAAGCACAGCTCGGGGGTAATGTATGCATTCGGATATTGTTCATGCGGCAAATCGATGTTCAAGCCGACGGATTTCGCTGCGACGTCGAAAGCTCCTCGATTGGCCGCCTCCATAATCCCAGGGCCGCCCCCCGTCATTATTACCATCCTAGGCTTGTCAGCCTTCCGGCCAGCCGTGCTAACCAGACGTCCAAATTCCCGAGCCAAGTCGTAATAGGAGCTTTTAGCGAGTATTCTCCGGGCAATCGCAAGCTGCCGCGCCAATTCCGAGTTATCAGGATCAGCGGCAATGGCTGCTTGCAACGCTTCTACTTTGCGGAGAGCTGCCGCAGGCTCGACAATTCGGGTGCTGCCGTAAACAACAATAGTATGATCGATCCCGTGTTCTTTGAGAATCAATTCGGGTTTGAGGTATTCGAGCTGCAGTCGCGGACCTCGAATCTCGTCACCGGCAAGGAAGTCAATATCCTGTTCGGCCAGGCGATAACTGGGAATTCGCGAATCGCTTGGGTCAAGCGTAAGGCGTTAGGATCCTCCTGCTCTGACTTCGGCCGCTGCCACGGCAAAGGTTCTCGGCGTTTATCAGGATGAGCTGGCGGCGGAATGTGTGTTTGTCTGCCAATGGTCAATTTTTTCTCCTGGCAAACCCGGTCCTTTTAAAGTGCTTTGAACAAAAGTTTTCTCCACCCCTGGCTTTTCCCGGGGGAAGGTATTCGAACGGCGCACCCCGGCGAGCTCCTGGGCCCCGCCCGAGGACAAATCAGAGGCCCACAGATGGCGCAGCCGCTATTGGGTTGTCGTCTCCTCAGGGTACTCGATGACCATTCCTGACTGCGGCTCGACCCAGGCGATATGACTTCGCACTTTTTTAACGCCGGAAACGTTTTCAGCCGCGACAATCGCCGCTTCGCGTTGGTGCGAAGCGAAGACGATGCCCCATAAGTCGACAATTCCGTCCCGCACAGTCACGTTGAACTGCGGCGCCCACGGTTGTCTGCCGAATTCGGTCATGATCTGGTCGCGGATTGCGAAATCGTCCGCAGCAGCAGGCGGTATGTTGCTCGCTACAGTCGCCAAGGCTTGCAGCAGATTCGCCCGGCTGACAATTCCCACAACTTTGGCATCCCGCACGACTGGCAGCCGCTTGATGCGGCGGCTTTCCATCAGGTGCACGACTTCCTCCAGCGGCGTGTCTTCTGCTACCGTGATTGGAGTTTTCGTCATTACATCCGCGACTTTTCGGCTGTGGGTATGGATATATTCGTCCGCAAGGCGTCCTGGGCCGGCCAAGAATTCCAGCCAACGTGACCGTTTTCGCTCCGTGCCTGTCTCGGTGCGACGCAGGCAATCGCCTTCGGTAACGATGCCAACAACCTGCTCGCGGTCATCAATAACCGGTAAGCCGCTGATTCTGTTATCGAGCATCAGCTTGATCATTTCAGCGACCGAGGCGTTCGGCTTGATCGATATGACATTTCGCGTCATCACGTCCACAGCTTTCATAGAAATCTCCTGTTCAACTACTACGGATTTCCACGAGCATGCGAGAGGAAGCTTTCGAGAGGAAGCTTCGTACGAACAGACGAGCGAACTCCACTCCGCTTTTAAGATCTATACTGCCTGCACCGTCGACCGATCGGAAGCGCAGTACAGCAAGACCGAAGAACAGGCCGCCGATCAGCGCGACTATCACGAATTGCGGCCAGACCACATCGATGCCGGCACCGCGGTAGAGGATCGACTGCGCAAAGGACACGAAATGCGTAGAGGGTGACGCTTGCATGGCGGTGGCCAACCACGGCGGCATGCTTTCAAGGGGGGTGTTGCTGCCGGAGAGCATGTTCATGGGCAGATAGACCAGCATGTAGAGTAGGCCAAGCTGCGGCATCGACCGCGCGACGGTGCCCAGAAATATTCCGATCGCAGTGGCAAAGAAGAGGTAGATCATCACGCCGACCATGAACAGTGGTATCGAGCCGGTGATGGGAATGCCGAGAAACATGCGAACCACACCGTAAAGCGAAAGGCCGGCCGCCACGGTGATCACCAGGCCGTTCGCCCACACCTTCGACATCGCAATTTCGAACGGGGTCAGCGGCATCACCAGGAGGTGGTCCATCGTGCCGTGCTCGCGCTCGCGGATGATGGCGGCGCCAGCCAGGATGATGGCCAGCATGGTAATATTGTTGATGATCGCCATCACGCAAGTAAACCACGCGGTCGTAATGTTCGGGTTAAATGCGATACGCACGTCGAGATTGACCCTGGACGGCGGCACGCCTTCCGAATGCGACAGGAAGTCGGCGATCTCAGTGGTGATGATCTGCTGGATGTAACCGGAGCCGAGGCCTGCCTGCACCATCGCAGTGGCATCAACGTCGATCTGGATCGCAGGCCGATGCTTGCCCAGTACGTCCCGCTCGAAATTCGGGGGGATGTCGACCACGAAGGTGTATTTTCCGAGCGTTCATCAGAGGGACGATATCTCGCTCGGCAATCGGTTTCGGCGTCTGGAAGTAAGGCGGCAGGAACGCATGGGTGATGCGGCGGGAAAGCTCGGAATTATCCTCGTCCACCATGCGCGACCGAGGCGTTGTGCACCTCCTGTGAGTTGCTCTGCGCCTGGCTGATCATCGCCAGTGAAAATGCGTAGATCACAAACCCCAGTAGCACGAAATCGTTACAGGAAGCTGCGCAGCTCCTTGGTGCCGAGCCAGAAGATGTTTTCGAGCTTGCGCATCGAATCTCAGCGGCCGCAAGTGAAGCGCTTGCCTGCTTAGTGCGAAGTCAGAGCAGTAAAGCTGCTGCAAGCAGCAGGCTCAGGAGCACCGGGATGAAAACCGCCAGCGTCGGCCAAGCTCGTGGCTGAGGTCCACAAAGCCGAGACCCTTGGTGAACGTTCCGACGCTGATCGGAACTAAAGTATGTCATCGGAAATGCCCGACCCATGATCTGCGGCCATTCCCGTGAGCGAGGAAACCGGGGTCATCATGCCGGAAAACTGCGTCGCCGGCAAGACGGTCAAGATGGTCGTGCCGAAGAGCGCCGCGATCTGCGTGCTGCGTAAACGCTGAGATCAGCATGCCGTAGGCGGTGGTCGCCGTGACATAGACCAGCACTCCCCATCAAGCAGAGCAGGAAAGCTTCCTTTGAGCGGCACCTCGAAGACAAATAACGCCATCAGGAACATCAATGCAAAGTTCGAGCATCGCGACGCCGATACAGGGCAGCTGCTTGCCCAGCAAAAATTCGATGCGGGTGACGGGCGTCACATAAAGGTTGGTGATCGAGCCGAGCTCCTTCTCCCGTACAATGGCAAGCGCCATCAGGATCGCCGGGAACAGAGCAAGCAGCATGGCAGATGCTCGAAGGCACCATCGCATAGATGCTCTCGAAATCCTGATTGTACTTGTACCTGATTTCGATATCGGCAGGTGGCGCGATGGCAGGCGCTGTCGTCTTCACGGCCGGATCGGTCAGATACAGCTGATGCATTCCCTGCAGATAGCCGCGTATGGTCTGCCGCGCGAAACGGCATTGCACCGTCCACCCAGGCACCGACCCACGCTGGGCGCCCGCGCTCGATATCGCGGCCGAAGCCCGGAGGGATTTCAATGGCAGCTTTGATATCGCCGCTCTTGAGCCGTCTCTCGAGGTCGGCGTAGTCGGCGAGCGGCGCTTTCTCCACGAAATAAGTCGACCCTCTGAGCTCCTCGAGATAGGCGCGGCTCTCATGTCGTCTGGTCACGGTCGAGAACCGCGAAGGAGAGGTTGTTGACGTCGGTCGAGATGCCAAATCCGAATACCAGCATCAGCAACGCGGTGCCGAACAGAGCAAATCCCAGCCGGATCGGATCACGCAGGAGTTCCAGACTTTCGCGGATGGTGTAAGCGAAAAGACGCTGCAGGCTGAACGCCGGTCGGGTCGCGGGCCGCGTAATTGCCGTCGCGGGCAATCTCTCCGTTGCCGGTAATGGGAAGCCGGTCGTGGTCGGTGCCTTGGTACGGGAAGCGCGCGCCGTGATCGCCTCTTCCAGGTAACTGATGAACGCGTCTTCGAGCGTCGCGACGCCGCGGGCTTTTGTGAGCGAGGTCGGGGTGTCGGTCGCCAGCACTCTTCCCCGAATCCATCAGCGCTATCCGATCGCAGCGCTCGGCTTCGTTCATGAAATAAGTCGAGACGAAAATGGTCACGTCTTGATTGCGCGACAGATCGATGAGCAATTCCCAGAACCGGTCGCGCGCCAAGGGGTCTACGCCCGAGGTCGGCTCATCAAGGATGAGAATCTCGGGTTCGTGCACGATGGCAACCGCCAGCGAGAGCCGCTGGCGAATGCCCAGCGGCAGGTTCAGAGGCGCGTTGATCGAGGTGATCCGCAAGGCCTACATCGTCCGACCAATTCGGCGATACGCATCTTTGCCTTACCGGCCGGAAGATGGAAAAGCCGGGCGTGGAGATCGAGGTTCTGCCGGACCGTAAGCTCGGTGTAGAGGGAGAACGATTGGGACATGTAACCGACACGACTGCGCGCGCTCATGTCGCCTGCATCGAGCGGCTTTCCGAGCACGCAGCGCCTCTCCTTCGCTCGGCGGCAGCAAACCGGTCAGCATCTTCATGGTCGTGGTCTTGCCGCAGCCATTCGAGCCGACGAAGCCGAAGATTTCGCCTCGCTCGATCGTGAAGCTCACCCGGTCGACGGCCGTGAAATCGCCGAACCGGCAGGTGAGGTCGCGCGCCGCGATCACCGGCTCGGCGTCGATGATGCGGCGTGGCGGTATTTCCAATGCTTTGTGACCGGCGCGCTGTTGCTCCGGCAGCAGCGCAACGAACGCGTCCTCCACAGTCTTCGCGTGCGTGTTCGTCTTGAGATCACCCGGCGATCCCGCCGCCAGCACCTTTCCCGCATTCATGGCAACAAGCGAATCGAACCGCTCGGCCTCTTCCATGTACGCCGTCGCCACCAGCACGCTCATGCCTGAGCGGCGCGAACGCATTCGCTCGATCAGCTCCCAGAACTGGCGGCGCGAGAGCGGATCCACACCCGTGGTGGGCTCGTCGAGGATCGAGCAGGTCAGGATCGTGGATCAGCGAGCAGCATAGCCCTAGCTTCTGCCGCATGCCGCCGGAGAGCTTTTTCGCCGGCCGGTCGGCAAAGGGCGCGAGCCCCGTGCCGTCCAGAAGATCGGAAATCCTCCAATTGCGTTCGGAGCGCGACTGTCCGAACAAGCGGCCGAAGAATTCGATGTTCTCTCGGACGCTCAGATCCGGATAAAGGTTCTTGCCCAATCCTTGCGGCATATAGGCGATGCGGGGGCAAATGGCGGCGCGGTGCGCCGCATCCGCCATGTCGCCGTCGAGGACAAAGACGCTTCCCGATTGGATCCGGCGCGCGCCTGCAACGATGCCCAGCAGCGAGGACTTCCCGACCCCGTCGGGTCCGATCAGGCCAACCATGCAGCCAGCCGGAAGCGCGATCGTGACCGCATCGAGAGCGACCGCGCCAGCGTAACGCTGCGTGACGTCCTCAAGACGCGCGACCGAGGGGCCGCACCCGATCATTGCGGCGGCGTCCCTTGCAGCCAGAAGGGCCAGACAACCGCCGGATCGGTCAGCACATAAGCAACACCGGGCAGGCCGCTGCGCACGCGGTCGCCGCGCGCGCGCAGTCGCTCAGGATCGATCCGCACCCTGATCCGGAACATCAGCTTGTCGCGCTCGTCCTGCGTTTCCACGGTCTTGGGAGTGAATTGCGCCTGCGTGGCGATGAACGACACCTTCGCCGGGATCGCGATGTTCGGATAGGCATCAAGGACGATGCGGGAGTCGGCGCCGAATTTCACTTTTCCGGCCGCCTCGGTCGGCAGGTAGATATCCATGTACACATAGGAGATATCGAGCATGGCGAAGACCTTGCCGCCGGCGGGAAGGACCTCTCCAATCCGCGCTAGACGGTATTGGATGCGCCCGTCGGTCGGCGCGACGAGCGTGTTGTCGGCGATCTGGACCGTATAGAGCTCCACGTCGTGTGTGGCGGCTTTCAGCGCGTGCTCCGCTTCCGTCACCCTGGCCTCGGCTGCCTTCAGCGCGGCATCTGCTCCGTCCAGGAGTTGCTTGCGTTGGTCCAGCACTTCCTTGGTTTGCGCGCCCTTCTCCACGAGGTAGGCGGCGCGATCCATTTCCTGCTTCGCCAGGAGCAGCAGGCTCGTCTGCTGAGCGACGTTGGCGTTGGCTTCGTCGACCGCCTTCCGCGCTTGGCGGACCTGGGCTTCGGACTTCTTGAGCGAGGCCTCGAGATCCCGGGTATCCATGCGCGCGACGACTTGGCCGGCTTTGACCATGTCGCCTTCATCCGCAAACATTTCAGCAATGCGGGCGGCATACTTGGTGTCAATGTCGATCTCGTCCGCTTCGAGCCTGCCATTGCCCCAGGCGATCCCGGCGGGCAGGCGCGCCTGATTTTGCTTCCACCAATAACCTCCGGCAGCAGCCGACAGCACGATCAGCGCCAACGCCAGCGCAACTCGGAGCCACCGCCTGCGACCCGCCTGACGAGGAGTGATGACGGCTGGGACTGCCAATGCCCGATGGTTCGGCTCCTGATTAGCCGCAGGAAGCCTGCTCGCCGTGTCGGAATGATCTGTGAGCGTAGACAAGGGCGCCCGATATTCCGTGTCGGCTTTATGATCCAATGTGAACTCCGTGCTGAGTAGTTGTCTCCCCCCTTTCGCCATGCCGGAGGATGCGAACCTCGGGTTGATCGAGCTGAATTCGCGGTTCGAGATGCCGATTGATCCGTACTCTGATCGAGCACATCGAGGACATATTGATTTAGGTCAATAAAACAAGCCAATTCCTTGCAGATGTTCCGACCTCTTGAGTAGAATCTGCTGATCGCATCGGCCGGTGCCAGCTTACACTGGTACGAATATCCCCAGAATCCGGCAGAACCGCGGAGCAAACGATGGACGTCATGGAGGCGATTTATACGCGCCGAGCGGTGCGCGAATTCACGCTTGAGACTATTTCTGATGATTTGTTGCGGAAGCTAATCGATGCGGCCATTCAAGCTCCCAGCGCCGTAAATCAGCAACCCTGGTCGTTCACCGTTGTGCAGAACGATGATTTGCTTGCTCGAATATCGCGCGAATCGAAAACGCATATGCTTAAAACCTCTCCCGCGGCATTGGTCTCCCATCACTTCCAGGAATTGCTGAGCGATCCGAATTTCAGCATTTTCTATAAGGCGCCGGTGCTCATCGTAATTTCAGCCGTGGCAGAGAATCCATGGAGCATCGAAGACTGCTCGCTGGCAGCCGAAAACCTGATGCTGGCTGCTCGTCCCCTCGGCTTGGGAACATGCTGGATCGGTTTCGCACAGAGTTGGCTTGCAACGCCAGCGGGAAAAGCCCTTCTTAACATGCCCGCAACGCACGTTCCGGTGGCTCCTATCATCGTCGGGCATCCAAAATCCTTGTCGCCGCCCGTTCCCAGAAAAGAGGCAGAGATACGATGGATCCGGCCTTAAGTGAGTTTTCCTGATGTTCGAAGACGGGAGCCATTTGAGCGAGATCAATTCGGCAAACGATTTTTCTGATCCCGTTTTCACGGTTCACTCACAACAGGTCAAAGCAACAGGTTCGAATATGACAGCAATGCATGGATTGCTCATGGCCATGACTATCGCTTCCATTCTGGCAGGCCATGGTGAAGCGCAGGAAGTTGGCCACGCCAGCGCCGGTCTTGCTTTGGCACAGCGCCTCTGTTCGCAATGTCATGCGGTGCAAAAGGGCGAGCTGCAGTCGCACAACTCGGACAGCCCGCCTTTCCAGCTCATTGCGTCGGTGCCCGGGATGACTGCGGCCGCATTAGCGGCGGCGCTCAATAGCTCGCACCAGACAATGCCGAATGTTATTCTCAAGGCGGACGAGCAGGCGGACGTCGTGGCTTATATCCTCAGCCTGAAATGAGCGGAACTGCTCAACAGGTTTGGCTGAAATACAAAGGATCAATGATTTAGATCAAAGCCTTACGCGCGCCCGCAAATAAAAATTGTCTTGTGGAATGGAAGCCGATCTCATCGCGCCATTTGATTGCGACCTTGAATTGGTCGTTATTGGCCGGAGCGGTCCACATGCGCCCGTTTTTCCATTCCGCACATCGTGCGGTTGGATTCGGCCCACGTGGAAATCTCAGGGCGACTTTCGCAAGCTTGCAAGATAAGCGACCAGTGCCCTGACTTCGTAATCGACCAATCGCAGGTTCGGCATACCCTCAGGACTGTTGGTCTCCCGATGCATGGTGGTCAGAAACGCTCTGATGGAATCGGCGTTGAAAGTGGTGCTTTGAGCAATCGACTCGAATGAGGGTGCTGGAGGCTGTAAGATGGGTTTCAATGGCTGATCCGTCGCGACAACATGACAATTTGCGCAAATAAGCAGCCCTAGGCGCTTACCCTCGGATACATCGTCCATACCACTGGTTCGCTGAGCCCAGACCGAGACGGCGAGTAACGCAAATACCGCAAGCGAAGCCGATGAAATTCTAGCTGGCATTTGGAATCACCTGAAGTTCGGGTTCCCGGAAGGGGGGGCCTTCGGACGCAGCGGAGCCAATCCTACGCGTTGTTCCTCTGGCCCCGTAAATAGTTCCTTGATCGACCCCCGCCCAAATACCTTTTCGCGTAGCAAATTCTTTTCACATTGAGCGAAACACGGAGTATCCTAATGACCGTGATGGATGGCTCAAACAAGATACAGCTCGATGCTGCCGCTAGCAGCGCCGGCCAGGGGATGTATCGGTTTATCGAATGCACGGCCGCCCAGTTCATGACGCGTTCCGTGATGACGGTAAGGCGTCTCACGACTATGCGAGAGCTTGCAACCTTGTTCGAGAAGCACGATTTCAACTCATTCCCGGTGTTGGAAAACGGGAACATGCTTGGGATCGTCACTAAATTCGATTTCCTGCAAGCGTTCGCTTTTACCACTGGCCAGATGGTTCCTCATTACGACGAATTGATGAAACGAACCGTCGCAGAAGTAATGACCGAAGCGGTGGTTCACGTGGAGCCGACAGCGCCCTTGACACGAGTTCTGCAGTTGATGGTGAGCCTCAAGACGCGCAGCTTTCCCGTTGTGGGTCCTGAGCGCCAACTGCTTGGCATAATTGCGCGCGAGGATGTAATGCGCGCCCTCAAGCTGGTAACCGAAGGCAATAAATGACCGGCAAGGCTTTTTAATTTGCTGCAATGAGAGAGTGACTTCGTCGCACAGCGCCCTGCCAAATCGCTAAAAATGGCTGTACGCAGGGTATGCGAAGTCAATTTGGGTCTTTTCTGCGTCGAGGAAGCGGCTTCCCCCGCGCCCGCGACCATCTTGCCGATCAGTGTGACGGCAATGCCACGCCTCGATGCCGTTCGGCGGAATGCTGCTAGCTCACTCGTGGACAGCGCTGCGAGAACTTCATAGTCGTCACCGCCGGTGAGGATGGTGTCTATCAGGGCGGGCTCTTCGGCAAGCTAACGGACGGAAATAGCGCGCAATCAGACGCTCTTCGCCGGAAAAACCTGACGGCTCTTTCGTCATGACGAGCAATCTCCTTGATCGGCCGGTACATTGCCGCTCCACATCGTTAGGATTCCCTGCGGCACTCTGGTTCCTTTGATCTACGTCAATGTGATTCTCGCGACTAGACGCTTTCTTTTGCTCAATAGAGGGCACAGGAGAGCTGCTATGGACGATCTACAGTTGCGACAGAACGTGCTCGACGAGCTGGAATTCGACCCCAGTATTTATGCGGTGAACATCGGGGTTGCTGTCGACGACGGAGTCGTGACACTGAGCGGACATGTTAGGAGTTATGCCGAAAAATTGGCGGCCGAACGAGCAGCCCGCCGGGTCAAAGGCGTGCGCGCAATTGCGCAAGAAATTGCGGTTCGCTATCCCGACGAGAAGAAAACCGCGGATGACGAGATAGCAAAACGCGCGCTCAGCATTCTCAGATGGCATGCAATGCTGCCGGAAGGAGCGCTCGACGTCACCGTCGAGAAAGGATTGGTGACTCTCGCCGGCGAACTGCATTGGGACTATCAGAGAAAGGCCGCCGAAGAGGCTGTTCGAAAGCTTTCCGGGGTTGTCGGTGTCATCAATAACATTGCGCTCAAGCCGACAGTCTGTGTGCCCGACGTCAAGAAAAAAATCGAGGATGCCTTGGCGCGACATGCGCAAAGCGAAGCTTACGGCATCAAGGTCACTGTTCAGGAGGGCAACAGGGTTTCGCTTGAGGGCGAAGTCGACAATTGGGAGGAACGGGATATCGTTCGGGAGGCGGCGTGGTCAGTTGCCGGCGTCCAATCGGTTGAGGACCACCTGACAATTGCAGCGTGAAAACTTGCGCTCGCGCACGGCAGCACCGTAACCAGCTTGGCACCGGTGAGGCGTTAGACGAACAAAAACACGGGTGAGATCATGCAAACGCCGGTTGAATTGGACTTTCAAGGCTTGGCGGGAACGCCGGCTATCAAGTCCGCCATTGCGGCCCATGTTGCACAACTTGAGCAACGCTATGGCCGCATAACGGCCTGTCGCGTCGTACTCAAAGGACCGGGCAGTCATCACCACACAGGCGGCCTCTACGAGGTCAATATCCGCCTGGCGCTGCCGGAGGGGCGCGAAGTCAATGTCGGGCGCACCGCGCAGGCGGACGAACGACATTCTGATCTGACCTTTGCCCTGGATGACGCCTTCAAGCGGGCACGCCGACGCCTGCAGGACCAGGTTCGTCGCTTGCAGGGGCAGGTGAAGCACCACGACGACGAACCGGACGGGACGGTAGTGCGGCTCGATCCCGCGGGCGAGTTCGGATTCCTCCAATCCAGCGATGGCCGTGAGGTCTACTTCCATCGCAACAGCGTTCTGCACGGCGCATTTTCCCGTTTAGCCGTGGGTTCTCGCGTGGCCTATGCCGAGGAAATGGGCGAGAAGGGTCCGCAGGCGAGCACGGTGAAGCTGCTTGGAAAGCACAAGCTACGTGCATGAGTCGGTGTTTCAATGCTGTCCTCGGCCGCCAGGATTGCGAACGGCCTTGAGGCACTCCGCATAGGTATCGAGAATCCATTTGCGATCCGCAGGCATCTCTCCACTGCCCGGGGTTGTTGTGTGAAGGGTCTTGCGTTCTACGGAAGCAACGTAACGCAGCAGCTTCAAGGCCGCTTCCTCCGGCGAATTCTCGCCGACATGAATTACGGGTGTTTCGGATGTCATCAGCTTGCCAGAATTGTCTCGTTCACCGTACACGCACCACATTTTGATTTGAGCAGTGCCGTGTGCGCCCAGGACTGCGCCTTTAATTTCGCCAGGAACTCCATCAAGCGGGTGCCGATCGTGAGAATGGCCAGCTGGTGGGTATCGTCAGCCGCGCCAATCTCATTCAGGCGCTGGCGAGAATTTGATATTTCTCAATCAGTTCAAATGGCTGGAACGGGAATATCCGCCGGCGAAAGTGGCTTGCCATTAGCGCAGCAAAGGGAGCCCTCATCATGAAGGTTTCGGATGTGATGACCCGGAAAGTCATCGCTATTTCGCCCGGTACGAAGATTTCCGAAGCGGTCAAGCTGATGCTGAAACATGGCATCAGTGGACTGCCGGTTATCGACGGCAAAGGAAGACCTGTTGGAATTCTTACCGAGCGAGATCTTCTGCGTCGTCCCGAAATCGGGACTGAACGCAGACGGCGCCGGTGGCTCGATGCGCTGTTTGGGCCGAGTGAGGCTGCCAAGGCCTATGTGCATTCGCACGGGAAGAGGGTCAAAGATGTCATGACGAGCAACGTCCTTACCGCAAAGGAAAGTACCCCTTTGCATGAGGTTGCTCGTTTGATGGAACACCGCAACATAAAGCGCGTACCTGTCGTTCGCGCAGGTAAGGTCGTTGGCATCGTCAGTCGCGCGAACCTGT
Organism: uncultured Alphaproteobacteria bacterium; assembly: GCA_963817135.1. Lineage (GTDB taxonomy): Bacteria > Pseudomonadota > Alphaproteobacteria > Rhizobiales > Xanthobacteraceae > VAZQ01. The sequence continues at coordinate 55,999 of CAWFNG010000002.1, read as the reverse complement.
TGCGCGCGCTTGCAAGCCTGCATCGAGAATTGCCCGCTTCGGAGCGAACCGACGCAGCCATCCGCAACCGCATTCTGCGCGAAATCGGCAAGCAGGATTGGGCTTATTCGACCGATGTCGACGTGGTCGTACGTAACGGTGTGGTCGACTTGTGGGGAACTATATCGGATGTAGATCAAAGAGAGGCATTGAAGGTTCTCGTCGAGGGGATTCCCGGTATGAAGCGCGTCGAAGATCACCTGAGATGGAGCAGCGAAGTAATGTCAGTGACATGAAGCATCTGCAAAAGGCTATTGCCGGATAACGTTCAATCCCGTCATGAGTTAACGATCGGAATAGACGAGTTCCAATGTCCTGGTCGCTTAAGATTGGCACAATCGCGGGAACCGCGATCCGCGTGCATATCACTTTCCTGTTATTCCTCGGGTGGATTTTTGCCGCGAGCTATGCCGAGAGTGGGGCCGCGGCAGCCTGGTCGGCGCTTATTTTTATGATCCTGCTGTTTACCTGCGTAGTGTTGCACGAATTCGGGCATATCTTTACGGCGCGGGCCTTCGGGGTACCGACGCCCGACGTGACGCTGCTGCCCATCGGGGGCGTGGCGCGGCTCGAACGAATTCCGGAAGCGCCGCACGAGGAATTTCTCATTGCCATTGCCGGTCCACTTGTGAACGTTGCGATCGCTTTTGCGCTCATTCTGTTCGCAGGTGCGCGTCTCAACGCCACCGACCTCGTATCGGTTGACCGCATGCATGTTTTGCTTTCTGACCGGCTCGCTGCCGTCAACCTCTTCATCGCCCTGTTCAATATGATCCCCGCCTTTCCGATGGACGGCGGGCGGGTACTGCGCGCGCTTCTGGCGTCGCGCCTGGGCTTTGTGCGGGCGACCGAGATTGCCGCCTCGATCGGTCAGGGAGTGGCTTTTGCGCTTGGCTTTATCGGGCTCTTCTACAACCCGTTACTGATCTTCATCGCCATCTTCGTATATCTGGCGGCGGCTTCCGAAGCACATTCCGTGGCGCTGCGCGCAATGTCGCGCGGCATGCCGGTGAGCACGGCGATGATGACGCAGTTCGCAACGTTGACTCCCCAGACGCACATCGACGAAGCGGTGCAGACGCTTCTGCGCACCAGCCAGAGCGAGTTTCCCGTGGTTGATGGTGCCGGGAAACCAGGGGGGCTTCTTGGACGCGGCGAACTGATCCGGGCGTTGAAGCAACTCGGCCCTGATGCCCGCGTGAGCGAGGCAATGTCGCATGAGCTGCCGACCGTCGGGCACAGGCGTACCCTCTACGAAGCATTTCGCATGCTTCAGGAAAAATCGACACCCGCGGTCGCCGTCGTTGATGCCTCTGGACAGCTCGTCGGTCTCATCACCTCCGAGACGATCGGACAAATGCTCATGCTGCACGAGGCCGGGCCTTGGGCCCGCCGGCCAAGCTAATCTAGTTCCCCACTTCCAAGTCGAACATGATGTGAGCAGGGCACGGCTCATTTGCCCTCGGTTGGCCTCAGCTCAACTTTGGCTGCAGCCAGCCGCCGGTACAGGTTGCGGCGCCTTGCCAGGGGCCACCAGTCGTATAAGAAAATCTCGATGGGTTTCCAGTTTGCGACCCAGCCGAGAATAATCAGACTTTCCTTCACAATGCCGCCGATAGTGCCCTCACCCATTCCGGCAATTGCGGCTCGTGCGGTGAGAACACATACCGTCAGGACGACCGCACCGATCAGCAATGAAAGCCGGCCAATACGGAATAGCTCATTGAGGTCACGCCCGGTGATGTCGGCGCGATAGGTGAAGTACCGGCTAAGCGCCGCGCCCAGTTGGTTGGCATGCTCCTTCCGCAGTTCGCTTTCGGGTGCATGGACGATGATTTTCATCGGCTGATGACGCGGGAATTCGCGCGCCCAGCCGACGATGTATTCCTCCGCGTCCTTGTCGAGATCGCGCTCGCGAAATGGGAACGGGTCAAGGGTGTCGAATAGCTGTGCTATCTCTTCGACCCGCACCTCGATGGCATTTGCGGCGTTTGACGCGGGCATCTTCCGGTTTCCGCGGGTGCAGCCTTTTTACGCCAAGTGAGGGGAAGATCATCAAGGCGTGTGCGATATCCAGTCTGGATTGTTCCCGTTGTTTCCCATTCAAAGTCCGAACGGGTAGGTATCCGGCATTTCTTCGAGCGTTTTCGTATCGAACGGCGTGACGGCCTTGGTATTGTCGAACCAGATGTACTCGTCGAACTGATCCGGCAGGATCGCCTGAAAATAGTGGCTGGCGAGCTCCGTTTCAGGCCGGTAGATCACGCCAATTGCGCGCTCAAGGCGCGGCTTGCGCAAGCTCTCCAAGTTGGTAGCGTCGGATTGGCGCAGATCCAGACAGAAAGACGCGATCCCGGATTGATGACAGCATCGTTCATAGCTCTCGGGAATTGCCGGCAATACGTCCTTGATCTCCATCGGGCCGTCCCAATTTGATGCCGCTGCCACCGTTCCGCTGTTGGTGCCGAACCCGATCGCGTAGGTCTGATCGCCGAACTCTTTCCGGCAAAGATGACCGATGTTGTATTCGCCGCGTGAGGACATTTCCGTTGCTGCTGCGTCTCCGATATGGGAATTGTGCGCCCAGATGATTGCCTTGCCATTCGGTCCATAAAAGGAGAGCAAGGTCTTCAACGTTTCGAACATGTGGCTGTCGCGCAAATTCCAGGACGCGCGCGATCCGTAATACATGATGCGATAATACTGCTCGGCATTGGTGATCAGTCGGGCGTTCTGTACGGCGTCCAGGAACCGCTCGCCGTCGCGTTCGGCATAGGCGCGGCGTTTGCCCAGGAGATCTGTCAGAACGATTGCGACTTCCGATTCGCACGTTGGATATGCACCGGTCAAAGCAGCATGGCCGTAAGTGGCCGGATCGGACTGCCAGGGAGTGAGGCAGCCATATCTCTCTCGCGCCACTCTTGCGGTCGAAGGGTCGACTTCATCGAGATATTTCAGAACCGCGCGTATGGAATCATAGAGGCTGTACAGGTCGAGACCGTGGAAGGCCGTCCGTTCCGCCGGTTTGAGCGGGGCGTTATGGGCGCGCAGCCAGTCGACAAAGGCGCGAACCTCGTTGTTGCGCCACATCCAGGTCGGAAAACGCGCAAAGGCGGTCCACTCGGACGGAGGATATTCCATGTGCCGCACGTAGTGGTCGACGCGTGCGGCATCCGGCCAATCGCCCTCGATCGCCACGAAGCGAAAGCCCTTCTTCGCGATCAGCTCGCGCGAGATGCGGTCGCGCATTCGATAGAATTCCGAGGTGCCGTGGCTTGCTTCTCCGATCAGCACGATCTTCGCATCGGCGATGCGATCGAGCAGGCGATCGAGACGCGCAGTTTCAATCGATGCGAACGGCTCGCAGGCACCGGCAATTTTTTCCGGCAGGCTTTCCTTGGCTGTTCTTTTGACTGGCCGCTGCGCGCGTGCCCGCTCGCGCTCTGCCCAGCCCTCTTCGCCGATGAGAGGTACAAATCGAACGTCCGCCAGATCTTCGCGCTTGAATTCGTGCTCCGAGATTCGCGTGATGCGAACGAGTTCCTGCACCTTGGGATCGCGCCCAACCGGAATGACCAGGCGGCCGCCGATCTTGAGCTGCTCCTTCAGCGATTCGGGAACCGATGGTCCTCCCGCGGCGACGATGATCCCGTCGTAGGGCGCATGCTGCGGCCACCCCTTGGTCCCGTCGCCGTGCAGCACATGCACATTGCGGTAGCCGAGATCGGCGAGCGTCGATGCCGCTTTTTCGGCGAGCTGGCCGATACGCTCGACGGTATACAGCTCGGCGGCAATCTTGGAGAGAACGGCTGCCGCATAGCCCGAGCCGGCACCGATCTCGAGCACCTTTTCACCGCCTCGCAAGGCAAGCGCTTCGATCATGAACGCAACGATATAGGGCTGCGAAATTGTCTGTTCCGCTTCTATCGGTAATGGGCAATCCTCATAAGCGAATTCGCGGAGCTGCTCCGGCAGGAAGGCCTCGCGCGGCACATCGCGCATGGCGTTCAATACCAGTTCATCGCGAACACCCCGCGCAAAAATGGCTTTTTCAACCATCTCTTCGCGGCGGCGGCGAAGGTCCTTGTTGAAATGGATATTCATTGGATTGAATCCGTTCGTTGACGAGGATGTTGCGATGCGATCTCCGTTACTTTGCGAGAGTGCTGATGTAGGTCACGAGGTCCTCTATCTCGCGCCGCGTCAGTGTCTCGTTCATGCTCGGATGTGGATCACGCAGCGATAAGGCAAGCAGGTCTGGATTGTCAGCATATTTTCTGGCGATGGATTCAAACGGCGGCGCCTCAGTGACTTGCCTGGATTGATTGGGTTGAATGACATGGCAAGGCACGCAGCGCGCTTGCGCCAGGCGCTTGCCGCTATCGGCATCAGCAGCAAGCGACGGGCTCACAAACAGAAATGCAAGAAACGCCTGATGTCGAACGAAGTGAAATCATCGTCCTTCTCGCCTCGGTGTAGCCGGTGTTCGTGTCGTCACCCCTGACGAGCGGGGACGGACGCCATTACAACTGGGACGCTTCCGCGACGTTCCGGAGGGCAGCGAGTTACGGCCGGCCTGTCTCCGCCGGGGCGTCCCAGCGGTGTCGCAGGGCGTCGATATGAAGATCGAGATCGCGTTCGGAGAAAGTCACTAGATCGCTGTGGCCGAATCCTTTGGAGTAGTCCAACACCGAGATGATCTCAGGCGCGATGCGGATGAGCACAGCCCCGGATGACAATGGCTGCGCCGCGAGCCGTTGCATCGTTCCCTGACGCAGGACGGGTGGCGGCAAAGCTGCGTATTCCGGATAGCGCTTCAATCGTAATGCGGCCACGTGATCGAGCTCGGATTCGTCCACCACGACGGCTGCTGTGCCGGCGAGCGAAATGCCCTTGATGTCCAGGGGCTGCGGCGCATCGCTGCCGATCGCGATCGAGACACGCGGGTCGTGCATTATATTGGCATATTTCTGCGCATTGCGCGCCACAAAGCAGTACAGCAGGAACCCATCATTGACGTAGCCAACCATGGTCGCCTGCGGCCAGCCATCCGGCCTGTTCGTTGCAATTGTCATCACGCGGTGCTCGTTGAGCATGCGAATTATCAGGCGTTTGAGGCTTCGCATCATGGTGGCTTGGCCCGGGGAGGCACATCGACCATCCATCGGGTTCGAACGTTGCGGTTTGATATGGATCAACCCCAACGCTCTGTTTTTGATTTGCCTCAAAACCCGGCGCGCGGAAGCTTATATGTTTGGGCTGGGACCCAAAGAGGGAGATTGCCGTGAGCGCCGTCGCTGCGAAGCCGAGCCTGTCCATTTCACCTGAAAAAGTATGCTTCTTTGTTCTCAAGGCGCACGAGTTCGACGTCAAGGATGTCGTTACCGACCCGGATTCGGGATCAAACCCGAGCGACGATGCAATGATCTCCGTCCTCGAGGACCATGCCGATGACCCGACGCAGCAAGAGCTCAAGGCATTCATCGATGGATTAACCGAGGACGAGCAGGTCGACCTTGTGGCCCTGACCTGGCTGGGCCGAGGCGACGGCACGATAGACGAATGGGATGAATTGCGCGCGGAAGCGGCGCGCCTCCACAACAATCGCACCGCCGCTTATCTGCTCGGAAAACCAATGCTGGGTGATCACCTCGAAGAAGGCCTGGCGCAGTTCGGCTGTTCCTGCGAGGATTATCAGCGGTAGGGTGGACAAAATCGTCCAAGGGCTTGGTGGCGGTCACTCGACGTCTTTCCGGTAGACCCAGCTGCTCCCCACTTTTACGTAGGATCGTTTCACGGCGGCCCAGGCAATGCGATGCGCCGCCTCCTCCTGGCGCGGGTCGCCGCTATGAGCCGCGAAAGCATGATTGAAAGCCTCGCGATAAATATCCTGGGCATGCGGCGGCAAATGCGTTTGCACCGAAGCGGGAAGGTCGCTGTTGGTCAGGTAGGGCAAAGTCAATCTCGGATTCCTGGCGACGAATTCATTTCTTTTTGAGACGATCTTCTTCTCTTCCATTTGATCCAGATCAAAGACCCCCTTGATCTCGCAACAGAGAATTTAGTTGCAAGAGAAACTGATCCTGCGTGCGAGTGCAAGGAAAGTGGCCTTGCACGCGGGGGTATGAGGTATGCACATGACCGCTATCCGCGGATATGTCCCCGCCATGGAACGGCCCGGACTCGGCGTTCACTCACTCGATCATTTCGTGCTCTCGGTGCCCCATCTCGCGCCGGCACAGCGTTTCTATTCCGATTTCGGTCTCAACGTGGAGGAGACGGGAAACGCCCTTGCACTCAAGACCTTCGGTCATGACCAGCGCTGGGGTATGGTGGTCGAGGGCAGACGCAAGAAGCTGCAGCATATTTCTTTCGGCTGCTACGCCGACGATCTTCCCTATTTGCAGGAACGGGCGGAAGCAACCGGCATCGAACTGCTCGATCCTCCCAAGGGGTTTGCAAGCAATGGCTTCTGGATCAGCGACCCGGCCGGCTTGACGGTTGAAATCAAGGTCGCGGCCAAAACCTCGCCGCCGCACAAAAGCTGCGGCGCCTGGTCGTCATCGGCCGAAGGAGTGGCAGGCGCGCCCGTACGGGCGAAGGCGCCGCGCGTGCGCCCGCATCGCCTTTCCCATGTACTGGTATTCACCAACGATATTGGCCGCTCGGTCGAGTTCTATTCCGCCATCGTCGGTCTGCGTCTGTCGGATCGCTCCGATCGAGTCGCCTTCATGCACGCCATCCACGGGAGCGATCACCACATTCTGGCATTTGCGCAATCGCCTGGCCCGGGAATGCATCATTGCAGCTGGGACATGGGCAGCATCGACGAGATTGGGCTCGGCGCCATGCACATGGCGGATAAGGGTTACCGCAAGGGCTGGGGCCTCGGCCGCCATGTGCTCGGCTCCAACTACTTCCACTATGTTCAGGATCCCTGGGGCAGCTACGCGGAATACTCCTGCGACATCGACTACATCCCCGCGAACCAAGACTGGCAGGCCGGACAGCACGAGCCGGAAGACTCCTTCTATCTGTGGGGCCCGGAGCCGCCTGAGGATTTCGCCGTCAATCGGGAGCTTTAGCGGACCCAGCACCGAAATAAGCAAACGGAAGGCCCATGAAACAGGACATCCCCGGCACGATCGTGTTCGATGGCACGCAGGCGCAGAAGGGCTTCGCCCTCAACCGCATGTGCTTTTCTTTCAACAGCGCCGAGAATCGCGCGGCGTTTCTGCGCGACGAAGACGCCTATTGCCGGAAGTTCGACCTCACGCCGGAGCAACATGCTGCCGTGAAGAGTCGTGAAGTCCTGAAGATGATCGAGGCCGGCGGCAACGTCTATTACCTTGCGAAGCTTGCCGGCGTTTTCGGGCTGAATGTTCAGGACATCGGCGCGCAACAGACCGGCATGAGCGTGGAAGCCTTCAAGGCAAAACTCGTTGCAACGGGGAGGTGAGCATGGCGAAGATCATCGGCGGCGTAGCGTCAACCCACGTTCCGGCGATCGGCAAGGCGATCGCCGAAGGAAAGCAAAAAGATGCGTATTGGCAGCCGTTCTTCAAAGGCTTCGACTATGTGCACTACTGGCTTGCGCGGCAAAAACCGGACGTTGCGGTGATCTTCTACAACGATCACGGACTCAATTTCTTTCTTGACAAGCTGCCGACCTTTGCGATCGGCGCTGCCAATGAATACCGCAACGAGGACGAAGGTTGGGGCATTCCGGTATCGCGCTCTGTTCCCGGCGATCCGGAGCTTTCCTGGCATATCATCAATACTGTTGTCGCTGAGGAGTTCGATGTCACCGTATGTCAGGAGATGCTGATCGACCATGCCGTGACAATCCCGATGACGCTGATGTGGCCGGGCGAGAAGTGGCCCGTAAAGATCGTCCCGATTTCCATCAACACGGTACAGCATCCGCTGCCATCGCTCTCGCGATGCTTCAAGCTCGGCCGCGCAGTCGGTCGCGCAGTGGAATCCTATCAGCATGACTTGCGCGTAATGATCGTCGGCACCGGCGGACTGTCGCATCAGCTCGACGGCAGGCGAGCAGGGTTCATCAACAAGGAATTCGATCTCCTTTGCCTCGACAAGATTGTAAGCGACCCCGAGGCGCTTGCCCGCTACTCAATCCATGACTGGGTGGAGCTTGCCGGTGCGCAGGGAGTGGAATTCCTCAACTGGATGGCAATGCGCGGAGCGCTGAGCGGGACGGTGAAAGAGCTGCATCGAAATTACCATATCCCGATTTCCAACACCGCTGCGGCGACCGTCGTGTTGGAGAACGACAGCGACCCCGCGCGCCTCGCCGCATAAGCAGGGCGACGGCATTACCTTCAAACACGTCGTGACGAGGCATTAATCCGCTGCGGATGCGCAGATTGCCGCGCGCGCATGCGGGTGTGGTCACCGAGCGCCCGCAGCGCGTTCAGGATTACGGCTACGTCGATCAGCTCCTGCAGCAGGGCTCCTTGCACCGGAATTATCAGGCCCGCGGCAGCGGCGATCATGCCGGCGACCGAGAGTCCAATGCCGGCATAGACGGATTGCAGCGCAATGGCCCGCGAACGCTGGGCAATCTTTACCCCCGGCAGAATCCGATCGAGCTGATCGACCAGCAGCACGACGTCGGCGGCTTGTGCCGAGGCTGCGGATCCGCTTGCTCCCATGGCCACTCCCACATCCGCTGCCGCCAAAGCGGGGGCATCGTTGATGCCATCGCCGATCATCATGACGGGGCCATGCTTTCGTTCCGAGAGAACGACGAGAACCTTCTGGTCGGGAGTAAGGTCCGCTCGTACCGCATCGATCGACAACCCGCGGGTGACCAACTCGGCAACGTCTCGCCGGTCGCCGGTCGCAAGAACAACCCGGTCGATCCCCAACTCCCGTAGACTGCGCAGCAAGGCTTCCGTGCCCGAACGCAGTTCGTCCGCGAGGACGATCACCCCGGCGAGACTTCCATCAATGGCGACAGCCACGGCGACTGCTCCGGGCGGACGCCGCCGGTGCAGTTGAGAAGACAGTGCTTGCACAATCTTCGCCCCAACAAACCGCAGGCCCCCGACGATCACGCGGCGGCCCTCGACGATCGCTTCGATGCCTTCCCCGGGCGTTTCAATGACCGCGTTTGGAACCGCAAGTTCTAGGCCCTTGCTGCGGGCTTCCTGCACGATCGTCTGCGCCACGGCATGTTTGGAGGCCTGATCGGCCGAGGCTGCGAACCGCAGAACCTCATCCGGTTGGAGAGATTGGGTATTATTCACCGACACGACGCGCGCCCTGCCATGCGTCAAGGTGCCGGTCTTGTCGATCACCAGCGAGCGCACCCGTGCCAGCGTCTCGAGCGGCTGGCCGCCCTTGATGAGAATGCCTTGCCTCGCCGCCAGCGAAAGGCCGGAAACAATCGCAACCGGCACCGCGAGAATCAGCGGACAGGGGGTGGCGATCACGAGAACGGCGACGGCCCGAATGGGGTCTCCGCTCCACATCCAGGCGCCCGCCGCAAGCACAACGGTGGCAGCCAGGAATACCATCGCATACCGGTCGGCGAGGCGGGACATCGGCGCGCGTGAGCGCTGCGCGGCGGCTACCAGGCGCACGATCCCGGCGTAGGTGCTCTCGGCGGCGCGCCGCGTCGCTGAAAGTTGAAAAACCTCGCCGGAATTGGTCGCTCCGCTCATGACGGATTCGCCGATTTTGCGCCGCACCGGCATGGCTTCACCGGTCAAAGCCGATTGGTCGAGAATGGCCACCCCTTCTATTACGGCGCCGTCGACGGGCACCACATCGCCTTTGCGAAGCACCAGCCGGTCGCCCGGAGCGATCAGATCAAGCTCGACCTCTTCGAGGTTCCCGTTGCGGTTACGAATCGCCGTGCGCGGCACACGCGCGAGCAGGCTTGTCATTTCCCGCCCGGCGCGCCCTGCCGCAAAACTTTCGAGATATTGCCCGCCGCCGTACATCAACGCGACCACGACGGCAGCAAGGTATTCGGCAAACACCAAGGCAGCAAACATCGACAGGGCGGCAACGATATCCAACCCCACGTCGCCGCGACGCAGACTGCTGATAATCTCAACAAGAAGAACGCCCAATACGGGAATTGTAGCGAGCGCCCAGATCAGGCTGGCCGAGGCTTGCCATCCGAGCAGCCGTACTGCAATGCCAATGAGCAGGCCTGCGGCGGGCCAGACGAGGGTAAATGCCCGCAGAACCCCTTGGGCGCGCAGAAGCGAGTCAACGCGCCCTGAAAGGGACAATGGCGGGCCCTGCAATGCCGCTCACGGCAGCTTGGTCGGTTGGCGTGTTTTGAGGTCGGCCCAAAACAAAACCACGGCAAACACGCAAAACGCAGCTGCCATCAGAACCACAACGATTGCGTCCATGGACATGCGGATGCTCCTGCGGCTACTCCATCACGTGCAGGAGCAGCACCTCTTCGTCGGGAGTGATTTGCGAAATGTCGGTTTCACCCGCATGTGCGGCGGCTTTATAGCCAAGCGTTCCGGTTTTGCTGACCGTCTCCCGCACGTCGGTATCCAGCGCCTGCCAGAGCGCCTTCGCGCCGTCACGCAACGCATCGCAATGCGGGATATCGTCGGACGACAGAGAAGACGCTGTCTTTGCAAGGTCACGCAGGATTTCCGCAAACAGTCCATAGTGGAAATGCATGCGGATGGTCTTGCGTACGTTTATCCCGCCCGTGCGCTCCAGGCTAAGCGAGATGCCAGTTTTGTCGAGATGCGCATCGAAGCGCGCGGTTCGCTCGAATGTGCCGATGTAAAGCTTATCCGGATATTCCAGCGCCACTTCGGCTTTGTCGGGGATTGGCTTGGTCATGGCACGCTCCATTTGAAATCCATGAAAGCCGCGGCAGCGGCGAACCGCATTGATGTAGATCAAGGACGCTGGAGCCGGCGCCTGATCTCAGTCCCGACACCGACCCTGCGAAAAATCCCGGCAGGAACATTAAATTTTGTCCACGTTGTTGTCGGGCGGTTCCATGCTTCTTACGATTGTTCCTATGCAAGCTCTCCGCAATGCGAACCCTTTTGTCCGCACAGCAATTGCGGTCGTGTTCGGGTTCATGAGCTTGGTGCATTCCCCGCTGATGGCATTCGCCAAATCCGAGCTTCACAAGCAACAAACTGTTTCTGCGCATCATCGCATGCACCCGGTGCAGTCCGGACATGATGATAATCATCATCAGCTGCCGCCCTCACCGGATCAGGCGACCCTCTGCAACGGAATCGGCTGTTTTTCCGTGATCTTCGTTTCCGCAATCAGCGCGCCGCCTGCGCAACTGATATTGCTTGACACGCTTGCTCCCGGTGCTCCGCCTCCTTTGCATTCGGTGCTGCCCGTCCCATTGGACCGACCGCCGCGTCTCCAATCCTGATTCTCAGGAATACCGCTATCCGACGAGCGTGATGCTTCGCTTCATCGAGGCCCGCGCCGAATCAGAACCATATTGGAGATGTTACAATGCGAAAGATGACTCTATTCGTGGGTGCAGCCCTCGCGCTTGTGTCCGCTGCCGCCTACGCGCAAATGCAATCAGGCCCAGGCTATGACATGCACATGCAAGGTCACGGTCCCATGATGGGCCAGCATCGGCCGATGGACCCGAATACCATGGGTCGCGGCGGCATGATGGGAATGATGACCCCGGGCGGCACTCATACCGGTGCCCTGAAGGGCGACAGCGGTCCGGCGAGCCTTGCGTTCCATGCCATCAACGCGAAAATGCATGACGGCATGGATATCACCTTCACGGGAAATGCCGACATCGATTTCGTCAAGGGCATGATCCCACACCACCAAGGCGCGGTAGACTTGGCCAAGACGGTGCTTGCCTTCGGCAAGGATCCCGAGGTGAAAAAGCTCGCTGAAGAGGTGATCAAGGCGCAGGAGACGGAGATCTCCTTGATGAAGGAGTGGCTGAAAAAGAACGGCCAATAACGCCTTGTTCGCAGGCCGGCGGGATGAGACCGATCCCGCCGGCATGTCCTCATAGTGAGGAGCATTATTCTTCGAGACGGGCGCGCAAGGGTCCCTCGTCATTCGACAGGTCCTTGCGAGCACCCTCCTCAGCCTGTGGCGGACGCACGACGGTGACCGTGCACGGCGTCTCCGCGACCACGCGGGCCGAGACGCTGCCGAGATAGCGCCGCATTGCGGAACTGCCGCGCGCCCCCATCACGATGTGATCCGCATGGTTCTTGCGCGCGAAGTCGATGATGGCCGCAGCAGGGTCCGCGGCTTCCAGCACGTGATAGGTGATGTTCTCGGCCGCGATACCGCTCGCCCAATGCCTGAGTTCGGCAAGGCGGCGCAAATGCATATTGCGGCCCTCGCTGTCTTCCAGTTCATCGAGCACCAGGCGCGACAATTTCAGGACATTGACGCAGGCAAGTCGGGCGCCCGGTTCGCTCGCGAGCAGGCGCGTAACCTCGACCAGAATCGCCTGGCGCAGCAGGCCCGGGTGAGTCAAGTCGACGGCGGCGAGAATGATCGGTGAGCGCGCGCGATGATCTGCGCCCACAGCCGGACTATGCGGTCCCAAGCGCAGCCGATCAAGCCATCGACGCGCCGCGGCGATTGAGCTGCTGCCGCGCCGTCGGCGCGACCGGTCGGTCAGTAGAACCTGCTGCGGGTGTTGCAGGTCGAAGGCCACTTGTGCCGCGGTCTGATAGCGCTTGTTGGGATCGAGTTCGAGGCAATGCAGGATGATCTCCTGCAGCCAATCGGGAAAGTCGGCGCGCCGCCCGCGTGGCGGTATCGGATCGTAATAGAGCCGCTGTCGCCATTCCCGTACCGTTCCCGGGTCTCCGAACGGCCGTTCGCCGGTAGCAAGGAAATAAATCAGCACGCCGAGAGCGAAAAGATCGCTGCGCGGATCGTGTCGTACGCCGGCGAGCTGCTCCGGCGAAATGTATGGGCCGGTACCGATCGGTCCATCGAACTCCTCCGCAGGAAGATCGGGCAGCTGATCGTGGCGCGACAACCCAAAATCGATGAGAACAGCATCGTCGCCCCGCAGCATGACATTGCTCGGCTTGAGATCGAGATGAATGACGTGCTGGCGATGAATATCATGCAGTGCTGCAGCGATCTTTGCGCCGATTTCCGCCGCTTCCGAATAAGCAAGCGGAAGCGCGTCCAATCGTGCCTTGAGCGACTTTCCCGCGATCAATTCCATGACGATGTAAGGCCCGTCAAAATCGCCGGCCGCGATGAAGCGCGGCACATGCGCGCCGGACAATCGCGGCAGAATCATCTGCTCGACCTCGAAACCCACGATGGTCAATGGGTTTTCCCCGCGGCGCAGAAGCGGAATTTTCATCAGTGCGGGGATGTCGACATCGGCGCGGGAAACCCGCCAGAGCTGCGACAATCCGCCGGAAGGCAGTTCCGCTTCGAGGCGAAACCCGTCAACGACCTCGCCGGCAGCGAGCTGGCGAGCCATGATGATCAGTATCCGCGCTCGAGGCGCATGGCGAGAGCCGGCGGCAGCCCCGCATCGAGGATTTTTCGTGCGGCAGTTTCGTTGTCATACGGCACGCGCATATAGGTGAGCGTGTCGCGCGCGTCGTCGAACAAGCCGTAACAGGCGGCAGGATTGCGATCGCGCGGCTGCCCGACCGATCCGATCACCGCCAGCCATCGGCGATTGGCAATGAGCGGAATTTCCACCCCGGCAACAGGCGTGAACGCGCCGACCCTGCCGCTGCCGCCGATGTGAAACAGCGCCGGAATATGCACGTGGCCGCAAAAGGTCTGGCGGCACTGCGTGGCGCCCAAGCTGCGTGCTGCCTCGCGCACGCCGAGCACGTATTCCCACTCGGCCGGATTGAAAGCACTTGCATGTACGAAAAGCCGGCCATTTTCCTCCAATGCATGCGGCAGGTTTGCGAGGAATTTTCGTTGCGCGTCATTGAGCTGCCGGCGAGTCCAGTCGATTGCTTCCTGCGCCGTCGGGTTCATCCACTCCGACGAGGAAACCACTGCGTGATCGTGATTGCCCATGATCGCCGTGGCGCCGCGCTCGACATAGCCGGCGACCTCATCCACTGCCCAGACGGGATCGGCGCCGTATCCGACATAATCGCCGAGAAACACAAAGCGTTCGACATTCTGTTCCCGGGCATGCACCAGACAGGCCGCGAGCGCTTCGCGATTGCCATGGATATCCGCCAGCAGCGCAACAAGCATGGATGGAGTCTACAACACTTTGCCGAAACCTAGTGGTCCGATTCCGAAGTTCGCCACTACTCGCAGCACGTTCAGATGCGAACTTCGGAATCTAAGGACCACTAGCAACTCTATGATTTCTAGTGCGGTTTTGAATTTGAAGTTCCTAAACGAGCTTGCGGCCAGTTATGATAGGAACTTCAAATTCACCGCACTGGGATGGGCAAAGCGGAATTCGAAAAATTCAACGCGTGGGCAAAGTCGGTTCGGCGCTTTGCCCACGCGGAAAGATGCAGTAGATGATTTATCCGCCCTGCTCAGGCCACCAGTGGGCGCAACGCGGGGTGCTGCTGCACGAAATGAAGCTTCTCGGCCCAGGCGTCGAGGCCCCACACGTGGCCGGCACGCTTTGCGATCAGATACATGCACACGACCGAATAGACGATGTGGTAGTCGACGATGAAGTTGTTCCTGTTCTCGATGAACGGCCAATCCATGTGCGCCGTCCAGTACATCATCAGGAGGAGCACCGCGAATGCTGCGCTTACCCGCACCATCAAGCCGACGAGCAGCGAAAGCCCGATCAACAGGTGGCCGTAGCTCACCAGGAAGGTCAGGATCGGATCTGCCGCAGGGGTCGCAATCACGGTATAGACGTCATGGAAGGTCTTGGTGTGGCTGAGGAAGCCAGCCGCGCTGAATTTGGGATTGAACATGCCCTGGTGCGAAGCGGCATAGAGGAACGTCCATGCCATGAGCATACGGAAGACGAAGATGAAAGCGCGGTCAGTTGTAGACTGGTTCGATTCGTTCATGGCCCGTCCTTTGGGTTCGGCTGAATGAAGCTGGATCAGTTTTTTATTATTTGTACATGATGTCTTCTCGGCTCGTAGCCGGAATTGATTTAGCTCAAAAAAAAAGATTTGCCTGGGTAGTGCCGATTGCTTTCACTAAACCTCGTGTACATCAGGCCGAAATCGCCTCCAATGCAGTGTGATCGGTGATTTTCAGATGTCTTCGGTCGCGGCAATCTATAATGCCCCGCGTGGTCAAGCTGCGGAATGCTCTGCTTACAGCCTCCAGCGACATTCCGACATATTCGCCTATGTCGGAACGGTTCATCGGCAGATAGATGTCTGCTGTACACTCGCCTTTCGCAGCCTGATGCTGTTCGAGGAATTGAAGGAACATCGCCACTTTGGAGAGTGCCCGCCTGCGTGCCAGAATAAACGAGTGCTGCTGCGCCTGACGGAGCTCCTGGCAGAGCTTGCAGATAACATGAAATTCCAAGGCGGCATCTCTCGATAAACTGCTCCGCAACGCGGGCACCGGTATTTGAAACGCGGTTACTGCTGTTAGTGCCTTGGTCGAATTTGTATACGTTCCGTCCTCCGGTAAGCCAAAGAGATCATCGGGGTACAGGAACTCCATGATTTGCTCGCTGCCATCCGGCGCCGTCCTGTATGCCTTTACCACTCCATTGATGATATTGAATACCGCGGTTGCGCTGCTCCCTTGCCGATAGATTTCCGTACCTTTTTTGAAGCGAACGATGGAGGCGATGGAGGCCAGACGAGCGCGCTCTTCCTCGCTCAGGAGCTGACGATTCTTACCAGCTGAAGCAAGCCACGGGTCACTGCCGCGGATCGTGGGGCCTTGGCCGGCCGTTGTGGCTTTTCCCCTGACCATTTGTTTCTTCCTCGCCAAGCTCTGCACGTGCGACGCCCGCGCCCGGGAAAACTTGCACGTGAAATCAATCTGGACTTTGATCCTGATCAAATTTCGCCCTCGCATGACTTCTGGCAGGATTTTTTGAGGGGCGCTAAAAAAGCAAGGCTTTTCTGACACCTGAGGTTGCTGCCGGTGGGTCCCTCTGCACGGATGATTATCGAGCTGAATATCAGGCACTTCCGGCAGCTATTGAAGACCGAGGCTGACCCGTCAAAGCGGCAGACGATTGCCAAGCTGCTCGCCGAAGAAGAAGCCAAGCTGGCGACGCTGGCGAAGCAGGAAGATAAGGGTAAGTAGCGCCTGCTTTTTTAGCGGGCCTGCTCCGACCACGCACGCCAGTGGGTCGGATCGACAAGCACCGCCATTTCGGTAGCGGAATCCACCCACCCGGATTGCGTCCGCCGGCAGGAAAAAACGAGGGAATACACTTCCCCGTTTTCGATGACGCTGAGCTGCAGGTCGCGGTCGAATGGAGCGGTTGCTATGGGGAACCAATCAGGCCGATCTTGCAATGGCGGCTTCCTGTTATGAATGCGATTTCATTGAAAAATACAGGCAGGACAGACGGCAGCTTTGCGTTTTGTCAAAACTTGCTGCGTTTGGGCGGATGGAACCGCCGCTAACCAGGAAGTCAAGATTGGATTCGCGGTCGAGTGTTGCAAGTTTACATCCCCAGCACGCGCGGCAGCCACAGCGTCAGCTCGGGCCAATACGTCACGATAATCAAGAATAAGACCATGGTGACCAGCCACGGCAGTACTGCAACGGTCAGTTCGGTAATCCCCATGCGGGCGATGGTAGACGCAACATAGAGATTAAGCCCAACCGGCGGGTGGCACAGTCCCACTTCCATGTTGACGTCGATCACGATCCCGAAATGCACGGGATCGATGCCGAGCCGCTTGGCTGCGGGAAACAGAATGGGAGCCATGATCAAAATGATGGAGGAAGGTTCCATGAAGTTGCCGGCGACTCGAGCTTGGCAAAAAGCTTCTTGCCGATCGGACCATCGGTGATCTTGCGCAACGTTCCTTTGTTTTCTGCTTCGCTCATTCATGCATAGCTGCCGTAGCGCGGCTCATGCATTTGTGAGGTGACATAAGCCATTACGTCTTGCGGGGGGTCTCCCGATGCCAAGCCGCGCTCGAAGGCGACCTTTGCAACTCCGGCGGCGATGTGCGCCGAGACTTCGCGAATGCGCGGCAGTTCCGGATAGAGGCTGCCCTGCGCGAGATCGGCCGCCGTAACGAGACGTGCCAAGGTGAGGGCGGCACCCATGAACATTTCATCGGTAATGCGCCGCGCACCGCTGGCAACGGCGCCGAGGCCGACACCGGGGAAAATGTAGGAATTGTTTCCCTGGCGCGGAACGAAGGTCTTGCCGTTGAACAGCACCGGCGGATAGGGGCTGCCGCACGCGAACAGCGCACGGCCTTGGGTGTAATGATAGGCCTCTTCCGCAGTGCATTCCGATTTCGACGTCGGATTGGACAGCGCAAACACAATCGGCCGCTCGTTAAGCTGCGCCATGGTCTCCAGCACTTCACGCGTGAACGCGCCGCCGACCGCCGCCACGCCGATGATTGCGGTGGGCTTGAGGGCGCGGATCGCATCGACGAACTCCCCGATCGGAGCGTGCGCGTGCGCGTAGGGCAGCTTGTGCTCGGCAAGCCCGCCGCGATCCTTGACCACCAGCCCATGTGAATCGATGAGCCAGTTGCGCCGGCGTGCATCCGCCTGCGTGAGACCCTGCGCCATCATCGCGGATACCACGAGATCGGCGATGCCGGTCGCCGCTTCTCCTGCGCCGAGGAAAAGCAGCTTCTGGTCGGCAAGCTTGCCGCCGGTAATGCGCAGTGCCGAGAGGATGCCGGCAAGCGCCACGGCCGCCGTTCCCTGGATATCGTCATTGAAAACGCAAACGCGATCGCGGTACTTGCGCAGCAGGCGGAACGCGCTGTGATTGGCAAAGTCCTCGAACTGAATCACCACGCCCGGAAACACTGATTGCGCCGCGCTGATGAACTCCTCGATAAGCTCATCGTATTCCGGACCGCGCACGCGACGGCGGCGCAGGCCTACATAAAAAGCATCCTCCAGCAATTCATCGTTGTTGGTGCCGACATCGAGCATCACCGGCAGGCAGAGCTCGGGATGCACGCCGGCGCAGGCGGAATAGAGCGAGAGCTTGCCGACCGGGATGCCCATGCCGTTGGCGCCGAGGTCGCCCAAACCCAATATGCGCTCACCATCGGTCACGACGATGAGTTTTGCCGGGTGCGGCCAATTGGCCAAAAGCTCGGCAATCCGTCCCTTGTCGTCCGTCGTGATGAAGATGCCGCGCGGCCGTTGAAAGATGTGGCCAAATCGTTGGCACGCAACGCCGACCGTGGGGGTATAAACGAGCGGTTGGATTTCATCGATATTGTCGCACAACACGCGAAAGAACAGCGTCTCGTTGCGATCGTGCAGGGCGTTCAGCGCCACGTATTTTTCGAGATCGTCCGGCAGGCGACGCAGGTTTTCCATCACGCGCTCCGCCTGCTGCTCGAGCGTAAGCAGGTTTGCCGGCAATAATCCGCGCAAGCCCAGGGCATCGCGCTCCTGTTCGCTGAAAGCGGTGCCCTTGTTGAGCAAAGGATCACGCAGCAACGCCACGCCACGGGGAAAGCTGTGAGTCCCAGAGCCGACCTGCGCGAGCGTGGCCATTGGATTTTCCTCCCTGATGAATGCTCCATATTGCGTGCCGGCGATGCGGCATTTTTGACGAAGATCAACGGTTTTCAAATAAACGCCGAGGATCCGCTCTAATTCCTAAAACCCGGCCACCACAGGTCGGACGACGACGTTGTTTTCGATCGCGCGCACGCCGGGGACCAGTTCCACGGCCACTCGCGCGGCCTCTTTCTCCGCGTCAGAGCCGACAAAGCCCCACAGTTGTACCGTGCCGGCGGCGACCGTCGCATTCAACGTGGAGTGCCTGCTCCATTCCTCCGCTTCAAACTTGGCCATGACCTTCTGGCGAATGACCAAATCGCTCGTTGCGATTTGCTTATCTTCTTCGGTCGTGGTCGCCAGCGCCTGGATCAGATTGGCGCAACTCACAATCCCAACGAGCTTTCCATTCTCGACGATCGGCACTCGCTTGATGCTTTTCTTTTCGAGCAGCGCAGCGATGTCACGCAAGGAAGTGCCTGGTTCGGCAGTTACCACGTCCCTGGTCATGACATCTTCGACCCTGCGGGCATGGGATTTCACATATTCGAGTGCCAGCTTCTCGTTCGTCCTGCCGGCAAGGAGGTCCAACCACCAGGAGCGGCGATGGTCGGTATCGAGCTCGGCACGCCGCACGAGGTCACCCTCGCTGATTATCCCGACCAGCAAACCCTCCCCGTCCACTACCGGCAAGGCACTGATGTGATGATTGAGCAGCAGTGTCGCGACTTCCCGCACCGAAGCGGTGGGAGCAACCGTAATAACATTGATTGCCATCACGTCACTGGCATTCATGTCGGATACTCCTCCTAAGCTTGCAAATAGTGTCTATCGGTAACGAGACGGGATGCGTTGATTTTGATCAAAATGTTTTGCGAGCTTCGGCTGTCGAACGCGAAGATCAATGTCCGACCAGCTTATGTGGGGCGCGTCAATTCCTCTAATAGGTAGACAAACGATTGATAGTCATTGCCGGTCGCGAGGTTCAGGCCGATCTCACAGGTGCGGTTGCTGCCTAGATAGGCATCGAACTTGCGTGCGCGAACCTCCTGCGCCTCCTCAGCCGTGGCCGACCGGGTAAGTTCGGTGTGAAGAAAGCCACGGTCACCAGCGAAGCCGCAACATTCGTGCGCCGCCGGCGTCACTGCCTCGTCGGCCATCGCGACAGCAAGCGCATGCAGCTTGTTCGCAAGCTTGAGGTGACTGAGCGAGCAGCTCGGATGCACAACGGCCGACGCGGCCTTGCGCCGGATTTCAAGCTTTGATAGCAGCCGATCGTGCGCCCAGGCGACCGAGTCAAAAATCATCAGCTGCGCGTGGTGCGCGCGGTTCTCTGGCGTCAGGTAATCGACGATTTCGCTGCTGATCCCGAACGAGCAGGAGCTTGCGTCGCAGACGATCGGTAGCCTGCCGCTGTCGCTCCAGCGCCACAGACTTTCAGCGGTGTGGTTTGCCATTACCGCGTTGCCTTCGATGTAACCTTTTGAGTGCCAGATCGTTGCGCAACAATGGCCGTTGACATCCTCGGGAATCCACAGCGGCATCCCCGCGCGTGCCGAGACGGCGATCATTGCCTCCTGCAGCGACGGTTTGCGCTCCTGCCCAGGCATCCGGCCGAAGATACGGTTGATGCATGCTGTGAAGTAGACGCCAGCGGCGCCTTCGCGCCGCGTTTTGGGCAGCTTCGCCTTCGCGGATGCTGGCATATTCGGCAACCAGCCGGGCATCAGATCCTTGCTAATGACCGCGCGGGCCATATCGGTCACCGCTGCGACCGTGCGGTGGCCAAGCATTTCTGCTGTGGCATTGGCGGCGCCGACGGCGATACGCGCGACGCGTTCCACTGTCGCGAACTGTCTCGCCAATGTTGCAGCGACGTGCTCGGCGCGTGGCCCGTGTTCGAAATGGCGGAAATGTTTCATCAGCGCCCCGGTATTGATGTCCACGGGGCAGGCGATCCCGCATGACCCGTCGCCCGCGCAGGTCTGGATGGCGTCGTAGTCGTAGTCCGCAAGAATTGCCTCGCACACCCTTGCGGCCTGGGGTTGCCGCGCCATCTCCCGGCGCAGAGCGATCCGCTGACGCGGCGTGGTGGTTAGGTTACGACTCGGGCAGACCGGTTCGCAAAAGCCGCACTGGATGCAGCGGTCGACGGTCGCCTCGATCGTTGGCGCAGTCTGCAGGTTCTTGAGGTGGCTTCCCGGGTCTTGCGTCAGAATGACCCCCGGCGAGAGAATGTTCTCAGGATCGGCGAGCCGCTTCAGGTCCCACATCAACGCGGCAAGTTTTCTCCCCCATTCCCGTTCGACGTAAGGTGCGATGTTGCGCCCGGTGCCATGCTCGGCCTTGAGGGAGCCATCGTATTTGCCGACCACCAACTCGACAACGTCATGCATGAACGCGCCATAATGAGCGATCTCCTCTGGATCGTTGAGGAAAGGCGTGATGAGGAAGTGCAAGTTGCCGGCCGAGGCATGGCCGAAGATGATTCCAGTGTAGCCGTGCTTGGCGAACAGTGCCTGCAGATCGAGCGCACCGTCGGCAAGCTGCTCCGGCGGGAAACATACATCCTCCAGGATGAACGATGACCCCGTGGGCCGGGCGCCGCCGACTGACGCAAGCAGGCCGCTGCGCACGTTCCAAAAATGCGCCGCAAGAACCGGATCCTGAGTAAACTCCGCGGGTTCGAGCAACATGAGCCCAGCCAATGTCGCATTCGCGACGCGCTCGGCCTCGGCACGGGCAACCGCATTTGGCGCGCGGTACTCGATGAGCAGCGCGGTCGCCTTCTCAGGCAATGTTTTCCAGCGGTCGGGTACCCCAGGCTTGCCTTCGACCGCGTGCAGCGACGCGCGATCGAGCAGTTCGACCGCGGACGCGCCGTGATCGACAAACGGCTTTACCGCCGCGCAGGCCGCATACATGTCGGGAAAGATCATTAGCGACGTGAGCCGGTATTGATCGTCCGGGATCGTCTCGAAAACCGCCTCCGCAATAAATGCGAGCGTACCCTCCGAGCCAACGATCAGGCGGCGAAAGATCTCGAGCGGCGTCGCGCCGTCGAGGAAGGCCTCCATGTGGTACCCAGTCGTATTCTTGATACTGAACTTCTTGCGGAGACGTGCGACGAGTTCCGGATCCGATCCGATTGCGCGCTTGATCTCCATCAGGCCGGCGGCGAGCGCAGGCTCGCTGGCTGCGAACTGCTGCTCGGCATCTGCTCGAGCACTATCGATGAGCGTGCCCGAAGGCAGCATGAAGGTGAGCGACGATAGGGTCTTGTACGAGTTCTGCGTCGTGCCGCAACACATGCCGCTGGAGTTGTTGGCGATGACGCCGCCGATCGTGCAGGCCGATGCGCTTGCCGGGTCGGGGCCGAGACGGTAGCCATGCGCGAGCAGCGCGAGGTTTGCGCGCGACAAGATCGTTCCGGGGCGCGCGCGCAAGCGCCTTCCCCCTGCTTCGACGCTGACGCCGGCCCAATGCCGCCTCACGTCGACCAGAATGCCATCGCCCTGCGCTTGGCCCGAGAGGCTCGTACCAGCGGCGCGGAAGGTCACGCTTTCATGCTTTTGCCGCGCATATTCGAGCACCTTGCGCACGTCGTCCACATTGCGAGCGATCACGATCACTTTGGGAAAAAGGCGATAGGGACTGGCATCGGTGGCATAGCGAATAAGATCGATGGGCCGGCTGAGCACGCAGTCTGCGCCGAGCAGGGCTATGAGATCGTCCCGCAGCCCCGGCGGCGTCCCCGCTGCGAGAGCATCCGGCGCACGGTCGCGCTGCGGCGTGCGGGCTGAAGATATGATGGCCCGGATATTGGGTGAGAGGAGTGCCGACATGGCAAAATGCTCCAGGCAGTTCATCCCGGCTCCGGGACAATGTTAATGCAGGCGGTAGCACTCCAAGCGAGTTGATCTGCAGCAAAGTCAGCTGCATCCTACGAATGCGGCTTCGCAGATGCGTCTAAGCAGTATCGGCAAGATTGACTCAAATCAAAATGGGTTTGCTTGCCGCATGTATTGAACGGAGGGCTGCCTGCTTTAGGTGCGGGGGAAACCTTTGCGTCGAACAAACGCCGGCTCGTAGCGCCGGAATAATAGCTGGGAGGAAATGATGGTTTGGTCGCAGGTTTATGATCCGCTGAGCAATGCATGGGTCTCGACCTTCATTGCTGCATTGCCGGTCATTGTCCTCCTGGGAGCGCTCGGCATTTTTCGAATGAAGGCGCATGTGGCGGCGCTTCTCGGGCTTGCGGTCGCGCTCGCTGCCGCGGTGTTTGTATTTCGCATGCCGATGGCCATGGCCGGCAAGACTGCCGTCTTCGGCGCGGCGTTCGGCTTGCTGCCGATCGGCTGGATCATCCTGAACATCATTTTTCTCTATCAGCTGACCGAGCGCCTCGGCCTTTTCAAGATTCTCCAGGACAGCATCAGCGGGATCACCGACGACCGGCGGCTGCAGTTATTGTTGATCGCCTTCTGCTTCGGCGCCTTCTTCGAAGGGGCGGCCGGATTTGGTACCCCGGTCGCAGTGACCGGCGCGATCCTGATCGGTCTTGGTTTCTCGCCGCTGGCGGCTTCGGGACTGTCCTTGATCGCCAATACCGCCCCGGTTGCCTACGGCGCGCTCGGCTCGCCGGTGCTCGCGCTGGCGGCGGTGACCGGTTTACCGCTCCTCGACCTCAGCGCCATGATCGGCCGGCAGCTGCCGGTCTTCTCCGTTATCGTACCGTTCTGGCTGATCGTCGCCTTTGCCGGATGGCGCGGCACCATGCAGATCTGGCCGGCCATCCTCATGGCAGGCGTAAGCTTTGCCATCCCGCAATTCCTGATGTCCAATTTCCACGGGCCGTGGCTGGTGGATGTCGTCGCCTCGTTGATTTCCATGGGCTGCCTCGCCCTTTTCCTCAAGGTCTGGCAACCCAGCGAAATCTGGACGGCGTTGGACCGCGATGCGGCTCCCGCAGCGAGTCTTGGCGCCGCGGCAGTCGCTGATGTCCGCGCGCCGCGTCCTCAGCATACGGCCGCAGAATTGCGCCGCGCCTGGCTCCCCTGGATCATTCTCAGCGTGCTGGTGTTTCTCTGGGGCCTGCCGCAGGTGAAGGCTTTTCTCGATGATCTCTCGATATTCCGGTTCCCAATCGACGGGCTGCACAACATGGTTCAACGCGTGCCGCCGGTCGTTGCGAAGCCGACACCGGAAGCGGCGGTCTATGTGCTCAACTGGCTTTCGGCGACGGGGACCGGCATCCTGATTTCCGCGCTGATCGCCGGCAAGCTCATCGGTGCATCATGGCGGCAAATGGCCGAGGTCTATTGGCAGACGCTGGTTAAGGTGCGTTTCTCGTTGTTGACCATTGCCGCCATGCTGGCATTGGGCTTCACGACGCGTTACTCCGGCGAAGATGCAACGCTGGGCCTTGCCTTCGCGCAGACCGGTGTCCTTTACCCGTTCTTCGGCACTCTGCTCGGCTGGATTGGCGTCGCACTCACCGGGTCCGATACCGCCTCCAACGTGTTGTTCGGCAGCTTGCAGCGCATCTCCTCGGAACAGCTTGGATTAAGCCCGACGCTCATGGGCGCGGCGAACAGCTCCGGCGGCGTGATGGGCAAGATGATCGATGCCCAGAGCATTGTCGTCGCGGCGACCGCCACGAACTATCACGGTCAAGAGGGCGTCATCCTGCGCTACGTCTTCTTTCATTCCATCGCTTTGGCTTGCCTGGTCGGTATCCTCGTGACGCTGCAGGCCTATCTCTGGCCGTTCACCGCCATGGTGGTCGGCCACTGACGCAGCGTCGGCCGGCGCAACTTGCCCAGGAACGGTCATCTATCGCTGCCGATAAAAGCATGAGAGTCGGGCTATTTGTTCCCTGCTATGTCGACGCCTTCTTTCCGGCGGTGGGTATTGCAACGCTGGAGCTGTTGGAACGACTAGGCGTGGAGGTCGTCTATCCGCTCGATCAGACCTGCTGCGGGCAGATGATGGCGAACAGCGGCAGTCAGAAGGATGCCGCCGGGGCGGAGGCGCTGTTCATTAAAAACTTCGGCGGCTTCGAGTATATCGTCACGCCAAGCGGAAGCTGCGCGTATCACGTGCGCGAGCATTTGGATGCCATCCCGCAGACCGCGGCGGTTGAGAAAGTACGCCGCAATACCTACGAGCTGGTCGAGTTTCTGCACGATATCCTTGCCGTCGATGCGTTTCCCTGGGCCGAATTCCCCTACAAGGTCGGTCTGCACAATTCCTGCAGCACGCTGCGCAAGCTGCGCACCGCCAAGGCATCGGAGATCGACGAACCGTTCTTCTCCAAGCCCATCGATCTCCTGCGCAAAGTACGCGGCATCGAGTTCGTCACGCCGGCCCGACCCGATGAATGCTGCGGCTTTGGCGGCACTTTCGCCATCTTCGAGGAGCCGGTGTCGGCCAAGATGGGCTACGACAAGGTTGCCGACCACCATGGTGCAGGCGCCGAGTATATCGTTTCCGCGGATATGTCCTGTCTGATGCACCAGAAGGGCTGCGCCGAACGATTGGGTCTCGACATTCGCTTCATCCATATCGCGCAAATCCTCAACGGTGACCGCCAATGAAGCGAATCGACCACGCCGAAGCCGCGTCCGAATTCATTGCAGCGAAGGAGCACCAGGAATTTCATGATCGCCGGCTATGGGATCTGCGGCTCAAGCGCGACCGGGAAGCGCACGGCATTCCCGAATGGGAGGAGCTGCGCGAGCTTGCATCGCAGATAAAGGAGCACACGCTCTCGCATCTCGCCGATTATCTCGAGGAATTCGAACTTCGCGCCAAGGAGAACGGCGCTCACGTGCACTGGGCGCGCGATGCGACCGAGCATAATCAGATCGTCCTCGAGATTCTCTCGAGCCGAGGCGCCAAGACCCTCGTCAAAAGCAAATCAATGCTGACCGAGGAATGCGACATGCGTCCATTCCTGGAGCGGCGCGGCATCGAGGTGATCGAGACGGACCTTGGCGAGCGCATCCAGCAGCTCGACGACGAGCCGCCGAGCCATATTGTCGTGCCGGCAGTTCATAAGCTGCGCGATGATGTCTCTGCCGTGTTTGCCCGCACCATCGGCGCAGAGCCCGGCAATAACGATATCCACTATCTTGCGGAAACCCAGCGTCAGACCACTCGCCCGTATTTTCTGCGCGCGGAAGCGGGAATGACCGGGGCAAACTTTGCCGTCGCGGAGACCGGCAGCTTCGTGGTCTGCACCAACGAGGGCAATGCCGACCTCAGCGCCAATGTCCCGAAGCTGCATATTGCGTCGATCGGGATCGAGAAGATCATCCCCAGGACCGAGCATCTCGGCGTCTTCATTCGACTGTTGTCGCGCAGCGCGCTTGGCTCGCCAATCACGCAATACACCTCGCATTTCCGCGCTGCGCGGGCCGGCGGGGAGCTGCATATCGTGCTGGTCGACAACGGCCGCTCCGAGCGGCTCGGCATGAAAGACTTCTGGTATTCGCTGAAATGCATCCGCTGTGGCGCATGCATGAATACCTGCCCGGTCTATCGCCGCAGCGGAGGACTGAGCTACGGGGCAACCTACTCCGGTCCCATTGGAGTGATCATCGATCCCACTTTCAACATCCGCAAATACAGCAATCTTCCCTTCGCCTCGACGCTTAACGGCAGTTGCAGCAACGTTTGCCCGGTCAAGATCAATATTCACGAGCAAATCTACAAATGGCGGCAGGTCATTGCCGAGCGCAATCAGCTTCCTTTCGTGAAAAGAGAAATGATGCGGGTTTCCGGCAAGGTGCTGGCAGACCCGAAGCTCTATCGAGCCGCCATCTCGGCTACCGGACTGGCCATCGAGCACCTCCCTCGCTTCGCCATCTATAACTGGCTCAACCCATGGGGCCGCCAGCGCGAGCTTCCCGAGCCGCCAAAGCAAACGTTTCGTAGCTGGTACCTTGAGAACAGGAGCGGGCGATGACCAGCCGCGAGGCCATTCTTGCAGCGGTGCGCTCGAACCAGCCGGCGCCAGGTATCGCGCTCCCACGGGTACCGATGTTCGAGCAAACCCCGCATTCCCTGCTGGATGATTTTCGCGATGCGCTGTTACGCATGGGCGGCAAATTTGCCGAAGCGCAAACCGGTGCAGCGCTTGACGGTTTGATCAGGTCGCTGTTCCCGCAGGCAAAGGTGATCTGCTCGGCGACCCCGGAGGTAGCAGGCACCCGAGCGCTCCCCGTCAATTCTGAGCCAGCCGGCTTGGCCGACGTGGACATCGCGGTCGTGCGCGCCGCGTTCGGCGTTGCTGAAACAGGGTCGATCTGGCTGAGCGAGCAGGAACTGCGGGTCAATGCGCTCGCATATCTGGCGCAGCACCTCATTGTTCTTCTCGACCCCGACGATATCGTCGGCAATCTGCATCAGGCCTATCGCGATCCGCGCTTCCAGACGGCGCGCTACGCGGTGCTGGTAACGGGTCCTTCCGCCACCGCCGACATCGAAGGCGTGCTCATTCACGGCGCGCAAGGGGTGCGCAGCTTGACGGTGGTGCCGGTGAAGCGCGGCTAGGCACACATCAAACGAGCGCCGGGAGCGGTCCGGTTGGGGTCTTGCCTGACTGATGCGACCCGCGAGGACGGCTCCCGGCGTTCCGTTCGTGGAGTAGCCACTACGCTGAAGCCCGAACGCATGCACCAGCGGTCATTGCGGCGCGATCTTCGGTGGCTTCATTCAGGGAACCCTCCATTCCGTTTTCGATACTAGACAAGCATAGTTGGAGAAGCCGTCAGGGCCATTTGATCGAAATCAAATTGATTTGGAATGAGCACTGCAATTCCTCATGACAGCCCTGCCGCTTTTGTCTGATCCGAGGCAGCTCCGTGGCCCGGTGGAAATTCAATAGAAAGAACTTGCGTTAGATCAAAGCCGCCTGACACGGGCCTGCTCATATCAGCCATCCTAAATGGAATATTGCATGTTTCAGGTTCGCATACATGGGCGGGGCGGGCAGGGCGTGGTGACTGCCGCCGAACTGCTTTCGGTTGCCGCTTTTCTCGAGGGCAAGCACGCCCAGGCTTTTCCAAGCTTCGGCTCCGAGCGCATGGGCTCGCCGGTCGTCTCATTCTGCCGCATCGATGACAAGGAGATCAGGCTGCGCGAGCCCATCCTCGAGCCGGACGGACTGATTGTTCAGGATCCCACCTTGTTCAAGGCAACCGACGTATTCGGCGGCCTCAAGTCCGGCGGCTATCTCCTGGTCAATACCGGAAAGAGCTTCGAGGATCTGCATATCGCCAACGAGGCGGCGAGACTTCCAAACGGGCACGCCCATATCGTGCCGGCAAGCGAGCTGGCCTTGAAACACATCGGCCGCCCATTTCCGAACGCAGCGCTCCTTGGCGCGTTTGCTGCGCTCACCGGGATCGTTCACCTGCATTCGGTCGCAACTGCGATCCGGCAGGCGTTCCCCGGCAAACTCGGAGAAGCCAATGTGGCTGCGGCAACCGATGCCTATCATGCCATCGGCGGCACGTTTGCCGCGGCCTGAGGTGCACATCATGCTGAAGCAGATCGAAGGATCGCGCGCCATGGCGGAGAGCATCGCGCTCTGCCGCCCCGAAGTGATCTGTGCCTATCCCATCACGCCGCAGACCCACATCGTCGAAGGTCTGGGCGAGATGGTGCGCACCGAGGAACTGAAAAATTGCGAGTTCATCAACGTCGAATCGGAATTCGCCGCACTCTCGGTTGCGATCGGCGCCTCGGCCGCCGGCGCGCGCGCCTATACGGCGACATCGAGCCAGGGCCTGCTGTTCATGACCGAGGCTGTCTACAATGCCTCGGGCCTGGGCTTGCCCATTGTCATGACATTGGGAAACCGCGCGATCGGCGCACCGATCAACATCTGGAACGACCATTCGGACGCGATGTCGATGCGCGACGCCGGGTGGATGCAGCTGTTTGCGGAAACCAACCAGGAGGCGGTCGACCTGCACATCCAGGCCTTTCGGCTTGCCGAAGAGTTGTCCATGCCGGTGATGGTGTGCGTCGACGGGTTCATCCTCACGCACGCGGTCGAGCGCGTCGACATTCCCGATCAGGCCGATGTCGACGCGTTTCTGCCGCCCTACGAGCCGGTGCAGGTGCTCGACCCGCAAAATCCAATATCGATCGGCGCCATGGTCGGACCTGATGCCTTCACCGAAGTGCGATTTCTCCAGCACTACAAACAAAACCTGGCACTGCGGCTGCTTCCCGAATTTGCCGCCGAGTTCAAGACCCGCTTCGGACGGGATTCCGGCGGGCTGTTGCGCACATACAGGGCCGACGATGCCGAGCTCCTCGTCATTGCCATGGGTTCGGTCAACGGCACCATCAAGGATACCATCGACGAGATGCGCGAGGACGGTTTGCGCATCGGGCTCGTTACGCTCGTGGCGTTTCGGCCGTTTCCGACCAAGGCGCTGCGTGAAGTGCTTGTAGGGGCAAAGCACGTCGTCGTGATCGAAAAGAGCTTCGCCATCGGCATGGGCGGGCAGCTTGCCAATAATGTGGATCTTGCTTTGCGCAATACCGCCGGCGCACCGCAGGTGCATTCGGTCATTGCCGGGCTTGGCGGGCGGGCGATCACGCGGCCTTCGCTGCACAAGCTGTTCCGGCGCGCCCTGGTCGAACCGTGGGAAGGCGCGCATTTTCTCGATCTCAACGATGCGATCGTCGCCAAGGAACTTCACCACGTTCGCAAGGTGCGCCGGTCCGGGCCTACCGCCGAGAATATCCTGCGCCGTCTGAGCGAAGGCGCGCAGCGCCAGGCCGCCGAGCAAGAAGCCGCCGAGTAAGAGGAAACCATGACGGATATTTCAGCCGCGCCGGCAACCCAGAAGCTGCGGTTTTATCAGAAGGGCACCTTCACCGTCGGCAACCGGCTTGTTTCGGAAAAGGAGCGTTCGGTCCAGGCCTCGATCGATCGCTCGAACGCGTTGACCTGCGGCCATCGTGCCTGTCAGGGATGCGGCGAGGCGCTTGGCGCCCGCTATGCCATCGATGCCGCCATGCGGGCGACGGATGGCGAGCTCATTGCGGTCAACGCAACGGGCTGCCTGGAAGTCTTCACCACGCCCTATCCCGAGACCTCCTGGCAAGTCGCCTGGCTGCATTCGCTGTTCGGCAATGCCGCGGCGGTTGCGACCGGCGTTGCCGCAGCGATGCGCGTCAAGGGCCGCCGGCAGGTGCGGACCATTGCGCAGGGCGGCGACGGCGGAACGACCGATATCGGCTTCGGCTGCCTGTCCGGAATGTTCGAGCGCAACGATGATGTACTCTACATCTGCTACGACAACGAAGCCTATATGAACACCGGCGTGCAGCGCTCCTCGGCAACGCCTCCCGCCGCGCGAACCGCCACCACTCCGGCAATGGGAGCCGAGCCGGGCAATGTGTTCGGTACCGGCAAGAGCGTGCCGAAGATCGCCATCGCGCACGGCATTCCCTATGTCGCGACCGCTTCCGTTGCCGATCTGCATGACCTCGAGCGCAAGGTGATCAAGGCAATGGGCATTCACGGCGCGCGCTATATCCACGTGCATGTGCCGTGCCCGCTCGGCTGGGGCTCGGCGGCGCACGACACTATTCGTCTTGCGCGGCTTGCGGTGGAGTCCGGGTTGTTTCCGATATTCGAAGCCGAGCACGGCATCGTTACCGCGAGCCGCAAGATTCGCCACAAAGTGCCGGTCGCGGAATATCTCAAGCCGCAAAAGCGGTTCGCGCACTTGTTTTCATCTGAACAAGCGGCGCCGAGCGTTGCCAAGTTGCAGGCGATCGCCGACCGCAACATCGCCGAGTTTCATCTCCTCGATGCGGATGGAGATGCCTGATGGAACACCCGTTCGCCATCACGCTCGACAGCGGCACGAGCCTTGCCAACCATACCGGCTCCTGGCGTACTTCCCGGCCCATCTATGTCGACCGTCTGCCGCCGTGCAATCACGCCTGTCCGGCGGGCGAAAACATCCAGGGCTGGTTGTCGCACGCGGAAGCCGGCGATTACGAGAGCGCCTGGCGTCTTCTCACAGAGGATAATCCGCTGCCGGCGGTGATGGGCCGCGTGTGTTATCACCCCTGTGAAACCGCCTGCAATCGCGCCCAGATCGACGCGGCGGTCGGCATCAATTCGGTCGAGCGCTTTCTCGGCGACGAGGCGATCAGGCAGAACTGGCGCCTCACGCCGCCGGCCAGCGAAAGCGGCAAGCGCGTGCTGGTGGTTGGCGCGGGGCCGTCCGGGTTGTCGGCCGCCTATCACCTGCGCCGCCTGGGACATGCCGTCGAAATCTACGAGGCGGGCCCGCTCGCCGGCGGCATGATGCGTTTCGGCATTCCAAAATATCGGCTGCCGCGCGATGTGCTCGACGCCGAGATCGCGCGCATTCTCGATCTCGGCGTGACGCTCAACCTCAATACCAAGGTCGTGAACATCCTTGAATCCATGACCATGCACGGCTTCGATGCGGCGTTTCTCGCCGTCGGCGCGCACATCGCCAAGCGCGCCTATATCCCGGCCGGGGAAGCCGGCAAGATTCTCGACGCGGTCGCCGTCCTGCGCTCCATGGAAGGCGAGGAAAAACCGCTGCTTGGCCGGCGCGTGGTCGTCTACGGCGGCGGCAACACCGCCCTCGATGTCGCCCGCACTGCCAAGCGGCTCGGCGCAACCGACGCCATCATCGTTTATCGGCGCACGCGCGAGCGCATGCCGGCGCACGATTTCGAGCTGGAGGAGGCGCTCGAAGAAGGCGTGCTGATGAAATGGCTCTCGACCATCAAGCGCATGGACGAGGGAGTGATCACGGTCGAGAAAATGGCCTTGGACGCGACCGGCTTTCCGCAGCCGACCGGAGAGTTCGAAACGCTGGAAGCCGATTCGCTCATCCTCGCGCTCGGCCAGGATGTCGATCTCTCGCTCCTCAACGGCGTGCCCGGCCTCGAAATCAAGGACGGAGTGGTTCGCGTCGGGCCGAACATGATGACCGGATACGCCGGCATTTTCGCCGGCGGCGACATGGTGCCTGCCGAACGCACCGTGACCGTGGCCGTCGGCCACGGCAAGAAGGCCGCGCGTCACATCGATGCCTGGCTGCGCAACAGCGAATATGCGCCTCCGCTCAAGCATGAGATCGCGTCTTTCGACAAGCTCAACACCTGGTACTACAGCGATGCTCCCAAAACCGTGCGGCCGATGCTGGAAACGGTACGGCGCCGCACGACTTTCGAGGAAGTGACGCAAGGGCTCGATCCGACCAACGCGCTCTACGAGGCGCGCCGATGCCTTTCCTGCGGCAATTGCTTCGAGTGCGACAACTGCTATGGCGTGTGCCCGGATAATGCGGTGATCAAGCTGGGTCCCGGCAATCGCTTCAAGTTCAATTACGATTTCTGCAAGGGCTGCGCCTTGTGCGCGCAGGAATGCCCGTGCGGCGCCATCATGATGGTGCCGGAGGCGCTGTGAGCCTCCGCGCGAATTCCAATTTTAGCGTCACCGTCGCGCCGTATCTTATGCTTGGGCTTACACTCATTGGCATAGCTGACGCGATTTATGTTGCGCATGGAAATTATACCGGCCGGCCACTCTGGTGTCCCGTGATTGATGGATGCAACGCGGTCGTCAATAGCCCGTATTCGCGTGTGTTCGGCGTACCCATGTCCTATTTTGGGTTTATCTACTATTTGTACATGTTTGCACTGGCAGCGCGCCTCGCTTTCGATCCGTTGTCGCGCAGCTTGCGTTTCCGCGCGGTTCTTTATGCTGGCATGGGCGCCGCCTCTTCAATGTATTTTATGTACCTTCAACTGGGCTTCATTCGGGATCTTTGCAGCTATTGCATCATTTCGGCCGTGATAACGGTGCTTCTTCTCATGGCGGCATTCTGGCACTTCTATGCCGCCCGAAAACTTGAGCCCGCGCTGAATTGATTTCGATCAATGTGCGGTTGGCGGGCCCCGCACAAAGTCCACCGATGCTGAGGAGCTTCACCGCATGATTATCTGCTCGTGCAACGTAATCAGCGATCATGATGTCCGCACGGTTGTGGGGCAGCGTTCGCCTGTCGGCAGCACTTCGCAGGTCTACCGGGGTCTAGGCCATGAACCGCAATGCGGTAGGTGCGCCGGGTCCGTTCGTAAGATCATGGACGAAAGGCCCAGCGGCGAATGTGAGCGGCACAGGGGATAGCGATGGCAAGAGTTTGGTGCGTCGCCCTATCTCGCTGACTGCCCTTGGATTTAGGGCAATTCGTGTTTCAGGGAACGGATAGCGCCGAACCGCAGTTTTACTAATTGTTCTTTGCGCCTTCCCTGATCCATTGCCGCAGCGCGTTGCGGTCGCAAACCGATAGCTTCTTGGCGCCGTGCGGCATGCGAAGCTCGGGGCTGGCGCGCCAATCGAGAAGCCACATCAGATTGCTGGAATCGGGGTCGCCGGCAATGACCATCGGCCCGTGCTTGGTGCCCTTCATCAGGCCTTCGTAGGTCGTAAGATCGAGTCCGCTCTTCTCGTATCCTTCGCCGCCGGCACGATGACAATCCACGCAACGACCCTTGAAGATCGGAAAGACATCTTCGGCGAAGCTTACCGTTGAAGTTTGCTTGGGCGCGGCCTTCGGAGCCGCCTGTCCACAGGCTTCGACAATCAGTGCGGAGGAGTGCACGCCCACCAGCGCAAAGGCCGCGACTGCAAGCAGCAAAGGTCTCATGACACGCTCCTCCTCGTGAGGTTCTTCAAAGCGTATTTTGCGGGACATTATTCGATTAAACGGCGGGGCCGTTTGATTCATCTCAATCCTGCCCTCCCGTTTCGGTGCATAGAGGTAACACAGTGCCGCACGCCAACGCATCGTAAGGCAAGAATTCGGGTGAAGGGGCCAGAGCGCATTGAGAATTCCAATCCTAGCGCTCCGGCAATGGGAGAGCTAGCTGTCTTCGCCGGCCGTATCGACACAGGCACGAGCGTCTGCGCCATGCCTGCCGCCGAATTGATTTAGCTCAAACCCCGCAATACGAACCACTGCCATAGTGCTGTCGTCGACGGTTTAGAGGACAGAAATGGCCTTGATTGAAGCCGATGTCGAGCCAATACGCTCCATTCATTTGTTCAAGAATGTATGCGACGCGTCTTGGGAGGCATTGCACAAATCCGCATCCGTCAGGAATTTTCCGGCTCGAACCGTCATTTTCATGGAGGGCGACCGAGTGAGCGCGCTCTATGCCCTGATCCAGGGCTCGGTTGAGCTGTTCAATGAAAATCATGTGCGGCGGACCACAATCGCGGTCGTTCGCCATCCGAAACCATTCATGCTCACATCGATTTCCGACGAGCGTAACGCCCTGTCCGCACGTACTCTGCAGCGCAGTCAGTTAGTTCTTATCCCGCTCGAGGTCGTCCATCAGCTGATCGAGACCGATCCAGGCTTCGCGCGCGCGATAATGTACGAGCTTGCGGGAGACCTTCGCAATACAATCGACGATTTCAAAAATCACCGGCTCAAACCGGCGATCGAGCGCCTTGCAGAATGGATGATGCGCTCCGACCGGGATGCCGGAGGCACAGGACGATTCGTGATTCCCTACGACAAGCGCACCTTGGCATCGTATCTCGGCATGGCACCGGAAAATTTGTCGCGGAGCCTGGTATCCCTCGCCTCGGCCGGCGTTAGCGTGCAAGGCCGCCACGTCTCAGTGAACGATCGGGCAGCGCTCGCTGCCGTCGCTCGAATGGAGGCCACGCCTCAATAACGTTCGAGGCGGTTACCTCACAAATCCCGCGGTTGCCGCGATAATACTCTACCACTTCCCGCCAAAGACCAAGGCGATCGCCTGGACTCGGTAGTTCGGATTGTCTCCAGCCATGAAGACCTGCTGCCTGAATCCCGTCGTGCTGGAGTTCGTCACTTGGTACATGTAGACCTGCACGAGATCGTTCTGCCAGTTGCTGATCTGGTTCGTCTCGTAGAGATAGCGAACCTTCACGAAGGTCTCGCCCCAGAATCCCCAATAGACCGAATCGAGGATGTATTTTGCCGTTACGTCGAACCGGTTGGCGATCGAGTTGTAATCGGGATACTGAGGCGAACCTGCTGAAGGTACTCCGAGGATATTCACACCGAGGAAGCAGGTCGTGCACGCCCTTTCGAACGGAAACGTATCCCAGCTGTCCTTCCCATACACGTAGGTGTACGCCAGCTTCACGCTGAACCGATCCGGAATTAGGTGCAAGTTGATTGCCGCCATGAACGTGTTGACCGACTCGAACATGTAGCTCGTATATGCGTTGAAACTGCAATTGTTCATGAGGGTCGGTGTCGTGGCGATAGGGGTATTGACGATGGTGATCGCGCATGAGCCGGTGAGATTGTTGCTCACCAATTGGCGATTGAATTCCTCCCAGCTGTAGGAGGCCATCAGCGTCACACGGCGATTGACGACATAGGTTGCCTCGATACCGGCATTCCAGCTGTGGTCCCTGGTGATGCCCAGCTGGACCTGTCCATTGCTGGGCAATGGTGCCGTCGACCGGGTAATCGTCGAAGCGCAGGCCGCCGTTCGGCGTGATGGTCAGGCCATCGAACGGCATGATGTCCACTGACACCTTGGCAAGCTTGCGGTCCCGGTTGGCCATGTCGAACGTCCGCATCAGCGGGTTTTCCGCCATGCCGCCGGCGTAGAAGCCTGCATAATTGGTGCTGCCGGCCAGGATGGCGTTTGCTACGTATTGCTGCCAATCGTAGTTGTCATAGCGTCGCGCCGAATACGCGTAGCTCCCGCGGATCTGCAGCCACTGCGCCGGCATCAAATCGGCGAAAACCCGCCCGGTATTCTCGTTGGTGGTGTTGACCTGCGACAGCGAGCGTTCGTACCGCTCCCAGCCGTATCCGACCCCGGTATTGAGCCACTTGGCCGGGCGCCAGGTTATCTCATCGCCGAAATTCTGCTTGACATAGGAGGAAAACATCGTGGTGTGCGGGTTGTAGCCACCCTGCACCATGCCATTCACCGTGTTGGAGCCCACGCCGTTTGGTCCGGTCAGTCGGCTGTCGTTGACGACCCAGGCGGCCAGCGTCAGCGGCGGCGTGTTGTTGTCTTGCGAGTAATACCGATAGCTCGCCTTGTTTCTCCAGTCCGGGCTGAGCTGGGTCGTCAGCACATTGTTGGACAACGTCGTATTGATGTCGCCAAGGAGGCTTGTCCGCGGAACCCCCGGGACGTCGGCGAACGGTATCCTTTGCGAAACGGGGTTCGCATTGGTTGCGGTAAACGGAATCGGAGCCCCATTGATGGTCATCGGGATGAAGGCGGCATCCTGCTTCATCATGCTGTAGGCGAACGTGCCCATGTAGCGGCTGTTCAGCGGCAGATCGACACCCGTCACTGGCGAGGACACGGCCAGCCCAGTTGCTGGGCGGATTGGACATCTGGCCGAAGGCAAAACAATCGTTGGCCGCAGTTGTACCGGGTGTGGTGTTGTAGCATGTCTGGCCCGGATTCGGAGGCCCGCCGAACGGATTTTGCGCGATGAATGCTGCGTACTCGTCGGTGTAGACTGACGCGTTGTAGCTTACCATGGCGTTCCATTTCTGGCCCCAGAAGGAATCGCCGGCATATTCCGCTGATAGGGTCGCATCCTGCGTGGTGTCGGATATCGGCCTGGGGACCTGAGCCAACGGCGCACCGGTCCCGGCGCTGCCGAACAAAAAGCCCGTCTCCTGCGTGCCGAAGCGGCGCTCATGCGAATAGGCGACTTTCACATCCCAACCGGGGTTGGGCGTATATCGATATTCGGCGGTGCCTTTGTCACGCTCGATGCCCAGATCGGTGCGGTGAACGGAATTGTTGATGATGGTGTAGGCGTCGGTCTTGCCCTTGCAACCCGCCGGGTTGCCCCCGTTACCGTTCGGCAGATAGCAGCCCTGGGGGATCAGCTAGCCGGAGCTGGTGGCGCCCGATGACCTGGTTTTGCACCGGAATGGTAGTGTTCGCAGCGCGCACCCCGGTCGCCACGTTGAGAGCCGCTACGACACCAGGATCGACCGTCAAGTACGGCGTTCCGACACCGTTGAAAATTGTCATTGCGGTCGTGCTGTAGAGGTGCGGTATCTGGTCCCAGCGCAACGTCAGATAGTGCTCACCGGTCTTGGCGAGATCGAGCTCGTACTTCTGGTTGTTCTGACCGACATGCCATGCAAACAATTGCCCGTAATAGCGGCCATCGGTGGTGGCCACGCCCACCTTCAGATAATCGAGGAACGCCGGCGCCGTTCGTTTGCCGTACTCTTCGAACTTGGCGAGATTGTTCGAACGGGTGTTATCCGGCCTGTCGAAGAAGTACTGGCCGCCAAACTCGATTTTGGCGTACTCGACGTACCATTGGGGCCAGATCGGCGTCTCTACCGCGACCAGTACGGGTTTAATGTCTGCGGCCAGCGCTGCGTTTGCAGCCAAGGCGGCAACGATCAATGTCGTGCCAGCGAGCCACGCTCTGCGTCGAATTCTCATATCCCCGCCCCCCGAGGCTTAGATCACTTACTTCGAACTTTGCACTCTCCTCCCGATCATGCTGCGCGTTTCATCCTGTTTCTTCTGTTTGTTTTCCCCGTCTTGCACTAGCGTTGGAACAGACATCCCTGCCGGCGCGTTCGAGCCGTGGATTTGCGTATGGCAGTTCTGACACGCGCGGTTGACTGACGTGACCGCCGTTGGATTTCCAGGATTGCCGTGACCGATTGTGTGGCACTGCTGGCAAAGCCGCGGCCGCTGCACCTTGAGCATGAATTCGTTGTTGGTGCCGTGGGAATCGTGGCAGTTCAAGCAGTTCTCGCGTACCGGCGCGTGCTCCCAGAGGAATGGGCCGCGCTTTTCCGCATGGCACTTGTAGCAAGTCTCGTTAACCGAGGGCTCGCGCAACAAGGCTTCGGTGAAGCTGCCATGCGGATTGTGACAGTCGGTGCATGTCATCTTGCCTTCGCGCAGCGGCATGTGCGACAGGCGTTCAATTTGCGCCCGTTTCTGCTGGTGACACTGGAAGCAAGTCTCCAGCTCGGTTTTCCTGGCGAGCGCATTCTTGAGCGATACTTTCTGCATGACCACGTGGCATTCGGTACAGGCGACAGCTCTGGTTTCGTGGGTGCTGCCCCTCCAATTGGTGCGCTCGCCGCGCTCATGGCAGTTGAGACAAACCGCATTGTTGTCCTCGACCCGGCGGGACGGATCGTTCTTGCGGTACGAAATGATGCCGCCAACGCTGCTTCCATCGATGGGTTTAGCCCCGCCGACCAAGACGGGAAGGTTACCAGGCCCCTTTTTCGCGCCCTCAGGCTGCTCCGGACGCAGCGTGGCGTAATAGCTCGCGACGTTATTGATCGTGCGATCGTCAAGCCAGGCGACGAGATTGTTGCGAACCAGGACCGGATCGCGCTTGTAGCTCCCGGTGTTCGTCGTGCCAGGCTGCGCGGGACGCAGGCTCGCGAAATAGCTGGCGATGTCCTTGACCGTGCGCTCGTCAAGCGAGGCGACGAGGGCATTGCGGATAAGGACGGGATCACGCGTCATGGCAGTCCCGTCCTGCGCCGTGTTCGTGGGTTGCGGCGGGCGCAGGCTGGCGAAATAACCTGCGATGTCATTGATCGTGCGCTCGTCAAGCGAGGCGACCAGTCCGTTGCCGGCGACGATGGGATCACGCGTGGTAGGCGCGTTCTGCGCGCGGTTCGTTGGTTGCGCGGGAGGCAGGCTGGCGTAGTAGCTCGCGAGGTTATTGATCGTGGCGTCGTCAAGAGATGCGACGAGTGCTTTCATCGTTGCATCGCTACGTGACCCATCCTTGTAGGCTTTAAGCGCGCCGGCGAGGTAAT
This sequence comes from uncultured Alphaproteobacteria bacterium, assembly GCA_963817135.1. Taxonomy (GTDB): domain Bacteria; phylum Pseudomonadota; class Alphaproteobacteria; order Rhizobiales; family Xanthobacteraceae; genus VAZQ01. The sequence goes on along the minus strand of CAWFNG010000002.1, from coordinate 17,432 downwards.
TCGCATCCTGACCGGCGAGGCTCGGCCAGGCGGGATTTGCACTGACACCCTGCTCGCCATGACAGGCGGCACACGCGGCACTCGCAGTCTTTCCGGCCGCCGCATTGCCCGTGCTCGGAGTCTGCGCTCGCGCCGGAGTCTGCCGCGCATAGAACTGTGCCATGTTATTGAGTTCTGCGTCGCTCACCCCGGTGAGAAGACCCTTCATAACCTCGCCCTTGCGCGCACCGCTGACATAACCTTTCATCGCGGCAACGAGGTATTGCGGGTCGAGGCCGACGAGGCTCGGCATTCCGGGCGTCTTGCTGATCCCGTTTTCGCCGTGACACGCGGCGCAGGCGACGTCCTTGTGACGTGACTCCGCTCTTGTAGGCCTTTAATCGTGCCGGCGAGGTATTGCGCGTCCTGGCCTGCAAGAGTTGGCCACGAGGATTCAGAGCGCCATTTTGCTCGCCGTGGCACCCGGTGCAAATTGCAGCGGCTGTTTTTCCGGCCGATGGGTTACCAACACTCGGCGTCTGCGCGCGCGTTGCGGTTTGCCGCGCATAGAATTGGGCAATGCTGTTGATTTCTGCCTCACTCACGCCTGCGAGAAGCGCCGTCATGAGGGCATGGCTGCGCCGGCCCGAACTGTAGGCCTTCATCGCCGCGACGAGATATTGCGGCTCCTGTCCGACAAGGCTCGGCATCCCGCGTATCGTGCTCACGCCGCCCTCGCCGTGACACGCGGCGCAGGCGACGGCCTTGTGGCGTGATTCATCCTTGTAAGCATTGATCGCGTCGGCGAGATACTGCGCGTCCTGGCCTGCGAGGCTCGGCCACGCGGGAGTTACACTGCCGCCCTGCTCGCCGTGACAGCCGGCACACACGGCGGCGGCAGCTCTTTCCCGCCGACGCATTGCCAATGGCCGGAGTGTGCGCTCGGGACGCGGGTTGCCCCGCGTAGTAAAGTGCCATGTTGTTGAGTTCTGCTTCGCTCACGCCTGAGAGAAGCGCCTTCATGAGCCCGTGCTCGCGCTCCCCGCTCACGTAAGCCTTCATCGCCGGAACGAGATATTCCGGATCCTGTCCGACGAGACTTGGCATTCCGGGAATTCTGCTGACACCGCCCTCGCCATGACACGCCGCGCAGGTGATGGCCTTGGTACGCGATCCATGCTTGTAGGCTCTGATCGCGTCGGCGAGGTATTGCGCATCCTGACCGGCAAGGCTTGGCCACGCGGGAACGATGCTGATCCCGTGCTCGCCGTGGCAGCCGGCACACAGAGCGGTCGCCTTTTTTCCGGCTGATGGATCACCAACGAGGGGAGTAGGCGCACGGGCAGGGACTTGCCGCGCATAGTAATCGGCAATCTCATTGAGTTCGGCCGTACCGACACCGGAGAGAACGAACCGCATCACGTGATGCTTGCGCTGACCGGTAACGTAGGCCCGCATCGCCGGCACGAGATACTGCGGATCCTGGCCGATAAGGCTTGGCGTTCCGGGGCTGTGGGTGATGCCGCCCTCGCCGTGACAGGCTGCGCAGCCGACCGCTTTTACGTGCGCCGCGCCCGGCCCGTGACAGGCTTCGCAGCCGCCGCCTTCCGCCGCGTTGCGCGGATTCCTGAATATCTTGCCCATGAGCGTGACGTTGAACAGCTCGGCCTGGCGCGTGTGACATCCCAAGCAGACCTGCATTCCGACGAATGTGGAGTCGCCGAGATCGATCCTGGCGGGAGCCTTCGGCTTTGCCGGAGGCGGAGACTTTGCAGGACGAGGTTTGCTGGCCTGCGCCAAGATCAAGTTGGAGTCCTTACCTTCCAGCTGTGCCGCGAAATCGCGCAGCGCGGAATAAGCGGGATCCTCATAGGCGCCATGATGAAAGCCTGACCGGTCGGCACTGATCGGCTGCGGCTGCTCGGCATCGATTTGCCGTGCGTAATTCAATAGCGCATTGAACTCATCAGGCATGGCAGCGTGGTGTGCGCCGCCGGGACCGACCACGCCTATTCGTTTGGCCGGGTGAGACAATGCCGCATCAGCTTCGTCACGGAGTCCAGTCTTGGGCGCATCGATCGCGTTGGCAAAATCGGTCAGCGCGGACCGGATGTCTTCAGTCCGGAATTTCGTGTCTTCGGCTGAGGCGGGCTGATAAATCCCGAGGAGCAACAAATAGGTCAGGCAAAAAAATGAAAGGGCAAGCAGCGTGCCACACGGTCTCACTTCTTCCTTGGCGCGCGGCGTACGAGTGCAAGCGCCGAGAAAACCAGCCAAGAAGCACAACGCAGTGTTACTTTTCACAACGCCGCCCCGCCCATCACAGGCTATAGACTTATCGCACTTTGAAAGCCTCGACCATTGATCGCAATCAATCAAGGGTACGGGGTCGAGCTTTTTTTTTGGCGGGACACTTTTGCAACATTCAGAAGGCCTTGGCTCTATTGATAAATATCAATTTTGGGGTCTGAAAACTTCTAAGTTACCTGCCAGGATTGACCTTTCGCGCTTAGGGCTGCTTGTGGTTGAACAAGAGCGGAACGCAGCTTTGGCGCTGTTCCCCGACCTCAGGGAGCGCGGGGCCACGCTGCAGCGAAATTCAGCCAACCGCGAAAAATCACGTAGTGTCCGGGGCGTTGAAGGCGGCGGCAGCGTCAGGTAGGTATACCCGATCGTCCTTCGGCCTTTGAATTAGCTGTCTCGGGAAGATCAATTCAGCTATTTTTCTCGGACAATTGGTGTCCATTCACCTGGAACTTTTGGCCAAAACCAGTGAGCGGTCCCATCCGGTAACAGGCGGAAAGCCTGAGCGTCCCCGACATACGTCCTCGCGAAAGGGAATTCATTGCGCGTATCTGGGCTGTCATGTGGCGGCCAGCGTCGTCTCCCCGGCTGTAGTTTTCCAGAAATCTTATCTCGCCATTGGGATGATCTGAAAAGGCTTGAGGAAAATCATGAGCGAGCCAAACGTTGCGGCCTCCCCAGTCAGATTCGTCGCGGCCCTCCGGGCTCTAGCGCCGCGGCTCATGGCGGGCTGCTGCCCCGCGACACTGAAGATCGCAGCAGGAATCATCATATTGGTATTCTGCACTGGGTGGGGAAATTTTTCCCCAAGGGCGTTAGCGCAAACTGGGGTCTCACCCGCCAAAAGTGACGAACTGCGCGCGGTCTATGCCGGCGCGGTCGAGATCGCGGACGGCAAGAAACTCGCAGAATCGACCTGCGCCGGTTGTCACGGCGCCGACGGCATCAGCAATACGCCCGCGATACCTCACTTGGCCGGCCAGCGCGCCGCCTACCTTTACCTGGAGCTGCGGGCCTACCAGTCGGGCGTTCGCGGTGAGAGCGCGATGAACAACGCGGTCAAGTTTCTTAACGACAACGCGTTGGTCAATGTGGCCGCCTACTACGCTAGCCTCGATCCGCCCGAACCCAGCGCGGTGACGGTCGCAAAAAATTTGCTCGCCAAGCCGGACCCCGTTCAATCCGGGAAGGCGGCATCGGCCAGCTGCGCGGGTTGTCACGGCGAACTTGGCATCAGCAAGACGCCCGGAATGCCAAGCCTCGTCGGGCTGGATCCGAAATATCTGGTCACCGCAATGAACGGTTACAAGACCGGTCAGCGCAAGAACGACGTTATGAAGTCGCTGCTCGCAAATGTGAACGATGCAGATATCAATAACATCGCACTCTACTATGCGCTGCAAAAGCCGGCGCGGGCTTCGACGCCGGCCGCGGGCGATCAAGCGGCGGGCAAGGCTGCCGCCGCTTCGTGCGCCGGGTGTCATGGCGAGCAAGGAGTGAGTGGAAATGCCGCCATTCCGAGCCTGGCGGGTCAGGATGCACGATACCTCGCCGACGCGATTAGAGCCTACAAGAACGGATTGCGCAGCGATGAAACGATGAAAGGACTTGTAGCGTCCCTCGACGAGGTCACCATCAATAACCTGGCGAGCTTTTACGCCGCGCAACAGCCGCAGGCGCCGAACGTGCGCAGACCGCTGACCACTGCCGAGTGGGTAGAAAGATGTGACCGCTGCCACGGCGTTAACGGCAATAGCACCGACCCGCGTCTACCCGCGCTGGCGGCACAGCGCGTGGACTATCTGGAGAAGGTGTTGCACGACTATCGGACAGGCGCGCGCAAGAGCCCGCAGATGGCGGCGATGTCTGACGTGCTCACGGAACGGGATGTGGAAAACCTTGCGACCTATTACGCCAGCCAAAAAGCGCGTGCGGTCATCTATCTTATATTGCCGCCCAAATAACACTCAAAGGACCCACCCATGAGTGATGCCCCCTTGCACCAACTTTATCGTCACTATTCGGAGCTGCCGTACAGCCAGCGCGTCTTATATACGGCTACGCTGCTCGTACTCGGGTTGGGTTATCTGTTCGCCTTGATCTACCTGTATCACACCTATGCAGGCCGAGCCGGGGGAAATCCGTATATAATGACAATAGATGACCTCGTCGTCGCTTACAGCGGCACCGGCAAAGGTTCACGCCTTGAATTGGCTCTGCGCGGACCTATGTCGACGATGCTGCCAGCCGACGAAGTCAACATTATCGTCACCTGGATCAATCAAGGCGCCAATCGCGCTGGATACGACAAAGACGTCAAACCACTGTTGGACCGGCGATGCATGAGCTGTCACGACGGCAGCAATCCGCATCTGCCAAACCTGGGCAGTTACGAGGACCTCAAGAAAGTGTCGGAACTGGACACCGGCGCCAACATCTTCACGCTGGTTCGCGTATCGCACATTCATCTTTTCGGACTTACCTTTATCTTCTTCATCATGGGCCTCATGTACTCCCACGCCTACGTTCGACCGGTATGGTTCAAGTGCTCCGTTATCGCACTTCCGTTCGTCGCGATTTCATTGGATGTGAGCTCCTGGTATTTCACCAAACTATATAGCCCGTTCGCCTGGCTTGTGCTGCTTGCAGGGGCAATCATGGGGCTGTGCTTTGCCTTCATGTGGGTGACGACGATGTATCAGCTGTGGTTTTCTCCGCAGCCGAGCCCGGTGGTGCAGCGCACGAGCGCCGACGCCGCCATTATTGGCTGACCGTACGACATAAATCCGGTCGAATTAGAAAACCGGCCGCGTAGTCTTAGATTGAGGCCGACCAAACCGGCCGCGCCCTCTCTCCAACGCTCAGTGCTGGCGGCGCCCCAACGGATCGATCCGTAGGATGGGGAAATCACCTTAAGTAAGATTGCTGAGGTCGGCATCATCGCATCCCACATTCTGCGATCGCCGCACATGCAATCAATGAGCAGGCATATTGAACCCAAAAAATTTGCGCGGTTTGACATGAATCAATTCGCAAACAGGTGCTCATTGATAATCATATGTCGGTGTATGGCGGCGATTGATGTCGGGGAGATAAAGAAATCCCCGAGGGCGGCATTACGACGATGATCAGTTGAGTTTTCCTAACGGCGGATACACAGGCAATCGGAGCACTTGATCGACAATCCGAACTTAACGACCTCACGTCAGCGAATTCGAGAACGTCATGCCGCAGCATATCGTTCGACTCATGATCTTGCTCGTGGTCTTCGGTGCGGTCGGGTACGGAGCAAAAAGATTTTTTACCGCCGATTCATTTTACCAGTACGGTCATTATCGCGGGGACTCGGTTGCGGAAATCGCTGCCGATAAACCCAAGTACCAAGGCGTGGCATATTGCGCCTCGTGCCATGTCCGGCAACTTACGGAATGGTCGAACGGCATCCACAACAGCGCTGATGTGGGAAAGATTGTCCGCTGTGAAATTTGCCATGGTCCGGCCGGCGCGCGAGACGTGCGGGGCGCGTTCGAGCATGTCGCGACCGGCCCGGATCATCCCAAGAACCTGAAGCTTGCCGTCCCCGCTGACACCAGAAAACTTTGCACTCTCTGCCACGAACGGATGACGGGTAGGCCGCTGCAGCAGCGCCAGATCGCGGTTGTCGAGCACGCGGGAACGCAACAGTGCACCGTCTGTCATAATCCCCATTCGCCGGCGCTCAATCTGACGCCAGCCCCGATGGTCGCCGCTCCGGGCGATGCGGCGGAGGGCGGGGCCAAAGCTGCGGCCTGTGCCGGATGTCACGGCGCCGCGGGGGTGAGCGTGAACCTCCCCGGCCCAAGTCTCGCGGGACAGAATGAAGGCTATCTCGGTGATGCGCTCAAGGCTTATGAAAGCGGGGCGCGCAATAATCCGATGATGAGCGCCGCAGGTCGGGGACTGAGCGACCAAGATATCGGAAATCTTGCTGCCTACTACGCCGGCCTGAAATGCGAGAGTGCACTGACTGCCGATCGGCAAACAGCATCGGCGAGTCGCGCGGCCGCATCCAAATGCATTGCCTGTCACGGCGCCGATGGACACAGCAGCAATCGGTCCTGGCCCAATCTTGTCGGAATGTCCGAGGATTATCTCGTCAACGCCCTGAAAGCCTACAAGGAGGATGCGCGAAAGAACCCAATGATGGCGGGGATCGCAAAGGACTTGAGCGACACCGATATCGATAACGTCGCGGCCTATTACTCAATCGCCAGCTGCAAATGAAACATGGCGGGCCCCAACCTTTTCCCAGGAGCATTTCAATGGACGACAGAGAACAACTCGAGAAGCAGTGCAGAGAACGTCGCGACTTTCTGAGTTGTCTTGCAAGCACCCTGACCTGTGGCGCCGTGGCAGCAAGCGCCGTTTCACCGCTTGCAGCGGCAGTCACCCCGCAAACACCATCGAACGCCCAGCCGCCGGCGATTCCCAACTATGACTGGACCAAGCATCGTTGGGCCTTCGGTGTCGATGCTACCAAATGCATCGGCTGCTTGCGGTGCGTTGAGGCGTGCAAGCGGGAAAATAACGTCCCGCTTGACGCGCATCACTTCCGCACCTGGGTTGAGCGCTACGTCACCTTGGAGGGAGAAGAAAAGGCGCGCATCGACAGCCAGGCGGATCCGGTAAACATCGAGGCATCGGGCTCGGAGGGCGAATATCGATTCGCCAATCGCTACAAGGACGCGAAGGTCGAAAAGGCGTTCTTCGTGCCCAAGCTGTGCAATCAGTGCACGCATCCGGCCTGCGTACAGGTGTGTCCAACCGGCGCAACCTACAAAACCGAGGACGGCGTCGTTCTCATCGACCACACCTATTGCATCGGCTGCCAATACTGCGTGCAGGCCTGCCCTTATGGCGCGCGCTATTTCAACGACGAGATCGGCGTTACCGACAAGTGCACCTGGTGCTACCACCGCATCACCAAGGGATTAATGCCCGCGTGCGTCGAGGTTTGTCCAACCAGCGCGCGCATCTTCGGTGATCGCAATGACAAACAAAGTCTGATCAGCCAGTTCATTCAAAACAATCGAGTCCAGGTTCTCCGACCGGAAACCGGCAATGCTCCGAACGTGTTCTATGTCGGCATAGACAAGGATGTGCTCTAATGAATCTGCTTTATGAAGCCTCCTCATTTACCGGTTACGTCTACCCCAACGAGACGACTATCCCGTGGACGGTGCTGATTGTTGTTTATCCGTATCTTACGGGGTTGGTGGCTGGAGCCTTCACGATTTCGAGCTTGTACCAAGTGTTTGGTTTCCAGCAGTTGCGGCCGGTGGCGCATTTCGCTCTGCTCATCTCGTTGTGTTGCATGGTCATTGTTCCCCTGCCTTTGCTCTTGCATCTTGGCCATCCGGAACGCGCCTTCAATGCCATGATCACGCCGCATCTGACTTCCGCCTTCGCCATCTTTGGCTATGCCGCGGCCTTTTACGTCATCCTGTTGGTGATCGAGACCTGGTTCGTGTTTCGGCCTTATATCGTGCATCAGGCGCAACAGCGGACCGGGCTGCTGGGGTGGTATTACCGTATCCTCTCGCTCGGATCCTCTGATATGTCCGAGAACGCGATGCGTTATGATCGCAAATGGCTTTTCTACTTGGCGATCATCGGTATTCCCGGCGCCCATGGCTTGCATGGCTACGTCGGCTTTGTGTTCGGCTCGCTCAAGTCGCGCGAATGGTGGTCGTCCGACCTGATGCCCGCCATCTTCTTGTTTTCCGCCATCATTTCCGGCACCGCGCTGGTGATCGTGCTCTATGTTCTCTCGTGCAGGCTGCGCAAAGTTCCAGTCGATCTGCCATGCCTGAAAGTGATGGCGTATTCGCTGTGGGGCTTCATGATGTTCACCCTGCTACTGGAGGGGGTGGAATTTGCCAGCCTCGTCTACCGCGGCCGTGAAGGCACAGAGGTGATCCTGGAATACGTCAAAGGGCCGCTTATCGTTCCCTTCTTCATTCTGCAATTCGGTGTTGGTTCGGTGCTGCCGCTTCTCTTGATTACGTTCACAATTTGGCGCGGCATCAGCGGGAACGCACTGATTGCGGCAGTCACTGGCAGCGCGGTGCTGGTTCTGCTCGCGGTGTTGATGATGCGCTATAACGTCGTCATCGGCGGACAAGAAATTTCGAAAACCGGGAAAGGATTGATCGCCTATCATCCAACCGTTCTCGGCCGGGAGGGGATATTGGCGGCAGGAATAGTGCTCGCGATTCCGATGATTTTGTTGGCGATCGTGGTCCGACTGTTCCCGCCTTGGCCCGAGTCGGAAGCAGCTCAGCCGGCCTAAATCGGCGCCACCGGGAAAGGCTAGCCGATCTCGGCGGGGCGCTCGTCGAAGCGGCGAACGGAATCGTAACCGCCGAGGCGAGCTCGGCTTTCGAACGGGCGAACGCGCTAAAAGTTGACGACAGCCCGCGGCCGGATCTCCGTTGTCTGCTTTCAGGTGATCACGATCTCAGGACGACCCAATCCCTGTGTTATTTGCGCTTCGGGGGGTTGTTCGGGGGATGGCACGACCCACAGGGCTTGCTGGCGGTGACCTTGTTTGGCGTCGCTTCTGTCTGTCCTGAAGTGAGGGTAAGCGCCGCACCCGCAATCAGGAGCGCCGCCGCGATCGTCGATGCACACACAACAATACTGCGGTAGGAAGTTGCCGGAGCTTCGAGGTATTGCATCTTCATGTTCCTCTCTCCCCCTCCCTATCAAATTAGCGAATGCGGCGGCCAAATTTCTGATCGAGATCAAAGCCAGCGAGTTTCTGTTTCAAGCTGCGCCACGGGACTGCAGCCCAGGATTTTTGATTCAGATCAATGCGCCGAAGCCCTGATCTGCCACAAATTTTCAAAAAAGGAGGGCCCTATGGCGGTACTCTCTGGTACGCCCAACAATCCAGTATCGGGCGCGGCCCGAGCGCTGACGTGGTGTTGCGAGCAGATAAAAAAATTGTTCGCCCCGACGAGCGAAATCAGCAGCCCGTCCGACGCCAAACTCCTTGACGTGCCGCGGTATTGCTATGACGCAAGCCTGCTGTTTCGCCGCATGACACTGCTGCGCATCGATCGCGACGAGCTCAACCGCGAGGAACCTTTGCTGCTGCGCGAGCTGCAAGGCATATGCACCTTGTGCGGCAGCAAAGCAGAATGCGTGCGGGACCTGGCGCGCGAACGCGAAGCGGGCGAGCCGCAAGACTGGCAGGATTACTGCCCGAACGTGGCTACGCTCAAGGCGCTTGGCGCGTTGCAAAACTGCTTTCGCGCCGCGGAATACCTGAAAAGACCGCACTCTGCGGTGATCACTAATCATCGTTCCAGGCACGAACGAGTTGCGTATTGCTCAGAATTGAACCGCAGCGTTCATTTCTTGACAAAAATCAAGGTGCCTTCCCTCGGTTTTTTTGCGATGCTGTAAAAAGGTGAGCGTGCGCTCTCAACGCTGGCGAGTTACTGAACAAATTGAGGAGCTGGAGGATGAACTACGTGCTTTTGCCCGTTGCGGTGGTCGCATTGGTTGGTGTGGTCGGCGCTGCGCAGGCGGCCGGAGACGTTCAGGTAGGCAAGGCCAAGTCCGCGACTTGCGTCCCATGCCACGGTCCTAACGGTCAGGGCGTGCCACCGAATCCTGCGCTGGCAGGCAAGAGCGAGGATCAGCTTCTTCAGTCGATGAAAGACTACAAATCGGGAAAACGCGCTAATCCAGTCATGAAAGCGCTCACCGCCTCGCTCAGCGACCAGGATATGGCCAATTTGGCTGCGTACTATGCGTCGCTGAAGTGAACGTGGGGAATCGCGGGGCCCCTTGCATTTGTTGCTCATCGCGACTGCACTGATCGAATAATTCACGAGACCATCATGAGCCGGACTTTTTGTCCGGGCCATCCACGCCTTTGTTGTTGCTTGATCCAAATCAATATTAGCACAGCGGCAGAAGAGTTCTCTCCCATTGTGATCCAAATATCACAGCTAGTTGCCTCTTCTTGGAATAGTATCCATGAGAGGAGCAGTCAGTCGGCTAGCGTTTCATGAAAAAGTTGTTGCTTGCAGGCGTTTCTTTCGCCGCCCTGATTGCGGGCCCGGCGATGGCGGCCGATCTCGCGGCCCCGGTGATCGTCGCCGCCCCAGTCTATAGCTGGACGGGCGGGTATATCGGCATCAACGCCGGCGGTACGTGGGGCGGCAATAACGACGTCACTATCACGACTATCCCGGTGAGTTCTTATTCAGGCCCTCCCATTAAAGGCGTTCCCGCAATTGGCGGCGCGCCCGCAATTGCGGATCAAACCGCGGCCGTCGCGTCTGCCAACGGCACGGTCAGTGTGGGAAACAATCGGGGTTTCATCGGCGGTGGACAGGCCGGGTACAACTGGCAGTTCAATGCCTTCGTTGCCGGCGTCGAAGCTGACATCCAGGCCGTTGCGGGCCACAGCGGCGCGTCCAACGCGATTGGCATTGCGGTCGTTCCTCCCCCCTCCGCTAGAGCGGGAAGCACGGACGTAACCACGTTCACCGCTTCGAAGAAGCTGGATTATCTTGGCACGGTGCGCGCTCGCTTCGGCTTCGTCGCGTCGCCGGCGCTGCTTGCTTATGTGACCGGCGGTCTCGCCTACGGAAGCGTTTCGGGATCGGCCGGTTTCATGACCGTGAACCTGGCCTACACCGCGATCAGTCAGACCTGGGCCACTTCGCCAAGTTTCAATCCGTTCTCCACCACGCGCGCCGGCTGGACCGTCGGTGGCGGGCTCGAATGGATGTTTGCGCCGAACTGGAGCGTGAAGGGCGAATATCTCTACTACGACCTCGGTACCGTAAGCCCCTGGATCGACAGGTCCAGCGCTGTAATTCAGCCGACGCCCGGCATAGCCGCAACAAAGGTCGGAGTGCCACAGTTCACAAACGCTTCGACGGCCAGCATCCGTTACAACGGCAATATCCTTCGTGTCGGCATCAACTACAAGTTCGGCTACACGCCGGTCTTTTACAAATAGATAGGAATATGCGTGACGCAGTCATCAGTCAGTTGGGGCCCTTCATGAACAGGCTGTTGCTTGCAGGCGCTTTTTTCGCGCGCGCTGATCGCAGGACCCGCGATGGCGGCCGACATCTTGGCGGCACGCCCTGTCGTCGTAGCGCCGCCGCCGTATAGTTGGACCGGCGTTTATGTCGGCGTGAACGCGGGGTATGGCCGGAGCAACTCGGAACTCGATCTAAGTGGTGCTCCGGTCCTCTGTACTATCACGCTTCGCGGATGCCTTCCCGCGACGGGCCCCGTGGCGGCAATTGCCAGTGCTGCAGCGATCCCCGCAGTGTTCAGCACCCATCCAACAGGCGACATGGTAGGTGGGCAGATCGGGTTTAATTACCAGACAGGCCCATGGGTCATGGGGCTGGAGGCTGATTTCGCGTGGACCAGTATCAAAGGGTCGGACACTCAGACTGGGCTCGCATTGGTGGGATTAGGACCGCCATTTCCGGCTCTCTCCATTTCAAGTGCAGCTACGGCGGAACAGCGGCTAAACAATTTCGGCACGATCAGAGGGCGCCTTGGCTTATTGCCGCTTGACCCATTGCTCGTTTACGCGACGGGCGGATTGGCCTTCGGTCATATGAAATCCGATATGACTCTTACAGAGGTATGCAACCCAAATCCGGCCACCTGTTTTTCATCTGCCGGCCTGCTCTTCACACCCGTGACCGCTTCAGTCTCAAAAACCGGGATTGGTTGGACTGTGGGCGGCGGACTTGAATACGCCTTCGCGCCGGGATGGTCAGTGAGGGGAGAATATCTCTATTATAATTTGGGGAGTACCTATGCTTTAACATCGTTTACCAGCGCCCAAGCAAAGGCACCCCTATCACGACTGTGCTGCTCACATCATAGACGACAGATTTCAAGGGCAGCATCGTTCGCGGCGGGCTGAACTTCAAATTCTATACCCCGGCGCCTCCGGTCGTTTTCACCAAATAGATAGATCGCTCGTGCCACCACCAGTTGTTTTTACTAAGCCGATATATGCTGCAGTACCCATAACTGGAGTAAACGCGATCCTATGCGGTCCATTTTTGCAGGCCGACCCGGAACGGATTGAAGCGCCACATTCTGCAAAGCCGCACAAGTAGTCAGCGACAATGCGGTCCGGTGCAATCACCACCGCCGTGAGTGAAAAATACTGCATACAGTTTCCACATCAAGAAGCGCTTGTCGAGACATAGGGCGCATTAGCGACGACCCATCATGCCAAGATGAATAGTCATCATTCTTGGTCAGGGCTCGGGTTGATCGGCACGTGCGTTTCGCCGGCAATGGGCCAGAATGCCGTCACCGCCATCTACGGCAGCGACAAGCGAGCTCGGATTCTGAAGTAGAAATAGTGAATCCTGTTGAAAAAAGCGACGAGCACTAAATATTGCGTTGGTCGATGATAGCGGCGCCAGAGCATGGCGTATTCCACGGCAACCCTGAATGTGCGGTTGCTTACGTCCAAGCCGGGGCAGCATGACAGTGCTGGTAATGCGTTCGCAGTGCGTCCGCTTCACCTCAATGAACAGTCATTAGACGATCTGGCTTGTGAGTGTCACTTTGAGTACTGCCGCATGCGGATATACCAAACCCCCATTAGTAGGCATTGTGGTTTACAAGTCGGTAGTGAAATGGTCAGATTCTTGCGTCACGCGAGCAAGAGGAGGTTGGCAATGCCTGCTGTCGAGCAAAGTCTCGTCTCGGATGTGCTCTGCAAGCTTCTACGAACTGCCTCGTCGAAACAACTGCACGAGCCGCGTCTATTGAAGAAGCGATCACGGCACCGCTGGCACCGAATGCATGCGTCTACATCACGGCCCTTCCAAGAGATTTGCCAGAAGCGGCTCTGGCGGCGGCGGAGCGATTGTTTAACGTCGGTCTCAACCCGGTGCCGCACCTTGCCGCGCGTCATTTCCGTAGTCGACGTGAACTTGAAGAGTTGCTGGTTCGTCTGAGGGGCGATGCCGGCGTGGACCAACTTCTCATGATCGCGAGGTGACGTCGATCGTGCGCGTGGTCCGTTCACGTCCAGTCTGGAATTGCTTCAAACCGGATTGCTGGAAAAGGTGGGAATACGGCGTGTCGGCCTTGCCGCCTATCCTGAACGACATCCGCGAATTTCGTCCAGCGTACTTGACGAGGTACTGGCCACAAAAATCGATTGGCTGCACAAGGCTGGACTTTCGGCCTATGTGATTACTCAATTCTGCTTCTCGGCGCAGCCCATACTCGATTGGCTATCGCGCTTCCCACTGCACTTCGCTCGTATCCCCGTCCATGTTGGGCTCGCTGGTCCAGCCGGCGTTTCTACTCTACTCAAATATGGCCTTTCCTGCGGTGTTGGGCCATCCTTGAGGGCACTTCGACGAAATAAACGCCTAGGTAAGCTCCTTTACGAAGTGGACCCCGCACCGATCATGCGCGCTATCGCACAGGATCAAGCAGCCAGCGAATACGTCACCCGATTCCATTTCTTCACTTTCGGTGGAGTAAGGCGCACGGCCGAATGGATTCAGGAGATGGCCGCAAATGAGAGACGGGATTAGGGGAATTTCTGATTTGGGAACCCCAAGGTTTGTGCTCGATCAGATTTTGAACTGCATCAGACTATCATTGCGATTGGAGATTCAACGATCGTCTTGAAAGCAGAAAGCAGCTTAGCACCGACCGCGTATCTATTAGTGTCGATAGCAACTTTCTAGTGCGCTGAACACGTTGAGGCTTGCCGCATTCGGGCAATAGTCTCGCCAATCTGGCCGTGTCGGATCGATAGCATCCCGCACAAGATCTTGGGCGCAAGCTGCATGTTTACCGCACCTACTGCAAGATTTCTGAAGTTCGCGGAACAATACGGGTTCAGCACGAGAAAGTCCGTCGGGATCGATGCGAAGGATAAGCATTCGACGTCGCAATAAATAGGCGCCATGGATTCCTAGCATTGCAAGCGTTCGCAGATCGTCGACGGACATCCCAGTCTCGTAAGCCAGATGTTCGATTTCGTCGACTTGCTCGGACTCAGTTGTTTGCTTTCCGCAATCTTCTTTTATCCAGCTTTGCCGCCATCGCCGCATGCCGGACGCGACTAATGATGCCAATTCCTGAGGAAATGCGATCATAGATGCGCCTCTGTAGTTAGATAACCGCCAAATGCGAATCAAAGTTTTGATCTGGATCAAATGTCAAACTGTTACGCGGACTGATGCGTCATCCAGAGACTAGATGACTACATCGGCGCACGGCCGCTTCACCCCGAACTGCGGACTTACTGGGCACGATGCTGGCACGGCTCTTTCGTGCCACATCCGAACGTGTACGCTTACTGGAGCAGCTCGTCAGCGCGCGCTAGCAGTGTCGTGACACATCGATGCCGAGAGCCTTGGCCGTTTTCAGAAACCCGCGCGACTTGGCTACAGAAAGGGCTCGGCCCGTTTAACCAGCTCGTCCAATCCCGGCTCGTTTGGGTTTCTCGGCTTGCCCGGATGGATGATGGCAACCTGGCAGCTTTCTGCCGCCTCCACTAATTGCCGGTAGGTTCCGGCGCCCGGATCAGCAATGAACGCCTGCTTGTTCGCATCGTAAGCGAACATCTTGTTGTTGATCTGGGTGCATTCATTGCAGCTCGTGCACCGTGGCGTCTCGATATAGGGCTCGTCCGCCGATTTGGCCGACTCGGCCTCCTTGGCGGTTACCGTCGGGGCTGCCGACGGCGACGCCACGTCCGCTGTGACCCTGGCTGGCTTTTGGGTATCCACAGTCGCTGCCGGCTGCGGACGCTGCTTTTCCCAAAGCTCGCGCTCCCGCACCAATAGTCTGGCCGCGTGCGAATTGTGAATACCGCCGAGTTCCTGCAGGCTTCGCCACATCTCGACGCTGCGGCGCGCTTCTCGGACCAGCCTTTCATCGACAATCACCCTCTGCAGCCGATCGTCGCGGCCAAGCATCATGATGTAAGGTACCTTGTCAGCGATCCCATCCGCATCGGGAATGAAAAACTCGGACACCGGGACCATGCTGCCGGTCCAGTTCGCTCGCGGCACGCCGGCAAAATGCTTGTAGTAGCGCCGATCACACGCAACGAAATCGACGAACGTGAAAGCGAGACTGTCGGATAGGCGTTGGTGCTCTTCGTCTTCATAGGAAAGCGTCTGGACTGGCCAATCGAGCTCCGGTTGCGGATTGTCTTCGAGCCGGAACCGTGAGGCCCAATCCGATCCGGCCGAGGGGTCGTAGACGAAGGTCGGAAAGGCTCGCGACTCGGTCGCCGCGGCGGCGATCAAGTACGGCGGAAACTCTGTGCCGCCGGTTCGTCCCGTGAAAACACTGAACAGGCTGGATCCCGGATAGGCCATTCCGCGGATGATCGCGTGGCGCAGCTGGAACAGGTTCGAGCTGCTCGACTGCAAGACGTAGAACGTGTTGAGGTCCATCACCGTGCGGGCGATCTGCTTGCTGCGCGAGGCGAATGCGAGATTGCCTGCGGCGATCGGCGGGACGGCTCCAAGATGTCATCGGTTTCCAGCAGGACCCTGGCCTGCAAGCCGGCGGAAAAAGCTTCGAGCAGTGTATCGTAATCTTCCGCGCGCATGTCCGCTTGCTTGCAGGCAGATCAGGTAATCCGGGAACAGGTCGGGGTCGGCGGGGTCGAGACCATTGGCACCGAGTCGGCGAAGAAGAATCGTGCCGCGCTTCGTTATACTCGCCTTGACTTCAAGCTCTGCCATGGCCGAAGGCCTTGGCGAGCTCGTTTCCATCGGGCAGCCGCTCACGGTAGGCCGCAACAGCCTCGGCGCAGTCCTTGAATATGAAGTCGTATGGTTTCGTACTGTCCTCCTTCGGTGCTCTCCGCAGGAAAGAATCGCTGGGACCGAACACCGAGAGCAGCCAGCGGATGCGCTGACGGCGTCGGTCCGATAGAGTAGCGGCCGGCGACGTTTCGGCGAGCAGTCGCGACATCGCAGCAAAATCGAACGCATCGCGATGAGTTGACCAAACGATTCGCGCAGGTGCTCTGCACTGCGCCCCTGATCCGAGCGGGCGAATCGGCGCGCAGGATGTCGGAGAGCTTCATGTTCAGTCGTCGACTTGCGCGCGAGACCGCTGCGCTTTGCCCTCATACACTGCCTTCCATAGATGCCGACACAGGCGCGAAGCGGTACTTGGCTTGCAGTCGATGAGATCGCCTCGACATCAAGCGCCGCGTGAAGGCGGTTCAAACTGTCCTGCAGAAGCTCGTCCCCTTGCATGCCGAGGTGCCGAGCGGCTTCACCCCACTTGTCGGACAGCGATCCGGCCGTACTTTGCGCGGCACGAATGCGGATTTCGCGCTCCAGCCGCAGGGCGGCGTCCTTGCGTAGTCGTTCGCCTTCCGGGCCGTCGGCACACCGCTTCAGGAGGTTATCGAACAAGCCCGAGAGCGATTGCACTCCCGCTGAATTGGCAACGCCCTGTACCAGCAAGAGGGGAAAGTCGTAGCGAAGCACTGGAAGGTCGCGGTAGCGGGCAAACAGCGCCGGCTGTAAATCAAGCACATTGTATTGAATTCAGCCCCGCGCGCGCTCGATTTCCGGCCAGATAAAAGGCTAAGTGAGCCTTGAGTGGCGGATCCACTTCCTCTCGCTCTATCTACCGCCGCACTGGCTGCCGCACTACAGATCAATCGTCTTTAATTCCGTGGTTGAAGTGGTTTTTCCATTCGTTGCGGCCAAACGGTGAACTTATCGAACTCCGCCTTGAGGCCCTCGCTTAATCAACCGGCCTCGAACCAAGCTGCCCGGCGCGGCGCAGGTCTTCGTAACAAGGGACATCCGGATTGTGATAAAGGATTCCCACCGGCACCTCATCCGACAGAGACGCGATCTCGCGCGCTCGATTGAGGTTGGACGGGTCGTGTGTCTCCTGATTCTTGTACACCTTGGCGAGGCTCGGGCCATGCGGACTCCGCGCTCGTGATTTAGGATCAGCATTTTCTGCGGGTCTTTCATCCAGGGCTCATAAAGGTTAGGCAGCCATTCTGGGCAACGCTGGAGAATGCGTACGAATGAAAAGCCCTTGTGGCCAAACGCCGCCGCGATGATCTCGTAGAGCAGCTCCGG
>CAWFNG010000001.1:0-747534 GCA_963817135.1 uncultured Alphaproteobacteria bacterium | reverse complement strand
CATGTGCGCCCGCCCCGGCCGGACCGCTTTCAGCCCAACCGGCTGCTCGAAATAAGGCCAAGCTTTCTCGACGATGCCGTGCGCTGGCTGCGTCGTTCGCGTATCGATCTCATCAGCCTCGACGAAATGCATCGGCGTTTGACGGCCCCCTCTACGAAACGGGGCGGGCCACGGCGTTTTGCCTGCATCACCATCGATGACGGCTACCGGGACGTGCTGCGCTTCGCATACCCGATCCTCAAGCGGCATCGGGTGCCGTTTGCCGTGTTTATTGCGACCAGCTTTCCCGATCGGCTCGGTGAATTATGGTGGCTCGCGCTCGAGGCGGTCGTTGCGCGCAACCAGCGCGTTTCGCTTCTCGTCGACGGAAAGGAACGCTCGTTCGAATGCGCGAGCATTGCCGACAAGCGCCACACCTACGAGCAGCTCTATCGCTGGGTACGCAGTTTCAAGAGCGAGGATGAGCTCCGTCATGTTGTGCGCGACCTCGCGGGCCGCTATCAAGTCGAGATCGCATCATTCTGCGAAGAGCTCTGCATGAACTGGAATGAGCTCGCCACCCTGGCGGCCGATCCGCTGGTCACCATCGGCGCGCACACCGTCAACCATGTGATGCTCGCAAAGGTGCCGGAGCAGTCGGCGCGCGCGGAAATGGAAATGAGCCGGTCAGTGATCGAGGCCGCGCTCGGCCGGCGGCCCGATCATCTCGCCTATCCGGTCGGGGATGCGAGCTCAGCCGGGCCGCGTGAGTTCCGGCTTGCCGCCGAAGCGGGCTTCAAGACCGCGTTGACCACGCGTCCGGGCGTGATCTTCCCCCAGCATCGCGATCACCTGACCGCGCTTCCCCGCATTTCGCTTAACGGCGAGCACCAGCAGCTGCGCTATGTCCGGGTGCTGCTCTCGGGCGCGGCGACGGCGATGTGGAACGGCTTTCGCAAAGTCAACGCCGCCTGATCGGGAATGGCGGCGCCGGGCAAAATCGCCGTCATCGGTGCCGGGCATCGGCGGGCTTGCTGCCGCGCTCGCGCTCCTGCAGCGCGGGCTTGATGTCGATGTGTACGAGCAGGCTCCGCAACTGGGCGAGGTCGGCGCCGGCATCCAAATCAGCTCCAACGGCACCCGCGTCCTTTACGCGCTCGGCCTGAAGCAGGCGCTCGACGGGTCGCGGTCCGGCCGTCGCGGCGGCAGATTCGGCACTGGAGCACGGGCGAAACCTGGGACTGGTTCGAGCTCGGCGCAACGACGAGCGACCGCTACGGCACGCCCCACGTGATGCTCCACCGCGCCGACCTGCATGGGTTCCCGCGCAACGCGGTCCATGCGCCTCAAGCCGGATGCCGTGCATCTGGCCAAACGCTGCGTTGCGGATTACGCAATCCGAGGCGCAAGTCGAAGTGCAGTTTGATACCGGCGGCGCGCGCGTGCGCGCCGCTTATGTGATCGGCGCCGACGGCATTCACTCCAAAGCTCGCGAGAGCCTGTTCGGGCCCGACCAGCCCGAATTCACCGGCGTTGTCGCCTGGCGGGCAGTCGTGCCCATGGCATCCCTGCCGCCCCATATCTCTTCACATGATCGGGACGAACTGGCTGGGACCCAAGGGCCACGTGCTGCATTATCCAATTCGGCGCGGCGAGCTCATGAATTTCATCAGTCTGGTCGAACGCGACGATTGGCAGATCGAATCCTGGACGGTTGCAGGCACGACGCGACGAGCTCGCCAGCGATTATCCGCGGCTGGCATCCCGACGTTCATGCCATCATTCGACAACATCACGATCCCGTACAAATGGGCGCTGATGGTTCGCGGGCCGATGCAGCGCTGGAGCAAGGGCGCATCACGCTGCTCGGGCGATGCCTGTCATCCGATCCTTCCGTTCCTGGGACAAGGCGGCGTGATGGCGATCGAGGATGGCTATGTCATTGCCGCTTGCCTCGAGAAATATTTCGACGATCCCGCGAGGCGCTTCGCGCGCTACGAGGACATCCGCAAGGAGCGCACAGCGCGGTCGTGCGGACGGCGCACGCGAACCGGAAGCAGGTGTTCAGCCCGGCGCTGGCCGACAAGGATGCGATCGCAGTTCAGGTCGCGCGCGAATGGCAGCAGATCCGCCTGCGCGAGCGCTTCGACTGGCTCTATGCGTATGATGCCACCGCGCTGGGATTTGAGTCGAGGCGGCACTACGTCGCCTTCGCCACGAAGAATTTGCGCGATAGACGTGTGGCGATATAGTCTTTAAACAATCGCTAAACACGGTCAAACAGGGAGGAAGCGATGCTCGAGCTTTATCACAACATCAACTCAGTCTGCGCGCAGAAGGTCCGCATCGCGCTGGTCGAGAAGGGATTGCAGGCAAAAGAGCACCTCATGACGCTGCGCGGTGACCAGTTCGATCCGGCCTATATGAAGCTCAATCCGAACGCGGTCGTGCCGACGCTGGTCCATGACGGGCACGTCATCATGGAATCCTCCATCATTCTCTATTATCTGGACGATGCCTTTCCCGAGAAGCCGCTCATGCCGAAGGCGCCGCTCGATCGCGTCAAGGTGCGCATGTTCAACAAGTTCATCGACGAATACCTGCATAATTCCTGCATGATCCTGACCTTCGCGACCGCGTTTCGGCCGGCATTTCTGCGATGAGCCCGCGAGGATCGGGAGGCGCAGTTCTCCAAATCACCGATCAGAAAGCGCGCCGAATACAAGCGCGATGTGGTCGCCCACGGCCTCGATTCCATGTACGTGCGCGAAGCGCTGGAGGATCATGAAAAGCTGTTGATCTGGATCGATGATGCCGTCAAGAGGGCCCCTATCTCGCGGGCGAGACCTTCTCGCTGCGCGACGTCGCCGTCATCCCTTACGTGTTGCGGCTTGAATTGCTGCAGCTGTCGCGGCTTTGGGATCGCCATCCCGGCGTCGCAGGCTGGTGGGAACGCGTGAGCAATCGCGCCTCGGTCCAGGAATCGATCATGCGGCGCATGACGGAGAGCGATTGGGCGCCGTTTAAGAGCATTGAAGCCGATCCCTGGCCGAAGGTGAGCAACCTGCTCGCGGCGGCGTAGCTGGCTGTCATGGTTCGTAGCCCGCGTTGAGCGCAGCGAAACGCGGGACCGCGTATCCCCGGATTTGCGCTTGCACTGCGTGCAAGCTCCAATCCGGGCTACAATTCAAGTTTCCGCTGCGGGCCGTGCCGCCTCGCGCCAGAGCGCGAGAACAGCCGCCATGACCGCGGGACCCAAAAAGACGCCGAGAAAGCCGAATGTCTCCAGCCCGCCGAAAATGCCGAGCAGGATCCAAAGGAACGGCAGTCGCGTCGACATGCCGATCAGCGCGGGGCGAACGAAATGATCGGCAATGAACACGATCACCGAGGCATACACGAACAGGATAATGGCGGCTGTTATACGCGAGCCGACGATGAGCACGATGCAGGCGATGATGTAAACCAGCGGCGCTCCAAACGGCACCACCGCGAAGATTCCGGTCGCCAATCCGAGCAGGAGAGCGTGGGGCAAACCGGCAATCACATAGCCGATTGTCAAGAGCGCGCCCTCTCCCAAGCCAACCAGGACGAGCCCATTGACGGTGGCACGGACCGTTGCGACCGCTTCCTTCCCAAGCGGGCGAGATGAAGGACCGAACAGACGATGGGCCACGTTTTCCGTCTGCTGCATGATGCGCGCACCGTCGCGATAGAGAAAAAGCAGCGTAAGGAGCGTGAAGCCGAGAATGATCAGCCGCGTGGTCAGTTGATGACCGAACTCCCGGCTCCACTGCGTAAGCGTGAAAGCCTCGGCGCGCCCCAACAGCGCCTTTGCCGCTTCGGGATCGGCCAGATGCTGCTGCCACCATGACGCCAGCGTGCTGCCTATCATCGGCAATTGGCCGAGCCAGTCCGGCGTGCCGATGCCGGCCTCTCTGGCCTGCGTTATCCATTGAACGATCAGTCTTGCTTCGCGCGCGCCTTCAATGAGGACGATGAACAACGGGGCGATGATCACGAGACCGACAACGGCGGTCAGCAGGATCGCCGCGCCGGTCGGGCTCAATCCGCGCCGAACCAGCCACTGCCGGACTGGCCAAGTAGCGAGTGCAAGCACTCCGGCCCAGCCGAGCGCCGGCAAGAAGCTCCACAACATCCATATGGCGAGAAAGCCCAGACCGCCGACGATGAGCCCTCGTCCGAGCACTTCGAGCGAAAACGCAGGAGCCATGCGCCACCACCGACCGACCGGAATTGACCGTGGATCAGCCGGA
This sequence comes from uncultured Alphaproteobacteria bacterium, assembly GCA_963817135.1. Taxonomy (GTDB): domain Bacteria; phylum Pseudomonadota; class Alphaproteobacteria; order Rhizobiales; family Xanthobacteraceae; genus VAZQ01. Next base: position 743,278 of record CAWFNG010000001.1, on the reverse strand, counting down.
TTCCGTGCGTAATTGCCGGATGTCACGGGAAGAAAGCTGCTCCAAGGCGGACAATGTCACGATCGGCGCGGCAAGGAAATGCGAGATGCCGTCATGAACGATTGCTGTGCCTTGCAGGGGGAAAAGTGCGCCGGCATGATTGCCGCGAACCACATTCGGTCGAATTGATCAGGCCAAAGCCAGTTTCGATGACGTTCGATCACGACGCGATGGTGCAGCCCGCGGTACACTCTTCCCGCAAAATAGGTCGGATCGCCCACCGCCGTGATAGGTCCGCTTCACTACCATGCCCCCTGATGCGCATTGCGCCCGAGGCGCCCAACCGACCTCTCCCCTCCGGGGAGAGGTGGACCTGCTGGCTCGATCTCAACGAAGCATCGCTAGAATAACGCAATGAAGATTATCCTGACCGGCGATGTCAACTTGATGAATGTCGCCGACCCTGCCACGCCGTTCCGAAGAATTGCCGGCGATCTCCACGCCGCGGATGTCCTGTTCGGCAATCTCGAATGCTGCCTTTATCTGCCGCCGCCGCCACAGTCGCTGGCGAAGGAGGGTTTCTTCGCCGACCCGCGCACCGGAGGGGAGGCGCTCCGCCTCGGCGGCTTTCACGCCGTCGGCATCGCGAATAATGTCAACTATGGCGCTGCCAATATCATGGCCTCAATCGCGCGGCTCGACACGATCGGGGTCCTCCACACTGGTGCTGGCCCCGATCTCGCCGCCGCGCGGGCGCCGGCGATCGTTAAGCGCAACGGCCTGCGCGCGGGCTTCGTGCAGCGCAGCTCGGTCTACTGGCCCACCGACCATGAAGCGCATGATGACGCGCCGGGCATTGCGGTCATCCGCGGCCATACCGCCTACCAGGTGCCGAGCGGACGTTTGCACGCAGGGATTCCGCCGGCGAACCGGCCCGGGGTGCCGCCGGTTATCGTCACCTGGGCCGATCCCGATTACCTCGGTGATTTCCGCAAAGACATCGAGGCTTTGCGACCGCAGGTCGATATCCTCGTCGCCTCCTGTCATTGGGGCCTGGGACGGGAGCCGCTTGAGTACATGACGCAGATCGCGCGCGCGGCGATCGATTCCGGCGCCGATCTCGTGATCGGCCACGGCCCGCATTATCCGCTTCCGATCGAGAGCTACCGTGGCCGGCCAATCTGCTATGGGCTGGGAAACCTCTCATTCTCCACCGGCCATGGTGGGCGCAAACACGAGAACTGGATCGGGCTCGTTGTCGAGCTTGCGCTGGGGGAGCGGAGTGAGAGGACCTTCAAATTGCGCTTCGTGCGTCACAACGATGCGGATGAGACCGTGTTCCGCCACCCTGCCGATGAGACCGGCACGCTCGCGGATTTGACCGCGCGCAGCGCCAAGCTCGCAACCAAGCTGATGCCCAACGGCGACTGCGTCGAGATCGCGCTGTAATCGAGATCCCCTGCTGCACCGCCGCGGGCTGAGCAATGGCGCAGTTTTTCACCATCGGTCATTCCACCCGCTCGATTGCCGAGCTTGTCGAGTTGTTGCGGGCGCAAAGCATTGAAGTTGTCGTGGACGTGCGCGCCATTCCGCGCTCTCGCACCAATCCGCAGTTCAACATCGACACGCTGCCCGCAAGCTTGCGTGAGCATGGAATTGACTACGTCCATGCTGCGGCGCTGGGTGGCCGGCGCGGGCGCGGGCAAAACTCCTCTCCAAACACGTTCTGGCAGAATCAGAGTTTCAGGAATTTTGCCGATTATGCGATGAGCGAAGCCTTTCAGGAAGGCTTTGGCGCTTTGCGAAGACTGGGGCAAGCAAAGCGCTGCGCCATCATGTGCTCGGAGGCCGTGTGGTGGCGTTGCCACCGCCGCATCATTGCCGATTACCTGATGTTCGCGAGCGAGAGCGTGGTGCACATCGTGGGTCGCGGCAAGACGGAGCAAGCGAATCCGACACCCGCAGCTCAGCCCACCGAGGACGGCATGATCGTTTACGCCTGAACAGGCTTTGCTGCTGCTCTGATTTCCATGAAAGAAAGATCGGCGAATTGGTCAGCAAGCCTGATCGGCGCGAAGCGCTGTACAAGCGCGGGCGCGGCGGCATCGGCGGCGAGTTGAGCCTCGCGCGCTTTTTGCTCGAGCTCAGTCCCGAGGCTTCGCAGCTCTCTCGCCATTCTCAGATCGAGCGTGTGATCGGACAAGAACCGGCAGCGGCCGGCCAATTCCAGCAAATACATCTGTGTCGGCATGAGCGATACCATAGCAGCGAGCTGAGCGCGCGTCGCGGGCCGCACAGCATAAATCCGCGCGAATGGTAAAATGAACAACAACTGGAAGGCCGCGCGAGCGCCTGCGTGCGAGCCGCAGCCGCCTAACGCGCGAACGGTGCTGCCGCGGCATCCGCAGACGCGTGATGGTTAAGACCTCGCGCTGCGGCGCTTTCGCGTCCGCGCGCCTTTTTGGCCGCGCGCGAGCGCGCCGCTTTGGATGGCCGGCCTACCGGCTTGGAAGGGAGCCGCTTGCCCTCCCGGCGCGCCTCCGAGAGCCCGATTGCGATCGCCTGCTTGCGGCTCTTGACCCGTCCACCGCGTCCGCCCTTGCCGCTCTTTAGCGTGCCGCGCTTGAACTTGTGCATTTCCCGTTCGATGTCTTTCGAGGCACTACGCGAATATCTTCTTGCCATTGCAAATGCTCCTCATCATTTAAACGAGGCACACGCAGAAATTGTTCCGTTCCTGGCAGCACGAACGCCGGGCGTGCTGTTGCCGATCGAAGCATTTTTTTCGGCACGCGTGCTATGGTCATTCGGCGCCAGGTGGGCAGCGCAATACGCGAAAGGGGCTTGCATGAACGGGGCTGATATCATTGCTCAAATCCTCAAGCGCGAGGGGAGCGAATTCCTCGCGTGCTATCCGCGCAACCCTCTGATCGAGACGTGCGCGGCGGTTGATATCCGCCCCATCCTGTGCCGCCAGGAGCGCGTCGGCGTTGGGATGGCCGACGGCTACAGCCGTATTTGCCGCGGCCGGAGGAACGGCGTGTTTGCCGCGCAGGCCGGCCCGGGCATCGAGAATGCATTTCCCGGCATCGCTCAGGCATTTTCCGAAAACGTGCCCATGCTGATCATTCCCGGCGGCCCTCCGCTGGCGCGGCAATACATTCGCCCCGTATTCCGTGCGGCCGATGTCTACCGTCCCGTGACGAAATGGTCGGCATTGGCCCACTCGGTCCAGGAGCTGCCCGATCTGATGCGGCGCGCTTTTCACGCCATGCGCAGCGGAAAGGGCGGACCCGTCCTCATTGAGGTCCCGCTTGATGTGTTCGACGCGCAGTTCAACGGCGAGCTTGATTACACACCGGTTCCCGTTCAACGCACGGCCCCCGATCCGGATGCGGTCACGCATGCGGTGCGCATGCTGCTGGCGGCGAAAAATCCGTTGCTTCTGGCCGGGCAGGGCGTGCTCTATGCCGAGGCGAGCGACCGGCTGGCGGCGCTCGCCGAAATGATTCCGGCGCCGGTTGCAACCACGAATCCCGGCAAGAGCGCCATTGCGGAAAGCCATGCGCTCGCGCTTGGCGCCTCGACGCGCTCGCGCCCCAGGATGTTCACCGAGTTCATGGCGCGCGCCGATCTTGTTTTGGCAATCGGCTCAAGTCTCACACGCACGCCGTTCGGGCCCGGAGTGCCGGCGGGCAAGCTGATCATCCATTCCAGCAACGATCCCGCCGACATCCATAAGGATTATCGCGCCGACCATGCGCTCGTCGGCGACGCCGGCCTCGTTCTCGACGCGCTGATCGCCGAGGCCGGCCGGCAGAAAGGTGCCGGCGGGGCGCATGCGCTCGCGAAACTCAAGGACGACGTCGCAGCGGCCAAGAAAGCCTGGCAGGGGGAATGGTCGAAGCAACTCGATTCCGAGGAGGTGCCAATCAATCAGTATCGGGTCATCCGCGACCTGATGCGCACGGTCGATCGCGATAACGTCATCATCACGCATGACTCGGGCAGCCCGCGCGAGCAGCTGGTGCCGTTCTGGGAAACGACCAAAGCCGGCTCGTATATGGGATGGGGAAAATCGACCCAGCTTGGCTACGGCCTCGGCATTATCATGGGGGCAAAGCTCGCAGCACCCGACAAGCTCTGCATCAACATCATGGGCGACGCAGCCATCGGCATGACCGGCATGGACATCGAGACCGCCGCACGCAACCGCATCGGCATTCTCACCATCGTGTTCAACAATGGCGTCATGGCAGCCGAGCGTGACGTGCTGCCGCTCTCGACCAAAAAATACGGCGCGCTCACGGTGAGCGGGAATTACAGCAAGGTGGCCGAAGGGCTCAATGTCGCGGCACTGCGGGTGGAGAAGCCCGGCGATATTGTGCCCGCAATCAAGCAGGCCGTGAGCGTCACGCAAACGGGCGCCCCTTTTCTCCTCGAGTTCGTCGTCAAGGAAGGATACGACTTCTCGCGCTACGAGCTCGCCGGGCTATGATCCCTCGCCCGCTTGCGGGGGATGGTGGCGCGCGCAGCGCACCGGGTGGGGGCTACTGCAATCGCGCGTGAGGCATGACCCCCACCCCTTTGCTTCGCACAGCGAAGCAAATGAAATCGACCTCCCCCTTTCAGGGGGAGGTAATCCGTCGTCTGGCACCCCCGTGCATTCTCATTGAGTTGCCCAGCATCGCAGGGATGGAAAATCGTCCGAAGATTGCGATAAAGTAGCCGTGATGCGGCCCTGAGTACGCGGGGAGTATTACATGTGGCTGTTGATCATCGTGACGCTGGTAACCGGCACGGATGGGGGAGCGAGCTCCTCAGTGACCACGTTGCAATTCAGCACGCAGGGCAACTGCCACGCGGCGGCCAAGTCCGTGGCGCAGGCCGGAACCATCGGCAAAGGCAACTACGCTATCAAGGCAAATTGCGTGCAGCCGTGATCCCAACCTCGAGCGAGCAAGACAAAGTGATGGTGTTGCGCTCATCGAGTGCAAACGCACAGGTGCATGGCCGTGACAGTCCCGCAGACGCGTTACGCCAGCAGCGGCGAGGTGCGTATCGCCTATCAGGTCGTCGGTAACGGTCCGATTGATCTTGTTTTCGTGCCGGGCTTCATCTCCAACCTGGAGGTGCATTGGGAAGATTCCGGCTACGAGCATCTTCTGCGCCGGCTTGGCGCGTTTAGCCGGCTCATCCTGCTCGACAAGCGCGGCACGGGGCTGAGCGACCGGGTCGATACACACCATCTGCCCACCCTCGAAACCCGAATGGACGACGTGCGTGCCGTGATGGACGCCGCAGGCAGCACGCGCGCGGTGCTGCTCGGTGCTTCCGAGGGCGGGCCGATGTCCATCCTGTTCGCCGCCACCTATCCGCAGCGCGTGCGCGCCCTGGTCCTTTATGGCTGCTACGCGCATTTCCACACCTGGGTCATGGGGCGTGAGCGGCTCGCCGCATTCATGCGCGGCGCGGAGAATTCGTGGGGCACCGGCGCAAGTCTCGCGAGCTTTGCGCCTGGCCGGCTGCAGGATGCGCGCTTCCGGGACTGGTGGGCGAGATTTGAACGCCTCTCAGCAAGCCCGACCGCGGCCGTGGCGCTCGCCCGCATGAATGCCGAATCGACGTTCGCCAGGTGCTCCCGAGCATCCGCGTTCCGACCCTTGTCCTCCATCGCAGGGATGACGCGCGCGTAAAGTTCGCCGGGGGACGCTATCTGGCGGAGAAGATCCCGGGCGCTCGTTTCGTCGAGCTCAGCGGCCGCGATCATCCGATCTGGACCGGCGATGTCGACCAAGTTATCGATGAAATCGAAGAGTTTCTGACCGGCAGCCGTCCGGTCACCGGTGCACGACCGGGTGTTCGCCACCATCCTCGTCGCGCGTCTGGTTGCGCCTCAGCGCCAGGCAGCACGGCGCGGTGATCGCGCCTGGGGCGAGCTGCTTACTCGATTGCATGCAGCGGCGGAGGAATGCTTCGCCCGTTACGGCGGGCAGCCGATCGGGATCGAGCACCGGAGGAGTTCAGCGCGCGGTTCGATGGGCCGGCGCGGGCGGTTCGCTGCGCGCTGGCGCTGACCGAAGCGCGGGCAGCGCTCGGCCTTGACGTCGCCTGCGGTGTGCACACCGGCGAGATCGAGCTCGGCGACGCCGGCGTCGCGGGGCTTGCAATTCATTGCGCGGAGCGCATCTGCGCGCGGGCGCAAGCCGGCGAGGTACTCGCCTCGGGCGTTGTTGCCGATCTCGTTGCAGGCTCCGGGCTCAATTTCGCCGAGCACGGCACGCAAATCGATCGAGGGATTCGAAGCCAGCTGCGCCTCCTCACCGTCGGCGACCAGCACCATCCGCAACCGTACGCAGACAGCAAGCCGCAGCGGGGCATCCCTCGCCGAACCTCGATCTTCTGAGTGCGCGCGAGCGTGAAGTTATCGTGTTTGTAGCCGACGGCCTGAGCAATGCGGCCATCGCCAAGCGCCTGTCGATCAGCGAGCACACGGTCAAGCGCCACGTCGCCAATATTCTGCTCAAACTGGATCTCCCCAATCGCGCCGCGGCCGCGGCCATTGCCGGCCGGCAAGCAAGCCATTGAGAAGAGCCACTGCGTGCATGGCCCGAACGGGCCATGGCAGGCATGGGCCGGGCGGGCGAAGCGGGAGCCGCATCATTCGCGCTAATCATCGCATTATCGCGGGAGATCACTCGATGGAGAATGACGATGCGCAAGACCACTGCACTTCTTGTTAGCCTGGCTGTCAGTCGCCGCAGTCTGCGCGATCACCGCACCCGCTCAAATTGCCGACGCACAGGACGCCTCCGCACAGGCGGCCTATCGTGATATCGAACAGACGCTCGGTTTGGTGCCGGGCTTCTTCAAGCAGTTTCCGGAAGCCGGGATTGCCGGCGCCTGGGCGGAGTTCAAATCAGTCCAGCTCAACCCGAAAACGAAGCTTGACGGCAAGACCAAGGAGCTGATCGGGCTCGCCGTGTCAGCGCAGATCCCGTGTCACTATTGCATCTATTTCCACACCGCTGCTGCCAAGGCGAACGGCGCGACCGACGAGGAGGTGCGCGAGGCCGTGGCCATGGCGGCGATCTCGCGCCACTGGAGCACGGTGCTCAACGGCATGCAGATCGACCTCGCCACGTTCAAGCAGGAGACCGACACGGTGCTGCGGATGGCGGCCGAGAAGGCCAAGACCGTCGGCAAGTCCGCGAAGTAGCAGGCCCCATCGCGGTCGAGCCTGCGTGCGTCAATGTGGAGGAGATCATGCGAAACGGCGCTGATTACAGTTGCCAATCTGAAACGCGCCATCGAGGGCCGTGACGCCGGCACGCTATCGGATTGGTATGCCGATGATGCCGTCGTTCGGATTATCGACTGCGATAACCCGCCGAGCAAACCGCGTGAGCTCAGGGGCAAGGCGGCCATTGCCGCCTATTACGACGACGTCTGCAGCCGTGCCATGAGCCACGAAGTCGAGTTTGGCCTGGCGCAAGGCGATCGGCTGGCATTCACGCAAGCCTGCATCTATCCGGACGGCATTCGTGTTTTCTGCGCCGGGACCATCGAGCTTGCCGACGGCAAAATCAGCAGACAAACCGTGGTGCAGGCCTGGGACGGTTGAGGTGAAGATTTTACAGCGGATCGGTGCGGAATTATGCCGATCCGCTTTACCTTAAGAGCACAGGATGCGCGAATTTTACGCTCCGTTCATACAGCGCTGTTATCCGGGATGAGTACCCGGAGATGCAGCCATGGGTGAGCTTGAAAGACGCTTGGGCGTCGGGCGACGTTTGAAAAACGATCGGCGCAGCGGTGTCGACAATCGGCCCGAGGATGAGCGACGCGCCGTCGGCGAACGGCGCTCGAGCAACGACCGGCGGTCGGGCGATGATCGTCGATCCTCGTCGCAATTGCATTCCGCCCCCGCGCACGACCATAAGCGCTAGCCGCGACGCCGTTTCTGGCCGCCCTGAGGCCCTGCTGCCGGGGTCGGCCGGCATCAATTTTATTCCCGAGCCGTGTCTGTCGCCGGCTTTGCATTTCCCCGCCGCCACGGCCATTTGCTAATCCTGCCGAAGGGAAGGGTGGCCGAGTGGTTTAAGGCAGCGGTCTTGAAAACCGCCAGGGGGTTCACGCTCCCTCGTGGGTTCGAATCCCACCCCTTCCGCCATATTTGATGACTTAATATGTTGATTTTACTGATATTTTGAAAACAGATTTGCGTCCGATCCCCAATCTGGTCCCCAAAACGTCCCTAAAGTGTTGCCGGTGGGTAGGTCGCGCGAGGTAAGCGGAAATATGGTCTGTGAATTTTGATGCGGGGGCTACTCAGATGATGCCGCTGTCGTCGCATCCAGCCAGGCAATACCTTTGATGGCAGGGAGCTCATCGGTCCCGCCGATGGCTTGCGGTACTTTGCCGTCCAGCCGGTCAGCGATTTCAGCAATGGCGCGAACGTCGCCGGTCTCAGCTTTGATGATAAGCGCCCTGGCGACCTTGCGGAGCTGCTTCAAGTCCACTCCATCCGCCGCTATTTCGAGGCGCAAGGCGTCCCGGAACGGCTTGTCTTTGTTCTGTGCGCCAATAGGCCGGCCCATGGGGCTGCTTGCTAAACGTGCTGGAGGCGAGATGCAAGGCACATGAACTGAAAACTGACTTTGCTCTTTAAGTTCATCGTTCCATTGGTAAGCCAGAACTGTAATTCTCGTACATCTATCCTTCCTATTATTGGGGTGCTTGGCTGCGACCATTTTGTTGCCGCCGTGCGACCGTTTCGTTTCCGCGCTGCGACTGTTCTAATCAGCGGCGCCGTCCACCACATCATAACCGAACCAATGCGCTGCAACAAAGAGCGCATCTGTTCGATTGTCGGGGAGCACTTACCAAAAGAATGGCTGGCGTTGCAAAACACGCCGTAAGTGAAGCAGTGAAGCGCTGGGAGCACTCGGAGCATGGCCTCGGCAATCACCCGCAGCGCTTCAGTGCTGGGGGTGCCATTTCCGCCTGGCGAGTTTACCGAGCGACCGCAGCTGCGTGTCTTTGAAGACGGTCTGAACCGACCGTCGCACGCCTCGCCGCCGTGGCGACCGCTTGAACAGGCTCGGCGAACGAAGCAGAAGCGTGAAGCTCCGTCGCACGAGGCTGTCGAATACCACGGGCCACGGCGGGGGAACGGCGAGCATGGTTTTTAGGTTGTAGACTTGTCGACACGCCACCCTCCGCCACACTGTATCTGTTGGCGAGGTGATCGATGCGTCCTCTCCACAGACTGACGAAGTCCCCGCTTGATATCTTATCCACACTACCGAAGGTCTGCTTCCATTTTGGGAGAAGATTTCTCCAAATGCACTTCCTGCACCACTGCTCTCCCTTTAGCACTCCCTCGTCGGTCGCACACATGGACTGCCACGCGACGCGCTCGGGGTGTGTGTAGTGTTCAATCGCGCCTTGGATACCCTGCTGATGCACCATGTATCTCTCAGCGTAATCTGGATAGTGACCAAGCGCCCATCTGAACTTCTCGGCTTGTACCAAAAGCATGTGCGCGGCAGCGCGAGCATTATCCCTCGCGTCCCAGATGCTGCCATCGCCGTACTTATTGAACTCGTAGTCGCTAAGTTGAAAGAGCCCTTTGTAGGATCCGGTTCTTGCGCGAGGATCGAAGTTGCTCTCGACCTTGGCGATGGACATCATCATTGCCAAGTCCAGGCCATACAAAGACGCCGCCGCCCGGATTTCGGCGCGCGGATCGTCCGTGGTCGAATGCGGTTGATAGAACCGGGCCTCAAGCAAACCACCAAGATACCCGAAGGCATCGAGCGGCATTACCTCCTGATCTGAAACCACCTGATCCGGAGCCTCTTCCGAAAAAGTCGTTCGTTCCATGGAGTTGGCTTGGCCAAGACTTGCCAATGAGGAAACCGCAATTGCAATCGTGGTCGACAAAGATACCCGTAAAAAAGTGCCAGCGACAAACGCAATTGACCGCGAAAAAATATTCCGGTGCATGACCCGCGCCCCCAGAGAAGCTAATAGAACCGTTCAATTCCGGGGGCCGCAACGGTTTTTCAACGGTTTAACGCGCCCTCACGCGGTTTATCGTTAATTGTGGCCGTCGGGTTACAGTGCCAAACGAAGAGAGGATGCGGGCCGCAGGACTGCCTTTTCCGGTGTTGGGTGTGCACCGGATCGCCAGCACCGCAGGGGATTACCGGACCAAGTGCATTGCGGCAAACAGCATGCCTATTGGGTGGCCTTCCCAACCTCCACAATCCGCGGCACTCGGATTGTAAAGGTCGAACCACGACCGGGCTCTCTCTCAGACCCATATGGAGTATAGTTGCTGATGCGCGCTGTCGTTTTCCTCCTCGCCGTCCTCTTCCTTGCCGCCGCGAGTTCCGCCGTCGCGCAGGAAAAGCACTTGATTGACCCGATGCTTCCCGGCTCGCTCAATCCCAAGCCGTTGCCGCCGCTGAAAAATCCGGACGCGCCGTCAACGCCGGCCAAGGAACTGTTCGCACGGAAATCGACGCCGTTTCCCGGACCGCCGCGCTCGATCGGCGGCGATTTCGACGGCTGCCTCGCCGGCGCCGTGTCGCTGCCGATCACTGGTCCGGCCTGGCAAGTCATGCGGCCGTCGCGTAATCGCAACTGGGGCAATCCGCAACTCATTCGCTTCATCGAACGGTTTGCCACGAACGCAAAAAAGGTTGGCTGGAACGGTCTTTTGGTTGGCGACATGTCTCAGCCGCGCGGCGGGCAGATGCTTTCCGAGCACACCAGCCATCAAATCGGCCTCGACGTCGATATTTGGTTTGCGCCGATGCCAGACCACGTGCAAAGCCGCGAGGAGCGCGAGTTCGGCCCGGGCACCGATGTGGTCGCGCCCGATCTGCGCGACATTGATCCGAAATTGTGGACCCACAGACATACTGCGCTCATCCGAACGGCTGCGCAGGATCCGGTGGTCGTCCGCATCTTAGTCAATGCCGCGATCAAGAAGGCGCTGTGCCGCGAGGCCGGAGCTGATCACACCTGGCTTTACAAGGTGCGTCCCTGGTATGGTCACGCCGAGCATTTTCATGTCCAAATTGCCTGTCCGGCAGACAGTGCGGAATGCAAGCCGCCAGCCCCGCCGCTCCCAAGCGACGGCTGCGGTAGCGAGCTCGACTTCTGGTTCAAGGAATCGACGCTGCACCCGCCGCCGAGCAAACCGAAACCGGTGTTGACGCTGGCCGGGTTGCCCCCCGCGTGCAAGCAGATCGTCAAAGCGCCGTGATTGTCGATGCCGCTTCTCGGATGCGTGCGACAATGAAGTTCGCTGTTATTTGCGTGTCGTTGCTCATAGCCGCTCACGCCGACGCCGCGGGCCAGCGCAATCAGATGAAGGCTTTGGATTTTCAGGAACGCGGGGTGCGGCTACGGCTTGAGCTGGAACGTGCCTACCAAGATCTACGACACACAGGAGACTTTAAGCCCGCCGGCAACGACGTGTCTTCCATAGTCAAAAAATATGTTCCCGTTGGAACGGCTTTTGCTAATGCGGAGACCACACTTCGAAGTTCCGGATTTAATATAGACCCGTTGCCACCGCAGGAACCACCAAAGAATCCATCTCCGCTTTGGAGCGGTGAGCACAAATTAATGATGAGATTTGCGATTTTCGGAACGTTGGTGCTTGCACAACAAGGATTTTCCAGGATCACCGTCGAGATAACGCTTCTTCCAGAAATATTGGGAGCTGATCACAATACCGTAAAAGGTGTTCACGCCGCAATCTATTACCGAGGCGTCTGATTATCAAACTTACCGTGTCACCCAGCCCCCACGGGTCGACGAGCATACACTACCACATCGAGAGGTCGGTGTGCACCACAGCAAAATTGGCAGCCAATCGTCAGCAGACCTATGTGAAAGCGGCACGGCCTTCATGGATTTGGAGCCTACGAGGCGCCTTGCCCGGTTCGCTGCCTGGGATGATCCGGGATGACCGATTGTCTAATCAAATAATCGACTTTGCTGGCAGAATGAAGCTCGCGTTCGCCCAGGGCCAACAAATGCCTACCCATGGTGAAGGTATGTGAAATAAGTTTGCGACCCGAAGTGGATGACTTTGTATCGTTGTAGCTAGATTGGGCCTCTGTCTCGGGTTGAGCCGGCTGTGGGCAAATCGGCCGATTTATCTCCTTTGAGGATGCGGCCCGTCCAAACCACCTTCTCATGCGCGCATGGTCCTTCGCTGTTTTCGCAAGGAAATCGTCCCTGCAGGCTTTTCGGCAGAAGCGCAGGCCCCAATGGTTGTGGTAGACGAGACCAAACTTTCCCCCGCAGTTTGCGCAGCGGTTCTTCAACTTGGTCATGAAACTCTCCGCAGATTTGGAGGTTGATGGCACCACGCGTCAGACACGGGCTGCAGGTCGTTAGACCCTTGCCCGAGGTCCGCTCTAAACTACGTATGCGATTGCCGCGCTTGAGGCCTGCTTGGCGCCGCCAATTCTTTGCTATTTTGGGTCAACGAATTGTAATCTGCCGCAGTTAACTCACGCCCGGAGTTGGAAATGGTCAGACGCGTGAAGGTTCCGACGAGGAATCTGTTCCTCACCGCCGATGGTGTCGCGACGCGGCTGGCGATTAGAGAATTGAAGACGGCAAAGATCGATCCGGGGCCCCTGCTCGCGAAGGCTGGTATCCCGCTGCTGAAATTTGGCGAGGAGCCGAAGCGGGTTGGGGCAGAAAGCCAAATTCGGTTCTTGGAGATTGCAGCAGAGGCGCTCGGTGACTCGGCGCTGGGCCTTCACCTCGCTCAGCACTTCGATCTTCGCGAGTGCGGAATGCTGTACTATGTCTTGGCCGCTTCTCCAAATATAGGAGAAGCCATCCGCAACCTGACCCGCTATCTCGCAGTCTCCAATGAGAGCATTCGCCTCGGCGTTTCCGAAAGGACGAAGAGTACGGTTCTCGCCGTCAATTATAAGATCCCGAGACACACCGACCGACTGTTCGCGGAGTATGGCTACGCAGTCGTTCTGCGTGCATGCCGAGAATTATCCGGCAGAAATGTTTCTCCAAAAGCCGTTACCTTTATTCACGGTCGCAACACAGATAAAGCAGAGTTCGACCGTTTCTACGGCTGCCCAGTGAGGTTCAATGCCACCGCGGACACCATGGTCCTTCCGACAGAATCGCTCTCGACGCCCATCCTTACATCGGACAAATACCTGCTTCAGATCCTAAAAAATGCCTGCGACGAGGCACTGGCCAAACGCGGTAAGACCTCAAGCACCCTGCGGGCGATGGTCGAGAATGAGATTGTTCAACTTCTGCCGCACGGGAAGGCTCAAGTCGAGAAAGTTGCAAGCAATCTAGGTATGAGCAACCGAACGCTCGCGAGACGCCTGTCCGAGGAGGGCACCAGCTATGCCGCGATCCTCAACGAGCTTCGTCGTGACCTTTCGGCGCGGTACTTAAAAGATCCGGCCTTGTCGCTAAACCAAATTGCCTGGCTGCTTGGTTATTCGATGGTCACATCCTTAAATCACGCGTTTCGCCGATGGACTGGAAGCACCCCCAAAACCACGGGTATGAGGATTGCGAGCGCGCGATTGGCGTAGTTCCAGCAACTCGGGCTGCTGCCGGCTGTTGCAACCTGAGGCGGTCATCGGCGCAACCGAAACCCGCTCTGAGTTGAGCCAGGCGATGACGAATTTGAGAGCATCTTCCCGGTCGAGAGGGCGCTCCTTGTCCCATCGAGCTGACCATGACAGATGAGATCAAGCGATTCGGCGCCGTCGCCTCTATAGGCGGAGAACTTCACGCTGGTCGAGCCGGCGTTGATGACGACGATCGCGTTTGCCATGGGATTATTCGCCGAGTGCGGCGTGGAGCAGCGAGGGATCCTTCGCCGTCGCCTCGGCCAGCAGCACCGCCAGAGCGCAGGAGAACAATCTTGCCTGCGGCGTGTCGGCGCGGCTGGTCAGGATCACCGGCACGCGCGCGCTCATGACCAAGCCCGCTGCTTGCCCTCCGGCCATGAACGTGAGCTCCTTGTACATCATGTTGCCGGCCTCGATATTGGGCGCAATCAGGATGTTCTCGTATGCGGATATATCAAGCTTTGCCTTTTCAGCGGTCTCGCGGATCTGTTCCGGCGGTCCCACCAGCAAAGGCGCAATGAGGCCGGCATTCGCAGCTTCGCTCGCCCCCATCAGTGCATCTTCGCTGCACGGGTAGACGACAGCGGTGGGCAAAGGGGGTTGTCCCTTGCGACGAGCGAGTATCTCTTCGTATCCAGCCTTCATGTCGGCCATCGTCATGGCTCCTGTGTATTGACGTGCAACAACTGCCGATCTCGGTTAAGATGATTCAGTAGCGTCTCAAGCGACACTTGACGGCAACGACTTGACCTTGGGGTCGCCAAACAGCGCTTCGATGCGGGCGAGACGCCGCTTGCTTTCCTCCGGAAGCGTTTTCGGCGGAATTCACGAGTTGGCGGATCACGCCCATCACAGCGCTGCGTTCTCCCCGCGCGGTTGGCAGCAGCATTGGGATGGCTCCAACGGCCCGCTCCTGGTCTTGCATCACAATCAGGAATTGCTCCTTCATCATCTCCTTGAACTGAGCAAGGCTGATTCGCTCTGCCTCCGGCCGCTCGGAATTGATCTGTTTCAGGATGGCGAAGCTGCGCGGGTCGAACGTCTGTTGCGGTTGCCGGATATAGATCAACGCACGCAACGCCACTTCGATTGGAGAGCCTTTTGCCGAAATTCGGAAGGCTTAACTCGGTACCAGTATGCGACCGATGTTAGCCGTGTTGCAGAACAGAAAACTGCACGGTTGATCTGGACCAAGGCCGGGCGATAAAGTGCCTTTTAACGGCTTGCCGAACCACACGTCAGCGATCGCGAGACTCTCGATGACTTTGATCCCGAAGGACATGACCGCGGTCTATAAGGCTACGATCGCCAAGGGCACGAACGCGATGCGGTGGCAGCGGGCCGCGTATGTCGATCTTCTGCCGCCCTGCAATCACGCATGTCCGGCGGGCCTGAATATTCAGGCTTGGCTATCACTCGCGCAGGCCGGCCGATACGAAGAGGCCTGGCGCAAATACATGGAAGACAATCCGCTTCCGGCGATACACGGACGCGCCTGTTATCATCCCTGCGAAAGCGCCTGCAATCGACAGTTCCTCGACCAACCGGTGGCGGTCCACTCGCTTGATCGCTTCCTTGGCGATCTTGCGATCGAAAAAGGTTGGACGATCCCGGCGGGCGCTCCGACCGGAAAGCGCGTCCTGGTGATCGGGGCCGGCCCGGCGGGACTGTCCTGCGCCTATCATCTGCGTCGGCTGGGGCATGGGGTCGAGATCCGCGACGGCGGTGAGGAGCCCGGAGGGATGATGCGATACGGCATTCCCGCGTATCGCCTGCCGCGCGAGGGAGTCGGCAAGGAGATCGCGCGCATCGAGGCGATGGGCGCGAGGATCCTGCGGAACCACCGCGTCACCGACGTTCTCGCCGAAAAGGCGCAAGGCCGCTTCGACGCCGTATTCGTCGCAATCGGCACGCAGGTCGCGAACCATCTCAACGTCCCGGCCATGGATGGCGGCAAGATGATCGACGCCATCTCGCTGATGGAGCAGGTCGAGAAGGGCCGCGCGCCGGTGCTTGGCCGCGTCGTTGGAATTGTCGGCGGCGGTAACACCGCCATGGACGCTGCCCGCATCGCCAAGCGCCTGGGCGCGGAGGAAGCGGTTCTGATCTTCCGTTTCGACAAGGCGCACATGGAAGCGCATCCCTATGAAGCGATGGAAGCCGTCGCCGAGGGCGTGAAAATCAAGTGGCTATCAACCGTCAAACAATTCGGTCAAGACGAGGTGCTGGTCGAACGCATGGAGATGGCGCCCGACGGTTCGGGATGCGTCGGAACAGGGCAGTTCGAGACACTCAAGGCCGATTCCCTCGTACTCGCCGTCGGCCAGCATTCGGACGTCGAGCTTCTCAAGACCGTGCCCGGCATCCGGATCGGCCGCGGTGACGTGATCGAAGTCGATGCAACCATGAGCACCGGACATCCGGGCATCTTTGCCGGCGGCGATCTGATCGGCGGCGCACGCACGATGACCACGGCCGTCGGTCACGGGAAGAAGGCAGCGCGCAACATCGACGCCTTTCTCAGAGCCGAGATTTATGTCGAACTGCCGAAACACCCGATCGTTCCCTTTGAAGCTCTCAACCTGCCGGTGTTCCTCGATGCGGCGCGTCAGGAAGCCCAGGAAGTGCCAGTCGCCAGGCGCAAAGGGTTTGAGGAAGTCGCACACGGCTTGACGGAGCGCGAGGCGCGTTACGAAGCGAGCCGCTGCTTGTCCTGCGGCAACTGCTTCGAATGCGACAACTGTTACGCCGCCTGTCCGGAGCAGGCGATCGTGAAGCTCGGCCCGGGTCGATACTACCGTATCGACTACGATCTCTGTACGGGCTGTGCCGTTTGCTTCGAGCAGTGCCCGTGCCACGCGATCGAGATGATCCCCAAATCCGTGGTGGAGACGGCCCACGGGCTGATGGGCGAGCCGACAATGCCGTCGAACTTCAAGGTCCGCGCCTGACACGCGGTGCTCATGAAAGGAGTGCGTGAGACATGGCACTTCAAACCGCCGTCATCGACGGCAACACCGCCGCCGCCCATATCGCATATCGCGTCAATGAAGTCTGCGCGATCTTCCCGATCACGCCGTCCTCGACGATGGCCGAGCTGGCGGACGCCTGGGCCGCGGAAGGCATCAAGAACATCTTTGGCACAGTTCCGGTCGTTCAAGAGATGCAGGCCGAAGGCGGCGCCGCGGGAGCTGTCCACGGTGCTCTGCAAAGTGGCGCGCTGACGACGACGTTCACAGCCTCGCAGGGTTTCCTGCTGATGCTGCCCAACATGTACAAGATCGCGGGCGAGCTCACTGCATGCGTTTTCCATGTGGCCGCGCGGTCAGTCGCAACCCAAGCGCTTTCGATCTTTGGCGACCATTCCGACGTGATGAGCGCCCGGATGACGGGATTCGCGATGCTCGCGGCTTCTTCCGTCCAGGAAGCGCACGATCTCGCCCTCGTTGCACAGGCGGCGACGCTGGAAGCGCGCGTGCCGGTCATCTTCTTCTTCGATGGCTTCCGCACTTCGCATGAAGAAAATACGACCACACTCATCCCGGACGAGCAGATCCGGACGATGATTGACGACAATCTGGTGCGTGCCCATCGCGCCCGCGCGCTGTCGCCTGAACATCCCGTGCTGCGCGGGTCGGCGCACAATCCCGACACCTTTTTCCAGGCACGCGAGACCGTTAATCCCTTCTACGCGAAAGTGCCCGGCATCGTGCAGAAAGCAATGGATCGATTGGGCGTTCTGACCGGCCGCAAATATCATCTGTTCCGCTACGCCGGCCACCCGCAAGCCGAGCGCGTCGTTGTCGCCATCGGCTCCGCCGTCGAAGTCCTCGAGGAAACTGCCGCTTGGCTCTCGGCCAATGCCGGAGAGAAGGTTGGCGTGCTGCAAGTCACGCTGTATCGGCCGTGGGATGGCGACGCGTTTCTTGCGGCCATGCCCAAGAGCGCCAAAGCGATCGCCGTGCTTGATCGCACCAAGGAACTTGGGGCGCCGGGCGAGCCGCTTTACGTCGACGTGCTCTCGACCTTTGCCCAAGCCACCGCGGTCGGGAAGATCGCGGCGTTGCCGACGATCATCGGTGGCCGCTACGGCCTTTCCTCCAAAGATTTCGATCCGCCGATGGCGAAGGCCGTATTCGATGAGCTGAAGAAGCGGGAGCCGAAGCACGGCTTCACGGTCGGCATCACCGACGATGTCTCGAATACCAGCCTGCCTGTCGATCGCAGCTTCGACATTGAAGCTCCGGATACGGTGCGCGCGCTGTTTTATGGACTCGGCGCGGACGGAACGGTTGGAGCAAACAAGAACTCGTCGAAGATCCTGGCGTCAGAACCCGGCCGGTATGCGCAGGGTTATTTCGTCTACGACTCCAAGAAGTCCGGCTCATATACGATCTCCCATCTGCGTTTCGGTCCGAAACCGATTCGTGCGCCGTATCTCCTCAAGTCGGCACGCTTCATTGGCGTGCACAAATTCGACTTTCTGTTCAAGATCGATACGCTCGTCGCAGCCGCCAAAAACGCCACGGTCCTCCTCAACAGCCCCTTTGGCCCGGACCAAGTTTGGAACGAATTGCCGCGCGAGGTGCAGCAGCAGATCATCGTCAAGAAGCTGAAACTGCACGTCATCGATGCGTCGAAGGTCGCGCTCTCGCTTGGTCTCGGATCGCGCACCAACACCATCCTGCAGACCTGCTTCTTCGCACTGTCCGGCGTGATGCCGCGCGAGCAGGCGATTGCGGCGATCAAGAAGGCGACGGAAAAGACTTACGCCCGCAAGGGCAAGGAGGTGGTCAAGAAGAACTTCGAAGCCATCGATGCCGCGTTGTCCAATTTGTTCGAGGTCAAGATTCCAACTGCCGCCACCGGAGACCGGGTCCGTTACAAGCTCGTGCCCGACACCGCGCCCGAATTCGTCCGCAACGTAACGGCAGTCATGCTGGCCCTGCACGGCGACGATCTGCCGGTGAGCGCATTGCCGGTCGACGGCACCTACCCGACCGCAACAGCGCAATACGAAAAACGCAACATCGCCGAGGAGGTGCCGGTCTGGGAGCCGAACCTTTGCATCCAGTGCGGACAATGCGCGGTCGTCTGCCCGCACAGCGTCATCCGCGCCAAGTATTACGACGAGGATCGTCTCGCCGGCGCGCCGGCGGATTTCAAAGCCGCCCCCATCAATGCGCGCGGCTATCCCGCATCCCGCTACACGCTGCAGGTCTATGTCGAGGACTGCACCGGCTGTGGCGTATGCGTCGAGAACTGCCCGGCCCACAGTTCCGAGGATCTGAATATTCGGGCGATCAACATGAAGCCCCGGCTGGAGCATGTCGAGACGGGCCGCAAGAGCATCGAATTCTTCGAGAAGCTGCCTTGGGCCGACCGCACCCGCGTGAACTTCGCCAATGTGCGCGGCGTTCAATTCCTTCAACCGCTGTTTGAATTCTCCGGCGCCTGCGCGGGTTGTGGCGAAACACCGTACCTCAAGATGCTCTCGCAGCTCTTCGGCGATAGGTTGCAGATCGCCAACGCGACCGGATGCTCCTCGATCTACGGCGGCAATCTGCCGACCACGCCTTGGGCAAAAAACCCCGACGGCCGGGGGCCCGCGTGGTCGAATTCATTGTTCGAAGACAACGCGGAATTCGGGCTCGGTTATCGGCTGGCGATCGACAAGCAGACCGAGCTCGCTCATGCGCTTGCGCTCAAGCTTGCGCCGCAAATCGGCGAGGATCTGGTTCGCGCGCTGCTCGGCGCGCCGCAGATCACGGAGTTCGACTTCCGGATACAGCGCGAACGTGTCGCGGCTCTGAAAGAGAAGCTTGCACCGATGAGCGGCGACGAGTCCGCCAACCTTCTGGCGCTTGCCGACTTCTTCGTGCGGCGCTCGGTTTGGCTCGTGGGCGGCGACGGCTGGGCCTACGACATCGGGTATGGCGGCCTCGATCATGTCCTCGCCTCCGGTCGCAACGTCAACGTCCTGGTTCTCGACACCGAAGTGTACTCCAACACCGGCGGCCAGGCGTCGAAGGCGACACCGCTTGGGGCGTCGGCCAAATTCGCCGCGGCCGGAAAGCGGGTCCCGCGCAAAGACCTTTCGCTTATGGCGATCGCCTACGGTAACGTCTACGTCGCGCAGGTCTCAATGGGTGCCAACAGCGAACAGACGCTCATCGCGATGCGCGAGGCGGAAGCACATTCCGGGCCGTCATTGATCCTCGCCTATTCGCAATGCATCGCGCATGGGACCGACATGCGGTTTGGGATGAAGCAGGCGGCACGTGCAACCGCGAGCGGTTACTGGCCGCTGTTCCGCTTCGATCCGGCCATGCGGCAGCGCGGCATGAATCCGTTCCGCCTCGATTCGACGCGGCCGCGCATCCCGCTGGAGGATTACCGCTACAACGAGGTGCGATTCAAGTCGCTGACCCAGACGCGGCCCGACGATGCGCGCCACATGCTGGCGCAGGCGCAGCTGGGGCTTGAGGAAAAATACCGGCTCTACGAGGATCTGGCGGCTCGCGACGGCAGCCGCTTCCACCCGCATTGGGAGGAGGCGCGGCCATGAATAATCTTGCCAGCCGCTATCTCGGCCTTGAACTGGCGCACCCGATCATCGCTGCGGCATCGCCGTTGACTGCGACGTTCGACGGCATGCGGCGTCTTGAAGATGCCCATGCCGCAGCCGTGGTGATGTCTTCGCTGTACGAGGAGCAGATCCGGGCGGAGGATACCAACTACGCCATGTTGACCGAGTACACGGCCCACTGCCACCCCGAAGCAGCGACCTATTTTCCCGAGCTGCCCGATTACCGGCAGGGCGTTTCGGGCCACCTCGAGACAGTGCGGCATGCGGCGGAAGCGCTCGATATCCCGGTAATCGCCAGTCTGAACGGCATCAGCGATGATGGCTGGCTCGACTATGCCGTCCAACTCGAACAGGCCGGCGCCGCCGCGCTTGAGCTCAACCTTTATCTTCTGCCCACCGACCTAGCCGTGAGCGGGCGAGACATCGAGCAACGCTATCTCGACATTGTCCGTCATGTAAAAGCCAAGGTGAGCATCCCGGTTTCGGTCAAGCTGCCGCCGTTTTTCACCGCCGCTGGCAATTTCGTTACGCAACTCGAATCGATCGGCGCCGACGGGGTGGTGCTGTTCAATCGTTTCTTCCGACCCGATTTGGATCTGGAGACTCTGAGCATCAAACGCGAAGTGGCCCTGTCGACTCCCGCCGATATCTCCTTGCCGCTCACCTGGATTGCGTTGCTGTCGCGGCGAATCAAGTTGTCCCTCGCCGCGGGAACGGGCGTTGACAGCCACGTCGAGGTCGTGAAGTTCCTGCTCGCTGGCGCCGACGTCGTGGCTACCGCGTCGGCGCTGTTGCGCCATGGCCCCGAGCACATGACGGCGCTGGTCGACGGCCTGGAGCGCTGGCTCTCGCAAAACGCATTCGCGTCCGTGAGCGAGATCCGTGGCCGTCTTGATGGAACGCATGTCGACCGGGCCGACCTGTTCTTGCGGACCCTATACCTGCGCACGCTTTCCGACTTCGCCTTGCACCATCCCCCTGCTGGGCCTGAACGCGCTCCTTTACCGCAATCGAGCAGCTACGCGCGTGCCAATGATGCGCCGGCGCTGCCCACGGCGCACGCGCACTGACAGGAGAGCGTCTCCAGGTGCCGGGAGGAGAAGCCATGGAATGGCTAAGCGATCTGCTGAACTCCCAGCCGTTCATTGCCTTGTTTTTGGCGATCGGTTTGGGTTATGCGGCCGGCAATATCAAGGTTGCCGGCTTCTCCCTCGGAGTTGGCGCCGTGCTGTTCGTCGGCCTTCTGATCGGCGTCATCGCACCGAAGTCGGCGCCGCCCGGCATCGTCGGCACCCTCGGGCTCGTTCTCTTCCTGTACGGTATCGGCATCCAGTACGGCGTAGATTTCTTCCGCGGCCTTGCGAGCCCCACCGGGATCAAGGCCAATATCCTCGCGCTCGTGGCCGTCCTCGCCGGCGTATATGCCACCATTCTGTGCGCGCGCTACATGGGCTTCGGCACAGATTTCGCCCTCGGAATTTTTGCGGGCTCCATGACGAGCACCGCCGCCCTCCAGGCAGCGACCACTGCCGTGGGTAACCAGAATCCCGCAATTGGGTACGCTTGTGCCTATCCGTTCGGAGTGTTCGGCCCGATCCTGTGTTTCTATCTGTTCAAGATGCTGTTGCGGCCGAAGGTCGAAGTGCCGGAGCCGAAGCGGCTTGCCACGGCCGAGATTTCGGCAGCCTTCCATAAGCTCACTGGCATGTCGATCGCCGCAGTCATGTCAAAGATACCCGCGGGAGTGGAACTCATCGCGCTTCGTCGGCAGGGCACGAACCTGCTGCCGCGGCCGGAATATGTGTGCGCCGAACAGGATGTGCTCTTGGTCGCGGGATATCCAGAAGCGATCGCCAAACTGGAAGGGCTGAGCCCTGGCCGCGACGCGCGCGCCGACCGCAAGAACCTCGATTATCTGATGGTATATGTCTCGAAACCGGCGATGGTGGGCATGCGCCTTGCCGACGTGCCGCATCCGCCGGGATGCTCGATGGAGATCCGCCAGATCCGGCGCGGCGACGCCGACATCCTGCCGCGTTCCGACCTCATGCTGGAATATGGCGATCGGCTCGGTCTGATCATCGACCCCGAGAGCCGTCCGGCCGTCATCAAGCTTTTCGGCGATTCCGTCCTGGCCGAGGCCAGCTTCAGCTTCGTTGCACTCGGACTGGGGATCGCGCTTGGAGCCGCCATCGGTCTCATTCCAATTCCGATTCCCGGCGTCGGCATGGTCACCCTGGGCCTTGCCGGAGGCCCGCTCGTCGTCTCGCTCGTCCTCGGCTGGCTCGGCCGCACCGGACCCGTCATCTGGCACATGCCAGCCTCGGCGAATCTGGTGCTCCGCAACTTCGGGCTTACCCTGTTCCTTGCGAGGGTCGGGATCGATTCCGGTACCCCCTTCGACGAACAAGTGCGCCATTCCGGTTTCGAGTTCGTCTTCGCGGGAATGATCATCCTGCTCACCGTCGTCCTCATCGTTCTTCTCGTGGGTTACTTCCTCTTGAAAATCAAACTTCGACGACCTGCTCGGCATTGCTTCGGGTGCGACCGGGAACCCGGCGATCCTCGCCTACGGCAATTCACTAGCCCCCACGGGCAAGCCGGACATCAACTACGCCATGATCTTCCCGGGCGTCGGCACGATCGTGAAAATCATCGCCGTGCAGGTCCTAGCCGCGACCTACGGAGCCGCGGCGCCTTAACTGCAAAAATCTTCGGGCTTGAGCTCGATGGGAGTGCCGTGGGGCGTGCGCTCCGCCGCATGATCCCAGGCATTGCGGTAACGCGCGAGTGTCTGCGCGTCGGTGACGCCCTTGGCGGCGACGACGCTTTCGAGCGCGTTGAGCCAATGCCGGTAATAGGTCTCGCCCGTGTCGGGATCGCCCGCCGCCTGGGCACGCTTGATCTCCTCGGCGAGGATTGCCGCCCATTCCGGCCAGGTGAAGAGGCCGCGATCGTAAAGCGCGAGCGCCATGGCGAAGGCCTGCGCCTCCCATGGCTCGCGAAACACCGGGCCTTCCTGGTCACGCGGAATGCTGGCGACTTGCCCGGTGGCCACCCGCGCAGCTTCGTCATTCCGGCCGAGCGAGCGAAGCGAGCGAGAGCCGGAACCCATAACCACAGATCCATCAATTGAGCGTATGGAACAGATCGACCCAGCCCGGGTTTTTGTCTTCAATCAATTCAATCTTCCAGTCGCGCCGCCATTTTTTCAATTGTTTTTCTCGCGTAATGGCAGAGGTCGGATCATCAAAGATCTCGAAATAGACGAGCTTGTCCACTCCATACTTCGTCGTAAATCCAGGCACAACCTTGGTCTTGTGCTCGTACACACGCCGGATGAGATCGCTGGTAACGCCGATGTAAAGCGTCCCGTGTTTTCGGCCGGCCAGAATGTAGACATAGTACTAGAGCGTTTCCCGATTAGGCTGACCATAGCCTGAGTTGGCGAGGAATGCAGCGCACTCAGACCGAGAGATCTCGCGCAGGCAAGAGGCGATGGCCTTGCACAGGCTGTCAATTGTGAAAGCGGAGTTTTTGAGAGAATACGCAGCGATCTTCCGCAGCATGGCTTTGAGTTTGGAAAATAGTTGCTCGATTGGATTGAAGTCAGGACTGTACGCCGGCAGATAAAATGGAATTGCACCCCGAGCTTCGATGGCCTCTTCGACGCCATCGACCTTGTGAACGCTCACATTGTCCATGAACACAATGTCGCCTCTCTTCAAAGTCGGAGCGAGGAATTGCTCGACATAGGCCTTGAATATCTCGCCATTCATTGCGCCTTCGCACACAAAGGGCGCGGTAACGCGGTTGTGTCGCAACGCTGCGATGAATGTAAGAGTTTTCCAGTTCCCGTGCAGCACCTTTTGTACGAGCCGCTCACCCTGTGGCGCCCGGCCATAGAGGCGCGTGATCGTCGTCGAAACGGCGGTTTCATCGATGAATACCAGGTGTCTCGGATTGAGTAGCGCCTGTCGCCGTCGCAATGCCTTACGCGCGGCGGCGACGTCTGGCCGATCCTGCTCGGCGGCCCGCAGACTTTTTTTAAAGGGTAATTTCAAATGATGTAAGAATCGGGAGATTGACGACTTGCCGACCAACACCTTTTTCTTCGCCAGTCGGGTCTCGAGTTCCGCCAGCGTGATGTCCGGCTGTTCTCCTATCAAACTCCTGACCAACTCCTCATGCGCTGCCAGCGCAAACTCCTTGTAGCCGCCAAACTTCGCCGCACTGACGCTACCCGTGTCGCGGTGAAGCCTGAGGAAGCGTACGACAGAACTGATGCTCACGCCGCATTGCTCGGCAGCGTCAGGTATGGTAGCCCCGCCACCGATCGCTTCGACCACGCGTCTACGCAAATCCTCCGAATACGGCTTCGCCATCCATACTGGCCTCCTCCCAGTAGGGAGCTTAAATCATATTCGCGCCGGCATGGGAATCCCCAATTCAGCCTTTTCGGGAAAAGCTCTAAGCTTCCATTCCGAAGCCTGTGGTTATGGATTCCGGCTCTCGCTCGCTTCGCTCCCTCAGCCGGAATGACACCTACTTCATCGTTTACAAGACAAACATCCGGGATGTCATCCCGGGGCGCGGCTGAAGGCCGCGAACCCGGGACCCATAACCCCAGTCCTTGTTGTTTTAGGCGCTCACTGGCTCCCCGCTCGCTTGGCCGGAATGAGGCTCATCGCAAGGCCTGGGATTATGGATTCCGGTTGCGCGCGCAAGCGCGCGCTCCGGAATGACGGCTACGGGGCCTCCAAATACGGCTCGAAGGCATCGACCGAGACCTTCAGGCTGGGATCGGCGTCCGAACCCCAGAGCTCGCGCCCGTCAAACACAACGGTATAGAGCCACTGCGGGTCATCGCCCTTGTCGATCGCAACCGTGTCCGGGAAGGCCTGACAGCCGTGCACCAGCTCGACCACGCCGACATGCCCGCGTACGTAGCGCGGCAGCCGCGTATGCGTCGGCGGATGAATGTTCCGGGCACGCACGCGATCGCCGATCTTGAAGCGCGCAGGCGCCTGCGCCTGCCGGTAGAACGAACCGCGCGTCATCCCTTCTCTCACCGTCTGCGGAGTGAGCTTGCGCTTGAGCGACTTGCCTTCGCGCAGCGCGTGCCCCGCGGCGAGCTCATCGGGAGCGACGAAGCCGCGTTCGACCACATTCTTTTCCATGGCCAGCGCCCAGCGCTGGTAATAGGACACGGTGAGATAGACCTGGGGAGGCAGCCGCTCCTGCGCGAAGCGCGACATGTCGATCTGCCAGGCTCCGGCAAAGGACATGGCGCGCTGCATCGCAAGGACGCGCCCTTCCCATGGCTCATGAAACGGCGGCTCGTTGGGCTCGGGCACGACTTTTCCGAAGCCGTCCATGCCGCCCATGTCGTGCACGCCATCCATCACGCCATCTCCCGCGGGTTCTTCGGCAGCCCGGTGCCGATCATGCAATCGCGGGTCACGAGCTCGGCGAGGCGCTCCTCGCTCCAGCCTTCCGTGCCGCCGGGGCGCATAGGCAGCACCAGGAAACGCGTCTCCGCCGTCGAATCCCACACGCGGATTTGCGTCTCCTTCGGCAGCTTGACCCCGAAATCAGCCAGCACGCCGCGCGGATCCTTGACCGCACGCGAACGATAGGGCGCGGATTTGTACCAGACTGGCGGCAGCCCCAGCACTTCCCAGGGGTAGCAGGAGCAGAGCGTGCAGACGACCATGTTGTGGAGCTGCGGGGTGTTCTCCACCGCCACCAGATGGTCTCCCACCCGGCTCTCGTGGCCCATGGTGCGCACGGCCTTGGATGCATCTTCGAGCAGCGCCCGCTTGAACGTGGGATCGCTCCAGGCTCTCGCGACGACGCGCGCGCCATTGTGGGGACCGACCTTGGTCTCATAGGCCTCGATAATGAGATCGAGGGCAGCGGGGTCGATGTAGCCCTTCTCGGTCAAAACCGTTTCAAGCGCGCGCACGCGCAGCTGCGTCTCGGAAAGCTCCGAGCCGTGGGCGTGCTGATCGTGGGCGTGCTGATGATCGTCGGCGTGTGTGGCCATGGGATCGTGAAAACCTTCACTGTATCATGCTCCCTCCTCTGCAAAGCCCCCCACCCTTCCCTCCCCCGCAAGCGGGGGAGGGATAAAGGGTGGGGGCAAGGAGAGCGTTCGGGAGAATAGTATCCTGCGCGCGAAGCCAAAGTCGAGAGTTCGCAATGCAATGCCCTCGCCTCGCCCAGGCGGTACGAAGGAAGCGCCCTTGTTCCAGTCTTTGCCTGCAACTGCTGACCGCATTGACCGCTTCATTGCCGGGATCGGCCGCGCCGTGATCTGGCTGTGCCTCTTCCTTGTGCTGGTGCAGTTCGCCCTGGTGGTGCTGCGCTATGCGCTGGGCATCGGCTCGATCTGGCTTGCGGAATCCATCATTTATCTCCACGCCGCTGTTTTCATGCTGGCGGCGGCGTGGACGCTGCAACAAAACGGCCACGTACGTGTGGATGTGTTCTATTCCCAGGCTTCGCCGCGCGCCAAGGCCGCCATCGATCTCACAGGCTCGTTGCTGCTGCTCCTGCCGTTCATGGCCGTCATCCTGTGGTTTGCGGTGCCCTACGTGTCGCGCTCGTGGTCGATCCTGGAACGATCGCGGGAAGCAAGCGGCCTGCCCTTCGTCTATCTTCTCAAAACACTCATTCCGCTGTTTGCGCTCCTGATGGCGATGCAGGGAATCTCCCAGGCGATCCGTGCTTCACTCATTCTGAGATCCGCCGCGCGCGCGCAAGCGGACCATCGCTGAGCCAAAATGGGCGCGCCCGAGCTGCTCGCCGTGCTGATGGTCGCAGCCGTCTGCATCCTGCTGTTCGCGGGCTATCCGGTGGCGCTGACGCTGGGCGGCGTATCGCTCGCCTGCGGGCTGATCGGCTCCGTCATCGGAGCAATGGACTTTTTCATTCTCGGCGCGCTGCCGCAGCGGATCTTCGGCATCATGACCAACGAGGTGCTGGTCGCGGTACCGCTCTTCATCTTCATGGGGGTGATGCTCGAACGCTCGCAGATCGCGGAGGACTTGCTCGAGACCATGGGGCGACTGTTCCGCTCCCTGCCCGGGGGCTTGAGCATATCGGTTCTGCTCGTGGGCGTGCTGCTTGCCGCGGCCAAAGGCGTCGTCGGCGCCACGACTGTGACTATCGGGCTCATCATGCTGCCCACCATGCTGCGGCACGGTTACGATCCGCGCCTCGCGGCGGGAACGGTGGCGGCGACGTCAACCTTGGCGCAGATCTTTCCGCCCGCGACCGTGCTGGTCCTGCTCGGCGATCAGATGAGCAATGCCTACCAGGCGGCGCAACTCGCCCAAGGCATATTCGCGCCGCAATCGGTCACCGTGAGCGATCTCTTTGCAGGCGCAATCATTCCAGCTTTCGCGCTGGTCGCCCTCTATTTGCTTTATCTCGTCGGCGTGGCGGTGTTTCGGCCAGCGGCGTGCCCTGCTCTGCCGCCGGATAAGGCCGCCGCTCGCGGCGCAGCGCTGGTCGCGCGCGTCGCCAGAGTCCTGATTGCGCCGATCCTGCTCATTCTCGCGGTGCTTGGCTCGATCTTCGCCGGCGTGGCGACGCCGACGGAAGCTGCCGCCGTGGGTGCCGTTGGCACCATTCTTCTTGCAGCGATCAAGCTCGACCGGGCCGGCTTCTTTCGCGTGTTCGTGCCGGTGATGACGCGCACGACGCAGGTCACCAGCATGATCTTCGTCATCCTGATCGGCGCTACCATGTTCAGCCTCGTCTTCCGCGCGTTTGGCGGCGACGACATGGTGCAGCGCGCGCTCACGAATCTGCCGGGCGGAACAGGAGGCGCGATCCTCTTTGTGATGATCGGAGTCTTCCTGCTCGGCTTCGTGATGGATGCCTTCGAGATCATCTTCGTGGTGGTGCCGATCGTAGCCCCGGCGTTGCTGAAGATGCCGACGGTCGATCCGGTCTGGCTCGCCATGATGCTCGCAATCAATCTGCAGACCTCCTACATGCACCCGCCGCTCGGGCCGACGCTGTTTTTCCTGCGCGGGGTCGCGCCGCCCGAGATCACCACCGCGCACATCTATGTCGGCATCATTCCATTCGTGCTGATCCAGCTCTGCGCGCTTGTGGTGCTGTGGTTCGCGCCGGGGCTTGCGACCTGGCTGCCGCACAAGCTCTATGGGGGGATGTAGGCCGAGTTCGAGCTGGGCGCCGTGGGCTGGTCGAGCGCTTGCGAGAGCCGGCATCTCGCGGCACGACGGGATGTTGGGTCTCGCAAGTGCTCGACCCAACCGAGCGAACGACGAGCAATCACGCAACACCGCGACTGTTCAGATAAGCCCGCTCGCTGATGTCGCTCCAATCGATAATCGAGGCGCGGAATTGTCCGTAGCTGAAGTAGATCTTCTTTGAGAGATCATCGCGGGAGCCGGCATCGGCGACGACGTCCCTGCTTTCCCTGATAAAAGCCTTCAGCAAGGCGTCGTCGAACTTCAAGATTTTGACCGCGCCTTCCTCCCGCAGCTTGCGCAGCGAGCTTGCGTTCTTTGCATCGAACTCGGCAAGGGAGCGCGCGTATTCGCAGGCAGCCACCGCCTCGAATACCTGCCGATCGGTTGCATCGAGACTTTCCCAGACGCTCTTATTTATGCCCAGCGACGAGCCGGTGCCCGGCTCGTGAAACCCCGGATAGTAATAAAAGGACGCCGCGCTATTGAGTCCCATTGTCATATCGAGCCATGGGCCGACCCATTCGCTGGCGTCAATCGCGCCGGATTTGAGCGCGGGCACGATCTCGCTGCCGGGCAGAGTCACGACGATCGCACCGAGCCGCCGAAGCACCTCGGCGCCCAACCCAGGCATTCGATATCGCAACCCCTTGAACTCTTCCGGCGAGTGCACTTCGCGGGTGAACCAGCCGCCCATCTGGGTACCGGTGTTCAGGCACAGGAGCGGCTTGATATTGAACTGTCCGCTGAGCGCGTCCCACAGCTGCTGGCCGCCACCATAATGGACCCATGCAAACAGTTCGTCGGCCGTGAAGCCAAAGGGCACGCCTGAGAAGAAATTGAACGCAGGCGATTTCTTTTCGAAATAGTACTCGTCCGAGTGATACATGTCGGCAACGCCGGCGCTTACCGCATCGAAGGTCTCAAATGGCCGCACCAATGCACCGGATGGAAAGACCTCGATCCTGATGCGGCCGCCGGTTGCCAGTCCGATGATCTGCGCCAGACGGACGGCACTGGACTGAAGCCCCGGCGTATCCTCCGGCCAATCCGTCACCATCTTGAGCTGGCGGATCCCCTGCGCAAGGGCAGGCGCGGGGAAGCTTAGCGTTGAACCGGTCGCGACTATTCGTGCGCCTGTCAGAACATCCCGCCGCCGCATGAATGCCCGCCCTTTCAATCAAGCCAGCGCCCGGCTGTTCAGATAAGCGCGTTCGCTGATGTCGCTCCAATCCATGATCGATGAGCGGAACTGCTGGTAGCTCGCGTAGATTTTCTTAGAAAGCTCGTCCCCGGCCCCGATCTCGGCGACCACATCCTTGCTGATCTTGAGAAAGGCCTTCAGCAGGGAGTTGTCGAACTTCAGGATTTTGACCCTGCCTTCGTCTCGCAGCTTGCGCAACGACAGCGCGTTGTTGGCATTGAACTCTGCCAGGGAGCGCGCATATTCGCACGCGGCCATGGCCTCGAAGACCTGGCGGTCGCTCGCGTCGAAGCTTTCCCACACGCCCTTGTTAATCCCGACCGCTTGGTTGGCGCCCGGCTCGTGGAAGCCGGGATAATAGTAATAGCCCGCCACTTTGTGCAGGCCGAGCGCCATATCGGGCCAGGGACCGACCCATTCGCTGGCATCGATGGCACCGGACTTGAGCGCAGGCATGATCTCGCCGGCCGGTAGGGTCACCACGATGGCGCCCAGCCGGCGGAGCACCTCGGCGCCGGGCCCAGCCATGCGGTAGCGCAACCCATTGAAACCTTCCAGCGAGGTGATCTCGCTGTTGAACCAGCCGCCCATCTGGCAACCAGTATTGGTGCAGGGGAGCGACTTGATGTTGAATTGACCGCTAAGCGCGTCCCACAGCTCCTGCCCGCCACCGTAGTGGATCCACGCAAAGAGTTCGTCCGCGGTGAAGCCAAACGGCACGGTGGAAAAGAACTGAAACGCCGGTGACTTCTTTGCAAAGTAACCTTCGTACGAATGATACATGTCGGCGACACCGGCGCTGACCGCGTCGAAGCTTTCGAACGGACGAACGAGCCCACCGGCGGGAAAGACCTCGATCTTCATGCGCCTGCTGGTCGCAGGGCCGATGGTCTCCGCGAAACGAACCGCGCTGGCGTATTGGCCTGTATCTTCGGGCCAGTCGGTGACCATCTTGAGTTGCCGTATTCCTTGCGCGATGGCGGGCGCTGGAAAGCCCGCGCTCGCAACCATAGTCAATGATCCAGCGCCACTCAGAACATCCCGCCTGCGCATGGAGTGCCCGCCTTTCTTCAATCAACTCAGACTGCGGCTGTTGAGATACGCCCGCTCGGCGATGTCGCTCCAGTCCATGATGGACATGCGGAATTGCGTGTAGCTTTGGTAGATTTTTCTGGAAAGCTCGTCGCCCGCGCCAAGCTCCGCAACGACATCCTTGCTGATTGCCAGCATGGTCTTGAGCAGGGAATCGTCGAATTTCAGGATTTTGACAGTCCCTTCGTTCCTCAGCTTGCGCAGCCAGAGTGCATTGTTTGCATCGAACTCCGCGAGAGAACGCGCATATTCGCTTGCCGCTACCGCTTCGATGACCCGGCGCTCACTCGGATCAAAACTCTCCCATACTCCCTTGTTGAAACCGACCGAGAAGCCGGAGCCCGGCTCGTGAAAGCCGGGATAGTAGTAAAAGCTCGCCGCCTGCTGCAGCCCGAGGGCCATGTCGAGCCAGGGGCCGATCCACTCACTGGCCTGGATCGCGCCCGATTTGAGCGCCGGCATGATCTCGCCGCCCGGCAACGTCACCACGATGGCGCCCATCCGCCGGAGAACCTCTGCGCCTGATCCACCCATGCGGTACCGCAAGCCCTTGTAGTCCTCCGGCGAGTTGACCTCGTGAACAAACCACCCGCCCATCTGGCATCCGGTGCTGGTGCACAGAAGCGCCTTGATATTGAACCGGCCGCTAAGCGCGTCCCACAGCTCTTGACCGCCGCCGTAATGGAGCCACGCGAACAGCTCATCGGCGGTAAAACCGAAGGGAACAGCCGAAAAGAAGTGCAACGCTGGCGCCTTCTGGGCGAAGTAGCCTTCGAACGAATGGTACATATCGGCAACGCCAGCGCCGACGGCGTCGAACGTTTCGAACGCACGCACGAGCGCTCCCGCCGGAAACACCTCAACTTGTATGCGTCCGCCAGTTGCAATGCCGATCGTCTTGGCAAGCCGCACTGCGCTGGTGTGAAGGCCCGGTGTTCCGTCAGGCCAGTCGGTGACCATCTTGAGCTGACGATTTCCCTGGGCGATCGCGGGCGCAGGGAAGGTCCGGGCCGCGCCGGCGGCCAATAATCCCGCGCCGGCCAGAATCTCCCGCCGTCTCACGGCTCCTCCCTCTCGACGCCTTTGATGCGCAGTTTTTGCGGCCGAACGCCGGTACAACAACTGGTTTTAAGATCGTGCTATACTTGACACCTCACGCAGGTGCCGGCGAACCGTGGCAACATTAGAAGCGAAAACCGCGAGCAATACAACACGCAGGCGCTGGTACCTCGGAGTGCGCGCGCGGTTGCTGCTCGCATTCTTCGGAATCAGCGGTTTTGCCGTGTTGGCCGCTGCCGCCGGCATCTACGCGTTTCGCCAAGTGGGCGATCGGCTCGAGCTGATCGATGCTCGCGTGCCGCAAGTGGTCAGCTCGATGGAGATCTCGCGGGCGGCGGACCGGCTCATTGCATCCGCCCCGGCGGTGCTGGCTGCAACCACAGCAAAGGAACGGGATGAAATTTCCAGCCGGATGCGGCCGGAACTCGATCGCCTCACCAGCGCGCTCATCGATATCGAGCGCGCGGGAATTGCCGGGGAAGCCGCGATTACCATCCAGGTGCTGGTCTCCTCAGTTCGATCCAATCTTGAAGAACTCGAGAACCTCGTAGCATCGCGCCTGAAGGCAAGAGAGCAACTTACGGGCTTGGTGCAGGCGGCATTCCAGGCCAATCAGGAGGCGCAGCGGCTGTTTGCACCATGGCTCCAGATCATGGAGATGCAAATCAATCGCGCGCTCGACGAAGCAAGCAAGCGCAGTACCGATCCGGGAGCGCAGGCCAGCGGTGACCTCGCGGCATCGATCATTCTCGATCGCTCGGCGCAGGCTGCGCTGCGCGGCTTTTCCACCATTGTCGACCAACTGATTCAAACTGCAACCAGTGGTGAAAAGTCGCGACTTCGAGTGGTGGAGTTCCAGCTGCGCCGCAGCCTTGACGACCTCGACGCCAAGGCGAAAGACCTCGACCCAAAGCTGCGCGCCCTCTTCACCGATCTCCTGCGACGCGTTCGCACGCTCGCCATAGGACCAAGCGCAATACTTGCCGTGCGCGGCCAGGAACTCGACCTGGTCGGCAAGGCCGAAAAGCTCATCGGCGAAAATGCTGATCTATCAGTCCGTCTTACCAGGGCGGTCGACCGGCTTGTGGCGGAGGCGGAGTCCGACGTCAGCGCATCGGCCACGGGCGCCCTCTCGGTGCAGCGGCTGAGCGGCCGCATCCTCCTGGCATTTGCCATGTTGAGCCTGGTCAGCTCGGTTTTGATCGTATGGCTCTACGTGAGCCGCAATCTCATTCGCCGGCTCCTGCATCTGAGCGGCGGCATGGTCGCCATTGCTGGCGGCCACCAGAAAAGTCCAATCAGCATTTCCGGCACCGACGAAGTTGCGGAAATGGGACGCGTGGTCGAGATTTTTCGCAAGAACACATTGGAACGCGACGAGCTGCTGGCGGAGAAGGCAGAGGCGGCCGAGCGGCTCGAGCATGAGGTGAGGGAGCGCACGGCCGAGCTTGCCAAATCAGTCGAGGAGCTTCGCGCGCTGGGCGATGTGAGCGCGGCCGTCAACTCGACCATCGACCTGCAGACCGTGCTGTCCACGATTGTGGCCAAGGCAGTCCAGCTTTCGAACACCGAGGCGGGCACGATCTATGTTTTCGACGAGGCAAGCCAGGAATTTCGGCTGCGCGCGACCTACGGCATGGATGACGCGCTGATTGCGGCGATACAGGATCAACATATTCGCATGGGCGACACCGTGGTCAGCCGTGCCGTGCTCCAGCGCAGTCCCGTGCAGATCTACGACGTGCAACACGATCCGTCGGGACCGGTCCTTGACGTCATCTTGCGCGCCGGATTCCGCGCCCATTTGACCATTCCACTGCTCGGCGCCGATCGGATCGTTGGTGCGCTGGTCGTGCGGCGCAAGCAGCCGGGCGCGTTTCCGCAGAGCACGGTCGATCTGCTGCAGACCTTCGGCGCACAATCGGTGCTCGCGATCCAGAATGCACGGCTGTTTGCGGAAATCGAGGACAAGGGCGGGCAGCTTGAAGAGGCGAGCCGGCACAAGTCGCAGTTCCTGGCCAATATGAGCCACGAGCTGCGCACCCCGCTCAACGCCATTCTCGGTTACAACGAGCTCATCCTCGACAACATCTACGGCGAGCCGTCGCAAAAGATGCGTGAAGTGCTCAAACGCATTGAGACCAACGGCAGACATCTCCTCGGCTTGATCAACGACGTGCTTGACATGTCAAAGATCGAGGCCGGCCAGTTCGATCTCGCGTTTTCGGATTACTCGCTCAAGAGCATGGTCCAGGCCGTGTTTAGCGCGGTCGAGCCGCTGGCGAGCGAAAAACAAATCGCTTTGAAGATGGATGTTGCGCCGGAGCTGCCGGAGGGACACGGCGACGAACGCCGGCTCACCCAGGTTCTGCTCAACCTCGTCGGGAACGCGATCAAATTCACCGACGTGGGGGAAGTATTGATCCGGGGTTCTGCGACAAACGGCGCGTTCAACATCGCAGTGCGTGATACCGGCCCCGGCATTTCGGAGTCGGATCGGGTCAAGCTTTTTCAGGAATTCCAGCAGGCCGACAATTCGCTGACAAGAAAGAAGGGCGGCACCGGGCTCGGGCTCGCGATCTCAAAACGAATTGTCGAGATGCACGGCGGCCGGATTTGGGTCGAATCAGTACCGGGCGAGGGCTCGACCTTTTCCATCACTCTGCCTGTT
This sequence comes from uncultured Alphaproteobacteria bacterium, assembly GCA_963817135.1. Taxonomy (GTDB): domain Bacteria; phylum Pseudomonadota; class Alphaproteobacteria; order Rhizobiales; family Xanthobacteraceae; genus VAZQ01. The sequence goes on along the minus strand of CAWFNG010000001.1, from coordinate 708,801 downwards.
ACGGTCGAGCAGCAGGCGCGGCCGGCGTGATAGTGCGAAGCTTTCCAATATCAGCTTGTAGCAGTCCACAGATGCCCGTTTCCGCGGCAGCTGTAGGCTGGGTCGAGCGCTTCTAGCGAGACCAGCGTGCGCGACGACATGGCGGAATGTTGGATCTCGCAAGCGCTCGACCCAACTACCTGGGAAGGCTGGTCGCCCCCATCAGAAACTTGTCGACGGCGTGGGCGCATTGGCGGCCTTCGCGGATGGCCCAGACCACGAGCGATTGGCCGCGGCGCATGTCGCCGGCGGAAAACACCTTGGGGTTGGAGCTCTGATACGCAACCGTGTCAGCCTTCACGTTGCCGCGCGCATCGAGTGCCAGGCCGAGCGACTCGATCATGCCCTCGTGCACGGGATGCACGAAGCCCATGGCCAGCAGGACGAGATCGGCGCGAAGGTCGAACTCGCTGTCCGGGACCGGCTTGATCTTGTCGTCCACGCGCACGCAGTGGAGCGTGCGCACCGTGCCGTTCTGGCCTGAAAATTTCGTAGTCATCACCGCGAAATCGCGCGCCGCGCCTTCTTCGTGGCTCGCCGAGGTGCGCAGCTTGAGCGGCCAGTCGGGCCAGGTCAGGAGCTTGTTCTCGGAGAGCGGTGGCTGCGGCATGATCTCGAAATTGATCACCGAGAGCGCGCCCTGGCGAAACGACGTACCGATGCAGTCGGAGCCGGTATCGCCGCCGCCGATCACCACCACATGCTTGCCAGTCGCAAGGATGGGGTTGCTCTCGTCCTGCGGCTCCCCGCTCACCCGCCTGTTCTGCTGCGGCAGAAAATCCATGGCGAAGTGGATACCCTTGAGCTCGCGGCCCGGGATCGGCAGATCGCGCGGCTTCTCGGCCCCGCCCGTGAGCACGAGCGCGTCGTAATCGCTGAGCAGCGCATCGGCGGGCACGCCCACGCCGACATGGGCGCCATAGTGGAATGTCACCCCCTCGGCCTCCATCTGCGCGACGCGCCGGTCGACGTGAATTCTGTCCATCTTGAAATCGGGAATGCCGTAGCGCAGGAGGCCGCCGGCCTTGGCGTGTTTCTCATAGACATGCACCGCGTGCCCCACGCGCGCGAGCTGCTGGGCGCAGGCAAGCCCCGCCGGCCCCGAGCCGATGACCGCGATCTTCTTGCCGGTCTTTAACGCGGCGGGCTCCGGGCGAACCCAGCCCTCGGCAATGGCACGATCCGCGATCGCGCATTCAATGGTCTTGATGGTGACCGGGTTGTCGTCGAGATTGAGCGTGCACGACGCTTCGCACGGCGCCGGGCAAACCCGGCCGGTCACTTCGGGGAAATTGTTGGTGCTGTGAAGGTTGCGCGCGGCTTCCTGCCAGTTGCCGCGATAGACGAGATCGTTCCAGTCCGGGATCTGGTTGTTCACCGGACAGCCCACATGACAATAGGGAATGCCGCAATCCATGCAGCGGGCCGCCTGCGTGCGCGTCTGCGCTTCCGGCAGCGGCAGCACGAACTCGTGCCAATGCTTGATGCGCTCCTCGACCGGCTGGTAGTGGCGATCGGAGCGTTCGTATTCCAGAAACCCGGTAATCTTGCCCATTCGCTATTCGGCCGCCTGCAGCGTGCGCGCCTTTTCCATTTCGGCGAGCGCGCGGCGATATTCGAGCGGCATGACTTTACGAAACATCGGGCAATATTTTTTCCACTCCGCGAGAATCTGCGCGGCTCTTGCAGAGCGGGTGAATTTCGCGTGGCGGGCGATGAGAAGATGCAACCGCTCCACGTCGTAGCGGGTCAAGTCTTCGAGGACCTCGACGCGGCCGTGCGATTCCAGGTCGTGCGCCTGGTGGTAGATGCGCTCGCTTGCCGCTTCCTCGGCCGGCATGGGCTCAAGCTCGACCATGGCAAGATTGCAGCGGGTCTGGAAGGTGCCGTCCTCGTCGAGGACATAGGCGATGCCGCCCGACATTCCGGCGGCAAAATTGCGCCCGGTCCGTCCCAGCACCACCACGATCCCGCCGGTCATGTATTCGCAGCAATGATCGCCGGCGCCTTCGATGACGGCAATGGCGCCTGAATTGCGCACCGCGAAGCGCTCGCCCGCCACGCCGCGGAAATAACATTCGCCTGCGATGGCGCCGTAAAGCACGGTGTTGCCGACAATGATGGACTCTTCCGGCACAAAGCCCGCATCCGCGGTGGGGCGCACAATGATGCGCCCGCCCGAGAGCCCTTTGCCGGTGTAATCGTTGGTGTCGCCTTCGAGCTCAAAGGTGATGCCGCGCGCGAGCCAGGCGCCGAAGCTCTGGCCAGCCGTACCGGTGAAATGCACGTGGATGGTATCGTCGGGCAGTCCTTCGTGACCGTAGCGCTTCGCCACCGCGCCCGAAAGCATGGCGCCCGCGGTGCGGTCGGTGTTCTTGATCGTGCTCACGATGCGCACCGGCGCGCCGCGATCGAGCGCGCCCTGCGCCTGCGCAATCAGCTTGCGGTCGAGGATGTCATAAATCTTGTGGTCCTGCGGCTCGCAGTTATGGATGTTCACGCCGCGCGGCGCGTGCGGCTTGTGGAATAGCCGGGAGAAGTCGAGACCCTTGGCTTTCCAGTGCTCCACGACATGACGCTTGTCGAGCATCTGTATCTGGCCGATCATCTCGGAGAAGCTGCGATAGCCCATCTCCGCCATCAGCTCGCGCACTTCCTCGGCGACGAAGAAGAAGTAGTTGATGACATGCTCGGGCTGGCCGACGAAACGCTGGCGCAGCACCGGGTCCTGGGTGGCGACGCCGACCGGGCAGGTGTTGAGGTGGCACACCCGCATCATGATGCAGCCAGCCGCAATCAGGGGCGCCGTGGAGAAGCCGAACTCGTCGGCACCGAGGAGCGCGCCCACGACGACGTCGCGTCCGGTTCGCAAACCGCCATCGACCTGCACGGCAATGCGGCCGCGCAGGCGATTTGCCACCAGGGTCTGATGAGTTTCAGCGAGGCCAATTTCCCACGGCGAGCCCGCATGCTTGATGGAGGTGAGCGGCGAAGCGCCGGTGCCGCCCTCGAAGCCGGCAATGGTGACGTGATCGGCGCGCGCCTTGGACACGCCGGCGGCAACGGTGCCGACACCGACTTCCGAGACGAGCTTGACCGAGACGAGGCCGTCGGGATTGACGTTCTTGAGATCGAAGATGAGCTGCGCGAGGTCCTCAATCGAATAGATGTCGTGATGGGGTGGCGGCGAGATCAGGCCCACACCCGGCGTGGAGTGGCGCACCTTGGCGATGGTCTTGTCGACCTTGTGACCGGGAAGCTGACCGCCCTCGCCGGGCTTTGCACCCTGGGCCATCTTGATCTGCATCATGTCGGAATTGACGAGGTATTCGGTCGTCACGCCGAAGCGCCCGGAGGCAACCTGCTTGATCGCGGAGCGCTTGGAGTCGCCGTTGGGGAGCGGCTTGTAGCGATCCGCCTCCTCACCGCCTTCGCCGGTGTTGGATTTGCCGCCGATGCGATTCATGGCCACGGCAAGCGTGGTGTGCGCCTCACGTGAGATGGAGCCAAACGACATGGCGCCGGTAGAGAAGCGGCGCACGATGTTCTGCGCCGGCTCGACCTCTTCGATCGGCACCGGCTTGCGGGCGTCTTCAGCCGCCGACTTGATGCGAAACAGTCCGCGAATGGTGAGCAAGCGTTCCGACTGCTCGTTGCTCACTTTCGCGTATTCCCGATATTGATCGGGCAGATTGCCGCGAACCGAATGCTGGAGGGCGGCCACCGTGGCGGCGGTCCAGGCATGGTCCTCGCCGCGAACGCGATACTGGTATTCGCCGCCGACATCGAGCGCATTGCGATAGATCGGAGCGTCACAGAACGCGTCGCGGTGACGCCGCACGGTTTCCTCGGCGATCTCATCGAGTGCGACGCCTTCAATGCGGGTCGCGGTGCCGGTGAAATATTCCGCGACGAACTCGGACTTGAGCCCGACCGCATCGAAAATCTGGGCGCCGCAATAGGACTGATAGGTGGAGATGCCCATCTTGGACATCACCTTGAGGATGCCCTTATCGATCGCCTTGATGTAGCGCTTGAGGATCTCCTTCTCGTCGAGCTTCTCGGGGAGATCATCTTTCATCGCGATCAAGGTTTCGAACGCGAGGTAGGGATTGATCGCTTCCGCGCCGTAACCCGCAAGACAGCAGAAGTGATGGACCTCGCGCGGCTCTCCGGACTCAACCACAAGGCCGACTGACGTTCGCAGCCCCTGGCGGATGAGGTGATGATGCACCGCCGCGCAGGCGAGCAGCGAGGGCATGGGGATTCGTTCTTCGCCCGCCCGGCGGTCGGAGAGGATGATGATGTTGATGCCTTCGCGCACCGCGGCCTCGGCACGGGCGCAAACGGTATCGAGCGCCTCTTTCAGACCGGCAGGTCCCTGCTCGGCCAGCCACGTCGTGTCGAGAATGCGCGACTTGAAGTGACCGTTGCCGACTTCGGACATGGCGCGAATCTTTTCGAGATCGGCATTGGTCAGAATCGGCTGGCGCACTTCGAGGCGCTTGAGGTGGGAGGTGCCTTCCACGTCGAACAGGTTCGGCCGCGGCCCGATGATCGAGACGAGGCTCATGACCAGCTCCTCGCGGATCGGATCGATCGGCGGGTTGGTCACCTGGGCAAAGTTCTGCTTGAAATAGGTGAAGAGGAGCTTGGGGTTGTCGGACAGCGCCGAGATGGGCGTGTCGTTGCCCATGGACCCAACCGCTTCCTCGCCCTGAATCGCCATGGGCGACATCAGGATGCGCAGATCCTCCTGGGTGTAGCCGAAGGCTTGCTGGCGATCGAGCAGCGCGAAATTGGACAACGGCGCCTGCTCCAGCGCGGGCGGCAAATCTTCGAGCACGATCTGGGTGCGCTCGAGCCACTCTTTATAAGGATGGCTGCGCGCCAGCGTTGCCTTGAGCTCCTCGTCGGGGATGAGGCGGCCCTCGTTGAGATCGACAAGCAGCATCTTGCCCGGCTGGAGCCGCCATTTCTGGATGATGTCCTTCTCCGGGATGGGCAGCACGCCCATCTCGGAGGCCATGATGATGCGGTCGTCGCGGGTGACGAAATAACGCGCAGGGCGCAGGCCGTTGCGGTCAAGGGTGGCGCCGATCTGGTAGCCGTTGGTGAAGGCGATCGCCGCCGGACCATCCCACGGCTCCATCAGCGCAGCATTGTATTCATAGAAAGCGCGCCGCTCCTCGTCCATGAGCGGATTGCCCGCCCACGCCTCCGGAATCATCATCATCATGGCGTGGGCGAGCGGATAACCGCCCTGCACCAGGAACTCGAGCGCGTTATCGAAACAGGCGGTATCGGACTGGCCTTCGTAGGAGATCGGCCAGAGCTTGTTGATGTCTTCGCCGAACAGCTCCGATGCGACCGAGGCTTGCCGCGCGGCCATCCAGTTGACGTTGCCGCGCAGCGTATTGATCTCGCCGTTGTGGGCGATCATGCGATAGGGATGCGCGAGCGACCAGGTCGGAAACGTGTTGGTGGAGAAGCGCTGGTGCACGAGGGCAAGCGCGCTCGCAAAGTCAGGATCGTGCAGGTCGGGATAGTAGGTGCAGAGCTGGTCCGCCAAAAACATCCCCTTGTAGACAACGGTGCGGCACGAGATGGAGACCGGATAATAGCCGGACAGCCGGCGCTCCTTGCGCGTATAGATCGCGTGGGAAATGGACTTGCGCAGGATATAGAGCCGCCGCTCGAACTCGTCCTCGCTCCTGATCTTCCTCCCGCGCCCAATGAACACCTGCAGATGCACGGGCTCGGTCGGCTTGACCGACTCGCCGAGGGTTGAGTTGTCGCTCGGGACTTCCCGCCAGCCCAAAAGCGTCATGCCCTCGCGCCTGATCATCTGGGAATAGATGTCGCGGATGATCTGGCGCCAGTCGGGATCGCGCGGCATGAAGAGCGCGCCGACTGCATATTCTCCCGCCTTGGGCAGGCTGATGCCCAGCCGGTCGGCTTTTTTCACAAAGAACCGGTGCGGGATTTGGACCAGGATGCCGGCGCCATCCCCGGCACGGGGATCGGCCCCGACGGCACCGCGATGCTCGAGATTGCACAAGATCGCAAGCGCATCCTCGATCAGCTTGTGCGAGGATCGGCCCTTGATGTCGGCGATGAAGCCAACACCGCAGGAATCCTTTTCGAGCGCAGGATCAAACAAGCCCTCCGCCGCCGGAACGGCCGGGACCCCAAGGTCATCCTGTGCGGCCATCGTGCTCGCGCATGCCTCTGCCGCGCTCATCCTCGCCTCTTTCCCGGCGCAAGCGCCAACGAAGCCGTTTCTCGGGGTGGCGCATTCTTGCGGCGCACGTTTGGCGTATCTTCCGGGGCCACGGGAGACACCCGCAGCCTGGCTACGCCATTGCTCTTTGGCGGCCTTCTCGCCCACGGCTTCTCAAGCGCGTGGCCGCTCGTGTGCGCGATCGTCGATGCCTCAGGCACCGTCACCCCCTGCCGGGGGATCGGGTCGGCCGGAATATCCGCGGACCGCAACTGGGACAGCAATACTGTCCTAGTTTACTTTGCCAAATTCTAACCGGGAATACAAGCATTCGCCTATCGGGAAATTCATTTTTCCGTTCCAAGTTTCCCATTTTGCGAAATTAAGCGCCAGTTCGGCGTCATTGACCAATCTCGCGGGCTCGACCACACCTGCGCTGGCGCAAGAACTCACGGAATTGAGGCTCGCATGACAGCGATTGAAGCGCGGGCGCGGCCGCGCTCATTTGTGGGGGCGGCCGTCGACGGGCTCGCTCGGGCGTGCGGGATCATTCCTTATGGCTTGATTGCGTTCGCGCTGCGGCTGGTCATGGCGCGACTCTTTTTCTCTCCGGGCAGGAGAAGATCGAGGGACCCCGCATTTTCGCCCACCTGCACTTTGCGGGTTCCGATATCTCCATCATCCTGCCGGCCGAGATCAAAGCTTCGACTCTTGCGCTGTTCGAGACGCAATATGCGCACATGCCGATCCCGCCTGAAATTGCCGCCTACATTTTCGGCTACGCCGAGTTCGTGCTGCCGATTTGTCTCGTGCTCGGCTTTGCGACGAGGTTTGCTGCACTGGGGCTCCTGCTCATGACGCTGCTGCTGCAAGTCTATGTCAGTCCGCAGCTGTGGTGGTCTTCGCATGTCTACTGGATCTGCATCCTTGCGGTGCTGGTCTCGCTTGGCCCCGGCGCGATCTCCTTCGACGCGCTGCTGCGCTATCTCTACCGGCGCGAACAGGCGGCTGGTAGCCCGGATTGAGCATAGCGAAATCAGGGGACCTCCTTGTTGTCCCGAAAGGAATCGATGTCGCTGCGCTCCATCCGGGCTACGAAAGAGTCAGTACCCATGAATTTCGCGAGCGACAATGCAGCCGGCGTAGCGCCAGAAATCATGGCGGCGATTGCGCGCGCAAATGAGGGCTGTGCGCTTGCCTACGGCCACGATGACTGGACGAGAGAGGTGGAGCGCAGGTTTGCGCAAATGTTCGAATGCGATATTGCGGTGTTTCTGGTGACGACAGGAACAGCGGCAAACGCGCTTGCAGTCGCGCAGTACACGCCGCCCTGGGGCGCAGTCCTGTGCCACGAGGAGGCACATATCGCCACGGATGAATGCGGCGCGCCTGAATTCTTCGGCGGCGGCATTAAGCTCGTTGGCCTTGCGGGAGAAGCGGGCAAGATCGCGCCCGAAACCTTGCAGTGCGCGCTCGATGGGCAATGGGGCGGGCCGCATCACGTCAGCCCTGCCATGCTATCGCTCTCGCAGGCGACGGAGGCCGGGACCGTTTACCGCGCCCATGAGATCAGCCGGCTCGCCGATGTCGCGCACGAGCGTGGCCTTGCCGTGCACGTGGATGGCGCAAGAATTCGGCAATGCGATCGCGCGAATGAATGTGCCGCTCGCAGACGCAACGTGGAAAGCCGGGGTCGATGTCCTCTCCTTCGGCGCAACCAAAGGGGGCGCGCTGGCAGCAGAAGCAGTGGTGTTCTTCGATCCAGGGCGCGCGCAGAACATGGCCGAGCGGCGAAAGCGAGCCGGCCATCTCGTTTCGAAGCATCGTTTCATCGCGGCGCAAATGGCCGCCTATTGCGCCGACGATCTCTGGCTGCGGCTCGCGCGCCACGCCAACGTCATGGCCGATCGGCTGGCAGGCGGGCTTGCCGCATTGGGGATCAAGCCGGTCTGGCCGGTCGAGGCCAACGAAATATTTGTTGCATTGCCGCGGGGAATGGATGCGCGGCTTAAGGCAGCGGGGGCAATCTATCATCCCTGGACGACAGACTCGCTTCCCCGTCAGCTCGTTTTGGCGAGCGATGCCTCGCTGGTACGTCTCGTCGCCTCGTTTGCAACCACGCCGGAAGACGTCGATCGGTTCATTGCCATTGCGAGGTCATCGCAGAGCGCGGCGGAAACCTCCGATCCATAAACCCCTGGCTATGGCCATGGGTTGCGCGTTCGCGCATTCCAAGTCGGCTGTTGCCAACTTGGGCACTTAACGTTTGCCGATCTCGGGTAAACCCGAGATCGGTTGCACGCCCCGGAATGACAAAATCTCCAGTCTGCCTAGCGCTTGCCCTAATGCCGGCGCAGAGCGGGAAAACACTCCGGTCACGAGAGACAGCGGAGGTGTTTTGATGAAAACGCGCCTTGCGTGCCTCGCAGCCTGTGCCGCCGCCGCAATGCTTGTTGCCGGAAAGTCCGCCCCTGTTGCGGCACAACCCGTCTTCTATCCCGGCTCTCATGCCGTGCTGCCGCCGCACGAGATCCTCACCATTGTGCGCTCGGTCGGACTGGAACCGCTCGGCCGGCCCTTGCGCTCCGGCGAAACCTACGGCCTGCGCGCCGTCAACCCGGCGGGCCAGGTGGTTCAGGTCGTCATTCATGCGCGATTGGGGCGAAGTCTTGCGGGTCACCCCCGCCGCGCGCGCGGCCGGCTTGACACCGCCGAACCCGATCCCATACCCGCCTCCGGGCGCAATGGTGCCGGATGGATATGGTCCGAATTCGCGCATTGCGGCCTACCCGCCGGAAATGAGCGACAATCCATTCAGCGAGCGCAGTTCCAATTCGACCGCCCCGCCGATCCGCAGCGCCAAGCCAAGTCCCGCCCCGTTGCCGCGTGCGCGACCCTCGCCGCTCCCACGGGATGCCGAAGCGGGAGCGAGCACCGCCGCGCCGAGCGCTGCTCCCAACACGGAGAATCCGCCCGCGATTCTAGAGTAGGGCCGCTTAGCTCTACTGCGTCATAAACCAAACTGCGCCGTCATTCCGGGGCCGCGAGCGTAGCGAGCGGATCACCGGAATCCATAACCACAGGCCGTGTGGTGAGACGGGGGCGTGAATCATCGCCTGGGGTTATGGAATGACGTCGAGGTGTTTATGAGGCAGTACAGTTAATCCCTCGGCGGCTTGAGGGGTTCCCAAAATGAAAGCGCCCCGGAACCGGGGCGCTCCCTCCGATGGGTTGATCAAAGCGGCTGCTTACGCAGCTTTCACCTCGACCACTTTCGGCCGTCCACCGCCGATCGGAATCACGCGCGGCTTCTTCGCCTCGGGGATCTCACGCACCAAATCGACGTGCAGGAGCCCGTTCTCGAGCGCGGCGCCTTTGACCTGGACGTAATCCGCGAGCTGGAACACGCGCTCGAAGGCACGTGCCGCGATGCCCTGATAAAGGACTTCGCCGCTCGTCTTCTCGTCCCTGGCTTGCTTTTCGCCCTTGATCGTCAGCGTGTTTTCCTTCGCTTCGATCGAAAGGTCGTTTTCGCCAAAGCCCGCAACGGCAACCGAGATCCGATAGGCGTTCTCGCCAGTGCGCTCGATATTATAGGGCGGATAGCCCGGGGTTGATTCAAACCCGTCGAGCATGGAGAAAAGCCGGTCGAAACCGACAGTCGAACGGTAGAGGGGAGCTAGATCGAAAGTTCGCATTGCATAACCTCCTGTTGAGCGAGATGCGTCTGGTCCGCTCTAAAGAGCCGGACCGGATAGTCTTTGCGCAGCCCCCTTTGGGGCCTGCGCAGGAGGCATATGGGAAGCGAATTCGCCCGCTGCAAGAGGCATAAACGTTTGAAACCAAGGGATTTTTAGCTTACCAAGAATTAAGCAAAGGGGGGCCTGACCGGACGGTTTCCCAGCGCCGGAAAAGCCTCAGGATTTCTTCCCGCCCATGACGCTCGTCTCCATTCCCGCCAACCCCGTGCCCGAGGGCGCCGTGACGGGCACGCTGAAAACGCGCGATCGAGCATCGCTGCGGTTTGCGCGCTGGCCGCCCCCGCCCGGCCGCAAAGGGACGGTGTGCCTGTTTCCGGGCCGGGCAGAATTCATCGAAAAATATTTCGAGACCGTGCGCGACCTGCGTGCGCGGGGCTTTGCCGTGGCCATTCTCGACTGGCGCGGACAAGGGGGATCGCAACGGGCGCTGAAGAATCCACGCAAAGGATACGTGCAGAGCTTTTCACAATATCAGATCGACCTCGAAACCTTCGTGCATGACGTCGTGCTTCCGGATTGTCCGCCGCCGATATTCGCGCTCGCCCATTCCATGGGGGCGACGGTGCTCCTGTGTGCCGCTCGCGCGGGGGTGCGCTGGTTCGATCGCATGGTGCTCCTTGCCCCGATGATATCGCTCCCGGGCATGCGCCGGATGAAGGGCATACGCGCGCTGGTGAAGATGCTGCGCCTCATGGGCCTGGGATCGCTCTACGTCCCGGGAGGCGACGCCTCGGTTCTCCAGCAACGTCCTTTTGCCGGCAACCTGCTCACCTCCGATCCCGTACGCTATGCGCGCAACGTGGCGGTGCTCGAGGCCGAGCCATCAATCGCGACGGGATGGCCGACTGTTGCATGGACCGATGCCGCGTTTCGCGTCATGGCCGAGCTATCACAGCCGGGTTACGCGGCTCGCATCAGGCAGCCTATTCTGATCATCGCCGCGGGGCTCGACGCCATTGTATCGACGCCTGCCATTGACGAATTCGCGGTCCGGATGGCGGCTGGCTCTCATCTCATCGTGCCCGGGGGGCGCCACGAGTTGCTGATGGAGCAGGACCGCTACCGCGGACAGGTTTTGGCAGCTTTCGATGCGTTCGTGCCGGGCACGCCGCTCTATGCATAACCGAACGCTCAATCCCTACTGAATCGAGATCGAGCTTTTTGATTCCAGCACGTGTGAACGCGTCAGACCCTGCAATCCCGCAGGATTTCGGGCTTGAATGCAAGCCCATGGCCGGGGCGTTCGGGAGCGGTGATCATGCCGTCGACCACCGGGACGCGATCGACGAACAGATCATTCGCCAGTCCCATTTCCTCGATCCACAGACCGTTGGGAATGGAGGCGAGCAGTTGCACATTGAGCTCGGGAAAAAGGTGAGGCGCCAGCGAGAGACCCCAGGTCTCGGCGAGAACCGCAGTTTTGCGCAAGTCCGTGAAGCCCCCGCGCATAGGGTCGGGCTGCAGAATTGGAACGCACGGGTTCTCGAAGAATGGCCGCAGATCAAAGCGCGTGAAATGCGTCTCGCCGCCGACAACGCGCATGGAGAGCGCTTGCGCCACGCGCATATAGCCTTTGAAGTCGTCGGCCGGAACCGGCTCCTCCAGCCAATAGATGTCGTACGGCTCGAACTTGCGGCCCATTTGAATCGCGACGTCGGCGGTCCAGCCCTGATTGACATCGATCATGATGTCGATCTCGGGGCCAAGCGCTTCACGCATGCGCCGCACGTTATCGACGTCGGCTGCAAGATTGCTGGTGTGCGCCACCTGCATCTTGATGGCCTTGTAGCCCAGTGATTTGTAGTGCAGCGCCTTCGCGATCATCCCGTCGCCGCCAGAGCCGCGGAAACAGCCGCTGCCATAGGCCGGGATGTGCGAGCGGAAATGTCCCCACAGCCGATGCAGCGGCAGACCCGCGCGTTTGCCGACGGCGTCCCAGAGCGCGATGTCGAGCGCCGACATGGCCATGGTGACGATGCCGCCGCGGTTGTAGGTCACGGTCGCGCGCCAGAGGTCATCCCAGATCGCCTCGACGGCGGTCGCGTCCTTGCCGATCACCCGCGGCAGAATCGTCTCTTCCAGCGCCGCCGCAATCGTGCGCAGTCCCGGCCGGAACGAGAACAGATAGCCCATGCCGGCGATGCCGCTCCTGGTCTCGACATCGAGCACGAGCAGATTGCGTGTCTCACCGAAGGCATGGCCCTTGAGCCACGGCGTGTCAGGCCATGGCACGCGTAGAAGCGTTGTCCGGATCGAGGCAATGGTCATGTCCGACATGGATCTCATCCTGTTCAATCATTTCGTCGGCGCGGGCGAAGAGCATCGCCGGAACTCGCGATGAACGCTATCACACCTTGTTTTGCTATTGAATTTCACCCCTGGACTGCTCAAATCCTGTTGGCAAGGGCAGGTGAGATCATGGACGACAGTTTTCCCCGCAATTGGATGTGGTCGCAAGCGTGCGAGATGTTGGCGCGCGCCGAACGCATGCACCGGGAGATGTTTCGGCCACTCAAGCCCGCCGCACAGCTGCCGGTCTGGGAGCCTCCCCTCGACATGCTGGAGACCGAAGCCGAAGTGCTGGTGCTGATTGCGTTGCCTGGCGTCAATCCTGATGTGGTCGAGGCGGCGATCGACGGCCCTGATCTAGTGGTCGCGGGCGTGCGTGTGCTTCCGCGGGAATTCTGCAGCGCGATCATTCACCGCCTTGAGCTGCCGCAGGGCCGTTTTGAGCGGCGCGTGCAATTGCCGGCCGGACGCTACAGCTCGGTTCATCGTTCAGCAATCAACGGATGCCTCCTGATTGCGCTGCAGAAGACTGGAGCCGCGCGTGGCTGAACTGAAATCCGACGAGGGGACGAGCGCGGAGCGCGCAAGCGCAACGGTGCAGATACCGCCGGTGCCGGCGGATGCCCTCATCATCGTTCCGGTCCGCAACATGGTGTTGTTTCCGGGTCTGGTGCTGCCGGTCACGCTCGGCCGGCAACGGTCCATCGCCGCGGCCCAGCAGGCGGTGCGCGAGCAGCGCCAGGTCGGCATTCTGATGCAGCGCGCCGCGGACGTCGCCGATCCGAGCCCGAGTGACATGCACCGCATGGGCACGGTCGCGAATATCGTGCGCTACCTCACTGCTCCGGACGGCACGCATCATCTGGTTTGCCAGGGCGATCAACGCTTCCAGGTGACGGAATTTCTCAGTGGCTGGCCATTCTTTGTCGCTCGCGTGTTGCGGATTCCAGAGCCGCAGTCGCGCTCCGCCGAGATCGAAGCTCGTTTCATTCATCTCAAGGGCCAAACCTTGGAAGCTGTTCGGCTGCTGCCCCAGGCGCCCCCCGAATTGATCGCCGCGATCGAAAATATCACGTCGCCGGCCGCGCTCGCCGATCTCGCCGTGGCCTACATGGACGTGACGCCCGAGGAGAAGCAGGAGATCCTCGAGACGGTTGATCTGCCCGCGCGCATGGAGAAGGTTGCGCGCCTGCTCGCACATCGGATCGAGATCCTGCGGCTCTCAAACGAGATCGGCCAGCAAACCAAGGAGGCGCTCGACAAGCGCCAGCGTGAAGTTCTCCTGCGCGAGCAGATGGCGGCCATTCAGCGCCAGCTCGGCGAAGGCGATGAGGGCAAGGCGGCCGAAATCGCCGAACTGAACGAGGCGATCACCAAGGCCAAGATGCCGGAAGAGGTGGAGCAGCAGGCGCGCAAGGAGCTTCGACGCTTGGAGCGCATGCCGGAAGCCGCCGCCGAATATGGCATGGTGCGCACCTATCTCGATTGGCTGATCGAGCTGCCGTGGGCGCTGCCCGAGCAGTCACCCATCGATATCGCGCAAGCGCGCGGCATCCTGGACGAGGATCACTTCGACCTGGAGAAGATCAAGCGCCGCATCATCGAATATCTCGCCGTGCGCAAGCTCGCTCCGCAAGGCAAGGCGCCGATCCTGTGCTTCGTCGGCCCGCCCGGCGTCGGCAAGACTTCGCTCGGGCAATCGATTGCGCGCGCTATGAACCGCAAGTTCGTGCGGGTGAGCCTCGGTGGCGTGCACGATGAAGCGGAAATCCGCGGCCACCGCCGCACCTATATCGGCGCGCTGCCCGGCAATATCATTCAGGCGATCCGCAAAGCGGGCTCGCGCAATTGCGTCATGATGCTCGACGAGATCGACAAGCTCGGTGCCGGCATCCAGGGCGATCCCAGCTCGGCTCTGCTCGAAGTGCTCGATCCCGAGCAGAACAACACATTCCGCGACAATTATCTCGGCGTGCCGTTCGATCTGAGCCGCGTCGTCTTCATCACCACGGCCAATATGCTCGACACCATACCGGGGCCGCTGCGCGACCGAATGGAGATCATCACGCTTGCCGGGTACCTGGCGGAAGAAAAGCTGCAGATCGCCAGGCGCTACCTCATCCGCCGCCAGATGGAAGCGAACGGCGTGCAAGGCGGCCAGGCCGAGATTTCCGATGAGGCACTGCGTGAGATCATCCAGCGCTATACGCGGGAGGCGGGCGTTCGCAATCTCGAGCGCGAGATCGGAAAGGTGCTGCGCCATGGCGCGGTGCGGCTTGCCGAAGGCGAGCGCGGACCCCTTCGCATCGAGGCCGGCGATCTCGCCGCAATTCTTGGGTCGCCACAATTCGAGAACGAGCTAGCCATGCGCACGAGCGTGCCTGGCGTGGCAACCGGATTGGCCTGGACGCCGGTCGGCGGCGACATTCTGTTCATCGAGGCAACCCGCATTCCCGGCAACGGCAAGCTCATCCTCACGGGACAGCTGGGCGAAGTCATGCGCGAAAGCGCACAGGCAGCGCTCAGCGTCGTCAAGAACAGAGCGGTATCATTCGGGATCGATCCCAACCGATTTGAAAAAAACGACATCCATATCCATGTGCCGGCGGGAGCCACGCCCAAGGACGGCCCCAGCGCCGGGGTTGCGATGTTCATGGCGCTGGTCTCGCTCATGAGCGAGCGTACCGTGCGCAGCGACACCGCGATGACCGGGGAGATCAGCCTGCGCGGCCTTGTGCTTCCGGTCGGCGGAATCAAGGAGAAGGTGGTCGCCGCGCATCGCGCCGGCATCAAGCGGGTGATGCTGCCCGCGCGCAACCGCAAGGATTTCGAGGACGTTCCGGAAGAGGCGCGCCGGGAGCTCGAATTCATCTGGCTCGAACGCGTCGATGAAGCGGTGGCGGCTGCTCTCGAGCCGCCGACGGCGCGCCCCGACGCAGCCGATACGGCGCCAGCGCGTCAACTGGCGGATGCGCAGGCGTGATAGGGGGCCGCGGTCACGCTGGAGGAGCCCGCGTTGACGACAAAAATGCTGTCCATCGATCTCACGCGGCCGGCAATGGCGAAGTCTTGCGTCGGGCATCGGCCTCAAGCACAGCGACGGCACAGGACGCCATGCGCGAGCGCACGGAGTCCGCGCGCGAAGTGAGAACGATCGGCACCCGCGCGCCGAGCACGATGCCGGCTGCGTCCGCCTTGGCAAGGAATGTGAGATTCTTGGCGAGCATGTTGCCCGCCTCGAGATCGGGCACCACGAGAATTTGCGCGTGCCCGGCGACTGCGGATTTGATGCCTTTGATCTGCGCCGCCTGCGGGCTGATGGCATTATCGAAAGCAAGCGGCCCGTCGAGAATGCCGCCGGTGATCTGGCCACGCTCGGCCATCTTGCAGAGCGCGGCGGCCTCGATGGTGGACGGAATTTTCGGAGTCACCGTCTCGACCGCGGAAAGGATGGCAACCCGAGGTATGCCCAGGCCGCCATGCGTAAACAGATCGATGGCGTTCTGCACGATGTCGCGCTTGGCTTCGAGATCGGGGAAAATGTTGATGGCGGCATCGGTGATGAAAAGCGTCTCCGCATGGGTGGGGACGTCCATGATGAAGACGTGACTGAGGCGCCGCGCCGTGCGCAGGCCCGTTGTCGCGGAGGTCACCGCGCGCATGAGCTCGTCGGTATGCAGGCTGCCCTTCATCAGGATCTCGCCCTTGGATTCGCGGATCAGCTCAACTGCTTTTGCTGCGGCCGCCTCACTGTGAGGCGCGTCGACGAGCTCATAGCGAGCGATATCGATCCCGTGTTGCTTGGCCACAGCGGTAATTTTGGCCACTGGACCAACCAGAATGGGAACGATGATGCCCAGTTCCGCCGCCGCGCATAGCGCCGCGCAACGAGGTCTCGTCGCACGGATAGACCACGACTGTGGTCGCCGGCGGTACTTGTTTGGCCAGTGAAATGAGCTTCTCGTACTTGCCGTGGGGCGGGCACCCAAAGGGGTCCCCGGTTGTAATGGCATCGATCTCGCTGTCCTGGAACATGTTCTATTATCCCATATTACTGGTTTCTTCGCGGGAGGCTTTATCGTCACAATTCTTTCGCTGAAGCTCGTTTGCGGTTTTGCGGAAAGGGAATGGCGGCGCCTTCCTCTCCGATCCCGAAGAGCCGGCCAATCTCGCTCAACCTCTTCTCGTCCTCAGTCGAGAGCTCCCCGCAAGCGGCCATCACTTCCTTGATCACGTTAAAGGCCTCTCTTCGCGTCTCGGCCTCGGCCGGAAGCATAGAAGGAAGCGCGGCAAGGGATGCATCCTTATCGATCAGCAGCATGAAGTATTGCTCGCGCACGAGCATCTTGAATTCCGAAAGCGGCATATCTCCATATCGAGTGCGAAGGCGACGCACAGTCTCAAATCCACGTGGGTCAACGGAACCCCGACCCATGCCGGTGTAGATGAGGGCGCGGACGACCGCTTCGCGCAGCCCGCCGAGCGGTATGTGCGATTTCAGCTCGGCAATCCGCTTCTGCACAAGCTCCTGATAAAGCGCGATTTTTGGCGGGCTTGCGCAGCGGCCGCGTGTCGGCGGGATCGATGCCGGCCGCCGCCTGCAGCGCCGGCGAGCCATAGACGGTCAGGAAAGTCCGTTCCGCAACCGCCTCCGTGAAATCGCGCCAGCCGTCGAGCGCCGCAACGATCTGCTTTGACACGGTTTCCTGCATGGCAACGAAAGGATTGTCGGAAGCGACAGGCTTTCGGTTCTTGCGCACCTCCTCGGCCATCGCAGCGACCGGGGCCATGAACGGATTTGCGTCGGATAAGATTTCGTATTGCACCTTCAGGGGCTGCATATGCTGCAGCGTTTCCGCGACCGGAGCGGATACGAGCGCGCGCACGACCGGCTGCGCAAACGTGCGGTATAGCGCGAGGTTCACCTCGGAGATGCGCGCGGCCGTTTCGAAACGGCGTTCATCGGCGGCGTCATTGCCGCCGAGCGCGCGAATATCGTCGAGGGTCCGCATCTCGCAGCGCATGAGCCAGTCGCCTGTGACCAGGTCCGCGCCGGGGGTGCTGTCCGTCTTGGGCTCAAATACCGCCTCATAAAGCCCGGGCGGCAGCGTATCGATCAGGTCGATATTGTCGGCGAACTCGCCGTGCTCCTTTTTCGCCACGGCCCCAGAGACAAAGATGCCGAGGTGACCGACCGTGTCATGAATCGTGTACACGATGGTCTGCCCACAGGAGCGAATGTCGTCGACATCCTCGTAGAGGTCGAGAATCCATCCCAGCGCCTGCTGGGGCGGGGTGATGTTGTCTCCCCTAGAGCAGAACACCACGATGGGAGAGCGGATATTGCGAAGGTCGATCGCAACGCCGTCCGAAGTCTTGATCCTGCCCGCGGCGAGATTGTTGCCGATGAACAGCTCATCGACGATGAACTGGATCTCCTCGGCGTTCAGATTGACGTGGCCTCCCCAGTAGCGCTCAAAACCCAGATAGCGCGGCGCCTCGGTGTCGATCTTGGAATAGACATTATACTGCTTGGTCCAGAGCGTGTTTGCGGGGTTCTGGTTCTCGAAATTCTGCACCAGCCAGGCACCATCGAACTTGCCGCCGCCCAAGTCGCTCGTAAGCGCCGTGAGCCAGCTCCCCCCCAGGAGGCCGCCGCTGTAGCGCATGGGATTTTTTCCGTGCACGCCGGCCCAATAGGAAAGCGGCGAGCCGGCGATGATGATGGGCCCGAACAATTCGGGGCGGATCGCCGCGAGCATCATGACCGCCCATCCGCCCTGGCAATTGCCGATGACGCAGGGCTTGCCGTCGGCGTCGGGGTGCAAGGCGATCACCTTCTCCAGGAACACCGCTTCGGCGCGCGCAATATCCTCAATGGTCTGCCCGGGCATTGGCTCGGGCAGGAAGCCCACGAAATAACATGGATGACCCGCTTTGAAGGCGACACCGACCTCGCTCTCGGCCTTGAAACCGCCAATACCGGGACCATGGCCCGCGCGCGGATCGACGATTACGAAGGGGCGTCGCTGGGGATCAATCGTGACCCCTTTCGGCGGAACGATGCGCACGAGGCCATAATTCACCGGGCGCGGGAGCGTGCGCCCATCGATGATGAGCTCAGCCTCGTAACTCAGCACATGCGGCACAGTCTCGGCCAAATGCTCGCGATATTGATTGCCGCGCTGGCGCATGACGTCCCAGAACAACACCGTGCGCTGGGCCGCGTCGATCGCGTAATCCATCGCCGGGCCGAACGATGCCGAACATGTCGGATGACAACTGTGCCTGGGGTGCAGGCGTTTGTTTGCTGCTCATTTGAATCTCCATCTCCGATGATCAACCCCAGCTCATGGTCATGCCGATGTCACCCGGCAAACCGTCCGGAAAATCCACGATCTGTACTTTCAGCTTGTAGCCGCGCGGCCGAAGGTGCTTGTGCCAGAATTGATACATTTCCTTCGGCTCGCCGGTGAGTGTCTCTTCCCAGCCTGGCTCCTGCTGATTGATGGCGCGGCCCTTGTCCGTGCACAGCTGGTTGGGAAAGCGAAAGACCTCACTCTCAGTCTTCCGATTCTTCATCCCGCGTTCGATGATGGCCATCGCCCGCCGGATCGCCTCCTCCTCGGAGATGCCCGAGGGTTTGCTGAGCTCATCGATGAGCGCCTTTTTCTCGGCCTGCGCCTCGGCCAGCATTCGCGCCTGCTTTTCGGCTTCTTCCGCCTCAGCCAGTGCAATTTGCTGCATCACCTCCTTGGCGGAAGGCAGCAATGCGTCAGACTTGTTTGTCATGACTTCACTCCATTCGTCAGCAGATCGAGGGGGGACCTCATATCGTTCCGAGGGCGTTTCGCATCGGCGCGCTTGATATGCTCATCAGTCCGGTAAAGGGCCGGCTCAGCTCCAATATCAGGAAAATTGCGCACGCCGCCGACAAGGCAAACAGGAAAAGGCAAGTTAAGACCGTCGCGTTCAGCGGTGAGAACAGGCTGAAGCTCGCAAATATGATCATGAGCCAAAATGCCAGAACTGCCAGAAACGGTTTCGCGAATCAGATTTTCGGATTCGACGAACAACAAGAAGCGGACTTGCGCGAGATCATTGCTGATTTGCACCGCGCGCGTTTTGAGCGAACGCTGGAAATCGTCGTGCGGTGACAGCCTCTGAATTTCCAAATAGACCCGTTCCGCCGCGGCGTTCGTTTCAATGGGACCCGTGCTGCCTGTTTCCTTCTCGCGCCAGAGCTCGTCCGCAAACGGATCGACTGTGCTGCGTATTTGCTCGCGGATCGGACGAGCTTCCGGGCCATACTGGGCCAGAATGTTGTCGAGCAGAATCAGGTCGGCGGTGATCTGCCTGACTTGACTGGTCTGCGTATCGAACGACCCCTTTGCCGCTGCGATGAGCAGTCCAAGCACCAGCGCGGCGATTGTCGCGATCAAGCCGACTCCAAGCCGCACGACGTCTCTGGCGTGTTCGTTCAGATGATGTTCCGGCAAAGTGCGGCGAAGCAGCGTGCCAAGAAAAATGCCGCCCAGCGTCAACACGAATATGATGCCCGACAGGGATCAAAGCGCTCATGGCTCATTGCATACAGGCACGGGGTTGAACAAACGCAAGCCCCCGAACTCCTTCGGGCTGCGACATCGACGATGCAAGCTTCGTGTTGCGTCCCCATGCAAGTGGATGGGATTGGTGCTCGTTGGCAACTGTTCTCGGGCTCCGACACGTGACGTACTCTTGCTTGTCAATGAAACAGGAAAACCGGCACGTCGGCGTGTTCCAGGACGGATTGGGTGCAGCCGCCGAAAATCGATTCCTTGAATGGACTTCTGCCGTATGCGCCCATCACGAGCAGGTCAGCGGCGCAGTCTTTGGCAACAGAAGAAAGCAGGGTTGCGATCGGGCGGCCGCCGGCCTTGATCGCTTGCGTCTTCGCACGGATGCCATGCCACCGCAAATAACACGCAACCGCTGCCGCGTTCGCTGAGGGGCGGTCTTCCTCGACGTTCGTGATGATGACGCGCTTGGCATTTACCAGCAATGGCATGGCGGCGCTAACGGCGCGCGTCGGCTCCGCCGCGTCCTTCCAACAGATCATTATGGTTCCGGCAAGGTTTGCCGGCGTCTCGCCCGCTGGGATCAGTATAGGACGACCTGAACCGAACAGGAGCAGCTGAAGGAGATCGGGCGGGAGCCCGTTTGGCCGGCTGGCGCGCGCCATCACCACCAGATCGTGCGCCCTCGCTCGCGTCACGAAAGGCTCTTCTTCATGTCCGGGCTCTTCGTGCCAGCTCGCCGACACGCTCGGGGACCAACCGGGCGTGTCGGTGACCTTGAGCCTGTGCCGTCTGCAGAAATCCTGGAAGTGCTGCTTGCCGGATCGAGAGCGGGCCTGCGATTCTTGTTCTCGATCATCAAGAGCATTGCGCAGACCCCGTCCGCGGGCAAAAGTCGCGTGAGGCGTGTATCTCAAGGCCTCCCCTGCATTGACGCGGACGTGAAAGAACTCGAGATGCGCCCTGAAGAGCTGCGCAACCGCAAGTGCCGTTTCGAATACGACGAAATCCGTATCGCTGCCGCCCGTCGGAACCAGGATCGTCTTGATCATCGGCTATCCCCAATAACGTGCTGCAAAATCGGAGCCATCGGTATCTCTTCGAGTTGTCCCAGTTCAGGTCCGCTGCATGGCCCGGGTCAGACGCTCGGGGACCTCGCTCGGGCTTTCCTTTGCGACGGTTTGGAGAGCAGGTTCCGCAACCCGGAACCAAGCCACATACAAGGCGGGGAGGAAAATCAAAGTGAGCACGGTTGCGACGGTAAGCCCGCCGATGATCGCAAAGGCCATCGGGCCCCAGAATACGGTCGGCGCAATCGGGATCATCCCGAGCGTCGCAGCCGAGGCGGTGAGCAGGATGGGGCGGGTCCGGTGGATTGCGGCAGTTACCACCGCGTCCCACACATGCTGCCCGGCGTCAATCTGCCTCCCAACCTCGTCGATGAGGATGACCGAATTGCGCGCGATCATGCCGACCAGCGCCAGCACGCCAAGTATCGCAACGAAACCCAGCGGCGCCTGCGCCAGCAGCAATGCCGCAACCACGCCGATGAGCCCGAGCGGCGCCACGCTCAGCACCAGCAACACGCGCTGGAAGCTTTGCAACTGGAACATCAGGATGGTCAGTACAAGCACCATCATTACCGGCAGAACTGCCTGCACGGATGCTTGCGCCTTGGCGCTCTCCTCGACGGATCCACCGAGCACGATCCGGTAGCCGCTCGGCAGTTTCGCTGCGAGCTGGTCAATGCTGGGCTGCACCGCCTTCACCGCCGTCGCCGGCAGCAGGCCCGGCACCACATCGGCCTGCACTGTCAGGGTCGGGACCCGATCCCGCCGCCAGACGATCGGATATTCCTGGCTGTATTCGAAGCTGGCGATCTGGCGCAACGGCACGACGTTTCCGTCGCGCAAGGGGATCTGCAGCGAGCGGATCGATTCGAGCGAGGTCCGCTCCTGTGCTCTGCGCGCATGTCGACGTTGATCAGGTATATGCTGTTGCGTACCTGTGTGATCGTGCTGCCGGATACAACGCCATTGAGAGCCAGCGACACGTCCTGCGAGCTCAGACCCAGCTGGCGCGCCTGGTCCTGATCGATGCGCACGCGCATGACTCGCGCCGGCTCGGCCCAGTCGAAGTTGATGTGGCGTATCCCCGTCACTTCCTCCAGCCGCTCGGCAACCTGCAGCGCGATCTCGTGCACGCGCGCGAGGTCCGGGCCGCTGACGCGGTATTTCACCGGCCAGCCCACCGGAGGGCCAAGCTCAAGCGGATAGATCCGTGCAACCGCCGCCGGGAGTCTGCTCGGCGAGCGCCTGCTCCAGACGCGCGCGCACCTGGTCACGCTCCTTCAGCCCTTTGGTGACCACCACCGACTGCGCGAAGAAGTCGTTGGGCAGCGCGACGTCGAGCGGCAGATAAAAGCGGATAGCGCCCTGCCTGACATAGGTAGAGAAGCGCACGACATCGGGGTCGGCGGCGAGCATCTTGTCGACCTGCGCTGCAACCTCGCGCGTGGCCAGCACCGAGGCATTGTCCTGCAGCTTGAGGTCCACCAGGAGCTCCGGCCGGTCGGAGGACGGGAAGAACTGCTCAGGGACGAAGCGCGTACCCCAGAGCGCAGCCGCGAACAAGGCCAAGCGTGACCAGAATGGTTATCCACTTCGCCCGCATCGCCGCGAGCAAACAGCGTTTGAACACGCGCATCGGCGCGCTCAGGGTCTCCTCGGAATGCGTGTGCTTCGGCGGGCGCAGCAGTGCAATCCCGGCAACCGGCGCGCAGATGCCCGAGACCACCCAGGAGGCGATGAGCGCGAGCGCCACGACCGCGAACAGGGAAAACGTGTACTCGCCGGCGTCACTGCGCGCAAAGCCAACCGGCACGAATGCGGCAACGGTGACCAGCGTACCGGCAAGTCGCGGCATGGCGGTGGAGGAATACGCGAAAATGGCGGCCTGGGATTTGTCGTCGCCGCGCTCCAGCCGGCTCACCATGCTCTCGATGGTGATCATGGCATCGTCCACCAGCAAGCCGAGAGATATGATGAGAGCTCCGAGCGAGATGCGCTGAAGGTCGATGCCCAACGCGTACATTGCCCCGAACACGATTGCGAGCACCAGCGGAATGCAAATGATGACGATGGCGCCTGCGCGCAGGCCGAGGCTGAGGACGCTGACCACGAGCACGATGGCGATCGACTCCCACAGCGCCTCCATGAAGTCGTCGATCGAGTGGTGAACCGTATCGGGCTGGTTGGCGACCATGACCGGCTCGATGCCGATCGGCAGGTCGGCCTTCAGCTCCTCCATCGTGTGGTGGATGTTTTCGCCGAGCGCGAGCACGTCGCCGCCATCGCGCATGGAGATCGACAGGCCCAGTCCTGGCGTGCCGTTGATCCGGAACATGGGGTCCGGCGGGTCGGCGTATTCCCGCCGCACCTCGGCAATGTCGGCCAGCCGCACATTGCGGCCGCCGACATCGAAGTTCATGGCGCGGATATCCTTTTCCGAGGCCATGGCGCCGCTGACCCGCAGCGTTATGCTCTCCTCGTCGGTTGTGATGACGCCGGTGGGGGCCACCGCGTTCTGCGCCTGCAGCGCAGCCGCAAGCTGCGCAGGCTTGAGCCCATAGCCGGCGAGCTTGGTGGGCGAGAACTCTATGAAGATGCGTTCGGCCTGTTGGCCAATCAGGTTCACCTTGTTGACATCGGGCACCTGCAGCAGCCGCGACCGGATTTCCTCCACGTAGTCGCGCAACTCACGATGCGTGAACCCATCCGCGGTGAAACCATAGACAATGCCGTATGTATCGCCGAATTCGTCGTCAGAAACCGGGCCGATGACGCCCTGCGGCAGGGTCAATTCGATGTCTTTGAGCTTCTTGCGGACCTGGTACCAGGCATCCGACACCGCCTTCGGCCCACTCGATCCCTTCAAATAGACAAAGATCGTCGATTGGCCCGGGTTGGTGTAGCTCTTGATGTAGTCGAGGTAAGGCGTCTCCTGCAGCTTGCGCTCGATGCGCTCGGTGATCTGCAGCAGCGTGTCCTTGAGTGTCGCGCCCGGCCACTGTGTCCTCACCGTCATGGCCTTGATGGTGAAGGTGGGATCCTCGTTGCGGCCGAGTTTCATGTAGGAGACGACGCCGATGACGACGAGCATCGCCATGAAATAGTGCACGAGCGGGCGATGCGTGATCGCCCAGGCTGAAAGGTTGAAGCCTGTCATGAGGGCGCTCCCAGGAGGCGAACCTTCTGTCCGGGGCGCAGCGCGTGCACGCCGGCGGTGACGATCAGCTCGCCCGGCTCCACGCCCTTTGACACCACCACGCTCGAAGATGCGTGTCGCTGCAGTTCGACGGTACGCAGCGACACTTGCATACTCTTGGGATCGACCACCCACACGGCCGGTTGGTTATCCACCATCGTCAGCGCAGTCGCCGGAAGCTCGATGCCCTTGCTTCCGAGCATGCGCGCTTGCCCGAACACGGTCGCGCCCAGCCGCATGGCTTCGGGCGTTTCGTCCAGCCCGACCTTGACCCGGAAGCTTCGGGTTGTTGGATCGGCCTGCGGTGCGGTCTCCCGCACTCGGCCGGTGGTACGGATGCGCGGATCGTCGGTCAGCGAGACGGTGACCACGACGTCAGGGGAGATCTGGCGCATGAGGGTTGCGGGCACGTCAAAGACCGCGTCCGTCCCGCCATCTTGCGCGACCGTGACGATCGTCTGGCCGGCCTTTACCACCTCTCCCGCCTCCGCGCTCCTGGAGATGACGACGCCCGGCGCGTCCGCCCGAAGCTCGCTGTAGCTGAAATGGTCCTCGGCCTCATGTAATTGCGCCTTGGCGACATCGAGCTGGGCCTTGGCGGTGTTGAACGATCGCTCCGCGGCATCGTAATCCGCCTTGGTGGCCCAGCCCTGGTTCGTCAGAGTCCGCTTGCGCTCCATGTTGTTACTGGACTTCGTGGAGAGTTGCCTCCGCTGAGGCAAGCTTGGCCTGGGTTTCGTGCAACGCGTCGCGCTGCGGCAGGGGGTCGAGCTCGGCGATAAGGTCGTTGGGCTGTACCACCTGCCCAACTTCCACATGGCGCTTGATCATGCGCCCGTCGATGCGGAACGCGAGGCTTTGCTCCTTCTGGGCGCGGATGTGGCCGGTGAGCGATACCGGTTCTCCGTCCGAGCCGGCGACGGCCGTAACGGTTCGCACGGGCCGGATTTCGGCGGCCGGCTGCGGCTTGTCGCAGGCAGCCAGAAGAGCCACGCTTAGAAAGGCAACAACGGCTGCAGATCTCATTTCATGCCTCATTCTCGCTCGCGCGGTGCCGAGCCGGATGTCCTTGCGGACCTTTGATCGGTTGAGCGATGTCAACATCATTGGGTTGGTGACTTAGGCATCGAGTATGAAGAAGCTTGCCCATGATGCTTTTGACATGGGTCAAGCGGCGACTGCGAGCTTGCCTGCGTCGCGTGGCCCGAACATCGTGACTTGGGGCGCCGCAGTCTATTGCGCGTTGGTAGTGCGGAATCCGCTTTTAGTTGACGGCACTAAGCCAACGCTTAGAAGCGATGCAAGGGTGGATAGCCTCATCAGCGCCAATCTTGAGGAGGATCGATAGGGCGCTTAGCTTAGATAGGCGGCATCACGCTGTATCGTTGGGCACTGAGCCTCAAGGAAGGCGGGCAAGATGTCAACAACAGGTGAGAGATGAGCATGACGCAATCATGAGCACCCGCGTTGTCACAGCGGGTGCGAGCGCTCCTCTTGGCGCGACTGTCCGGCCGGGCGGCGTGAACTTCAGCATATTCTCGAAGGGGGCGGCCATGCTGGAACTGCTTCTCTTCGACGACGAAAATGCCGCCCAGCCGGCAAAGATCATTCCACTCCATGCGGCCGAGCACCGCACCTATCACTACTGGCATGTCTTTGTGTCGGACCTGCAGCCAGGCCAGGTGTATGCGTATCGGGCGCATGGACCGTTTGCGCCGAACCGTGGATTCCGGTTCGATGCCGATAAGGTGCTGCTCGATCCTTACGGTCTCGCTGTCGCGGTGCCCGAGACATACAATCGCCGGGCCGCGGCGCTGCCCGGCGACAACTGCGCCACGGCGATAAAAAGCGTAGTCGCCGATCCACATACCTACGATTGGGAGGACGATCTGCCGCTTCGGCGACCATTTGCCGAGACCATAATCTACGAGCTCCATGTCGGTGGCTTCACGCGGCATCCTAACTCGGGCCTCGCGGCCGCAAAGCGCGGGACATATGCTGGACTGGTCGAGAAGATCCCCTACCTCAAGGATCTGGGCATCACGGCCCTTGAGCTCTTGCCGGTATTTCAGTTCGATGCTCAGGACGCGCCCGAAGGCCTCGTGAACTACTGGGGGTACCAGCCGGTTTCATTCTTCGCGCCGCATAATGCGTACAGCTCCCAGAAGGACCCGCTGGCGGTGCTCGATGAGTTTCGGGATATGGTCAAAGCGCTCCACCGCGCGGGACTCGAAGTCATCCTCGACGTCGTTTTCAACCACACCGCGGAAGGCGGTCCAACCGGGCCGACGTTGTGCTATCGCGGTTTGGCTAATGACTTCTATTACATCCTGGAGAAGGACAAGTCGCGCTACGCGGACTACGCTGGTTGTGGGAACACACTCAACGCCAACCAGCCGATCGTGCGCCGCATGATTTTGGACAGCCTGCGGTATTGGGTGACAGAGATGCATGTGGATGGCTTTCGCTTCGATCTGGCGTCGATCCTGTCGCGCGACGAAACGGGTCACCCGCTCCCGAGTCCACCCGTTCTCTGGGACATCGAGTCGGATCCCTTATTGGCCGGCACAAAGCTGATCGCCGAGGCTTGGGATGCGGCGGGGCTCTATCAGGTGGG
This sequence comes from uncultured Alphaproteobacteria bacterium, assembly GCA_963817135.1. Lineage (GTDB taxonomy): Bacteria > Pseudomonadota > Alphaproteobacteria > Rhizobiales > Xanthobacteraceae > VAZQ01. The sequence goes on along the minus strand of CAWFNG010000001.1, from coordinate 682,047 downwards.
AAGCTTCATCGGCGATACCTGGCAGGAGTGGAACGGCCGCTTTCGCGACGACGTGCGGCGCTTCCTGAGAGGCGACAATGGCTCGGTGTCCGGCGTGGCTACGCGCATGCTGGGTAGCCCGGACATTTACGGTCACAAGGAGCGTGAAGCCGAACAGAGCATCAATTTTGTCGCCAGCCATGACGGCTTCACGCTCAATGACCTTGTTTCGTACGACCGTAAGCACAACGAGGCAAACGGCGAGAACAACCGCGATGGCACTGACGATAATCTGAGCTGGAATTGCGGCGTGGAGGGGCCGACGAACGATGCCGGGGTCGAGGCACTGCGTAACCGGCAAGTCAAGAACTTCCTTGCCCTGGATCTGCTGGCGGTCGGCGCGCCGATGCTTCTCATGGGCGACGAGGTACGCCGAACCCAACGTGGCAATAATAACGCCTACTGTCAGGACTCTGATGTCAGCTGGTTCGATTGGAGCCTGCTGGAGCGGCATGGCGACATCCACCGTTTCGTCAAAGTGCTCAATGATTTCCGCAAACACCGCGATGTCCTAGTGGGACAAGCCGCACCGAATCTCAATGAGCTGCTCCGTCAGGCGCGCTTCGAGTGGCATGGAGTGATGCTCAATCGCCCAGACTGGGGTGAGCAATCGCACTCCCTAGCGTTCACGCTGCGGGGGCCGCATGCTCGGTTCCTGCTTCACGGAATTCTGAATGCCTATTGGGAGCCCCTGAATTTCGAGCTGCCGCCGCCCAGTGAAAGCTGGCAGGCCTGGCGACGCTGTATCGATACCGGGCTCGCCTCGCCCGATGACATCTGTGCCTGGGAGACCGCGCCCGTCGTAGGAGAGGCGACCTATCTGGTGCGGCCGCGGTCCGTGGTGCTTGTCGCGCTTGCGCTCGACCGCGTCACTGAAAGCACATCGGTCATGGCACAGAACCAGGAGATAACGATGGGAAAGGCGCTGTCTGACAAGGAGCGGCAATTGATCGATGCGTACTGGCGCGCTGCGAACTATCTTTCGGTCGGTCAGATTTATCTCTACGATAACCCATTGCTCAAAGAGACGCTCACAAAGGAACACATCAAGCCCCGGCTGCTCGGCCACTGGGGAACGACGCCGGGTTTGAACTTCATCTACGTTCACTTGAACCGGGTCATCAAGAAAAGCGACCTCGACATGATCTACATCGCCGGCCCCGGGCATGGCGGTCCGGGTGTGGTCGCGAACGCCTACCTCGAGGGCACATACAGCGAGGTCTACCCCAATATTTCTCGCGACGAGGAGGGAATGAAGCGTCTGTTCACACAGTTCTCGTTCCCTGGCGGCATTCCAAGCCATGTAGCGCCGGAGACGCCCGGTTCAATTCATGAAGGGGGGGAACTCGGATACTCGCTCTCGCATGCTTACGGGGCGGCCTTCGATAATCCCGATTTGATTATTTCGTGCGTTGTCGGGGATGGCGAAGCAGAGACCGGACCGCTGGCAACGAGCTGGCATTCCAACAAATTGCTGGATCCGGCGACCGACGGCGTGGTTTTGCCGATCCTTCACTTGAACGGATACAAGATTGCCAATCCGTGTATCCTCGCCCGTGTCAGCCACGAGGAGCTGGATCACTTGTTTCGCGGCTACGGCTACACGCCGTATTTCGTCGAGGGGGATGAGCCGGAAAAAATGCACGAGCTGATGGCCGGTACCCTGGACGAGGTGATCGCCGTAATTCAGCGCATTAAATCGGACGCGCGTCGTAATGGTTTCAGCGAGCGTCCGCGCTGGCCGATGATCGTGCTTCACACCCCCAAGGGCTGGACATGCCCGAAAGAAATCGATGGCAAGCGCACTGAAGACTACTGGCGCTCGCATCAAGTGCCTATGGGCGAGATGCATGAGAATACGGCTCATGTCCGTATTCTTGAAGACTGGATGAAGAGCTACCGACCCGCGGAACTCTTCGACGACGGCGGTCGGCTCCGCTCCGAGTTGGCCGATCTTGCCCCTCGAGGCCCCCGCCGCATGAGCGCCAACCCCCACGCCAATGGCGGCTTGCTTCTGCGCGAGCTTCGGCTACCGAATTTCCGCGATTATGCTGTCGAGGTGACCGCACCCGGCGTGGTGACGGCCGAGTCCACGCGGGTCATGGGCCGGTTTCTGCGCGATGTGATGAAGCTGAATATGGAGGCGCGAAATTTCCGGCTCTTCAGTCCAGATGAACAGCCTGCAGGGCCCGGCCGTTTCAAGGACGGGCGATCTGTGGGTCCTTGGGCCGCACCGCCTCCTGTGTGGCGAACTTGATCCGCTCTCTTGCGACGTCATTGTCCGGCGTTGGCAGCAATACACCGGGAAGGCCGCGCGCCTTGAAGGGTCAGATCTGACCTTTGCGGACGTGGCAACCACGCGCCGTGCTGGGCCAAGCGCGTCCACCGCCTAGAGCCGAGGAGATCAGTGCCATGTCCGAAAAATCCAATCCCACTCGCGGCGGCCCGCTCGAAGCTCAGTCCAACGGATCGCAGGGCACCGCGGCCGAAGAGTACAAGGTTGGCCCTGGTCGCCCGCCGCCGGACAAGCGGTGGAAGAAAGGTGGTCCGTCGCCAAATCCCCGGGGACGGCCGCGCAACGAACAGTCGGGTTTCGTGCCGGTCTTTTTCGTCGTTGGACGCCAGCGATTACTCGTGACACAAGACCCGAACTCAGACATAGGCCGGGGTCCTTTTGCTGCCGCGTGCAGGATGGGATCGGGCATTCCGCAAGTAGCCCACTCATGCGGTCTGCCTCTGTTTGCTCAAGTTGTTCGGTGAGTTGCACTCGCACGCGACACAGCATGTTGATGTCCTCTTCGATCTCGCGTTGCTTGCTGTACTGGTACGCATGCGTGGCGTCGCGCCGGCGCCGGCGCAGTGCACACAGCCTGCTTTCGATGCGGGTGAGCCGCTCCTGCAGTTCGGCGACGGTGCTCATGCGCTAACCCTTCCTAATTATCTTGTGCGTGGCGCGCGCTAAGTAAATCTCTACCAGACTACAAAAGGCGCCTTGATATAAATCAAAAGGACTCGTCGGTAGTATCGGCCTTCGCCCAGTCTCCTGCGGCGGCGGTTCGCGTGATGAGCCCGAGCTTTAGCGCCGATAGCGCCGCTGCGATTGTGAGAACGGATTTGATAGCAAAACCCACCTTAGCCCCAACGCGCTGCTTCGCATTGTTCGAACGAATAGAAGCCGCAGTTAGTCCCGCCATTTGACCCACCGTATTGAGCGCACCAGGCGGAGGGCTCACGCCTCTTTACGCCACCAGACATAAGTGACGCTTTGACCCCTCTCAAAATTGCAGGCGCCGTACATTTCCGGAGTTGTGGGCGAACGACGGAAAGCCAGGAACTGGAACTCGTCTCCGTGCCGGCCTTCTGCATGGGCAATGGCTTTTTGATCGAGATCAAGCCAATCTTCAGTATTACTTCTATATTTTTCAAAAAACATAACCAGAGCGATAGGGAGAGCATTCCATGACCCACTATCGAGTGAGCTTTTTCAAGGATCTGCTCAGTTCCGACGGACACTCATTCAAGTGTATCCAACGGGTGATCGAGGTTCGCCGCGCGAGGAGCCCGGATCGCGCCGTGGAAGCTGCGGAGCGCCGGTATGAGCGCCTCCACAGCATCCGCGACTGGCGGCTTCATGCTGACTGTGTAGAGCTGGAGGCCGATGATCCAGGCGAATGTTCGGCAGGGCATGGCCGATGACGGGCTGCGACCGCTAGAACATGAGTGCAAAGCAACGGTGCCTGGCACTGATCGCCCTTTCGATCATGGGTTAGCTTCGTCAAGCCCTCGTGGCGGCTGCCATGAGCAGAGGCGCCGGGAGATGATCGCGAATCCAAGATGCTGGTTGGCAGCAATCCTGCGCGTCGGCAGCACAACGCTGAGTTCGCGTGCTCATGAGACAACTGCATTTTGAAAAAAGGTCGACTGAAAATGCCGCCCGAAGTGAAGGTCTTGGGCTGCTATTGATTTAAATCAATGCAACCGACTAAGATTTGACAGTGTTTTTTATGCTACCGTCTGTATAGCTAGAGGATCGCGTCATGTCGCCCATTTCCGAATTCTTCAACGGGACCAAATTCGATTCCAAGACTTAGCGAAGTCATGGGCATTGCATACGAAATGGCACGTGCAACTCTTAAATTTGAGAACCAAACCTATATCGCTCAGGAAATCATCGCCAAGCGCATCATCGCGCTCGCAAAGGACGGCATGCTCGATCCTGATCGACTCTGTGAGCAAGCGCTAGATGCAGTACATGAAGGAAATCCTCCCAGCCGCGACTAGCCTCGTCGTGCTTGGGAATGAGAAGAATCCAGGCAACCCGTCGATGCTGACCAGTGTTGTGATGCCGCGATCGGCCTCATCGACACGCATCTTAATTGGAGCGGCGCAGAGTAGTCCTGGGAACAGCGCCGCGCTTGTGAGCCCTCGCGACCCGTAACTGGAGTGGGGAAATGGAAACCTTGCTCGACCCGACCCCTGATCTCGCCTGGGTGCTTGCCGCGGAGGGTTTCGATGCGCTTCGTGAAGCAATCTATGAGTTGCGATTTTCGATCAGCAATGGCTTTCTCGGGCTACGAGCCGGTCGAGCGGTAAGTCGTGGGGAGCGTTGGGACGTTCCGCACCGAGCTTACGTCGCCGGTATGTTCGACATACCGGGTCCCGAGCACCCTATACCTGCACTTGTTCCCGCCCCGGGGTGGCAACAGTTCCGCATTATGCTTCGGGGCGAGCCGCTCGTCCGTCACCCCGCCGAGGCGATTTCGCATCGCACGATACTCGACATGAGGCGGGGTGTATTGCTTACCGGATTTCGCCTGATTGACCGCCCCACCATAGCTGTCCGAGTGAGGACGCTGCACCTCCTGTCGCTAAGTGAGCGGGGAATTGGGGTTCAGGTGATCGAATTAAAGATCGAGGAAGGCGAGATTGAGATCGCGGTGGAAGCATCGCTCGAGGGACTGGGCCTCGGGCTCATGTCAGAGCGGATTGAGCAGGATCTCGGTATTTGGCGGACCAAGTATTCGGGCAAACGCATCGCGATGGCTGCTGTATTGTCGTTGCAAATCGACGGCTCCGAGGTTACCCCAACCATGCCCGGTCCATTCATGTGGTCCTGGCATTGGAAGACGCGTCCGGGCCAGATCGTTTGTGTTACGCGGCTGGTTGCTGTGGCCGAAGCGACGCCCTGGATGCGGATCCTGGCCGCGTCGCACGGGAAAAGCTCGGCGTAGCCCGACAGGTCGGCTGGCGCCAGGTCGTCCAAGAGCACGAGGCGGCTTGGTCAGATCGATGGCGTTCCAGCGATATCGAGGTGGGAGGCGACCCGGCCGCTGAGCAGGCGTTGCGTTTCGCTGTCTACCACCTCAACAGCGCCGCCAATCCCGCCGATGAGCGCGTTTCCATTGGAGCACGCGGGCTCACCGGCGACGACTATCACGGGCATGTCTTCTGGGACACGGAAATCTACTTGCTGCCATTCTACATCTTCACTTGGCCGGAAGCGGCCCGCGCGCTACTCATGTATCGCTTCCGGACCATCGACGGCGCGCGGCAGAAGGCGGCCCACATGGGATGGCGCGGCGCCATGTACGCCTGGGAGTCGGCGGACACCGGTGCGGAAACGACGCCGGAGCAGGTTGTTGATCCAGACGGCCAGATTGTCGATATCCTTTGCGGCAAGCAAGAACAGCACATTACCGCAGACATCGCATATGCGGTCTGGCAGTACTGGCAGGCAACTAAGGATGTAGACTTCCTCCTCGACGCAGGGGCCGAGATTCTTCTCGAGACGGGGCGGTTTTGGTCGAGCCGTGCCCAGCCGGAGGGGGACGGTTACTGCCACATCCGCGGTGTTATCGGACCGGATGAGTATCACGAGCATATAGACGACAATGCCTACACCAATGTCATGGCACGCTGGAACATTCGGCGGGCGCTTGAGGTGGCCGCGCTGTTGCGCGAACACTGGCCCGACCGCTGGGCATGCCTGTCATACCGCCTTGGCTTAGAGGATGCGGAGCTCGTGTGCTGGCGGGCTGTGGCGGAGACAATGTTCACCGGCTGGAATTCTCAAACGGGATTGTTCGAGCAGTTCGCCGGTTTCTTTGGCCTTGAGGAGATCGATCTTGCGGGCTACGCGGGCCGATCAGTGCCGATGGACGTGGTGCTTGGGCGGGAGCGAACGCAGCGCTCAAAGGTCATCAAGCAGGCTGATGTTGTAGCGCTTCTCGGGCTGTTGCCGGAGGAATTCCCCGGCGACAGCGGGAGGACGAACTTTCGCTACTACGAGCCGCGCTGCGGCCACGGCAGTTCCCTCAGCGGCGCCATGCATGGGCTGGTCGCGGCGCGTCTGGGCGAGTCGGACCTCGCACTGCGGTATTTCCAGCATGCGGTGGCGATCGATCTGGCAGATAACCACACAACCATCGCTGGGGGGCTGCACATGGCGGCTCTTGGCGGCACGTGGCTGACGGCTGTCTTCGGCTTTGCGGGGTTGTCATTGCAGAGTGACGGGATCGCCTTCAATCCCAATCCGCCTGTAAGTTGGACAGTCCTGAACTTTGGAATTGAGTGGCGTGGCCGCCATCTCAGGATCGGCATCGACGGCGCCGAGCAGGTTTTCCATGCGACTCTGGAAGCCGGTGACCCAGTGGCCGTTTCCGTAAAGGGCCGCCGCCAAGAGGTCCGATGCGGGCGGGAAATGGTGTGTGCCCTCACATGAGAGATCAGTTTATTTTGAACGAGCTCAGTCTGCGTTCCAAGCAGCCGTGAAACGTGAACCACTGGTTCGTCAGCGATCGGCAAGTCCGCGTGGTAGAGTTGCGAGCAATGACACTGCTCAAGGGTTATAAAGCAGCCGGTTGCGACGCGACGACTGATGCGTATGACCGTTCCGCCGCGTCGGTGTGACGCGCAGTTCAATGATTCAGGAGAAGGCAACAATGGCAACCGCGCTGTCTGAAAAAGAGGGGGCGTTGATTGATGCGTATTGGCGGGCCGCCAACTACCTGTCGGTCGGCCAAATCTATCTCTATGACAATCCGCTGCTTAAGCAATCGCTCACAAAGGAACACATCAAGCCCCGTCTCCTCGGCCACTGGGGAACGACACCAGGCTTGAACTTCATCTACGTTCACCTGAATCGGGTGATCAAGAGGCACGACCTCGACATGATCTACATCACCGGCCCCGGGCATGGCGGTCCCGGTTTGGTCGCGAACGCCTACCTCGAGGGGACCTACAGTGAGGTCTATCCGAACATTTCGCCTGACGAAGAGGGCATGAAGCGTCTGTTCACTCAATTCTCCTTCCCTGGCGGTATCCCGAGCCATGTTGCACCGGAGACGCCTGGTTCAATTCACGAAGGCGGCGAGCTCGGCTATGCCCTTTCGCACGCCTACGGAGCGGCCTTCGACAACCCCGATTTGATTGTTGCGTGCGTTGTCGGTGACGGCGAAGCGGAAACTGGACCGCTGGCAACGAGCTGGCATTCCAATAAGTTCCTGGATCCGGCGACCGACGGGGTAGTTTTGCCGATCCTCCACCTCAACGGCTACAAGATTGCCAATCCCTGCATTCTCGCCCGCATCAGCCATGAGGAGTTGGATCACCTGTTCCGCGGCTATGGCTATGCGCCATATTTCGTCGAGGGGCATGAGCCGGAAAAAATGCACGAGCTGATGGCCGCCACCCTGGAAAAGGTCGTCGGCGAAATTGAGCGTATCAAATCAGATGCGCGTCGAGATGGCTTTAGGGAACGCCCCCGCTGGCCAATGATCATACTTCGCACACCTAAGGGGTGGACCTGCCCGAAAGAAATTGATGGCAAGCGCACCGAGGATTATTGGCGCGCGCACCAGGTGCCGATGGGCGAGATGCACGAGAACAAGGAGCATGTGCGCATCCTCGAAGACTGGATGAAGAGCTACCGGCCTGCGGAGCTCTTTGACGAAATCGGCCGGCTCCGATCCGAGTTGGCCGACATAGCTCCTCGAGGCACCCGTCGCATGAGCGCCAACCCGCACACCAATGGCGGGTTGCTCCTGCGCGAACTGCGGCTGCCGAATTTCCGCGACTACGCTGTCCAGGTGACCACACCTGGCGTCGTTATGGCCGAGTCCACGCGAGTCATGGGCCGGTTCCTGCGCGATGTGATGAAGCTGAACATGGAGCAACGAAATTTCCGGCTTTTCAGCCCGGACGAAAACAACTCAAACCGCTGGCAGGACGTGCTGGAGGTCACCAATCGTGCCTGGGTTGCGGAAACCCATCCCTGGGATGATCATTTGGCCCCCGGTGGGCGGATCATGGAGATGCTCAGCGAGCACCAATGCCAGGGCTGGCTCGAGGGCTATCTCCTGACCGGTCGGCACGGCTTTTTCTCTTGCTATGAGGCGTTCATCCACATCATCGATTCGATGTTCAACCAGCACGCCAAGTGGCTGAAGGTGTGCAATCACATTCCCTGGCGGCGGCCTATCGGTTCGCTGAACTACCTCTTGTCGAGCCATGTCTGGCGCCAGGACAACAACGGCTTCAGCCACCAAGACCCCGGGTTCATCGATCACGTCGTCAACAAGAAAGCCGAGGTCATCCGCGTCTATCTGCCGCCCGACGCCAACTGCTTGCTCTCGGTCACCGACCATTGCCTGCGCAGCCGGAACTACGTCAACGTCGTCGTCGCCGGCAAGCAGCCCGCTCCTCAGTGGGTGACGATGGACGAGGCGATCAAGCACTGCGAAGCTGGTCTCGGGATCTGGGAGTGGGCCAGCAACGACCAGGGAGGCGAGCCCGATGTCGTGATGGCGTGCTGTGGCGATGTGCCGACCTTGGAGACCCTTGCCGCTGTCGACCTCCTTCGAAGACACGCGCCTGATCTGAAGGTCCGGGTCATCAACGTTGTCAATCTGATGAAGCTGCAGCCATCGAGCGAGCACCCGCATGGCCTCTCGGATCGCGATTTCGACGCGTTGTTCACTGCCGACAAGCCGATCATCTTTGCCTTCCATGGCTACCCCTGGCTGATTCACCGGCTGACCTACCGGCGCGCGGGCCACCACAACATTCACGTGCGCGGCTACAAGGAAGAAGGCACAACCACGACACCTTTCGACATGTGCGTGCTGAACGACCTCGATCGCTTCCACCTCGTGAGCGACGTGATCGACCGCGTGCCAAAGCTCGGACCGCGGGCCGCCTACGCCAAGCAGGCGATCCGGGACAAGCTCATCGAGCACAAGCAGTTCATCGATCGCTATGGGGACGATATGCCCGAAATCACCGGCTGGAGATGGGGGGAGGAGGCGGCTTCTGCGGCTGTTCATTCGACAGAGGCCGATAACGTCTGATCCTGCTGGCGGGAGGCGAACGTGGACGTGTTCGCGATCAGGCACGGGGAGACAGCGTGGAGCCTCAGTGGCCAGCACACTGGTGCGACGGATATTCCGTTGACAGACGCCGGCCGCCGACTTGCGAGGCGGATTCGGCCGGTACTCGCCACCAGAGCATTTGGGCTAGTTCTCTGTAGCCCGCTGCAGCGGGCACAAGAGACCTGCGAGCTGGCAGGCTTGGGAGATAAGGCCATCATCGACTTTGATCTCGTCGAGTGGAATTACGGGGAATACGAAGGGCTGACGCCCGAGCAAATCGAGGAGATGGCGCCGGACTGGTTGATCTTCCGGGATGGATGCCCGGGCGGCGAGGCGCCGGAGCACGTTGGTATGCGTGTGGACCGGGTGATCGCCCGGTCGCGCGCGGTGGAGGGCGACACCGCGTTGTTCGCGCACGGGCACGTCCTGCGCGTGTTCGTGGCGCGCTGGATCGGGCTGCCTCCGGGCGGAGGTCAACACTTTCTGCTGAATACGGGCACCCTATGTGTGCTGGGCTACTATCGCAAAATACCGGCTGTACGGATTTGGAACGGACCTCTCCTCGACGACTAGATCGCAGCGAGGGCGGTTGTGTGCTCAGGTCCTTGGATAACAGGAGAGCGATTCATGCCACGGCCCGAGAGCAAGCGCATCAACCATGACCAATACGACGCCGTTCTTTTTGATCTCGATGGTGTCATAACGAACACCGCCACTCTCCACGCGACGTGTTGGAAGAAGATGTTTGACGAATACCTTCGGAAACGTGCGGAACAGAAAGGGGAGTCATTTCGCCCCTTCGATCTCGCCCGGGACTACCGGCTCTACGTGGATGGAAAGCCCCGTTTCGACGGCGTTCGTGACTTTTTGACATCGCGTGGTATCCAACTCCCGGAGGGAAATGCCGATGATCCTGCAGACGTCGAAACCGTGCACGGACTCGGGAATCGCAAGAACGACCTGGTGAACCGCGCCATCGCGGAGGTGGGCGTGGAGCCTTACGCCGGAACCGTGCAATTCATTCATCAACTCCGCCGGGATGGGTTCAAAATTGCCGTCGTTACCTCCAGTCAAAACTGCTCGGCAGTTCTGAGGGCGGCCAACTTGGATACCTTTTTCGAAGTACGGGTCGATGGCAATACCATTGAAGCGGAACGGCTTGGCGGGAAGCCGGCCCCGGATACGTTCTTGATGGCGGCAAGACTTCTCGGGGTTGAGCCGAAACGCGCGATTGTCGTCGAGGATGCCATTTCCGGGGTGGAGGCTGGCTCCGATGGGAACTTCGGGCTTGTGATTGGTGTCGCGCGCAAGGGGAATGCCGAGGAGTTGAAGCGTCATGGCGCGCATCTGGTGGTCGAGGATTTGGGCGAACTGGTCGACTGACCAACGCCTCGCGCTCCGGTGAGAGAAACAGCCCGATGCTTCATCACGAACGCCTCAGGCCGCCACCCCACGATTATCCGCTCGACGAGTGGAACATTATCGAGAAGGGGTTTCACCCGGAATTCCTGGTCCAGCTGGAGACGATGCTGGCGCTTGGCAACGGATACCTCGGCATGCGCGGGTGCCCGGAGGAAGGTGGCCCCAACGTCGAGAATGCCACGCTCATCAATGGTTTCTATGAAACGTGGCCGATCGTGTACGGAGAAGAAGCTTACGGTTTCGCAAAAACGGGCCAGACCATTTGCAACGTAACCGACAGCAAGATCATCAAGCTGTTCGTCGATGACGAGCCCTTCTGGTTGCCCAATGCGAACCTCCTGAGCTACGACCGGCGGCTCAACATGAAGTCCGGGACGCTGGACCGCGAGATCCTCTGGGAGACTCTCGCGGGAAAACAGGTCTTGATCAGATCCCGGCGGTTGGTCTCTTTCGACGGTAGGCACGTAGCCGCGATTTCCTATTGTGTGACGCTCCTCAATGCGAAGGGGTCCATCGTAATTTCCTCGGAGATGGCGGTGAATGAAGCGAGCGCCCGCATCAACGGCGATGATCCGCGACAGGCCAAGGCCTTTTTAAGCCGGGTTCTCCATCCGCGAACCAGCTATTCCAAAGGCCGTCGGATCGTGCTGTGCCATGCAACAGAAAAGAGCCGATTGACGCTGATATGCGCCACTGATCATGCGCTGGAGACCGCCTGCGCGCATACCTGCAAAACGGTCCACGCCGAGGACTTTGGCCAGGTTGCCTTCACAATCGAGGCCCTGCCGGGATGTCCGATTCAGCTCACCAAATACATGGTCTATCACACGTCCCAGACTGCTTCGGCTCAAGAACTCTGTGGCCGTGCTGAATGGACCATGGACCGCGTGATGGCCCAGGGATTTCAACAGCTGCTTTCCGCTCAAGAGCAGTACATGGACGATTTCTGGCGCCGCAGCGATGTACGCATCCGGGATATCCGGCAAGACCTTACGAAGCGCACTACCGTCGAGATGCAACAGGCGATTCGTTTCAACCTTTTTCATATGCTGCAGGCGTCAGCACGTGCGGAGGACGCGGGCGTACCGGCGAAAGGCCTTACCGGAAAGGCATATGAGGGGCATTACTTTTGGGACACCGAAATTTATCTCCTGCCTTTTCTGACATATACTTCTCCCCGAATTGCCAGGAATCTGCTGACCTTCCGCTACAAGATGCTGGCGCAGGCGCGCGCGCGCGCGAATCAATTGGGCCATCGCGGAGCCATGTTCCCGTGGCGCACCATTAATGGGGAAGAAGCATCGGCATATTATCCAGCGGGAACTGCACAGTACCACATCAACGCGGACATCATGTACGCACTACGCAAGTATGTGCAGGCAACGGGAGACGAGCTGTTTCTGCGGGAATGTGGTGCGGAGATGCTCGTGGAAACAGCGCGGCTTTGGGTGGACTTGGGTTTCTACTCGGATGCAAAAGGTGGGAAATTCTGCATCAATGGTGTCACCGGTCCTGATGAATACAACACGATCGTGAACAACAACACATACACGAACCTGATGGCTCGAGAGAACCTGCGCTATGCGGCCCAGACGGTCGAGTCGCTGCGAACAACAGAGCCAGATGCCTACAACACTCTCGTGCACAAAACCGCTCTCGAACCGTCTGAGGTGAAGGCATGGCTTCGCGCGGCAGAGAACATGTACGTGCCGTATGATGATAAGCTGCAGATTACCCCGCAAGATGACAACTTTTTGGACAGAGAGCCCTGGAACTTCCGCAACACACCGCCCGACCACTATCCGCTGCTACTGTTTTACCATCCGCTGAACATCTACCGGAAGCAAGTGATCAAACAGGCGGACGTGGTGCTGGCCATGTTCCTGTTGGGCGATGTTTTTTCACCGGAGGCGAAGAAGCGCAATTTTTACTTCTACGACCCGTTGACCACAGGAGACTCATCACTGTCCTCGTGCGTCGAGGCGATCATTGCGGCGCAAATCGGCGACACGGACAAAGCGTTTCGGTACGGAATGGCAGCACTGTTGATGGACCTGGCCGATGTGGGCGGTAACGTGAAGGACGGCTGCCATATCGCTTCAATGGGGGGCACCTGGATGATGCTCACCTATGGCTTCGGCGGTATGCGGGACAACGATGGAATGTTATCGTTCTGGCCACGCCGTGTGCCCGAGGACAGTGGTACCCTTCGGTTTCCGTTGACCTACCGCGGCCAGATGCTGCAAATCGAAATCGGTCTAGATAAGGTAGAATATGCCCTCATTGACGGCGAACACCTTGTCATCCGCCATGAAACAGAAGAACTTCAGCTGACTCGGAAAAACCCAGTGGTAGTCCGGCCGGTTAGCACGAGATGACCGCTGTGGAACAGTGAGTGTTAGCGCAAAAAGCTCATGGTGCCGACAGACAGCTCAACTGCCCGTTTGAGTGGTTTGAAGGAAACCCAAGCCCGGGCCAGCTGCCGGACTTGTGCCGCAGCCGAATTCGGCCGACGGATTCTAGCTGGAAGTAGCCGTTGCCGCGCTACTCTTTGGCCGTGGCAGCCGGCGCTGGATCACGGTAAAGAGCCGTATCGCCACGACCACGTGTCCGGGTGCGGTCATGTGCAAGCCGTCGCAGTTGCCGTCGGGCCGAGCGGCAGCGATTGCCACCAAGCTTTGGCCAGCATTGGCCAGGCGGTCGACCCAGGCCCGCACTCTGGGTCCCAGATCGCCGATGCCGTGACGCGAGGGCAGCGAGGTGATGTGCAGCAATACGCCCGAGGCCCGGTATTCATTCAGGTGGAAACGGCGCCGACGCTCGACCGCGATCCATCATCCCGCCTCTCCCGCTCTCGATGACCGGTGCGCCCGAGCCCGAGACCGCGGCATTCACCATCTTGCGAGCCTCGCGGACGATTGCGTCAAGGTGCGCTTCGTCTTTGAAGCTCTCGGCGTAGATTTTGTAGACCGCCTCGGTCCCCGACGGTCGCGCCGCGAACCAGCCGCTGCGTGCGATCACTTTAAGGCCCTCAATCGGAGCGTTGTTGCCGGGGGCGTGGCTCAGCTTCGCAACGATCGGCTCGCCAGCCAAACTCGATTCCTTGACAGCCTCGGGCGACAGGGTTTTCAGCCTCGCTTTCTGTTCGGGTGTCGCCGGCGCATCGATGCGCGTGTAGCACGGCGCGCCGAATTCGGCTGTCAGCTTCCGGTAGTGCTCGCCGGGGTCTTTGCTGGTGCGAGCCACGATCTCGGCCGCCAGCAGGTCCATGATCGGACCGTCCTTGTCAGTCGTCCATACGCTGGCGTCATGGCGCAAGAAACTGGCCCCGGCGCTTTCCTCGCCGCCAAAGCAGCACGAGCCGTCGAACAACCCAGGCACGAACCACTTGAAGCCGACGGGTACTTCATAAAGCCGGTGCCCAAGCTTCTCTACCACCCGGTCGATTATGCCACTGCTGACCAGCGTCTTGCCGACCGCGGCATGGGCCGGCCAGTGCGGGCGATGCGTCAGCAAGTAATGAATGGCAACGGCCAGATAGTGATTGGGGTTCATCAGTCCTGACAACGGTGTGACAATGCCGTGCCGATCGGAATCCGGATCGTTGGCGAACGCGACGTCGTAGCGGTCCTTGAGGCCGACGAGACTCGCCATCGCATAAGGGCTGGAGCAGTCCATGCGGATCTTGCCGTCGTGGTCGACCGTCATGAACGAGAAGGTCGGATCGACCTTCGGGTTGACCACGGCGATGTCCAGCTTGTAGATCGTGTTGATCGGTTCCCAGTAATGCACGGCAGCGCCGCCGAGCGGGTCGACGGCGAGCTTGAGGCCGGCGGCACGAATGGCCTCCATATCGACAACGTTGCGCAGATCGGTGACATAGGGAAGGACGAAGTCGTCCTGCTGTGTCGTGTCGGCGCTGAGGGCTGCCGCGAAGCCCACCCGCTTCACGCCGGAATTGCGGTTGCGCAAGATATCGTTGGCCCGGTTCTCGATCCACCGGGTCACGTCGATATCTGCTGGACCTCCGTGAGTTGGATTGTACTTGAACCCGCCGTCCTCCGGAGGGTTGTGCGAGGGGGTGATGATAATCCCGTCGGCAAGCAGCTCGCTTCGCCCGCGATTGTGGACGAGGATTGCCCGCGAGATGACCGGCGTCGGGGTCACCCCGTCGTTCTGCTGGATGACGGTGTGCACGTGATTGCCGGCGAGAACTTCGAGCGCCGTGTGCTGGGCCGGCCCGGAAAGCGCGTGCGTATCCCGGGCCATAAACAGCGGGCCATCGGTGCCCTGCATGCGCCGGAAGTCGCAGATGGCTTGGGTGATGGCCAGAATATGGGCTTCGGTGAACGAGCCGTGCAGCGATGAGCCCCGATGCCCGCTGGTACCGAAGCCGACCCGTTGTTCGGGATCGTCGAGATCGGGCCGGCGTTCGAAATATTCGCGTTCGAGGCGGACCACATCGACCAGCATCTCCTTGGGCGCCGGCTTGCCGGCCAGCGGCGAAATGGTCATGCACCGATCCTTTTCACCGGGCACGGCTTCGCTCGCCAGATTTCGGCGGCGTATTGGGCGATCGTGTGGTCGCTGGAGAACTTCCCGCAGCCGGCCACGTTCAGAATGGCCTTGCGCGCCCAGGCGTCGCCGACGGCGTACAACGCAGTCAGCCTCTGGTCCGCCTCGAGATAGGATTTGAGGTCGGCCAGATGCATGTAGTGATCTCCCTGCGTCAGCAGCGCGTCCCTTAGTGGAGCGAAGACGCCGGGCTCGTCGCGGCTGAAGTAATCGGAGAAGATCAGGTCCAATGCGGCGCGGGTCTCCAATTCGTTTTCATAATGCCAGTTTGGGTTGTACCAGCTGCGGCTGTCGGCCACCTGATCGGCGGTCAAGCCGAACAGGAAGAAGTTCTCTTCGCCGGCTTCCTGGGCCATCTCGATCGTCGCGCCGTCGCGCGTGCCGATCGTCAGCGCCCCATTCATCATGAACTTCATGTTGCTCGTGCCGCTCGCCTCGTAACCGGCGGTCGAGATCTGGTTGGAGACTTCGGCAGCCGGGATCAGCCGCTCGGCGAGCGAGACGCAATAATCGGGGAGGAACACGACCTTGAGACGGTCTTGGGCGATCGGATCGCCGTCGATCGTGCCGGCGAGGTCGTTGATGAATTTGATGATCAGCTTGGCCAAGCGGTAGGCCGGCGCTGCCTTGCCAGCGAAGAAGAACGTACGCGGCGTCAACTCGACGCCAGGGTTCTCGCGCAGCCGGTTATACAGAACGATGATGCGCAACGCGTTGAGCAGCTGCCGCTTGTATTCGTGGATGCGCTTGATATGACAGTCGAAAATGCTGGCGGGGTCGACGATCTGGCCGGTCGCTGCCTTGAGCCAATCGGCAAAACGCGATTTGGCCTCATGCGTAGCGTTGCGGAACGCCTCGCAAAAGGATTTGTCGTCGGCAAGAGGCGCGAGTTGGCGCAACCGGCCGAGATCGGTCACCCAGTCGTCGCCGATGGCCGCGGTGATCGCGCCGGCGAGCGCCGGATTCGCCAGCAATAACCATCTTCGCGGCGTGACTCCGTTGGTCTTGTTGTTGAAGCGCTCCGGAAACATCTCGGCCAGGTCTTTGACCGTCGTCGTCCGCAGCAGGTCGGTGTGAATCGCGGAGACCCCATTGGTGCTGTGTGAGCCGACGATGGCGAGGTTGGCCATGCGGATCCTGCGCTCGGTGCCTTCCTCGACCAGGCTCATGCGCCGAACCCGCTCCTCGTCGCCGGGATAGCGGATCCGGACGGCGCTAATGAAACGTCGATTGATCTCGAAGATGATTTCCAAATGGCGCGGCAGCATTATCGCGAACCAGGCGAGCGGCCATTTCTCGAGCGCTTCGGGCAGCAGGGTGTGATTGGTGTAGGCCAACGTCCTCTGCGTCAGATCCCAGGCCTGGTCCCAGCCAAGATGCGCCTCGTCGAGCAGGATCCGCATCAACTCCGGCACCGCCATCGTCGGATGCGTGTCGTTGAGCTGAATCGCGACCTTGTCGGGAAACGTGTTCCAATCGGCATTGCTGCGGCGGAAGCGCCGGACGAGATCGGCCAATGAGCAAGCAACCAGGAAATACTCCTGCCCGAAGCGCAGGCCTTGCCCCATGTTGGTAGAATCGTCTGGATATAGCACGCGGGTCAGCGTTTCGGCCGCGAGAGTCCCGGCTAGAGCGCCGACAAAATCGCCGCTACTGAATTCCTGAAAGTCGAAATAGACGGGCGCAGCGGCAGCCCACAGGCGCAATGTGTTGATGGTCTTGCCGCCATAACCGACGATTGGCCGATCGAACGGTATGCCGATCAGTGAACAGGGTCGGCCTGCCACGGGATGCAAGCGCCCCTCTTGCAGCACGAACGAACAGTTCAGCCTGACTTCGACGGCCTCATCCGGGCGGGAGACCTCCCACGGGTCCTGGCGGCGCAGCCAGTTGTCCGG
This sequence comes from uncultured Alphaproteobacteria bacterium, assembly GCA_963817135.1. Classification (GTDB taxonomy): domain Bacteria; phylum Pseudomonadota; class Alphaproteobacteria; order Rhizobiales; family Xanthobacteraceae; genus VAZQ01. The sequence continues at coordinate 664,745 of CAWFNG010000001.1, read as the reverse complement.
CTCTTCGTGCTGCCAGCCGTCCTGGATGGACTGTTTGAACATGCCGTATTCGTAACGCAACCCGTAGCCCATGGCCGGGAGCTGCATCGTCGCCATCGAGTCGAGAAAGCAGGCCGCGAGGCGACCAAGCCCGCCGTTTCCCAACCCAGCATCGGGTTCTTGTTCGATGAGGCCGAACGGGTCGAGCTTGCCCCGGGCGGCGATTTCCTTCGCAAAGGGGTCGAGCAGAAGATTGGTGATATTGTTGGAGAGCGAGCGCCCGATCAGAAATTCCATCGACAGATAATAGATCCGCTTTGGGTTCTCCCGGTCATAGGTGCTGTTGGTCAGAATCCAGCGTTGCGACAGCACATCACGCACCGAACGCGCCGCTGCCTCAAAGCGCTCGCGCGGCCCGGCGGCTTCCAGAGCGCAGACGTCGTCGAAAAGCAAGTGCCGCTCGTACAAAGCATCGTTGCGGCCGGAGAACCGGATCGGGCCACAACCGTACCGGGTGAGAAGCTCCCGGTCAGGGACTAAGTTTTGCTCTACTTTGTTCATGACGGCTTATCCTGTGGTCGGCGGGGGTCCGTTCCAGACCCGGACAGCGGGAAGTTGGTAGTAGTAGGACAGAACGCTCAAAGTGCCCGTATCGAGCAGGAAATGCTGTCCGGCGCCTGGCGGGAGTCCGATCCACCGTGCCACGAGGACGCGGAGTACGTGTCCGTGCGCAAACAAAGCGACATTGCCTTCAACAGCGCGGACCCGGGCCACCACTCGATCCACCCTCCCACCCACTTGCTCTGGCATTTCGCCCCCCGGGCAACCGTCGCGGAAAATCAGCCAGTCGGCCGCCTTCTCGTGGATCTGTTCGGGCGTCAGCCCCTCATATTCGCCGTAGTTCCATTCGACCAGCTCGGGGGCGATGATGGCTGCGTTGCCGAGACCCGCCAACTCACAGGTTTCTCTCGCGCGCCGCATTGGGCTGACGAAAACGCGCGCGAACGCTTCTCTTGCGACTACGGGCCGTAACCTCTCCGCGATCCGACGCCCGTTATCGGTTAAGGGGAGATCCGTGGTGCTGGTATGCCTGCCACTCACGGTCCACGCCGTCTCGCCGTGTCGCATCACGAACACGTCCACATTCCTACTCCGGTTCAGACTTGGTCGGCCTTATCTAGCTCATTCTTGGACGTCGCCTCGATCAGTCGTCATTCACGGCGATGCGCGGCGGCGCTGACCGGCGTGCCCTCCATCTCATCTGTCCTTTTGATTTATATCAAGGCACCTTTTGTGGTCTGGCAGAGATTTACTTAGCGCGCGCCACACACATGATAATGAGGAAGAGTTAGCGCATGAGCACCGTCGGCGAACTGCAAGAGCGCCTCACCCGCATCGAAAGCAGGCTGTGTGCACTGCGCCAGCGCCGGCGCGACGTCACGCATGCGCACCAGTACAGCAAGCAACGCGAGATCGAAGAGGACATCAACATGCTGTGTCGCGTGCGAGTGCACCTCACCGAACAACTTGAGCAACAGAGGCAGACCGCATGAGTGGGCTTGCGGAATGCCCGATCCCATCCTGCACGCGGCAGCAAAAAAACCGGCACTGGCTCGTGGGCACCACGGAAGCCACTCGGCGTTCGCGCAAACCACTCATTCGATCGATTCAGGCTCGGTCCGCAGCGTCTCCGATCCCGGGCATAAACGCGAGTCCAACTGACCGCTGGTCAGTGCCGATTTTGTTGCAAAAGTCGTTTCCCACCGTGATCAAAATTTTTCTAGGCCGCTGGTGCGATTCTCGGATAACTATGTGAGGACCTCGTCTCCTGGTGACAAACTCACAGGCGGCTTCGCTAACGGCCTGGCTGCCATATTAAACGGCGAGCATAGCTTAGCTTCGTTTCTTTCGAAAAAATCGTCGCCTGGTATTTTGGGACTTTGCAACAAAATCGGCCACAACCGGACTCATGCACCGCAGCAAAACAGCATCACTCGATCAACCTCGTCGGTACCGGCGAGGAGCCCCGGCGGCACCTCAAGGCCGAGCGCCTTTGCGGACTTGAGGTTGATGACCAGACGATCGCGGCAGATCTCATTTCATGCCTCCTGCTTGCTCGCGTAGTGAACGCGAACAGGTCGAACACGAAGGCGCTTGCGCGCAGCGACATCCATCTCGTCGGCAAACGCCCGCTCCACGCCTTGATCGAACGAGCCAAATAGGCGCGACCACATGGTCTGTGCGTCATTGCAGCAGATCGGGTCTGATGCGTGATGCGCATTGATCCACATCAAAAGCCTGCTGCTGACTTGTCTCGATCGAGAGGGTGCGCACAGCGAGAAGAGATGTGCATGAGCTCGGGTCACCGGTCCTCATCCTCCGTTACTGGTCTGGCCTCGCCGCCCTTGACGCGCTCTTCCGCCAACAATCTCAGAATGGATTTGCGCTGGGCATCGGTCATACGTGGATCGGCAAGGCGCCTCCTGAACAGCGTCAAATTCTCACGCTGGATGAATTTCTCCATTACTGATCCACTCCCTTTTGGGGTCGGATAGCAGCCTCACATTGGGTCGACGGCATTGCTTGGCCTGCGTCGCGTGGCCCGAACATCGTGACTTGTGGCGCCGCAGTCTATTGCGCGTTGGTAGTGCGGAATTCGTTTTTGGTTGGCGGCGCTAAGCTAGCGCTTAGAAGTGAGGCTGCGAGAGCCGCTTAAGCGCAGCTACATCATCCATCAGCGGGAGCTGAACAGGTTAAAGGCAAATGATAAGCCGCTTAGGAGCGTGATTGCTTTTCCGGTGCCAGCTTGAGGATATCGGCCATCCGGCTGAGCTCGGGAAGCGAACGGGCCTTCATCTTGCGCATCAGATTGGTGCGATGCACCTTCACCGTGGATTTGGCGATGCCGATATCACTGGCAATCTGTTTATTGAGGCGGCCGGCCGTCACCTGGATCATGATCTCGCGCTCGCGGGAGCTGAGCGTCTCGAAACGTTCCCTGAGCGCAGCCGAGGCCCTATCGCTCTCCCGGCGGGCACGATCGCGAGCGAGGCCGGCCTCGACCGCGTCGAGAAGCTCCTGGTCACGGAACGGTTTTGTGAGGAACTCTATGGCACCGCCCTTCATCGCTTGCACGGTCATCGGGATGTCGGCGTGCGCTGTGATGAAGATGATCGGCACTTGCCTGTTCGCCGCGGCTAGGTCGCGCTGAAGCTCAAGACCGCTTCGCCCCGGCATTCTCACGTCGAGCACCAGGCAAGTCGGGCCGTCCGAAGGATCGGCCTTGAAAAAATCAGAAACAGACGAAAATTGCTGAGTATCCAAGCCGACCGACCGCAACAGACGTCCAACCGAGTCGCGAAACTCGGGATCGTCGTCGATGATCACAGACGCTGGGGTTCGCGTCAGACATCACCGGATCCTGCTCTAAAGGAAGCGTCTTCTTCCCGCCAGAACGGCGCGCATTCTATTCACAATTCGCCCACGTCAACAGTACCCAAATCTAAGCGAATAGCCGAACGCCTAAACCATCGCTTATGGGCGCCGGCATTGTTTTGTCGCGAAGCTTCGCCGACATTACCAAGTTGCATGCAGGCGCGATGCCTGGAGGGCGCCGGTATGGTGGGGCCGAAACAAGTTGAAGCCGCGATGGCGAAACGTACATTGATCTCGATCGTCGAGGATGATCAGCCCTTTCGAGAATCCATGAGAAAACTCGTAAGGTCGCTGGGCTACACGGTCGAAGCGTTCCCCTCGGCAGCCGATTTCCTGGCATCGCCTCTCGTTCCTGAAACCGCCTGCCTGGTCACCGACGTTCAAATGCCTGGAATGACTGGCGTTGAGCTCCACAGACATCTCATCGATGCGGGGCACGCAATCCCGACCATACTCGTCACGGCATACCCGGATGATGTTGTTCGGAACCGCGCGCTGAAGAACGGCGTCGTTTGTTACCTCTCCAAGCCGGTGGATGATGAGCATCTGGAACGCTGCCTTCGGTCGGCTCTTCAGTCAGGTAAGCCGTCCGAAGAGCATTCATGAGACCTCGTGGGCCGCCGGCAGAGTGAACTGAAAAACGGTTCCCCGAGGCTCATTGGCATCTACCCACAACCGGCCGCCGTGAGCGTCAATGATGGACCGGCAAATCGACAGTCCCATTCCGAGTCCGCTTGTCCTTTGTCGTATAGAAGGGATCGAAAACGCGCTGGAGGTGTTCCGGATCGATGCCGGCTCCCGAATCGTGAACCGCGATGAGGATGCCGCCGGGCTGCGTTTGCTCGGTCCTGATCACCAACGTTCGCTCCCGCTCCTCAACCGAACCCATTGCTTCGATCGCGTTCAGGACCAAATTGAGGACGACTTGCTGCAGTTGAACACGATCGCCCCAAACGGAAGTCAAGCCCGCCGCGAGACGGCTGCGAACCGAGACTCTATTTTTGTCGATTGGGGCCCGCACCATTTCAATCACCTCCTCGATTGCTTCATTGATGTCAAAGCGCTCATTTCGCGGAGGCGACTTTCTTGATATGATCACGGATGCGATCAACGATATCTTTGCCGCGGTCGGCATCCCTGACAATACAACCGAGCGCTTCCCTGACTTCGGCCATGTTTGGGGGACTCATATCCAAAAAGCGTATAGCCGCACGAGCGTTGTTGCGCGCGGTGGCGATCGGATGCAGAATTTCGTGAGCCAGAGAGGCGGTCAGCTCCCCCATCATGCTCACGCGATTGAGGTGCGCGAGATCCGACTCCAGCTGCCGAAGTCTCTCATGCTCCTCTTGCGCGCGTTTGCGCTCCGTGACGTCGACGTGCGTAGCGATCATCTCCACAAGCTCACCATCCGCGGAGAACAAAGGGCGCCCGGTTGATTCGATATATTTGACCGCTCCATCGGGAAGTACGATTCTGAACTCGAGCGTGAAATCTCTCTTCTGACGCAATGCCTCCTCGGTCTCTACATTCACTCTCTCGCGATCATCTGGATGGATCCGTTGCAACACAGTTTCCCGGCTCGGGAGGCCGTGGAGCGGATCAAATCCCCATATTCGGTAGCTTTCCTGTGACCAATACACAGGCGCGGTCGCGTTGAACGCCAAAGTGCCGGTGTGGCTCAGCCGCTGTGCTTCGGCCAGATAGGCTTCGCTGCGTCGGAGTGCCTCTTCTGCCCTCTTTCGGTCGGTGATGTGCCGTCCCACGCCGCGGTAGCCGATAAAACCTCCCGACTTGCCAAATACTGGCAGCCCGGAGACGGATACATAACGCTTGCCGCCGTCGGGCGTCGGGCGCGCGAGCTCGAAATCTCGGAATGGGAGGTGGGCATTCATGGTCTCGCGGTGCTTGCGCCAGGCCTCAGCGTCAGGCTCGAGGTAAGGCACTTCCCAGCGAGTTCTTGCCGATTTCAGAGCCCGCCGCCGGCGCGTCAGATAGCCCTTCAGCAAACTCCTGCCGGATAAACCGATGCTGCGCGTCGCTCTCCCAGTACACGTCGAAGGAGAATTGAACGAGGGTGCGAAAACGCTCTTCGCTCTCCCGCAGCTCTTTCTCCGCCTGCCTCAGGTCCGTGATGTCCTGCAGGACGCCAAACTGGCGCAGAGGCTGTCCCGATTCGTCCCACGTCACGTCGCCCTGGCTGTGGACTATTCGCTCGCTGCCATCGGGGCGGACCACCCGGTATTCGACGTCATAGCGTGGACCACCGGGCACCAGGGCAGCCGCAGCCGCATCGGCTGCTCTCGGCCGGTCCTCGGGGTGAATCAGTTCCAACCAGCGTGCATGCCATTCAGGCAATTCAACAGGCTGCAGCCCGAAGATTCTGCAGACCTCGTCCGAAAGAGAGACGCGATTGGTGGTGAAGTCCCGCTCCCACCAGCCAAAATGCGCGATCTGCTGCGCCTTCTGCAACCTGGCTTCACTGTCGCGTAACACTTCCTCCGTGCGCTTGCGTTCCGTGATGTCGCGCGCCAGCGATAGGCGGAACTCGATGTGCGCCCTGCTGGAACTGGCGAGCGCGAACCTCGACCGGGAACACGGATCCATCCTTACGCCGATGAAGGGTCTCGAAGGTTACCGTTTCCCCGGTCGTTACTCGCTCTCCGATCCGCGCGATCGATGCCTCGTCCAGGCCGACATCGAAGTCGCGCGGATGCATTCCGATCATCTCCTCGCGGCTGTAACCCAAGCTCTCACACGCTTGCCGGTTGACGTCGAGAATGGCCTGCTGCTCGTCGAACAGGAAGAAACCATCCGTCGCGTGATCGACGAAGCTGCGAAAGCGCTCCTCGCTCTCCCGCAGCTCATCCTCTGCACGCTTGCGGTCGGAGATGTCGCGCGCCACGCACAAAAACCGACGTCCACCTTGCTCAATTTGCCCAACGCCAACCTCCACGGGGAAGGAGGTGCCGTCCTTGCGCCGATGGCGAGTCTCGAAAGTGATTGCTTCCCCGGCGACCATGCGCTGCTTCAGGCGCTGGATGGACGCATCGTCGAGACCGACGTCGAAATCGCTTTTATGTTTGCCGATCAGTTCTTGCTTGCTGTAGCCCAGACTATGGGAGGCTTGGCGGTTGACGTCGAGAATGGTCCAATCGTCGTCAAGCAGAAAGAAGGCGTCAGTCGCGTGATCCACGAATGTACGGAGGCGCGCCTCGCTCGCGCGCACCCTTGTTATCAGCGCGGTCACGACCAGCGACGTCGTCAAGAACGCGGCGATCCTTACCATATCGTCCGCAGCATCAATCCGGAGCTCGAACAATGGCGGCGCGAAGAAGTAGTTCAGTATGGCTGCGGCGACGATCGATAGAACGATCGAGGCGCTCAAGCTGCCGAGCAGCGAAACCAGCCCGATCAGAATCACATAAACAAAGCCGGTCCTCGCAACGCCAAAGTCAAGCCAAAAGCAGACGAAGCTGATCAATGCCAGGCCGGCGATACCCAACAGGAACTGGGCGGCCACAGGCCGTAATCTTAGTCTTCGGTTGTGCGTGATCTCCATCCCAAGCACGCTTCGAAAGACGCTCACCACGGGTGCGGGGACGCGGACAACGGCCCGATCCCGCCGGTCTCTCGAGCATGGCGCTTCCGCTTGCGCGAGCCGAAAGCCGCCGCATTGGCTGAGAACTCCCCGCCGGCCCCCATAATGGCCATTTCATCCTCAGAGGCTGTGAAGCAATAGCCACGTCCCGGAACATTGACTCCGAACCGGTTGCCGGCCACTCCGTCCCCGAGTGCCCGACGCAGGCTGGCGGGAAAACCTATCGCGCCATACGCGATTTCTCAAATTAATCTTAGCCGGTATTTCGGGGGGCCCGCTACCCCACTGAGTAGCCCGTGGTTTAGCTGCTAGCCACGTGTCGGGCCGACTGTGGGAGGGTGTCGTTCTCGGTCCATGAGTGGCTGCGTTGGATTATCGGAATAGCCGACCTGCTGAGCGAGATGCCCGCGAGCAAATCGCGCCACCCATGGATTCTCCGAATGTCGGGCGTGATGTTGCGGATGTGGGCGTCTTTGCACTTGCGCTTGCAAAACTTCCTGCCCCACCAGCGGTGCGTCACCATCCCGAATGGCCCGCCGCAATGGTCGCAGAGTTGCCGAGCGCACCGCGCGGCTGGGACAGGTTCGTTCGTGACCCGGACGATGGTCATGAGACGCTCGCGTGTTGCTTGTGTGCTGACGCTGCGAGCCGACGGTGGCCGAGATAGCACGTGTGATCGCAGTAAGAGCGACGGGTGCTGAGGTCTCGCAGGTAACTCTCTACGATCGACTCACAGCACAATGCGCAGAAGGACTCCGGATTGGGGGCTCTGCCGTTCACCAAAACGAATTTCATGTCTCGCCTCGAACAACGCGCAGCATTTTGCGGCTTCGAACGCGAGCTAATCCCGGCACAACAGTGGCCGCAATTATGCAGAGGTACGAGTTGCTCTAATTCGAGCTATCGCTAAATCCGGACGGAAGGGGTCAGGCGGCAGCGGGAAGCTTGCAGTTTGACGACCTCAATCCATCGGTGAACCTTACACCGAGGATTATTTCGGCAACTGGTTGTGGCCATCGAGACGACGCCAGCTTCCGGCAGCTTCGGCGAGCTTGAAGATCATGGCGAGCGCGGTCTGGAGAGACACCGGAGCGCACCGTCGGTGGCGCACCGTCGCGAACGAGCTTCGATGGGGTTGGTCGTACGCAGATGCTTCCAGGCTCGGCCGGAAGTATAGAAAGCGAGCAACGCGTCACGGTCCTTGACCAAGCATCCGCCGCCTTGTCGTATTTGACGCCCCAGGTTCGACGAAGGCAGCGAAGCCACGAGGCACCTCTTGGTCTCGGCCATCCGAATCTCCTGCAGCGCCCGCTTGGCTTTTGATTGCTGGCTCTTCGGCAGCTTGTTCAAGACATTGGCAGTCTTGTGCACCCAGCAGCGCTGGCCGCGCATCTTCGGCCACACGTCCTCGACCGCCTGCCAGAAGCCAAGCGCGCCGTCGGCGACCGCGAGCTCGGGCCGATCACAAGCCCACGCCGCTTGAGATCGAGGAGCAGCTCCCGCCAGGATGCGGCTCTCGCGCACGCCGTCGAGAGGCCAACAAGCTCTTTTTGCCCTCCGGGTGGCGCCGATGATGACCAAGAGCACTGCGCGTCGTCCTCCAGCGGCCTGCACGTGGATGCCGTCGACCCAGAGTAGACGTAGCGCTTGGCCGAAAGATCGCGTCTGCTCCAGCGCACGGCTCGTCCGACCAAGCGTCCTGGCCGGCCGATGGTCGAGGCCGAGAGCGGCATCCTGCCAAGCAAAGCGGCGAGCGCCCTCGAAGTCGCCGGTAGAGAGCCCTTGAGATAGAGGATCGGAATGCACTTCGAGGCTCTTCGAGCGGCGGAAGGGCAAAATGACGAAAAGCGGAGCGCGCGAGCCTCGCCGCCCCGATCGCGCACGCGCGGCAGCGCACCGCGACCGCGATGCCGGTCACGATCTCGCGCTCGGCAGATGTCCGTGGCGCACCAGCGTGGCGACCATCGTCGGTGAGCTTGTCGGCATGGTAGCCCAGCAAGGCCGCAACCTCGGCCTCAACCGCTGCGAAAGCAACGCTCGCGCGCCGTGCGCAAAACCTCGGTCAGCGGATCGGCGAAAGTCCTGGCTGGGAGAGTTGAAAACGTTAGTGTCGGTCACGGCGTATCACTCCTTCGGTGGAGAAGTGGAGGCTTCAACACCCCACGATACGCCGCCTTAACCCCTCATGCCGTCACCAACTTTCGGCCATACTCCTCTAATTCAAGTCGGAAACGCTAGACGATCTGTATCGGCGCAGTACTACTTTGGTGTAGAGCATCATATAAAAAGGTCGGATGCTCGGGTTCCGGTCGAAAAGCCGGACGCGGTCCTCACGAAAACGTTGAGTCGCTGCTGCGCTATTTTGCCCTTTCGTAGGGGTAGATGGGCTCTCCGGATGCGTATTCCGCAGGCGCAACCACGACCTGAGTGGACATGTCCTTGAATTGAGCGAGGTCATGCCCTTTTATGTTCTGATATTGAACCTGGAGAACGCGCGACTGCGCCCATTCGCCCTTGGTGCCGAACTTGACGTCTCCCACTACTGTCGTGAACGAGTGCGCGCGAATGTAATCCCCGAGCTTAGCATCATCGAGCGACTTCGTCTCCTCCACGGCTTGTTGTAGTACCTGAAGCTGAGCGTAAGCCCAAGGCGGCATGTAATATCCCACCGGATCGACCCCTTCTGCTGCCGCCCTCGCCTGATAACGCGAAATGAGATCGGCCACGCCGGGGAATTGCATTTTCGGCACCGGCAGCCAGAACTCGTAGTTGATGAAGCCGTTGAGCAACGGTCCAAGCTGCGCCTTGATGGCCGGAGACTGCAACCCGACCATGGCGCCGCCCATCGCTTTCGGCTTGAACCCAAGCTCGTTCACCGCGCGCACCATGCCGACGGAATTGGGAGGGTATGAGCAGACGACTACGAGGTCAGGCCTAGCCGCTGCGATCGCGCGCACAATGGGCGCAAAGTCGACTGTTGCCGGCGGATAGGTCCTCTCATAAACGAGCTGCAATCCGCTCTGTTTCGCGTTCTCGCGCGCGCCATCGGCCGCATTGCGTGAGAATTCCTGATCGGCCGCCACAATGGCCACGCTCTGCGGCTTCGGATTTTGCAGCAGAGCCACATCGAAAAAGCCTTTGGTGAAGGCGGGCTTCGCATCCGGTCCATATGGGCCCATGACAAAGTAGTTCGAGTAATGGAAATCCGAGTTCACCGCGAGTCCCAGTAATCCAATGAATGTTTTCTTTCTTTGGATGACGATCGGCATTGCTGGCGCGGTCAGCGCAGTACCATATGCACCAATGATCAGGTCGACCTTGTCGATGTCCAGAAGCTTGGTATAGATCGATGGAATTTCGCTGGGCGAGCTCTTGTCATCATAATAGATGAGCTTCACGGGCCGCCCGAGCATTCCTCCTTTGGCGTTTGTCTCCTCCTCCCAGATGTGTTGCGCGAGCAGCGCTGACCTGCCATTCGGCGCGAGACCTCCGGTGAGCGACATGCTGTAGCCGATCTTGATAGGCTCGCTGGACTGCGCACATGTCGGACCGGCAAGCATCAGTGCCATCACCATCGCCAGAGGGATGGTGCCGGTGCGGCGCAAGCGAGAACGGAAGCAATCAGCGCAATGGGTCATGATTCCTCACGTCCGCATTTACGTCAGCAAGGTTCAGCCAAACATAGCACATTTTGACATTTTGCGTCTCGACGGCCGAAGGGCAAACGTGTGACTCCCAGGTTCTAACGGCCAGGTCCGGCAGCGGCACCTCGACAAGACCACTGGCTGATTGAGTGATTCTTCTCTTTTCAGCACGAGCAACTCCCGTGCCGTCTTTCGATCTGTCTGCGCGAGAAGAGTAAGCCAAAGTATTAGTGCACTAACACTGTGTATGAAGCATGCAAACCAATGAATGAGAGTATTGGTCTTCCGTGCAATTGAGCTTTTTGCGCAGAAAGAATTGATTGTTCTCAGGCTCGGAGGACAAGCTATGCACAATAATCTGACTAGCTTTTCAATTGGGATCGCCTTGACAGCTGGAGCGGTCTTTCACGTTGCAGTCCTCGTCGCACTCGCGGCCGTTCTGACGTGAGATACATTCCTTAAAGATTGATGCAAATCAATTGCCGCGGTCCAAGGCTCCGTATCATGTAGACTTCAGGATCCGATCTAAACAGCCATGATGGTATTGCGGGAAAGTGGAGGCAAGGCTCAGTGCCACACCCTCTTGCGGACAATTTGCTGAAATGTGGGATGCGTTACTGGAGCGGAGAAGACGATGCTCTCTACCCAGGTCAAGCCGCGCTGATGGCATAATGAAAAGGAGTGTACGTCGATGTCGGTAAGTACAATTGGGGTAATCGGGGCCGGTGTCATGGGCAATGGCATTGCCCAGGTCGCGGCGACGAAAGGCATCAATGTGATTCTGCTCGACGTCAACGAGAAGGCTGTCAAAACGGGCATTGACGCTGTCGATAGCCGCCTCAGCCGCGTGGTCACCAAGGGCAAGATGACCGCTGCTGAAAAAGAGGCCGCGGTCCGACGGATCAAAGGTTCAACAGCATACGACGCCCTCAAGCCGGCAGACGTCATTATCGAAGCCGCGACGGAGGATTACGACCTCAAGACAAGGATTTTCAAGCAAGTGGATGCGCTGGTCAGCGCAGAGTCCATTGTCGCCTCTAACACCTCGTCTGTGTCTATAACCAAGCTTGCGTCCTCTATGTCGCATCCGGAGCGATTCGTGGGCCTGCATTTTTTCAACCCCGTGCCCGTCATGTCGCTGGTCGAGATAGTGCGTGGGCTGGAGACCAGTGATGCAACCCATGACGCAGCTGCGGCGCTTGCAGAGCAGCTTGGCAAGTCGCCCATCACAGTCAAAAGCGCGCCGGGGTTCGTGGTCAATCGCATCCTGTTGCCCATGATCAATGAGGCCTTCTTCGTCCTTGCCGAAGGGTATGCAAGCGCTGAGGACATCGACAGGGGAATGAAGCTCGGTTGCAATCATCCGATCGGTCCGTTGGCGCTCGCCGACATGATCGGGCTCGATGTGCTGCTCTCGGTCATGCAAATCCTCCATGACGAGTTCGCCGATTCGAAATACCGGCCATGTCCGCTGCTGAAGGAGCTGGTGGCTGCCGGCCATCTTGGTCGCAAGTCGGGCCGAGGCGTGTTCAGCTACTAAAACAAGAGGTGTTCTTGTGGCGAAAACGATGATAGCCGGCGTGGTGCACGCTTTCGGGAAGCCTTTGAGCATTGAGGAAATTCCCATTCCAACCCCGGGGCCGGGCGAGGTTCTGATCAAGGTTGTTGCGACCGGCGTCTGTCACACCGACCTGCATGCCGCCGACGGCGATTGGCCGGCAAAGCCGTCGCTGCCGTTTGTCCCCGGCCATGAAGGTGCCGGAATCATCGCGGCGTGCGGCTCGGGTGTGGTTGGCCTGAAGGAAGGCGATCACGCAGGCGTTGCCTGGTTGCACGATGCATGCGGTCAATGCGAGTATTGCATGACCGGCTGGGACAGCCTCTGCTACGCGCAGCACAACACCGGCTACAGCGTAAACGGCAGCTTCGCCGAGTATGTCATCGGCGCTGCGCCCTATGTAGGGCGCTTGCCCGAGAAGGCGGACTTTGCCGAGATGGCGCCCATCCTTTGCGCCGGGGTCACCACCTACAAGGGCATCAAAGAAACCGAGGCAAGGCCAGGAGAGTGGCTGGCAATCTCCGGCATCGGCGGCCTCGGGCAACTCGCCGTGCAATACGCAAAGGCGATGGGCTTGCATGTCGCGGCGCTGGACATCACCGAGGACAAGCTCGCGCTCGCTCGTGCGTCAGGCGCGGAACTGACGGTCAACGCCAAATCTCCTGATGCGGCGGAGCAAATCGTCAAGCAAACCGGCGGCGGGGCCCACGGCGTGCTGGTGACGGCGGTTTCACCGCCGGCGTTTGCCCAGGCGCTCAAGATGGTGCGCCGAAAGGGCACCATCAGCCTCGTCGGTCTGCCGCCGGGAGAATTTCAGACGCCCATCTTCCATGTGGTGCTCAACCGCATAACCATTCGTGGCTCCATCGTGGGCGGCCGTGAAGACCTGGCAGAAGCCATTGCATTCGCCGCCGAGGGCAAGGTGAAAGCGGAAATCCACCGGACGAAGCTCGACAATATCAACCAGGTGTTCTCCGACCTCAAAGCCGGGAAGATCGACGGCCGAGCTGTGCTGATGATGTGACGCCACCTTAAGGTGTAGCCGATGTCGGCCTTGGAAGGTCTGTTAGCCGGAAAAGTCGGCCTTGTGACCGGGATTGCCAATGAGCGCTCGATCGCGGCGGGCTGCGCGCGTGCTTTCCGCGACGCGGGAGCCGAGCTCGTACTCACCTGTCGCCAGAAATCAATGCCATTCGTGATGCCGGTTGCCAGGGCAATCGAGCCTCGGCTTCTGCTGCCGCTCGACGTCGAGATCGATGGTGCGCTCGAAAGTGTCTTCGATCGCATCCGAAGCACATTCGACCGCCTGGATTTCGTGCTGCACTCGATCGCTTTCTGTCCCAAGCAGGACTTCCGCGGTCGTGTCACAGATTGCTCACGAGAGGGCTTCATGCGTGCAATGGACGTCTCGGTGCACTCGTTCATTCGCATGGCGCGCTTGGCCGAACCGCTGATGCAGGCCGGCGGCTGCCTGCTAACTGTGAGCCACTACGGAGCCGAGAAAGTTGTTGACCACTACAACATCATGGGACCCGTGAAGGCGGCCCTCGAGGGAACGGTGCGCTATCTTGCCGCCGAGCTCGGGCAGCATGGCATTCGCGTGAACGTCCTGTCACCCGGCCCGCTCAAGACGCGAGCAGCTTCAGGGATCGATCACTTCGACGAGCTGATTGACGAGGCTCGCGAGCGAGCGCCTGTGCGACGGCTCGTCACCATCGAGGATGTCGGCGCAATCGCCATGGGTCTCGTCAGCGATCTCGCCCGCAATGTCACCGGCAGTACGGCCTATGTCGATGCCGGATACCATGTGATGTCATGATGGTGTTCAGCGCTCGAAAAAGCTGCCATAGCGCGAAGGCCCTCCCGAAGGCGTGGTCCTGCAACAAGGGCGTGCCGAATAGGGTTCTCGCGATATTCCTCGCGGTCGCAATTGCGGTTGGCATAGTGTTCCCGGCCCCCGCCGACGAGCGTCCAAGTGACCCGTTTGGAAATCACACCATTGAACTCAACAAAGATGCTCCTCTCGCCGGCATATGGGACTCGCTCAGAGATAAAATGCAACTCGAGAAAGCCTACTTTCACGAGTGCCTGGAATCCAAGCAGCTGCCTTGCCCATCAATACCCCCGCTCGTTCAAAAGCTCGATGAGATTCGCCATCATCGGGGCAAAGCTTTGCTGGGACATCTCAACATATCCGTTAATCTCATGATCAAGCCTGCGCCCAGCGTTTGGACCGGTCCGCTTGAGGCAATTACAATGAGAAATGGCGATTGCAAAGCTTATTCCCTCGCTAAGTATGCGGGAGCTCAAGAGCTTGGAATCTCGGCGGACCACGTGAGGCTCGCCATCGTTCATAATCGCCGGCACGCTGAGGATCATATGGTCGCTGCGGTGTATCAAGACGGCGAATGGTTGATCCTTGATAATTTGACCAATTTGCTGGTGCGAGATTGGGAAAAAACAGATTACGAGCCTCTCGCTGTCTTGGATTACAGGGGAGCCCGTCGATATCTTTCTGCTTTCTGGATTGAGTAAAAGTTAGAGCCGATCCGTGCATCCTCGTATGGTGCGAAACGCGTGCGGGTATAAGCTCGCGAACGATGGTCAAGACACTTGCTGCTGGTCGAGTTTGCGCATGGATACATCCGTTATTACAGCACTCGCGGCACTGGCGGGAGCTGCCATAGGCGGCCTCACATCCGTCGTGGCGACGTCGCTGATTTAACGTGCACAGGCAAGAGAGCAGCGGCTCGCGCACTATCAGCTCCGGCGACAAGAGCTATACAAGGAATTCATTGAGCAAGCTTCGAACTTGTATATCCACGCCCTCCAGAACGACAAACCAGACGTTTCCGGTTTGATGGGGCTTTACGCGGAGGTAAGCAGAATGCGCGTTCTGTCCTCAGCAACGGTCGTCGAGAGCGCCGACCAACTCGTTAAACGGATTATCAATGCATATCTGGAGCCGAACAAAACTTTCCCAGAGCTCCGGCAGATGGCCAACAGCGGCTTGATCGACCCTCTTCGCAATTTCAGCGAGGCCTGCCGCTCCGAATCCGAAAGTCTTGATTTCGCACCACCCGTTTAGGACGCTTCTCCACACCGGGGGGACGGCCCCAAAGAGCAAGTGACTGGCTTCGCCCAGCCGAAGCTGACGCCGTCAAGGAAACGGCCGACGAGCACGAGCTGCGCGATCAGCTGCGCGAGCTCGTGGAAGAGATGAGCGAGTTCTTCGAGCAAATCGACAAGCGCATTTCCGCGTATCCGACTGAGAGCGTCATCGGAGCTTTGTGTCTTGGCATAGCAATCGGCTGGCTGCTTGCTCAACGCTGAGGAGCTCTGACGATGATTGACAATCTTGTGAGGTCCTGCGCAAGGCGGATTTTCTGATTGCGAAGATATGGTTCAATGTTTTGGCGCGTCGACTTGCGCTTTTTGTCTTCACCGCCCTGATTGCCGTGTTCGGGCTGGGCATGGCCAATGTCGCGGGCTTCTATGCTCTACAGACGCCAACGGGGCGGTGTGGGCGGCAGCGATTGTTGCAGGCGTCGATCTTCTGATAGCGGCCATCGTCGTTCTCGTGGTCGCCAATTCTCGACCAGGTCCCGAGGTCGATCTCGCCCTGGACGTCCGCAAAATGGCCGTTGAAACTCTTCAAGCCGACGCGCGCGATCTCAAGCTCACGGTCGGTGCCTTCAACCAGGAAATTCGGGACGCCAAGGCGACGCCCGTCGGCCTCGTGCACAATCCATTGGACGTCGCCGCACAGAAGCTCCTTATCCCTGCCGCCCTATCGATCATAAGAGGACTGCGCGCGAAGAAAGAGCAAGGCAGAAGGAGCTTGGCCGTGTAATGAGCCCCGCAGCCACTGCGAGGATTGGCGGCATGACCGACGAATTCTGATCCAGATCAACTGCTGCCGCACAGCAATCAATATCATGCATGCACGTAAATCGAGGCGAGCACCGATGAAAGCGTTGCACGAAAGCGCTACTGAGGTACAGCAAGCAAGCCAACCCGCCGCGCGAGAGTCGTCCCGCGGCTCGGCGGTCACGGTGACGTCCACGCCCAGCAGCCCGTCCCCGCGTCAGCCTGCGCCAACGGTCAATCGCGAAGTGCATTTCGCCGCCGCTATTGCCCTTCGAGCGCGACTTATACGCGGCTACTGCGTTAGGCGACGTTGTCGACAGATCGCTCAATGCGGCGGCCTCCCATTTCACAGCCGGCCTGTCCCTACCTGCGCTGGCGGAAGCGTGGTTCGACTGGGCCGTGCATCTGGCCGCCGCGCCCGGCAAACGGATACAGCTTGTTGAAAAGGCGCTGAAGAAGAGCATGCGGCTCGCCCTTTATAGCCAAGCACAGGCGCTGCCGGGCGGCTGCCCGCGCTGCATCGAACCGCTGTCGCAGGACCGGCGATTTAATGGCGAGGCCTGGCAGCGCTGGCCATATAATCTCATCTACCAGGGTTTTCTGCTACAACAGCAATGGGGCACATGCGCGCGAGCGCCGGAGCGCCGGCTTGTGACTATCGAAGATGTCGGGGCAATGGCCGCAGGCCTCGTCAGCGATTTCGCTCGGAACGTCACCGGTAGCATCTGCTACGTGGACGCCGGATATCATGTGATGTCATGACTGCTGATAATCGAGCTTCGGAACATTTGCGTGGCGGTCGCCCGCCTGAGCCTTCGATCGAACGAATAATGGATACCATCGGGGTGCTGGCTCGCTTCGCAACACGGTGGAGGAGATCTCAAATGTCAGTTCGCCTGCTGGTGGGCTCTGTTCTTGGATGTGCTCTGGTTTATTACGCCTTGTCCAGCGCCGGAAGCGGACCTGGATTGTCCGATAGCGCGTTCCTGATTGGCGCCGCACAGGCGCAGTCGGCACAGCAAAACCCCTTCGAGAAAGCCCGCACGGCGGTAGAAACCTGATCAATCGCCTGCGCGGCCGCGATATGCCCGAGGGGATCGTGAAAACCAACGGCCGCATCGAGGCCACGCAAGTGGACGTTTCGGCGAAATACGCGGGCCGGCTTTCGGCGGTGAACGTTGATGAAGGCGACGAGGTCACCGCCGGACAGGTGGTCGCCACCATCTCGTCGCCGGAAACCGAAGCCCAGCTGCGCAACGCAGAGGCGAACGTGCTGAAAGCGAAAAAGGCACTGGCGGAAGCCGTGGCAAACATCGCACAACGAAAGGCCGATTTGGACTTCACCAGATCGGATTTTGAGCGTGGGAAACAGCTGATCGAGCACGCGACCATTACCCAGCAGACGCTGGATCAACGCCGCAGCAAGTTCGAGGCGGCGGAGGCCGCATATGTTGCAGCCAACGCCCAGCGTGACGAGGCTGAGGCGGCGATCAAGGCAGCAGAGGCCACGGTAGAACAGCTGCAGTCTGTTCTGGTCGACTTGGTGCTCGTATCTCCGCGAACCGGACGCGTGCAATACCGGCTTGCCCGCGCCGGTGAGGTGGTTGCGGCAGGACAGCGCGTGCTGACCATCCTCGATCTCAAAGACGTGTACATGACGATCTACCTGCCGGCGGATGTGGCCGGCAAGCTCACGGTGGGAGACGAGGCACGCACGATCCTTGACCCCCTTCCCCAATACGTCCTCCCGAACACGATCAGCTTCGTGGCGACCGAGGCGCAGTTCACGCCGAAGAGCGTCGAGACCGCCGAGGAGCGGGAGAAGCTGATGTTCCGGGTCAAGCTCCAGGGCGACCCCGCGGTCCTGGATAAGTACCATCGCTTTGTGAAGACGGGCGTCCGCGGCCTCGCCTTCGTGCGCACCGATCCCAAGATCCCCTGGCCTCCCGATCTGGTGGTGAAGCTTCCGGAATGACCAATCCCGTTGTCGCCAAGCGTCGAGCGCGTAACCCACCGCTACGGAAAGACGTTCGCGCTCAACGACCTCACCCTCGATATTCCTGCCCACTGCATGGCGGGACTGATCGGGCCGGACGGCGTCGGCAAGTCCACCTTGCTCGCCCTCATATCAGGGGTGCGCAAGATTTAAACCGGCAAGGTCATGGTGCTCGACGGAAACATGGCGGACGAGCACCATCGCCGGGCAAGCTACGGCCGTATTGCCTATATGCCACAGGGGCTTGGTCGAAATCTCTATCCTACCCTCAGCGTTGCTGCCAACATCGACTTTTTCGGGCGCCTGTTTGGCCAGGGCGCCGGCGAGCGGCACGAGCGCATCGACGAGCTTCTGAAAGCCACCGGGCTCGACCCATTTCCGGATCGACCATGCGGCAAGCTCTCGGGCGGCATGAAGCAGAAAGTCAGCCTCTGCTGCTCGTTGATGCACGATCCCGATCTCCTCATTCTCGATGAGCCCACGACGGGCGTCGATCCGCTCTCGCGCCGGCAGTTCTGGGAACTGATCGATTCCATCCGCGCGCGCCGGCCGGATATGAGCGTGATCGTCGCAACCGCGTATATGGACGAGGCGAGCCGGTTCGATTGGCTCGCCGGGATGGACGATGGAAAAGTCATCGCGCAGGGCGCGCCGAAGGAGATCCTGGCCAAAGCGCAAAAGACCACCCTCGACGACGCCTTCATTGCGCTCCTTCCACCGGAAAAGCGCGGCCAACATCAGGAGGTCATCGTGCGGCCGCGCACCGAGAGCGAGGACAAGACGCCGGCGATCGAGGCGGAGGGGCTTACCCGCCGGTTCGGCGATTTCGTCGCCGTCGATCATGTGAGCTTTCGCATCGGACGCGGCGAGATTTTCGGCTTCCTCGGCTCGAACGGCTGCGGAAAAACGACAACCATGAAAATGATGACCGGACTCCTGCCGGTCACCGAAGGCTCGGCCAAATTATTCGGCAAGCCGATGGCGGCCGACGACATGGAGGCGCGCCAGAACGTCGGCTACATGTCGCAGGCGTTCTCGCTCTACAGCGAGCTTACGGTGCGGCAGAATCTCGAGCTGCACGCGCACCTGTACCATCTCCCGGCTAATGAGGTTGAAGGACGGATCAACGAGCTGCTGGAACGATACGACCTGAAAGATGTGGCCGACGCCAAGCCGGAGAGCCTGCCCCTTGGCGTCAAGCAGAGGCTGCAGCTTGCCGTGGCCGTGCTGCACCGGCCGCCCATGCTCATTCTCGACGAGCCCACCTCGGGCGTCGATCCGGTCGCCCGCGACGCTTTCTGGCGCACGCTGATCGATCTCTCCCGCAATGATGGGGTCACCATCTTTCTTTCGACCCACTTCATGAACGAGGCCGAGCGCTGCGACCGTATTTCGCTGATGCACCAGGGGCGAGTGCTTGCCGTCGGCGCCCCGAAGGAGCTGGTCAAGGAGCGCGGCAGCGCTACTCTCGAGGACGCATTCATCTCCTACCTTGAGGAAGCGGGCGGAGCCGGCAAGGAGAAGAAGGCCGAGCCGGCGCCCGAAGCTGCGGCACCGGCTGCCGTAACCGCGGCCAAGCCTGGCGAATCGCGTGCGTCCCGTCGGTTCGATCCCGGACGGTTATGGGCCTATGCCCGGCGCGAAACGATGGAGCTTTTGCGCGATCCCATCCGGCTGGCATTCGCCTTCATCGGTCCGGTCGTTCTGATGTTTGCCATGGGCTATGGCATCACGTTCGATGTCGAGAACCTGAACTACGCGGCCTTCGACCAGGACCGGACTCCGGAAAGCCGCAGGCTGCTCGAAAGCTTCTCCGGCTCCCGCTATTTCTCCGAACGGCCTCCGATCGGCTCTCCGGCGGAACTGGAGCAACGCATGCGGAGTGGGGAGCTGGCGGTCGTCGTTGAAATCCCACCCGGCTTCGGCCGCGATCTTGACAAGCCTGCATTCGCCCGAGGTCGGCTTCTGGATCGACGCTGCCATGCCGTTCCGCGGCGAGACCGCGAAAGGGTACGTCACCGGCCTGACGTTGCGGTACGTACAGGATCTCTTGCTCGAGCGCTTTGGCCCTAACGCTCCCATCCAACGTCTACCTCGGCGGCGTCAATATCGAAAATCGCTTCCGCTACAACCAGGGTTTCAAGAGCGTCTTCTCCATGGTTCCGAGCGTCGTTGTGATAATACTCGTTCTGATCCCGGCGATCATGGCGACAATCGGTATTGTGCGCGAGAAGGAAACCGGCTCGATCGCCAATTTTCGCTCTACGCCCATCAGCAAATTGGAATTCCTCATGGGCAAGCTGTTCCCCTATGTCGTCGTCGGGATGCTGGCGTTCATCCTCATGGTGCTGATGGCGTATCTCGTTTTCCACGTGCCGGTTAAGGGATCCTTCGGAGCCCTCGTGTTCGGGGCTTTGCTCTACGTTTTCTCCACGTGCGGTTTCGGGCAACTCGTCTCGACCTTCACCCGGACCCAGGTAGCGGCAGTCTTTGCAACCACGGTTCTCTCCATCATCCCCGTCGTGAACTTTTCCGGTCTGCTCGTCCCGGTGTCCTCCCTTACCGGCGCGGGAAGGGCGATCGGCCTGATGTTTCCGGCGGCCTGGTTCCAGCCGATCAGCGTCGGGACCTTCACCAAAGGACTGACCTATTCCGATCTCTGGTTCAATGCGCTCATGCTTGCGGTCTTCGCGCTCGGCTTCTTCACTGCCTCTCATATATTTCTACGGAAGCAGGAGAGCTGAGATGTCGCTCGCCAGCCAGGTAGCAGATTCACGACAACAGGGGACGCCGCATGTCGTGACGAAGGCGAAGCGACCCGGGAGTAATCGGTTCGCCAAGCTGGCGCTGCACCTGGCCAACATCTACCGCCTGGTCATCAAGGAGCTGCGCAGCATCCGCTCCGACCCGATCATGCTGGTACTTGTCGCCTATTCCTTCACCGTTGCGATCTACGCCGCTGCTACCGGCGCCTCGACCGAGGCGACCAACCTTTCGGTCGGCATCGTCGATGAAGACCATTCCGATCTGTCGCGCCGCATTGCGGATGGCCTCACGCCGCCGACTTTCAAGCCGGCTGTAGAGATTGCAGTGACGGAAATCGACGCAGTCGATGGATGCGCAACGCTTCCTTTTCGTTATTGAGATTCCTCCGAGGTTCGAGGCGGATATTCTTGCCGGCCGGCAGCCTTCCGTGCAAATCGACGTCGATGCCACCGCGTCTGCTCAAGCCTTCAACGGCATGACTTACATCCAGAACGTTATCCTGACCTATGTGACAGGGCTCATCTCGGGACGCGAAGGATTTAGCGGGGCACCGGTCAACGTGGTTACGCGAGCAAAGTTCAATCCGAATTTCAAGTCGAGTTGGTTCACCTCGGTGATGCAGATCATCAGCAATCTCACCATGATCACCGTGATTCTCACCGGCGCTGCGCTTATTCGCGAGCGCGAGCAGGGTACGGTCGAGCATCTCCTCGTGATGCCCGTGGTTCCCGCCGAGATCATGCTCTCGAAGATCCTGGCCAATGGCATTGTCATTCTGGTTGCAACGGCCCTGTCGTTGGCGTTTGTCGTCGAGTGGTGGTTGCAGGTACCGGTCGCGGGATCGCGTCTGCTGTTTCTGGGCGGTGCATGCTTTTATGTGTTCACGGTCGCGGCGCTTGGCATTGCACTGGGTACCGTTGCTTCAACGATGGCCCAGTTCGGTCTGCTGTCCATCCCGGTGCTGCTGGTGATGATGCTGCTTTCCGGCAGCACGACGCCGCTGGAAAGCATGCCGGTGTGGTTGAAGTACATCATGATGGTGATCAGTCCGACGCCGCATTTCGTGATTTTCGCCCAGGATGTGCTTTATCGCGGGGCGGATTTTTCCATTGTATGGCCTGAGATTTTGGCCACAGCCGTCATCGGGAGTGTTTATTTCGGTTACGCTTTGTACCGCTTCCGCAGTGTCATTTTCAGCGGCTGAACCTCGCACCAGAGGCCTGGTGCACTCACCGAAATCTTGTGGAACCGACGCTAGACCGGAGCCCTGCAAAAGGGAGTTTGCGCCATGGCCAGAAAAGAAGTCCTCGACCGGATCGAGAAATATGTCGATCCATTCCGGATTACCAAAGGCAAGAAATTCCGGCTGAAGGACTTTGATCCCGGCGATACCTGTGGCCTGAAGCTGGAGAAGGGCGAGGCGGCCGACATCCTGCACCTCGGCACCCAGTGGCTCGCGGAGGAGCAGGACATGCTCTACGCCCAGGATCGCTGGTCGCTGCTGCTCGTGTTCCAGGCGATGGACGCGGCCGGCAAGGACGGCACCATCAAGCACGTCATGTCAGGAGTAAATCCTCAGGGCTGCCAGGTCTTCTCGTTCAAGCAGCCCTCGGCGGAGGAGCTCGATCACGACTTTCTATGGCGTTACGCTATCCGCTTGCCCGAGCGGGGACGAATCGGGATCTTCAATCGATCGTACTACGAGGAGGTCCTCGTTGTGCGCGTGCACGAGAATATTTTGCAGCGACAGAAGCTGCCCGCGCCCCTCGTGAGCAAACGCATCTGGGACGAGCGGCTCCGCGACATTGCGCAGTTCGAGGACTATCTTACTCGGCAAGGTACGATCATTCTCAAGTTCTTCCTGCATGTCTCGCGCAAGGAGCAGAGAAAGCGCTTCCTGGAGCGCCTCGACAGCCCAGACAAACACTGGAAATTCTCACCCTCTGACGTGCACGAGCGCAAGTTCTGGGACGACTACATGCACGCGTTCGAGGAAGCGATTCGGGCGACGGCATCGAAACACGCGCCATGGTATGTCGTGCCGGCTGACAATAAATGGTTTACCCGGCTTTTTGTCGTCGCGGCCATTGTGGAGGCGATTGAGAAACTCGACCTCGCTTACCCGGCGATCGACGCGAAGAAGGAGAAGGAATTGCAAACCGTTCGTGCGGCGCTGAGCCGGGAGAAGTAGAAGATCGAAGAAAAGCAACCTAGGCCGGTTTCGGAGGTTTCCTCCTTTCGCGCCAATGCCACCAAAACACGGCCACAACTCCAAGGACGCCGGCAGCGATGAGCACGAAAATCAACGCCGAATTCTCGATCCACGCAATTGCCGGGATGCCGAGCGCCATGATCAGACCGAGGAGGCACACCTGCCAGGAAAGGACATGTACGCCGGCGGTAAACGTGCCAAGCGTCAGCAGCGTAAAGATTGCAATCCCGGTAGCATTGGCCGTCAAAACTCTCTGGACACTCGGCAACAATACGAGATTGATCACCACCAAGAATGCCAACCAGTGAAGCAACTGCGTGCTTATCAGCCGGACTCGGCCGGCTTTATCGCTTGCGGAATGCCACCCGTATGCGACACACACCACCCCGATGATGGGCGCCAGAATCTCCCAATAAACGATGATCGGCTGCTTTGAAACACTGGTATAAGCGACGCCCAGTATTGTCAGAGCCAACACGAGGGTGAATGGCAGCTCCCTCACCCACAAGCTTGGGCGTCGTGGGTTGCTAGAGGCTTGCGGGGCTGTTGTGCTCATTGCGGCTGCTTCAAGCTACCCGATAAAGCGTTGCCTGTTGAGGCTACGGGCGGCTGACATGCTGTGTGTCGAGTCGAGACCGCAGCTTGAAGGCTAGCACGACGAGAGAGACACCAAAGATGAGCGCATAGGCACCCAGCCACCAAGTCAGCACGACTGCTCCGATCATCGGTGCTACGATCAGCAATGCGCCATAGAGCACCGAAACAATTCCTCCAAAAATGAGCCAGCCGCGGCCGTCGATAAACTCGAGCCGAAAGGCTGCCGCCAATTCCAAGATGCCCGTGAGGATCGCCCAAAACGCCAAGAGGAACACGAAAGCAATTACGGTAATTCCTGGCCAGAACACCGCAACAGCCGCCACGGCAATGTTCACCAGACCTTCGAGCACCAGATAGCCCCAGCGTTCCTGTGCACGTGCAGCTCGGACCGCACTGACGATTCCAAACACCCCGTCCACGAAAGCATAGGCTGCAAACACAAGGACCAACGAGAGCATTGTGGCGCCGGGCAGAAAGAGCGCAATCAAGCCAAACAAAATGGCAAGGGCGCCCCGTATTCCGATAGCCCACCAATTCTGGGCAAGCACAGCGATCATCAGCTCGCCGGCTGGGCCAACACGAAGACTTGCTTCAGACATGACACTCTCCTGGCGCGTAGTACGTTCGCTCACATGTTGCGGCCAGCGCGATCCAAGCGCACCCTGAATCTCGCTGTCGGTCTGGTCGCGGTATTTCTGGGCATCTGGATCGCGACGACCGAGCCTGCAAAAGCAATCGGGTTGAGCAGGCAGGCCTAATTCGAGGGGCAGGCATCGAAATGCGCCGTGACGGGCAGGCCGACGGGCAGCTTGGCCCCGGCATCGTCGAACCGCAGAATCACTCTCGCAACGTCCGGCGTACGATCTTCGTTGCCCGCCGGGAAAAGGGTACGCGAGCCGATCACCGGGTTTACCATCTCCACGCGGGTAGTCATCCCCGCACTCGCAATCCCGTCTCCATGCACCGTTGCACGCTGTCCGACACAAACGCGTCGGAAGTCACGGGAAGGGATTTCAGCCCGTACTTGCAGGGTTGCATCGGGCATGAGCTGCATGAGGGAAACGGGAACGGCCAGGCTTACGAACTCACCAGGACTGGCGAGAACGTCGACAACGCTGCCGCCAACCGGCGCGCGAACAAAACACTGATCGAGTTGTGCGCGCACTTCCTCCAATTGGGCCGCGGCCGTATCCCGCCTGGACTGAGCCTCTCTGATATCCTCCTCGCGCGATCCCGCCCGCAACAGAGCGAGCTTCGCTTTCGCCTCGCCCAGCTGCGCAGCGAAAACTCTTGCATCACGCAGGGTTTCGAGGATGCGCGCCGTCGTAACGCTGATTATATTCTCACGCTGTTTCTCTCTTGCACACTAAATTAGTGGTCCGATTCCGAAGTTCGCAGTACCCGCGACACATTCCGGGATCATGTGCTAATGCGCAAAGTTCCGCCCGTCCACGCGATGCTGATCGAGATTGCGTGGCATCCTTGGGGTGCGACTCACTCAATAAATTTACTCTTCACCTCAATCTTCGTCGAATTTCGTTTTATGCCGGTGTGGGCGTCACGGCCGGACTTGCCCTCCTCTATGATTTCCTTCAACCCTCTCTCAGCGCGCATGAGGGCCCGATTGAGCGTGTGACGTGGATTTGAATTGTCCTCGACCTCGAATTCAACCCAAAATTTTGCTTTTATCTTTATGGCCGGTCTCCTGTGCTCCTATCGAAAGATAGCGGCCTTCCTCGAAATCTCCAAACGTGCTGGGCGCCGAGTGTCGGCGAGGGTAATTCATCCCAGGCCAAGTGCGGCCTGATATTGCGCGCGTCATGATCGCCCAGGAATATCCCGTTCGATCCTAAAAATGCGAAATCGTGACCAGCAGTAGGCTTTTCATGATTCTTCGCGAACCAAAGGCCGCAAATCGTTGGCGCACAACTGCCAGCAGATGATTGAATTTGTGCGAGCTTGAAAAGGTTGATCGGGAGCAAAATCGAATGGAGGGGAAAATGCCAGAAATTGGGGAACAACGTCCCCTATTGTGCCGCTACGTCTTTCGTGACGATTTCTTCGATCTCGAAGCGGTACTTCCGGCCACGCGAATCGCTTCCCCACCAGCAGTTGCGCTCCTCATCGTAACCGTAGTCGCCCCAAAGATGCGATGAATCGAACTCCGCCATGGCGACTGCGTCTTCCCAAAGCTCGAACGGGGGCTGCAGCGGGTGGCGAACCGCTACTTCCCCGTTGTCATCGAGCGCGTAACGGACGATCTGAAACATTAAAGGCCTCTGGGTCAGATTTTGCCGCTCGGGCTCTACGCCCAGTTCGTTACAGCAATTTGACAATGGGCGACGCCTCTCTCGTTGGGAGTCATCTAAGCGTCGCACAAATGTCGCGCCGTTGTCAGACGACGCAGGCAGCTTCCGCCGTGATTCGACGGTGGAGGCCTGATGACCGTTCTGGTGCGCAACCGGGCGCGGTTCACGCGCCGGCGCTTCCTGACCACCACGGTTGCCTCGGCCGCCATGGTCCCCTTGGTCCCCATGGCCGGCATCGGCAAGCCTTATCTCAGCCGCGCAGCTGACCGGCCGCGGATCACACACGGCATTCAATCCGGCGATGTCTCCGATGGCGAAGCCATCGTGTGGGCGCGCGCCGACCGGCCCGCCCGCATGCTGGTGGAACTGGCAACCACCGAGAGTTTCAAAACGACATTCGATAGCCAATTCGTCGACGCGCTGCCGGAAACCGATTTCACGGCAAAGCTGCTCCTAGAAGAGCTGCCTCCGGGGCAGGAAATCTACTACCGCATTGCCTTGCAGGACCACGCGTTCCCGACCATCATCGGCGAATCGCAGGTCGGACATTTCCGCACGGCACCCGGCGAGCGGCGGCGCAGCGTATCATTCTTGTGGTCGGGTGATACCGCAGGCCAGGGCTGGGGTATCGATGAAGCGCGCGGTGGAATGCGCAGCTATGCCACCATGCTCGCAAGCCAGCCGGACTTCTTCATCCACTCGGGCGACAGCATCTACGCCGATTGTCCCATTCCCGCCTGTCAGACGTTGCCGGATGGTCAGGTCTGGAGCAATGTCGTTACGGAAGAGAAATCCAAGGTGGCTGAGACCCTGGCCGAGTTTCGCGGCAACTACAAATACAATCTCCTTGACGAGAAAGTACGCGCCTTCAATGCGCAGGTGCCGATCTTTGCCCAGTGGGATGACCATGAAGTTACCAACGATTGGTGTCCCGGCGAAGAGGCCACCGAGGAAAACGATTCCGCTGCAAGCCTCCTCCAGCTGGTCGCGCGCGGCCATCGCGCCTTTTACGAGTTCATGCCGATCCGGGAGACGCTCGCGCAGGGTGGAAGGATCTATCGCAAAATTCGCTATGGACCTCTGCTGGATATATTTCTGCTCGATATGCGGTCGTATCGGACCGCAAATTCCAATGACGACAGCGCCCTGATCTTTGGCGCCCGCCAGCTCAACTGGCTCAAGCGGGAGCTGGTCGGGTCGCGGGCTACCTGGAAAGTGATAGCCGCAGACCTGCCCATTGGGCTTGTCAGCGGGGACGCAGTGGCGCTCGGCGACGGGCCGCCGCATGGCCGCGAAATCGAGACTGCCGATCTCCTGAGTTTCATCAAGCATGCGGGGGTGCAGAATACGATCTGGATCACCGCCGATATGCACTACACCGCCGCGCATTACTATGATCCGAACGGGGCAGTGTTCCAGGATTTCGACCCTTTCTGGGAATTTGTTTCCGGGCCGCTGCATGCCGGCACCTGGAGGCCGGGAACGCTCGACAACACATTCGGGCCGCAGGCGGTCTATCAGAAGGGTTGCAGCGAGCAGCAAGGCGATAACCTCGCTCCCTGCTTCGGACTGCAATTTTTCGGCCATGTAGCGATCGACGGCGCGACCGAAGCGATGACGGTCACTCTCAAAGACGTTGCCGGCCGGGATCTTTGGTCGACCAGGATAGAACCGAAGGCTCGGAAATCGTCAGGCGCGCCCTCGCTGGTTGGGGGATGACCCGCTCTCTCCGGACAGATGGATGATACCGGGGTCTTCCGCATCGAACGAAATAGCGATCGCCTAAGCCGCCATGGGTGATTTCTCGATGAAGACCGAGCTCACGGTCTCAAATGATCGCTTGGCGCACCTTTGCCGAAACCCATTCGCTGACGACAACGGTCGCGATGATGATCAGGAGGATCAGCGAGACCTGGGTCCAGGCGAGCGTGGTGATGGCGGCGTTGAGCGGCAGGCCGATGCCGCCGGCGCCCACGAGGCCGAGCACCGTCGATTCGCGGACGTTGATGTCCCAACGGAACACCGAGATGCCTGCGAACGCCGGAAGCACCTGCGGCACGATGCCATAGGCCGCGACCTGCGCGCCGATCGCACCGGTCGCGCGCACCGCCTCAACTTGGCTTTCATCGATCTCCTCGATCGCTTCGTAGAGCAGCTTGGCGCAGAAACCGATCGAGCGCAGCCCGATCGCCAAAATGCCGGCGAACACGCCGGGCCCGACGATCGTGACCAGCATTAACGCCCAGATCAGCGAATTGATCGAGCGGGACGACACGATGACGAACAGCGCCGCCGGCCGGATGAATGCCACGCTTGGCGTGGTGTTGCGCGCCCCACAATAGGCCACTGGCACCGCCAGGATGATCCCCAGCAAGGTGCCCAGCGTCGCGATGTTTATGGTATCCCACAGCGGCCGCCACAGCTCGCGCGTGTAGCCCCAGTCTGGCGGCACCATGCGCACGGCGAGATCCACCGCCTGCGTCGGCGCGTCGGCGACGAAGGCCCAGATTGTCTTGTCGGAAATCAGTTCCCAGCAATAGATGAAGATCGCCGCACCCACGAGCCATGTCGCCCACGTCGCGAATTGTAAGCCGCGCTCGCGGCGGTGCCACACCTTCGTTCCGTGTCGAAGCGCGACCACCATCACTGCACCCAACGGCGAAGATAGCCCGATGAATATTCCATCAGCATCACCATGCCGATGATGAGCAGCAGGATGGCTGCCGCGGAATCGAATTCGTAGCGGTCGAACGCGGTGTTCAGCGTTGCACCGATGCCACCCCCGCCGACGATGCCAACCACAGCGAATTCGCGGAAGTTGATGTCAAATCGGTAGAGACCGAGCCCGATCATGCGCGGCGTCACCTGCGGCTGGACCCCGTAATTGATCCATTGCAGCCAGCCCGCGCCGGTGGCACGCACGGCCTCTGCCTGGGCAGGGTCCATATCCTCGATATCCTCGGCGAGCAGCTTGCCGTAGAAGCCGATGGTGGCGAACGACAGCGTGACGAAGCCGGCGAACGGGCCGAAGCCGAACAGCTTGACGAAGAAGATCGCCAGGATGATCTCCTGGAAGCTGCGTGAGACCGCGAGGATGCCGCGACAGAAATAATAGACCGATGCCGGCGCGATGTTTTTTGCGGCACCGATGCCCACCGGGATCGAGAGTGCGAGGCCGATCGCCGTGGAGACCACGGTCATCCACAGGCTTTCAAGGATGCCGTCGGCAATTTCGCTCCAGCGGCTGATAAAGTCGGGCGGAAAGAATGCGGCGAAGAACCGGGCGGCGCGCGGCAGGCCCTCCCAGACGCGGCTCCAATTCACCTCGGTGGTGCCCAAAGCCAACGTCAGATAGACGGCGATGCCAACGCCGATCGTCCAGCGTAGCCATGCGCGCTTGATCAGCGGCGGTTTCTTCCAGCGCCGAGGCGCGATCGCAACGACGCTCATGTCAATCCGGACATACGGTCGCGGTGCGGTTGGTGGCGTTCCAGCAGGATCACGTTGCCGGGATCCTGCTCGTCTTCGGCGTCCTCGTTGACTCTGCGGGTCGTGGCCGACCAATCCTCTTCGCCATAAATTGTGGTCAGTACCTCGGCGGTGAGGCCCGTCGGCGGGCCGTCATAGACGATCTCACCAAGCCGCAAACCGACAA
Organism: uncultured Alphaproteobacteria bacterium; assembly: GCA_963817135.1. Classification (GTDB taxonomy): domain Bacteria; phylum Pseudomonadota; class Alphaproteobacteria; order Rhizobiales; family Xanthobacteraceae; genus VAZQ01. Next base: position 635,126 of record CAWFNG010000001.1, on the reverse strand, counting down.
TCCGCTCGGCGAACATCTGCGCCAGCATGACATCGTGGATGTTGATGATGGCGGAGAGCTTGCGCTCCGCGCTCAGCCCTTTGATCAGCCGCATGATCTGCCGCGACGTCTTCGGATCGAGCGAGGCGGTCGGCTCGTCCACCAAGAGCAGGTCGGGGTTCTGGATCAGCGCGCGGCAGATGCCGACTCGCTGGCGCTGGCCGCCCGACAACTCATCGGCGCGCTTGTCGGCCATGTGATCGAGGCCGACGCGCGCCAGCAGTCGAAAGGCCTCGTCGATGTCGGCCTGCGGAAATTTCCGCAGCCAGCTTTGCCAGAAGCCGACATAGCCTAGCCGGCCGCTGAGCACGTTCTCCATCACCGTGAGCCGCTCGACCAGCGCATATTCCTGGAAGATCATCCCCATACGCCGGCGCGCGCGGCGCAATTCGCGCGAGCCGAGCGCCGTGATCTCGGTGTCGTTGAGCGTGACCGTGCCGGCGGTCGGCTCAACCAGACGGTTGATGCACCGGATGACCGTCGATTTGCCCGCGCCCGAGGGACCGATCAGCGCCATCACCTCGCCGTCTGGCACCACAAGATCGATGCCCTTGAGCGCCAGGTCGCCGGTGCGGTAGCGCTTCGCCAGCGCCCTAATCCGAAGCATGCGCTTTCGCCCCGACTTTCCGTCGATGGCTTACTTGCAGGTGTATTTGACGCCGTTCGCCGCGTCGATCTTGCGAATCACGCTCCAGTCCTTCTGATAGCTGATCGGGATGAAGCGGTCCTCGTTCTTGAACTCCGCCTTGAGCGCCGAACCTTCCCACGGGAAGGTGAAGAACGCCCGCTTGATTTTCTCGACCAGCGCCGGATCGAGATTGTGGGCGTAGCCGTAGCCGGTGGTCGGGAAAGTCTCGGACTTGTAGATCGACCTAATCTTGGCGCGGTCGACGACCTTGCGGTCGAACATGCGGAACATGACCTCGTTAGCGATGGCGGCGGCGTCATAGTCCTTGTTGGCGACGCCGATCACCGAGTTGTCGTGCTTGCCGGAGAACACCGGGGTGAAATCGCGGTTGGCCTCGAGATTGAAGTCCGCCTTCAAGATTGCCGACGGCGCCTTGAACCCGGAGTTCGAGGTCGGCGAGGTGAATGCCACCTTCTTGCCTTTGAGGTCGGCCGGCGTCTTGATTGGGCTGTCGGCCGGCACGATGATCTCCATCTCGTAGCCGAACTGGCCGTTCTGGGTGCCCATGATGGCGAACGGCACGAAGCCTGCGCAGTTGACCGCGATCGGATTGGAGCCGGTGTTGAATCCCGCGACATGCAGCCGGCCGGATCGCATTGCCTCGATCTCGGCGGCGTTCGACTGCACCGGAAAGAACATGACCTTTTTTCCGGTCGTCTGTTCCATGTACTTGACGAAACCGTCCCATGCCTTGGCGTAGACCGCCGGGTCCTCGACCGGGGTGTAGGCGAAGATCAGAGTCGGTGGGTTGACCAGTTGCTTCGGATCGGCCGGCGCATCGGCGACGAGATCGCCGTCGCGATCGCAATAAGCTTTGTCGAGATCACCGCGCGGACATTCCTGCGCGCGGGTTGAGCCGATCAGTCCGGCGCCGAAAATGAGCGCCGCGAAAAGTCTCGCGATGGTGCCGATTTGCCGTGTTGCCAATGTCGCCCTCCGTTGCGTGCCAATAGCCATGATCGCCGCCGCTCCGTGCTGGACAGCTTAGCCCAGCATTCGGGAAAGCGGAATTGGGCTTGCGCATTGCATTGTGCCTTTGAGGCGGATGCGGAATCGTCGTTCGCAACAGCTCACATAAATATTGTGTTCCTTGTGGAACTTGAAATATGACGGCTTGCTGCACAAAGACGGCATGGAAAACTGGTCGGCTGAAAAGGTGCAAAAATCCAAGAACGCGCACGGCCTCGGTTCGGACGCGGGTCAATCGCCGTCGACCGCCGCCGAATGAGTGAGATTGGCCACCGCCGGAGCGATCCCCCTGCCGTGCGTTGATCAGGGTCCAGTTGCGCGATTGCCGTCGTGCGCAGGAATGGTCATGGTACTCGGCGTAATGTCCGCCTTCGGCCGCTCGCTCCGAAGCGCCTCTCCCTGCACCATATAATATACCGCCTCGGCAATATTGGTCGTGTGATCCCCCATGCGCTCGAGGTTCTTCGCGCAGAACACGAGATGGACCCCGAAATTGGTCGTCCCCGGGTCTTCCATCATATAGGTCAGCAGCTCCCGAAACAGCGAAGTATACAGCCGGTCAAGCTCCTGATCCCGCGTCCAGACGTCGACGGCTTTGGCAACGTCGCGGTTGACGAAGCTATCCAGCGCGTCGCGCAGCTGTGCAAGCATGCGGGTCGTCATATGTCTGATGCCACCCATTGAACGTCGCGGCATATGCTCGCGAAGAACAGGTCCAGCACGCTTGGCGATATTTTTGGCAAGATCGCCGATCCGCTCAAGCTCGGCCGCGACGCGCAATATCGCGATCACGCCCCGCAGATCGACCGCAACCGGCTGGTGGCATGCAATCGTCTCGATTGCCCTCTCTTCGACTGCGTGCTGCATGCGGTCAATCAGCGCGTCTGTAGCGATCGCCTGGCGGGCCCGCTCCATGTCCCGACTGCTCAATGCGGCAGTCGCCTCGACGATCTGCCTCTCGACCAGGCCGCCCATCTCCGCGATAAGTAACGAAAGTCCCTGCAGCTGTGAATCGAAGGCGGTCCTCGTATGGGCAAGGACGAGCATGAAGGTTGTCCCGTTCGCTGGCCAAAAACACCAGCAGCGAGCCGCTGTTATGATGATTCTATGACCGGCTGATGACAAGGTGAAAAGTATATCGATGCGGGCACGGTTCGACCGTCCGCATACGATCAAGAAGGCCGATCGGGAGCAGGCTAGCAACCGGTTGCTCCCGACCGGCATAACCCTGCGGACCGAGCGGCAGCATCCCGGAAAAATCCGCAGGATAACGCATGAGCCAAGGACGCCGAGTACGCAACACAACAAAGACTGAACCTGATCGCAAACCGGGGATGTCCTAACGCAAAGGAGCTATCGGGATCCCGGTGCTGAGCACGACATGTAAAGGCGGATCACGCTGCACAATGCATGCGATGGAAGCGCTGGCGTCCAACGCCAACCTTATCTTTGCGATCCTCTTCGCGATTCATGGACGTTCTTGCATGGATGTCGAAGACCGCGCTTGTTCGGCAGAGTCGATGGCAGCAGTCGCACCACCAGACATTGCGGATGTGCAACTCCGATATGTACTCTGCCGCTATCGCTCCATGTATTTCCTCACCGCAGTTCGGACAGTTCTGAATTCCAAGAAATAGCGTCCGCGCTGCGCCTTCCTGCTGACGTTGCATCGAGTATCTCCTCGATTTCTTATTGGCATGTTGCAACCTAAAAGGGTTCTGTAACAAACGAATGAAGCCCGCATGACCCGGCGTCCCGGTAACGAATACCCGGCGTGAAATTGTTTCTGCTGGCACGATACTAACCTGCTGCGGCGGCTAGTGCGGTGAATTTGAAGTTCCTATCATAACTTGCCGCAAGCTGGTTTAGGAACTTCAAATTCAAAACCGCACTAAAATCATAAGGTTGCTAGTGGTCCTTAGATTCCGAAGTTCGCACCTGAACGTGCCGCGAGTACTGGCGAACTTCGGAATCGGACCACTAGTAGATTTTCGACGATGGGACGTCGCAAATGGAGCGCAATGATTGCTGTGGATGACTTGAGGAAAGGTATTTGCGCAGAAGGCCCGTCATCAAAGTGAAATCGAACGGGTCTAATGACGCAGGCGCGGGCGACTTTGTAACGAGTCCGATCCGAGATCGTCGTCCCGTCCCAACCCAGGTAATAACTCCGCCGGCTCGAAGGTCGCGGTTGCGTCAGTTATCTTCGAGCCGGCCAACTTTTTGGTGCTGTTCAAGAATGCAGGAACTTGCTCCTGCCATGCAGGTTTTGCCCGTAAAAAAGGCCGAACCTGCGCCCTGTCATCCAACTGTCATGTAATCGTCATACATGAGGGAAATGGCGGGCTTAAAGGTGCTGGGGGTGCCCCGTTACCGGGCACCGTGACCATGCTGCGGCTTGGACGCAACGTTGTTGTAGCCAAGACGATTCAGAACGGCAGGTCCAACAAAAAGGCCGAAGAGCCGAATCCGCCTGCATGCAGGCAACCGGGTCGGCTTTACCAACCAACAGGAGAGTGAACATTGAAACTGCTATCTTCACTTACCCTTGCCGGCGTCATTGGCGCTGCCAGTCTGCTACCCGCAACCGCGCTCGACATATCCGGCGCCGGGGCGACCTTTCCCTACCCGATCTATGGGAAATGGGCCGATGCCTACAAGAAGGAGACCGGCGTCGGGCTCAATTACCAGTCCATCGGCTCGGGCGGGGGCATCAAGCAGGTCCAGGCCAAGACAGTGACATTCGGCGCCTCGGATAAGCCGCTTACCATCGAGGAATTGAATAAGAACGGCCTCGTTCAATTTCCCATGGTGATGGGAGCAGTTGTGCCCGCCGTGAACCTCGACGGCATAAAGTCCGGCGATATCACCCTCGATGGCGCCACCCTCACAAAAATCTACCTTGGCGAGATCAAAAACTGGAACGATCCCGCGATCAAGAAACTCAATCCCAGCGTAAACCTGCCTTCTCAGCCGATCGTCGTTGTCCATCGCTCCGACGGGTCAGGCACCACATTCATCTGGACCGACTACCTGTCCAAGCTCAACCCGGATTGGAAATCGAAAGTGGGCTCGGATACCTCCGTCGAGTGGCCCACCGGCATCGGCGCGAAAGGCAATGAAGGCGTCGCCAATAACGTGCAGAATACCAAAGGCGCGATCGGTTATGTCGAGTATGCCTACGCCAAGCAGAACAAGCTGACCACGGTCAAGATGGTCAACAAAGATGGCAAAACCGTTGAGCCGAATTCGACTTCCTTCAAGGCTGCGGCCGCAAATGCGGTATGGGACAAGACCAAGGGCTTTTACGTTGTGCTCACCGACGAACCCGGACCGGCATCGTGGCCGATCGCCGGCGCTACCTTTATTCTGATCCATAAGCAGCCACCGGATCCGGCGGCCGCGGCCGCGGCGCTCAAGTTCTTCGCCTGGGCTTATTCCAAGGGCGACGCCATGGCCGAAGCGCTCGACTACATTCCCATGCCAAAGAATGCCGTCACCGAAATCGAGAAGGTGTGGGCGAGCGAGATCAAGGACGCAGGCGGCAAGCCGATCTACGCCATGGCACATTGACGGCAACAATGCTTAAAGAAAGGCGCCTTGCGGCGCCTTTCTTTTGCGCACAACACTCCGCGTAGCGGGAGTCGCCAGTTGCCGCCGTCGGGAGCCGATCCGTGGTCGACATAGCCTTGCCAGCACAATCGATACCAGCAGGTGAATTTGCGGTGCGGGCCCGATCGCTCCACCGAATGCGCCTGGGCGATATCGGATTTCGGCTTCTTACGCGCGCCGCTGCACTGACGGTATTGGCCCTTCTCGGCGCGGTCATTATTTCGCTGATCAGCGGATCGCTCCCGGCATGGCGGGCATTCGGCCTGAACTTTCTGATCGAAGAGCGCTGGAACCCGGTCACCGAACGGTTCGGCGCGCTTGCGCCGATTTACGGGACTCTCATCACTTCGCTTATCGCCATGCTTATCGCCGTGCCGGTCGGCCTTCTGATTGCGGTTTTTCTCACCGAGCTTTGCCCGATCTGGCTGCGCCGGCCGGTCGGGATCGCAATCGAGCTGCTCGCAGGCATCCCGAGCATCATCTACGGCATCTGGGGCTTGTTCGTATTCGCACCGTTCCTGCAGCAGACGCTGCAGCCTTTCCTCATCGCCGTGTTCGGCAATGTGCCGTTGCTCTCGTCGTTGTTTGCCGGGCCGCCTTACGGTATCGGCATGCTGACCGCCGGCCTCATCCTCGCTGTCATGGTGCTGCCGTTCATCACTTCGATTTCCCGCGACGTGTTCGATGCAGTCCCGCCGGTCCTCAAGGAGGCGGCCTACGGCATCGGCTGCACCACCTGGGAAGTGGTCCGCCACGTCGTCATCCCGTATGTCCGCGTCGGCGTCATCGGCGGGGTGATGCTCGGCTTGGGGCGCGCGCTGGGCGAGACCATGGCGGTGACCTTCGTCATCGGCAACGCGCATCGCATCTCGGCGTCGATTCTCGCTCCGGGCACGACCATCTCCGCAACCATTGCCAACGAGTTCACGGAAGCCGTCGGCGACCTCTACACTTCCGCGCTGATCGCTCTCGGTCTCATTCTCTTCTTCATCACTTTCATCGTGCTGGCGCTAGCGCGCTACATGCTGCTGCGCATCGAGCGCCGGATCGGATAGCGCCATGAACCCTCGTTATGCCGCCCGGCGGCGCCGCAATCGGATTGCGATGGGGCTTTCGCTGGCGGCGACCCTGTTCGGTCTCGGTTGGCTGGTCATGATACTGGGTGCATTGCTATGGGAAGGTTTCAGCGGCCTTTCTGTCGCGGTGTTCACCGAGATGACCCCACCGCCCGGTTCTGCCGGCGGGCTGTTGAACCCCATCATCGGCAGCCTGGTTCTCACCATCCTGGCTGTTCTGGTCGGCACCCCGATCGGAATTCTGGCAGGAACCTACATGGCGGAATACGGCCGCTACGATTGGCTCACCTCGGTGGTGCGGTTCATCAATGACATTCTGCTCAGCGCGCCTTCAATCGTCGTTGGGCTTTTCGTCTACGAGATCATGGTGGCACCGATGGGCCACTTCTCCGGCTTTGCGGGGTCGGTCGCTCTTGCCGTCATTGTCATCCCCGTTGTCGTGCGTACGACCGAGGATATGCTGCTCCTGGTGCCGAACCCTTTGCGGGAGGCTGCGGCGGCTCTCGGTTTGACGCGCGCCGTGGTGATACGGCGCGTCTGCTATCGCGCTGCGCGCGCCGGCATGCTCACCGGCGTGCTATTGGCTGTCGCCCGCATCAGCGGAGAGACCGCACCGCTGCTCTTTACCGCGTTGAACAATCAATTCTGGAGTCTGAATCTCAACGCTCCCATCGCAAGCCTGCCGGTAGTGATCTTTCAATTCGCGCTGTCTCCTTACGCCGATTGGCAAAAGCTTGCCTGGACGGGGGCGCTCATCATTACCTTAACCGTGCTTGCGCTCAGCATCATCGCGCGGAGTACCCAAGCAGCGAGCAAACAGTCATGAACGTTGCGTCTGTCACGGTGCCTGCGGTCGCCCACACCAGCGATACGTCAACCCTTGCAAAAAAGATCTCGATCGCATCGCTCAACTTCTATTACGGCGAGTCCAGGGCTCTCAAGGATATCACCCTGCCGCTCTATCAGGGCAAGGTGACCGCATTCATCGGCCCGTCCGGCTGCGGAAAATCCACGCTGCTGCGCGTGCTCAATCGCATGTACGATCTTTACCCGAACCAGCGCGCGCAAGGCGAGGTGCTGTTCGATGGCGAGGACATCCTCGCGCCGGGCCAGGACCTTAATCTTCTGCGCGCGCGCATCGGAATGGTTTTTCAAAAGCCCACGCCGTTTCCGATGTCGATATACGAAAACATCGCCTTCGGCCTGCGGCTTTATGAGAAACTGCCGAAATCGGAGCTCGACGGGCGCGTGGAGACGTCGCTTCGCCGCGCCGCGTTGTGGGAGGAAGTGAAGGACAAGCTCGGCGCCAACGGCTTGAGCCTGTCGGGCGGGCAGCAGCAGCGCCTCTGTATTGCGCGTACCGTGGCGATCAAGCCCGAGGTCATTCTGTTCGACGAGCCCTGCTCGGCGCTCGACCCCATTTCGACGGCCAAGATCGAGGAGCTGATCGACGAGCTCACCGCCGATTACACCATTGTGATCGTCACCCACAATATGCAGCAGGCAGCCCGCGTTTCCGATTTCACGGCGTTCATGTATCTGGGCGAGCTGATCGAGTTCGATACCACCAACCGCATATTCACGGCGCCGCAGGATCGGCGCACGCAGGACTACATCACCGGACGGTTTGGATGACCATGGATCCGATCAAGGATGATTTGCCCATAAGCGACCACACCACCAAGGCTTTCGACGTCGAGCTGCGCGAGATCACGCGCATGGTCGTCGAAATGGGAGGCCTGGTCGAGAAGCAGATTGCCGATTCGCTCGACGCGCTTGCAGATAGCGATTCGGAGGTCGCGCAACGCGCCATTGCGCTTGACCCGAAGATCGATGCGCTGCAGCACGAGATCGAGGAGAAGGCAGTTTTCACGATTGCGCGGCGCCAGCCAATGGCCATCGATCTGCGGGAAATCATCGGCGCGCTGCGCATCGTCAATGACCTGGAAAGGGTCGGCGACCTCGCCAAGAACATTGCGAAAAGAGTGTTGCCTCTCTCTGAAGAGGTGCAACCCGCCAATCTCATGCTCGGCGTCGAACGCCTCGGCGAGATGGTGCTGGAAAAAATTCGCCAAGTGCTCGACAGCTACGCCAGCCGCAATCTCGATTTGGCGCTTGCGGTGTGGAACGGCGACGAAGAAATCGATTTACGATGCACAGGCCTCTTTCGCGAGCTGTTGACGTATATGATGGAGGATGCCCGCCATATTACCTACTGCATTCACCTGATGTTCTGCGCCAAGAACATCGAACGCATGGGCGATCACGCGACCAATATTGCGGAGACGGTCTACTACATCATCAATGGAAGCGCCATCACCGAGCAGCGCCCGAAGGGCGATACCACGAGCTTTGCTTCCATGCTGACGGAGAAACGCTGAAGCGCGCCCCCCTCGCGATGGCGATGCATCGAGTGCCAAGGTCAATTTTCCAACGACGAGCCAGAGGCGCCGAACTTTGAAGCGTGCTGAGAGGTTGAGTGGGAGGCCGGCTTCGCAGTCGACTATGCCATCGCGTCGGCCGGGCGATTGATTAAGCCCTGGCGCGCACACTACTGGCTGCGCTGATCGATTTTCACGATGGCGGTACCCGCCGACGCCTGAAATCTTCCGCGGCACCGAGGCGAGAACGATCCGACATGTCGTCCTCGCCTCCTCCGCTGATCCTATGCGGCAGCTCGCGCCAGCGTTCGCGCGACACTGCGACCCTCGATTGCCGTAAAGACAATAGCCCAGCCCGAGGTAATCAAGTTGATCCCGACGAGAAGACCCAGAGCCCAGCCGGCGCTGACTGGCCAGCTCATGAGGATGAGCGCGGCAAGAACCAGATCCTCCACAAATCTTGTAAACGCACGGGGCGGCTACGCCGCGCGTGCGAAAGCGTCATGCCGACGCCGGCAGATGCCTTGCCGGACGTTTTGTAAAGATTTGCCGGGATTTGGCAGACTTCACTCGGCTTGGCGCGGCACGCCATGTAAACGATCAAAGCGCGACAATGAGGGCGTGCAGCAGGAGAAAATGAGTCATGGGAAAAAATATCGATCAGTTCTGCGAAGATCTTCGCACCAAGCTCACCAGTATCGACACCGGATTGGACGATCTGAAAGTCAAGATCGACAGCAAAGCCCGGAATGCCGAAGCTGATGTGCGAAATCACCTCGACAAGGTGCAAAAGCGCATTGCTCAGAATCAAGCCAAAGTCAGCTCCGCGCAAACCAAGATGAAGACCTGGGTGGAGGCGCGCAAGGTCGAGACGCAAGACAAGGTCGCCGAGTGGAAGAGCAAGCGGGAAACCAATAAGCTGCAGAACCGCGCTGACAGAGCCGAACAGTACGCAGACGCGGCAATAATCGTCGCGGCAGCAGCCTTGGACGAGGTCGAACGCGCCTCGGTCGAAGCTTGGCTTGCACGTCAGGATGCGGACTACGCTCAGGTCAAGCAAGCGGTCGGCGCGTAACGGCCAAGGTCGGCTGTTACCAACATCCCATCGATCAGTCGGCACCGAGCTCAAGCCCGGTGCCGCTGAGCTTGCGGAAACATGCGGTGCTTCGTTGCCAGCCCACGGATTACGAAGATCGGCGCAAGGACGTTCCAAGGAGATCGGTCATGGCAAGTCAGACAGTTTCCGCGCCGGGCAGCAGTTCATTCAGCCTCGTGGTTCCCGGCATACCAAACCCACTGACGGCAGCGCCCGAGATGATGGGGCAGGCCTGGCTGGATTACGTCACCGACGCATGCCAGCGCAGCGTGTTGTTCCTCGACCTGCTTCGCCGCCGCGGCAACGAGGAGAAGGAGATCACGGCGCGGCCGATGGCGACGGTTCTGAGCTTTGATCACGAGCTGGTCATGAGCGGCCGGTCGTTGCGCAAGCCGATTAATTTTGCCCTCGCGCGCATCGTGCCGCCACGGGGCGTGGAGATTGACCCACGCAAGCGCCCGGTGGTGGTGGTTGACCCGCGCGCCGGCCAAGGGCCGCCCCCCGGCATCGGCGGGTTCAAGGCCCAGAGTGAGATCGGCGACGCGCTCGTGGCCGGCCATCCGGTGTATTTCATCGGATTTACAGCGAATCCCGAGCCCGGACAGCAGTTCCTCGACGTCATCGAGGGCCAAGTGAATTTCTTCGAGCGAGTGGTGGAATTGCATCCCAATGCGCCGCGTCCATTCGCGATCGGCAACTGCCAGGCCGGCTATCAGACGCTGATGGTGGCGATGCTGCGCCCCGATTTGTTTGGCCCGTGCATGGTCGCTGGCGCGCCGATGTCGTACTGGCAGGGCGTGCACGGCAAGAACCCGATGCGTTACGCGGGCGGCCTGCTCGGCGGCAGTTGGCTCACCGCCCTGACCAGCGACTTCGGCGGCGGCAAGTTCGACGGCACATGGCTGGTTCTGAATTTCGACAGGCTCAACCCTGCCAACTGGCTGTGGGGCAAGCAGTACGACGTCTATGCCAATGTCGACACCGCGGGGGAGCGCTACCTCGGGTTCGAGAAATGGTGGGGTGATTTCATCCAGCTCAACGGCGACGAGATGCAGTTCCTGGTGGATCAGCTTTTCGTCGGCGACAAGCTCACCCGCAACCAGCTCCGCTCGAGTGACGGCACGACCTTCGATCTGCGCAACGTCACCTCGCCGATCATCGTGTTCACCTCGATGGGCGACAACATCAGTCCGCCGCAGCAGTCGCTCGGCTGGATCCTCGACCTCTACCGCGACGTCGACGACATCCGCGCGACCGGCCGCACCATCGTCTACTGCCTGAACCCGACAGTCGGACACCTCGCGATCTTCGTCTCCAGCAAGGTGGCGGCGAAGGAAGACGAGGAGATGGTGCGGTTGATGGACCTCATCGACTGCCTGCCGCCGGGACTATATGAGATGGTCATCTCGCCGCGCCAAGCAGCGGTACAGGCAGGCACGGACAGTCGGAGCGCGTGGATGAGCCGTTTCGAGGCGCGCACGCTGGACGACATCCGCGCGCTCGGACGCAACAGCGAGGCGGACGACCGCGCATTCGCCGCGGTGGCGCGGATGTCGGAACTTACGCATTCCGTCTACCGCACCTTCTGGCAGCCCGCGATTCGCGCGATGGTCACGCAACCCGCTGCGGATCTTACGCGGGTACTGAACCCGCTGCGGCTCAGCTACACGCTCTTCGCCGACAGCAATCCGCTGATGAAGAGTGTGGAGAAGCTGGCGGCCGAGGTGAAAGCGGCGCGCCGGCCGGCGGCGGCAGACAACCCCTTTCTGCAGCTGCAGAAGCAGGCGTCCGACCAGATAGTCGCTGCGCTGGATGCTTACCGGGACACGCGCGACCGGATGGAGGAGGAGACGTTCTTCGCCATCTTCGGCTCGCCCCTGGTCCAGGGCATGCTCGGCGTCAGTAGTGATAGCAAGTTGCGCGAACTTCCCGGAACCACGCCCGAGAAGCGGGCCGCCGAAAAGGCGCAGGCCGCCGCGCAGGCGGCGAAGGTAAACGCCGGCGGGTTCGACGAGGCACTGGCGCGCGCGGTGCTCTACGTGGTCGCAGCCGAGCGCGCGCTGGACGAGCGTTGCGCCCACGCGCTCTACGCCGCCCGCCGCGACCTGCTGCATCTGCCGATCGACCAGTACAAGACGCTGGTCCGCGACCAATTCTTCGTGCTGCTGCTGGAGCGTGAGTGCGCCGTTGAGGCACTCGCGGCGATGGTGCGCGAGGCCGACCAGCGGGCGGAGCTGCTCAAGCGGACGAGTGCCATCATCGGTGCCGGCGATCCCCCCCGGCCGAAGAGCGCGAGCGCATCGCACGGCTGGAGAAGCTGCTGACGGCGCCCGTTGCAAGGCCTGCGGCGCTGGCGGCGTCCGCTCGGGGCACCGTCGGGACTGAAAAGTCTCCCACCATGATCACACACTGAGTTACCGTGATGCCAACCGTCACAAGCAAAACTTTCTGGTGAGGCCGCGCTTGTCGGCGTATGGACGAAAGGGGTTTTCTGCTGAAAGCTCTAACCGTGTCACGCGCTGCGGTTAAATCTGGGATGCGTCCCGTGCGAAGGAGATCTTGAATGGCTGTTCGTCTGACCGCCACCGTTCTTTTGAAGTCTGCTCTCATTGCCGGCGCCCTGTCCGTGGCCGAATGGGCGGGATCATCCTCGGAAGGGAGCCTGCTTATTCCCGCCGCGCAGGCCCAATCTGCGCAGCAGAGCCCTGTCGAGCGGGCCCGAACGACGGTTGAAACCCTCATTGCGCGGCTGCGCGGCCGCGATATGCCCGAGGGGATCGTCAAATCGAACGGCCGCATCGAAGCGACGCAAGTTGACGTCGCGGCGAAATATCCCGGCCGGCTGGCGACGCTGACCGTGGACGAAGGTGACGAAGTCACCGCTGGACAAGTCGTCGCCACCATCTCATCGCCGGAAACTGAAGCCCAGTTGCGCGCGGCGCAGGCCCAGGTGCTCAAAGCCAAACAGGCACTGGCGGAATCTGTCGCGCTCATCGCCCAGCGCAAGAGCGATCTGGACTTCGCCAGGACCGACTATGAGCGCGGGAAGATGCTCATAGAACACGCAAACATCCCCCAGCAGGTCCTCGACCAGCGGCGCAACAAGTTCGAAGCGGCCGAAGCCGCACATGTTGCGGCCCAGGCGCAGCGCGATCAGGCCGACGCCGCAATCAAAGCAGCCCAGGCCAATGTCGAACAGCTGCAGTCGGTTCTGGTCGACTTGACGCTCGTCTCCCCGAGGAGCGGACGCGTGCAATACAGGCTTGCCCGCGCCGGCGAGGTGGTCGCCGCAGGCCAGCGGGTCCTGACCATTCTCGATCTCGCCGACGTGTACATGACGGTCTACCTGCCCGCGGATGACGCGGGAAAGCTCACGCTCGGCGACGAGGCGCGCGTGATCGCCGATCCGATTCCCCAATATGTCATTCCCGCTACGATCAGCTTCGTCGCGACCGACGCCCAGTTCACGCCGAAGAGCGTCGAGACCGCCGAGGAGCGCCAGAAGCTGATGTTCCGCGTCAAGCTCCAGGGGGACCCCAAGGTCCTGGATAAATATCATCGCTTCGTGAAAACAGGCGTCCGCGGCCTCGGCTTTGTCCGCACCGATCCCAAAATCGCCTGGCCTGCGGAACTTGTGGTGAAGCTTCCCCAATGACCGACGCCATCGTCGCCAGGCTCGAGCGCGTAACGCACCGCTACGGAAAAACAATCGCGCTCAACGACCTCACGCTCGATATCCCTGCCCACTGCATGGTGGGGATGATCGGGCCGGACGGCGTCGGCAAGTCCACGTTGCTCGCGCTGGTGGCGGGCGTGCGCAAGATCCAAAGCGGCAAAGTTACCGTCCTCGACGGAAACATGGCGGACGGCGCCCATCGCCGGGCGAGTTTCGGCCGCATTGCCTACATGCCGCAGGGGCTTGGCCGCAATCTCTACCCGACGCTCAGCGTTTTTGACAACATCGACTTCTTCGGCCGTTTGTTCGGGCAGGGCGCAGCCGAGCGGAGAGCGCGCATCATCGACGAACTCTTGCCGGCAACAGGTCTCGATCCGTTTGCAAGCCGCCCGTGCGGCAAGCTCTCGGGCGGGATGAAGCAAAAGGTCAGTCTCTGTTGCTCGCTGATGCACGATCCTGATCTCCTTGTTCTCGATGAGCCCACCACGGGCGTCGATCCTCTCTCGCGCCGGCAGTTCTGGGAGCTGATCGATTCGATCCGCGCCCGGCGCCCGCGCATGAGCGTGATGGTCGCAACCGCCTACATGGACGAAGCCGGCCGGTTCGACTGGCTCGCCGCGATGGACGACGGCAAGGTGATCGCGCATGGCGCGCCGAAGGACATCCTCGCCCAGTCGAAAAAGACCACGCTTGACGACGCCTTCATTGCCCTGCTTCCACCGGAAAAGCGCGCCCAGCATCAGGAGGTCATCGTCCGGCCGCGCGTGGAGAGCGATGACAAGACGCCGGCGATCGAGGCGGATGGACTCACGCGCCGCTTCGGCGATTTCGTGGCAGTCGATCATGTAAGCTTTAAGATCGGGCGCGGCGAGATTTTCGGCTTCCTCGGCTCGAACGGCTGCGGAAAAACAACAACCATGAAGATGATGACCGGGCTCCTGCCGTCAACCGAAGGCTCGGCGAAATTGTTTGGAAAGCCGATGGGCGCCGACGACATGGAGGCGCGCCGCAACGTCGGCTACATGTCGCAGGCGTTTTCCCTCTACAGCGAGCTGACGGTCCGGCAGAATCTCGATCTGCATGCGCGGCTCTACCATCTGCCGGCGAATGAGATCCAAGGCCGCATCAAGGAGCTGCTGGAGCGGTATGATCTGAAAGATGTGGCCGACGCGAAGCCGGACAGTCTGCCGCTCGGCGTCAAGCAGCGGCTGCAGCTGGCTGTGGCGGTGTTGCACCGGCCACGCATCCTCATTCTCGACGAGCCAACCTCGGGCGTCGATCCGGTCGCGCGTGATTCTTTCTGGCGCACGCTGATCGATCTCTCCCGCAACGATGGGGTCACTATCTTCCTCTCGACCCACTTTATGAACGAGGCCGAGCGCTGCGACCGTATTTCGTTGATGCATCGAGGTAAGGTGCTCGCCGTCGGCACGCCCAAGGAGCTCGTCAAGAAGCGCGGCAGCGCGTCTCTCGAGGACGCCTTCATCAGCTATCTGGAGGAAGCCGGCGGAACCGACAAAACAAAGAAGGCCGAGGCGCCGCAACCAGCGGCATCGCCTACCAAGGCCGTCCCATCCGGCGCTTCGAAACGATTCGATCCCGGACGACTGTGGGCTTATGCCCGGCTCGAAACCATCAAGCTGCTGCGCGATCCCATTCGGCTGGGGTTCGCGTTCGTCGGTCCTGTCATTCTGATGTTGGCCTTCGGATATGGCATCACCTTCGACGTCGAGAATTCTGAAATACGCCGCATTCGACCAGGACCAGACGCCGGAAAGCCGCCGGCTGCTCGAGAGCTTCTCCGGCTCTCATTATTTCTCCGAACAGCCTCCGATCAGCTCCACGGCGGAGATGAATCAACGCTTGAGAAGCGGAGAGCTGGCAGTCGTCGTTGAAATTCCCTCCGGCTTCGGCCGCGATCTTGCAAGCCTGCATCCGCCCGAGGTTGGTGTCTGGATCGACGGTGCCATGCCGTTCCGCGGCGAAACCACGAAAGGCTACGTCACCGGACTTGCCTTGAAATATGCGAAGGATCTCGTCGTCGAGCGCCTCGGCCCCAACTCCGTGTCCAACGTCTACCTTGGTGGGCTCAACGTGGAAAATCGCTTCCGCTACAACCAAGCCTTCAAGAGCGTCTTCGCCATGGTTCCGAGCGTCATCGTGATGATGCTGATCCTGGTCCCCGTCATCATGTCGGGCACGGCTGTGGTGCTCGAGAAGGAAACCGGCTCGATCGCCAATTTTCGCTCGACGCCCATCACCAAATTCGAGTTCCTCGTCGGCAAGCAGGTCCCGTATGTCGCCGTGGGCATGTTGACCTTCACCCTCCTGCTGCTGATGTCGCTGTTTGTGTTCCACGTCCCGGTCAAGGGCTCTTTCGCCGCCCTCGCGCTCGGGACGCTGCTGTACGTATTCTCGACCACCGGCTTTGGGCAACTCGTCTCGACCTTTACCCAGACACAGGTATCGGCGGTCTTCGCGAGCGCCGTTCTCTCGGTCATCCCGGCAGTGAACTTTTCCGGTCTGCTCGTTCCCGTGTCCTCCCTGTCCGGCCAGGGAAGGTTTATCGGCCTGACATTTCCGGCGGCCTGGTTCCAGCCGATCAGCGTCGGGACCTTCGACAAGGCACTCGGTTTCTCCGATCTGTGGTTTAATATGCTTATCCTTGTGGGCTTCGCGCTCATCTACCTCATTGCCGCGCAGATATTGCTGCAGAAGCAGGAGGCCTGAGATGCCTTCGGCCAGCCAAGCGGCAACTGTGCAGAAGCAGACGATACCGCAAGGAGAGACGAGGCCGCGGCAGCCCAAGGCATTCGCCAAGCTAAGTGGGCATCTCGTCAACATCTATCGCCTGATGATCAAGGAGATGCGGAGCATCCGTGCGGACCGCATCATGCCATGGCTTGTCGCCTATACCTTCACCATCGCCATCTACGCGGTTGCCACCGGGGCCTCGACGGAAGCGACCAATCTTGCAGTCGCAGTCGTCGACGAGGACCATTCCGACCTGTCACGTCGCATTGCGGACGGCCTCACTCCGCCCACGTTCAAGCCGGCGGTGGAGATCGAAGCCACGGAAATCGATCAATCCATGGATTCGGAACGGTTTGTCTTCGTCATTGAGATTCCCCCGAAGTTTCAGGCGGATATTCTCGCCGGGCGGCGGCCCTCGGTTCAGGTGAACGTAAACGCCACCGCGGTTGCCCAGGCGTTCAATGGCATGACGTATATCGAGAACGTCATCGTCAACTACGTCTCAGAGTTCGTTACCGGGCGCGAAGGGCTAATGGGAGCGCCGGTCAAAATGGTGACGCGCGCAAAGTTTAACCCGAACCTGAAGTCAAGCTGGTTCTCCTCCGTGATGCAGGTCATCAACAACCTCACCATGCTGACCGTGATTCTGACCGGCGCAGCTCTCATTCGCGAGCGCGAGCAGGGCACAGTGGAACACCTCCTCGTCATGCCCGTGGTCCCGGCCGAGATCATGCTCTCGAAGATCCTGGCGAATGGCATCTTCATCCTGATTGCTGCCGAAATATCGCTGAGGCTTGTGGTGCAGTGGTGGCTGCAGGTGCCGATCGCCGGATCGCCTCTGCTGTTTCTCTTCGGCGCGTGCGTTTATGTCTTCACGGTCGCGGCGCTCGGCATCCTTCTTGGCACGATCGCCGCCACGATGGGGCAGTTCGGTCTCCTGGCGATCCCGGTGCTATTGGTCATGATGCTGCTTTCGGGAGGTACGACGCCCATGGAAAGCATGCCGGTCGGGCTGCAGTATCTGATGCAGACGATCAGCCCGACGCCGCATTTCGTCACCTTCGCTCAAGATGTACTCTTTCGCGGCGCGGATTTCTCCATTGTGTGGCCGCAGATTCTGGCCATGGCCGTGATCGGCGGCGTCTATTTCGCCTTCGCGCTCCGCCGCTTTCGCAGCGTCATCTTCGGCGGCTGAACATCGCCACGGAAGGGCGTGCCGAATATGCATATCGCGGTATTCGTAACGGTCGTCGCAATTGTGGTTGGTTTCACCGTGCCGACCTCCGCCGATGACCGCCCGAGTGACCCGTTCGGAAACCACACGCTTGAGCTCACCAATGAGAATAATGGGGTTCCTCTCGTTGCAATATGGGAATCCCTTAGAGACAAAGTGCTGCTCGACAAGCTTCACGTTCAGGTTTGCCTTGAATTGAGCGATACCCCTTGTCCATCGGTCTCCACGCTCATGAAAATTGCCGAGGAGGCGCGCCAGAATCAGGGCAAAGCTCTGCTAGGCCACCTCAACATATCGATTAATCTTATGATCAAGCCTGCGCCTGGCGACTGGACCAGTCCGCTTGAAGCGATCTCGATGAGAAATGGCGATTGCAAGTCTTATTCCATCGCCAAGTATGCAGCGGCTCGGGTGGCCGGAATCTCCGCGGACCGCGTCAGGCTCGTGATCGTGCACAATCGACGGCACAACGAGGATCATATGGTCGCCGCGGTCTATCAAAACGAGGAGTGGCTCATTCTCGACAACTTGACCAATCTGCTGTTGCGCGATTCGGAAAAAAGAGATTACGAGCCGCTGGCTGTTTTGGATTACAGGGGCGTGCGCCGCTATCTTTCGGCTTTCTGGATGGATTAAGCTTCAGGGTTGCCGCGAAAAGCACCGTGGGTCCATGCGGCAATGACGATCACAATTCCGGCGGCAATCCCAAGCAGCGAATGAAACCAGGCGGCAAAGACTGTAACCAGATCGCCAGCCAGCCGAGCGGCCTGAGCAACGGGTGTCATGTAGCGATTAAGGTACGCACCGATCCTTGAGCTTTTGTAGCGCTGGAAATCGGCAAAGCGCATCACCAGGGCTGAAGCGACCGGCGGCGGGACGAAGTGAGTAATCAGGCCGAGCCAAAACTCGTGCTGCCAGAAGAAATACAAGGAAACGGCGGCGGCGGCGATGTCGGTAGCGAGCTTGGCAGGATGCATCTGATGCAGGAGAATTTTTTCCCGCAATGTCGGCGCATCCGTTCCCGGCATGGCGCAGCAGCCTCCTGATGGCGTGAAGGTCGCATCGAATTGCCGACAGATCGCGGCAAAGGCCAGCGTTCGGCCTTGTCATTTTTCAGGGCGTGCTGCAACTCAACGCTGCAGCGCGCTGATTACTCGGTTTGCGAGGTCTCGAATCCGACCCGACCGTCCGTGATTTCCCGCAACGGCGCTGCGCGGAGCTGCGCCGCCCTTCGTCACGGATTAAACCGCGTACTGCGGTAAAGCTCAGGCGCTCTGCGCGCCCAGGTCATAACTCGGCCATGCGCGCGTCGCGGTAAAGCTCGTGCTATAAGATCGCGATGGCGAATAGCATGCCGATCTGGCTCGTTGCCGGCGTTCGCACCCCGTTCGTCGGAGTCGATGGACCGTTTGCCCATCGTGACTCCTTGGCGTTGTCGGTGCCGGTCGTGCAGACCATGGCGGAACGCGCGAGCGGCCCGATTGATTTTGGCGTCTGGGGCGCAGTGATCCCCAATCTCGCCTACGCCAATCTCGCGCGCGAGGTGTGGCTCGAAGCCAAGCTCGATCCGCATGTGCCGACTTTCACGACCATCATGCAATGCAGCACGAGCATGGTCGGCGTGTTCGAAGCGGCCGGAATGCTCGGGCGCAACCGGGCAGCCCTGGCCTTGTTAGGCGGCGTCGAGAGCATGAGCCGCGTGCAGATCGGGCTTGGACACAATCTGTCGGACTGGCTGCGCCGCGTCGGCCAGGCGCGCAGCCTGACGCTGCGCCTGCAAGCCCTGCGCAAACTGCGCCCGTCCGATATCCGGCTTTTCGTCCCAGAGGTGAAGAACCGCGTGACCGGACGCAGCATGGGCGAACACACCGAAGACATGGCGAAGGCATGGAACATCAGTCGGGCGGAGCAGGATGAGCTTGCCCTGCAGAGTCATCAACGTGCCGTCGCGGCGTGGGACCGCGGTTTCTTTTCGGATCTGGTCAACCCGATCGACGGGGTTACGCGGGATCACTTTCCACGCCGCGACACGTCGCTGGAGAAACTCGCCAGGCTCAAGCCCGCCTTCGATCGCACCAGCGGCCGCGGGACGCTTACGGCGGGAAACAGCTCGCCGCTGACCGATGGAGCAGCTGCAATCTGGGTTGCCAGCGAGGAAGGCTTGTCGCGACTGCCCAGCACGGCGCCACGCGTGCGGCTTGTGGATTTCGAGATGGCTGCAATCGACATCTTCAACGAAGGACTGCTCATGGCGCCGGTCACTGCGATTCCGCGCCTGCTCGCGCGACAGGGGCTGAAGTTCGACGATATCGCGCTGTGGGAAATTCACGAGGCGTTTTCCGCGCAGGTGGCCTGCCACATCAAGGCGCTCGAAGACAAAGACTATGTTCGCAAGAAAGCCGGTGTAGAGCATACCTTCGGGAGCTTTCCGCGCGACCGCATGAACCCGAACGGGGGCAGTGTTGCGCTTGGCCATCCCTTCGGAGCCACGGGCGCGCGCATCTTGAGTCAAGCCGTCAAGGAACTTGCCGGCATGCCTCGGGGCAGCCGCGCTATCGTCAGCATCTGCGCCGACGGCGGCCTCGGCACGGTCGCGCTGCTGGAGAATGGATGATGCCGAAGCCTTTGCGCCGACCGGGCGGAAAAGCGGAGAGCCGATTCGCGAGGGTCAACGGCACGCGGGTTCACTATCTCGCGGCGGGTAAAGGCGAGCCGATCATCCTGCTGCACGGCTACGCACAAACGAGCCACATGTGGCTGCCGCTGATCGCGGAGCTTGCCAGGACGAACGCAGTCGTAGCGCCCGATCTGCGCGGGTTCGGGCAGTCGGCAAAGCCTGCTGGAGGTTACGACAAGAAGACGATGGCGCAGGACATCCAGGCGCTCGCCGCCTCGCTTGGCCATAAGCGCGTGCGCATCGCGGGGCACGATATCGGGCTGATGGTCGCGTATGCCTATGCCGCGCAATATCCCGCCGAGGTCGATCGCATCGTGCTGATGGATGCGTTTCTTCCCGGCATCGGCGATTGGACCAAGGTCTGGCTGCTGCGCGACCTCTGGCATTTCCACTTCTACGGCGAAACGCCGCTCAAGCTGGTCGCCGGCCGCGAGCGAATCTATCTCGAACATTTCTGGAACGACTTCGCCGCCGAGCGTAGCAAATCCGTCTCCGAACGGGATCGCCGTATTTACGCGAAGGCTTATGCGAAGCCGGGCGCGATGCGCGCCGGGTTCGAAGTATTCCGCGATTTCGAGCAGGATGCCGCCGACTTCGCCGGCTTTGGGCAAACGAAGCTCACCATGCCGATGCTGGTATTGTCCGGAGAAAAGGCAGGCGGACAATTTCTGATAGATCAGGGCCGCATGGTCGACGACAACGTGGAGGGCGTCATCGTCAAGGGCTCCGGCCATTGGCTCATCGACGAGGCGCCGGAGCAAGTGATCCCGAAGCTCGTTGCCTTTCTGAGCGGCTAACCGCATTGGGGTCGAGCTCCCGGCGTGCGGTTCCTCGCCATTGATGTTCGGGTCCAGCATCGACCCAAAGCGGCCCTACAAGTCGATTGCGTTTGCCGATGCTGAAAGTCCTAAGGCGTGCGTGACCCCGCGCCGGAACCCAGATCGTTTCGTACAATCGTGCCACCCTTCATGACAAACTTGACTCGTTCCATTTCGGTCACGTCCGCAATGGGATTTCCGGAGACCGCGATGATGTCTGCGAACTTGCCTTTTTCGATCGCGCCGATTTGGTTTTCCCATCCGTAATTCAGCATCTGTGCAGCGGGAAGATAGGCCGTCTGCAATGCCTGTATGGGGCTCATGTTCCATTTCGCATAATATTTAAATTGGTCCGCCTGTTTTCCGTGCGGAATGCGCTCGGACGTGGCGCCGCTCCCAAATACAATGGGAACGCCCGCTGCAACCGCTCTCCTGACGGCCTGTTCCAGAAGACGCAGACGTGAGTTCCTGCCACCGGTGTCCCGCAAATCGGCCTGCTCAAGTGAGATCAGATCGTCGACAGTTGGAACAAACGGAAGTTTCTTCTGCAGCAGGATTTTGACCCCAGCATCATCCAGTTCGAGCAGGTGATTGGGTGCATCGACTCCCGCAGTCAGACAGCTCATCATTCCTTCACCCCCGTAGGCGTGACAAGCCACCTTCAATCCCAGTCGATGAGCCTCGTCTACAATCGCTTCGACTTCTTCCAAGCTCAGCGATGGGCTGTTGACCAGCGTGCCATCCGGCTTCCACATGTGCACAGTACCGGCGAAATCCTGGGTCGTATATATTTTGATGTAATCAACACCGTGCAACTTAGCCTCGCGTACGGCGGTGCGAGCAAGCCATGGAGAGTTGACGTTTTTGCCTTCCGTAAATCCTTCGTAAAAGCGCACCGATTGCGAATCCGGATAGTAGTTGGTGGCTCGCTGGTTGATCGATTGCCCGACCACCTGCATCCGCGGCCCTTGAACGATGCCGGAGTTAATCGCATCGCGCAGATCAACCGTATAGAAGCTGCCGCGCGAATCCATATCAAGAACGGTTGTAAAGCCGGCTGCAAGATCGATTTGCACGTTCGCGAGCGCTCGCAACGCACGCTGAGGTAGCGTGTTCCCTCCTGTGTTCACATGGACATGGGTGTCGATCATGCCGGGGAGCACAGTCGCCGAACCCAGGTCGAGCATCCTTGCACCCGCAGGAACCTGAACGGCAGCACCGACGTCCGTGATGCGGTCGCCGGTGACAAGCACGATCTGATTGTTCTGGATGTTTCCTGTTCTCGAGTCGAATAGCCGCCCGGCACGAATCGCAATAACCTGATCCTGCGGTGCAAAATACTTCCCAACTCCCTGGGCGTGGAGGGGCTTATTTGTCATGCCCACGACCACAGCCACGGACAGGACGACCAGTCTGCCTTGCCAATGCATGGAATCCATCCTCTTCGTCAGTCGTATGTCCGGACGTGATGATGCGTATCCTACACAATTCAGCTACTCAACGTACTGCATCAGCCACGAGCCACAATCCCTGGCCATCTGGCCAGTAGAATACCGTCCGCACCAATGCCATATCGCGACCAGATAACCTTGCATTGGAGAAATGGTCGTGACCGAGTCCAACCCCTTGTTTGCATTTTCAGATGAGATCGCGGCGCTCGTCGAACGCGCTGCAAGCAGCATCGTCACCGTTCATGGTGGCGGCCGATGGCCCTCGAGTGGCATCCATTGGCGCTCCGGCGTGATCGTCACCGCCGAAGAAACGCTGGAGCGTGACGAAAACATCGGGCTGACGCTTCCCGGAGGGCGAGAAATCGAGGCCTCGCTTGCAGGCCGGGATCCCACCACTGACATCGCCGTGCTTCGGTTTCAACCCGATGGATTGCCGGCAGCGGCGATCGCAAATGCCCCGGTTCGCGCCGGGCACGTGGTTGCAGCCATCGGCAGTCGTGAAGGTGCGGCGCTGGCCGCGCTGGGCATCGTCGCCTTTGCCGGCGGGCCGTGGCGAAGTGTCCGCGGCGGCACTATCGACAGGCTCATTCGTCTTGACTTGAGCCTGAACCCGGCTGCCGAAGGGGGCGCCCTCGTTGACGCGCATGGCGGGGTCATAGGTATGACGGTCCTCGGTCCGCGCCGCCGCGCGCTTGCCATCCCGAGTTCCACCATCGACCGCGCGGTCGACCAACTCCTGGCGAAAGGTCACGTCGTTCGCGGCTACCTCGGTGCGGGGCTCCAGGCGCTGCGGCACAAGGGCCAGTCAAATGGAGACAGAGGGACTCCTTGTGGTGAGCATCGACCCGGATGGACCGTCGGCGCGCGCCGGACTGCTGGTCGGCGACATCGTCACGGCCTGGAACGGGGAAGCCATCGATCGCGTGCGCGAAGTCATGCGCCGCCTCGGACCGGAGAGTGCCGGCAACGCCGTGGATTTTACATTGCGCCGGGGCGGCGAGCCGAAGGCGATCAAGATCGTGATTGGCGAACGCCCGGTGACGTAAAAATGCCTGCACACGCTGCGGCGAGATCGCGGCCGGAGAAGTCAGGCGCTGCGGTTGCGATCGCAATTTTTTGCGCTGATCAGAGGCTGAGCGAGAGTCTTACGAAGGTTTTGCGCGACGATGCGGCGATCGCCGTTGCAGGCATCAGCGACGATGCCTCGGTATTACTCCGATTGGTCGATCGAATTCATATAGACGTGGTACTGGCCGATACGCCGCCGCGTGCGTTGTTGATCGGCTGGCGCCGCCGACACGCTCAAACCGCACTTGTTGTTTTGCTTGAGAACGCCGAGGCGGAAGAAGGGGTCGATGCTCTTGATGCGGGAGCGCAGGCCATTCTTCCACGTTCGTCCCCCACCGACGCCATCGTCACCGCAATCAAGACGGTCGCCAACGGCTACGCCGTAATGCCGCGAGGCCTGCTTGCACGGCTAGCGACCGCAATCCCAATCGATGATCGCCCGCCTGATGGCTCGGGGCGCGCGCAACTCACGCCGCGCGAACTCGAGGTCCTCGGCGCGATGGCAAATGGCGCTTCCAACAAAGCGATTGCCCGGCGCCTGGGCATATCGTTCCATACCGTCAAATTTCACGTTGCCGCCGTCCTCGCAAAACTTGATGCGGACAGCCGGACCGAAGCGGTGGCAAGGGCCGCCCAACTCGGTCTCGTGATGCTGTGATGGGGCAACGTACCCGTTCTCGACCTCTCCCCTGCGGGGAGAGGTGACAATAACTGCGACTGCGATTCAAATATGCGGTTCTTTTGCTTTCGCGGTCCGGCTGCGCAAGCGTTCCGCGAGGATGAACAGCAGCGGAATGATGAAAATCCCGAATACAGATGCGGCAAGCATGCCGCCGAACACCGGCGTGCCGACGGCGCGGCGGGTCGCCGCGCCCGCCCCCTGCGCAATGACAAGGGGCAAGAGACCAAGGATGAAAGCGAAGCTCGTCATCATCACCGGACGAAACCGCAGGCCGGCCGCTTCGATGGCCGCCGCCCGGATATCTTTGCCGAGCGCGCGCTGCTCGACCGCAAAGGCGACAATCAGAATGCCGTTCTTGGCGGCGAGCGCGATCAGCACCACAAGGCCGATCTGCGCGTAGACGTCGAAACTCAGTCCGGCAATCGCCACAGCGGCGATGGCGCCGAGTACTCCGACGCTCACCGAAAGCAGGGCAGAAATCGGGATGTTCCAGCTCTCGTAAAGCGCCACCAGAAACAGATAGGCAAACAAAACCGCCAATCCGAGCACGATGCCGGTGCGTCCGCTTGCGGCCTTCTCCTGCAGCGCGGTACCCGTCCATTCGAAGCTGTAGCCGGCCGGCAGCGTGGTGGCGGAAATGCGCTCCATGGCGGCAAGCGCTTGCCCTGAGCTGTAGCCGGGCTTCGGCGCGCCGTTCACAATGGCGGCACGGAATCCATTGTAGCGCACCACGGTCTGCGGCCCCTGCACGAGCTTTGCTTCGGCCAGTGCGCGCATCGGGACCATCCCGCCTTCTGCGTTGCGTACGTAGATCCGGTAAATGTCATCGATTCTGTCGCGAAACGGCGTCTCCGCCTGGATGTTCACCTGCCACGTGCGGCCGAACACATTGAAGTCGTTGACGTAGAAACTGCCGAGCGTCGACTGCAAGGCGTTGAATACGTCGGTGATCTTGATTCCGAGCACCTGCACCTTGTCGCGATCGATATCGAGATAGATTTGCGGCGTGTCCGCCGCATAGGTGCTGAATACGCCCGCCAGTTCCGGCTCGCCATTGGCGGCAACCAGCAAGGCGCGCAGCACGGCCGCCAGGTCGGTCGGCGGTTGACCCTGCAGCGCCTCCAGCGCGTATTGAAATCCGCCGGTGCTGCCGAGCCCGAGAATGGGCGGCAGGTTGAAGGGAAATGCAATGGCGCCTTGTATCGCCGCCATTTGCGGACGCAGCCGGGCAATGATCGCACCGGCGCTCTGCGCACGATCAGTGCGATCCTCGTAGGGCTTGAGTCGAATGACGAAGAACGCTTGGTTCGCCGACGCAACATAGTCGATGAAATTCAATCCCACGACCGACAGCACGCCTTCAACCCCGGGGATCGGCCGCACCAGGTCCTCGACCTGCTTGACCACCGCCTCGGTGCGGTTGATGGAGGCGCCTTCCGGAAGGCGCAGCGATGCGAAGAGGGCGCCCTGGTCCTCTTCCGGCAGGAAACTCTGCGGCGTCCGAGCAAACAGCCATGCCGAGACCGCCAAGGTGCCGGCCGCGACGGCAAGGCCGACGATTGCCACCCGCGCCAGCCTCCGCACCACCGCAACGTAGCCGCCGCGGGCATAGTCGATGGCGCCGAGCACGTAGCGCATGGGACCGCTGGTTTTCTGGCCGTGCTTGAGCAGCACCCCGCACAGCGCCGGGCTCAAGGTCAGCGCGTTGACGGCCGAAATCAGCATGGATACGGACACTGCCACCGCGAACTGACGGAACAGCTGCCCGCTGATGCCGGGTATGAAGGCAACCGGGACGAACACCGATAAAAGCACCAGCGTGATGGCGATGATCGGACCCGTAATCTCCTCCATCGCTTTCTTGCAGGCGGCTGGGACCGGCAGATCGGGGTTCTCTTCCATCACCCGCTCGATGTTCTCCACCACGACAATGGCATCATCGACCACGATGCCGATGGCAAGCACGAGGGCGAGCAGAGAAACGGTATTGGCCGAATAGCCGATGAGCAGCATCACCGCGAAAGTGCCGACGATCGACACCGGCACCGCAACCAGCGGGATGAGCGTCGTTCGCCATCTGCCGAGGAACAAGAACACCACCACGGCGACGAGAATGATTGCCGTGACGAGCGTCTTAACGACTTCGCTGATGGTCGCCGTGACGAAAACCGTGGAATCGAAGAACACGGTATAGGAGAGATCGGAGGGGAAACGCGTCGCCAGGCCGCTCATGGTCTCGCGCACGTGGCGCGCCACGTCGACAGCGTTCGATCCGGGTGTCTGGTAGATGCCGAGCGCGGCTGCCGGTGCGCCATTGAAGCGGCTGTAGCGGTCCTGCGACTTTGCGCTCATTTCCACGCGCGCGACATCGCGTATGCGGGTCACCGAGCCGTCGGGATTGGCGCGCAGGACAATGTTGGCGAATTCTTCCGGCTGAGTCAGCCGCCCCTTGGTCTTGATATTGATCTGGACCTGCTGCTCGGGGGAGATCGGCGCCGCACCGATGCGCCCGAGCGCCGCCTGGATGTTCTGGCTCTGCACCGCGGCGATGACGTCGTTTGGCGTCAGATTGAGTTCGGTCAGCCGATCGGGGTCGAGCCAGATGCGCAACGAATAGTCGAGCGGTCCGAACAGCTGGACCTGGCCGACCCCCTTGATGCGCGCCAGCGGGTCGATCACGTTGATGGTTGCGTAATTGCTAAGATAGATAGGATCGTAGGTATTGTTCGGGGAATAGATGTTGAGGACCTGCAGGAGGGCGGCGGATTTCTTGCGGATGGTCAACCCTGAGCGCGCCACTTCGATCGGCAGCTGCGGCGTGGCAAGGCTCGCGCGGTTCTGCACGTTGACGGTATTGATGTCGGGATCGGTGCCGAGCGCGAAGGTGACGGTGAGCGTGTAGCTGCCGTCGGAGCCGCTGGCCGACTGATAATAGAGCGCGTTGTCGATGCCGTTGATCTGCTGCTCGATGGGCTGGGCGACCGTGGTCTCGACCACTTCCGCATCGGCACCGGGATAAGTTGCGGTGAGCGTTACCTGCGGCGGCACGATATCCGGGAACTGGGCAATGGGAATCGCCGTAATCGCGATCACGCCCGCAAGAGTAATGACAATGGCGATGACAATCGCAAGCCGCGGCCGGTCGATAAAGATGCCGGAAAACATTCGCTTATTAGTTTCCCGGCGCGACGGTTGCGGCAACAACCTGGCCCGGACGCACTTTCTGAACGCCCTCGACGATGACCAGTTCACCCTCCTTGAGCCCCTGGGTCACGACGATGTTCCGGCCTTGCTCGATGCCGGTCGTTACGCGGCGCAGCTCCACCTTTTTCGCATCATCGACCACCAGCACATAGCGGCCGGCCTGATCGAGCTGGATGGCCGATTGCGGAACGACCAGGGCCGAGCGCGGCGCTCCGCGTTCGGTGGTGACGCCGACCACCCCGCCGGAGATCAACAGACGCTCCGGGTTCGGCACTTGCGCGCGCACCGCGACCGTATCGGTGTTGGGATCGACCTGCACGTCGAGGAAATTGGTGAGGCCGGGATGCGCATAGATACTGCCGTCGGGCAGCCTGATGTGAATTGTGACGTGCCCGTCCTTATATTCGGCGGTTCTGCGCCTGTACGCGAGCACATCGCGCTGGCTCGCCTGAAAGATCACGTAGATGGGGTCCTGGCTGACGACCGTCGCAAGCTTGCCGGATGACGGCTGCACCAGATTGCCGACCGTAAAGGTTGCAAGCCCGATGCGTCCATCGATGGGGGAGCGGATCTCGGTGTAGTCGAGGTTGATCTGCGCCTGATCGAGCAGCGCCTGCGCCTCCATCACACTGGCCTGCGCGGCGGTCTCGTCGGCGGCGCGCTGATCGACGGTTGACTGGGGGATGTTGCTGTTGCGCACAAGCTCCTTGCCGCGCTCAAGCTGGAGCTTTGCATTGACCTCCGTCGCCTTGGCCTTGGCGAGATTGGCTTGCTGCTGCTCGACCGCTGCCTTGTAGGTCGCCTGCTCGATGCGGAAGAGAAGGTCGCCTTTTTTGACCTGCTGGCCTTCGGTGAAAGTGCGCTCCTCGATGAAGCCCGGCACCCGCGCGACGATGTCGACCTTGTCGATCGCGGTTACCCGTCCAATGAAGTCGCCGGTCTCTACCACTTGCCGGCTCACGACCGGCGTCACTGTCACGGCCGGCGGCGGCGGCGCGGGTTGGGCCGCGGCGGCGCCGCAGCAGACGATGAACGCCAGCGCGCTGATTACGGAGCTGCTGGCTCTCATGAGAGGACTTAACTGCGACTGCGATTTAACTTCACCAGTAATCACTGTAATGCAATCGAGCATCAAAAGCTGCTCCTTTACATGACGTTGAATTCTTGCCCAACGCGAGTGCAGGAAAAAAAGTTCATATCTATGACTTTGCGGACCTCTTGCGGGCGGCGCGCTTTATATGGGTCGCGGCGCGCGTCCTCCGGCGACTGACGGGCGCATACCTGCGTTGCACGCCCTTGCTAGCGGCGGGCCCGGCGGCGAATGCATATTCCGGTTCGTCGATCGGCTGTCCCGTTGCGCGGTCGACCAGGATAGGATCGGCGGCAGCGCCGGTGCGGGAGTTGACGAGCAACACGCTCGGGCCTTCCGGCGCAAAGTGCTTGTTGCCCCATGCGAGCAATGCAACCAGAATCGGACGAAAGTCGCGCGCGCGTGCGGTCGGCAGATACTCGTCGCGCGGCGGCCGCTCGCTGTAACGGCGGCGCTCGAGCAGCCCCGCCGAGACGAGCGCATTCAGCCGGCGCGCCAGCGTGTTCGGCGCGATGCCGAGATTTCTTTGGAATTGATCGAATCGCGTCATGCCATGCAGCGCATCGCGCAGAATGAGAATGCTCCACCACTCGCCTATATGTTCGAGGCTGCGCGCAATCGGACATAGCATGCCGCCGAAGCTTTTTCGCTGCATTGACATGACATAGACCCGTAACTATCATGATGCAAGTCACTTAAAGAC
The DNA here is from genome assembly GCA_963817135.1 of uncultured Alphaproteobacteria bacterium. GTDB lineage: Bacteria > Pseudomonadota > Alphaproteobacteria > Rhizobiales > Xanthobacteraceae > VAZQ01. Next base: position 605,908 of record CAWFNG010000001.1, on the reverse strand, counting down.
CGGAGAAGTCAGCCGATGGCCGCAGCCGGAAAATCCGCCCGAAACCTGCTTTATCTCGAAGACCTTCACGTCGGCCAGCGCTTCACCAGCGCGCCGCATACGATCGACACCGCGCAGATCAAGGCGTTTGCGGCGCAATTCGACCCGCAGCCCTTCCACCTCGATGAGCACGCCGCCAAATCAAGCCTGTTCGGAGAATTGGTTGCAAGCGGCTGGCATACCGCCGCCGTTACCATGAAACTCCTGGTCGAGTTCGGCTTGCCGCTCATGGGCGGCATCATCGGCAGCGGCGGCGAGCTCAGCTGGTCGCGCCCGACGCGGCCCGGCGACACCATCACGGTGGTGAGCGAAATCGAGGAAGTAATTCCGTCGCGCTCGCGTCCCGAACGGGGAATGGTGCGGGTGCGCAACGAAACGCGCAATCAGCACGGCGAGATCGTTCAGAGCTTCACCGCGAAGCTCGTGGTGCCGCGTCGCGAGGCTGCGCCTGCGGAAGCTGCTGCAGCGAACGGGTAGAGGACGTTTCGCTGATGTGGGGCACTTCCCGATTGGAAATCCGCTAATGGCGCAACAACGCAATTTCTGGATCCCCGTTATCTGCGGCGCAACGATCCTTACCATCGGCATCGGCGCGCGGCAAAGCTTCGGCATTTTTCAGAAGCCGATTGCGGAGGATCTCCAAGTCGGGCGCGAACTTTGGTCGTTCAGCAACGCGTTCGCCTTATTGTTGATGGGCGTGTTCGCCCCGTTCGCCGGCAATCTCGCCGACCGTTTCGGCACTGCGCGCACCGTCGCCGCGGGGAGCGCGCTGTACGTGGCCGGCTTGTTCATGATTGCAATGGCCACGGAAGGCGTGATGATGGTCGCCGGCAATGCGCTTGCCGGCATTGGCACTTCCGCCGCGGGCTTCGGGCCGATCCTCGGAGCGATCGGCCGGCAGGCTCCGGTCAAGTGGCGTTCCATCGCCCTCGGCGTCGCCACGGCAGGCGGCTCGTTCGGTCAGTTTGCCATCGTGCCGTTTGCTTCCATGCTGCAGCACAGCCTCGGCAATTGGCATTCCACCATGCTGGTGCTTGCCGCCGTTTCACTGCTGATGCTTCCGCTCACCGTCGGGCTGCGCGAAGAGCGGGCGGCGGCTGTGAAAGCCGGTACGCCGCGGCCGCAAAACAGCAGGGAGGCGTTGCAGGAAGCGTTTCGCACCCAGGGCTTCTGGCTGCTCACCATCGGTTTTTTTGTCTGCGGCTTCCACGTGACTTTCATCGGGCTGCACCTGCCGCCCTACATATCCGACCATGCCATAGGGCTCTCCTTCTTCGGGCATCCGATAGCGCCGATCGAGCTTGGCGGCTGGGCGATCGGCCTGGTCGGGTTGTTCAATATCCTCGGCACGCTGTTGTGGGGCTGGCTCGGCGGGCACCACGTCCGCAAGGACATGCTGGCGCTCCTCTATGCATTGCGCGCGCTGGCGTTCGTCCTGTTTCTTGCCGTGCCGCTGTCCTGGATGTCTGTGCTCGCGTTTGCAGCAGCGCTGGGTTTTCTCTGGCTGGGAACCGTTCCGCTGAGCAGCGGCTTGGTCGCCTTCATGTTCGGTCCCGTGCATATGTCGATGTTGTGGGGCATCGTGTACTTCAGCCATCAGCTCGGCAGCTTTATCGGCGGCTGGGGTGCCGGACGGCTCTACGACGCGCGCGGCAACTACGATCTGGTGTGGTGGATATCGGTCGGGCTCGGCATCTTTGCCGCGCTGATTCACTGGCTCATCCGCGAACGGCCGGTCGAGCGATTGACTCTTGCGCCGGCGCCATCGTGAATGGCGATAGCCAGTAGCGTCCTGGTGCCGGGCGAGCTTGTGGCCAGAATGATAGGAACTTCAAACTCACCGCACTTGGTTTCCAACTCTGCTCAGTGCATCCCTCAGGCCTGCTGCGCTCTTTTCCAGCGCGCTGCGTTCTTCATCCGACAGGTCCGGTTGCAGCACTGAGATTACGCCGACACGGCCGACGACGCTTGGCAGCGAGAGGGTCACGCCTAATGCACGCTGGTAGCTGCCGATCGGGATTGCCGCGCGTTCGTCGCGCAACACTATTTCTGCGATCCGCGCCGAGACAATGCCAATGCCATACTGGCTCGCCTCGTGTCCCTCGATAATGGTGATGTTGGCGTAGCGCACCTCATTTTCGAGCTGCGCGCGCACGTCACCAAGCTTCTCGGCGCGCTCTTTGAGGAGTGTCGCCACCGGCACGCCGGCAATGCGCGCAGATGACCACAGGAAGACCTGCGAGGTACCGTGGTCGCCGATCACTTGCGCCTCCACATGCGCAGGGTCCACGCTGAAATGCTTACCGAGGTGCACGCGAAAGCGCAGGCTGTCGAGGAATGTACCTGTGCTCAGAACGCGATCATGGCCGGCCGCCTCACGCGCAATATCGGCAAGCGGATCGGGTGGATCGGTGACCGCGACCAGCACCGATTTGGGTGCGGCGCGCACAATTTGCGGGACGATGTCCCGATAGATCGCAGCGTTCTTGTCGAGCAGCCTGAGCCGACCTTGCGGATCGTTTCGATCGGTAGCGCCGCCCGTTTTTTCGTTCACACCCGAAGTGATGAGTACCACGCCCGCGCCGGCGAGTTCGTCATAATCACCGTGCTTGATGTCGACCTTCGGGAAGAGCGGCGTGCCGTAGCGGATGTCGGTCGCAACGGCTTCCGCCGTCTTGCTGGTACGATTCACCAGCACGAGTTCACGCGCGCTGCCCCGCATCACTGCTGCGAGCGCGATGGCGCAGCCGACATTTCCGGTGCCGACGATGCCGAGTTTCATAGGCTTCTCCCTCAGGGAGTTCGGTTTTCCGGATCAGATTCTGCGAATCCTTAGATTGTGTTGGCGGATTATTTTGTCTTCGGCTTCCAGTCGCGCGCTAGTCTCTGCGCTTGCGCGATCTGCTCGGTGGTCATCTTGCTGGCAACTGCGTCGCGATTCCTGATGGCCGCGTCGCGCTGGCGGTTATCCGACGCCAGAAAACCTGCAGCTGCTAAATTGAGCCACATATGGGCTTGGATATTGTCCGGTGATTTGTCCTTGCCGTCGGCTAACCATAGGCCAAGATTGTATTGCGCTTGGGGATAGCCCTGATCGGCGGCAAGTCGCCACCATTTCACCGCCTCGGCAAAGTCCTGCGGCACACTTTGCGCTTCGAAATAGATACCGCCGAGATTGAACTGAGAGCGAGCATCACCTTGATCTGCCGCGAGGCGGAACCAATAAAAGGCCTCACGATTGTCTTGCGCCACTCCATTGCCTTTATAGTACATCAGCCCAACGGTAGATTGGGCGCGGGCATCGCCCTTCTCTGCCAACGGACGCAAGAGCCGAAGTGCAGTTCGGTAACTGCCTTTCTCGTAGGCGACAAAACCGGCCTTAGAATCCGATTGAGCCAAGCCCATCGGGCGAAGGAAATCGGTGATCGCCTCCGTGACCGGCTCACCGTAGAACACCCCCAGGATAAAACCCAACCCCAGGTGGACGATCGCCACGGAAGCGAGAAGCCCGCCCCGAACGCGCTGCCAGCGCGTGGCTACGCCTCTGCATTTGGCAAGCGCCGACTGCAAGGCCGTGACTTGTTGTGACAGAACCTGCTCGCGGCTCGCGGTGAAACCCAAACGTTGAAGTAACGACATGATGCGTTTCAAAGGGCAGATGTTCGGCACTTCAAATATTCATCCGGCCGCCATTGGGCAACCTCGGGGTCGATACCGGCTGGGATGTTCGCGACGAAGGATAACGTGGGGGCGAGAGCTCTCACGCGCTACAGCGCGGGCGTAAGCGACTTTAACGCCGCGCGGCCAGGCCCTAATAAAGGAAGCCAATGTCTTGTTTTACTTGATTGTGCCCAGGGTCATCAGCGCACCACTCCGGCGCGAGTGCTCTGGGTTCCCAGGTGCCAGTTTTCTGAGATGAATCCATTCGATCTTGCCGTGCCGGCGCAGCGAGTCCGTCAATCCGGGGACCTGTCGCCGACGATGCCGTAAATCCGACGCCGGCGGCGAGGCTCTCGGCAAATTGATCCGCTACCGTTTGTGCCACAGGCTCTTTTTCCTTATGAGTTACAACTGGGCACCTCGTCCCTACCGTGTCTGCTCGCCGGGAATTGTTATGCCAGAAGGTCCTTGCGGGCGGGCGCGTCCGAGGCCGGGGTGCGGCGGCAGTTGCGTGATCGGTCGCTCCATGATGTCCTTCGCCGGGTCGAAGGAACAGCCGATGCGGGCCGCACTTTCGATCGCGGAGGAATTTGCTCGGCCGGTTACGGCGATGGCGGTCTCGACGGACATGCCGGGTCGGGCGAGGTCGGCATCGGACTCACGCGCATTGAAACGGATGCGAACGGTGAACCGGCGCACGATCTTGGTAAAATTCCCGGTCGCGTTGTCCGGCGGGATCAGAGCAAACTCGGAACCTGACGCCGGCGCGATCGCCTCGACATAACCGCACAGCGATCTGCCGGGATAGGTATCCAGGGTGATGCGAACAGGATCGCCGACGTTCATTGGCCCAATCTGCGTCTCACGGTAGTTCGCTTCGATCCAGAGATTGTTGATCGGCACGACCGACAGCATGCGCGTGCCGGCCGTGACGTATTCGCCCACGCGCGTCTTGCGATTGGCGACGATACCGTCGATTGGCGACCAGATTTCGGTGTCGTTGAGCGCAAATTTGGACGACAGCAGATTGGCCTCCGCCGCCGCAACCTGCGCCTTTGCCGCGATCTCATTGGCATCGATCACGACCAGCTGCTCGCGTTCATATGCGAGGTTCGCGACCGCCTGGTCCACTGCGGCACGCGCCGTGCCGGCGGCCGCCGTATCGACATCGACAGTCGCCTGCGAGCTGACGGATTTCTGCAGCAGCTCGGTAGCGCGGCTCAAGGTCACGTCCGCGTTCTTTGCCTGCGCCTGCGCGGAGCGCAACCCCGCTTCGGCAACCGCAATCTTCGAATTCTCAAGTTGGCGCTGCGCCTCGATTTGAGACAACGAAGCCTTCGCCTGGTCCAAAGTCGCCTGCGCTTTTTCCACGGCCATGCGAAAGTCGCGGGGATCGATGCGGACCAGGACTTGGCCGGCCTTTACGCGGATATCATCGTCCACAAGTACTTCGGTGGCATAACCCGTTACGCGCGGGCTGATGGCGGTGATTTCTCCGCGGACATATGCGTCGTCGGTCGCCTGGATTCTGCGCGCTCTCTCATACCAATTCCAGCCGTAATACCCGATGACGGCCAGCAGAGCGATCCCAGCCACGGCGAGCGCTATGCGTTTGAGACCCGCGATCCCGCCGCCCCCCTCTCGGATCGCGGCGAATGCCGCCGCAATTCGCTTGATTTCCACGGTCATCATGCCGGCGTCCTTGCCCCGGGGGTTACGCCGTCCGCACCTGCCGATGACGGGAGTTCCGAAGACGGCCGCTGTTGTGGTCTATCCCTGAGCGGTGGCAGCATGAGCACCATGATCGCCGATACGGCCAGCGCTACGGAGATGATCACGAATGCATCCGCAAAAGCCAGCACGAATGCCTGCTGCGAGAAGGTCGCCGAGAGCGACTGCCAAGCCTGCAGCTGCGCAAGGCTTTGATCCCCATGTTCGCGCAGGAAAGTTGCCACCAGATCGTTGAAACGCTCCGTCAATGCGGGATTGGCGTTGCTGAGACTATCCGCCAGCAGAGCCGAGTGGAACTTCTCACGCTCGGTGATCAACGATCCGATAGCGGCGATGCCGACAGTCTGGCCGACGACTCGACTTAGATTGAAGAAGGTCGCCGCGGTTGTTCCTTGTTCCGGCGCAACGTCGCGCGTAGCGTAGAACGTGGTGGGCACGAGAAACAGCCCTTGGCCGAACCCGATAATGATCATGGTGAGACGAAAGTCGTCGGCCTGCCAGGAAGGCGTGAGCCGGCTGGCAAGGAAGGCTCCGGCCGCGAACAGCAAAAGGCCGAGCGACAAGGGCATGCGCGCGTCACCGCGTGAAGACCAGAACCACGCCAGCGGAACGGCGACGCATTCGGCCCAGAACATCCAGATATTCGCATCCGCAATCTGAAGGATCCGAAATCCCTGCAACCGCGTGAGTGCCTGCGGGACCACGAACGCCGCCATGACCAAGCCGAAGCGATAGCAGGTTGCCAAAAAGATCGCCCAGCCGAACGTCGGCTGCGCGAGCAGGCGCAAATCAATGAGGGGATGCTTGCGCAGCAGGAACACCAGCGCGGCCACCGGGACAAAGACCGCGGCGACAAGCCCTGCCTCCACAATGACCGGGCTCTCGAGCCAAAAGAACCGATCCCCCTGCTTCAGGAAAAGGATAAGAGCAGCAAGCCCGATCGACAGCAGGATGTAGCCGAGCCAGTCGATGTCCCAAAGGCGCATGGTACGCGGGCCTGGGCGAATGATCCGCCACGCGAGCACGATAAAGACCAACGACCAGGCGAGGTCGAAATAGTAGAGACCACGCCATCCGAAGCGCTCCGTCACGAACGCGCCCACCGAAGCATTGAGTGCGCTCGGCGCGGTCGAGGCGAAGGCGAACACCGCCAAACCGACATATCGTGCAGCCCCACGCGGCAGGCTCGCCATGACGGTGACGAACAGCAGCACCGAAATGATGCCCGTGCAAAAGCTCTGGATCGCGCGAAGGACGAGCAGGCCGTCTTCACTCCCCACATGGAGGCTGGCAAAGGCGCAAAGCGCGAAGATCGCGCCGGTCCACAGCGCCAGCGTGCGCAGCGACAGCGCCCGCACCAGCGTTGCCGCAATCGGAATCCCCGCTACCTCGGCCATGGTGGCGACGCAAGCGATCCAGGAGGCCTGGTCCGCGGAGATGGAAAACCCGCCGCCGATGTCGGCTATGGAAAGATCGACCAGCTGGGAAGAAATGCTCGAGCCAACCATTGCGATCGCGACGACGCCGATGGTCTCGATCGCGACCGGCAGTGGCGGCAGGGCAGGAGGCGAAACAGCGGGGCCGTGATCCGAGGTTCCATCAGATCGAGCCGATGAGGACTCTTGGTGCGAGTCTTGGTACGGGTGTTGGGCCATGCAATGCACTTCAAGCGCTTGCGACCAATGCCGACCCGACAATCAGCACTTTATCGCAGCAGATGATCGATACTCAGCGCACCGGCGCCATGGATCACCACGAACAGAAAGCCACCCACGATCGCCAGGTGCTCGAAGGTGGTCGTCTCCTGTTGCTGGCGCTTCTCGCCGGTCAATCCTCGGGAGCCATGCGCCGACAGTGTCGCAATCACGGTGAAGCCAAGCAAGGCGAGTGCTCCCAGCCGGGCCCAGAAGCCCAAGAGCACCATCAGGCCACCGCAGATCTGGCAACCGATGGTGAGAGGCAGGAACAGCGCTGGATAGGGTAAGCCGAGTGCGGCGATCTCGGCCTTCCCAGCTGCGGGATGGAACGCCTTTGAAACCCCGCTCCAGAGAAAAACGAAGCTGAGGCAAAATCGAGCCAACAGATCGCCATAGTCGATATAGGTCATGCCTAAACGGCCCAGCAGGCACAGCCGAGCGCGCCCCAGAAAGATTTAAGATCGTCGATCGGCAGCTTGCCCGACCATGCGCCCGCGTGATCATGGCCGTGGATGTTGCATGCATTCGCGCAGTCACAGGTCATCGCCAGCTTGCGACGAAGCGCAGGCTGCGCCGCGCGGTTCGAGTCGCCCCAAGCCGCGTAGCCACCAAAAGCACGCACCGGCGACCATTCCGGCATCGCCGGCGGCGGCGCCCCCTGGTCGGAGCCGGCAAAATCGCCGGCGCCGTAGACAACCTTGCCGCCGACGACGGTCAGGTCACACGTCGTGTCGGCGATCTCGTCCTCCGGGCAGGAGAAATAGTCCCGGTCGGGGACAATCAGGTCCGCCAACTGGCCGACCTGGATGCGTCCCTTCTTTCCTTCCTCGTTGGAGAACCACGTCACGTTCTCGGTCCACAAGCGCAGCGCAGTTTCGCGATCGAGACAATTGCGCTGCGGGTACAGCCGCAGCCCGGCGACCGTCTTGCCGGTGACGAGCCAGGCCAGCGAGACCCACGGATTGTAGGAAGCAACGCGCGTCGCGTCGGTGCCGCCCGAAACCTTGATGCCTCTCTGCAGCATCTTGGCCACCGGGGGCGTCGCCTGTGCCGCCTCGGCGCCATAGCGCTCGACGAAATATTCCCCTTGATAGGCCATGCGGTGTTGCACCGCGATGCCGCCGCCGAGCGCCGCGATGCGGTCCATCGAGCGATCGGAGATCGTCTCCGCATGGTCGAAGAACCAGTTAAGGCCCGCGAGCGGGATGTCACGATTGACGCGCTCGAAGACCTCGAGCGCGCGCGCGATGGTCTCATCATAGGTGGCGTGCAGCCGCCACGGCCAACGGTTCTGCGCGAGGATGCGCACCACATCCTCGAGCTCGCTCTCCATTTCCGGCGGCATGTCGGGGCGCGTTTGGCGGAAGTCCTCGAAGTCGGCCGCCGAGAACACAAGCATCTCGCCCGCGCCGTTGTGACGGAAGTAATCGTTACCCTGCTTGTACTTCGACGTCTTCGTCCAGTTCAGGAAATCCGCCTTCTCGCCCTTGGGTTTCTGCGTGAACAGGTTGTAGGCAAGCCGGACGGTGAGCTGACCCTCTTCGCTCAATTTCTGGATGACGGCATAATCCTCCGGATAGTTCTGAAAGCCACCGCCGGCGTCGATGGCGCCCGTCACGCCCAGGCGGTTGAGCTCGCGCATGAAGTGCCGCGTCGAGTTCACCTGATAATCGAACGGCAGCTTGGGACCCTTGGCGAGCGTAGCATAAAGGATGCCGGCGTTCGGCTTGGCGATCAGCAGACCGGTCGGATTGCCTTGTGCATCGCGAACGATCTCGCCGGCCGGAGGGTCGGGAGTATCTTTCGTGTAGCCGACGGCGCGCAACGCGGCGCCGTTGAGCAAAGCGCGATCGTAGAGATGCAGCAAAAAGACCGGCGTCTCGGGCGCGACCGCGTTGATCTCCTCGATCGTCGGCAGGCGCTTCTCGTCGAACTGATGCGCGGTGAAACCGCCCACCACCCGCACCCATTGCGGCGGCGGGGTCACCGCCACCTGGCGCTTGAGCATGGCCATGGCGTCGGCGAGGCTGCGCACGCCGTCCCAGCGCAGCTCCATGTTGAAGTTGAGCCCGCCGCGGATGATGTGCAGGTGGTTGTCGATCAGGCCGGGCAGCACGCGCCGCCCTTTCAGGTCGATGATCTCGGTACGTGATCCTCTCAGCGGCATCACCTCCTCGTCGCGGCCGACCGCGACGAACTTGCCGTCCTTGATTGCAACGGCGCTTGCCGTCGGGTTGGAACGGTCCAGCGTAGTGAATAATCCGCGATGGAGGATGACATCGGGTGTCGTTATGGTTGCGTTCATGAGCGCGCCTATGATGTTACAGGATCGGAAGTGGATCAGGCCGCTTTGGGTGCCGGGCCGGCCTCGGAGGCATGTTCGCCGAGCGCCCACTTGGAGAAGCGCACCTGGATGCCGTATGGCGAATGCGCCCGCAGGATCTGCATCACGCCTTCGTAAGTCTCGCTGCGCGCCCAATCCTGCTGCAGCTCGAACACATATTGGAGCGACGTGATAGGGATGGCGCCGGCCTGGACCGCTCTGTCCATGGAGCGATTGTGCGCCTCCAGCGAAACGTCGCCGCAGGCATCGGCGGGGATGTAGACCTCGAAGCCCTCCTTCAGCATTTCGAGCGTCGGAAACAGCACGCAGACCTCCGTCCACAGACCCGCGAGGACGACTTTCTTGCGCTTGGTATCGTGGATGGCCTTGCGGAAATTCGCATCGAGCCAGCCATTCATCGCGGTGCGGTCGATGATCTCGTGCTTTGGAAATAGCTCGATCACTTCCGGCATGAACGGGCCGGAAAACGAGTCCTTGGCGATTGTCGAAATAATGGTCGGGATACCGAACAGCTTGGCAGCCTTCGCCAGGACCTGAACATTGTTGAAGGTGACGAGCCGGTCATGCGACTGAACGCCTTGGTACATCGCGGGCTGATAGTCGATGAAAGCGATTGCACTATTTTGGGGGGTGAGCATCTCGACTTTTGACATAGGATGCGATCCTTTCATAATTGTCAGACGGTTCAGTTCAGGTGGGATGAATCATGTCTCGCGAATACGCGAGGCCGATGCCGTAGCCGCCGCCATTCTACGATGGCACGGGCGCCGTCATAAGTTTCCTTTCTTGTCCAGTCGCGTTGAAATTCGAGCAGCACCTGGATCCAGCTCGTCATGATGACGCCGGCCGCCTGCATGCGCCGAAGAGCAAGATCGTGGCTGATAGGCGTAAGGCTTATGATATGCGCTGACCAGTGATATGCGCTGAGCAGGGCAGCATGCAATTGGGAAACAGATATGCGCCGCTCGCAGTCCACCCGCTGTTCGTCAGGCTGCTATCAATCGCGACGGTAAAGCACGTTCGTTGTAAGGTTGTGCGGCATCCAGGAGAGAGAGGTCCTTCGTGATCTTTATCAATGTGGCGTCGGCCACAGGCTCGGTAACAGAAAATCCGGCCTTGCGAGCCAGCGCCATCATTGCATCATTCGCGTGGAGCACATCGCCGACAAGATAACGAAGCCCGAGAGCCTTTGCCCGGGACGCGACATTTCCGATTAGGCTGCTTGCGCTGCCGGGCTGCGCCGGATCGGCGACGCCTTGAATGAGTGCGCCGGGCGGTTCATGGACGATGCGGCGACGGCCGGGGTGGGCCAGTAAATTCACTTGCGACCACCGCGCGCAACAGATCCCGCAACTCGGAAGTTCGCTTGCGGCCGAAGGCGGATTCAAAACGTGCCTGCGCCTTGATCCATCCTTGGCGCGCCGCCTCGAGGCGTTTGTCCCCAGTCTTGGTCAGGTGCAGCTCTTTGCTTCGGCGATCGGATGCTGCCGGCTCGATTGCGATCAAGCCGTCGCGTTCCAGGGGAAGGATGTTGCGTCCGAGCGTGGTTCGGTCCATCACGAGGTCGGCGGCGAGGGCGTTGATCGTCATGGGCCCTTTTCGTTTCAGCTTCGCGAGAATCGAGAACTGGGTGGTGCGCAATCCCGCGGGCGCCAGGAACTGGTCATAGGATTGGGTGACGTGCCGCGCTGCCTGGCGCACCGCCAGACAGATGCAGTCCTGGGTCATGGTTCCGGTATCGGAGATCATCGGCTTCTCGGGTCCGCCTTGACAAATGTGTATATGCACCTACATAGGTGTAGATACTCGTAATGTCAACCCGCGCAGCTCGCGAATTCATCATGCCCTTCGATGCGGTCGATAGCCAGGCAAGGCTTGCGGGACAAGGCGCCGTCCCGCGCACGGCTCCGGCGCAGTTCGACCCGCGCACGCGGCATCTCATCGAGGCGCCGATCACGCCGACGCTGTTGCGGCTTGCCGCGCCGAATGTGCTGGTGATGGTGGTGCAGGCCTCGGTCGGCCTCATCGAGACCTATTTTGTCGGCAAGCTCGGCACCGACGCGCTTGCCGGCGTCGCGCTGGTGTTTCCGGCCTTGATGCTGATGCAGATGATGTCTGCAGGCGCCATGGGGGGCGGCATATCCTCCGCAATTGCGCGCGCGCTCGGCGGCGGACGCCGCATGGACGCCGATGCGCTTGCGCTGCATGCGCTCGTTATCGCCGTGGTGTTCGGGCTCGCCTTTACGCTTGCGCTGCTGACCGGCGGTCGTTGGCTCTATGGCGTGATGGGCGGGACAGGGGCGTCGCTCGCCGCGGCGCTGACCTACTCCAATGTCGTCTTCTCCGGTGCGATCCTGCTGTGGCTCTTCAACTCGCTGGCAAATGTTATTCGCGGCACCGGCAATATGGCAGTGCCGGCCATTGTGACATGCGCCGGCGCCGCGGCGCTGATTCCCCTCTCGCCTTGTCTCATCTTCGGGTGGGGGCCGTTTCCCCGCCTGGGAATTGCCGGCGGTGCTGTGGCCGTCGTCGCCTTCTACGCGTTGGGCAGTCTCGCGCTTGCGATCTACCTTCGGTCGTCGCGCAGCCTGATCCATCTCTCCATGCAAGGTTTTGCTTTTCGCTGGGCGCTGTTTCGCGACATTTTGCGGGTGGGCGCGGTCGCCGCCCTCATCACGGTCGGCACCAACGTGACGATCGCCGTTACGACCGGCCTGGTGGGCCAGTTCGGCCCTGCTGCGATTGCCGGCTACGGCACCGGCTCGCGTATCGAATATCTCCTGATCCCGCTTGCCTTCGGCCTCGGCGGTCCGCTCGTCGCCATGGTCGGGACAAATATCGGTGCGGGGGAGCGCACGCGAGCTTTGCGCGTGGCGTGGATCGGGGCTGCGATCGCGGCGGGCCTGTGCGAGACGATCGGCCTTCTTGCGGCGGCCTTCCCGCATGCGTGGTTGTCGCTGTTCGACAGCGATGCCGCCATGCTCGACGCCGGGTCGCGCTATCTGCGCGTGGTCGGTCCGTTCTATGGCCTGTTCGGCCTCGGCATGGCGCTCTATTTCGCCTCGCAGGGCGCCGGCCGGCTGCTATGGCCACTGATTGCAAATCTCACCCGGCTGGCGATCGCGAGCGTTGGCGGCTGGCTGGCGCTGCGCGCAACCGGCGACCTCACAAACGTCTTTCTTTCCCTGGCAATCGCGCTCGCGGCCTTCGGCCTGATCAACGCTGCGGCGGTGGCTGGCGGCGCCTGGTTCGGCCCGCTGCGCTTGCGCTGGCCGTCACTGATGCGGGCGGAGGATGAGGTAGGCATGGCGCATCGATGCCCCGCAGCTCCCATCGAAGTTACATCCGGCCGAGCTGACAGCTCGCGCAGTTGGGGTGAACGGAGGGTAGCGTAGAAGGTTATCTCTGGGCGGAGAACGGGTGGCTCGCCTTGATAATAGCGTATATGCGCTTATATGAGTGTACTCCCACCGCAGAGGCGCGGCATCAACAATTGACCTTGGGCTCAGGAGGTTTGCCATGGCATCGCAGCGGTCCGTCGTTTTCGCAGAGCCGGTTCGCACGGCGATCGGCACTTTTGGCGGCTCTCTCAAGGACGTGCCGGCTCCCAATCTTGGCGCGGCGGCGATCGGTACCGCGGTTAAACGCGCGGGGCTTCGCCCTGACGAGATTGAGACAGTCGTGATGGGCAATGTCGTGCAGGCCGGCACCAAGATGAATCCGGCCCGGCAAGCCGCCGTGCACGCGGGGCTGCCGGTGACGACGCCGGCAATGACCGTCAACCGGGTTTGCGGTTCGGGTGCCCAAGCCATCGTCTCGGCGGCGCAGGAGATCGTGCTGGGCAACGTCGGCGTCGCGGTCGCGGGCGGCATGGAGAACATGGACCTTGCGCCTTATCTCGTCGGGCGCGCCCGCTGGGGCTACCGCTTGGGCGACGGCCAACTCTATGACAGCGTGTTGCGCGACGGGTTGAACGACGCGTTCTCCGACGCCCATTCCGGCTGGCACACGGAAGATCTGGTCGAGAAGTATCAGGTCACCCGCGAGTCCCAGGACCGCTGGGCACTGCGCTCGCAGCAGCGGTTCGCAAGCGCACAGGCTGCCGGTCATTTCAAGGCGCAGATCGTGCCGGTCGAAGTCCAGGGTAAGAAAGGACCGGCTCAATTCGACAAGGACGAACATAATCGGCCGGAAACGACACTCGATACGCTCGCGCGGCTGAAACCGGCCTTTCGCCCAAACGGCACCATCACCGCCGGCAATGCCCCGGGATTGAACGACGCCGCTTCAGCGATGGTGCTCGCGGACGAGACATGGGCCGAGAAGCGCGGCCTTGCCGCGATGGCACGCCTCGTCTCGTACGGCATCGCGGCGGTCGAGCCCGGCATGTTCGGGCTCGGGCCGGTCCCCGCCGTCAGGCAGGCGTTGCAGCGCGCCGGGTGGGATATTGCCTCGCTCGAGCGCGTCGAGATCAATGAGGCATTCGCGGCCATCGCCATTGTTGTTGCCCGCGAGCTCGGATTGCCCGAGGACATTGTCAATGTCGAAGGCGGCGCTGTCGCGCATGGCCATCCGATCGGTGCGACGGGTGCGGTGCTCACCACAAAGCTCATTCACTCGATGCGCCGCGACGGATTGAGCCGCGGCCTCGTCACCCTCTGCATCGGCGGCGGCCAAGGCATCGCGCTGGCAATCGAACTGCTGCATTGAAAGCGTCCGGCTCCGACATAGCCAAACCCAGAATGGAAGGAGATAACCGATGCCTGTCGCAAAAATTCATATCAATGAGGGTGTGTATACAGATTCTCGAATCAAGAAAATCTCCAATGCCGTCCAGGGTGCGCTGCTCGAAGTTCTGAAGATTCCTCCTGATGATTTTTTCCAGATCATTCACGAGCTTCCGAAGACCCGTTTTCTTCACTCCCCATCGTTTCTAGGTCTCACCTATTCGGACGAGTTCATCCTTTTGGAGCTGACCTTCCTGGCCGGGCGACCAAAAGAGACGCGCCTGGCGCTCCTGAAAGAGCTGAATAAACGTGTTGTTGCAGAAGCGGGCATTTCGCCCGATGATCTCCTGATCATGCTTTACGAGATTGCCGGCGAGAACGCCTCTTTTGGTCGGGGTGTCGCGCAACGCGCATTCGTCACTGCGGGCGCGTAACCATTGCTCGATGGCTATTGTCCGCTTGATCGGGTGGGCCGACGGCAGTCTAGGCCAGTGTACCGACGGCAGCCTGGGCACGGTTGCGCTGCTGAAGGTCGCACTGGACTTTGCCGAGGACAGTCTGATGCTGCTGAAGCAGAGTTCGGAACTGAGGTGCGAAGCATGTCTTTCCCGACGCCTTCTATCATCGATACGCGACGCTACCAGATGTTCCCTGTGCTCGATCCAATGGACATCGAGCGGGTGCGGCCGGTCAGCAATAGATCCGAGCTCAAGGACTACCGCGACATGCTCGCCGCGATCCGTCAGAACGTTGCCATGTTCAAGAAGCAGGGCCGATCTCTGGAAGAGACCGTAGCTGCCAAACCCACTGCAGCGTACGATGCGAAATGGGGACAATTCGTCATCGACCCCGCCTTCTTCACCAAGCTCGTCTACGAGGGTGATTCGAGGGCATCGTTGAACCGCACGACCGAGATAGCAGTGCATCTCAATGGTTCTGAGGATTCACGCTGATCGACCGCACCAATGGAGGCTGGTGTCATGACCTGGGGAATCCCAACCGACCTGTTTCTGCAATTCCACGTCATCATCAGCTTGATCGGTATCCTCTCGGGCATGGTCGTCTTGTACGGCCTGTTGACTGCACGGCCGTTCGGCGGCTGGACCGCGCTGTTTCTTGCTACAACCATTCTGACGAGCATCACCGGATTCCCGTTGCCGCCGTTCGGCTTCGATCCGGCTCGCGCGGTGGGCGTAATCTCGCTGGTCCTGCTGGCCATAGCGGTTGCCGCGCTCTATGGCTTCCATCTCGCCGGAGCCTGGCGCTGGATATACATCGCCAGCGCGGTCACCGCGCTTTACCTGATTGTCTTCGTTGGCGTCACGCAAGCGTTCCAGAAACTGTCTTTCTTGCAGCCACTGGCACCAACGCAGTCAGAGCCGCCGTTTCTTGTGGCACAGGTCGCCGTCCTCACGATCTTCGTCGTGCTCGGCGTTCTGGCGACGATCAGATTTCACCCCAAGATCAAGGCCGGGACCTAGTGCGGTGAATTTGAAGTTCCTATCATAACTGGCCGCAAGCTCATTTAGGAACTTCAAATTCAAAACCGCACTAGAATCATAGAGTTGCTAGTGGTCCTTAGATTCCGAAGTTCGCATCTGAACGTGCCGCGAGTGGTGGCGAACTTCGGAATCGGACCACTAGGCAGATCCCATAAAGATCGCGTTCCACCACGTTCTCGGGTCGGCGCTTCGAATCCGGGGGCAAGCTACAAGCCTGGAGAAGCTCGATGGCTGAATCATCCTCAGCGCCTCGCAACCAAGTGCACAAAATTCCGGCCCCGAGCAAGCTGACGATCACACTCCATGTCAACGGCGTGGAGCGGAGGTTGACTATTGCACCGTGGACCACGCTGCTCGACGCGCTGCGCCTTTATCTCGACCTTACCGGGACCAAAAAGGGCTGCGACCACGGCCAATGCGGCGCCTGCACCGTCCTGGTCGATGGCCGGCGGATCAATTCGTGCCTCACGCTGGCGGTCATGAAGGATGGCGCACGGGTCACGACCATCGAAGGCCTGGCGCAGGGCAGCACGCTGCACCCGCTGCAGCAGGCCTTCATCGAGCATGATGCCTTCCAGTGCGGTTACTGCACGCCTGGCCAAATCTGTTCCGCCGCCGGCCTCATCGCCGAGGGCAAAGCGCAGACAGCCGATGAAATCCGCGAGCTGATGAGCGGCAATATCTGCCGTTGCGGCGCTTACTCCAACATCGTAGCGGCGATTCAAGAAGTAATGCGCGGCAATGCCATGGAGAAGTCGAGCGAGGCGGGACGATGAACAATTTCGGATATACCCGCGCAGCGGACATCGCCGATGCCGTACGCCATATCGCGGCCGACCCCGCTGCAAAATTCATCGCCGGCGGCACCAATCTGATCGATCTCATCAAGGAGAATGTCGCGCGTCCATCGCAGCTGATCGACATCACCCATCTGCCGCTTAATAAGGTCGAGGATAGCGAGGACGGCGGCTTGCGTATTGGCGCGCTCGTTCCCAACAGCGATCTCGCCTATCACCCGCAGGTCGAGGCGCGCTATCCTTTGCTCGCCAGTGCAATCCTCGCCGGGGCGTCGCAGCAATTGCGCAACATGGCGTCGACCGGGGGCAACCTTCTGCAGCGAACGCGCTGCCTTTATTTCTACGATACGACGACGCCGTGCAACAAGCGCGAGCCCGGCAGCGGCTGCTCCGCCATTGACGGCATCAACCGAATGCATGCGGTCCTGGGAACGAGCGAGCATTGCATCGCCACGCACCCATCGGACATGTGCGTTGCGCTCGCGGCCCTCGACGCACGCGTGCTGGCGACCGGCACGAATGGCGGGCGCAGCATTGCGTTTGCCGACTTTCACCGCCTGCCCGGCGACACGCCGCATATCGACAGCAACCTGCGCCCGGACGAGATCATCACCGCGATCCAACTGCCGGCGAAGGGTTTTGCCAAAAACTACAGCTATTTGAAGATCCGCGATCGCCTGTCCTACGCATTTGCGCTCGTTTCCGCCGCGGCTGGTCTCGATATCGAGGGGGGAACGATCAAAGACGCGCGCCTTGCGCTTGGCGGGGTCGCGCACAAGCCGTGGCGCGACCGCGCAGCGGAAGCGCAGCTCAAGGGATCGCCGGCAACGCAGGAGAGCTTTTTGCGTGCCGCCGCCCTGGTGCTGCGCGAGGCGCGCGGCTTCGGCCACAATGATTTCAAGGTCGAATTGGCCCGGCGCGCCATCGTGCGCGCGCTGACACAGGCGGCGCAGGGGTCTCCGCAATCCCAAGCGGATAAGCGCATCAAATAAGGGGAAGGGCCATGACCGCGACCACGTATCTCGGCAAACCGACCTCCCGCATCGACGGACGCGCGAAGGTTACCGGAACTGCCAAATACGCCGCCGAATATGACGTGCCGAAGCTGGCGCATGGTGTCGTGGTCTCGTCCGCCATCGCCAAAGGCCGGATCACGCATATCGACACCGCCGATGCGCTTTCCGTCCAGGGCGTGCTCGACGTGCTCACGCATGCGCATCGGCCAGAGCTCGCTTCTTCGGATGAGAAGTACAAGGACGAGGTCGCACCGGACGGCTCGCCCTTCCGGCCGCTCTATGGCGACCAGATTTTTTTCAGCGGCCAGCCGATAGCGCTTGTCGTGGCGGAGGAGTTTGAGATCGCGCGATTTGCGGCATCGCTCGTTCGCGTCAAATACGATGCGGCAGCGCATGTCACCGATTTGGAAGCGCAACGCAAGCAAGGTGCGTTGCACAAGTCGAAAGACGCCCCATCGCACAAGCGCGGCAACCCGGCCGAGGCGTTCGCGCGGGCGCCCGTGCGGGTCGAAGCGGAATACCGCATGCCGGTCGAGCACCACAATCCCATGGAGCCATTCGCCACGACGGCGGTGTGGGAAGGGGACGGGCGCATCACTGCCTACGACAAGACGCAGGGACCGCAGAACAGTCGCAATTACGTCGCCGGCGTCTGCGAGATGCCGCGCGAGCATGTGCGCGTGCTGTCGCCTTATGTCGGTGGCGGGTTCGGGTCAGGCTTGCGCCCGCAATATCAGCTGCCGCTCGCCGTGCTGGCGGCGCGCGCGCTCAAGCGTTCGGTGCGGGTGACCCTCACCCGGCAACAGATGTTCACGCTCGGTTATCGCGCCGGCATCGTTCACGAGCTGGCGCTCGGGGCCGAGCGCGACGGCACGCTCGTCTCCTTCCGCCACGAGACGGTCGCCATGACCTCGCAGTTCGAGGATTTCCAGCGCAGTTTCGTCACCTGGTCGAGCCTGCTCTACCGCTGCCCCAATGCCGAACTTGGCCAGCGTCTCGTCAAGCTCGATCAGAACACCCCGTGCGACATGCGCGCGCCGGGCGGAGCAGAAGGCATGTATGCCATCGAATGCGCGATGGATGAGCTGGCCTATGCCGCGCATATCGATCCGCTCGAGCTGCGGCTCATCAATTATTCCGACAAGGATCAGATCGAGAACCGCCCTTACAGCAGCAAGGAGCTGCGCGCATGCTACCGCCGCGGTGCGGAAAAGTTCGGCTGGTCCGATCGCCAGCCGCAACCGCGCTCCATGCGGGACGGCAACGACCTGGTCGGCTGGGGCATGGCGACCGGCATCTGGGAAGCGATGCAGTTGGAGGCGAGCGCGCGGGCCAGGCTTACCGCCAATGGCAGCGTCGAGATCGCGAGTGCAACTGCCGATATGGGGCCGGGCACCTACACCATGATGGCGCAGATCGCCGCCGAGATGCTCGGCGTTCCGCTTGATGATGTGACGGTGAAGCTCGGCGATTCCACGCTGCCGGACGCGCCGGTCGAAGGCGGGTCGTTTACCACCTCGTCGGTTGGCTCCGCCATTCACGCAGCCTGCCGCGCGGTGCGGGAGGAAGTTCTCAAGTTGTCGCAGCGGATCGCAGGCTCACCCCTGCACGGCTTGAAGCTCGGCGACATCGTCTTTGCGGACGGCAAGATCCGGCACAAAGCCGATAATAGCCGGGAAGTTTCGGTCGCGGACGCGATGCGCGCCGGGCGGGTGGACCGGATCGAAAAAGAAGCCACCGCCGAACCCAATGAACAGAGCAAATATTCGCACGCGACGCACGCGGCGGTGTTCGCCGAGGTCAGGATCGATGAGCAGCTCGGCGTAATTCGGGTTACGCGCGTGGTCAGCGCGGTGGCGGCCGGCCGCATACTCAATCCGAAGGTCGCCAGCAGCCAGATTCTCGGCGCCGTGGTCGGCGGCATTGGAATGGCGCTGCATGAGGAGACCGCAACCGACCACCGGTTCGGGCGATTCATGACCCATAATCTCGCCGACTATCATGTGCCGGTGCATGCCGACGTCCATGCGATCGACGTGATCTTCGTCGAGGAGAAGGACGACGAGATCAATCCGCTCGGCGTCAAGGGCGTCGGTGAAATCGGCATTGTCGGCACCGCGGCGGCGATCGCCAATGCGGTCTATCATGCGACCGGCAAGCGCGTGCGCGACCTGCCGATCACCATCGACAAGCTGATGCGGGATTGAAAAGCAAGGCGCTCGTAAAGGGTGATGAACTCGCGACGCTTCATGCGCTTCCCTCGGTCGAGCCTACCTCGAGTTCGCGAGCGGCTCCATTCCGCTATTCCTGATTGCCTCCGATGCGCGCCCGGAGGCAAGAAATTCGATCAATCGCTTGGAATCTTCAATTTGCCCCGAGCCCGCAACGAGGGCGGCTGAAAACACCTGCACGAACTGGATCTCCGGTGGGATCGTGCCTGCGAAGTCGACGCCTGTCGCCTGCAGAATTTCGCTGACCGGCATGACCGCAATCTCCGCCTCGCCCGTCGCGACCATGCTGGTTGCGCCCGTGCCGCGCGGCGCCGACTTGACATTGACCTTTTCGGCGATGCCGAGCCGCGGAAAAAGATCAGTGATAAGCCAAATACCGCTGGTGCTCCCAGGCACGGCGACGCTTTTAGCATTCAACAGGAGTTGTTTGACGGCTTCGACGGTACTCACGTCAGGCTTCGGGGTCGCCGCACGCACGGCCACGCCGAGGGGTACTCGCGCAAGGTCCACGTCCGTTCCGGCGGTGATCCGGTTCGCGGCGATCAGCTCATTGAGGCCCTCCCGGGAGAGGATCACCACGTCGGCCGGCACACCGCGCGCGAGCTGCGCGCCGATCGTTTGCGGGCCGGTTCCCTGCGACGAGCCGGATCCGGTCGTGACATTGATGCCGGTCGTCCGCTCGAACTCCGGCAAGAGCTGCTCGTACGCGCCACTAAATCCGCCCGATATAAGAACTTTCAACTGCGCCTCCGCTGCGACTGGCCAAATCAGTAGGCTAGCAAAGACAACGACGACTGTTTTGGTCGGCATTCGCCGTGCCTGATGAGAAAGTTTTCATCTTGGCTCCTCGGCGTTTGACCTCCCGGTCCCGCGCGACACGCTGACGGATAATATATCACATCGCGTGCATATTCCGCGTGTCAAAGAGCGATCGGCCTGTCCCGGCCCAGTCTTAAATCGTTCTGAAATCGGAGCTGATTGCTGCGGGCCCACTGCCGGGGCTACTTCTGCTAACCCTCCGAGAGCGGCGCCATAGTGGACATAGCGGCACGCACACTCCACCTGCGTCGCGAGGTGCGGTCCGCCATCGCCACTGACGAGGAAAGAGCCCTTTATGCCGGATGCGCTGCGAGATGCGCGAGCAGCAGCGCTGTGACTTGGTCCGGAACCTGCTCGACAGCAAAATGCCCAATGCCTGGCAGGACTTCGAATTGATATGGCGCATCGACAAATTCTGCCGTGCCCTCTGCTGCTATGCGGCCGACTGTATCGTCGGCATCGCCCCAAATGAACAGGGTGGGCACTTTTATGACACCGAGCGGTGTGCGGATCGCGCCGCGCGCACGATACCAAGTGAGCGCTGCCTCCATTGCAGCCACGTTGCCGAGCACAGAAACATGCAGCGAAATCGATGCGGGGGGTACGTTGTTCGCCTTTAGCCGCTCTCGCAACCATCGTACATTGTCGGCAAGAATCCGCCCAGCAGCATTCGCTTCGAGAAACCACCAATGATGCGACGAGCGACGCTTTTGCTCTCCGTCGGGCGCCGCAAGGGCGCGGTTAAATGCATTGGGATGCGGACGCGAGAGCACAGTCAGCGAGGCGAGGCGCGCCGGGTAGCGGTCCGCGATACCCCAGGCGATGCTTCCACCCCAATCATGGCCGACTAGGTGAAAGCGCCGATCGGCGTTGCCGCAATTTGCCGCGATTCTGACCGCATCATTCAGAAGATGATCGAAGCTGTAGTTCGCGGGCTCGCATGTATCCGGTCGCGCGCCTGCCGAATAGCCGCGCTGGCTTGGGGCCACTGCGCGATATCCTGCCGCGGCAAGTGCCGGCATCTGCGCGCGCCACATATGGAACGATTCCGCAAAACCATGGAGCAGCAGCACCAAAGGTGCGTCTTCGGCGCCTGCAACCATTACGTCGAAAACTAAGCCTGGAACCGCAGTTATTTTTTTGAGCCCAATCATTTCGTGCCGCACAATCCCAGAGTCGCCATGTACAACATCAACGCGCTCGCATTAGGCACTGCAGATGAGTTCATCAAGAGACGGCCCCGCTCATAGGTGCCCTACAAGCTATGACAGCAGCACTCAGTAAAGCGGACGCCAGCGCCGCGGTGAGAATGAGCTTCTTCAACATGGCAAATCTCCCTCTACCAGTTGACGATGCAGTTCTTGTGCGCGGCCACCCTTCCAAAAGATATGATAACCGTCACTTTTACAAAACATGCTGTGACTTTTCGCACACTTAGTGACGTGTGTGATCCTCGCCACTCTTTTGAAGGGCATTGTCGAGCTATTCTTGCCTCCGAATAGTGGAACCTTATGGAGGTCGGCTATGACAGGGTCTCAAAACTTGGCACCGTTGGATGCGATAATCCAACGCTGTCGCTCAGTATGCCACCGGCTCATTAATGTGGTGGTCGAGCCAATAGCACGACGCGAAATTGAAGAGCACATTGATAGGCATCAATTCACATTGTCGCCGGAAGTGCGCATTGAACTTGAGCGTCGGTGCGAGGGTCAGTACGGCGATTGATCCAAATTGCGGCCACACGACCGTTGAACCAGCAATTCCTTTTACGCCAATTTTGGTATTCAACTTAGGCCATCAAAACAGGAAATTGCGGCCGACGAAATGGGATGCAATGGCCAATTTGCTCTGCAGAAATCCTGATCCGGGCATGTCTCTTATGGGTCGACAACGGAGGTAATTAGCGCGACCGAATTGGGTCTGCTTCACCGCAGTCACGCGACATTAGTGACGTGCGGTGGTAATTCTCGCTGGTGCCAAACCCCGAAGTGAAAGAGCCAACAAGAATCCGACTGCCATGGGCGGCCGGCGCAACGGGACCGCGCTTGCGGATCGCCGACTGCCCTGCCACGCCGCAAGGCCGGATGCGATGCAAGGGCACTCGGCATGGTGCAATGTTTACAAAAAATGCAGATCGGTCGAAGCCACTAGTGTGGCGGATTTGACGTTCCTACCATCATCGCCGCAAGTCATTCGTAGGAACGTCAAATCCAAAGCCACACTAAAATCATAGAGTTGCTAGTGTTCCTTGGTTCCGACGTTCGTTTGCGAGCGGGCGGCAAAGTGATACGAACGTCGGAACCGGAACACTAGTGCGGTGAACTTGAAGTTCCTATCATAACGGGCCGCAAGCTCGTTAAGGAACATCAAATTCAAAACCGCACTAGAAATCATAGAGGTGCTATGGCTCCTTAGATTCCAAAGTTCGCACCTGAACATGCCGCGAGCACTGGCGAATCGGCTTGATGCGCAGCGCTGAGGCGAGCGCAGGGGCCTTCCTCCAAAGGTGGATACCGATGCTGCAAGAGACAATAGAGGGAAAATGGGTCAAGGCTTTTGCGGATGTGTTTCGTCTTTGCGCGGTCAAACCCGGCGAGGTCGTCGCCATCCTTTCCGAGACGCAAACCCGGCCAATCCTCCCCCGCCTCGCCGATCTGGCGCTTCACCAGCTCGAGGCGCGTCCTTTCCATATCGTAGTTCCTTCTCCGGAGCTGACCGGTCCGGTACCGATACGTTCGACCGGCACCTCGCTCGCCGTGGCGGGACTGGGACCCGTGGTGAAGGCGCTCGCCAGCAGCGGAATGGTCGTCGACTGCACCGTCGAGGGTTTGCTGCATTCACGCGAACTGCCGCAAATTCTCTCCGGCGGGACGCGGGTGATGATGATCAGCAACGAGCATCCCGAGGTGCTGGAACGAACCAAGCCAACCCCGCAATTGCGTCAACGCGTGCGTCGGGGGATGGAGTTGTTGCGCAAGGCGGCGTGGATGCGGGTAACCTCGGAAGCCGGAACCGACCTGGCTATCCGGGTGGAAGGCTCGCCGGCACGCGGGGCTCCGGGCTTCGTCGATGAGCCCGGCCGGATCGGCTACTGGCCGGCAGGGCTGTGCCTTTGTTTTCCAAAGCCTGGTTGCGTCAATGGTACACTTATCCTCGCGCCGGGCGACGTAAATCTTACGTTCAAACGCTATGTCGAGACACCTGTCCGCTTCATAATCGAGAACGATTACGTCACGCGCGTCGAAGGCGAGGGTTTGGATGCAGCGCTGACGCGCTCCTACTACGAAGCGTGGGACGACCGCGAGGCTTATGCGACCTCCCATGTCGGCTGGGGAATGAACGCGATTGCGCGTTGGGATGCCATGACGATGTATGATCGCACCCAGATCAACGGCACGGAATTGCGCGCGTTCGCAGGCAACTTCCTTTATTCGACCGGCGCCAATGAGACGGCAAACCGTTTCACGGCATGCCACTTCGATTTTCCAATGCGCGGCTGCACCGTCGAGCTTGATGGAAAGAAAGTGGTTGATCGCGGCCGGCTGTGCGAGGAGCTGCGTTGAATTCGTAACGCATGATGTCGATGCGGCGGTTTTTCCGGTTTGTCTGGAGCGGAGTTGCCATTGAGAGGTAGCGTTCCCCGGCGGATGCGTGCCTGCTGCATCGATGCGTTCGGCGATTTCGATCGATTGCGGGTGGCGGAGGTCGAGGTTCCGCGTCCCGGCCCGGACGAGCTGCTGGTCAAGGTGGCGGCGGCGAGCGTCAACCCGATCGACTGGAAGCTCATCGACGGCACATTACAGCATCTGTTTCCCGTCGCCTTTCCTCGGGTTCTGGGACGCGACTGTTCGGGCGACATCGTATTGGACGGGTCGGAACGACCAAGGACAGGCGATCGGGTTCTGGCGATTTCCGACGCCCGCAAGAATGGAACGCACGCGGAATATGCCGTCGTGCCTTGCTCGCAGGCTGCACCGATCCCTCCCTCGGTTTCGGACGAGGAGGCCGTCGCCATCGGCAATTCCGGGGCCACCGCATGGATCTCTCTGGTCGAGGTTGCCGGGATCGCAAGCGGGCAAAGGGTATTGATCCATGGCGGCGCGGGTGCAGTCGGAGGCTTGGCCATCCAGCTTGCGCGCCATTTTGGCGCCGAAGTCGTCACGACATGCGGGCCGAATAATCTCGACTATGCAAAATCGCTGGGGGCGCATCGCGCCTTCGATTACACGCGCGAAGATTTCGTCGACCTCGCGGGGCCGTGCGACGTCGTTTTCGATACGGTGGGAGGCGAGGTCCATCGCCGTTCGTATGCAGCTCTCAAAAGCGGCGGCATCCTCGTATATGTCCACGCGCTCCCGATCGAACCGCCATTGCGCGCCGATGTCCGCGTACGGCGCGCAGAAATTCGCGCCACCGGCCGCCATCTTCAGCAACTGCTGGAGCTTGCAGTACGCAACATCCTGAAGCCGCAGATTGGCGCCGTTTGGCCGTTGGCGCAGGCGAGGCAGGCTTACGCGAGGGCGGCGTCGGGCTACAGCCGCGGCAAGAACATTCTCATTTGTCGCTGAAACCAGGGCGTGGAATGCGGCGCTAGCGCGTTTCGCTGATGTTTATGCACGCGCGCGCAGCGAATTCGGCGGTGTCTTCAAATCAGGGACACAGCCTCTACAAATTAGCAGATTGTCCGCCGACGATATCGGCCGATATTGGGAGGGAACAGATGCGAGGCATTCGGGTGCTGCCATGATCACCGTACGACCTGCCGCCGAACGCGGAACTGACAACCTGGGCTGGCTGGACAGCCGGCACACCTTCTCATTCGGCCATTATTACGATCCGAAGCACATGGGCTTTGGACCGCTACGGGTCATCAACGAGGACCGGGTGCGCCCCGGCGCCGGGTTCGAAACCCATGGGCACCGTGACATGGAGATCATCTCCTACGTTCTCGAAGGCGCGCTCGAGCATAAGGACAGCATCGGGACCGGGTCGGTGATCCGGCCAGGCGACATCCAGGTGATGTCGGCCGGAACCGGTATCCGGCACAGCGAGTTCAATCACTCGCAAACCGAGCCGGTGCACTTCTTGCAGATATGGGTGCTGCCCGATCGGGAGGGACTCCTGCCGCGATACGATCAGAAGGCGTTCCCGCAATCGGAAAAGCGCGGACGCCTGCGTCTTGTCGGCTCGCCGGACGGCCGCGACGGCTCGATTGTCATTCATCAGGACGTGAATATCTACGACGCGCTGCTCGGTACTGGCGACACGATCAGGCAGCCGCTGAAAATCGATCGCAGGAGTTGGGTCCAGGTCGTGCGCGGATCCCTGGAGGTCAATGGCAGGACCGCGCGGGCCGGCGACGGCGTGGCGCTGCAAGGCGAAGCAGACTTGCGCATCGCTGCACGTGAGGACGGCTCGGAAATCCTGCTCTTCGACTTGCCGTAGACGCGCGGAGCAGGCGTTGGCAGCGAGGCAATCGTGCATGGCGACGAAGAACACAGAGACATCGCCCCGGTGCTGCCTCCGCCCATGAAATCCGGGGCAATCTCCCGGATTGAGCGAAGACGCTCAATCCGGGCTGCAAGTCCGGAACGTGCGGAAACGCGACGCCTCATGCATTTATGAAAACCAGGTAACGAGATGTGAACCGAACGCCTTCGCCGTGGAGTCCGTTCCGGCACGCAACGTTCACGACGCTATGGACAGCAACCGTCGTCGCCAACGTCGGCACCTGGATGTACAACGCTGCATCGGGCTGGCTGATGACGAGCCTCAACCCCGATCCCTTGATTGTTTCATTAGTTCAGGTTGCCAGCACGCTGCCGATATTCCTGCTGGCACTGCCCGCCGGTGCATTGGCGGATGTCGTGGACCGGCGGCGGTTCCTGCTTTGGGTCGAGATCGCGATAACGGCAGTTTCCGCCCTGTTCGCGGCGTTCGTGGAACTTGATCTCGTCACTCCGCTCACACTGCTGCTGTTTGCGTTCTTGATCGGTGCCGGCGGCGCTTTGAGCGCACCGGCCTGGCAGGCCATCGTGCCGCAACTCGTCCCCAGAGAGGATCTTGCGCCGGCGGTTTCGGCGAACAGCGTCGGTTTCAACATCAGCCGGGCGATCGGTCCGGCGCTTGGCGGAGCGGTGATCGGCGGCTTCGGCATCGCCGCGCCGTTCTGGCTCAATGCCATCACTAACCTTGGGGTGCTGGGGGCGCTGTGGTGGTGGCGCACCCCGCAGAAAAGCGGCCCTCGCCTTCCCGCCGAACGCATGCGCAACGCCATCGTGGCCGGTATTCGCTACGCCCGGCACAACAACCATCTGCGCGCCACGTTGATGCGCGCGGTCGGCTTTTTCCTGTTCGGCAGTGCCTATTGGGCATTGCTTCCGCTCGTTGCGCGCAGTCAGATCGCTGGCGGACCGGAACTCTACGGAATCCTGCTCGGCGCCATCGGGGCCGGTGCGGTGGGCGGTGCGTTCAGTCTGCCTTGGCTCAAGAGCAAGCTCGGTCCCGATCGACTCGTTGCCGCAGGAACCCTCGGGACCGCGCTTGCGCTCGTTCTGTTCGGCGTCGCCCGCCATAGCGTGACCGGCCTGGCGGCGAGCGTCATTGCCGGCGCGTCCTGGATCGCGGTCCTCGCAACCCTCAATGTCTCGGCGCAGGTCGCGCTGCCGGAATGGGTGCGCGGTCGCGGCCTTGCATTATATATGACGGTCTTCTTCGGGGCGTTGTCGCTGGGCAGTATCATCTGGGGCAAGGCTGCCGGCCTCTTCGGCCTTCCCGCCGCGCATTTCGCCGCCGCGGCGGGGGCGGTAGCATTGATCCCCCTGACCTGGCGCTGGAAACTGCAAACCGGCGAAGAAGTCGATCTCACGCCTTCGATGCATTGGCCGCCGCCGATCACCACGCGCGAAATCGAGCACGATCGCGGACCGGTGCTGGTGACCGTCGAATATCGGATCGACCCGAAGGATCGCAACGCATTTCTTGCTGCGATCGCCGAATTGGGGCGCGAGCGCCGTCGCGATGGCGCCTACCGCTGGCGAATATTCGAGGATGCCGCCGAGGAGGGCCGCTTTGTCGAGACATTCCTGGTCGAGTCCTGGCTCGAACACCTGCGCCAGCACGAACGCGTGACAAACGCGGATCGTTTTCTGCAAACCGCGATTGCCCGTTTCCACACGGCCGGTGCGCCGAAGGTGACGCATTTGATTGCGGCTGAACCCGAAGATGCGCCGCTCGATCGGGAGGCGCCGAAACCGGCGAAATAGACACGCTCACCATGCCGACAATGCACCGAAACCAAGGATGCGCGGTCTGATTGTCAAGTCGCCGCGGGCCCGCCCTCAGGTCCAGACTTTGCGATGAGAGTGACCCGACCGGGCAACGGTCAGGCCCTGCAATAGAGATCGTAATGAGCGCTGCTGCGGCCCTGGCCGAGATCGGTTATTCTTGCCGTAGCCAATCGTTTTGACAGGAGGCACACTTGATCAGAGGCACCTTTACTCGGCATGACGTTCTCAAGTTGATGGCCGCCGCAGGCACGATTCTACCCTCCGCGCGCACTTTCTGGCCTAGCCGCGCTCATGCACTTGGCGCGGTTGCATATGATCCTGCGGCCCGGTTTGATCTTGCCGTTAGCGAAATCGAACTTCGGCGCAACAGCGCCGATCGGATGCTGATGGCCCGGATTTATCAGCCAAAAGGGCCCGGACCTTTCCCGACCGTTCTCGATCTGCACGGCGGTGCGTGGAACAGAAAAGACCGTTTTGCCGAAGAGCCGATGGATCGCGCGCTGGCTGCGAGCGGCTTGCTGGTCGTCGCCGTCGACATGACTGTCGCGCCTGAAGCGCCATATCCGGCCTGTGTGCAGGACGCCAACTACGCCGTGCGCTGGCTCAAGGTGAATGCCAGCACCTGGAACGGTGATACTGCCAAGATCGGTGTCTACGCATCCTCTAGCGGCGGTCACGTCGCGGAACTTTTGGCGATGCGTCCGCGTGATCCACGTTACAATTCAATTCCTCTTTCCGCAGCGCCGAACGTTGACGCAACCGTCGCCTACGTTGCGATGCGCTCACCGGTGAGCAACACCTTTGCACGCTATCAAAATGCTGAGCGGCGCGGCAACGAGGCCATGGTGAAAAACAACAAGATATTTTTCCATCCGTGGGAGACAATCCACGAAGGCAACCCGCAGGAAATTCTCGAGCGCGAGGAAAAGGTCACCATGGTGCCGTTCCTCATCATGCAGGGCGCGCTTGATGATAATGTTTTACCGGAGGTGCAGGCAAAATTCGCGAACACCTACAGGGCCGCGGGCGGCGACTGCGACTATCGTCTGTTCGAAAACTCCGTTCACGAATGGGTGGCACAGCCAGGCCCTCAGACCGACAAGGCGCGCGAGGTGGTCAAGGAATTTATCTCGCGTCAGCTAAAAGCCTGATCTACGAACCTGGCGTTCTGACAACGACTGCGGAGGCGATTTTGTACGCTCAGGGTTTGCTGGACCGCCTCGCGAGGCCAAATAGCCTCTGGTTCTACCGCGTGCCATCGGAATGACCGAAGCATCGGCCAATGAATATGTGAGCACGCTGGAGGCCGCATCGGATCAAGGGCTTTTTTTGGCGCGAGCAACTTCTACACCTATATCGCCGAACGACCAGCAGAGGTCCGATGAAATCTTGCGGAAAGTGATAGCGCGGGCGCGAATTGATATCGTTCGGGAGGCGGTAGTTACACGTTCATGCTCTGCGCATTGCGCGCTGTGATCAAGAAGGACCTGGAAAGATGTTCAAAGCATCAGCCGGAAAAAAACTGCCGACGTCGATCATCGGTTCGCTGCCGCGGCCGTCCTGGTATACCGCCGTGCTTGGCGCCAAAAGCTTCCTTGAAGCCATGCTCAATGCCCGTTACCGCGAGCAATATGAGGACGCGGTCTCGGTGCATCTGCGCGCGCAGGAAACTGCGGGCCTCGATATCTGCACGGACGGCGACGCGCACTATGACGAGGAAGTTGGCGGCATGAGCTGGCAGAGCTATCCGTTGCGGCACCTGGCCGGGTTCAACATGGCCCCTGAGCCGGCAATCTACAATGTTGGCGCGGTCGCCTATCCGCGCGGGCACATCCTGCATGATTATCTGGAAGCCCGCGTCTTCCCCAAAATCGTGGGACCCGTGGGGCCGGGCAATCTGCAATACGCCGCCATGTGGAAGGCCGCACAACGCCTGACCGCAAAGCCGGTCAAGTTCGGTACCATCCTGCCAGAACTTCTCGCCGCCTCTGCAGCCGACACCTACTACAAGGACCCGGTTGAGCGCACCATGGCTCTGAGCGAGGCCCTCAACAAGGAACTGAACGACCTGGCCGATGCCGGTTGCCCGGTGATCCAACTGGAAGAGCCGCAGATTCACATGGTACCCGCGCGCGGCAAGGCGTTCGGCAAGCTTGATGCGCAGGATCTCGTCGGCGTCTTCAACAATACAGTGAAGGGCCTGCGCAGCAAAACCGAAGTGTGGTGCCACACCTGCTGGGGCAACCCGTCACAGCAGCGCATGTTCAAGGAGATCCAAAGCTATCAGCCGACTCTCGAGGTGCTTAACCAGGTCGACGCCGATGCGCTGACGTTCGAAACCTGCTCGTCCGGCCCTGGGGACCTCCACGCAATCGGCGAAGTGATCAAGGACAAGAAGATCGTCATCGGTGTGGTCGATCACCACACGCTGCAGGTCGAGCGCCCAGATCAGGTCGCGGCCTTGATCCGCGAGGCGTTGAAGAACGTTTCGCCCGAACGACTGATCATCTCGTCCGATTGCGGGATGGGCCGCGAAGGCATGAGCCGGCGGCATGCGACCTACAAGATGGTCGCCATGGTGCTTGGCACGAATATCGTGCGCAAAGAACTCGGGCTCCCGGAAGTCGACTGCCTGGCGGCTGATCCGCGCTACTCGCTGACCCTGACCAAGAGCTGAAACACTGCTCCAACAGCATGTCCGCTGTCTCAATTGCCGCGACGACGCGGGCTATCAAGCGGTCAAATCGCAAACTCGCGGGGCGATTGCAATTTGGTTGTCTTCGGCCTTCAATGAAGTGGCACTCGCTGCAGTTCGCGCGCAAGGTCCGGGAGGAACGTGATGAATGCCGGCTCGGGACATTTACCTAGACTCGATGTCGTAATCGGCAACAATTTCGGCCACCTGCCAATGTTCGTCGGTGCCGAGAAGGGCATCTTCAAGAGCCACGGCATCGACGCCCGCATGAAGGTGGTCGATACCGGCACCGACATGGTCAACGCGATGCACAACGGCGAAGCACAGATCGGTGACATGAGCGTGACCACCTTCCTAAAGGCGGTCCATTCCGGTGAGCCGTTCAAGGTGATCGGCATCATTATGAACGACGCTACCCGCGACAACGCCGACGAGCCGCTTGGGATCGTCACCCGCAAGGGCAGCGGCATCAATGCCGGCAAAGTTGGCGACCTCAAGGGCAAGCGCATCGGGCTCGCACGCGGGCAGACGTCCGACGAATACTTCAAGATGGTGTTGCGCCGCGCCGGCATGAAATACGAGGACCTGACCATCGAGAACATCTGGTCGCAATTCGGCCTGGCGCCGGCTCTCAAGGAGGGCAAGGTCGATGCGGTGGTGTCGTGGGAGCCCTATGTCACGGCGGTGCTCGAGCAGGTTGCCGATTTATTCCTGGTCATCCGCGGCGGCCACCACATGTCCTATGTGATGGTGGCGACCGCGCACGGGCCGACCATCACAAGCAAGCCCGAGGTGGTGCGCGATTTCGCTGCCGGGCTTGCCGGCGCCTCGCATTACACCCGCAATCACCGTGACGAATCAGTGGAGATATTCGCCAAATGGGTTCCCAACACCGACGTGGCGGTGGGCAAGAAGGCGATCCGTCATATCAGCTACGATCCGCGCCTGTCGCCTGCAGTGATGCGGGCGTTCGAGGCGGCGGAAGACGAGGTGCTGATCAACACCCTGAAAGGGGCGCCGCGCCTTACCGTGCCGGATCAGTTTCGTCCCGGTTTCATGGCTGAGGTCGAGAAGGCCCATCCGGAATATTTCGCCGATTTACCGCCGTTGAAACAGGCGATCGTCCGCGACGAAATAACCCCGAACGCTACTTAACTGCGCTGACGAGGTTCATTGAGTGATGAGGGGCTAATGCTTCAGTCTCGTTTCTGTCTCGCAGAACGACCGGAAAAAACGCAAATACTCCCCGTTCGCGGATCATTCTGGGAGGCCTGGGCTGGGCTTGATCCGTTTAGTTGCCTGCCATCACATTGTCTTATCCGGAGGGAAAAATGGATATGCGGCGACGTCTTGGGGCCGAATTCTTCGGCACCTTCTGGTTGACATTCGCTGGTTGTGGCAGCGCAGTACTCGCCGCGGGCTTTCCATCGTTAGGCATCGGATTCCTTGGGGTCAGCTTCGCCTTCGGACTGACGGTACTGACCATGGCTTATGCGGTCGGCCACGTCTCCGGTGGGCATTTTAATTGCGCCGTCACCGTCGGGCTCTGGGCTGGAGGCCGCTTCAAGGCGACCGACGTAATCCCTTACATGATTGCGCAGGTGGTCGGTGCCATCGTAGCGGCGGCGGTTCTCTATGCGATCGCCACCGGCAAACCCGACTGGGTTCCCGGCGGGTTTGCGTCCAATGGCTATGGCGATCTCAGCCCCGGCAAATATGGTCTGGCGTCGTGCTTCCTGATCGAAGTCATCGCGACCTTCTTCTTCTTGTACGTCATCACCGGCACCACCTCGAAAGGCGCTGCCATCGGGTTTGCCGGAATACCCATCGGGCTTTGCCTGACGCTCATTCACCTCTTCCTAATCCCGGTCACCAACGCCTCGGTCAATCCGGCCAGAAGCACCGGTCCGGCACTTTTTGCCGGCGGAGCCTATATCGCGCAGCTCTGGCTGTTCTGGGTGGCGCCCATCCTCGGTGCGGCGTTTGCCGGTTTGGTCAGCCGCTGGCAGCATGATCTGCCGGATGGGCCTAAGTGACCGCACAGGCGAGAGGCGTAAGGTTAGTGCAATTCCCGATTAGGTTTTCCATTCATGCTGGTCTGCGCCCAGTAGGCAGCTCGATGGTCCGAAAAGCTTTCACACGGTGATCGCGGCGACTGCGGCTACGCACAGGCGACTGCAGGCTGCGACAGAAGAGCGCTGCAAACATGGCTTGGGCATCGCAACATCCAGCACACCGTGCGCTACACGGAAATTAGCGCCAACCCGGTTGTGGGACTTCTGCCGGCAATAAAGCCGGACCCAGAGGCGTGAATCTATTTCAACGAATGGCGGAGCTGCTACGCCAATTTTCTGCAGAGTTGCAATGCTTACTGTGCGCGGCAATTTCCAGCACCTTGAGTTCTTCGCTGGCAGCTGCATAATCAGTTTTGTAGGCGAGGACATTGACGAGTGCGCCGCCGGCACTCTGCTCTGCCCGGCCCATCAACATTTTCAGTTCCTGCTCGCGGGTAGACAAAGTCTTGCGCGCGCCGGCAAGTTGCTCGCAGCTGGAGTATTGGTATTTGCCAGGATCGGCGAAAAGCGTAGTGGGATTTTCGCCAAGGGACGAACAGCCTGTTAGGAAAACGCAGAGCAACACGGCGAAACGCCCACGATCATTATGGGCAGCGATTTCCGCTAAGACGGTCCAGCGATTGTCCTGACGAAACATCGTCCATTATGTCGTGGGCGTTTTGCATTAAGCCTCCGGGAGGGATGCCTACCGGCGCTGCTCGCTAAATTGTCCGGGCCCGCCTTCGCTGTGGCGGAACCGGCCATAGCCGGGCCGCGTCAAACGATTCAGCAACGCGAACCGCTGCTTTTGATTTTCATCGAGGTTCGTATAAAGCGGCTCTGTTGCGTCGGCCAATTTTTTCAACGCCGCTCCGGTCTCCGACATGGCGGTGGCGTGTCGCCTCAACCGGTCTACGGGATCATTGCTGGGCGACGCATTGCGTAGAGCCATCCTGCGCTCTAGCCGCTGCTTCGCGAACTCGCGTGCCGCTTGTTCATAGGCCTGCCAGTTCTGTGCCTGATCCGGCGTCAGCATGAGCCCCGCTTTTAGTGCGGCCAAGCGTGCTTCTCCGAATGCACGTAGATCTTCGATACCGGGTTGCCAGCGTCGCCCACTACCGGGGCGGTCACCCTGTTGCGCGTAAGCGAGCGACGTAACTGTGATTGCTAGCGCTGTCGATCCAACTGTCACAAGTTTCCACATGTTCCCCTCCGATGCAGAACGCCAATTTGGAATAGACCTCCAGTACAAATCAGAAAGAGCGAGGTTGCAAATTAAACTTCTGTTAGATACCGCCGCTGCCAACGTGATTTTTACAGAGAATTGATTCCAGCAATGATAAAACGTACACAGGCCGCCGTCCGCAAATCAGCATTTTTTCGATCCTGAGTGGCCGCACATTACCGCTTTGTA
Source organism: uncultured Alphaproteobacteria bacterium (assembly GCA_963817135.1). GTDB lineage: Bacteria > Pseudomonadota > Alphaproteobacteria > Rhizobiales > Xanthobacteraceae > VAZQ01. Next base: position 571,893 of record CAWFNG010000001.1, on the reverse strand, counting down.
ATGTTCTTCAATCTTTGTGACTCTCTACTGCGGACCGGTCGTTACTTCTTGCCGCATTTGAGCGTTTCTTACGCGGAGCTGAAAGCGACAGTGAAATCCACGAACCCTGTTGCGCTTTAGGGGCAAGTGTCTGGCTAGTCGTGCGGCATCCCAAGAGTTAACAGAAAATTATCAGGGTCCGCGCGCTGTCTGGCCTAGTCTTGCACCCGAGATCGGACGCACGAATTGGTCTCTGGGCTGCAAATCCCAATGGCGATTGGTTCCCGTCTGATTCCCAGAAGATCGGCCACCGGTCCGGCAAGCAAACAGGATATGTTTACCGCAAATGCACACACCGAAATGATTTCCCTTTACTGCCTAACTCCGACCATAGCTGTACTTTAGTTGCGCGCCGGTCCCTTCGGTGAAAAGCGCGTGGTGTATTCTTTTGCTTTGGACCGTTCTGGCGATTACAGGAAGCGCGTTGCTGCCTCGGATTTGTCTTTCGCGTGTTCATCCGGCAATCCGGATTTTATTTCAAACCATCGTAAGCGTGGTCAAGATCGCGCAAAGACTACCTTGAGTGCACAACCTTGTCGCTCAGTTATTAATCGAACTGCGCTGGCGATCCTGACATCCACATTACTCCTTATCGGAGCGACGAGTGCAGTAAGCGCTGCCCACCCGACCACCACGCATGTCTACGTCTTGCTAGGGGGCTTTGTTGGACGAGACGGTTACGTAGACTCAGTTTTTATGCTGCTGCTGGCCAGGCGGATCGCGAGAATTCCACATACCGTAGTGGAAACTTACAGTTGGGCGGATTGGGTAACCGCAGCAAATCGCATCTGGGCACTGCCAACCGAAAATACCAAGGTAGCCGTAGTGGGATACTCCGGAGGAGGATCTCGAGCAACGTGGCTGGCAAACACCATTCTTCACAAACCGATCGACCTGATCGTGACCTATGATCCGAGTCCAGGCTGGCAAATGCAAAATCTACCCCCAAACGTCAAGAAGGCGATCACTTACCAAAACCAGACACCCCATTTTTTCGGCCTCGGGGGTGGGATATTGACCGGGCCGAATGTAGAGCGCTTTCTGATTGCGGAAGAGCACTTTGCAGTGCAATTCGATGAACAACTGCACCAAGTTACGCTGCAGGCGATTGAGAAACTAGCCAAGTGAACCCGCCCCGATATAAACATAACGAACTTTGCGAATGCAGGGGTCGGCGCTCGATACCAAAAACAAAAGCCCCGCGTAGGGGCGGGGCAAGTATTTTTTGGGTGAGGTTGACAGAGATCACTCTGTCACCGCCATCGCGTCGATTTCGAGGCATTAGACTAACATTTCAAAAAGTTAATCTGAGGAATTGTCGCAAGTTTGACTGATGCATCGAGAAGAGCAGAAATAAGTTCTTTCACGCTTTCAGCGCGAATAAACACGGCGTAATTGCGGGATGGCTTCGCGGCACGTGCCGACGGCCTATGGTGTGCGTATTACGGCAGTGCTAGCGGCGGAACGAATTGTGGGTTTTACTCGTGGGAGCAATGCCAAGCCGCGATTTCAGGGAACGGCAGCTACTGCGCACGCAATCAACATCACGCGGTGTGCTATGTTTTGGACGTGCGATTTGGGGTGGTTCCGACTCCACGCGAGAGGGCTAGATGAGACGGCGCGAGTTCATCACGCTTCTTGGTGGTGTGGCTGCCGCTTGGTCGCTCGCAGCGGGCGCTCAGCAACCGGCGATGCCAGTGGTCGGCCTCGTCAACGGCCGGTCGCCCGAGGCCTCTGTGCGCATTGCTGGTGCGTTCCGTAAGGGCCTCAACGAAGTCGGCTACGTCGAGGGTCAAAACGTGACGGTGGAGTACCACTGGATGGACGGCCAGTACGATCGACTGCCATCGCTCATGGCCGATCTCGTCCGCCGCCAGGTGGCCGTTATCGCCACGCCCGGCAGCAATCCGGCTGCGCTTGCAGCGAAAGCTGCGACCACGACAATTCCGATCGTCTTCGGCGTCGGCACAGACCCGGTCAAAATGGGTCTTGTCGCCAGCCTTGCCCAGCCCGGCGGCAACGCGACCGGCATTAACTTTTTCCTCGCGGATGTCGCGGCCAAGCGGCTGGGGCTTCTGCACGACCTGGTGCCCAAGGCCGTTCGGATTGCCGTGCTGGTCAATCCGGCCAATGCCTCCAGTGCCGAAGCCACGCTACGAGACATACCGGAAGCTGCACGCGCTCTCGGGTTGCAAATTCAGGTTCTCAACGCCAGCACCAGCCGCGAGATCGAGGCGGCCTTTGCCGCCCTCGTGCGCGACCGGGCCGATGCCCTCTTCGTCGCCCCCGACGGGTTCTTCATCAGCCGGCGCGTCCAATTTGCAACGCTCGCGATGCGCCATGGGATTCCCGCGACCTATACCACTCGCGATGATGTCGAAGCCGGTGGGCTGATGAGCTATGGGACCGACAATCTGGACATGCATCGTCAGGCCGGCGTCTATACCGCTCAAATCCTCAAGGGCGCGAAGCCCGCCGACCTGCCAGTCTTGCAGTCGACAAAATTCGAATTCGTCATCAACCTGCAAACGGCCCGGGCGCTCGGCATCGAGGTGCCCAACTCGATCCAATTGCTCGCCGACGAGGTGATCGAATGATCAAGCGGCGCGAGTTCATCGCGCTGCTTGGCGGCGCGGTGGTCGCGCGGCCGATTGCAACGCTCGCGCAGCAGGGGCAGTCGATGCGGCGCGTAGGCCTACTTATGCCACTCAACGAAAACGATCCTGAGACACAATCGCGCATTAAGGCATTCAAATTCGGCTTGCGTGATGTGGATTGGGTGGAGGGTCGCAATATTCGGATCGATTATCGCTTTTCAGCCGGTGATCCAAGCCGACTCAGCCAATACGTGGCAGAGTTGGTAAGCTTGGCACCCGACGTCATCGTGGGAAATAGCACGCCGGTCCTAACCGCTCTACGAAAAGCGACGACTACCATTCCAATTGTATTCACGGTGGTCAATGATCCGGTTGGTCAGGGTTTCGTTTCGAGCTTGGCACGCCCTGGGGGCAATATCACTGGATTTTCGTTTGTTGAGTATCCCATCGTTGGAAAATGGATTGGGATACTGAAAGACGTTTATCCCGATTTGTCTCGCGTCGCATTAATGTTTAATCCGGACACCGCGCCATACTATGACGTATATTTGCGTTCTTTTGAACGCATAGCGCGGTCAATTGCGGTGAACGTGAGCGCGGCCCCTGTTCGCGATATAGCGGAGATTGAGCGGGCCATCGCCAAGCTAGGACAGGAACCGGGTAGCGGGCTAATCGCTTCATCTGACCCTTTCATCATCGTTCAACGAGATGCAATTCTCAGATCAGCTAAAGTGCACAGAGTACCTACGATTTCTTCCTATAGGCAGTTCGTGTTGGAAGGCAGCCTGATATCGTATGGGCCAGACCCGTCCGATATTTTCCGACGAACAGGTGCGTATGTGGACCGCATTTTACGAGGCGAAAAAACGGCGGACCTCCCAGTCCAATCGCCGATTAGGTTTGAAATGGTCATTAACCTGGCAACCGCAAAGGCTCTTGGTCTAACAGTTCGGGATTCTCTCCAGTTACTGGCCGACGAGGTGATCGAATAAAAGAACGGCCAATGTCGGCTCCTGGCCCCATCAGAGACTAGCGCTTGATTTAATTCTTCAGTCCGCTTGTTGATGGTGAGCCGACCTGCGATCACGTCTGGGCTAATTCTCTGCGCACGGTCTTCGCGCCTTCGACCATCTCGCATTTTTTCGAAGGCAATGGTAGTGCGCGGCGAATGCGCGCGGCCCGCGCCTTCTCGGGCTATCAGATTAATAGCCACATCGTCTATTTGACCCCCACCCGGCCCTCCGGCCGGCGCCACCGTCCGCATACCCGGATCGGAGTTCATGATGATGATGACAAGTCCATGGTCGGTTGCCTGACGGAGATAAGCTCCGAGTGCGCCGATGTGGGACATGTTTCGCAGTACGAACGGTATGACCTCATGGATGAACGGCTCAAGTTCATCGCTCGGCTACGCCTCTGGGCGTTGCAAGTGCGTTTGCCAAGACGCGGCGCAGAAACACCCGACCGGGATTCTCGGCGCCAGACATAAGTCCGATCAGCGTAAGCCATTCCTCGTCGCTTGCACCGTTAACGACGCGCCTTATCAATTGCATCGCAAATTCGCCAGGTGTCAGGTTTTCTGCGGCGGCAGCTTCGCCGATGCGCGTCGTGAGCACGATGTCATCAATGGTGAATAGCGCCTCCGTGGCGAAGGTCGCATCCTCAAACTTGGCGAGCACATCTCCGAGTTGCACGCCTGAGCTTCCTCTAATTGACCAGATGCGCTTGAGCGCCGTCGAGCGTTACGCCGGTGATGTCGGCGCGCGACACCAGTCGCGCGATGTATTGCGCGGTTGCCCGACGCATGACGCTCTCGCGCAAATAGTCGACGATGCGGTCCGCAACGAGCTCGAACGGCAGTTGGCGTTGGTCGATGCGGCGTTCGAGGCGAATGATGTGCAGACCGTAGCGTGTCGCGACCGGCTCGCTCGAGATCGCTCCCACGGGCAACGCCACGAGTGCCGCCTCGAACTCCGGCGTGGTATCGCCGCGGGTCAACTGACCGAGATTGCCGCCCTGTGCGGCCGAGGGACAGGCGGAGTGCATGTTTGCAAGATCGGCGAAACGTCCGGGGTCGCCCTTGAGCGCATCGAGCGCTGCACTGGCCGCCTCGGCGGCACGAGCGAACGCTTCCGCGTCGTCGCGACGCGCTGCAAACAGGATATGGGCGGCCTCGTAGATTGCCGGCGAGCGGAATGCTGTCCGGTTCTGTTCGTAGTAGCGACGGCACGCCTTCTCGTCGGGCTCCGGAGTGGTCACTTCCCGTTCGACGACGGCACGGATCAGGGCCTCCTCGTCGGTTTCCCGCCGGTCTGCGCCATCGCTCTGCGGCGCGGCCACGATGCCGAGCCGGCGCGCCTCCTGCAGCAACAGCTCCCGGATGACCAGCGAGCGGGCGGCTTCTTCCCAGGCGCCGGCCGGCGTCCGCGCCGGATGGTGCTGGGCTTCGCGTGCGATCCGATCGCGCGGAACCGCGACACCGTTGACTTGCACCCCATTGCCCTTCGGCAAACCCAGATTGTGAAGCGAGCAACTCATTGCCGTTGCTCCGCAGGGACCGAGTCCACGCTGACCCGCGGGCGTTGCGCCTGGATGATTTTCCGCGCCGCTCGCGTCAGCGCCGCAGAGCGCGCCGAACGCGAAGGGCTCGTCGAGCTGCGCACCACCTGGTAGCCGCGCCGTCCGAGGTACCAGATCGGCGCGCTCCACACGTGCACCAGCCGCGTGAATGGGAACACGAGGAAGATCGACATGCCGAGAAACAGATGCAGCTTGAAGATAGGCTGCACGTCGGCGACCAATGAGGATACGCCCGGCTGCAAGGTGAGGATGCCTTGCGCCCAGTTCATGAACTTCACCATCTCGTGGCCATCGAGATGGCCGAGCGAAACCGGGATGGTGGCAAGGCCAAGGAGCAGTTGGGCGTAGAGCAACAGCAGGATGGCGATGTCGCCGAACGACGAAGTTTTACGGATGCGCGAGTCGAACAGCCGCCGGTGGACCAGGAGCGTGATGCCGATGAGGCAAGCGATGCCGGCGAGACCGCCGATGGCGATCGCCATCCACTGCTTGAACGTATGGGAGATGCCGACGAAATCGAACACCCTGATCGGCGTCAACAGTCCGACGAAATGGCCCATGAAGATCAGAAGAATGCCGACGTGGAACAGGTTCGAGCCCCACATCAGCTGGCGGCGGCGCAACAGCTGACTCGAGCCGCTGCGCCATGTATATTGTTCGCGGTCGAAGCGCACCAGGCTGCCGATCAGGAACACTGTGATGCAGAGATAGGGATACCAGCCGAATACGATGTGATTGAGGGTCTCACGCATGGTGGTCTCCTCACGCCTCGGGGGCGGCTGGCAGCCGCGGCATTGCAGCGTCCGGCGCAGGCGCCGGCCTTTTGCCGGCACGGATGCGGGCGATGATCCCCTCCTTACAGCTCGACGCGGCAGACCCGAACGAGACCGGCTCCTCGGTCCACGCCTCATCAAGCGCGGCAAGATCGGTCGGATCCGGATCCGGCACGTCCAGCAGGGCGGCGACGGCCTCCGCCGTCGGCTTCGCCGCCGCGGCGGCAACGAGCGCACGCAACGCCGCCTCATAGGGCGACCGGCGCTTACGTAGCCGCTCGGCGAGCGCCGACAGGATGTGCACCGTCTGGCCGAGCGTCTCGCACGCTTCGGCGAACGGCTGCGTCGACAGGTACTCTAGCAGCAGCGGCAGGAAGTCGGGCAGTTCGGCGGCGCTGATGAACAACCCGCTTTTTTCGTACAGCGCCTTGAGATCGATCATCGCTTGGCCGCGATCACGGCTCTCGCCGTGCACGTGTTCGAACAGATGCAGCGACAACGAGCGGGTGCGATCGAACAGCAGCACGTAACGCTCCTGCAGATCGTAGAGATCGCCGGTGGCGATGTCGTCGATCAGAGCGTCAAGCCGTCTGCGCACCGCGGCCGCAACCAGATTGTCGTCGCGAATCACCGTGTGCAGCTCGTCTGCCGCGCCCTGCAGTTCTTGCGTCGGATAGCTCAACAATGCTGAGAGGACCCTGAAGGTCTTCATCACACGACCTCCATCGGCGTTTTGGCGCGCGTGGGCGTTCCGAACAGGTTGGGTTTGGTGGTCCCGCCGGAGCAGCCGTTGCCAAACGAGAAGCCGCACGAGCCGCGCAGCTCGTAGGCGTCCTCGCCGAGCTCGCGATGGGCGGTGGGAATGACGAAGCGGTCCTCGAAATTGGCGATCGCCATCACTTGGTACATCTCCTCGATGTGCCGACCAGTGAGACCGACGCGGCGGGCGATGCTTTCGTCGATCACGCCGTCGATGGTCTTGGCGCGCATGTAGGCACGCATCGCAAGCATGCGTTCGAGGCCCTGCACAACCGGCTCTTCCTTTCCGGCCGTGAGCAGGTTGGCGAGATACTTGATTGGGATGCGGAGCGAACGCACATCCGGCATATCTGCGTCGACACCGATCTTGCCGGCCTCCGCCGCCGATTGGATCGGCGACAGTGGCGGCACATACCAGACCATGGGGAGCGTGCGGTATTCCGGATGGAGCGGAAAGGCGATCTTCCACTCCATCGCCATCTTCCAAATCGGAGAGCGTATTGCACCTTCGAGCCAGTTCTCCGGTATGCCGTCGGCGCGCGCCTGGGCGATCACCCGCGAATTGTTGGGATCGAGAAAGACGCCGAGCTGCGCCTGATAAAGATCCTGGTCGTCTGGAACGCTTGCCGCAGCTTCGATCCGGTCGGCGTCATAGAGCACCACGCCGAGATAGCGAATGCGGCCGACGCAAGTTTCCGAGCATACCGTGGGCTGGCCCGCCTCGATGCGCGGGTAGCAGAAAATGCACTTCTCGGATTTTCCGCTCGACCAGTTGTAATAGATTTTCTTGTAAGGGCAGCCGGACACGCACATGCGCCAGCCTCGGCACTTGTCCTGGTCAATGAGGACGATGCCGTCTTCCGCGCGCTTGTAGATCGCGCCCGACGGGCACGCCGCAGCGCAGGTCGGGATTGAGGCAGTGCTCGCACAGCCGCGGCAGATACATCATGAAGGTGTTTTCGAACTGCCCGTAGATATCTTTCTGCACGCCCTCGAAGTTGTAGTCCTTGGACCGCTTGGAAAATTCGCCGCCGAGAATCTCCTCCCAGTTTGGCCCCCATTCGATCTTCTCCATGCGCTCGCCGGTGATCAGCGAACGTGGCCGCGCCGTCGGCATCGCCCCCATCTCCGGCGCGCTTCTGCAGATGCTCGTAATCGAAGGTGAACGGCTCATAGTAATCGTCGATTTCCGGCAGGTCCGGATTGGCGAAGATGTTCGCCAGGATGCGCCATTTTCCGCCGATCCGCGGCTCGATCCTGCCGTTCTTCTTGCGGCGCCAGCCGCCATTCCAGCGCTTCTGGTTCTCCCAGTCCTTGGGATATCCGATGCCGGGCTTGGTCTCGACGTTGTTGAACCAGGCGTATTCCATGCCTTCGCGATTGCTCCATACGTTCTTGCAGGTGACGGAGCAGGTGTGACACCCGATGCACTTGTCGAGGTTCAGCACCATCGCGATTTGCGCGCGGATTTTCATTCTGCGGCCTCAATGTGAGGGGTCATGGCCGGTTGATCGGATGCGGGACGGTCGAGCCAGTCGACGTTCGCCATCTTGCGGACGATCACGAACTCGTCCCGATTGGAGCCGACCGTGCCGTAATAGTTGAAGCCGTAGGATTGCTGGGCGTAGCCGCCGATCATGTGGGTCGGCTTGAGCACTGCGCGCGTCACCGAGTTATGAATGCCGCCGCGCTGCCCAGTCTGCTCGGAGCCCGGCACATTCACGATCTTCTCCTGCGCGTGATACATCAGACACATGCCCTGCTTGACACGCTGGGAGACCACGGCGCGCGCGACCAGCGCCCCGTTCGAGTTGAACGCCTCGATCCAGTCGTTGTCGACGATTCCCGCCTTCTTGGCGTCGGTCTCGCTGATCCACACGATCGGACCGCCGCGCGACAACGTGAGCATCAGAAGATTGTCGGTGTAGGTGGAGTGGATGCCCCATTTCTGGTGCGGCGTGATGAAATTGAGCACGACCGGCTGATTGCCGTTCGGCCTGCGATCGATCACCGGCTTCACTGATTTGGTGTCGATGGGCGGGCGATAGACGCAGAAGCCTTCGCCGAATGCTCGCATCCACAAATGGTCCTGGTAGAGCTGCTGGCGGCCGGTGAGCGTACGCCAGGGGATCAGCTCGTGCACGTTGGTGTAACCGGCGTTGTAGCAGACCTTCTCCGATTCCAGCCCCGACCAGATCGGTGACGAGATGATCTTGCGCGGCTGAGCGACCACATCGCGAAAGCGGATCTTCTCGTCCTGTTTCGGGACCGCGAGATGGGAGTGCTCGCGCCCGGTGAAGCCGCCGAGCGAGGCCCACGCCTTGACCGCGACCTCCCCGTTAGTCTCCGGCGCAAGACTCAGGATGACTTCGCAGGCATCGATGTCGGTATCGATTCGTGCAAGACCTTTGGTCGCGCCCTCCTCCTGCACCATCCCGTTGAGCTGCTTGAGGAACTCGACCTCGTGCCCGGTATTCCAGCTCATGCCTTTGCCGCCGTTGCCAAGCTTGGCCATCAGCGGTCCGAGCGATGAGAACCTCTTGTAGAGGTTGGGATAGTCTCGCTCGACGACGGTAACCATCGGCATCGTCTTGCCGGGGATTGGATCGATCTCTCCCTTCTTCCAATCCTTGACGTCGAATGGCTGGGCGATCTCTCCTGCCGAGTCGTGCAGTATCGGGGTGAGCACCACATCTTTTTCGATCCCGAGCACCTCCGGCGCGACCTCAGAAAAGGCCTTGGCGATGCCGCGGTAGATCTCCCAATCGTTGCGCGCCCCCCAGACCGGATCGACCGCCGACGTGAGCGGATGGATGAAGGGATGCATGTCGGAGGTATTGAGATCATTCTTCTCGTACCAGGTCGCCGTCGGCAGAACGATGTCGGAATACATGCATGTCGTCGACATGCGGAAGTCGAGCGTGACCAGGAGATCGAGCTTGCCTTCCGGCGCTTCTTCATGCCACGCGACCTCGCGCGGCTTTTTCCTACCGTGCTCTCCCAGATCCTTGCCCATCACGCCGTGGCCGGTGCCGAGCAGATGCTTGAGGAAGTACTCGTGCCCCTTGCCCGAGGAGCCGAGCAGGTTGGAGCGCCAGACGAAAAGATTGCGCGGCCAGTTTTTCGGGTTGTCCGGGTCGTCGCAGGCGAGCTTGAGGTCGCCCGATTTCAACGCCTTCGCAACATAGTCCTTCGACTCGACGCCCGCTGCGGCAGCTTTTTTGGCGACTTCGAGGGGATTGGCTTGCAGCTGCGGCGCGGAGGGCAGCCAACCCATGCGCTCGGCGCGCACATTGTAATCGATCAGCGCGCCGTCCCATGGACCTGCAGGAGCCGTGGGCGAGAGAATCTCCGATACATCAAGCGTCTCGTAGCGCCACTGATCGGTATGGGCGTAAAACGCCGACGTCGAGTTCATCTGCCGCGGCGGGCGGCCCCAGTCGAGGCCGAAGGCGAGCGGCAGCCAGCCCGATTGCGGCCGCAATTTTTCCTGCCCGACATAATGCGACCAGCCGCCGCCCGACTGCCCGACGCAACCGCACATCACCAGCATGTTGATGATGCCGCGGTAGTTCATGTCCATGTGGTACCAGTGGTTCAAACCGGCGCCGACGATCACCATCGACCGCCCGTTCGTCTTCTCCGCATTGCGCGCGAACTCGCGTGCCACCGTGATGATCTGATTGCGCGGCACGCCGCTGATCTTTTCCGCCCATGCGGGCGTGTAGGGCTCGAGAGCGTCGTAGCTCTTCGCGAGGTGCTCACCACCAAAGTCGCGATCGACGCCGTAGTTGGCGACGAAAAGATCGAACACCGATGCGACGATTGTCTCGCCCTCGACCAGTTGCAGCTTCTTCACCGGGACATTGCGCACGAGAACGTCTGGATGATCCGTCCCGAGGAAATGGTCGTGCTCGCGATTGCCGAAATAGGGGAAGCCGACGGCGGCGACGCCGTCTTTGACGTCGGCCAACGTCAGCCGCAACTTGGTTTCCCGGCCGTTCGAAGCCTTCTCCTCGAGATTCCACTTGCCCTTCTCGCCCCAGCGAAATCCGATCGAGCCTTTCGGCACGACGATCGTGCCGGTCGTCTCGTCATAAGCGAGCGTCTTCCATTCCGGGTTATTGGTCTCGTCGCAGGAATTGACGATGTCCGCCGCGCGCAGGAATCGCTCCGGCACGTAATGCTTGCTTTGCTTCGCCAGACGGACCAGCATGGGCATGTCGGTGTATTGGCGTGCGTAGTCGCGGAAGTAAGCCGCCTGCCGGTCGATGTGAAACTCACGCAAGATGACGTGGCCCATGGCCATGCCGAGCGCGGCATCGGTGCCCTGCTTCGGCGACATCCACAGATCGGCGAACTTCGAAGCCTCCGAATAGTCCGGAGAGATGACGACGCTCTTGGCGCCTTTGTAGCGAACCTCGGTATAGAAATGCGCGTCCGGAGTGCGCGTCTGCGGCACGTTCGAGCCCCACAAGATGAGGAAGCCGGAATTGTACCAATCGGCGCTCTCGGGCACGTCGGTCTGCTCGCCCCACGTCTGCGGCGAGGCTGGCGGCAAGTCGCAGTACCAGTCGTAGAACGACATGCACACGCCGCCGAGCAGCGACAAGTAACGCGAGCCGGCCGCGTAGCTCACCATCGACATGGCCGGAATCGGCGAGAAGCCGAATATCCGATCCGGCCCGTAGGTCTTTACTGTGTAGGCGTTAGCGGCCGAGATGATCTCGTTGACCTCGTCCCACGTCGCGCGCACGAAGCCGCCAAGGCCTCGCTTCTGAACATAGGCGGCGCGCTTTTCCGGATTTTCGACAATCGACTTCCATGCCGCAACCGGCGTCATGAGCACGCGCGCCTCGCGCCACAGCTTCATGAGGCGCGAGCGTACCAGCGGATATTTCACGCGATTGCCGGAATACAGGTACCAGGAATAGCTGGCGCCGCGCGAGCAGCCGCGCGGCTCGTGGTTGGGCAAATCGGGCCGTGTGCGCGGATAGTCGGTCTGCTGAGTTTCCCAGGTGACGATCCCGCCCTTGACGTAGATCTTCCACGAGCATGAGCCGGTACAATTCGCGCCGTGGGTCGAGCGCACGATCTTGTCGTGCTGCCAGCGCTTGCGGTAACCGTCCTCCCAGCGGCGGTCCTCGCTGGTGGTGATGCCATGGCCGCCGGAGAAATTGTCGACGACACGAGTGAAGAAGGTGAGACGATCAAGGAAGTGGCTCATTTTCTCTTTCCTTCATCCGGCAATCGACGCCGCCGGTGCGAGCGGTGCCGTCGGAGCAGACGGCGGCCGCCGCTCGACGTCATAGAGCAGTCCGGCGCGACGCGTGTAATAGCCCCAGGTGATCAAGACGCAGGTGACGTAGAAAACGAAGAAGCCCCAGAGAGCGGTCTCCACTCCGCCGGTCAGCCCGATCGAAGTTCCGTAGGCTTTCGGGATAAAGAAGGCGCCGAACGCCGCGATCGCCGATGTGAATCCAGTGATAGCGGCGGATTCCTTTTCCGCCTGACGCATGCGGGTCGCCGCATCCGCCTGTGGCATCAGACGATCGATCTCCTTGCGCATAATATTGGGGATCATCTGGAAGGTGGAGGCATTGCCGACGCCCGTCGCGAAGAACAGGACGAGGAACATCGCGAAGAAGCCCCAGAACGCGCCGGGCTGATCCTTGATGCCGAGGAAGTAGAGAACGCCCGCGACGCCGATCATCATCAGGACGAACACCCAGAAAGTGACACGTCCACCGCCCCATTTGTCCGAAACCCAACCGGTCGCAGAGCGCGACAATGCGCCGACAAGCGGGCCGAGGAAGATGAATGGCAACGCATCGACGGCGGGAAATTGGGTTTTCGCGAGCAACGGGAAGCCCGCCGAATAGCCGATGAACGAGCCGAAGGTGCCGGTGTAGAGCCAGCACATGATCCAGTTGTGCTTGCGCTCGAAGATCACCGCTTGATCGGCGAACGACGCCTTGGCCGAGGCGATGTCGTTCATGCCGAACCAGGCCGCGAACGCGCTCGCCGCGATAAACGGCACCCAGATGAAGCCGGCGTTCTGCAGCCAGAGCGGCACTTGCTGCGCGCCCGCCTTGACCATGACCGGGTCGCCGCCGAGCCAGCCGAACACGCCGGCGGTGATAGCGATCGGAACCAGGAACTGCACCACGCTGACGCCGAGATTGCCGAGGCCGGCATTGAGTGCGAGTGCGTTCCCCTTTTCTGCGCGCGGAAAGAAGAACGAGATGTTGGCCATCGACGAGGCGAAGTTGCCGCCACCGAGACCGCAGAGCAGTGCGAGGATCAGGAATACGATGTAGGGCGTATCGGGATTTTGCACCGCGTAGCCAATCCCGACGGCCGGGATCATCAGCGACCATGTGGTCGTCGTGGTCCACAGCCGGCCGCCAAAGATCGGAACCATGAACGAGTAGAAAACACGCAGCGCCGCGCCGGAAATACCGGGCAAGGCGGCGAGCCAGAACAACTGATCCGTGGTGAAGTTAAATCCAACCGACGGCAGCTTGGCCACGACGACCGACCACACCTGCCAAACCGCGAAAGAAAGAAGCAGCGCCGGAATGGATATCCAGAGATTTCGCCGTGCGACGGCGCGCCCGGTCTTCACCCAGAACTCCCTGTCTTCCGGGTGCCAATCCTGCAGCTCGGCACCTGCAAGCGCGGCGATGTGTTCCGGCCGGTGGATTTCCTGCATTTCAGGCAGTTCAGGGAGCCTCTTGAGCGCTTCACCGGCAACGCCACGCTCCGTCTGTCGGATTGCCATATGCATCCAGATCAGCGCGCCGGAGACGAGCACGAATAGCAGCATGAAGCAGCTCGTCCACAAGCCGGTGAGGTCATTGAGCGCGCCGAATGCAATCGGGAGCAAGAAGCCGCCGAGCCCGCCGATCATGCCGACGAGCCCGCCGACCGATCCGACGTTTTTCGGGTAATAGACGGGGATGTGCTTGTAGACCGCGGCCTTCCCGAGACTCATGAAGAAGCCCAGCACGAAGACCGTGACGATGAACTGTGGAAGTCCTGTCTCGATATGGAAGGCGATCGGACCCTGGATGCCCTTCACCACGTAGTCGGTCGGCGGATAAGACAGTACGAACGTGCAAACGACCGAGACGAGAAACGTCCAGTACATGATGCGGCGCGCGCCATATCGGTCGGAGAGATGACCGCCATAGGCACGGAAGATGCTTGCCGGGATTGAGTACGCCGCGGCGATCATGCCGGCAGTGGTAATGTCGAGGCCATAGACCCCGATCAGGTAGCGCGGCAGCCACAGCGACAGCCCGACGAAGGCGCCGAACACGAAGAAATAGTAGAGCGCAAATCGCCACACCTGGACATTCTTGAGCGGCTCGAGTTGGAGCCAAACGCTTTTTGGTTTCTCGCCGCTTGCACGACGCGCGCGGAGAACCGGATCGTCACTGGTGGTGAGCCAGAAGACGATCGCCATAATGGCGAGGCCCACCGCCCAGACCCGAGCGACCGCTTGCCAGCCATAGGCGACAAGCACGAAGGGGGCGAGGAACTTGGTGACGGCGGCTCCGACGTTTCCCATGCCGAAAATGCCGAGCGCCGTTCCCTGCTTGTCGGTCGGATACCAGCGCGACACATAGGCAATCCCGACGGCAAACGATCCGCCGGCGATGCCGACAGCCAACGCTGCGATCAGCGTCTGCTCATAGGTCGTGGCGTAGCTGAGCAGCCAGGATGCGACCGCCGCCGACAACATGACCGCCACGTACACAACGCGCCCGCCGTATTGGTCGGTCCAGACGCCGAGGATGAGCCGGATCAGCGATCCGGTGAGGATCGGCGTGCCGACCAACAGGCCGAATTGGGTCTCATTCAGCCCGAGGTTCTTTTGGATCTGGATGCCGATGATCGAGAAAATCGTCCACACCGCGAAGCAGACGGTGAACGATAACGTGGACATCCAAAGCGCGCGAGCTTGCCCGGCGGAAGGGTCGAAAGATCTGTCGTGCATTGGTCGTTTCGCCTCCGATCGCATGGTGCGATGGGCGATGTAACTAGCCGCTCATACGACCCGAGCTTTGAGATGAATCAAAAGACTTGCGAACTGCCGGAATTCTTGGAGATGGAGCGTTTTGACTTGCTTTGGTAGAACAATTGATATTAACGATGCATTAAATTGATAAATATCAAGACAAGTGATGCGACTTCTTCGCGGAGGAAATCATGCGTGGTTCCGATAAAAAACTCATTCGCGAGCTCCCGTTGTTCGCCGGGATGCGCGACAGCAATTTCGAACTATTGATCAACGCCGCCTTCCTGCAGCGTTTTCCGGAACGCATTGTCCTCATCAACGAAGGTGAGCTGCCGGACTTCCTGCACATTGTCGTCGACGGACTGGTGGAGCTGTTCGCCACTTGCGACAAACGCCAGGCGACGATCGATGTCATCGGCCCAGTGACGACGTTCATCCTTGCCGCTGTCGTTCGGGACGAAGTCTACTTGAAGGCGGCCCGTACAGTTGCGCCCGCTCGCATTCTCATGATTCCAGCCTCCTCGGTGCGAGATGTGTTCAGCCGCGACAGTGCCTTTGCTCGCGCCGTCGTTGGCGAATTAGCAGAAAGATACCGCGGCCTCGTACGCGCACTGAAGAATCACAAGCTGCGCACCGGTGCCGAGCGACTCGCCAATTGGATTCTACAAGCTGATCAACGACAAGGAGACCGCGGGCAGATACGATTATCCTATGACAAGCGTACGCTTGCCTCGCAGCTGGGGATGACGGCGGAAAACCTGTCCCGCAACCTCGTGACACTGACGGAACATGGTGTATCGAGCCGTGGCCACGAAGTCGTGATCAACGATCGGGCGGCGCTTCAGCGCCTAGCAAGACCAAATGCATGGATCGACGATTAGAAGCCCACTGCTCCGAGTGCTTGACACGACCTTGCACCCTTGCTGGGCTGCTGTCGATGACGATCGATGATCTTGCGCTCGCTCGCGCCGTCCACATCCTGGCGCTGGTGCATTGGATCGGCGGCGTTGCCATCGTGACGACAATTGTCCTGCCTCGCGCGAGCAAATTACCGGATGCAGACTTGGCGATTGCGGAATTCGAGGCGTTCGAACGGCGCTTCGCGTCGCAAGCCCGGATCTCCTTGCTGTTAGCAGGCGTTTCCGGCGTCTACATGATGATGGAGCTCGATGCCTGGGACCGTCTTCGTTATGCGTCCTTCTGGTGGTTGCATCTGATGGTGGCGGTCTGGGCGATATTCGCCCTGATGATTTACGTGCTGGAGCCGTTGCTACTCCATCGACTCTTTCGAGGCTATGCGCTGCAACACAAAGACAGCGCATTTGCGCTGGTGATGAGATTGCACGCGATAGCCCTGCTGGTCTCTGCGCTCGCCATTGTCGCAGGAGTGCTCGGCGCCCACGGTGGTCTTCCCTAGGCGCAGGCACCCGCTTCGATGAGGTGGAGGATGTTGCAGATTTCGTTTCAATCCGATCTGGGGCATGACGGTTAGGCGGGCGCTCCTTTTGCCATTTTTCGCGGCCGAGACAGGGTCGGTCTAAACGCCACGCAGAATCCGATAAAGGCGGCAGCCCAGGCAAGGGCCGCAGCGTGAAGTAGCATTGCAACTTTGTCCGCGCATATGCGACGACGATCGTCATGAGCGTTGGGGCGGCGCGGTGATGCCAAATTTCTCCGCCCAGGGCATCAGATCGGGCATGATCGACGGGTAAAGTTCGATGCCTTTCTGAAGTTGCACGCGCCGGCGCGTGAGAGCGGTATCGCCGGGCATTCTTACTGCGGCTACCCCAGTTCGAGGGTTGCTGCTGCGGCACGTCCGCGCGAGCAAGCCCGTCTCGCTCTTGAGCGCTTGCATCCCCGCGAAAGCGTTCGGGTCGATCAACTGAAGAAATACCGGCGTTCCCCCGCCTGGCACTTTCGTGGCCCGGCCCGCACCGGAAAGGCCTGTAGTCAGCACGTCGACCATCAGTCCCAGCGCGAAGCCCTTGTGCCCGAGCTCAAGGCCGCCGAGCGGCAGCATCGTTCCGGGCGGAGTGCCGAACAGAACCGCAGGGTTGTCGGTGACATTGCCATCTATATCTTGCAGCCATTTTCCCGGCAGGCGTCGTCCTTCCGCGTTCCAGCGTCTCACCCATCCGTTGGCCACGGAGGACGTGCTGATATCGATGAGGATCGGGTCGTCGTCGGTCGGATAGCCGAAAGCCAGCGGATTGGGCGCGAGCTGACCTTCCTTTCCTCCGGCCGGTGCCACCGTCCGCATGCCCGGATCGGAGTTCATGATGATGATGACGAGTCCATGGTCGGTTGCCTGACGGAGATAAGCTCCGAGCGCGCCGATGTGGGACATGTTTCGCAGTACGAACGTGACCACGGGATGGCTTGCAACGCGCTCTCTGGCTGCACCAATCGCACGCGTGAGAAGCCAGGTTCCAGGCAGCGAGCTCGCATCCCAGAACACGGTCGATCCGCGATCCGACAACACCTTTGGCTCGCCGGTCCGGCGGATGGTGCCGCTCTCGATAGCCTTCAGGAGGCCGGGCAGCAGGGCCAGACCATGCGTGGTGTGTCCCATCAGATCCGCCTCGAGCAGGATCTCAGCCTGTGTCCTTGCCCGATCGGCAGCCAGTCCTGCCTTTTCGCCGAGAGCGGCGGCAAACTTGCGTAACGCATCGTAAGGATAGGTCGCAGCCGTCATAACTAGCTTCCATATTTCGTCATGATGAGCCGCTCGACCAGCGAAACCAGCCCATAGAGCCCGAGCCCTACCGTGCACAGAACCAGCAGGGCCGCCATCACCGTTGCCGTCTCAAGTCGGGACCCCGCAAACAGAATGATGTACCCGAGCCCCTGCTGCGAGGTGATGAACTCGCCGACGATGACACCGATGATCGCCAGCGTCATGCTGATCTTCATCCCATTGAAAAGGAATGGAAGCGAATAGGGCAGCCGGACCTTGGAGAAGATTTGCCATCGACTCGCGGCCAGGCTTTCGCACAGGCGCACGATGGCGGCATCGGCAGCATTTAGACCGCTCACTGTCGAGATCACAATGGGAAAGAATGCAATGAAGAGAGCGATGGCAATCCGCGATTCCCACCCGATCCCCAGCCACAGCATGAAGAGCGGGGCGACCGCCACTTTCGGGATAAGCTGAAACACGATCACATTTGGATAGAGCGCATCCCGAGCCACGCTGAAATACGTGAGCAGCACGCCGAGAAGGCCACCGAGAACGACGGAAAGGATGAAGCCTGCGATAGTCTCGATGGTCGTCGGAACGGCGTTAGCAATCAGGATATCGCGGTTTGCCCAGGTCGCCGAGAACACGCTACTCGGCGCCGGGAGAACGGCTGCACGGATGCCCGAGACATCCACGAAAATCTCCCAGGCAACCAGAAATATCGCCGCCGTGACGATGGGCAAGGCAGTCTTCCGCGTCGTTCGCACAAGGGTGGAACGGCGCTCACGCCGAAAGTCCGCCGCCTGGCCATCGCCAATCAGCAACTCCTGGCTCATGCGTGCACTCTCGCGGCGGATGCGCGTGCGCGCCGTGACATCGCGGTGCTATCGGCAATGGTGGCCCGCAATTCACTGCAGATTTTGTTGAACGCGAGCGTCTCTCCGATCGTCGGGGCCCGCGGACGCTCGAACGGGATGGTCACGTCGGCTACGACCTGCCCTGGCGAGCCCCCCAGCACCACGACGCGGTCCGATAAAAACACCGCCTCCCTTATGGAGTGGGTGACGAAGAAAGCGGTCTGATGGGTCCGCTCCCAGATATCCACCAGCATCACGTTGAGCTCATCGCGCGTGATCGCATCGAGCGCTGAGAACGGTTCGTCCATCAGGAGAACCGCGGGCGCATGAATGAGCGCGCGGCAGATTGCAACCCGTTGGCGCATTCCCCCGGACAATTGACGCGGACGCAAATTCAGGGCGTCGCCCAGCGCCACAAGCTCGAGCAGTGCTTGCGCGCGGGGCCGGTATTCGGAAAGAGACAATCCGAATATCTCGATCGGGAACAGCACATTTTCCAACGCCGTCTTCCACGGCAGCAGCGTTGGATCCTGGAAAATGACGCCGACGTCGCGCCGGGGCCTTCTGACAGGCTGTCCGCCGATCTCGATGCTGCCGCTGCTGATCGGCTCCAGGCCGGCAAGCATCATGAGCAGCGTCGTCTTGCCACAGCCGGACGCGCCGAGAATGGAGATGAACTGCCGGGCGGGCACATCGATGCTCATTTTGCGCAGGACTTCGAGAGAGTCACCCTCGCGGCTGAACGTCTTTCCAACGTTGCGGATGCAAACCAACCCTTCGGCTGCAGGCGCGATTGCCGTCGGCGCCATGCGCGCGAGCGGACGCACTTAGAGCTTGACGCCGATATAGGCAGCAAACTCGCTCGCCGATTTGCGTGCCGTCTCCCATTCCGCCGGCGTGAGCTTCTCCTTTCCCGCCATGGCATTGCTGAAGATCGCCTCAACGGAAGGCCGCCTGCTGTTCGGCCCGACGGCAAATTGCATTACCAGGTCGGTCTGCTTGTTGAGGGAGTTCATGTCGCCCCAGCCAAGGCCATGGTCGCGGATTTCCGTGGTCAAGAGCGCTGCGAGGAACATCCCGGCGCCGTAGCGCGTGTGCTTTTTTCCAGTGGCCGACATCTTCACTTCCGGGACCTCGTTCACAAAGATGTCCACCGCCTCCTCGAAATTGAGCATGCAATATTTGAGGCCTTCGTGCATGCCGTCCGCCCATGCCTCGACGGTCGATTTGTTGTCCCTCAGGTACTCGGGACTGGTGGTCAAGCAATTCGAGTAGATGCGAATACCGTAATCCGCATAGGGAAAGAACCGAAACGCGACGCCCTGGGTGAGCAGGCTCGGCATGTTCGAGGTCGCGAATACCGAAATTGCATCCACCTGTTTGTTCATCAGCGAGGTTTCCAGCACATTTGCCTGCAGCCCGACCCGGTTGACCTTGGCCGGGTCGGCGCCGGAAAGCTTCAGCACATGGTCGATGAACGGGACCTCGGCCGATTGCAGTGTCGAGC
Source organism: uncultured Alphaproteobacteria bacterium (assembly GCA_963817135.1). Classification (GTDB taxonomy): domain Bacteria; phylum Pseudomonadota; class Alphaproteobacteria; order Rhizobiales; family Xanthobacteraceae; genus VAZQ01. The sequence goes on along the minus strand of CAWFNG010000001.1, from coordinate 552,075 downwards.
CGAGCTTGCGGCCTTCGAGGTCCTTCAGCGTTTTGACGGGAAACTCGTCAAGCACCAGGAATCCCATGGTCGAATCGTAGCCGTCGATGCCGACCACCCGGATATCGAGGCCTTGTGCAGCCCCCACTATAATTGAGGGGGCGGCAATGATGCCAACCGGCACCTGGTGCTGCGTGATGGTCTGAATGGCTGCCGCAGAGCCGAACCCGCGGGCGATCTCCACATTAAGCCCGCGCCGCTGCCAAAATCCCTTGTTTCGGGCGATGAACGGAAACAGCTGCGCTCCCTGGGGCAACCACGGCAGGGTCATCTTTATGGATGTGGTGCCCTGGCCGGTCGCGGGTGCGGGAAATTTCGTTGCCGCAATCGCGGCGGATGCTGCCACCACCTGCCGCCGGGTCAGCCTGATCGAGCGTTGTTTGTCCATGTCATCCTCCGTCGGTGATACCTGCAAGTTACTGCGCGCCAAGCGTGCGTACTCCATCGTGCTGCTTTCCGGATCAGGATCAGCTGCCGTCGCGCTGTAATGGCCATGGCTCGGTCAAGGCCGTCCTGACGATATCGCTGAGATCCTCGATCAGTATCTGCGTCAAATACGCACCATCTTGCGGCGAGGCGAGGCTCGGTCGCCCGACCACCCCGGTCCGGGTTGTCGACGGCATGTCGTAGGAGAAGATTTTGCCGGGCGTGACGTCCTCCTCATCAACCGCGGCCCCGGGACGCACCGCCTCCGGGCGCACGTGCATCAGCAGCGAGGTCTCCCCGCGGTTGGCATGAATGTCGGCTGCATCGGAGAAATAGTGCTGCTGCACACGCGCTGAGCAATCGAACAGCGACAGCACACGAAAGCGGCAGCGGGGAAGCTCATAGCGGAGCTGGATCCGCGCACATTCGAGGGCCGGTGCGTTCGGTCCGTTGCCGTTGAGCATGATCAGCTTGCTGAACCCCGATTGCATCACCCAGCGGGCAATCTCGACAACCAACTGCGTCAGGGTCTGTGGATGCAGCGAGATGGTGCCCGGCCAGCGGTGAGTGTGGCCCAGCGAGATGCCGTAAGGAATTGCCGGTAGCACGATGACCCCGGTGCGTTCGGAGACGCGCCAGGCGATCTCATCGGGGGAGATCGTATCGCAGCCGGTCGCGAGGTGCGGCCCGTGTTGCTCAGTCGCACCGACAGGCAGCAATGCGAGATCCATGCCTCCGGCGACCGCTTCGCCGATTTCCGGGCTCGTCATCAGTTCCCATCGCCGTGCACTGGGCATGAGCACACCGGTCAGGCAACTACGGTGAAGCGTAGCGCTCGGCCCTTCTGCAATCGGCCTTTGAGCGCACTTCGCGCCATGGAGCCCCTCCTCAACCAAAAGACTGTCCTCTTAGCGCCGCTTCAGCCGCTTGTCAGGTGGAAAAAAAGCATACAGAATTTAATCGATCGATTAAAACAAACCGATCGCGCCGCGCCCAGCGGTTGGCGAGAGCAAGAACATGGATTTGTTCAATCCCGAAACCTATGCCGCGGTGCGCAAGCCGCTCCTGGAAGCCGAAACGCTGCCGCCAGCGTGCTATACCTCGCATGAGTTTTATGAGCGCGAAGTCTCGAACATTTTCCGGAAATGTTGGAACCTGATCGGGCGCGCCGAATACGTCAAGAATCCCGGGGACTATTTCACGCTGTCGCTGGTCGGCGTGTCGCTGATCATCATGCGCGGCGAGGACGGGCGCGTCCGCGCCTTCATCAACTCCTGCCGGCACCGCGGCGCGAAGCTCCTGGAAGGAGAAGGCAATTGCAAGGCGATCCGCTGCCCCTATCACAGCTGGCTTTATTCGACGCGCGGGGAGCTGCGCGCCCCTAACGGCATGCAGGAAACGCGCAACTTCGACCCATCCCGGTTCGGATTGACCCAGGTGAAGCTCGACACCTGGTCAGGCTTTCTCTTCGTCAATCTGGACGCGGAATGCATGCGCTTGCCGGAGTATCTTGGCGATCTCGATTCATTCACCGAATCCTACGAGTTCGAGACCATGGTCACCGTCAGACGCAAGGATTTGACGGTCCGCACCAATTGGAAGAGCTACATCGAGAACTCGCTGGAGAACTTTCATCTTGCAACGGTGCATCAACGAACGATCGGCGGGGTGAAGGCGCAGTGGAACCCGATCGACGGCGCGCCCGGCAACTATGTCCTGCTCCAGTCCCGCACGACAGCGTCGCGCGCAACGCTGGGCGGAGACGCCGCGTTTGACCGCATTGCCACCTTGCGCGGGGCGGCGGCGGAAGGCGCGCAATATATCCTAATTTATCCGTGCACCGTGATCGGAGCCGATCTCGATTGCATGTGGTTCAAGCAAATGGCGCCCGATGGACCGGACTTGGTGCGGTATTCCGCAGGCTTCTGCTTTCCGAAAGCTTCGGTCGAGAGGCCCGATTTCGAGACCGTCGTGCAAAACTATCACAAGCGCTTTGACCTGGTGATCAGCGAGGACAACGGTATCGCGGAGCTGCAATTCCAGGGCCTTTCCAACCCGTTCAGCCGGGCCGGTCGCTTTTCCAGCATGGAGCCCCTGGTGCATACAATCGACAACTGGGTTGTCGACCGGGTGGTGGGGCTGATGCCGATGCGGCAGCGGACGGCAGCGGAATGAGTGTATCGGCCGGTCGCGCGGAGTGACGCGAACGCCTCGCCAAATCACATCTCAATCCGAATCTCACGCAGGTCTGTGACGCCATGCTTCATGCTGCACAGGAGGAGAAGCTCGTGAACGATAAGAATTTGATTGCGGAAACGAAGCGCGAGCTGATCGCCAAAGGCGTCGAGTATTGCCTCGCAACCTATGTCGATGTTCACGGGGCGGCGAAAGCCAAGACCACCCCGATCTCCAGCTTCGAGAAGATGGCGTGCGGCTCCGAGCTGTTCACCGTCGGCGCAATGGAAGGCATGGGCCTTGTCGGACCACAGGAGGACGAGTGCGCCGCGGTGCCGGATCTCGCGAGCATGGTGATCCTGCCGTGGGACAAGCGGTTCGCTTGGTTCGCCAGCGACCTCTATTACCACGGTGAGCCCTACGCCAACTGCTCCCGCGTGATGCTCAAGCGTGCGCTCGCAAAAGCGAAGCAGTACACCTTCAACATCGGAGTCGAGACCGAGCTCTACATCTTTCGCCGGCACAACGGGCAGTTCAGGCCGATCGCCGAGAGCACCTATCAGGGCATATGTCCGGCCTACGATGTCGACCAGACACTGCAGTCGGTCTCCTTCCTTCATCCAATGATCGACCATATGCGGGAATTGGGATGGGGGGTTTATTCGTTCGACCAGGAAGGCGGCCGCGGTCAGTACGAGTTCGACTTCGCTTATGGCGATGCGCTCACCCTTTGCGACCGCCTGATCTTCCTGCGCATGATGGCAAAGCAGGTCGCGCGCTCAATCGGAGCGATTGCGAGCTTCATGCCCAAGCCGTTCAGCTCGGAATTCCGCTCGGGAGCGCATTTCAATATGTCGCTCGCCAATGCGCAGACGAAGGCCAACTTGTTCGATCCGGCTCATTCCCGGGTGGGCGAGTGCGGCAGGCGCTACAATATCGCATTCCCGGATCTGGCATTCCATTTCACCGCGGGGCTGCTTGCACACGCGCCGGCGCTGACCGCTTTGTCCTGCCCCACCTTTAACTCGTACAAAGGGTTGGTCGCCCAGGGCGACATGGCGGACATTTCCTGGGCTCCGGTGCTTCGATGCTATGGACGCAACAACCGCTCCGCAATGCTGCGCCTGCCGATGAACCGGTATTGCGTCGAGAACCGCGCGCCCGATATCAGCACGAATTTCTATTTGACGGCGGCATTCTCCTTTGCCGCCGGCATGGACGGAATCAGCAAAAACCTCGATCCCGGCACGCCCTGGAACGAGAACCTCTATGCGCTGGCGGATGGCCGGGTAAAGGCATCGCAACCAATGCCGGAACGGCTACCGCGCACCTTGATCGAGGCACTCGATGCCTTCCGTGCCGATCCCCTGATCGGCGAAACCTTCGGCGAGGAATTCCGCGACATCTATATGCGGCAAAAGACGAGGGAATGGGAGCGGGGCTTCTACAAGGTATCGGACGAAGAACGAGCCAGCATGATGGAATTCATCTGACGAACGACGAGAAATAGCTCGCAATGCTGATAAAGCGCCGCCTAAGCACGCACCGGACCGGTGGCGACTGTCGCTGACCGACTCAATTCCCCTGAGCCGACTTTAGGCCCACTGATCGATCGCGCTCCTGCTGCCGTGCTGCTGGAGGACGGCAAGGCCCAACTCGCCGTTCGAAGCTGCGAAATATCGCTGAATTCATTTGGATTGTTCGGGATGGTGAGTGCGATACGTTCGGCGCACAGCCCGGCTCGATCAAAAGAATTTGCCCCTTGTAATGCGCCTCCAGAGACTTGCCGCGCTCGGGTGTAAGCGCGCGCAGGTCCACTCGATCTGTTCGATAGCCTGGCGCGAGTTCTGCAAGGAAATGCGATTGTTTGGCGGTTTGAGATCGGTGCCCTCAATCGAGAGCGCGCTCCCCGCCTTCATCGCCTCCATGAGAGCGCTAGGAAATGCTTCGGCCCGAGTTGACGACGCGAGCGGTGACCTTGGCGAATCCGGGACCGAAAGCGTGAAGGTTGCGTCGTCGATTACCAGCTTGATGTCGCCCCGGATATCCGGCCCAGAGGTCGAAAAGTGTAGGCTTGGCGGCGAGCCGGGCTGGTCGCAACGCACAAGGACGCACGCCCAATCGCCGCGATTGCGGGTTTCACCAGCGCAGCCTTGCACAGTGCGATCCTTCTCGCCCGGTATCTTGGCGTCCATCCACTGGGCATACCCCCTTGTCGAAGCGACGCCCATGCAGGCGATGAGGAGACTTGCCGTTAACAGTCGCATCTGATCCCCTCTCAGCGTAAACGAGTGACAGCGTCGCGTCATGCCATCCCAAAACGGAAAGCCGCGCCGGCTAATGAAGGAATACCTGACGTAGCCCGCAACACTGGCACGCCCCCATTATCAAATTCTTAAGCAAGGACAACCTGGGCATTCAGACGATGCGTAGGGTGACCCGAGGCATTTAAAACGCCTGCTCAATGCATGACCGAACCGCCATCGACAACGACAGTTTGGCCGGTCATGAAATCGCTGTCGGAACTGGTCAGGAATAACATCGCGCCGATCAAATCGTCAGGCACTGCTTCGCGCTTGAGCGCGCGGCTGGCAATATTATTGTTGACGACCGGTCCAACCCAAACCGGATTGGCGCGCACATTATCGCTCATGATCAAGCCCGGGGCGAGGCAGTTCACGCGAATGCCGTCATCGCCAAGCTCGCGCGCCATCGCCCGGGTCATCGCCACCACTGCGCCCTTGGAGGTGACATAATGCAGCATCATGGGCGAGCCCTTGAACACGGTTCCGGAAGCGATGTTGACGATCTTGCCGTATCGACGTTGCCGCATGTGCGGCACCACCGCCTTTACTGACTTAAACACGCCGCGCACGTTCACAGCCATCAGCCGGTCCCATTCCTCGGATTCAATGTCGAGAAATGGTTTGAGCGCGAGGTTGCCGAACAAGGCGGCGTTGGTGATCAGGATATCGAGCTGACCGAATGCGGCGATGGCTTGATCCACTGCCGTGCGGATAGAGCGCGCACTGGAGACGTCGGCGATAGCGCCAAGTACGCTTCCGCCGCCGGCTTTGATCGCGGCGACCGTTGTTGCCGGATCGGCGATATCGTTGACCGCCACGGCCGCGCCCTCCGCGGCAAGCGCGCGGGCATAGGTCGCGCCAATCCCCTGTGCCGCTCCTGTCACCATTGCAACTTTGCCTGCAAGTCTCGCCATTGCGATGCTCCCTCGTTGTCGCACCGATATGTTTCAAGTGCTGCCGTACAAGCTTAGTCGAGGCCGAGGAATTTGCTGCTGAACTCGCTGTCTTGCAAAACGTCAGGCCCATAGCAAGAAGCAACTACCGCGCCTGGCCGTGATAGATCGTATTGGGACGCATGTCGGTTGCCGATGCAAGCCGGTTGGTCATGTTGTAGAAGGCGGCGACCGAGGCGATGTCCCAGATGTCGCGATCGCTGAAACCTGCACGCCGCAGGCGGTGGCGGTCGTCCTCTTCCACTTCCCACGGTGTCGCGGTGAGCTTCACCGCGAAGTCGAGCATGGCGCGCTGCCTTCGGGAAAGCCGCGCCGCCCGGTAATTCATCACCAGCATCTCGCCGAGGATCGGATCGCCGAGCGTGCGCACGCTATTGCCATGCGCGGTAATGCAATAGAAGCAGCGGTTCTGCGACGACACAACCGTCGCAATCATCTCGATTTCCAGCTTGGAAAGAGTTTCCGCGTTCTGCACCAGCTGCTGACGATAATCCACGAAGGCGCGGAGCTTGGCGTCGTCAAAGGCAAAAGCTTTAAGCACGTTGGGTATGAAGCCGATCTTCTCCTGACACTTCCTGAAATAGGCATCCATTTCCGGGGAAAGCTTGCCTGCCGGGAGCTTTAACGCGGTAACCTTCACATCGTCATCCGCGCCGGCGCGCGTGCGGGCGGGCGCAGTTTTCTCGCTCACCACGGGAGAGCGTTTTTTTGCAACCTGCTGCTTCTTGGGGGCGATTTTCGTTTGCTTCTGCACGGCGTTCTCCTCGTTCACGCAAGGGCGCAACTCTATCGTCTTTGCCCGCCAAACGGAATTGCTCAGTGTCCCGGACGAGCGAGCGCCCGTATCCAAAATTGGCGCACAATGCTCGATCGCGAGCGAGAGCCGGGACCCAGAGCCACAAACCCAACCATCACCTGGTTCCCGGGTCTCGTTGCGCTCGGGCGAAGAAGCCCTCGCTCCACTCGCCCGGGACACGAGAGAGAGCGTGCCTGGGCAATGACTTGCTTTGCGCCACGCGTTACAAAGGAACGTCATGGTCGCTGAACTTGTGGACATGGAAGAACAGCGCGCGGAAGCGGCCCTCATTGCGGCGGCGGGAAAGCTTCTGAGCAGCGCTTCCTCGCCGGCCCCCGCGGCGTTCGTTGCCGCATTGTTTGCACGCGCCGCTCCCGAAGACCTCATGCGCTACGACCCGCGTCAGCTCGCAGCGCTGGCCGCCGAGGCCTGGACGCTGCTCACCGAGCGTGTGCCGGGCACACCGCGCGTGCGTTTTTACACTCCCGGCGACGAAGCGGCGCCGGAGCGCCAGCGCAGCGATTCGGTCTTGCAAATCGTCAATGACGACATGCCGTTCCTGCTCGATTCGGTGCTGGGAGAATTATCCGAGCGGGGATTGCCGGTGCGTTTCGTCGTGCACCCCATCTTCAGCGTCCGGCGTGATGAAACCGGCCGCCTGATCGCGTTCGAGGGCACCGACCCCACCCCGGGCGCGCTGCGCGAAAGCTTCATTCACATCCACGTGGAACGCGTCGATGACGCCGCCCGTCTCGCCGAAATCGTCGCTGCGCTCGAGCGCGTGCTGGCGGATGTGCGCATCTGCGTTGCCGACTGGCCGGCCATGATGGAACGATTGTCGGCGGTACTGGGGGACATCAGAAGCAACCCGCCGCCGATAGCGACGGCCGAGGTCACCGAGGCGCTTGCCTTTATTGAGTGGCTGCTGGCGGACAATTTCACCTTTCTCGGGGTCCGCAACTATCGCTTCTCGGAAGAGGGGCAGCTGCTGGAACCCGTATTCGAGACGGGGCTCGGCCTGTTGCGGGCGCCGGAAATGCCGGTAGTGCAGCGTTGGAACCAGCCGCTCGCGATCACGCCTGCCATACGCGAGCTGCTGCAAGAGCCGGCATTGCTGATCATCAGCAAGTCCTACATGCGCTCGCGCGTGCATCGGCGCGTTCAGATGGATTACATCGGCGTCAAGCGGTTTGCCGCCGATGGCCGGCTGGCCGGAGAGTTTCGCATCGTCGGCCTTTTTACCTCTACCGCGTATAATCGCTCGACCCGCTCCATTCCGTATCTGCGGCGCAAGGTCGACGCCGTGGTCAAGCGCGCCGGGTTCACGCGCGAGGGACATTCCGGCAAAGCCCTGGTGAATGTCCTGGAGAATTATCCGCGCGACGAGCTTTTCCAGATCGATGAGGACACGCTCCTGCAATTCGCGCTGGCGATCTTGCAGCTTGACGAACGGCCACGGGTTCGCGTGCTGCCGCGGCGCGAACGCTTTGACCGCTTCGTCTCCATCCTGCTTTACGTGCCGCGCGACCGGTACGACAGCCGCATCCGCATGAAGGCTGGTGATTATTTTGCCCGTGTCTTCCACGGCCAGGTGAGCTCGTTTCGCCCGTTCTTTCCCGAAGGGCCGCTGGTGCGCGTGCATTTCATCATCACGCTCGCGGATGGCGCCCCGGCGGGGCCCGACCGCGACGCCCTCGAGCACGCCGTCGAGACAATGGTGCGCACCTGGGCCGATGAGCTGGCGAGCGAACTCGCGCGCGGCTACGAACCCGGCAGAGCGCGCGCGCTGCTCGCGCGCTATCGCGATGCGTTCTCGCAGGGCTATCGCGAAACCTATTCGCCGCAAAATGCCGTCGCCGACATCCGCCTCATGGAGGGACTGTCGGCGAGCCGTCCGCTGGCAGTCGATTTCCATCGCCGCGCGCAAGAGCATATGCCCGCCCCTGAGGCGGAGAGCTGCGTCGGTCTCAAGGTGTGGAGCCGCGGGCGGCCGATCGCGCTCTCGGAGCGGGTTCCGGTCCTGGAGAATATGGGCTTCCGGGTGGTGGACGAGCGCACCTATGAGATCAATTCGCAAGGCGGGCGCGCCGACCAGGACGCCGACGAGCGTACTGCGGACATTTCGGCAGTCAGCGAAGCCCCATTGGATGTCTGGTTGCACGACATGCTGCTTGAGAGCGCGGATGCCCGCCCGGTCGATCTCGATGCCAATAAGCGCAATCTCGAGACCGCGTTCCTGATGGTGATGCGCGGGATTGCCGAGGATGACGGCTATAACGCGCTGGTGCTTGCCGCCGGACTGGCATGGCGCGAAGTGGCGCTGCTGCGCTGCATCTCTCTTTTTCTGCGGCAGATCCAGGTCCCGTATTCGCAGGATTACATGTGGGCAACGCTGCGCAAGCACGCCCCCATCGCCGTCGAGATTGTGCGGCTGTTCGAGCTGCGCTTCGATCCGCGGCCGACGTTGTCGCGCGAACAGCGGGCCGCCGACGAAAGCAAACTGGCAAATTCGCTCGACACTGCCTTGCAGCAGGTCGAAAGCCTCGATGAAGACCGCATTCTGCGGCTTTTCGTCAAAGCCGTGCGTGCGGCAATCCGCACCAATTTTTATCAGCTCGACGACGGCGGCCATCCCAAGCAGCTCATTGCCATAAAATTCGCAAGCCGCCTCCTCGAGTCGCTGCCGCTGCCCAAGCCGCTTTACGAGATTTTCGTCTATTCGCCGCGCGTCGAAGGAATTCATATGCGCTTCGGCAAAGTTGCGCGCGGCGGTATCCGCTGGTCCGATCGCCCGCAGGATTTTCGCACGGAAATTCTCGGGCTGGCCAAGGCGCAGCAGGTCAAGAACGCGGTAATCGTCCCGGTCGGGGCAAAGGGCGGGTTCGTGCCGAAACGACTGCCGGCAATGATCGGGGAGGGGGCGAGCCGCGAGGCGGTACAGGAGGAGGGGACTGCCGCCTATAAACTGTTTGTCGCATGCCTCCTGGATATCACCGACAACCTCGTCGAGGACCACGTGCTGCCGCCCGCGCATGTGGTTCGCCACGACGACGACGACCCCTATCTCGTTGTCGCAGCCGACAAAGGCACCGCGACTTTTTCCGATATCGCAAATGCCATTGCGCGCCAGCATGATTTCTGGCTCGACGACGCGTTCGCCTCCGGCGGCTCGGCTGGCTACGACCACAAGAAGATCGGCATCACCGCACGCGGTGCCTGGGAGGCGGTCAAGCGCCACTTCCGCGAAACCGACATCGATATCGGCGAAGCGCCTTTCCGGGTCGTCGGGGTTGGCGACATGTCCGGCGATGTGTTCGGCAACGCCATGCTGCTGGAAAAAACCATCAAGCTGGTCGCCGCGTTCGATCACCGCGACATATTCATCGATCCCGATCCCGACCACGAGCGAAGCCTTGCCGAACGCCTGCGGCTGTTCGCGCTGCCGCGGTCAAGCTGGCAGGACTACGACCGCGCGCTCATATCGAGAGGCGGCGGCGTGTTTGCGCGCACGCTCAAGGAAATCGTGCTTTCAGCGCAAGCACGCGCGGCGCTGGCGGTCGGCGCGGAGAAGCTCACCCCGCAGGAGCTGATGAACGCAATCCTGCAGGCGCCCGTCGATCTCCTGTTCTTCGGCGGAATCGGCACATTCGTGCGCGCCTCCGCGGAAACGAACGAAAGCGTTGGCGATCGCGCCAACGATGCAATCCGCGTAACCGGCGCGCAGCTGCGCGCCAAGGTTATCGGGGAGGGCGCCAACCTCGGCATGACCCAGCGCGGCCGGGTCGAGGCGGCATTGCATGGCGTGCGGCTCAACACCGATGCCATCGACAATTCGGCCGGCGTCAACACTTCCGACGTCGAGGTCAATCTGAAGATTGCGCTGGCTCGGCCCATGCGCGATGGACGGCTGTCGCGGCCGCAACGCGACGGGCTTCTCGCGCAGTTGACCGAGCAGGTCGCGGCGCTGGTCCTGCGCAACAATTATCTGCAGACGCTGGCGATCTCGCTAGCCGAGCGGCGCGGGCTCGAAGACCTTGGCTTCGAGCAGCGCCTGATGCAGACGCTCGAAGCAACCGGCGAGCTTGACCGCGCCGTGGAATTCCTGCCCGACGACATGGAGCTTGCCGAGCGGCGGCGCCGCTCGCAGGCGTTGACCCGTCCGGAGCTGGCGGTGCTGCTCGCCTATGCCAAGCTCGCGCTCAATCACGAGCTGCTGCAATCGAATACTCCCGACGATCCCTATTTGGCCCGCGAGCTGGGCCGCTATTTCCCGAAGGAGATTGCCGCGCGCTTTCCCGATGCTGTCGAGCAGCACCGGCTGCGCCGCGAGATCATTGTCACCCAGCTCGCCAATTCCATGATCAATCGCGGCGGGCCGTCGCTTCTGGTGCGCATCGGCGATCAGACCGGCGCCGATGCGGCGAAGATCGCCACGGCCTTTGCGGTCGTGCGCGACAGTTATGCCATGACCGCGCTTAACGGCGAGATCGACCAGCTCGACGGCCGTATCCCGGGCAACCTGCAGCTTGAGCTTTATGCAAGCGTGCAGGACCTGCTGCTCGATCGCATGGTCTGGTTCCTGCGCAATCTCGAATTTCCGCTGGCGCTGAGCACGGCGGTCGAGCACTATCGTGCCGGGATCGACGCGGTCGAGGCCGCGCTTGCGGCAAGCCTTCCCGCCGCCACGGCGGCGCAAGTGCAGGCGCGCGTTACGGAGCTTGTTCAACAAGCCGTGCCGGAAAAGCTTGCGCGCCGGATGGCCGCGCTCCCGGCATTGCGCGCCGCGCCCGACATCGTCCTGGTTGCCGATCGCACCGGCGGCGATATCCCGGCGCTCACCGCGATCTATTTCGCGGCGCAGGAGTTTTTCCGGCTGGATCGCATCGCCGGGGCGGCGCGCTCGATCGTCATTGCCGACTATTTCGACCGCCTGGCGCTCGACCGTGCGCTCGATTCGCTTGGCGATGCCGAGCGCAGACTGACCGCGGCGGCGGCCGCGAACGGTGCAGCCGGCGGCGCAGCGGTTGAAGCCTGGGCTGCGCTGCGGCGCGGGGAAGTCGATCGCGTGCGCATGGCGGTGCAGGAGATCGTCAATTCCGGTCTCACGCTGTCGAAGCTTTCGGTTGCCGCCAATCTGCTCGGCGACCTCGTGCGCTGAATTGATTTGGCAGTCGCCCCGGATTTCGCTGCGCTCCATCCGGGCTACGCGGTTGCTCAATGCCGGAAATGGCGCACGCCGGTAAACACCATGGCGATGCCGTGATCGTCGGCCGCCTTGATCACTTCCTCATCGCGCACCGAACCGCCCGGCTGGATCACCGCCGTGGCGCCCGCCTCGATGGCAACCAATAGTCCATCGGCGAACGGAAAGAAGGCATCGGAAGCGACCACCGAGCCTCTGGTCAATGGCGCTGTGCCGCCTTCCTTCGCGGCGTCCGCGGCTTTGCGGGTGGCGATGCGGGCGGCGTCGACGCGGCTCATCTGCCCGGCGCCAATGCCGACGGTCGCGCAATCCCTGGCATAGACGATGGTGTTCGACTTGACGTGCTTGGCGACGCGAAAGGCAAAAGCAAGGTCGCGCAGCTCCGTATTGGTGGGCGCGCGCCGGGTAACGACCTTGAGATCGAGGTCGTCGACCGAGGCGTTGTCGCGCGATTGCACGAGCAGGCCGCCGGCAACCGATTTCACCACGGTGCCGCGCGCGCGCGCATCCGGCAGACCGCCGGCGAGCAAAAGGCGGAGGTTCTTCTTGGCGCCGACAATGGCGACTGCCTCCTCGCTCGCCTCCGGCGCGATGATCACTTCGGTGAAAATGTCGGTGATGGCGCGGGCCGCTTCGGCATCGAGCCGGCTATTGAGCGCGACGATGCCGCCGAACGCCGATACCGGGTCGCAGGCGAGCGCCTTGCGGTAAGCCTCGACGAGATTTGATCCCTCGGCAACGCCGCACGGATTGGCGTGCTTGACGATCACGCATGCCGCGGTTCGCTTGGGGTTGAACTCGGCGACGCATTCGTATGCCGCATCGGTATCGTTGATGTTGTTGTAGGAGAGCTGCTTGCCCTGCAATTGCCGCGCGGTTGCAACGCCGGCGCGCACATCCGGCGTGCGATAGAAGGCCGCCTGCTGGTGGGGATTCTCCCCATAGCGCAAGGCCTGCACGAGACTGCCGCCGATCGCGCGGTAGGCCGGCGCCGGATCGTTGAGAATTTCGGCGAACCAGTTCGAGATCGCGGCATCGTAGGCGGCGGTGCGCCCGAACGCGGTAGCGGCGAGCTTGCGCCGCAGCGCCAGCGTGGTCTGGCCGTTGTGGCGCGCGAGTTCTTCCAACACGACGGGATAGTCGCGGGGGTCCACGACAACGGCGACGTCAGCGTGGTTCTTGGCGGCCGCGCGAATCATGGCGGGGCCGCCGATGTCGATATTCTCCATGCAGTCTGCGAACCCTGCCCCTTTCGCCGCCGTCGATTCAAACGGGTAAAGGTTTACGACCAGGAGATCGATCGGTCGAATGCCGTGCTCATGCATGGCGGCGGCATGCTGTTTGTTGTCACGGACGGCAAGAAGGCCGCCGTGCACGCGCGGATGCAGCGTCTTGATGCGGCCGTCCATCATTTCCGGAAAACCGGTCAGCTCCGATACTTCCGCGACGGCAAGGCCGGCATCGCTCAACGTCTTTCGGGTTCCGCCGGTCGAAATGAGCTCAATGCCGTGCGCAGCCAATGCGCGTGCAAAATCGACGAGCCCGGTCTTGTCGGAAACCGAAAGAAGCGCGCGCGCGATGTGGCGAAGTTGCTCGGTCATGATCACAGCGGCAGTTCCGGCTCGTCGCCGCGGCTGCGGCGCGCGCCCGCGCCAACCCCAGCGCCGCTGGAAACGGAAAAGGTCCACTGCACGCGCATCACCTTGCGTGCGCGGCCATAGACGACGATCTGCAGGCTGCGGCGCGGCCCGTCGGGACCGGCGAGATAAACGCTTTCCTCGATGTCGATGCGATCCTCGTAGCCGTTGAAGGTCCACACGTCCTTGTTGGGCATCAGCAGCATGGCGCTGTGACCGTCAGCGAGACGATTGGCCCTGATCGAGGGATGCAGATGAAAGCGCAGCGCGAACTGATCGCGGCCGGCCGGCACCGTGTCGCCTTTCGCCGGCATGAACACGTCCTCGCCGTCGAGCTTCTGTCCATCCTTTGCCAGCACCAGCACCCGCTGATGGATGACATTGAAAAGGTCGGCGTAGCCGTCATGGGAGGCGCGAATGAGCGCGCCGTCCGGCTGCTCCTCGCGCTCGACCTTGATGTTGTGCGGGCCGCCGACCATGGGGACAGCCTTGAGCATGTGGCTGACCGGTCCGGATTCGACGAACGAGCACGACGACGTGTCATTAAGTGTCGCGGTGGAATGTGCCGCCGTTGCGCGCGCGACCTGCCGCCAGCTTTCGCGGCCGGTTACCGGCAGCCCGCAATTGACCACAATGCGGTTCTGCCTGGCGGAGAACTCGAACGAGAGGCAACCGGCATGCGCTTCGAGGCTCGCCGCCAGCGGCGGCGCGCCCCCGGTATCCATCAGAATGAGAGTGCCCGCGCTCTCCAGCCGCTGATATCCGGAATGCGAGGCATTGCTGAGCGGAGCGCCGCGCGCATCGTCGTAGGCGAGGATGGTAGTCAAGAGATCGGTCTGGGTCGGGCCCATCCCGTTGAACAGCGCGAAATTGCCGTCGCCGTGGCGAAAGAACCGCAGCATCGGCATCATGCGGTCGATGGCATTGAGAAGGGGCTGCGGCGGGGGAATGTCGCGGCGGCTGAAAACGGTTCGCAGGGGAAGGAGATCGACGAGCAGGTCGATCAGCGCGCCGGGGTTGCGACTGATATGGCCGCCGTCCGGCAAGACCTGCCGCGTCAGCTCTTCCCCCAGACGCCGGGTGGCAGCCCGCGCATACCGCTGCTGACCGGCCATGCACAACGAGGCATAACAGAGCGCAATCGCCGCCTGCAGGCGCGGAACCCCGTCGCGCGCCTCGCCGATAGAGTGACGCAGGTGGCGAACCTGTCGGGCAAGGCTGCGCATGAATTGGCGATAGAATTTCGCGTCGGAATCATCGAGGACAAGGGGCGCCTGGCTGAGCCAGGCGATGATGCGCCGCGCGAGCACGTCTGAGCGCCAGGCAACGGCATCCCCGGAGCGGCTTACGGTGATCCACTCATCCACCAGCGCTCGGGCATTTGCGCGCGCGATGCTCGATTCTGCAGCGCGCAAATGGCGCAGCCAGCCAAAGCCCAGAAGCGCCACCGCCCAATCTTCCGCCGGCGCCGTCATTTCGAACGGCGAGCGCGAATCGCAGACCACGACCTTGCCGGCAAAAACGAATCGACCGGCATAGATTTCGCTCGCGCGGGTTGCGTCAGTCGTGCGCAGATCCTGCGGCGCGATGAGGAGGCGATCGATCTTGCCGAAGGACAACAGCCAGTGAACGATTGGGTTGGTCGCAATTCGACCAATGAGCCTGCGAACGAGCCCGCGCGCCAGAAAGACGTACAGGGCCGTGCGCTCCCCGATCGTGAGGCGCGACATCCGAAACGAAGCTCCTGTCATTGCGGGCAAAATCCCACCATAGAAACATAGCGAAGGGGTGACCCGCGGCCAACCGCCGACATTCCTGGCCACCGTCTCCGGTGTTCCGGTTCGGCCGGGCGGCGAACGTACACGATCAACTCCTTTCCAGGCGTGCGGCATAAAAGCCGTCGAGCCCTGCCATGCGCGGCTCCGCATCGGGAAGATGGCAAGGCAGCGTCCGCAGATCCCCTTCCGAATTGCGCCACTCGCCAGATCCGGCAATCTCCTGGTCGCGGATGGGGCAACGTCGAAAATTCGCGTGCGCCGCAAGGAATTCATTCACGACAGCCTCGCCCTCTTCCGGCTCGAGCGAACAGGTGCAGTAGATGAGTATCCCGCCTGGAGCGACGAGTTCGGCCGCCCGCGCAATCAGCCGCCGCTGCACGGCGGCGAGCGCAGCGATATCGGATTCGCGTTTGAGCCATGGAATGTCGGGATGGCGGCGAATGGTGCCGCTCGAGGAGCACGGTGCATCGAGCAGAACCGCATCGAACGGACCTGCGTGCCATTGCAAAATGTCGGCTGCCACCAACTCCGCCGTAAGCTCGAGACGGGCGAGGTTGGCGCGCAGGCGCTCGAGCCGCGCCGGCGAGCGGTCGACCGCGGTAACGTGGGCTGCGGCTGCCGCGAGCTGCGCCGTCTTGCCGCCTGGCGCAGCGCATAAATCGGCCACCGCACGTCCGCGGATATCGCCAAGAAGCCGCACCGGCAGCGCTGCCGCGGCGTCTTGCACCCACCACGCACCCTCCGCATAGCCCGGCAGCTGCGGTATCGGACCGTGCACCACCGCGCGCACAGAACCGGTCGGCAGCACGCGGCCGCCGAGCTTTTGTGCCCAGTGCTTTGGCGCGTCCTTCACCGTGAAATCGAGCGCCGGTTCCTGCGCATTCGCGAGCGCGATGGCGCGCGCGGTGGGCGCGCCGTAATTGCGCGTCCAGCGCGCCATGAGCCAGTCCGGCGTGTCAAGCGCCGGACCGTCGAGTAGAGCAAGACGCGCCTTGCCCTCGCGGGCAATCCGGCGCAGCACTGCGTTGACCAAACCGGCGTAACGCTCGCACGTCCGATCGGCGCGCACGAGGTGGACCGCAAGATCGACTGCGGCGTGATCGGCAACATCGAGCCACAGGATCTGCGCGGCGCCGATGAGGAGAACGGTCTCCAGCCGCGGGGCATTCGCTGGAATCCCGGACTTGAGAAACTCGCCAAGCAAATGACGCAGTGTACCGAGCCGGCGAAGAACCGTGGCCGCGAGAACGCGCACCAATGCCCGATCCCGATCGGGAAGTTCGGCGTAGTCCCTGTGCGCCGCCTGCGCGTGCAGGGCTTCGTCGAGCGGATGTCGGCGGCGCAGCACGCGATCGAGAATATCGGCGGCGATGCGGCGGGCAGGCAAGCCCGCAGGCTCAGCGGTCACTCTATTGGCCTTAGCCCCACGGACCGCGCACCGCGCTATCACCCCAGGGGCTTCCGGCGCGGCGTGGATAATCCGGCACCGAGCGAAGCGGCGCCGCGCGTCCCATCTCCGCTGCCAATCGCTCCAGCGCGGCAACGCGATTCTCCATCGATGGATGCGTGGCGAACAGATTGTCCATGCCATGGCCGCTGAGCGGATTGACAATGAAGAGATGCGCCGTTGCCGGCGCGCGCTCGGCGGTCGGGTTTTCGATCACTTCGGCGGTCCGGGAAATCTTTTTCAGGGCGGAAGCCAGCGCATCCGGCCGGCCGCTGATGCGCGCGCCCTCTTCGTCGGCAGCGTATTCACGCGAGCGGCTGATCGCCATTTGCACGAGCATGGCGGCGATCGGGGCAAGAACCATCGTCAGCAGCGTGCCGACTATGCCGAGCCCGTTGTTGCTCTCGCGCGAGCCGCCGAAGAGGAGGCCGAACTGCGCCAACATGGAAATCGCGCCGGCGATGGTCGCGGTGATGGTCATCGTCAGGGTATCGTGGTGCTTGACGTGGGCAAGCTCGTGGGAAAGGACCCCGGCAATCTCGTCGCGGCCAAGCATGTTGAGGAGCCCGGTGGTCACTGCGACCGCCGCGTGCTGCGGGTTGCGGCCGGTGGCGAAGGCGTTGGGCTGCGGGTTGTCCATCAGATAGACTCGCGGCCGCGGCAAGCCGGCACGGCGGGCAAGATCGGCAACGAGGGCCACCAGCTCCGGCGCGCTGCGTTCGTCCACTTCGTGCGCGCCGTGCATCGCCAGCACGAGCTTGTCGGCATTCCAATAGCTCATGAGGTTCATGGCGCCCGCAACGAGCAAAGCGAGCATTGCACCGCTCTCCCCGCCGATGAGAAAGCCGACTGCCATGAACAGGGCGGTAAGGCCTGCCAGCAGGATGGCGGTTCGCAGATAATTCATGGACTTCACCCTTCCCCCGGGTTTGCACCCGCGGAGCAATCTTTCGGTTGATAATGTTGGGTGGCGGCCGGCGATCTGCCAGATGGCGGGTTCGCGTGTCCCGGGGCGCAGCGCGGCCGGTAGCCGGGGTTTCGTTCTTACAAAATCCGGGGCCAACTCCCCGCATTGAGCGAAGACGCTCAATCCAGGCTACAAATCTGTAAGGCGAACCTTTACTGCACGATGACCGGCGTTCCGAAACCAACCCGCGAGTAGAGGTCGAGAATGTCGGCGTTGTACATGCGGATGCAGCCGTAGGAAACGAAGCCGCCGATCGAGCCGGGGTTGTTGGTGCCGTGAATGGCATATTCGCCGCGGCTGAGCGTCAAGGCGGCCGCCCCCATGGGATTGTGCCCGCTGCCGCCGGGGGTGACGTTCGGCAGATTGGGTTTGTCGCGCCTGACTTCGGCAGGCGGCGTCCACGCGGGCCGCAGGTATTTGCCGGTGATGATGGCGCTGCCCGACCACTGCTTGCCGGCGCGCCCGACGCCCACGGGATAGCGCACGGCGCGGCCATTGCCGAGCACGTAATAGAGCGCCCGCTCGTTGGTGCGCACCACAATCGTGCCGCCGGAATACCCGGAAAAGCCGACAACCTGACCAGCCTGCGCGGGCTGCGCCCCGGCGGTGATGGCAACAAGGAATGCAGCCGAAGCGGCTGCCAGCCATGATGAAATTCGCATGGTTCTTTTGCCCCGATTTTCCCCTCGATCCACGCGCCCAATGGTCCGCCCGGGATTGCCCCGATCAGGCCGCGGAATCGCCGCAGATGATAATCAATTCGGCGAGCAATCTCAGCCGCTAGTCGCGCCTTTGTAGGCGCAGTCGGTTGAAATTTCGGAAACTGTGCTTTTCAGATGACAGATGACAGAGGACGGAAAGACTGACGTCGGACATCTGTCCTCTGTCCTCCGTCCTCTGGTCACGCGTGTGCTTTTTTGTTCTGACGGTTGTTGACGAGATCGTCGACGACGGCAGGGTCGGCAAGGGTCGAAGTGTCGCCGAGGCTGCCGTATTCATCCTCGGCGATCTTGCGCAGAATGCGCCGCATGATCTTGCCTGAGCGTGTCTTCGGCAGGCTGGGCGCGAACTGAATGAGATCGGGGGAGGCGATCGGCCCGATTTCCTTGCGCACCCAGGCGACCAGCTCCTTGCGCAGTTCTTCGCTCGGCTGCTCGCCCGCCATGAGCGTGACATAGGCATAGATGCCCTGACCCTTGATGTCGTGCGGGTAACCAACCACTGCCGCTTCCGAGCATTTCGGGTGCGCCACCAGCGCGCTTTCCACCTCGGCGGTGCCGAGCCGGTGACCGGCGACATTGATCACGTCGTCGACGCGGCCGGTGATCCAGTAATAGCCGTCTTCATCGCGCCGAGACCCGTCGCCGGTGAAATATTTACCCGGATAAGCTTTGAAATAGGTGTCGACAAAGCGCTGATGATCGCCATAGACGGTGCGCATCATGCCGGGCCATGCATCGGCGATGCACAGATTGCCGATGGCGGCGCCCTCCAACACCTTTCCGTCGGCATCGACGATCTGCGGGACGACGCCGAAGAACGGCTGGGTTGCCGAGCCCGGCTTGAGGCGTGTTGCGCCGGGTAATGGCGTGATCAGGATGCCGCCGGTTTCGGTCTGCCACCAGGTGTCGACAATCGGGCAACGGCCTTCGCCGACCACGTGATAGTACCATTCCCAGGCCTCCGGATTGATCGGCTCGCCGACGGTGCCCAGGAGTCGCAGCGATTTGCGCGACGTTTTCTTCACCGGCGCATCGCCGGCCTGCATGAGCGCCCGTATCGCCGTCGGCGCGGTGTAGATGGTGTTGACCTGGTGCTTGTCGCAGACCTCCCAGAAGCGCGACATGCTGGGATAGTTGGGCACGCCCTCGAATACCAGGGTGGTGGCACCGTTGGCGAGCGGTCCGTAGATGATGTAGCTGTGACCCGTGACCCAGCCCACATCGGCGGTGCACCAGTAGATGTCGCCGTCGTGGTAGTCGAACACGTATTGGTGGGTCATGGCCACGTAGACGAGATAGCCGCCGGTGGTGTGCAGCACGCCTTTGGGCTTTCCCGTCGAGCCGGACGTATACAGAATGAACAGCGGATCTTCCGCATTCATGTGCTCGCACGGGCATTCCGCCGTCACCACCTTGGCGGCTTCTTCGAAATAGACGTCGCGCACAGGGTCCATGTCGACGGCAGCGCCGGTGTGGCGCACGACAATGACGTGATCGACGCCACCCACTTTGGCGATTGCGGCATCGGTATTGGCCTTGAGCGGCACCTTGCGCCCGCCGCGCACGCCTTCATCGGCAGTGATAACGACGTTCGACTTGCAATCCTCAATGCGGCCTGCAAGCGACTCCGGCGAGAAGCCGCCGAACACGACGGAATGAATGGCGCCGATGCGCGCGCAGGCCAGGACGGCATAAACCGCCTCGGGAATCATCGGCAGATAGATGGTCACGCGATCGCCCTTGCGGACGTTGCGGTTGCGCAGGATATTGGCAAACCGGCACACCTCGTCGTGCAGCTGGCGATACGTGATGTGCTTGGACTTCGAGGGGTCATCACCCTCCCAGATGATCGCGGTCTGATTACCGCGCTTTGCCAGATGCCGGTCAATGCAGTTGTAGGATGCGTTGAGCACGCCATCCTCGAACCACTTTATGGATACGCGATCGGGGCCGAACGAGGCATTCTTGATTTTGCTCGGCGCTTTATACCAATGCAGGCGCTTGGCTTCCTCCGCCCAGAAGGCGTTCGGGTCCTTGATCGAGCGGGCATACATTTCCTGGTATTTGGCTTGATCGACGTAGGCGCGGGTCTTCCACTGTTGCGGGACCTCGTAGCTCTTCTCAGACATTTCCTGCCTCCACGCGGCGCACCCAGCCGTCGGACACGGCTTCTTCGTAGACCATTATGCGTCGGTCGTCCGACGAGCGACAAGAGTACTCACTAATGGTCCGATTCCGAAGTTCGCCAGCACTCGCGGCAAATTCAGGCGCGAACTTCGGAATCTAAGGACCACTAGCAACACTATGATTCTAGTGCGGTTTTGAATTGAAGTTCCTAAACGAGCTTGCGGCCAGTAATGATAGGAACTTCAAATTCACCGCACTAGTGCCCCCATGGCGCCAATGATCGCGCCCATGAGCACCAGCACCAGGAGCCAATGGCCGCCATCGATAAGAAGGAGCCGGCGGTCGCGTCCGGCAAAGCTGTTATTGACCAGCAATGTCGTCAGCACGAAACCGAGCCAGCAGAAGGCGCCGGAGATCGCCCCTCCTCGCAGCGTGAGCGCCCCTATATGGCCGAGCAGGCCGGCGAGTACCCAAGCCATGACCAGTTCCGCCACGAAGCAGTAGATGAATGGCAGGTACGCCCCGGGCTCTTTTTTGCGAGCCTCCATCTGTTCCGGCGTGGTGCCAAGCGCCGCCATCCACGGCTTTGCCAGGGCCATGTACCAGGCAGCACCGGCCAGCCACGCCGCGACGGCCGCAATCACGATGGCGAGATAGTTTGGTCCGGAAAACGTCATCGCTCTCTCCCTGCCATCGGCGCCGGCCTGATTGCCGGCATCGCCGGCGCAACGCGACTATAGCTAATTGGAACCAACAGACACATTCCTGCATTGCGAAGAAGGGCGATTGTTTCGATCTGGCCTTACCCTTGAGCGACGCACTTGCAAGCACCTCGCTCGGGTCATGGCCGGGCGGCCGCATGGCCTTTATTACGCTTTCAGCCCGCCCATGGCGCAGACGATTTTCCATTCCTGCGGCGTTACCGGCTGCACCGAGAGGCGGGGATGCTTCGCCAGGCTCATGTCCTTGAGGCGGGCTTCCGCCTTGACGGCAGCAAGCGTCACCGGCCTGGGCAGCGGCTTTAAGCTCTTCACGTCGACCGCAACAAAGATCCCGTCGGCGTCGGTCGGATCCGGATATGCTTCCTTGATTACTTCCATAGTGCCGACGACCTGCTTCTCCTTTCCGGTGTGATAAAAGAATGCCTGCTCGCCTGGCCGCATGCTTTTCAAGTTCCGCCTGGCGATGAAATTACGCACGCCGGTCCAGGGCTCCCCTTTGGCGCCGCGCTTGACAAGGTCATTCCAGGAAAACTCCTCGGGCTCGGTTTTCATCAGCCAATAGGCCATGCGTTGCTCCTCTTATGTTTAGATTTCCCCTCGGAACGGCCGGGCCAGGAGGCTTTCGATTGCCTGCTCCACGCTGGTGCGGCGACCGAGAATATCGGCAACGGCGCTCGCGATCGGCATTTCGACCCCGGTCGCCCGCGCCATTTCAACCAGCACCGGCGCGGTGAAGATGCCCTCCACCAGGGTCTTCCCCAGCACCGTCGAGTCCGGTCGCTGCCCTTTGCCCAGCGCCAAGCCAAATGAATAGTTGCGTGACTGCGGGCTCGAACACGTGAGAAACAGATCGCCCAGCCCGGAAAGCCCGGTGAGCGTCTCGGTGCGCGCCCCCAGCGCCTTGCCAAAGCGAAACAGTTCGGCAAACCCGCGCGTCACCAACGCCGCCGCGGCGCTCGGCCCGAGCGCCCTGCCGACCACGATCCCCGCGGCGATCGCCAGCACGTTCTTGGCGGCGCCTCCGATCTCGACGCCGCGCATGTCGGTGGAATGATAGGGACGAAAGGTCGATGAGCCGAGAGCGGTTGCGAGTGCCGCCGCCGTACCGTCGTCGGGAGCGGCGAGCGTCACGGCGGTAGGAAGCCCGCGTGCCACGTCGTTTGCAAAACTCGGGCCCGAGAGAATTGCAGGGACTGCGCCGCGCATAGTTTCCGCAATCACCTCGGTCATGAAACGATGCGTGCCGCGCTCGATTCCCTTGGCGCAGGCGACCACCGGCGTTGCGGGTGCCAGCGAGGGTGCAATGGATTGGGCCACCTGGCGCAGGTGTTGAGCGGGCACCGCCAGCAGGATCGCTTCCTGAGCAGAGACTCCCGCGCCGAGCGGCGCAATCGCGATGCGCTCGTCGAGCGCTATTCCAGGAAGCTGCGCAATCGCACGCCGCGCCTGCAAGTGTGCGGCGCGGTCCGCATCGCGCACTGCAAGCGTCACCGATCGACCGGCGCGCGCAAGGGTGTTGGCGAGTGCGCCGCCCCAGGCGCCCCCTCCAACCACCGCAATGCGATCGTATGGCATATATTCCGAGTTTGCTGCGCAGCTGTATCAGCTCTCATCAGGGGGCGCGGCGCCTTCCGGCAGTTGCGGTTCTGGGCGAGGACCGGCCACATCGTGCAGCGACCAGCGCGCGTGCGGGACCGCGTCGAGCGGATCGGTCAATCCGAGTGCCAGGCGTTCTGCGCCGGCCCACGCGATCATGGCGCCGTTGTCGGTGCACAATTCAGGCGGCGGCAGCACCAGCACCGTTCCCGCCTCGAAGGCAATGCGGTGCAGCACCTTGCGCACGATTTCGTTGGAAGCCACGCCTCCGGCCGCGACCAAGGCATTGGGCTTGCCGAGACGGTCGTGGAACAGCTTGAGCCCGCTGCGCAGACGATCGGCAATCACGTCCACGACGCTCTGCTGGAACGAGGCACACAGGTCGCGCACGTCTTCATCGCTCAAAGGCGCGATCTTTTCCGCCTCCAGCCGCAGCGCAGTCTTCAGACCGGAGAGCGAGAAATCGGCATGGGGGCGTCCCACCATCGGTCGCGGCAGCACGAAGCGTGCCGGGTTTCCGCTGAGCGCTTCCTTCTCGACTTGCGGCCCTCCGGGATAGCCCAGTCCGAGCAGCTTCGCGGTCTTGTCGAAGGCTTCGCCGATGGCGTCGTCGACGGTGGTGCCGAGACGAAGATAGTTGCCGACGCCGAGCACTGCCACGATCTGGGTGTGCCCGCCGGAGGCGAGAAACAGACAATATGGAAAGGGCGTCGCATCGGTGAGGCGCGCAGTGAGTGCGTGCGCCTCGAGATGATTGACGGCAATCAGCGGCTTCTCGGCGACGAGCGCAATTGCCTTGGCAGTGGTGAGGCCGACGATCACGCCTCCGATCAATCCGGGGCCTGCGGCGGCGGCAATGCCGTCGAGGGCGGCAAAGCTCATCTCCGCCTGCTGCATGGCCCGCGCAATGATGACGTCGAGGGCTTCGACATGGGCGCGGGCTGCGATTTCCGGGACGACTCCGCCAAAGGCGGCGTGCTCGTTGATCTGCGAGAGCACGATGTTGGAAAGTATGTTGCCGGGCCCGGCCTCCGGCCGCTCGACGACCGCTGCCGCGGTCTCATCGCAGGTCGTCTCGATGCCGAGCACAACCATCGGATCCGATCCACTCTACACGCAACGATGCCGGTTTCGCATGCGCTCTGTTTCAGGCTACGGTCAAATTGCCGGCCTTGACCGGCCTCTAGTGCGGTGAATTTGAAGTTCCTATCATAACTGGCCGCAAGCTCGTTTAGGAACTTCAAATTCAAACCGCACTAGAAATCATAGAGTTGCTAGTGGTCCTTAGATTCCGAAGTTCGCATCTGAACGTGCCGCGAGTGGTGGCGAACTTCGGAATCGGACCACTAGTGCTACATTGCGAGGTCACCGCGTGCAATCAACCCCACAGTCCCGGCGCTCCTCCGGTGGGCGCGTGCTCCGCACCGGCACGCGTGCGCGACGATGCCGTAGTGCCGCGAGCATGGTGAAACGTGCGGCTCCTGGTCACGCGCCCCGAGCCTGACGGCGAGCGCACCGCGGCGGCGCTGCGCGCCCGCGGGCATAACGTCCTCGTCACTGCACTGTTGCAGATGCAGGCCATGGATTGCGAAATCCCGGACGGAAGCTTCAGCGCAATAATCATGACCAGCGCCAATGCGGCACGCGCCTTGGCCGAGCATCCGCGCCGCACGGAGTTGCTCTCGCTTCCGGTCTTTGCCGTCGGTGCGCATACCGCAGAACTGGCGCGCAGCGCCGGCTTTCCCGAAGTGCGATGCGCAGATGGAGACAAACGACAACTCTCCGCAATGCTTCGCCAGCACGCTTCCGACAAGCGCCATTCGCTGCTTTACCTTGCCGGCGAGGATCGCGCCGGCGACCTCGAATTGCCGGAATGCGCCCGCGTGGTGACGGCTGTCGTCTATCGCATGGCGAGGCGCAGGGAATTCGACAAGGCGGTCGAGGCAGCGCTGGCGCAACGACAGATCGACGGCGTCCTGCATTTTTCGCGACGAAGCGCCGAGACCTATCTCGACTGCGCGTCGCGCTGCCACATTCGCCAACAGGCACTGGCGCCCCTTCACTACTGCCTTTCCCGGCAAGTCGCGATACCGCTTGCCGACGCGGGCGCTGCAGCAATCAGGATCGCGCCGCGGCCCGACGAGGCGGCGCTGATCGAGCTGATTTGTTCCTAATCACTTCATGGCATTGGAAACGGCTCGACGCTAAACTACTGTCCTTGGTCTTTCCGCCGAATCGCAGGAAACATGAATGAGCGATGAGCCGGCTCCCCCAAACGAAAAACCGCTTGGCGGGAAGGTTCGCCGGCGCGCGCCAACGATCGACCTCACCGCATCCGAGATAACGGCGGAGCAACAGACGCCCATAAGCCCCGGCGCGGAGCGAGTCGATGCGCCAGGGACCGCAGCGCTTTCTTCCGCGCCTCCGGCCCATGCCGCGCAATCCGAGGAAGCGGCGCAAGTGAAACCGGAGCCGCTGAACGAGCAGGCGGCGGAAACGCCGGCGCAGGAACCCCGTACATCGTCCGCGCAAGCCGAGAGCGTACCGCCTCCAGCGAAGTCGGCGTCAAGGATGCCATGGCTGTTCATTGGGGCCGGCGCCGTCGGCGCTGCCGTCGCGGCGGTCGTGCTCCTCGTCGCCGGCCCTTACCTCGGGCGCAACGGGAGCGCGCTCGATGCCAGGGTGGCAGACCTGGAGCAGCAGCTGCGCGACCCAGCCGCGCGCCCCCTGCTATCCGGCACGGATGCAGGTACGCTCAACGATCTGGCCGGCAGGGTGGCCAAGCTCGAAACGGCGATCGCGAATTTGCCGTCGTCGCCGCCCGATCCGGCCTTCGCCAACCGGGTGTCTGCCCTGGAAGGGCAGCTCAAGGCGCTGAGCGAAACCATCGGCATTCTCGGGCGGCGCAATGACGAGGCCAGTGCCGCCGCGCGCGACGCAAAACAGCGTGCCGATGCTGCTGCTGCGGCGCTTGCAGAACTCACACAGAAGCTCAACCGGCCGATAGAGCGCGGCGAATTCGACACCTTGACGAATCGGCTCACCGCCGTCGAGCGCACGGTAAGGACGCTCGAAGCGGAAATCGCCAAGCGACCTCTCAGCAATGACCAGCACGGACGATTGGCAATCGCTGCGACGGCGCTCAAGGCGGCGGTGGAACGCGGCGATCCGTTTGCTGCCGAGCTTGCCGCCGTGAAATCCCTTGGCGGCGATCCCAAGCTTACCGGCGACCTCGATGCTTTCGCCGGCTCGGGTGTGCCGAGCACGGCGACGCTCGCTCGCGAGCTGATGCGGCTCATGCCGGCGCTGCGCGAGTCTGCGGGTGCTACCGACCACGGCGCGAGCTTTCTGGAGAAGCTGCAGGCGAATGCCGAGAAACTGGTGCGCATTCGTCCGCTGGAAGAAACGGCCGGCACCGATGCCGCTGCGATTCTAGGGCGCATTGAATTTCGGGCATCGCAGGGCGACATTGCCGGAGCGCTTGCCGAGCTCCTCAACCTGCCCGCGGCAGGCCGCGCGCCGGCCGAGGCATGGGTGAAGCGGGCGCAAGCGCGCACGAATGCGGTTGCGTCGAGCCGCCAACTTGAGGCAAATGCGTTGGCGAGCTTGAGCAAGTGATCCGCGTCGTCATCTTCCTTGTCCTGGTCGGCGCGCTGGCATTCGGCGCGGTCTGGCTGGCCGATCGGCCCGGCGACGTGGCAATCATCTGGCTCGGCCGCCGCGTCGAGACCTCCGTCATGGTTCTGATCATTGCGGTCACGGCCATCGCCGTGTTCACCGCAATGCTGTGGAGCGCGCTCGGCACGCTCGTGCGCTCGCCGGGAGTTTTGCGGCGTCATCTGCGCGCCCGCCGCGGCGCGCGCGGATACGTTGCGGTCTCGCAGGGATTGATCGCGGTCGGCTCCGGCGACCTCATTGCGGCGCGAAAATTCGCCGAGGAAGCCGCTCGCATTGCGCCTTCCGAGCCGCTCACGCTGCTCTTGCGCGCGCAAACGGCGCAGCTCGACGGCGATCGCGCCACCGCGGCGCGCAGTTTCGAGCAGATGGCGGTACGCGACGACACCCGGCTCCTCGGCCTGCATGGATTGTTCATCGAGGCGCGGCGGCGCAATGACCCGGCGGCTGGTCTGCACTATGCCGAGGAAGCGGCGAAGGAGAAGGCGGTGCCGGCATGGGCCGGCCAGGCGGTACTCGAGTTCCGCTGCATTGCCGGAGACTGGAGCGGCGCGCTCGATCGGCTCGAGCGCAACATGAAAGCCGGTCTGGTCGACAAGGATGCTTACCGGCGCCAGCGCGCGGTGTTGCTCACCGCGCAAGCGCTTGCCGTCGAGGAGCGCGACCGCAGTCAGGCCAAAGCGTTGGCGCTCGAGGCGACGAGGCTCGCCCCGGCGTTTGTACCGGCGGCGGCGCTCGCCGGCCGTCTACTGGGTGAGGAAGGCGACCTGCGCAAGGCAGGCCGCGTCATCGACTCGGCCTGGCGCATCAATCCGCACCCCGATCTGGCCGACGCCCACGCGCATTTGCGCCCCGGCGATTCCGCACGCGAGAGGCTTGCGCGCATCGAGGCGCTCGCCGCCAAATCTCCCGGCAATGTTGAAGCAGCGCTTGCCGTCGCCCGCGCCGCGCTCGACGCGCGGGAATTTGCCATTGCGCGCACCGCGCTCACGCCGCTTGCCGTCGCGCCGACGAAGCGGGTTGCCGCGCTGATGGCGGATCTTGAACAGGGCCAGGGCGATGAAGGCCGCGCGCGCGAATGGATGATGCGCGCGCTCAACGCACGCCGGGACCCGGCCTGGACGGCAGACGGCTTCATCTCCGAGCGGTGGCTGCCGATCTCGCCGGTGAGCGGGCGCCTCGATGCGTTCGAATGGAAGGATCCGCTCGCCGGCGATGATCAAGCTGGCAGGATGATCGAAGTGCGGGAGCGCAGCGAGCACATGCAAACTGAGGAGGCGCCGCCGGAAGTCACTAAAAAAAAAGAGATGCCGCAGGTTACGGGGGAGAAGGATAAGGCGCAGCTCTCGGCACCGCGCGATGAGAACGAACGGGTCGCAAAGGTTGACGCGGCGGCGCAAACCCCAGCAGTCCCTCCGCCGCCGCGACGGGAACGCGCCCTTGCGCCCATTGTTCTCGCCCCAGCGGTCATCCCGCTCGTCCACGCACCCGACGATCCCGGCACTGAGCCGGAGAGCGAGATCGAACCCGCCCCGGAATCGGACGTGGAGCAGCCCTCCGACCCCTGGTGGCGGTTCCGGCATCTGTTTCGGCCGTAACAAAAAGTGCAGGGAGGAAAAAATGCAATCTTGCGCAGGTGGGCGAGGTGGATGGCGCGCATTTGTCTTCGCGGCGATCGCGGCGCTGGCTTTGCAAGGGTTCATTGCACCACCCGCGCTGGCCGCCGATCCGCTCAGAATCGGATTCAGCATGGGCTTGACCGGCGCCAATGCGCCGAACGGCAAGCAACTCCTCGTCGCGATCGAGATCTGGCGCGATGACATCAACGCCAAGGGAGGGCTGCTCGGGCGCCCCGTCGAGCTGGTTTTCTACGACGATCAGACGCTGCCGCAGAATGAGCCGAGCATCTACACCAAGCTGATGAATGTCGACAAAGTCGATCTCCTGCTTGGCCCGTACGGCACCAACCAGATCGCTGCCGCCATTCCCGTCATCGCGCAGCAGAACAAGACCACTGTCGGCATGCTGGGCCTCGCCGCCAACAGCGAGCTTCACTACGACAACTATTTTTCCATGATCCCGATGGGACCGGACCCCAAGCGGGAATTCTCGCGCGGCTTCTTCGAGCTTGCGCAGTCGCAGAATCCCAAGCCCACCACGGTGGCGATC
This sequence comes from uncultured Alphaproteobacteria bacterium, assembly GCA_963817135.1. Classification (GTDB taxonomy): domain Bacteria; phylum Pseudomonadota; class Alphaproteobacteria; order Rhizobiales; family Xanthobacteraceae; genus VAZQ01. The sequence goes on along the minus strand of CAWFNG010000001.1, from coordinate 523,337 downwards.
GTCGGTGCCGATGCGGAATTCGGCAAGACCTCGACCGACGGCGCCCGCGACAACGCCAAGGCGTCTGGTCTCACTATCGTCTACGATCAGCGTTACCCGCCGGCAATGACCGATCTCACTCCGATCGTGCGGGCCATTCGCGCAACCAATCCCGACGTCGTGTTCGTCGCCTCCTATCCGCCGGACACCGTGCTGTTTGTGCGCGCGGCGAGCGAGATCGGCCTCGCGCCGAAATTGCTGGGCGGTACCATGATCGGATTGCTGGCAACCCCGCTCAAGGTGCAGATGGGGCCGCTGATGAACGGGTACGTCAACAATGCGGAAGTGTTCGTTCCGGTGCCCGGCTTCAATTTTCCCGGCGTAAGAGAGCTTCTGCAGAAATACCAGGAACGCGCAAAGGGGCAGGGCATAGACCCGTTCGGATACAATTACGCGCCCTACGGCTATGCGGCGGCACAGGTGCTTGCCATGGCGGTGGAGGTCAACAAAAACCTCGATCATGCAAAAATTGCCGATGCCCTGCGCAGCAGCACATTCAAAACGGTGGTTGGCGACATCGCCTTCGGCAAGGATGGCGAGTGGGCAAAGCCGCGCACCCTGGTGACGCAGTGGCGCAACCTCACCGGCAACGATCTCGGCCAGTTGACTGACTTGCAGAAATGGACCGTGGTCTGGCCCTCAGAATACCGCAGTGGCGACCTTATTTATCCCTACGCGGCGGCGAAGAAATAATTTGGCGGGAAAGTGTCGCCCATCGGCGTGCTGATGATGGCGTCGGGCGCCGCCATCCGCTATCTGTCACGCGCCCGGATTGGTCCGGGTGTTGCAACGCGAACCGGAGCCCACCCAGATGCTTCAGCGCAGGACGTTCATCGCCGCCGCAACCGCCGTTTTTCTCGCGGCAGTGGCGTCGGCGCGTGCCGACGATACCGTATCGGCGAACGATACCGCGCGCTTCCTCGCGGGCATGCCGCCAGCGGCCGACTCTCCGCTCGCGCGATTGACCGAGGACCACGCCTGGCAAGAACACGCCCGCATCTTCGACTCTACCTTCGAACACGTCGAGCATAGCCAACTCGCGCCGATCCGCACCTGGTCGGGCAACAATCTCACCGCATCGCGCCCCACCATGTTCTACATGTTCAGCGGTCCGGACTTCCTCTACGCAAACGCCTTCTATCCCAACGCCAAGACCTATGTGTTGACTGGCCTCGAGCGGGTCGGCGCGGTCCCCGACCTCACCACGCTGCGCGGCTCGCTTGGCCCGGATCTTTCCAAGCTGCGGTTCTCGCTCCGCTGGATCCTGCAGCGCAGCTACTTCATCACGAGTTAAATGGGGTCGGATCTGCACCGTGGACGGCTCAACGGTACGTTGCCAATTCTATACGTGTTCCTGGCGCGCTCGGGCAAGACCATCCGCGAGGTCACCCCTGTCAGGCTCGACGAGGAAGGTGCCGTGCAGCCGGACGTCGATGCCGCTCGCCGCGTCCCGGCGCGCGGCGTCAAGGTCGTGTTTGCCGGCAGCGACGGCGAGGCGCGGACGCTGTATTACTTCAGCACCAATCTTGCCAACGACGGCGTCAGCAACAGCAAGTTCTTAAGGTTCTTGGAGACACTGGCGCCTGGGGACAGCTTCGTGAAGAGCGCTTCCTACCTGCTGCACGGAAGCGGCTTCTCAAAGGTACGCGAGTTCCTGCTCGCCAATAGCGCCGTGATGATCCAGGACGATACCGGCATTCCCCTTACCTACTATGACGCGCAGAAATGGGACGTGCAGCCATTCGGCCATTATGTGGGCCCGATCCCTGTCTTCCGCGGCATGTACCAGCGGAAATATGCCGCGCTCTTCAAGGACAGCCAATCCATCGATTTCGGTATCGGCTACCGATGGCGGCCCAACCAGTCGAACCTGCTGCTCGCCATAAAGAAGCCGGGAGTTTCAGTGTCCGAATCTCCGGTTGGCGTGGCGCCCAAGCAATAGGGCGCAGGAAAAGTCGTTCGGAACGGGGAGGCGGGTCACGCGCGGCGAGTCGCCAACGCTCCCTGCAGGACGAAGAAGTGTCCAAGTCGATCTGTTTCGTCCCGAAATCGCGCGAAGCATCACGCGCCCCCGAACAGGGGGCGCAGGCCCATCCCTCCCTTAAAATCCGGTAGCGTAGCCAGCGTGCGGCCCAACACGAGCACTATCTACGGACGTTCTCTCGCGTGTTGCTGTTAAATGTTGCCGCGCTGCTACTGCCTCGCGTGTCGCTGTCAAATGTTGCGGCGCTGCTACTGCTACTGCTCTCTTTGCAGCCGGCTTCTCGGCGTGCGAAGGGATCGAAGCTATAGCGGCCGGTGGGTCTATCGTCTGCGGCTTCGCTGCCGTGGGAGCTACATTTGGCGGTGGCGTTTCCTGGACAGCTGTCGCCGCAGCGGTTGGCGGTAACGCTTCCTGGACAGCTGTCGTCGCAGCGGCTGGCGGTGGCGCTTCCTGGACAGCTGTCATCGCAGCGGCTGGCGGTGGCGCTTCCTGGACAGCTGTCGTCGCAGCGGCTGGCGGTGGCGTTTCCTGGACAGCTGTCACCGCAGCGGCTGGCGGTGGCGTTTCCTGGACAGCTGTCGTCGCAGCGGCTGGCGGTGGCGTTTCCTGGACAGCTGTCACCGCAGCGGCTGGCGGTGGCGTTTCCTGGACAGCTGTCGTCGCAGCGGCTGGCGGTGGCGTTTCCTGGACGGCTGTCGCCGCAGCGGCTGGCGGTGGCGTTTCCTGGACAGCTGTCGTCGCAGCGGCTGGCGGCGGCGTTTCCTGGACAGCTGTCGTCGCAGCGGCTGGCGGTGGCGTTTCCTGGACAGCTGTCGTCGCAGCGGCTGGCGGTGGCGCTTCCTGGACAGCTATCGGTGCAGATGTTGTCGTCTCCTTTTGCAGAACGGCAAACACAACTGTCGATACAGCTGTCGTCAGAGAGACGAACAGCAGCAGTGCCATTAATTTAATCATGAGATCACCCCGCGCGATTGAGCAAAGCCTCGGCTTCCTTCAGGAATCAAAGCTCTCCCTGAAGGAGGCAGGCAGGAGATCGTTCCCACTATTTTGTCACCTGGACCGGTCAATTGGTTCAAGTGCCGACCTGTTTCGAGCACGGATCGGCGAAGGATAAAGCCTGCAATTCCGACCAGGAGCCCCAGCAAGAACGGGATGCGCCAACCCCAGGCGTCGAACTCTAGGGTTATGCAGAATGATGCCATGAGGCACTATCCCGTGTTCCCTGAACGTCAAAGCCAGCCCTGTTACGGCTTGCTCTGGGTCTGCGGCGTCGGCACGGCGGTGGGCGCAGGTGCACTTGCCGGTGCAGGCTCGGTTGCTTGCGATGGCGGCGCATTGCGCTGACCAAAATTCGGATTCTGCGCTTTGCAATCTGCCACGAGCCGCTGATCGATCTGCGGCAAAGGCTTATTGGCCCGCCGCGGCTGCGGCGTTCCTTGCATGATAGGCCGGATACAATCCGCTACGATGCCGTCGCCGGCCTTGGCGCCGCCCTGCACAAACCCCGCTTGCTCGCAAGCTGCCCTGATTTCGGCGCAAGGCCGCTGGCGTGGTGCCGCCTCCGCAACCACAGCCGTTCCCAATGCGGCGACAAACGCACAGAGCATGGTAATTCGGCGCATCGTGATCGCTCCGTGGTGAGCTTCACACCCTACATGTGAGTTTGATGGTAGTACAAACTGAAAGAAGCGGAGTTGCAAATTTAAAGTTCTGTTAGATTACACCGGGCCGTTATCTTTTGAAGGCGGTAAATCCGGTGGTGTTGCCACCGGGCCGCGACACTGTGCGCGAACTTCGGGTTCGGGGCACTAGTGCGGTGAATTTGAAGTTCCTATCATAACGGGCCGCAAGCTCGTTTAGGAACTTCAAATTCAAAACCGCACTAGAAATCATAGAGTTGCTAGTGGTCCTTAGATTCCGAAGTTCGCATCTGAACGTGCCGCGAGTGGTGGCGAACTTCGGAATCGGACCACTAGGTCGCTTGCAGCGCGCCTTCGTAGTAGGTCAGATCGCAGTAGCGTTGCGGGTCCGTGAGCACCTTGTGCGGCCGGCCGTATTCCGTGCGCAGCGCCAGGACCGCCCGCATGCCTTGCTCATCAAGCCGCGCCTGCCGCTCGAAGCCGCCGCGTGCCGCGAGGAGGATGTCGCAAGTCGCCGCCGCCAGTAGCTTGCCCATATTCGGTACTTTTTCGCCAAGGAGCGCGCACGCGGCCTCTCGATTGCTTGGCTCGTAGAGCCACGCCAGGGCATCGAGGTAACCGCGGACGAATGCGGTAAGCGCATCTTTGTTGTCGCTTGCCCAGGCACGTCGGGCGGCTCCGGAAATTCCCTGATACTGCGGGATCACCGCGCAGGCATCCTGCAGAACATGCATACCGCTTGCCCTGCCGATCAGCTCGAATGGCGTCACCAGCAGAGTACCGGCGTGTTTACCCGCTTTCAGCGCTTCGAAACGCTGCAGCGCGCCGCCGGCGCGCTCGAAGCGCACATCGCCTTCGCTGACCCCGTTGAGCGCCAGCATCTTGCGCAACACAAAGGCAAAGCCGGTGGTGAGCGCGTCGACCGAAAGTGTTTTTCCCTTCAGGTCGGAGTACGTCTTGATCTCGGGCCGCACGACCAGGCGGAGAAAGCCGCTATCGCCGCCCATGAACGCAACCAGATCGGGCTCGCGCTCGATCGCAGCCTCGCCCTGGCCTTCCTGATAGGCGACGATGTTGTCGAATGCGGTCAAGCCAAGGTCGCAGTTGCCGTCGATTAGGGAGGTCAACTGCTCCATCGAGCTTGTGGTGAATTGAAGCGCAACCTCGATGCCGCGCGCCTGTAGGAAACCGCGCGCGGTCGCTGCCCAGAGCGGCAGGTTGAACCCGCCAGGGAAGGCAATCACGCTGAGCTTTCGCAGCGGCACGCGGTGGTTTCCTTTCTAATTGTTCCTACTGACTCGAACCGTCGTCCTGAGGCGCGAACGAGCGCAGCGAGTGAGCCTCGAAGGACGCACGACCGCCGGCCCGGGCCGTCCTCTTCGAGGCTCGGCGCTTCGCGCCGAGCACCTCAGAGTGACGGCTCAAGGCGTCTACATCATCGCGGCCGGAATGTGCGACAGGTTCCATTCATCGCCGGCGCGCGCATCGGTGACCGGCCAGGCGCGCGGCACATAGGTGGCGTCGTTGAGGATGATCTCTTCCTCCGCGGAAAACTCGACAATGTTTCCCGTGTAGTCGCGGAAATAAACTACAATATTATGCCCGGCCCCGTGCCGTAACGGTCCCCAGATCAGTTCGACCTTGCCGCGCTCCTTCATCTGCTCGAATGCGTGGTGCACCGCCGGCGGGTTCTTCACCGTGAATTGCATGTGATGCAGCCCGTTGTACTGCGAGCGTGCAACGGCATAGCAATGATAAAGCGTATGGCAGCGGAAAAAGCCCAGCACCGGAATGCCGTCGGGAGCGACGATGCGGGCGGACTCTTTCAATCCCATCACGCGGGAAGCGAATTCGAAACCCGCGCCTACATCCACCGCGCGCACGACCGCATGGTCGAGCGAGATCGGTCCCGGCGTGCCTTGCGGTTCGGCAACCAGCGCCGCCATCGGCACGTCGACCAATACCCCCGGCGTAAGTTCGATGGTGTGGCCGCTGGGGTTCTTAAATCGCAGCGCCGGTCCGTGCCGCCACAATGCGGAACGCTCGATGCGTTCGCCTTTCACGTCCAGCTCTGCCAATCTTTTCTCCGCCGTAAGCAAGTCGGCGGCGTTGCGCACGACATAGGAAATGTGATCGACCTTGCCCTGCTCCCCCGGCGTGTAGACGAGCGAGTATGGGTCAAGCCCATGGGCGGCGAGATAATGGCGCCCCTCTCTGTCGGCGTGCACGAGATAAAAACCCATGTTTTCCACGGCATACTGCGCCGCCGCCGCAGGCTTGTCGGAATGGATGGCAATGTAATTGGCGCGATCGATGCCCAGCGTCTGGGCGGTATTGAAGGGGCCGAAATAGAGCGCCGGCGAACCGGACGTTTGCGTGGCCGTCATAGCTGTCCTTTGCCTCCTCAATTGGTCGTAGCCCGGATGGAGCGCCAGCGAAATCCGGGAGCCAGATCCCGCATTACGCTATCGCTCCATGCGGGCTACGGATGATGCGGAAGCGGCTCGGTATCAGGCAGATGCCCTCCCTTTCGCCTTCTCCTTCTTGTCCGATGAAATTTCCTCGACCACCTCGATAATCGCCGCCACGTCGTGCTGCGCGAGCCCGCGCTCGATACCCCGTCTGAACAGATCGGCTGCAAGATCAAACAGCGGCGTGGAGGCTTGCGTTCTTGCCGCCAGATCGTCGATGTAATCGAAATAGTGGGACAGCAATTCAAACGTGCCCTGTGCCGGCAGATAATTCCGGTTCACCATGCGCGGCGCCCGAATCGGAAAGAGAACGGAGCCGCCGCTGCCGGTGCTGATCGCCCTGATCATCAGGTCGGGATCAATGCCGGCTTTCAACGCGAGCGCCACCGCTTCGCCGATTGCCGCGGTATTGACGGTGACCAGGAGATTGTTGACGAACTTGAGTTTGCTGGCGGCACCGAACGGTCCGCAATAGAGATAAAGTTCGCTAAACGATTTGACGATCGGCTCGATTATCCGGCAGGCCTCGGGATCGCCGGCGAGGTAGATCGGCGCCTTGCGCTGGGCCACCATCCCCGGTGTGCCGCTCACTTCGCCGTCAAGAAATATAGCCCCTTTGCCAGCGAGGCGCTCGATCTGCCGCTCCTTCACGGGGAGAGGATGCGAGCCCAATTCCGCGACGATCTGGCCGGCTCTTGCGGAATGCACCAGCCCGCGCGGTCCGTTGACGACGTTATCGAGCGAATCTCCGCCCGGAAGACATGAGAAGATAATGTCTGCTCGCTCGCCGATCGCGGCCGCTGAAGCCGCCGGTGTGCCGCCGATCTTTTGAAATTCGACAAGGGAGCTGCGCCGATAGCCGAGAACCTCGTACCCCGCCAGGAGAAGATGTCTGGCGATTTCGGTTCCGATCCTTCCCACCCCGACAAAGCCGATGGTTTGCAAGCGCTTTCTCCCCGTTCATTTTTTCAGCCTTGACCACCAGCTCATGCTGAGGCGGCGTTGGGGCCTAAGCCGCTCTGGTCTGATGCTTGCCAGCGAAAGCGGGCGCAACTTCGCGCATGAAGCGCTCCATTTCTTCCTTCACCTGCTGGTGCGGCTTCAGGCCGACGTTGAAGTAGAGGATCACTTCGGAAAAGCCCGCCGCCTCCACTTTTTTCAAGGTCTCGGCAATGCGAGCAGATGAGCCGATCAGCACCGAATTCTCGGTGAGATCTTCCGGTTTGACCTTCTGCAGACGGTCGACGATTTCGATGAAATAGCGATAGCTCGGCGGCGCCGTTTTGGGGTCGCCGGGAAGCGCGGGAATGACGCATTCCTTGTAATAGCGGATTTGCCGTGCGCGCTGCGCGGCCTCTGCGGCGGCGGTATCGGCGAAATGCGTGAAATAACTGCACATCAGCCGTTGCGGCCTGGTGCCGTGCCTGGCGCAGGCCTCGTGATAAAGGTCGGCTACCTGCTTGAGACCGCCATAGCTCATGGCGGCTGCAAACGGCGCGACAATCAGGCCGCAGCCGAGCCGGGCGGCAAGCTCAATCGACGGCTTGGAGAACGAGGCCACATAGGCCGGCAGCGGGTGCTGCACCGGCTTCGGCGTGATGCTGACATTCTCGAACTGGTAGTGCTTGCCATGGTGATCGATGCGGCCTTCGGCGGACCATAGCGCGCGCACGAGTTCCATGCCCTCTTCGAAAATGCCCTGGTTGTCGGCAAAGGATACTTTGAACGGCGCGTATTCGCGGCTGTCGTATCCCCGCCCGGCGGCGAAATCGACCCGACCGTTGCTGAGGAGATCGAGCGTCGCCCACTGCTCGGCGACGCGGATAGGGTGGTGCAGCGGCAGTACCGTTACGGCGGGAGCCAGCCGGATGTGCCTGGTGCGTGCCGCGATATAGGCGAGCACCATATCGGGACAGGACAGGATGCCAAGCGAATTGAAATGATGCTCGCCGATCCAGGCGGAGTGCATGCCGATCTCATCGGCATAGAGCGCCTCGGCGGTAATATCGGCGACGAACTGGTTCGCCGTGCGGGTGTTTTTTTCGTAATGATTGTCGCTGAGGGTGAAATAGCCGAAATCCATGCCGCGCTCCTCGTACTGCCCGGCGGAGTTTACCGACTGGCGCACCTTCGTCCACGGAAATCGGCCGGCTTGCCGCAAGGCGGCGTTTCGCCTACATGTTGCGCGCGATTGGAAAAGGCCGCAGTAGCTCAGCGGTAGAGCATCCGCTTCGTAAGCGGGTGGCCGGGGGTTCAAATCCCTCCTGCGGCACCAACCCAGCCTTTCGCAGCCATTCGCTGTTATTCGCTGCCATTAGGATTATCCCCGCAATTCCTATGTTATTACTACGCCGCCTTTCGCGCTCCATTCGTGGGCAGTCGCGCGATTTGTTGGTATTTTGCTGGTACGGAGTTGGAATGTCCACTTTTCCGCGCACAGAAGAACGAGGAAGGTCGTATATTGCTTGCAGGCCGTAAGTCATCCCCAACTACCGAGACCACGGCCGCAAAACTGCCCACATTGGTCAATGAGCCTTAACGGGCGGAGGAGTTCCGAGAATCAGTTGCAAGTAATGCGTTCACTCCGCGAACGAGCGAACGGGGGAGACCTGCAACATGCATTTAATCCTGGGTGACTTGCTTCTGTTTGGTTGCACCGGCGCATTTATTACCTGGCTCGCAGTTACCTTGGTTAGCTAACGAGTCAGTGCTCGCTGCCCTCATTCCCCTTGTGCACATACCGATAAGCGATGCGGCGGGCGATAATCTGTGAGCCTTGCCGTAGCTGCATAGCCGTGTGGTGATACTCGTCGCAAGCTTTATCATAGGCGCGGTAGGCCTGTTCGCGGTCATCGCCGCTTGCGAGCACAACACGGCGCTTGCCGTGCTCTGAAAGAAGCTCGACTACGTATGGGCCGCGGCTATTCGCTGTGGTAATGGTGAGAGCATAACAGATTGGGACTGAACAGGGATGACGCGAAGGAGACGCTTTCTGATCGCTTTGGTTTTCATACTAGCGGCGGTTGTTGTGGTACGCCTAGGCTTTCTTCCCATTTTCTTCCCATAGATTGCCGCCCAGACCCAAAGTCTTGCGCTTCGATCAGCTGCTGCACGGCAGCGTCAGGCCGAGCAGCTTGTATCGATGCGACAGGTCGAACCGGACGAACCGCTTTTTAACACCGTTTGTAGACTTTGAGAGCGCCAAAGTCGGAACCGGCCAAAATCTGGTTAGCGTCGGTTGGAAAAATAATAAGATTGGATGTCGTCTCTTCTGCTTTCCCTATTCCATTCGAGCATCGCATACGAGCGGAATAGATGGACCCGCGCGCTCCAGCGGTTTCGGAAACCCAGTAGATGGTACAACTGGCTTCCGAGCTGACATAAGTTGTGGCTGATAGGACTATGGTGGACTTGTCCTTAGCAGCGCAGGTTTCGGCACTTGGCGCCCAGCTTCCCCAAAAAGGCTCTGGGATAGTCTTATGCCGAACCACGTCAGCGCCTGCCGGGTATGACAGAAGCGCGGTAATGCCTGCGAAAATTCCGACGCCGCGCATAGTCTGGTACGCTCAATGCAGCTTTAATATAGCCCTACAATGCCGAATTGCACAACGAGTTCCATCCCTGCGCGGACCGAAACAACCTAAAAACGACAATAACGCCCCCTTCCGCCTCCTCGCAAACCTGATGTAGCATTTCATTCGAACTGCCAGCGGGATGTGCCGAATCCTGATGATTGCAACGGCGGCAAGGTGCCATCGGCAGGCCTTCCCAGTTTCATTAATTCACATATTCGAGGTTTAGCCGCGTTGCGCGACGACGTTTGGAGGGAACAATGAAACTTCCGCGTAGAACTTTTCTGCATCTAGCCGCGGGTGCAGCGGCGCTGCCCGTCATGTCGCGCTCTGTTGGGGCACAAGTCTACCCGACCCGGCCGGTGCGTGTGATCGCTCCGATTGCACCCGGCGGTCAGACTGACGTGATCGCGCGCCTCATCGCACAAAAATTGTCCGAGCGGCTGGGAAAGCAATATTACGTCGAAAACATGCCGGGTGCTGGCGGGAGTATCGGCACAGGTCGAGCCGCGCTGGCGGCACCCGACGGATATACAATGCTCGCCACTGATGGAATTTTTTTCGTTTCAACCCCGACCCTCTACACCAAAGTTTCCTATGATCCCTCCAGGGACTTCGAACCGGTAGCGATTGGAGGCACCACGGCGCAGATGCTCGCGGTCCACCCGTCGGTTCCAGCACCTACGGTCAAGGACCTCGTCGCCCTTATCAAAGCCAATCCAGGCAAATATAGTTACGCTTCGGCCGGGGTCGGAACGGGCGCACATCTTACAGGTGAGCTGTTCCGCCTGTCGCTCGGCCTTGACCTTGTACATGTGCCGTACAATGGCGGAGGTCCTGCAATCGGCGCGACCGTAGGCGGCCATACTCAAATTGCTTTCGGATCGCCAGCGGCGATCACACCACATGCTGTGGAAGGCAAGCTGCGCGCATTGGCGGTTGCCGGCAAGAATCGGATGCGAGGGCTGCCGGACGTTCCCACCATGGCAGAAGAGGGCTTTCCGAATATCGAGTCTGACACGTGGGTAGGGTTTCTTGTACCGGCCAAGACACCAAGAGAAGTCATCACGCTGCTTAATCAGGAGATTGTTCACATTGTTGAGCTGCAAGATGTGAAGGACCGTATGCTTGCGCTTGGCTTCGAGTCCGGGTCCTATACACCGGAAGAAATGGCAGCCTTCATCAAGGTGGACATTCCGAAATGGGCAAGCGTCATTCGAAATGCGGGCATTAAGGCGGATTAACGCCTCACGTTCCATAAATTTCGTTTCCGGAATTGTCGCCGAATGGCAGAGATGAGACAGGAGCGGAAGAACTCAGGGTTCCTAATACCGGCACTCGAAGGTCAGCATTGAAACTGTCAGTTCGAAGCACCGTGTCCGGTCAGTTTCGGGGCTTTCTCAAACGCTCATGAACCGAAAATCACGGGTCGTAGAAGCTATTTGATCCTTGAACGATGCTTGAGCGGATCTCCCACCCGCAGCTTTACCATATAAGTCAGCATTGGGTTCACTGCGAAGTTCAAACGAAGGTCATCCTCATCGAGCTTGATGAAAGCGGCGGCCTGATCGGGTGTGAAATCAAATTGAGAAGCAGCTGCATTACGGTCCCGGCGATACGCAGTTGCTGCTGCATCGTCTTTCATTAGCGTGTTCAGGGCTCGTGCTAGCTCACTGTGACGAGCTGTGAAACCAGGATACAGCGGTGTGTAGTTGATGTCTTCATGCATTCGTGTCCAACCAAGCACGGCATAGACGTGATGCCAGGATGGTTCGAGTATCGCATGATCGGGTTTGCGGTCTCCGATGCAGCCTGCCATAAGCTGCAGCGAGCGGCTCTCTACATTTCCAGTTTTATCGAGCGCTTTTGCATCGAAGCTCATAAGATAAAGCAGGTTGCCGTTTGCCATTCGTTCAAAGATGACCTGATCGGTTGCGAGGTCGGGCGTGGGATACATTGGAGTTGCAGGATAATGAGAGAGGCCGCCGCTGACAATCAATGCTGTCCGACGCCCCATGCGTTCAAAGCAGCGAGCCAGCGACTTACCATAAGCGAAACAGCGCTGCGGAGAAGGCTGTGGCGGAACATAAACGTTCAAGAAGATAGGTAAGAACGCGACGTCACGAGAAAAGCCGCAGAACTCGTGGGCAATAGTGAAAGCGGTTCCGACATTGTTGCTAAATGTAAAAGCAGGGTCAAAGCTCTCTTCCATCATCAAAGATGTGAGTTGCTGACCAGCCTCGCCATCGACAAGCCAGCGACCTTGGTGCTTGCCTGCGCCGTTAGCTCTGTCACCGCAATGGATCATAAGGGCTGGAATGCAGTCGACCGCTAGCTCCTCCCCATGACTGTTAGAAATGACAACTATCAAATCGGGGGCCAATGCACGCATTTCATCGCCAATCTGCCGCATCTTTTCTTTGACACGTGCAACCTGATCGAGGTCCTCAGTCTCTGGTAGGCTTAGTAATTGAGGGGCGTGTGGCACGATGGCAGCCGCAACGATTCCCGCGCTCGCTGTACCAGGCTTTGATCTATGTTCCATGGTGCGCTCCTGAAACGACAGTCACGATCAAGTATATTGCCACATCGGCTATGGCAACATCAGTGCAGTCGCTTTCGCGCTCTCATGTGTGCCCAGACAAGAACTGCGGAGAGCACGCGAGGTGTCCTCAAAGGATTCCACGCGGTTTGCCAAGCAACGGTTGTATTTGACGATATGATCGCTCCCTCTGATTGGAGTTATCTTTACCCCTTACTGATGCTCCAAACCGCTGGACTGGCGCGCAGGACCTGCTGCAATTAGAGAGGCATCAGCAGATTAGGCCTACCTGCAAAGGGCACTCCATGAAGACCAAAATCACGGAACTATTTGGGGTCGAACATCCAATCATCCAGGGTGGCATGCACTACGTCGGATACGCAGAGCTGGCAGCGGCCGTGTCCGAGGCGGGCGGGCTCGGCATTATCACGGGCCTGACGCAGCGCACGCCAGAGGCCTTGGCCAACGAAATCCGACGCTGCCGAGAGATGACCGCTAAGCCGTTCGGGGTAAATCTCAGTTTCCTGCCGGCGGTGACGCCGCCCGACTATCCGGGCTACATCCGTGCCATTATCGCGGGCGGGGTCAAGATCGTCGAGACCGCGGGCTACAACCCGCAGAAATGGCTGCCTGCGCTGAAAGACGCCGGCATCAAGATCATCCACAAATGTACCTCGGTACGCCACTCGCTGAAGGCCGAGTCCATCGGTTGCGATGCTGTCAGCGTTGACGGTTTTGAATGCGGCGGGCATCCCGGCGAAGATGACGTACCGAACTTCATCCTCCTGCCGCGCGTCGCCGACGAGCTCAAGATACCCTTCGTCGCCTCCGGCGGCATGGCGGACGGCCGCTCGCTGGTGGCCGCTCTTTCCTTCGGGGCCGAGGGAATAAATATGGGCACACGCTTCATTGCGACGAAGGAGGCGCCGGTGCATGAACACGTCAAGCGAGCTCTCGTCGCCGCTAGCGAATTAGATACAAGGCTCGTTATGCGACCGCTGCGCAACACCGAGCGCGTGCTCAAGAACGCATCGGTCGACCGCCTGCTTGAAAAGGAGCGGATGCTGGGGCCGAAGATCAAGTTCGACGATATTCGGGATGAGGTCGCGGGCGTCTATCCCCGCATTATGAAAGACGGCGATATGGACGCCGGCGCTTGGTCGTGCGGCATGGTAGCTGGTCTCATCCGCGACATTCCGACAGTAAAGGAGCTGATCGATCGTATCATGAATGAAGCGGAGCACATTATTGCTCGGCTCACCGGCCTACGGCTGTAACATGGGCCGCCCAAAGGGCTGCGTGTTCTGTCCGCTGCTCATTCGATAACAGTCATAAGGGGGACGAGGCGGCACTCACACTTCGTGTGCCAAAAGGAGACTTCGAGCCTTTCACCTCGCTGCGCAACTGTCCTAATGTGCGGGCTAGGCTCACGCCGACCTCGGGAGCAAATCGGCAATCCTGGCCGCGCATCAAATCCAGGCGAAGCGCGGGTCGGCAGCAAGGATTTCCGCCTCCGCCAGGCCCAGCTCGCGGCGAACGATGTTGGCGCCGCGCACAATGGCAATCATCTTGTAGAACGCGTGCATGCGGCTCATGCCCTGCCGGCCGAAGCCGCAATCCGAACTGAGAATCAATCGCTCCGGCGGGATGTACTTCAACGCCTTTCGAATGAGCCCGGCAACATCCTCCGGCATTTCCACCTGCAGCGTTCGATGGCTGACGACGCCGATACAGATCTTCTTGTCCTTGCTTAGCGCGGCAGCGATTTCCGCAATCTCTGCGCCATTGTTGTCCGCCGTCTCGAAGGTAATGACGTCAACGTCGAGGCGATCGAGATAAGGCAATGCGGATTTGTACGAGTAGCTCGAACTCGATGCGCTGCGCCAGCGGATTGCCCCAACAGGTGTGGCACCACACCTCGGTCTTTCCGCGCAACCCGCGTACTTCCAGATTGAGCGCCTCGATATAGGTCTCGACCGATACGTCCCATTGGATATCGGAAGCGTAGTGAACGCAGGGCTCCTCGATCTGGATGATCGGGCAACCCGCAGCCGCGAGCCGCGTGTGCTCCTGGTTGAGCGCCGCGGACAAGGCCATGACCGAGTCCCGCCGGTCCTTGTAGAATCGATTGACCGCCATCTTGTCGATCATCTGGGCGGAGCAGCTCCCGAGCTTGACCGGCTTGTGCGTATACCGTTGCGCCGTCTTCCAGATCGCGTCGTACTGCAACTGGCCCGGACCTACCGGCCCGATCACCAGGGGCGGCATCCGCGATTGCATGACCTCGTGCAGGATATCGCCGGGGGTATCCGTGCGGCGCCGGGTGCCTGAGCGGGCGGTCCACTCGGCCCCGCCGGCGCGCACCTCGGCCTCGCCAAGCCCGGCCATACGATCGAACAGGTAGCCGAACCAGGAACGCCCGCCGATGTCGGTGTCGAAGCGCATCTCGCCGTCGCTCACGATGTCGAGGCCAGCGCGGCTCTGGTCGGCGATCAACGCTGCGACGGCATCGCTGTACTGCTCGCGATAGGACAAGTCGCTCCCCATGGCAGTCAGGAAAGCGCGTCCGCGCAGATTCTCCGTGAACCATTGCGGCCGCGGCAGCGACCCGGTGATGGTGGTTGCGAGGGGGGGAGCGTTGGTCGTCATCGCTGGCTGTTTCCTTTGTCCTTAAGCGACCATAAGATCAGCGACCATAGGGGAAGGCGTCAGGCGAGCCAAAGGAGATCATCCATGACCAGGCATGTGCACTGCGGCAGCTTGTTTGCCGGCAATGAGGACATGGAACACAAGGACTGGACCCTGGTCATTGGCGACGACGGCATCATCGCCTATGCCGGCGCGAGGGACACTGCGCCGCTGCCCGGCCCGAACGCCACGGTTATCGATTATTCCGGCCTGTTCGTGATGCCAGGTTTGCTCGACGTCCATACCCATCTCGCATACGGCAATGCCAAGACCGAGGAAGATATCGATCTCTACCAGCCGCTCGAATTCCGGGCGATCCGCGGGCTGTTCTTTGCACAGAAGGTGGTCGCGGCCGGGTACACGGCAATTTGTGCGCCGGGCGATGCCGGTCAGATCAGCCTCTCGGTGCGCAACGCCATTCGAGCCGGCCTGTTCGAGGGGCCGCGCGTCACCGCGGCGGGCCGCTACCTCACCACGCCGCAGGGCCTGACCGATTGGTACCCAACCTGGATCGGAGCGCCGGAAACCTCAATCGGGCGCCTCGTTTCGGGACGCGACGAGGCGATCGAGGAGATACGCCGCCAGGCGAAGAACGGCGTCGATTGCATCAAGATCGCCCTCGACGGAATTCACCGCCGCCCGGACGGCGAGCTCGTGGCTGCGTTCACGCAGGAAGAGACATCGGTGATGACTGCGGAGGCGCATCGCCTCGGCAAGAAGGTGGTGGTGCATGCGCGCGGCCGCGAGGCGGTGCTCTATGCGGCCCGGGCCGGCATCGATCTCATTTTTCACGCCTACTATCTCGACGATCAATGCATCGACGAGATCCTGAAGTCGGGCAGCGCCATCGGCCCAACGCTTACATTCCAGCGCAACATCATCGACTTCACCCAGCCGCACGAGCCCGCGGCGACGAAGGGCCGTACCGATGACACGCGGGAGGAATTCGAGATTGCCTGCGTGAACCTGCGCAAGGCGTACAAGGCCGGCGTGCCGATGCTGACGGGCTCGGATTCCGGTTTCGCAGTGACCCCATACGGCGAGTGGCATGCGCGCGAACTCGAAATTTTTGTCGAGCATCTCGGCTTCACCCCGGCCGAGGCGCTGCGTGCCGCAACGGAAGTCACCGCCGGATTCATGGCGGATGGGCACAAAATCGGCGTGCTCGAGAAGGGCCGTGCCGCCGACTTCATCGCCGTGGACGGCTCGCCGCTGGAGAACGTGGCGATTCTCCAGGACAAGAGCCGCATTCGCGCGGTGCATATCGACGGCAAGCCGATGCAGATCCCAAACCGCAGCTATGATCCTCGCGAAGTGACCGACTTTGCCTGGACGAACTGGAATGACATCTACACCCAAGAGCGGGTCGCGGCGCTTCGCGCTGCGAGCCTCGCGGCGGAGTGACCATAAAGCTCGCAGCCATCCCCGGAGAAAGCCAATGTCACGCGCCGTTCGCCCGCAGTCCCTCGTCACGAGCGTACTCGCCGCTGCACTCGCTGTCGCTTGCGGCTTTGAAGCGCATGCGCAAAACGCGCAAAAAATCTCCCTTCGCCTCGACTGGGTGGTCAGCGGTTATCACGCGCCTTACTTCGTCGGCATCAAGAACGGCTACTACAGGGAACAGGGCCTTGACGTCACCGTCGAACCGGGAAACGGCTCCGCCAATGTGGCGCAGGCAATCGGCAACGGGAACGGCGATTTTGCCACGGTTGACGGCGGAGCGATGATGCAGCTCGTGGCCAAGGGGCTGCCGGTCAAGTCTGTCATGGGCTTGTATCAGCGCAATCCAATTGGCGTCATCTACAGCGTCAAGAGCGGGATTACCAAGCCCAAGGACATCGAGGGCAAGACGCTGATCGTTACCAATGGCGACGCCCCGGCCGCGCTGCTGCCCGCCTTTGCCGCGGCGACGGGCGTTGACCTCGCGAAAGTGAATGTCGTCAGTACCGATCCCGCTTCCAAGAATGCCGCGGTCATTTCCGGCAGGGGCGATGCGGTCGTGACCTTCAGCTTTCAGGCCGTGCCGATCATCGAGGCGGCGGGCGTCGCTGTTAAGACGTTCGACTATGCCGATTACGGCGTAACGGTTCCCGGTATTACGCTCATCGCCCGTCCCGAATATCTCGACAAGAACCCAGAGACCGTGCGGAAAATGATTCAAGCCATCCGCAAGTCATTCGAATGGACCGTCAATAATCCGGAGAAGGCGGTGGACATTCTCGGAGAGACGAATCCGGGTCAGAAAATCCTCATGGGAACGGCGTTGCCGGTCCTGAAGGGATCGTTTGCTCTGCTGCACAGCAAGAACACGGCCGGCCTGCCGATAGGTGTCATGTCGCGCGAAGACTGGGTGCAGGCGGAAGAGGTTTTGGCGAAATACGTCAACATGCGCAAAGCCGACAGCCCGGACGTGTATTTTACCAACGCTTTCGTTTCCGCGCCCTGAGAACATGCCGCGGGGATCGCGGCCGTGCAGTCGGGAGTGACTTCCGTCGCTTCAACAAATGCCAAGACTGCGCCGCGCGGCGAGGCGCCCGATACGCTAATTCGGTTCGACCACGTAACCAAGCTGTTCGGCGAGGGAGAAAACCGCGTCCACGTCGTCGACGACGTGTCCTTTGCGGCGCGCCGGGGCGAGTTCATTTCGATCCTCGGGCCGAGCGGCTGCGGCAAGAGCACCATGTTGATGCTCACATCGGGATTGATTCCGGTGAGCTCCGGCGCGATCGAGATCGATGGGACCCGGATCACGGAGCCCTATACCGATCTCGGCATCGTCTTTCAGCAGGATCTGCTGATGGACTGGCGGCGGGTGAAGGCCAACATTCTGGTGCA
Organism: uncultured Alphaproteobacteria bacterium; assembly: GCA_963817135.1. Classification (GTDB taxonomy): domain Bacteria; phylum Pseudomonadota; class Alphaproteobacteria; order Rhizobiales; family Xanthobacteraceae; genus VAZQ01. Next base: position 505,566 of record CAWFNG010000001.1, on the reverse strand, counting down.
GGCCGAATTTCGCGGATTGTGCGTGAAGGACTACGAAAAGCGCGCACGCGAATTGCTGCATCTCGTCGGCTTGTCCGGATGCGAGGAAAAATATCCCTTCGAGTTGTCAGGAGGAATGCGCCAGCGGGTGGCCATTTGCCGGGCGCTGATCCATAATCCCAACCTGTTGCTCATGGATGAGCCGTTCGGCGCCCTCGATGCGCTGACCCGCGACCAGATGAACCTGGACCTGCAGCGTATCTGGTATGAAAACAAGAAGACCGTCCTGTTTGTGACACACTCCATTCCAGAGGCGGTCTTTTTGGGAGATCGGGTACTCGTGATGGCGCCTTCGCCAACGAAGATACGCGAGTTGATCGAGATCAGCCTGCCGCGCCCGCGTCGTCTCGAAGTCCGCGAGACCCCGGAGTTCGCGTCCTACATCCATCGGATCACCCAACTCTTTTATCAGATGGGAATCTTACGATCATGACGCCAGCAAGCGGCGGAGGCCCCGCCAGCGAAACCGCAGCAAAGCATCTCGCGCTTTATTCCAGGCTCGACCGTTATGGCGTGCCGCTCGGGCTTGCCATTGCGCTGATCGCGATCTGGGAATTCGGCGTCAGGTTCGGGAACGTTCCCGCTTATCTTCTGCCGCCGCCGACCGCCATCCTTGCGAACATGGTGAGCGATTGGCGGGTGATCTATCTCAATATCTATCCGACCTTGATTGCAATCCTCGGCGGCTTTGCCTTGAGCCTCGTGATCGGAATTCCGCTTGCGATCGTCATCGTGTTTTCCCGGCTGGCCGAGCGCGTCCTCTACCCGCCCATGATTGCCTCCCAGGCGATTCCCAAAGTCGCGGTTGCGCCGCTGTTCATCGTCTGGATGGGGTTTGGCGTGATGCCAAAGATATGGATCGCCTTCCTGATCGCGTTCTTTCCGGTCGTCATCGACACGGTGATCGGACTGCGCTCGGTTCAGCCGGAAATGCTGCAGCTTGGACGCTCCATGGGCGGCGGCACGCTCAGGGTCTTTCTGAAGCTTCGGCTCCCGCATGCGTTGCCCAATATTTTCGCCGGCGCGAAGGTCGCGATCACGCTTGCCGTCGTTGGCGCGATCACCGGCGAGTTCGTGGGATCGCAGTCGGGGCTTGGCTACCTCCTGACCTCGGCGAGCGGACAGATGGATACCGCTCTCGTCTTCGCCGTACTGGTCACCATTTCGGTGATCGCGATGCTGCTGTTCATGATTATTGAAGCCGTGGAAAAGCTGGTTATTCCTTGGCATTCGTCAATGCGGTCACGCGATGTCGGCCGCTAGTGGTCCGAAAAGACGGCGTGATTGAGAGGGCACATGGCGCTTGATCGCCGTCGATTTCTCCATCTCCTGGCGGGGGCCGCTGCGACGCTTGCGGCGCCCCTCCGGTTCGCGCGCGCGCAGTCCTATCCGGCGCGATCGGTGCGTGTGATCATCGGATACCCGCCAGGGGGCTCCGCGGACCTTACCGCGCGTTTGCTTGCGCAGGCGCTTTCCGAGCGTCTCGATCAATCGTTCGTGGTCGAAAGCCGCCCGGGCGGAGGCACCAATATCGCCACCGAAGCGGTCGTGCGCGCGGCGGCGGACGGCTATACGCTCCTGCTTGTCGCTCCTGCGAATGCCATCAACGCTACGCTTTATGAGAAGCTCAATTATAATTTCATTCGCGATATCGAGCCGGTCGCCGGGCTGATCCGTTTTCCGAACGTCATGGTGGTGAACCCTTCGGTTCCGGCCAAGACCGTGCCGGAGTTCATCGCCTATGCCCGCGCGAACCCGGGCAAGATCAACATGGCATCCTCGGGCAACGGCTCGACCATTCATGTGTCCGGGGAACTGTTCAAGATGATGACCGGCATCAATATGGTGCACGTGCCTTATCGCGGCGGAGCGCCCGCGCTTACCGACATGCTCGGCGGACAGGTGCAGGTCATGTTCGATAACCTGCCGACCTCGCTGGAATATATTCGCACCGGCAAGTTGCGCGCGCTCGCGGTTACCGGTACCGCCCGTTCGGATTTGCTGCCGGATGTCCCGACCTTGAACGAATTCGTCCCCGGCTACGAGGCGAGCGCGTGGTACGGCATCGGCGCGCCAAAGGACACGCCGGCAGAGATCGTCATGAAGCTCAACGGCGAGATCAACGCCGTTCTCGCCGACAGTAAAATGAAGACGCGGATTACCGACATGGGCGCGACGATGCTTCCAGGCTCGCCCGCGGATTTTGGCCGCCTCATTGCCGACGAGACGGAGAAATGGGGCAGTGTGGTCAAGTTCTCCGGAGCGAGAGCGGACTAAGACGATGAACTGGACCTGCATATCGAACGCGCGCGGCGCCGGGCTGCGAGCAGGCAACAGAGTTGTGCAGAGCCTGCGGCGCAGCCGCCTCAACTCAACCCCGTTTTGATGGCAATGCCGGTGCGTCGTTTCACCCGTTCGTCGGCCGCGGTGCCCAGAGATGTCGCGATATCGTCGCTCGCGGTCGATTTGATCGTCTTGCTGGCGGTTGCCACGGTCGTGTTCTACGCTGCCGGGCTGCAGGTCGAATCCGGGAGCGACTGGGCGCTGGAGGCCTGCTCCTATGCCAGGAATTTTTGCGAGCATCCGGAATTCAGCGGACTGCCGCTTGGAATCATGTCGCTGGTTTATCTCAGCCTGCGCGGCATGGAGCTATAACCGGAAACTGGTAACTAGCGCCGCGCATAGCGCAGGTGCGCATCGTCGGACGGCACAATGATCTTGCCGACGGGCCACAGCGCAAGCCCGGCGAGTTTCAGATGTGCCCAGGCGAACGGAATGCCGATGATGGTGATCGCGAGAAGGACCGCGATGACGACATGGCCGAGCGCGAGCCACCATCCCGCCAATAGCAGCCAAATGATATTGCCAATGATGCCGAGCGGGCCGGTGCCAATGTCTTCACGGCCGTAATACTCCGCCCGGGATACCGCTTTCTGGCCGAACGGCAGGAGCGTATATGCCGCGATGTTCATCGCCGCCCGCGCCCAGGGCAGCCCGATGATGGTGATTGCCATGATGATGCCGGCGACCACCCAGCCGATCGCCATCCATAAGCCGCCGCAGACGATCCACAGGACATTAAGCAGCAGGGAAACAAATGACATGACACGCTCTTTGGATCAGATGCCAGAGATCAGATGCCGGATATCCAACATCTGACATAGGGGACTCGGCAATGGCATGTAGGTATGCTTATCGCGCTCTGCCACCCCGGGCTTGTCTGAGAACGTGAGCTGGCTTGTTCACACCCGACTGGTCAATGACCCCTTCGCCGATCCGGGTCTATTCATCGACTTCCGGTTCCGCAGACGCGCATTGCTGTTCGACCTTGGCGACCTCTCGCCGCTCGCGCCGCGCGAACTCCTCCGCGTCAGCCATGCTTTCGTTTCCCATGCGCACGTGGATCATTTCTGCGGGTTCGACACCCTCCTGCGCGTCTGTCTCCACCGCGCACAGCCGCTCTATCTCGCCGGCCCGCGCGAGTTTGCCGCCCGCGTGGCCGCGAAGCTCGCCGCCTACAGCTGGAACCTGCTCGACGAAAGCTCGGTGGATTTCGCGATCGTCGTCGATGAGTTCGATGGCAGCATTGTACGGCGCTGCCGCTATCGTGCCCGCACGGCCTTCGCGCCGGAAGAGTTGCGCCCCCCGGACCTTGCCGCCGGCCTGGTGCTCGCGGAAGACGACTTCCGCATCGAGGCGGCGGTGCTCGATCACGGCACACCTTGTCTTGCCTTTGCGCTGCAGGAGCGCATGGGCGTGAATGTCTGGCGCGAAGGTCTCGCCCGCCTGGGGCTGCCGGTTGGGCCCTGGCTCAATGCCGCCAAGCAGGCGGTGCGGCGCGGCGACGACGACGCCAGCGCCGTGGCGGTTGATGGCGCGCAAACGATCGCGCTGGGCGAACTCAAGCGCGAGGCACTGCGCATCACCCCTGGTCAGCGGGTCTGCTACATCGTCGATGCAGCTGCGCACGCCGGCAACATGGCGGGCGCCGTACGCCTCGCCCGCGGCGCCGATCGGCTCTATATCGAGGCGGCATTTGCCGACGAGGACGCGGACCTCGCGAGCGCGCGTTTTCATCTCACTGCCGGAAACGCCGGAGAGATAGCGAGGGAGGCCGGCGTCCGGCAGGTGATCCCGTTCCACTATTCGCCGCGTTATGTCGACCGGCCCGAACTGATTGCGCACCAGGTAAACAGGGCATTCATCGGGGATAAACGCGGAGATGAAAGCTTGCGTCATTCCGGGGCGAAGGCCGAAACGGAGTGAAGGCCGAGAGCCCGGAATCCATACTCCCTGTCGGTGGTTATGGATTCCGGGCTCGCCACTTTCGTGGCGCCCCGGAATGACGAATGCTTGGCATTCGGAGTGCAGATGAATGAGCTTCGTGCATACCCTCGACGGCACCCGCTACCGGTTTCGCGATCTCGGCGAACTGCTTGCCAAGGCGTCGCCGCAACGCTCCGGAGACGAGTTGGCAGGCGTTGCCGCGGCGAGCAGCGCAGAGCGGGTGGCCGCGCAAATGGCGCTCGCCGACGTGCCGCTGCGGGCATTTCTCAATGATGCGTTGATACCCTACGAGCGCGATGAGGTAACCCGCCTCATCATCGACAGCCACGATGTAGATGCGTTCGCAGCCGTCGCCAGCATGAATGTCGGCGATTTCCGCGACTGGCTGTTGAGCGAGCAAGCCGACGAGGCAGCGCTTTGCAAGCTGAGCCCGGGACTGACGCCGGAAATGGCCGCGGCCGTCTGCAAGATCATGCGTTTGCAGGACCTCATTTCGGTGGCGGCCAAATGTCGGACGGTCACCGCTTTTCGCAACACCATCGGTCTCAAAGGCCGGCTTTCCACCCGCCTGCAACCCAACCATCCGACTGACAGCGCGGCCGGCATTGCCGCCAGCATTATCGACGGCCTGTTGTACGGGGCAGGCGACGCCGTGATCGGCATCAACCCTGCGAGCGACAGCCTGGACACGATGCTGACGCTCCTTGGCATGCTCGACGAGATGCGGCTTCGTTTGGATGCGCCGATCCAGTCCTGCGTGCTCGCCCATGTGACCACGGCAATCGCGGCAATGGAGCGCTCGGCGCCGGTCGATCTGGTATTCCAGTCGATCGGCGGAACGCAGGCCGCCAATCGCGCCTTCGGAATAACGCTCGGCCTGCTCGACGAGGCGAACGATGCAGCAGCGGCGCTCAAGCGCGGCACCGTCGGCAACAACGTCATGTATTTCGAGACCGGGCAAGGCAGCGAGCTGTCGTCGGCAAGTCATGAGGGGATCGATCAGCAGACGCTGGAGGCGCGCTGCTATGGGCTCGCCCGCCGCTACCGGCCGCTGCTGGTCAATTCGGTGGTCGGGTTCATCGGTCCGGAATATCTTTACAACGGCAAGGAAATCACCCGCGCCGGTCTGGAAGACCACTTTTGCGGCAAGTTGCTCGGCCTGCCGATGGGATGCGACGTCTGCTACACCAACCACGCCGAGGCCGATCAGGACGACATGGACGCGCTGCTCACCTTGCTGGCCATTGCCGGCTGCACGTTCATCATGGGAGTGCCGGGCGCGGACGATGTCATGCTCAATTATCAAAGCACGTCATTTCACGATGCGCTCTATGCCCGTAATCTTCTCGGCTTGCGGCCGGCGCCGGAATTCGAAGCATGGCTTGCCGGGGTCGGTATCAGCGACGGCGCCGGGCGATTGCGCGGCACCCCGGAAAGCCTCATTCGTTCGCTGCCGTGCCTGGACAGGACAGCGCCGTGACTGACTCCGGTTCGCGATCGCCGGCGCAAGCGAGCTGGGTCTCCTTGCGCCGTCATACTCCGGCGCGCATTGCGCTCGGGCGGACGGGATCTGGCTTGCCCGTCAACGCGCATCTTGAATTCCAGGCGGCGCACGCGCGTGCGCGCGACGCCGTGCATGCGGTTCTCGATGTCGAGGTACTCTCGCAGAAGATTAACTGCGGCGGGCCGGTTCTCGTCGTGCGAAGCCAGGCAGGGGATCGCCAGGCCTTCCTGCGCTTTCCCGATCGCGGGCGAAGGCTTTCGCCGGAAAGCCGGGCGCTGTTATCGGAGCCGCTGGTCGCTCCCGACGTGGCGATTGTGGTCGGCGACGGATTGAGCAGCGTGGCCGTTGAGCACAACGCCGTTCCTCTCCTTGAAATATTCTGCGCGCGGCTGCGCGAGATCGGACTGCAAGTAGGGCCCGTCGTTCTCGCAACGCAGGCTCGTGTTGCTCTTGCCGATGAGATAGGCGAGCTGATGCAGGCCAAAGTCACCGTCATGTTGATTGGCGAACGGCCCGGGTTAAGCGCCGCAGATTCGCTCGGCATGTATTTGACCTATGACCCGCGGGTGGGTCGGGTAGACAGCGAGCGCAATTGCATCTCCAACATTCACGCCCGCGGTGTGACGGCCGAGCAGGCCGGCGCGCAAGCCGTCGAATTGATCAAGGCAATGCTCGCGCACCGTGCCGCCGGGGTTGAACTGTTCAGGAAACGCAAGTTGTCGGGACCCAAGCAGTGAACGCCATGTCCAATGCGCGGCTGGATGCGCCTGCCTTCCACCGCAACTACGCGCCGATCTGGTCGGTGCTTGCGCCGTATTTGCAGGAACGCCAAGGGGACGTGCTGGAATTGGGAAGCGGGAGCGGCCAGCACCTCGTCGAATTTGCCCGCCGGGCTCCGCAAATCAACTGGTGGCCGAGCGATATCGATGCGGCGAGTTTGCACAGCATTGCGGGATGGCGCGAGCACGCGCAGCTTGCAAACCTGCAGCCTTCGTTGCGGATCGATATCGCGCAAGCGAATTGGAGCGCGGAGAATGGCAAGCTGCCGCCGTTTCTGGCGATTCTCTGCTTCAATGTGATCCACATCGCGCCCTGGCAGGTGGCGCATGGGCTGTTCGCGGGAGTAGCGCAGCATTTGAGCGGGGACGGTCGCTTGTTCCTGTACGGCCCCTTCATGCGCGATGGAAAACACACGGCACCGAGCAATGCTGCATTCGATGCGAGCCTGCGCCGTCAGAACCCGCAATGGGGCGTGCGCGATCTGCGCGACGTGGCCGCGCTTGCAGGACGCTGCGGGCTTGCGCTCGCCGAGATCGTGAAAATGCCTGCCAACAATCTGACGCTGATGTTCGAGCGTTCGGGAGGCATATTGCAGAGAGGCCGAAACAAGGAGGTAATCGCGCGGTGAGCGCCGATAACCCGTATACCCGCGGCATGGCCGCCTTCGTCGCGGGGCTCGCCTACGAGCGCATTCCGCCGGACGTGATTGCGCGCATCAAGCTGTTGATTCTCGATGCGCTCGGCTGCGCCCTGTTCGGCACCGGCCTCGAATGGAGCCGGATTCTCATAAGCACGCTTGCTCGCCTCGATCAGACAAAAACATGTGGCGTGTGGGGAACAAGCGAGCGCCTCTCCGCGCCGCACGCGGCGCTGGCGAACGGAACGCTGGTGCAGAGCTTCGAGCTTGATGACGTGCATCGCGCGGGCGTGCTGCATGTCGGCGCGGTTACGCTGCCGGCCCTCATCGCCGCCGCCGAGCTGCGCAACGGCATGAACGGCCGTGATTTTCTGAAATCGGCGGTTGCCGGCCACGAGATCGGGCCGCGCGTCGGCCTGTGCATGGGGCCGGAGCATATCGGCCAGGGCTGGCACTCCGGCGCGACGCTCGGCGTGTTCTCGGCAGCCGCGGCAGCCGCCGCCGCTTTGCGGCTCCCACAAGACAAGGTCGTGCATGCGCTGGGAATTGCCGGCACCCAGTCCGCCGGCCTCATGGCCGCGCAGTACGGCGCCATGGTCAAGCGCATGCACGCGGGGCGCGCGGCGCAGAGCGGCCTCTATGCCGCGCTCCTGGCCGAGGCGGGCTTTACCGGCATCGTCAATGTGTTCGAAAGCGACTACGGCGGCTTCTGCACCACGTTTTCCCGCTCGCAGGACCGTTTCGCGCTTGCGCAACTGACCGCGGGTCTGGGCGAGCGATTCGAAACATTAAACATCTCCCTGAAATTCTACTCCTGCGTGGGATCGAACCACACCACGCTTGACGCCATCAGGACGATCCAGGCGCGGCATCCGTTCAGGCCTGAGGAGATCGAGAAAATCACCGTCCTTGCGTCGCAGGCCACGGTCGATCACGTGGGCTGGCCCTACAAGCCGCAGGGCCTCACCTCCGCACAAATGAACCTTCCTTTTTGCGTTGCGACGCTCATTCTCGAAGGCGACGTGTTCATCGATCAGTTCTCGGACGCTGTTGTCGCCGACCCGCGCCGCATGGCGCTCGCCGAAAAGGTCGAGGTGGTGCATGAGCCCGCAATTACCGCGCGCGGCGCGCAATTGCGTCACATGGTGCGGGTCGAGGTTTGCCTGCGCGACGGGACGCGCGAGCTGGAAACGGTCGAGGCCCCGCGCGGCAGCGAGCGAAAATTTGCCGGCGAAAGCGATGTGGTCGAGAAATTCGGCAAGCTCGCGCGCGGTGTGCTCACGGGTGCCCAAGCGGATCGCCTCATTTCGCTTGTGCTCGGCTGCGAGAAGCTTGCCAGCGTCAGTCCGATCATTGAGGCGCTGGCGAAGTAGACCTGACGGAACCGGCCTCTCTCGGCTTCGTCGCCAGTCTGGCTCAGAGCGGACGGAAGGAGTTGAACCTTCGTTTGCACCTTGGGCAGGTGCCGCTCTTCCGCTGAGCTACGTCCGCATGATTGCAAATTAGCGATGAACCCTTAACGCACTATGGAGGAAAGCCTTCCACACATTACAATATCTTAAGGCACGCGCGATCAGCGCCACAGGTGTTCATAGCCATAGAGAAGAAGGAGCACCAGCACCGCCGCAATAATCATGAACGTTGCCTTTTGCTCATGCCGCGAATTGTCTGGGCGTCTGCGGCGCGGATCGTCATTCATCCCAGGACACGTAAATTGATGCGTGAATTTGTTCAAATAAAAACGATGTAAACAGTTTGCGCCTGCTCGCAGCGTGGCAGCGTCGCGCCGTCGTAGACCGTAGCCCCGCCGAGCAGCGTGATGAACTCGCGTTGCTTGATGACTAGAAAGGCCCCCACCTAACAGATGGGGCCGATTCCGACGATCGAAGGGTGGAAGCCGTCCCTATTTCAAAATCCAGTCGCGTAGCCACGGTACGGACCAACATGAGCGCTTGCTAGAGACGCTCCCTCGCGTGTTTCCGTCGAATGTTGGCGCGCTGCTACTGCTCTCTTCGCAGCCGGCTTGTTCGCCGCCGGCTTCTCCGCGGGCGCAGGGGTCGAAGGTATAGCGGTTGCGGGGTTTACCCTCTGCGGCTCCGCGGCCGTGGGAGCTACATCAGTCGCTGGCTTTGGAGCTGCAGTCAATTTGATGTCGTCGACATTGACCGGCGCCGGCGCTGGCGTTTCCCGGACAGCTGTCGTTACAGCAGCTGGCGGTGGTGTTTCCCGGACAGCTGTCGTTACAGCAGCTGGCGCCGGCGTTTCCCGGACAGCTGTCGTTGCAGCGGCTGGCGCCGGTGTTTCCCGGACAGCTGTCGTTGCAGCGGCTGGCGCCGGTGTTTCCCGGGCAGCTGTCGTTGCAGCAGCTGGCGCCGGTGTTTCCCGGGCAGCTGTCGTTACCGCGGCTGGCGCCGGTGTTTCCTGGACAGCTGTCCTCGCGTTTGGTGCCGCAGTCAATTTGACATCTTCGGCATTGATTTGCGCCCGCGTTTCCTGGGCAGCTATCGTCCCAGATGTTGCAGACTCGTTATGGGAGACGGCTGACGCCGCAATCAATACGGCCGTCGTCACAGCGGGCAACAGCAGCAGTGCAAAAATCCTCGTCAGTTTGAGCATGAGATCACTCCGCGCGATTGAGCAAAGCCTCGGCTTCCTTCAGGCCAGGTAGATCAAAGCCCACTGAAGGAGACCGGCTGTCAGTTCCAACTATTGGTCAGCTGGACCGATCGATTGGTTCAAATGCAATTCGAGCGGTAGGTGAGCGCGCGTGATTGCCCGTGTAAATGGCTCGCACACCTGCTGATTAATCCCGTCGGATCTCTGCGAGTTCCATATTCTGCATATGGTACTTGAACCAAATTGCCTGCCGCCGCGACTAATGAATCGGGAGCCATTGCCGGCCATCGGATCGTGCCGGGCAGGGCGGTTGGTTTGGTGGGGGGCGTCATGCACATGTACCGCATTCTGGCAGGCACTGCTCTTGCGCTTTTGCTGATTGCGCCGCTTGGCGCCTTCGCGCAAGATTCCAAGGAGCCCTCCAAGGAACCACCCGCCACGTTCGATGAGCGTTACCCTGCCGAGCAGTCGTCGGCGCAGGCTCCTTCGCAGCCCGCAAACGTCAACAAACAACGCAACGTCAGGGCACCCGTTCGCGCTGCCAGGGCAGTTCGTCCGCGAACGCAGGTCGTCGTTGTGCGGCGCTCGTACCTCGACCCCGGCACCGAAGTTCTTCCCGGCGAGGAGAGATTCCTGGACTACGCCTTTCCGCCGCTCCATCAGCCGTACAATGTGGTCACCAACATCGGTGGGCGCGTAGGCTGGCACAACTCGCCACTGCCCGGTCCATTCTTTCCTTCGACCAATTAGTTAGCCGCCCGATCATTTGCTGCGGCTCATTGCGGGCTACGACGCAAGCGGCGCCGTTGACGGCTCAACGCGTCTGTGGAAGTTTGCAAAGCCCCGGCAAGGATCAGCGCAATGTCGAAAAAATCTGCTTCGCGACGACAGTTTCTTCGCCACGCCGGCATCGCCGCCTCGTTTGCCGCCATTCCGTTTGCGCGCTCGGCACGCGCACAGAGCAAACGACAGGTGACGTTGCGGCTCGACTGGCTCTACCAGGGTCCCAATGCTGGTTTCCTGATTGCCCAGGACAAGGGTTTCTACGAACAGGCGGGTCTCAACGTGGAAATCGGTCCGGGCAAGGGGTCGGGAAGCACTGCCCAGATCGTCGCCAGCAAAGCCGCCCAATTCGGCTTTGCCGACGGCTTTGTCGTCGGCAACAGCGTGTCGAAGGGCATGAGCATCAGAATGGTGGCGGGCATCTTCCGGCGCAATCCCACCGCCGTGGTCGTGCTCGATGAATCCGACATCAGGACGCCGAAAGATCTGGAAGGAAAGACCGTTGCAATCCCGACGGGAGCGACCCAGTTTCAGCAATGGCCGGCTTTCGTGAAGGGGTGCGGTCTCGACGGCAGCAAAATCCGCGTCGTCAACATCGATCCCGCCGGCAGTCCGCCCGCCTTGATTACCGGCCAGGTTCCCGCCATCGCCGGCTATGCGCAGGGCTATGTGCCGAGCGTCGAAATCCGCGGCAACAAGAAGGCGCGCATTCTTTGGTACGCCGATTGCGGCGTCAACGCCGTGAGCAACGGCATCATCGTGCACAACGATCTCGTCAAGGAGGATCCCGCGCTCATTCGCGCCTTCATTGCCGCGACCATCAAGGGGTTTCTTTACGGGCGCGGGCATCTCGATGAACTCACGGCAACGGTCAAGAAATTCTCGGAAGCGACCGTGCCGGCGATTTCCCGGCGCGAGGCGGAGTTATCGTTCAACACCTGGGTGACGCCGAGCACCGCGGGCAAGCCGCTCGGTTGGATGGCCGACAAGGATTGGGAGGAGACAGTGGCGGTGCTCAAGCAATACGGCGGCGTTACCTCGTCGCTCGAGGCCGGCGACCTCTATACCAACGAGTTCGTGCCGGCCGGTGCGGAATTCGTTCCGCCGCAAACGTAATTCGAGCGATTAACGTCTGCTTCGGCCTCGCGGGATGTTACCTCCCCCGAAAGGGGGAGGTCGACTGCCGACCGAAGCCAAGGCAGTCGGTTGAAGGTCTCGTTATCACGTGCGTATGGATCGCACGTTCGACCCCCACCCGGCTCGCTTCGCGGGCCGACCTCCCCTTTCAGGGGGAGGTGAATCCGAGTTGCCGATCGCGTGTGCAGCCAAACGACGACTGACGCAGGACTCGCGAGCACGCCCTATCTCAGCGTGCAGAACCTGAGCAAGGTCTACGCCACGCGTGACGGTTCGGTGCGCGCGCTCGACCACGTCTCCGTCGATGCCCGGCGCGGCGAGTTTCTCTCCGTGCTCGGGCCGAGCGGCTGCGGCAAGAGCACGCTCCTTATGATCGCCGCCGGTCTCATCCGCGCATCGGGCGGCACGGTCGTCATCGAAGGGGCTCCCGTCCGGCGCCCGCGCACCGACATCGGCATCGTATTCCAGAACCCGGTGCTCCTGGAATGGCGAACCGCACTCGGCAATGTCATGTTGCAGGCCGAGGCGAAAAAGCTCGAGCGCGGCGGCGCAGAACGGCGCGCCCGCGAGCTTCTGGCCGGCGTCGGTTTGGCCGGTTTCGAGCACAAATATCCGCACGAACTGTCCGGGGGGATGCGCCAGCGCGTTTCGCTGTGCCGGGCGCTCATCCACAATCCGCCGCAGCTCCTGATGGACGAGCCATTCGGCGCACTCGATGCGCTCACGCGCGACCAACTGGTGCTTGACTTGCAGCAGATCTGGAACGCCCGACGTATGACTGTCCTGTTCATCACCCACAGCATTCCGGAGGCGGTATTCTTGTCCGATCGGGTCATGGTAATGACGCCGCGGCCGGGCACCGTGGATCGCGTGATCGACATCAAGCTGCCGCGCCCGCGCACGCTGGCGATGCGCGACACAGCGGGTTTTGCCGACTACAGCCGGCAGATCCTCGACCTGTTCCTGGCCCGCGGCGTGCTGCACGAGCGTTGAGACGGCCATGACGGAAAGCGAGCGACCGGCCGCGCCCATGGCCGGCATGGCGGAACTGGAGGCCGGCATCGAAAGGAGCCGCGCGCAATACGAATGGCGCGCGCGTTTCTCCGGCATCGTTTATCCCATCGCCGTCATTGTCGGTGTGCTCGCGCTTTGGGAAATCGGCACGCGCCTGTTTGCCGTCCCGACCTTTCTGCTGCCGCCGCCGAGCGCCGTTGCGGCTTCGTTCGTCGCCAACTGGGCGCTTCTCCTGTCGCACGGCTGGGTCACCACGCTGGAAATCCTGCTTGGGTTTGCCTTGAGCATCGTGGTCGGGATTCCGCTTGCATTGGCGATCTTTCTCTCGCCGGCCTTCTCGCGCTCGATCCTGCCGCTTCTCGTCTCCTCGCAAGCCATGCCCAAGGTGGCAGTCGCACCGCTGTTCCTGGTGTGGTTCGGCTTCGGCTTGCTGCCGAAAGTGCTGATCGCCTTTCTGATTGCGTTCTTCCCGGTGGTGATCAATACCGCCGTCGGGCTTGCGTCCATCGAGCCGGAAAAGATTCATCTGGCGCGCTCCATGGGCTTCGGCGCGACTGCAACCTTTTTCAAGATCCGCCTGCCCAATGCGCTTCCGGCGATCTTCGGCGGGTTGAAGATCTCAATTACCTTGGCAGTGGTCGGCGCCGTGGTCGGCGAGTTCGTGGGCGGCGATGCCGGGCTCGGCTATCTTCTTCTGGTCGCGAACGGGAGCATGGACACGCAGCTCCTCTTTGCCGGCATTATTGCGCTGACCATATTGGGGGTGGCGTTGTTCCTCTTGGTCGAGCTGGCGGAACGTCTGGCCATCCCGCGCCACGTCATTGCCGGCGACAAATCGACCCGAGAGGGAATGTGAGCCTTTGATCTATTGGTTACATACCCTCAAGGGTAATCAACATGTCCAAGTCGCTTGTACATTTCTTACGCAGGGCGATGAGTGGCTGGTATTCGGGCGAGTTGTACCAGGCGTTGAGGGAGTTCATGTCCGGGAACTCGATGATGACGACTCGTTCTGGTTTCCAGTGTCCGCCCTCGGGCATTTTGTGGCTTCCGCCCTTTGTCAGATAACGCCCGCCGCGCCTGGCGATCATCGGGCCGACCTTGGTTCTGTATTCTTCGAATTTGGCCGCGTCGGTAACTATGTGCTCAGCAATCAAGTAAGCTGCCATGGATGTCCTCTCGAACGGTCATGCTCGCCTTACCGAGGTTGCACAGGCTGCGCAACCGCCTCGAAGCGCGTTGCGGTGATGGCCAGGTTCGCCAAAGAGCCCGCGACGGAGAAACTCACCGGCGCCAGCACGGCAAGTCCGGTAATCGGCGCCAGCGCGATTTCCATTTCGCGGCCTTCGGACAGATATTTCTGCAACGGAGCCAGGTCGCGCTGTCCGGAAATGGGGCGGTAGCTCAAGGCGCACACGATGACGGGACCGGCATAGCCCTTTTCCGCGGAGAGTTTATCCATTCGCCTGAAAGCAAGGGTGAGATCGTACCGGTGCAAGCCGTCGAAAATCGGCAAGGTGCGCTCGCATGCCTCGGCAGCGAGCGGCTCGCCGGCGCCGGCGGTTGGAACGAGCATCGCGGTCAATGGATCGATGATCCCCTGGCGTTCCGCCTCGGCCGTAGGCGCAAGCTCATTTTCTCGCGGCGGTGTGATCACAAGCTCCTTAACGCTGCCGTCTTCAAGCCGCATGCTGACTTCCTCTTTGGCGGTGCCTGAGGTGACCTTCGAGGAGAACGAAGTCGGGAGCGGACGAGCGCCTTTCACAGGGCCGCGAGTATTCAGCGACGCCTCTCCGTTCGCCAATACCCGCATCACGCCGCCGGCGCGGGCGGTTACGGCAACGCTGTAGTCGTCGGCGGCATATGTGAGGCTCAGTGTGATGCTGCCGACGGATAGCCGCGCAAACGTAATGGTATATTCCGCATCGAGCCTGGCTTGCGCATAGGCGCGATCCTGCTGGCCGGCCGCAGCAATGAATGAGGCAACAAGGCAAATGACGGCGGCGCCCGCTCGGCGGCCCGGACGTTTATGGAAGTAAATACGGTTCATGTTCGGCACAAACCTATCACCGTCATCCTGAGGATGGCGGCCCGCAGTTCTTCTTGCTGTCTGTGCGGCGCGCTCGCGGCCGTCCTCCTTCGAGGCTCGCCCGAACGAAGAGGCCGGGCTCGCCCCCATACGAGGATGACGGAGAGAGTCAGTGAAAGACCCAGTCACGTTAAGCATCCCATCATGCGTGCAATGAACTGAACGATCCTACACTGGCGATTGCGATGGCGAGAAGATAGCATCCCTGGAAGTGTCCCGGTTCCGACGTTTGTATCCCTTTGCAGCACCCGCTCGTACAAACGTCGGAACCAAAGGGACACTTGAAACTCTATGGATTCTTGTGTGGCTTTTGGATTTGACGTTCCTACGAATGACTCGCGGCGATGCTGGTAGGAACGTCAAATCCGCCACACAAGTGCGGCCGTGTGGTTTTGGAGTGCGTGCTGTGAAAATCGTGCCGCTTGGGAGTTGCCTTGCGATCGTGATTATCTGCTTGGTGGGAATTGCGAGCGATGCGTCGGCCCGATCCGCCGGAATGTCCTTGCGGGGGCCGGCGCCGCGCGCGTTTGCCCCTGCGGGCAATCAATGCCTGGGCGTTCGTTGCGGGCTCGGCGGTCCATTGCCTCCCGTCACCAGCCCACTCGTCGCGCCGCGAGCGCGAGTGTTTCTTCGCCGTCACCCCGCGGTCCGGCGGCATGGCGTGCCATACGGCGTCGGCTTTGCCTATGGGGGTTGGCCGCTGACATCGCCCGACTACGTCGCTTCCGTGCCTGATGGCGTGGCGGCGCCACCGCGCGGATGCTACTCGCAACCCTATACCGTCCCGTCGGAGGACAAAGGGCTTAGCACTGTCGTGGTAACGCGCTGCTACGGGATGTGACTGCCCGCGAAAATATGGCGAGCGCAAAGACAATGAAAGCTCTCCTCCTGCGCAAGCATGGCGGGCTGGAAGAGTTGCAAGTCGTAGCCGACCACCCCGTACCCGGCGCGGATGCCGGGCATGTGGTTATTCGCGTGCGCGCCGCGTCCTTCAATTATCACGATGTGTTCACGGTGCGCGGCATGCCTGGCATCAAGGTGCCGCTGCCGGTGGTGGTCGGCCTGGATATGGCAGGGGAGATCGCGGAAATCGGGTCCGGTGTCTCCGGCTGGAAAACCGGCGATCGCGTTCTGGTAAACCCGCTCAACAAGAGCAAGGGCCTAATGGGCGAGATGCTCGACGGCGGCATGGCGGAATATTGCCGCGTCGCCGCCGACCAGCTCGTCGCCATGCCCGAGGGCGTGAGCTTCGAGGATGCCGCCGCCTTGCCGGTTGCCTACGGCACCGCGCACCGCATGCTGATCACGCATCGAAGCGTCAACCAGGGCGAGCGCGTGCTCGTCCTCGGCGCGAGCGGCGGTGTCGGCACCGGCTGCGTCATCCTGGCAAAGCACCTCGGCGCCGAAGTGATCGCCTGCACCAGCAGCGCGGCCAAGATGGATAAGCTCAAAGAGCTCGGTGCGGACCACGTCATCAACGTGCGGGAGGTCGATTTCTCCAAATGGGCAGTGGAGAAATTCGGCAAGCCGCAGCGGCGCAGTTACCGGGGCGGCGTCGACGTCGTGATAAACTTTACCGGCGGCGAAACCTGGCACCCCTCGCTGCGCTGTCTCAAGCGCGGCGGCAAGCTCCTGGTGTGCGGAGCCACCGCCGGTTACGATCCCAAGGAGGACTTGCGCTACGTATGGAGCTTCGAGCTGAAAATCATCGGCTCCAACAGCTTCTACGACGACGATCTCCAGGCGCTGATGCGGCTGATTGCGGAGCGCAAGATGCGGCCGGTGGTCGACAAGGTGCTGCCGCTCGAAGAGGCGCGTGAAGGTCTCCGGCTGATTGCCGAGCGCGAGGTGATCGGCAAAATCGTCGTCACCCCGTGAGATTTGCGTAATGACCGAGCAACTCACTCTCGAGCGCGTTCAGCAGCTGGTGACGCATCGGCCTTATCATCAGTGGCTGGGCTTGCAGGTCATGGCGGTGCATGCCGACGGTATCGAACTCAAAGCGACCTGGCGCGAGGAATGGGTCGTCAATCCCGACGGGCGCTACACCCACGGAGGCATCCTGGCGACGCTCATCGATATCGGCGCGGATTGGGCAATGGTGAGCAGGCTCAGGAGAGGCGTGCCGACGATCACGCTGCACGTCGACTATCATGCTCCCGCGATGCCCGGAGACCTCACCGTTCGCGGCAAGATCGTGCGCATGGGCAGCCAATTTTCGACTGCGGAGGCCAGCATCTTCGATGCGCAGGGGAAACTTCTTGCCAGCGGCCGCGGCACCTATCTGACCGCGCCTGCGAAAAGCTGAAGCATTGTAGCCCGCATGGAGCGCAGCGTAATGCGGGAACGTCCATCCCAGATTGCGTGGAGCCTGTCATCGGGCGGCGCTATGCGCCGACCCGTTGGCTCCATCCGGGCTACGGAAGGTTAGTGCTAGCGCCGCGCGACCAGCAGCGGCTCCACGTTTTCGCCCCCGGCGATTTGCGGATGCGACGGCTCAAACCCGCTTTCCAGTTCTCGCTTGAGTATCAGCGAGCGTGCCTGGGCAAATGCAGTTTTCAAACCGTTCGCCCGCCGCAGCGCCTGATTGAAGAAGGCGTCGCCGAAATAGGTCCACTTGGCCTTGTCCTGGCAGCCGAACGAGGGGTGGTCGGCATCTGCTGCGGTTATGACCAGCGTGTTGGCATCCGCAAGGCGCGGAATGAATATGCCGGAATAGCAGGCCGAGACGACAACTACCTTTCGCTCAACGCCGGTGCGGTCGAGCAGGCGGGTAAGATTGGCGGGCGTCAGAATGCTCGGGCGTCCGCTCGTCACGACGAGACCCTCGCGCGAGCCGTGCGAGGTGAGGATGACGAAGAGTACGTCGCGTCGCGCCTCGACTTTGGCCGCCGCCGCCTGCAACGCGGGGCCAAGCGTCTCAACCGTGGCATCGGCGGTTTTCCTGGTGTTGAAGCGCACCGTAGTGGCGGCAGCGCCGAAGCGATTTGCCACGATCGCTGCAGCGCCGGTCGCCTCGCTGCGGAACACATCTTGATCGCCGAACAGCCCAAAGGACACCACGGCAAGCCTGGGAGCAAGTTCGAGCGGTGCAGCCGGAGCAAGCAGCGGCAGAAAGCCTAGAACAAAAATAACGAGGACCGCGCTTACCCAGCCACTCAAACTCGTGCATCGCATGCAGAAACCTCCTATCTGATGCGATAGCATAACGGGGCGCGATTTGCGATTCACACAACCTGATGGCGAGCTTCAGCAATCTCGGTGACCTCATCCGCCGCGACCGTGACCCGAGGAAGGTCGCAATCCTCGATCTCGGCGGCGAAGACGGCTTGCGTGAGTTCACCTACGGGCAGCTCGATGCCATGGCCAATGGAGTCGCGCGCGCGCTGTCGCGGCGCGGCCTTGTGCGCGGCAACCGCGTTGGCATCCTGTCGGCCAACCGCACGGAATTCATCGCCGCCTATTTCGGCATCATGCGCGCCGGTCTGGTGGCGGTGCCGGTGAGCTTCAAGTTTCCGCGCGCGACCATTCATTTCATTCTGCGCGATGCCGGGGCAAAGCTGTTGTTCTGCGATCGTGAGCGCCGTGGCGACGCACCCTCGGATATCGGATCCGTATGCTTCGGCGAGCCGGCCGCCGGAGGGTTCGATGGATTCCTCGACCCCGGTCCGTTTGCGGCGGTTACTCCGGCCGAGCGTGAAGCCGCCATGTTTCTATATACTTCGGGCTCGACCGGAACGCCCAAGGGAGTCGTGCTCTCGCACCAGAGCCATTTGTGGGTGGTCGAGACGCGGCTCGCGCCCGGGCTCGACCGCCACCGCTACCTCATCGCCGCCCCGCTTTATCACATGAACGCCTTGGCGCTGAGCAAGCTTGCTTGCGCCGCCCACGCCACCATTGTGCTGCTGCCGCAGTTCTCCGCGCGAGCCTATATCGACGCCATTGGCCGCCATCGCTGCACTTGGCTCACCGCAGTGCCGCCCATGCTGGCCATGATGCTGCGCGAGCACGAGCAGCTTGCGGCAGCCAACCTCTCCAGCGTCGAATTCATCCGCATGGGCTCGGCACCGGTCAGCCACAGTCTCATGCAGGAAATCCGTCGCGCTTTTCCGCGGGCGGCCGTCACCAACGCCTATGGCACGACCGAAGCAGGACCGGTGGTATTCGGGCCACATCCCGGCGGACTGCCGCAGCCGGAAATGTCGGTCGGCTACCCGCACCCGAAGGTTGAGCTGCGCCTTGCCAACGGCGCGCACGCAGGCGAAGGCGTGCTGGAAATGAAATGCCCGGCGCTTATGAACGGCTATCACAACCGGCCGCAGCTCGATCCGCCATTCACGCCGGACGGCTTCTACATCACCGGCGATGTCTTTCGCCGCGACAAGAACGGCTTTCACTATTTTCTCGGCCGCAGCGACGACATGTTCGTTTCCGGCGGCGAGAACATCTATCCCTCGGATATCGAGCGCATGCTGGAGCGCCATCCCGGCGTCGCGCAGGCGGCCGTGGTGCCCATCGACGACGAAATCAAGGGACAAAAACCCGTTGCTTTCATCGTGACGAAGCCTGGCGAGGAGGTGAGCGAGCAGGCGATCAAAAACTTCGCCCTCGAACATGCGCCGGCCTATGCGCATCCCCGCTTTGTCTGGTTCATGGGCGAGCTGCCGCTTGCCTCCAGCAACAAGGTCGACCGCGGTCTTTTGCGCGGCCTTGCGCAGGAGCGCACGGCGGGGCGAGGAAAAAATCGAGCATGAGGGCAGTTTGTGACTGACATGCCGCTGCCTGCGGACCGGCGGCTGCCGACCGGGGAGGAGATTTTCCTCGATCACGTCGGACATTTCGTGCGCGACCGGCACGCTGCGGCGCTCGCTTTGCAGCGGGCGGGATTTGCCCCGACGCCCATTTCCATTCAGGTCAATCCCGATCCCGGCGGTGGGGCGGGCGCCTCACCGGCACCGGCAACATCACCGCCATGTTTTCGCACGGCTACATGGAAGTGCTGTTCAAGACCGCCGACACGCCCCTCGCCGGGGAGCTCGATGCGGCGCTCAACCGCTATCCCGGAGTGCATCTCGCCGCCTTTGCCGTGGCGAATGCCGGGAGCTGGCATCGACGGCTTGCCGCGAACGGGTTTCGCCTGCGGCCGCTCCTCGACATGCAGCGCCCTGTGGACGTTGAGGGCACCCCGGGAACTGCGGCCTTCACCTTGGCACGGCTTGAAGGAGGCGAAATGCCGGAAGGCCGCATCCAGATGCTCACCCATCGTACCGAGCACACGGTATGGCAGCGGCGCTGGCTCACCCACCGGAACGGCGCACTCGCCTTGCTGCGGGTGGTGATCGCGGTTGCCGATGTCGAGGAGGCGGCACAGCGTTTCGCGCGCTTCACCGGGCGCCCCGCCAGCGCGTGTCCATTCGGGCGCACAATCGTGCTCGACCGCGGCCGCGTCGATCTGATCGATACGGACGGATTTGCCCAGGTCCTGCCGGAAATCGCCATTCCGTCGCTGCCGTTCATCGGCGCCTACGCAATACGCGTGCGGTCCCTGGCTGCGGCGCATGACCTGTTGCAGAAAACGGGCGTGAGCACCCGACCGGCAGAGCGGATGCTGGTCGCAACATTTCCGGAAGAGCTGGGGCAGGGCGCCTGGCTGTTCACGGAATAATCGTGCCGGCGTACCCGGAATCATTGCCGGACGCATTTGGACTTGCTGATATAGAGTGCCCTCGGAACACCGGTCGTATCCTGCAAATGCTTGAGGACTTCCTGCAACGCCGCGCGTACAACGCCGCCGCCGACCTGATCGATGGCAACATCGCCCGCGGTCGCGGCGAAAAGATTGCGTTCAGCGACGGCGCGCGTTCGCTGCGCTACCGCGAGCTGCAGGAGAAGACCTACCGGTTTGGCTCGGCGCTGCGAAAATTGGGAGTTCGCGAGGAAAATCGCGTCCTCCTCGTCTTTCATGACACGGTGGACTATCCCGTTGCGTTCCTCGGGGCGATCCGCGCCGGCATTATTCCCATTCCGCTCAATACGCTGCTCACGGCCGAGCAATATGCCTATGCATTTGCCGACAGCCGCGCGGTTGCCGCGGTGGTTGCCGCTCCGCTTGCTCCCACGGTGCTCTCGATCCGTTCGCGCCTGCCGCATCTGCATGCCGTGATCATAACGGAAGCGAACGCACAGGCGCGCGAGGAACTGCGCGACGTGCTGTTTTTCGACGATCTCCTGCAAGACGCCGAGGCGACGGCGCAGACCGCGGCGACGATCTCCGATGAGGCTGGGTTCTGGATGTACACTTCGGGATCGACCGGCGATCCCAAGGCGGTGAAACACGTGCACACCAGCCCGATGGCAGCGGCGCGGCTGATGGGGCAAGGCATCATCGGCCTGCACGAGGGCGACGTGGTGTTCTCGGCGGCGAAGCTTTCCTTTTCCTATGGTCTCGGCAATGCGCTGATATTTCCCCTGGCCGTCGGTGCGACGGCGGCGCTGCTGCCGGAGCGGCCGACGCCGCAGGCGGTGCTCGGAGCGATCAGGCGGCATCGTCCGACCGTGTTCTTCGCGGTGCCTTCGCTCTATGCCGCCTTGCTGGCGCAGCCCGATATCGGCGCCGGGGCGGGATCGGACCGATTGCGCCTGTGCATTTCGGCGGGCGAGGCATTGCCGGCGCCCCTTGCGCAGCGCTGGCGCGCCACTGTCGGCGTGGACATTCTCGACGGGCTTGGCTCGACCGAAATGCTGCAGACGTTCCTGAGCAATCGGCCCGGCGACATTCGCTACGGCTCGTCGGGCAAGCCGGTGCCGGGATATGAGACCAGGATTGTCGACGAGAGCGGGCGCGAGCTTCCCGACGGCGAGATCGGCGAATTGATCGTGCGCGGGCCGACCGCAGGCGAGGGTTATTGGAATCAAACGGGCGAAGAGCCGCCGCACCTTTGTCGGCGAGTGGACCTATACCGGCGACAAGTACCTTCGCGACCGCGACGGCTATTACCACTGCTGCGGCCGCACCGATGACATGTTCAAGGTGAACGGAATGTGGGTGTCGCCCTTCGAAGTCGAGGCGGCGCTCGTTTCGCATGAGGCCGTGCTGGAGGCGGCGGTGATCGGCAAGGAAGACGGCGATGGATTGGTCAAGCCGAAAGCCTTCATCGTGCTCAAGCACGGCTTCTGCGCGGACGAAAAGCTGTTCGACGTGCTGCGGCTGCATGTGAAGGAACGCGCAGGCCCCTGGAAATACCCGCGCTGGATCGATGTGCGGCCGGATCTGCCACGAACCGCGACCGGCAAGCTGCAACGCTTCAAGCTGCGCGAGTGATGTGTGTCATTCCGGGGCTCGGCCGCAGGCCGAGAACCCGGAAACCATAACCCCGATTCGGGCTATGGTTTCCGGGCTCGCCGCTGCGCGGCGTCCCGGAATGACGGCGATGCTTCTACCCTTCGAACAACTTCGTCACCAGCCGCCGCGCCAAGACGCCGGCAACGCGTCGGCGATAGTGGCCGGGGGTAAACGTTGTCTTCATCGACATGACCTGATCGCGAACGAGCCGGTCGAGGCCCTTGAACACGCGCTCGTCAAGCGGACCACCGCACAACGCGTCGGTGCCTTCGAGCAGCACCGGCCGCGGATTGGTGCCGGTAAACGCAACCCGAAGATCAAGCAGTCGATCGCCTTCGCCGCGCAATGCCACGGCAACCCCGGTCACGGGATATTCAATGGAACGGCGAATGCGGATCTTGGCGTATGCCGAGCGCAGACCCGGCGTGTTTGTTGCCCGCACCGCGCTGATGAATTCGCCCCTGCGCAGCGAAAGGTAGTACTTGCCATCGCCGGCTGTCTCGGTGATCGGCTGACCCTGGCGGCAATAACCGATATAGAGGCCCGCCAGCGGGATGGTGCGCGTGCCGTCCGGCCCGCACACATCGACTTCCGCCGCCAGCGTAAGGAGCGCAGGCGCAAGATCGCCGCTGAATGTAGCAAAGCAAATGCCGCGGCTCTTCGGCGCGACATGACACGTGCTGCCGGTGGTCTTGAGACAGTGATGGACGGAAGCGCGCCACCACTCGCTTTGGTTATAAAACAAGCAGCGCGTGTCGAGACAAAGGTTGCCGCCAACGGTGCCCATGTTGCGCTGCGTCGGCCCGGCAATTGAGCCTGCCGCCTGGGCGATTACGGGGTAATGCGCGGCCACTCGCGGATCGTCGGCAAGCTCGACAAGGGTGACTGCCGCGCCGATCTCGATTGAGCGTGCGTCGGCGTCGAGCGTGTGCAGCTCCTTGACGTTATTGACGTCAATGAGCGTTGCCGGAGCAACAATGCCGCGCCGGATATTGACAATGAGGTCGGTGCCGCCGCCAAGGAGCCGGCTGTCGGGATATTGCAGACATGCCTTGCTGATCTCATCCAGCGTGGCCGGACGGACCAGCTGGAAGTCCGGCAGGGCATCCATCAGGCGTCCCGGCTGATTTCGCTAGTGGTCCGATTACTATCGCCCCCGTTGCCGCCGCGGCGGCGCTTTTCCAGCGTTGCAAAAACGCGGTCCGGGGTGACTGGCAGATCGTTGAAGCGCACGCCGATGGCATCGGCGATCGCGTTGGTCAGCGCAGGCAGAAACGCCGCCAACGACCCCTCGCCCGCCTCCTTGGCGCCGAACGGCCCGTGCGGGTCATTGCTTTCCACAATGCCGACTTCGATCGGCGGAGAATCCTGAATGGTCGGCACGCGATAATCGAGCATGTTGGCGGTAACGAGCAGGCCGTCGTGATAGGCGGTCTCCTCGCTCATGGCTTGCCCCATGCCCATCCACACGGAGCCCTGCACCTGGCCCTCCACCGTGAGCCGGTTGAGCGCCTTGCCGCAGTCATGGGCAACCCAGACCTTGTCCACGTCCACGACGCCGGTCTCCTCGTCGACGCTGACTTCGACTACCTGCGCCGAGTAGCTGTAACCCATGGTGCCGCCGATCGCCGCGCCGCGATATTTCTTGCCGCCGTGCGACTGCGCAATGGTGGAGTAGTTGCCGGTGACCGTTATGGTGCCGGTATCTTTCAGGGCCTCGCGCACGACTTCGTCGAAGGTGAGCCCCTTGTCCTGCGCACCCGCGCGATAAAGCTCGCCCAGGCATTCGATCTCGTCAGGGTTCGCCTCGAGTTTGCGGGCGGCAGCGGCCACCAGCACCTGCTTGAGATTTTGCGCGGCCTCGATGGCCGCATTGCCGACCATGAAGGTCACGCGCGAGGAATAGGAGCCGTTGTCCTTCGGCACCAGCTCGCTGTCGCCTGTGACGATGCGAATGCGCGAGAGGTCAAGTCCGAGGACTTCCCCGACCGTCTGCACCAGAATGGTCGACGAGCCCTGACCGATGTCGGCAGCGCCGGAAAGCACCACCACCGAGCCGTCGAAGTCGAGCTTGATCTTTACGGTGGCGTGCGGCTCGCCGGTCCAATTCACCGGCCTGGAGGCGCCGCTGATGTAATGCGAGCAGGCAAAACCAAGACCTCTGCGCTTGAAACCTCTGCGCTTGCCGTTGCCAGTTGCGCGATTGGCTCTGCGCTTCTTCCAGCCGCTTGCCTCTTCCACCCAATCGACGCATTGCGGCAGGCCATAGCTGTTCACCATCAGGTCGTTGTCGGTGAAGGTCGGCGCGGTGAGATAGTTCGCGCGCCGCACGGCTATGGGATCGAGCGCAAGCGCGTCCGCCATTTGATCCAGCAGGCTTTCGAAGGCGAAGCGAATGTCGACGGTGCCGTGACCGCGGAATGCGCCGCAGGGCGGCGTGTTGGTCAGCACGCGCTTGCCGATATATTTCACGTTGTGCAGGTCGTAGATGGCGTAGAGCATCGAGCCGGCATAGAGAATGGTGACGACGCCATAGCCGGAATGGGCGCCGCCGCGCTGGTAGCATTCGCATTCCACCGCGGTAATCCGCCCGTCGCGGCGCATGCCGAGCTTGAGCCTGATATCGGTTTCCGGCCGCCCCCGGTGGGTGATGAAGGTTTCCTCGCGCGTGGTCATGATGCGCACGCTGCCGCCGGCCCGCCGCGCCAGCAATGCGGCGATCAGCTCGACGTTGAGCGTCTCGGTGCGGCAGCCGAAGCCGCCGCCGACATGCGGCTTGATCACGCGGATGCGCGACATGTCCATGTCGAGTATCTCCGCCAGCATGAGATGCACGTAATAGGGGACCTGCGTGCTGGCATGCACCGTCATGCGATTGCGTTCGGCGTCGTAGTCGGCAAGTGCCGCATGCATCTCCATCTGGTTCTGGCATACCTCGGCGCAATTGTACGTTTCCTCGCGCACGAGGTCGGCTTCGCGAAAGCCTTGCTCGCTATTGCCTAATTCGAACAGGACATCACGTTCGATATTGCCGGGGCGAT
Organism: uncultured Alphaproteobacteria bacterium; assembly: GCA_963817135.1. Taxonomy (GTDB): domain Bacteria; phylum Pseudomonadota; class Alphaproteobacteria; order Rhizobiales; family Xanthobacteraceae; genus VAZQ01. The sequence continues at coordinate 480,297 of CAWFNG010000001.1, read as the reverse complement.
GCGCATGGATGTTGCAGGCGCCCGCGGCGGTCGCCGCCTGCGATGTGTAGTAGGCCGGCAGCTCGCGCACCTTGAGCCTGATCAGCGCGAGCGCATGCCTGGCAGTGGCGTCATCGATGGCCGCGACCGCGGCAACCGGCTCGCCGCGATAACGCACCTTGTCGCGCGCCAACGGATGCTCGGTGCGGGCGATCGGCAGGACCCCGAAGGTGCGCTCGCAATCGGCGCCGGTGACGATCGCTTTGACGCCGGGCAGCCGCAAAGCCTCGGAGACATCGACTTCGACGATCTCGGCATGGGAATAAGGGCTGCGATAGATGCGACCGGCGAGCGTGCCGGGCGTTAGCAGATCGGCAGTGTATTTGGCGCGTCCCGATACCTTGTCCGGCCCGTCCACCATCGGTACGGCGGAGCCGATGGTGCGCGCCGGCACGATCTCGTTCACGCCGTCATTCATGGCGGCGCTCCTGCAGCGTGCAGCTCGGCCGCGTATCTGACCGCTTCGATGATCTTCACGTAACCGGTGCAGCGACAGATGTTGCTGCCGAGCGCGGCGCGAATATCCTCATCGCTCGGGCGTGGGTTTTTCCGCAGCAGCCCGGCTGAAGCCATGATGAACCCAGGCGTGCAATAGCCGCACTGGGAACCCAGCTTCTCGTGGAAGCCGCGTTGCACCGCAGAAAGACGGCCGTCGCGACCGAGGGATTCGACGGTCTCCACCCGGCTGCCGGCAACGGTGGCGGCGAGGGTGAGGCAGGAAAGTCGCGGAGAATCATCGACCAGAACCGTGCATGCGCCGCATTCGCCGCCATCGCAGCCGGTCTTGGTCCCGGTGAGGCCAATGACTTCGCGCAGGTAATCGAGCAGCAACAGGTTATCAGGCACCGCATCGAGGCGCTTGCGGCCGTTAAGCGTGAATTCGACAATGCGTGCCATGTGCCGTTCCAATATCAATATTCGGCACACCCTACAAATCGGGTGTGGCAGCCTGGAACGCAAGCCTTCCGGGGGGCGGAGCGTAGGCGGCTTTCGGCCTTTCCTTGGTTCCAGCCCTGGAATGTCGCTGCATGTGATTCGAATTTTGCAAACGTTAGGGCTAGACTTTCATCGCTAGGAGCAAAAGAGATGAGACTGCGGCGGCGATCTTTTGTTTATCTGGGCGCAGCGGCTGCGGTGCTCCCCCTGGCGCCGCGCATGGTCATGGCGCAGGCCTGGCCGTCGCGGCCCGTGCGTCTCGTGGTCGGCTTTGCCGCGGGCAGCACGACCGACATCCTCGCCCGGCTCATCGGCCAATGGCTCTCGGAGCGATTTGGCCAGCAGTTTATCGTCGAGAATCGACCAGGCGCCAGCGCCAACATCGCCACCGAAGCGGTCGTGAAATCTCCGGCCGACGGCTACACGCTGCTCATGGTGGCGCCGGTGCACACCATCAATGCTACGCTCTTTGCCAAGCTCAACTACAATTTTATCCGCGACATGGATGCAGTCGCCGGCATCGTTCGCGTGCCCAATGTGCTGGAAGTGCATCCCTCGGTCCCGGTCAAGACCGTGCCGGAATTGATCGACTTCGCGCAGCGCAATCCGGGCGCGTTGAGCTTTGCTTCCGCCGGGGTCGGCACTGCAAGCCATCTCGCGGGCGAGATGTTCAAGACCATGACCGGCGTGAATTTGGTGCATGTGCCGTATCATGGCGACGGGCCCGCCATGACCGATCTGATCGGCGGCCAGGTGCAAGTCGGGTTTGCCACCATGACCGCTTCCATCGGCCACATCAGAAGCGGCAGGCTTCGCCCGCTGGCGGTGACCACGCTCATGCGCTCGGAAGCGTTGCCGGAACTGCCGACGGTGAGCCAGTTCGTACCGGGCTATGATGCAAGCTCATCGTTTGGCATGGCTGCGCCGAAGGGCACGGCTGCAGCAATCATTGACTCCCTCAATCGTGAGATCAATCGAGGTCTTGCTGATTCCACGATAAAGGCACGGCTCGATGACATGGGCGGCATGACGCTTACAGGTTCGCCGGCGGCGTTCGGCAAGCTTATTGCGGACGACACCGAGAAATGGGGCAAGGTGATCCGGGCGGCCAACATCAAGCCGGAGTGAGCCATGTCCGATGAATTGACTGCCGACGAAATTCGCAAGCTCCTGGAGCTCGAAGCGCACGCCATCTGCGGCTTCGTGCGGGTGAGCTTCGTGAGCAAACAGTCGATCGGGGCAGGATGGGCTGGCGGCAAAATACCCATCCGTTGCCGCCGAGCTGCGCGCAATTGCCGCCTCGGTTGAGCCCGTCGCTCCGCGCGGGGTCGCCTCCCGTACGGCATGAGTGCGGGCGACGGGAAGGCTCGCAGCGCGAGGAGCCCCGATGGCGCAAGATCGTCACGAAAAACAATATGAGGCCCGAGTGATTACGAGGCAACGATGACACACGACCTGGTCGCCTTCGAGGTGCAATCCGGCATTGCGACGCTCACATTCAACCGGCCGAACAAGCGCAACGCCATGAACGACGACATGCGCAGCCAATTCATTGCCGCGCTGGAGTCCATTGCCGCCGATAACGCCATCCGTGCTCTGGTGCTTACCGGTGCCGGGAAGGCGTTCTGTGCGGGTGGCGATATCGCGGGCATGGAGCAACGCATGCAGGCGCCGCTCGGCGAGATCGGTTTCAACGGCTGGCACCGCCAGCAACGCGTTCATCACGCGCAGGCACTGCTGCACGCAATGCCGAAGCCGACGATCGCCGCGGTCAACGGCGCCGCCTCCGGCCTTGGCGCCGACACGGCTCTGGCGTGCGACTTCATCATCGCCAGCCAATGGGCAAGCTTTACCTGGTCGTACATCCTTCGCGGAATTATTCCTGACGGCGGCGGAATGTATTTCCTGCCGCGACGCGTGGGACTGCCCAAGGCGAAGGAGCTGATCTTCAGCGGACGGAAAGTTGAGGTGGAGGAGGCGCTCGCGCTCGGCATCGCGGACCGCAAGACAAGCGCCGACACGCTCATAGCCGACGCGCAAGCCTGGGCGCGCGAGCTATGCCGGGGTTCGGCCGCAGCGCTGGCGCTGGGCAAGACGATCCTCAATCAGAGTTTCGAGTCCTCTGCCGAGCAGATTTTCCGGGAGGGCAGCCAGGCGCAGGGCATCTGTTACACAAGCAGCGAGCACCGCGAGGCGGTTTTGGCGTTCCTCGGCAAGTCCGCGCCGAAGCAATGAACGCAATGGATGCGATCGCCAGACTTCTAACTCCGCGCAGCGTGGCCGTCGTCGGCGCGTCGGCCGATCCGACCAAGGTCTCGGGGCGGCCGGTATCCTATCTGTTGAAGCACGGCTTTGCCGGCGAAATATATCCGGTGAATCCCAGGGTCGACCGTATCGGCGACCTCGCTTGTTATCCGGATATCGCTTCGCTTCCTTGCGTACCCGACGTCGGCATCGTGCTGCTTGGCGTCGAGCGCGCGCACCATGCGGTGCGGGAACTCGCGGCACGCGGCACTGCCGCGGCGATTGTGCTTGCCAGCGGCTACAGTGAAACCGGCGAAGAGGGGGCGAGGAGGCAGAAGCAACTTGTGGAAGCTGCCGGGCGGATGCGCATCCTCGGACCGAACACCATCGGCCTCGTCAATCTCACCGACAACATCGTGCTTTCCGCGACCGGCGCGCTGGAGATGGATCGCTTCCCCATAGGATCAGTCGGCGTCGTCTCGCAGAGCGGGGGACTTCTTGGCGCACTCTTATCGCGCGCGGCTGCGCGCGGCATCGGGTTGTCGAAGCTCGTGTCCACGAGCAACGAAGTCGACCTCGAACTCGCCGACTTCATCGATTACCTCGCCGGCGACAAGGCTACCAGCGTCATTGCACTCTATATCGAGGGGGTGCGCAACCCGGCAAAATTTTGCGCCGCGGCGCTGCGGGCGCGGCGTGCCGGCAAGCCGATCGTCGCCTTCAAGAGTCGGCCGATCGGAAGCGGGTGCGAAGGCAGCGGTGTCGCACACGGGTGCGCTGGCGGGCGCAGACCGGATGTTCGATGCATTTTTCAAGCAGCTCGGCGTGATCCGCGCACAAACATTCGGCGACCTGCTCGACATCCCTGCGGCGCTCGCCACCGGCCGCAGGCTGCGCGGGAATCGCGTGGCCATACTCACGACGACCGGCGGCGCCGGCACGCTCGTCTCGGACAACCTTGGGGTCGCCGGTTTTGCGACGCCGCCGCCCGACCCTGTCACGGCGACTGCGCTACGCGGGCTGCATACGGGGAAAGAAGCTGCGCTCGACCGCAATCCCATCGACGTGACCTTGGCCGGTCTGCGGCCGGAACTGTTGCGCGGCGCGATCAAGGCGCTGCTCGCCAGCGAGGGCTATGATGCTTTGATCATCATCGTCGGCTCCTCCGGACTGGCAATGCCCGAGTTGATGGCGGGGGCCATCCAGGACTCCCTGCCCCTCTCCGACAAGCCCGTCCTCGCCTTTGTCAGCCCACACGCGCCTGCGATTGCAACAATTCTTACTACCCGCGGCGTACCCGCCTTCGCAGCTCCCGAAAGCTGCACGGTGGCGCTGGCGGGAATGCTGCAAGTGGAACGTTGGGTTGCGCCCGAAGAGCAGCCGGCTGCCCGCGCCGAGGTCGCCATCGACGATTTTCCCGCGGGCTCGCTCGACGAGGCGCAGGCCAAGGCGCTTTTTGCCCGCTTCGGAGTGCCGGTCGCGCGGGAAAAGATCGTTTCGACACCCGCAGAAGCGCAGGCTGCAGCGCAGAGCCTTGGCGGTCGCACCGTGCTGAAGGTTCTGTCAAGCGGGATCACGCACAAGAGCGATGTCGGCGGCGTGGCGGTCAATCTCAGTGCGGATGCAGTTGGAGAGCGACTGACAGCCATGGCCAACGAGGTCGGGGCCAAGACCGGCGTGCGGCCACGGCGCTTTCTCGTGCAGGAAATGGTGCACGGCGGGACCGAGCTTATTCTCGGCATGCATCGTGACGCGCTTGGAACCGCGATCCTGCTTGGTATGGGCGGCGTCACGGCGGAGCTCTTCAAGGATACGACCCTGCGGCTTCTTCCCTGGGCAGGCGGTTTGTCGCGCGAGGAAGCTCTCGCCATGGCGCGCGAACTCGTTACCTGGCCGCTGCTGGATGGGTTTCGCGGGCGGCCCAAGGCCGACATCGATGCGCTGGTGGCGGCGATCGTGGCGTTCTCACAGATGGCTGAGCAACTCGGCGAACGGCTGATTGAAGCAGAAATCAACCCGCTTTTTGTCTTGCCAGATGGGCAGGGCGTGCGGGCCGTGGACGGCGTGGTCGTGCTTGGCTGACGCGCAGCGCCGGGAAGTGGTAGGGCGGTGAGCCGAAGGCGTGACCGCTGACGTGCTTCGCGGCAACGGCGGATTGCGCCCTCGGCTAATCCAATCCGCCCTGCCCAGCTGCAAGCGTCACCTGTGCTGGGTAATGGTGTCGACCAGCGCGAGGCGGCCCTTCTTCACTTCGGCAAGGGCGCGCTTGAGTGCGGGCGCAATGTCCGCGGGCTTCTCGATCGGGCCTTCCCCATAGCAGCCCATGGAGCGGGCGAGCGCGGCAAAATCCGGTGCCGGTCCGAATAGATCCATGCCGATATGCGCTTTCTTTTCATCGGTGCCGCGCAGCCTTGCCATCCGGATCTGGTGCTCCCAGTCGTTGTAGTAGGCGCGGTTGTTGTGCATCACCACCAGCATCGGGATTTCGTATTTGGCGGCGATCCACAGCGCGCCTGCGTCGAACATCAGATCGCCGTCGGGCTGGATGTCGACCACCACGCGCCCGCTGCCTTTGTGCGCGAGCGCCACCCCCAGCGAAATGCCGATCTGCGTGGCGGTGCCGAGTTCGACCCCGGGATGGCGATAGGGGCGGTCAAAATCCCACAACTTGCGCAGCTGCTGTTTGAGATTGTTGGCGGTGAGCACCCAATCCTCGGTCTTGATGACTTCCCACAGTTCGAGCGCAAGGCGCGAAAAGGTGATGGGCGATGCGTCCCAGTTGTCACGGGCTTCCTTCTGCCATTCGGCCCAGAGCGCGTCATGGCGGGCGCCGATTGCAGCTTTTCGCTGCACAATGCGCGCCTTAAGCGCGTCGTCGCGGGCAATCCGCTCCCGGCAGATGCGGGTAAGCTCGGGGATTGCGAGCATGGTGTCGCCAAGCGCGCGGATCGAGCAAGGCTGCATGCGGCAATAATCGAAGGACCATTTGCTGATATTGATCTCGGCAAAACCGATTTCGACGAAATCGCACGTCGCCGGCGTGATCGGCACCCGGATGCGCCTGGCATTGTCGAGCTCGGTGAGTTGCTTCTCCCAGTCCTTCACGTCGAGACCGACAATGAGGTCGGCGTGGCGCAGCGTCTCCTTGTCCATGCTCAGGCAGAGCGGGTGCTTGTTGGGAAAATTGAGCGCATTGTTGACGTCCCACACTGCCGCGCCCGTCGTCTCCGCGAGTTCGACCATCGCTGCAAACCCGCCGGCCCGGCGCCCGGCATATTCGGCAAGCAGCATGGGATGGCGCGCGGCGAGGAGCTTCTCCGCAATGGCTTCGAGGGCTGCTTTATCCGGAGCCATCGGGGCGGGAGTTGCTGCGGCGGTCACCGGCGGCAAGCTCACTTCACCGGCGAGCGGCTCCTCCTGCAGCGCGGCGTCGAAGCAGAGATAGACCGGGCCCTGCGGCTCCGTCGTCATGATGGAGTAGGCGCGCGCGAAGCTTTCCGGCACGCCGTCGATCGAGGTCGGCTGGTAGTCCCATTTCACGTAATCGCGGATCGCATTGCCCTGAACGAGCGCCGAGTGCGTCCAGTCGATGTGCGGCCGCCGCTTTGCCTCATCCATGGGGCCGGTCGCGCCGATGATGAAAATCGGCACGCGATCGATATAGGCGTAGTAGATGGCCATGGCGGCGTGCAGGAGGCCGACCAGATCGTGCAGGATCACCGCCATGGGCCTGCCGCATGCCTTGGCGTAGCCGTGGGCGATCTGCACGGCGATCTCCTCGTGCGGGCACAGCATCATGGGCGGATCATTGCAGCCGTAGTTGACGAGGGAGTCGTGCAAGCCGCGAAAGCTCGCACCGGGATTGAGCGTGATATGCGGAAAGCCGTAACGCTTGATGAGATCGACGATGACGTCCGATTGCCAGCCGCGGTAGTTTTTGTTGCTGCGCTCAGGCTTTCCGGTCTGATCCTGCATTGCCAAGCTAACGCTAAGTCGCCTGCTGCGCGGGTTCGAAACCCGGAGCGCGCTCCAGCTGATCGAACCAGTCGAAGCCCATCTCCTTGACCATACGGTTGCTCATCATGATCAGCCGCGCGTCCTCGCTTGCGAAATGCTGATGCGTCGTGAAGGGAGGAACGTAGATGTAATCGCCCATCTTCCACTCGAATTTCTTTGGCACCTCGGCCCATTCCCATTGGAAGGCATCGAGGCAATCGAATTTCATGTCCCAATGCAGGTCATAGCCGGCGCCCTCGACGACGAAGATGATCTCCTCCCACATGTGCCGGTGCTTTCCGGAGCGCTCCCCCGACTTGAGAAATTGCATATACGCTTCGACGCAGCACTCGCGCGTATTGAGACGGTGGTGGACGAGATGTTTGATGAGGCCGTCGGGCGAGCGCTCCCACGGCATCTCCTCGGCGGTAACCACGTTAGGGAGCGTCGCGTAGCGCTCGCGAAATTCCCGCGAGGCTTTGATGTCGTCGGCATGGAAGGTGCAGCTTGCCGACCCGGCTAACGCGCGCTGCTTGTCCTCGAACGGCATGGATGCTCTCGCTCTCAAATTTCCACGGGCGGCAGATAGGAGTCCTGACCGGGCGGCAGCTTGTCCGGCGGCCATTCCACGATCTTCTGAAACAACAGGTGCATGAACAGGAACAGGGGCTTGGCCTTGAACACCAGGAGGATTGCCTCCTCCTCCGGATCGTCGTTGAAGTGCTGATGCACGCTCCCGTTCTCGACGATCATGACGTCGCCGGCCTTCCAGGGAATATGCCGGCCGTCGTGCACGTCATGGCCGCGACCCTTGAGCACATAGAATACCGCGCTGTTGAGGTGTCCGTGTTTTTGTCCGTATGCCCCGGGCGCATAGGCCTCGATATGCGACTCCATCGACTGCACGATATTGGTGGCCTGCGGGCTGATCACGCTCTTGCCGAACTGGCCGGGACCGCCCTTCCACGGCACTTCCCGGGAAGGATAGACGCGCTTCTCCTCGAGGAGTGCCTTGTAGAGGTGGCTGTAGGTGCCTTCGAGCGCGCGCACGAAGGTGCGTTTCTTTGCCCAACGCTCCCACTTCTCGTGCTTCTTCTCCTCGGCGAATTCGTCGGGCTGATTGTGACCGATGCCGGGGCGCACCTGGTCATACATGCCTGTCATTGCAGCCGCTCCATGGGACTCGAATGCCGTTGCATCTCGCGTATTTCAGTAAGCGATTACGCAGAGTGGTGCAACGATTGCGCATGCGCGCGCCAGGAGCCTTCGTAGTATCCCGAGTAGTAGCCCGGATTTCGCCCCTGCGAAATCCGGGACAAACGCCCCGGATTGAGCAAAGCGCTCAATCCGGGCTACGATAATTGTGATGTGTGCGGCGCCGACGTTTTCAATCCGCCGCGTAGAACGAAGTTGCTGCGCGCTGCTTGAGGTCGCCGAAGCGCAGGACGCGGGCGCGCAACTGTTCCTGCCTGCCCGCTTGGGCGAGAGCGCGACCGCATACCTTCTCGGCGGCCTCCTGCTCGCTGGCAGCCTCGACTTTTCGCCAGTTCATGTTCCGGTCCCATTGGCCATTGTGCCAATGCTGCACCTGATAGATGCGTTTTGTTTGCATGGTAATCCCCCGATGCCGTGCACTCGGGGGTGCGGGTAGGCCTGGTTTTTGGCGACAATCGGGCTCATCCGTGGGGCTATTGTGAAATATGCTCACCGTTTTTTTACTGATGATCGCCTCTTGACGGTTGGGCGGCGCGAGGCCGCGCGCGTGGGCAAGCCCGCAGTCTGCGGATGGGCGACTTCGGACAAGCCTGAAAGCCGCGGCAAGGTGGCCGCCGCCCACATTGCCTCGGCTTTCTGCAAGCGGGTCACCCAATATTCCCAGGCGCGCTCCACGCCGCGGGCGCCAAGATTGTGGGTGCCACATTTCTCCATTTCGCCTGGCGAAAGCGGAGCGGGCGTTCCAATGGCCATGGCGCGCAACTGCACTTCGGCATTGCGTGTGGTGTAGATCGAACGAAAGACGCATTCCCGCACCGACTTGCCGACCAGCGACGCGCCATGGCGGCGTAAAAGAAGCATAAAATGTTGTCCCAGGGCGCGGGCGTGCGAAGCGCCTTCCTCCGGCGTGCGCACCAGGAGATTGGTGTCGCCGAACTCATCGCGGCTGTCCCAGAACGGCACCTTGCCTCCGAGCGTGGCACCGAGATGAAAGAGTGGAAGAAGCTCGACGCCGGTTGCGCAAAACGGCAGCACCGCCGTCGCATGGTGATGACAGACCGAGTTTACATCGGGCCGCACTTTGTAGATTTCGCCGTGAATGACCATCTCGCTGTAGAGGCGCACATTGGTCGCCGTCACGGGCTTGCAATCCAGGGTCATTTCCAGAATGTCGGAGGCTTCCACCAATTCCGCAGCGCGGTGGCGCGCGATGAAAAACCGATTCGCATCCTTCGGGTTGCGCGCGCTGATATGCCCGAAGGCATCGATGATTCCCTCATTGGCGAGGATGCGATTGGCGACGGCAAGCTCCTGGCGCAGCTCGGCGAATTGGTCGGGCATGATGTTTCACTCTACCCCTACGCGCAACCGATTTTGCCGAGGATGTCGGCGAATTTTGCCCGCACCTCCCGGCGCAGCTCGGGGCTCGCCCGCGCGACGACAGGAAAATCGGCACGCCGCTCGAACGGCCGGCAGGCATCGATGATGGCGCGCGAATTGGTCGAGCTTGCCTTGTCGAGCATGGGATCGAGCGGACCGCTCCAGGCGCGGCGAACAAACTCGATGTCGGATGCCGGGTCGCAGCGCGTGCAGATCGCCCACATGACGTCGAACAGATCGGTCGGGTCGATATCCTCATCCACCACCGCGACGAAGCGGCCCAGATAGGAGCCGGATTGACAGCCGGCGGCAAGGAGGCCCGCCTGCCGCGCGTGGCCGGGATAAGCCTGCTTGATCGCAATGACGTTGAACATGCGCGCGCCGCCGAACTCGTGCACCCAGACGCCGGCGACCCCGGCAAGTCCCGCGCGCTCGATCTCGTCCCAGATCATGCCGGCCTTCATGACGCATTTCGAGAAGGAGAAATCGGACGGCGGCCGCATCGGCGAAGCAATCCCGAGAACGGGAGCGTTGCGGTAGTAGACGCGCTTGACTTCAATAAGCGGCTGCTCGCTCGGGCTCGAAGCATAATAGCCGGTGAACTCGCCGAACGGTCCTTCCCTGGCAGTTGCGTTCTCGATCATCTCTCCTTCCAGCACGATCTCGGCATGCGCCGGCATGGGCAATGCGTGCAACTCGCTGTTGACGACCTCGTAGGGCTCGCCGCGATGACCGCCGGCATAATCGAATTCCGAGAGCCCGAATTTGAGCTCGTTGCCGCCGGCGAGAAACAACAGTGGGTCGTGGCCGCAGGAAATCAGCAGAGGACAGGGCTTGCCGGCGCGGAAATATTTCTCGCGGATCTGGCGGCCGTGCTTGCCGGGAGAAATCCAGATGGAGACATGATTCTTGTCCTGCACCATGACGCGATAGGTGGCGCAGTTCACCCAGTCCTGCTCGGGGTCGCGCATGATGACGAGGTCGTCGGTGCCGATGTAGCGCCCTCCGTCGCGCTCGTGCAGGAGCGGCACGGGAAACTTCCAGAGGTCGACCTTTTCGTCGCGGTCGACGTTCTCGAATACCGGCCCGCTGGCGACGAGCTTCGGCGCGATCGGCCGATGGCGCTGCATGCGGTCGCGATAGGCGCGCACCACGTCGAGGGGATTTTTCGGCACCGGCAAACCGAGCGCAAGCGCGAGCCGCTTCGATGAATTGGTTGCGCCGGAGAGAAGCCGCATCTCCGCTGGGTAGCCCGGCACATTCTCGAACAGGATTGCCGGTGGCTCCGGCCGCGCGTGATTGACCAGTTCGGCGAGCGTGCCCATTTCGAGCTTCCAGTCGGCGCCCTTGATGCGAACGATCTCGCCGGCGCGCTCGGCGCGGGAAATGAACTCGCGCAGGTCCTGATGCGGCCGGTCGTATTCGTTGAATTTTCCCGCGTCGGAGGCTTGTGTTCTTTCCAGCACGACACTTCCTCTATCGCCGTGCCTGGGTCAGCACGTTAAGGGTGACGGGCGTGCCTGCGCGCACCGCCTCAAGGCCGCGCCGCAGCGCCGGGATGAGCTCAGCGGGGCCCTCGACCTTCTCGCCGCGGCCGCCGCAGCTCTCGATCACCTTCTCGTAGTCGGGAGCGGGCTTTAGCTCCGTGAGCGCCATGACATTCGCCTTGGCCGCATGGCCGTCGGGGAAAACGTCGAGGGTGGATTGGCGCACGGCAAGCCAGGCCTGGTTGTTGGCAATCACGGTGAGCGTCGGCAAATTCTCCGCGCGCGCGACATAGTGGTAGGGAACGGGATTGCCGAACATGTAGGAGCCGTCGCCCACCGTCACGATCACCTCGCGATCGGGCGCCGCAAGCTTGGCGCCGAGCCCCGCGCCCATGCCAAAGCCGAGGCCGCCGGAAAGAAGCCCGCCCATGTAGGTCGACGGCTTGGTCAGGTGCAGAAACGGCAGCGGGGCGCCCAGCTCGCTGATGACTATGGCATCTTCCGACTTTACCTGATTGATGCCTTGCGCAAGCCACGCCGGATGAATGGGCGTCTGATCCTTGACGGTCGCAATGAACTTCTCCCGTTTCGCAACGATTTCCTCGCGCACGGCGGCGAGTGCCTTGCGCCGGCTTTCAATAGCGGGCTTCTCCCGTTTCGTAGTTTCAACGAGGCTTTCGCGCAGCATGGTGACGGCGGCGAGTGAGGAGCCGGTGACCAGCAGATCGGCTTCGTACGCGCGGAACGGATAGCGCGCAGCAAGCGGATCGGCCGAGATGTGGATGACCTTGGCCCCTTTGCGCGGCTGATGATTGCGCGGCATCCACGGCACCACGCTGTCGATGACGATGACCACGTCGGCCTTGGGCAGCAGCAAGCCGACATCGAAGCCGAGATGCATGGGGTGGTTGCTCGGCAGGTTGAGGTCATTGGGCTCGGATTGAACCACCGGAATGGCAAACGCATCGGCGAGCATCGCCAGGGCATCGACGGCTTGCGGCACCCGACCGATAGTGGAAGTCACAATCAACGGGAACTCGGCCTTGCTGATCAGGGCAGCCGCCTGCTCGATGGCGGCGCGCGCCGGCTCGGGCGCAATGGCGCCGAGAGGACGCACCGTGTTGCGCCGCGCTTTGACCGCGACACTCGCCAGCACTTCGCGCGGCAATGTGAGATAGACCGGTCCGCGCGGTGCGCTCATGGCGATGTCGAGGGCGCGATCGACCACCGCTTCGACCGGCTGTCCATCGCGCAGCTCGTAATCCCATTTCACGTATTCGCGCAGCATGCCGCCCTGGTCGAACGATTCCTGCCCCCAGTGAATCGGGCGATTGCGCGAGGCAATGCTGCCGGTCTCGGTGAGCGGCGTGCGGCCGGCGGCAAGCAGAACTGGAACGTTGTCGCGCGCCGCATTGATGATGCCGTTCATGGCATTGGCGGTGCCGACGGTAACGTGGACCATGACGGCCGCCGGCTTGCCAGCGATGCGGTAATAGCCGTGCGCCATGGCCATGGCGACATTCTCGTGCGGCACGGTGATAAACCGCGGCGCGCCATTTCCCGGATTGCGCGACAGCGCCTCGACAATGGGGGCAAAATCGGTCCCGGCATTGGCGAATACATATTCAATGCCGCGTTCGCCGAGCCGCGCTATATAGGCCTCCGCCGCCATGCCGTTCTGCGCGTCGGGATGCTTGCTCCTGCTGTCGGTCACGTCGCTACTCCAGTTCCTCGCAAGGCGGGCAAAGTGGCGGTCCACGGCAGCGCTGTCAATCAAGGCGGATTTGCCAGCACTTGATCTGCCGCAGCTTCGTTTTGACCCTGCCAAACCGCCCGTGCCATAACGAGCGCGCTGCGCGTGCATTGCGCTGCGCACTTTAGAGCCGCCATGGCCGAGGAAAAAAAGCCGAGCCACACCCTTGCCGACCATCGGCTGGGCGAGAATTTTGTGCACGAGCACGACGGCGATGCCGACCACGACCACGAATCATTTCGAACTCGACGATCGGCCGCTCGAAGAAAACCCGATCTGGATTGCCGATCACGTCACGCTGCTCACGGTCGGCATCGATATCGGCTCATCGGGAACCCAGGTGATTTTCTCGCGCCTCAATCTGCGGCGCTATGGAGAGGATCTCACCAGCCGCTATTATGTCGTCTCGCGCGAGACCTTGTTTGCGTCGCCGGTTGCGCTCACGCCCTATGCCAGCGAGCAGCGCATCGACGAAGCGGCGCTCGGCGGCATCATCGATCGCGCTTACGCGGATGCCGGCATCAGCCCGGATGAAATCGACACCGGCGCCGTTATTCTGACCGGCGAAGCGCTGCGGCGGGAGAATGCCGAGGCTATTGCTGGCCTGCTTGCCGAACAGCGCGGCGATTTCGTCACCGCCACCGCCGGCCATCATATGGAGGCGATGCTTGCAGCCTATGGCTCCGGCGCTTCCAAGGTGTCGTATGAAGAGGCCAAACGCGTTCTCAACATCGACATCGGCGGCGGCACCACCAAGCTCGCCATTGTCGAGAAGGGCTCGGTGATTGCGACCGCAGCGCTGCATATCGGTGGACGGCTGCACGTCATGGATGCGACCGGCCGCATCGCGCGGCTTGATCCCGCCGGAAGGTTTCATGCCCGGCAGGCGGGCTTTCCCGTAAATCGCGGCGACCTGCTTTTGCCTGCGCAGATCGACAAGGTCGCAGAGAGCATGGCCGATTTGCTGATCGCAGCGCTGATGCGTCGGCCGCTGCCGCGCGTCGTCGAGCATCTCTATCTCACGGATCCCATCGGCGAGCTGGGGCGAATCGACGGTATGATGTTCTCGGGTGGCGTAGGCGAATATGTCTACGGCCGCGAGCAGCGCGATTTCGGCGACCTGGGCCTTCGCCTCGGTCACGCACTGCGGCGGCGCATCGAATCCGGCGCGCTGCCGTGGCCGCTCCTTCCTGCCGGCGAGTGCATCCGCGCGACCGCGCTCGGCGCGTCCGAATACAGCGTGCAGCTCAGCGGCAACACCAGCTGCATTACCGACCCAGGCGCGCTCCTGCCGCGGCGCAATCTGCAGGTTCTGCAGCCGACATATGTCTGCGGCGACGCGATCGACCCTGTGGAATTTGGTAAGGCGATCCGCGCGCATTTCACTGCCTTCGATCTCATCGAAGGGGAGGGTGAGGTGGCGCTGGCGCTGCGCTGGCAGGGGCTCCCTTCCTATGAACGGATCGCAGCCTTTGCCGAAGGGATCCGGCACGGGCTCGCCACCACCATCGAGCGAAGAAAACCGCTCTTCATCATGCTTGACGGCGACATCGCGCAGACGCTCGGGGCTATTCTACGCGAGGAGTTCCTGGTAGAGAGCGAAATCCTGGCGATCGACGGCATCGTGCTGCGGGATTTCGATTACATCGATCTCGGACGCATCCGCATGCCGTCCTATACTGTGCCGGTCACCATCAAATCGCTGCTGTTCAGCGAGGATCCGCGCAGCGGCCGCCCGCATCAGCGAATTCATCATCACGATCACGCGCATGATCATGAGCACCCGCACGATCATGGGCATCACAGTAATCATCACCAGCACAGGCATGATTAGGACCAGTTCTGGTGCTGTGGAATCGGCGCGAGTGACCAACTCGGCGTGCTCTCTTCCTCACAAGGGCACAACAATCCCGTGCGGCACGAGCCCGCGGCACGGTCGGCATATCTCCCCCGAAGGGGGAGCACAGGCGGTCTTCGGCCGCCGTTTTTGGCAGCTAAGAACGCCGGCGCGAAGCGTCGGCTATGTGCCAAGCGAAGCAAAGGCAGTCGGGTGGGGGATTACGATCCTTCATCGCATTATCGCCCCACCCGGCGCTTCGCGCCGACCTCCCCTTTCAGGGGAGGTATGGAGCCTGCCTCTGTGAGCGAGGCAACGCAGCGCATTGCGCGGCTGCCTGCGCTTGCGCCGCGGCTCGATCTGGGCCGCATCACCGTTGCAATCGCCATCGCGGCGGTGCTTTGGCTTGCGCTCGTGCCGCTCGTTTTTCTCCTGTGGCAGAGCGTGCTTTCCTCGGAAAGCGCCGCGCTGCCGGCGCGCATCACGCTCGACAATTTCCGCACCGCCTATTTGAGCGGCGACACCGCGCGGCTGTTCCTCAATTCGGTGGAGTTCGCGGCCGGCGCCGCGCTCCTTGCGCTCGTCATCGGTACCGGCCTTGCCTGGATGAACGAGCGCACCAACACGCCGTTCAAGACCTTGTTCTTCGCGCTGGCAATCATTCCCCTGGTGATCCCGGGAGTCCTGTTCACCGTGTCGTGGATCATGCTGGCGAGCCCGCGCATCGGCATCGTCAATGTAGCCTTGCAGAAGCTCCTCGCCAGCGATGCCGTCTTCGTGAACATCTACACCATGCCGGGAATGATCTGGGTCGATGGACTGCATTATTCGCCCATGGCATTCCTGCTGATGAGCGCCGCATTCCGTTCCATGGACCCATCGCTGGAAGAGCAGGCGGCCATGAGCGGCGCCTCGCTCCTGCAGACCGTGTGGCGGATCACGCTGCGGCTGGCCTGGCCGGCGGCACTCGGCGCGCTTCTCATTCTGTTTGTGCGCGCAATCGAATCCTTCGAAGTGCCCGCGCTGCTCGGGCTCCCCGTCGGTATTCACGTCTATACTTCGGCGATCTATCAGGCGATCCACAATTATCCGAGCGAGATGGGGCTTGCCGCCGCTTATGCCGTGACGCTCCTGATCCTGACCTCGCTTGGCATCTATGCGCAGTCGCGCCTATCGAGCGGGGGCTCGCGCTATTCCACCGTGACCGGAAAGGGGTTCCGCCCGCGTACCATCGATCTCGGCCGTTGGCGCTACTTCACGGCGACGCTTTTCATCACCTATTTCATCATTGTCGTGCTCTTGCCGTTCCTGGTGCTGCTGTGGTCTTCGCTGCAGAAGTTCTACAGCACCCCTTCGCTGGCGGCGTTCAAGACAATGAGCCTCGATTCCTACCGCACGGTGCTCGCCGAGCCGCAGTTCGGCCGCACCGTATGGAACAGCCTCGTCCTGGCCGTGGGCAGCGCCGGCACCATCATGTTCCTTTCCGCGGTCGTCGCGTGGCTCGTCTTGCGCACCAGGCTGCCGGGGCGCTGGCTGCTCGACAATCTCGCGTCACTGCCGCTGGTGTTTCCCGGCCTGGTGCTCGGGCTCGCCATCATGGTGTGCTACCTCACCATCGATATCGGCATCTACGGCACGCTGTGGATCATGTTCGTCGCCTATCTCACGCGATTTCTTCCCTATGGCATGCGTTTCAATTCTGCTTCCATGCTGCAGATTCACAAGGAGCTCGAGGAGTCGGCTGCCATGAGCGGGGCGAGCTGGCTGATGACCTTTCGCCGCGTTGTCCTGCCGCTCCTTAAGCCCGGACTGCTGGCGGGCTTCATCTATGTGATGATCGTTTCCATTCGCGAGCTGGCGAGCTCGATCCTGCTCTATTCGCCGGGCAACGAGGTGGTATCGATCATGATATGGGAGCTGTGGCAGAATGGGCAGTATGTCGAGCTTTCCGCCCTCGGTGTCATGCTGATAATCGCGTTGTTCTGCCTGGTGATGCTGGCGCAGGCGCTCGGCCGGCGCGTTGGCATCGCCGAGGCATGACATGACCTTCACGCCCGCGGGCTGACTGCCGTGCTGAGCGTCAAATCGCTGTTCACCGAATATGCCGGCGAAGACGGCGCCGGAGCAGTCAAAGCCGTGCAGAACGTCTCCTTCGAAGTGCCGGAGGGCAAACTGTTCACGCTGCTTGGTCCTTCCGGCTGCGGCAAGACCACGACCTTGCGATCCATTGCCGGGCTGGAAAAGCCGATGGCCGGAGAAATCGCCATTGCCGGGCGCGTCGTCTATTCCTCCGCAAGCGGCACGTTCGTTCCGCCGAACAAGCGCAATTTCGGCATGGTGTTCCAGTCCTACGCCATCTGGCCGCACATGAACGTGTTTGCGAACGTAGCCTTCCCTTTGGAAGTGCGCGGGCTCGCAAAAGCGCAGATCCGCGAAAAGGTGATGCGGGTGCTAAGCGCGGTGGCGCTTGCCGAATTGGCGGATCGCGATGCCACCAAGCTTTCCGGCGGCCAGCAGCAACGGCTTGCGCTTGCCCGCGCCCTCGTCATGGAGCCGCAGCTCATGCTGCTGGACGAACCGTTGTCCAACCTCGATGCCAAACTGCGCGACCGCATGCGTTCCGAGCTCAAGCGATTGCAGCGCGAGCTTAAGCTCACCACGGTCTATGTTACCCACGACCAGAGCGAGGCGCTCGCGCTGTCGCACGAGATTGCGGTCATGAACGAAGGCCGCGTGGTGCAGATCGGCACCCCGCGGCAGATCTATGAGCAGCCGCAGGACAGGTTCGTGGCCGATTTTGTCGGCAGCACCAATTTCATTCCCGGCACCGTTACCGCCCTCCTCGACGGCCGTTGTGTCGTCAGCTCGGCCCTCGGCGAGATCAGGGCGCACGCGAGCGAAGGCGTGCGCAGGAATGCGAGCGTCATGGTCTCGGTTCGTCCGGAGGACGTGGAGCTCTCCGAGGCCGAGCCGGCATCGGCGGGCGATGACAACGTCTGCAGGGCGACGGTCAGCGGCCGGGATTTTCTCGGCGATTACCTCGATTTTTACGTCAAGGTCGGCGATGTCGTGCTGCTGGCGAAAGCGCATCCCTCATTGCGCACGGCAACGGGCCACCCGATCTATGTACGGATGAAGGCGGCGAAATGCGTCGCGATTCCGGCGCGCTAACACTCATTCACGAGGAGCAAGCATGGCCAAGGACGCCACGGTTTCAGAAGATCTGGCAAAAAAATTCGCCACCGAGAAGGACACGCCTTATCTGCGCTGGGTGCGCGGCGAAGGCCTCGACATCATCGGCGCGCATTACGTGCGCAACCTGCGCACGGTCGAGCTAAAGCCATGGCCGCGGCGCGGCGGCGCCGGCGTCTACATCAACCACGAGGCGTCGCGCACATCGAACGACTGCTATGTGTGCGAGATCCCTCCGGGCAAGAAGCTTGCGCCGCAGCGCCAGCTGTTCGAGGAAATGATCCTCGTACTCGACGGACGCGGCTCCACCACGGTGTGGAACGATGCCGGGCGCCGCATCACCTTCGAGTGGAAAGCAGGCGCGATGTTCGCCATTCCGCTCAATTGCTGGCACCAGCATTTCAACGGTTCCGGCCAGGCGCCGGTCCGCTTTGTGGCGGTGACCAATGCGCCGCCGGTGATCAACCTTTATGAAGACATCGACTTTGTGTTCAACACCCGGCACGATTTCAAGAACCGGTTTGACGGCGAGCCCGATTATTTCAGTGCCAAAGGCGAGCAGAAGGGCCTGCTCCTGGTCACCAATTTTGTCGCGGACGCGGTCAACCTGCCGCTGATCAGCGCCAGGGAACGCGGCGCCGGCGGCGGCCATATCCGTTTCAACATGGCGCGCGGCTCGATGAACAGCCACATCTCGCAATTCCCGATCGGGACCTACAAGAAAGGTCACGCGCATGGCCCCGGCGCGCACGTGATCATTCTTTCCGGCGAAGGCTATTCGCTGATGTGGCCGGAAGACGATGAGCCGCGCCGCTATGACTGGGAGGTCGGCACGCTCGTCGTTCCGCCCAATATGTGGTTTCACCAGCACTTCAATACCGGCACTGCGCCGGCACGCTATCTCGCGTTCAAGCATGAAGGCGTTGCCATCCGCAACGGGCAAGGCGTGCCGAAAGCCTGGATCAGCCGCCGGCTTGGCGGCGATCAGATCGACTATGCCGACGAAGTCTCCGGAGATCCGCGCAACGTTCGCAGAAGAGCTTGCCAGACGCGGATTGACCTCGCGCATGGATCAGGCTTACGCGCAGGAAGGCGCCGAGCTTCCTCCGCTCGCCAAATCGGCGTAAACCACTCCTTGCTTTGGTCTACGCCGCCCGATTCGACTTGTAAGGTTTGATCTTTGCGAGCTTGCCGGCGATCCGCCGCTTGGCTTCCATCGTGTCGTAGGCGTTCTGCAGCCGCAGAAAGTAGCCTTCGGAAAGCCCGAAGAACTTGCACAGGCGCAGATCGGTATCGCCGCTGATGTCGCGGGTTCCATTGACGATGGCATGGATGCGATTCCCGGGCACGCCAATCGCATGAGCAAGTTGGTTCTGGCTCATGCCGATCTCATCCAGGAACTCCTTCTTTAAAATCTCTCCCGGGTGCGCGTTGCGAAGCTGCCGCATAGATAGAGTGCCTCCATCTTCCGTGGCTTTAGTGATAGTCCACAATCTCGACATCCCATGCGCCGCGATCAACCCATCGAAAGCAAATCCGCCATTGGTCATTAATTCTAATACTCATTTGCCCGGCCCGAATTCCCTTAAGAATTTCGAGACGATTACCCGGCGGGTTGCGCAAGTCTTCCTTCGTTGTCGCGGCATCTAGCTGACGCAATTTACGGAGCGCACGGTCCTCAATGTCCGGCGGAAACTTCCGGGACGCTTCGCCTTGCCATATCCGCTGAGTATGTTTGCACTTGAAGGAGCGGATCATGGGTGTCGACCATGATCATAGGCTGATACGCGATACGTATCAAGTTATTTCTGTTAAGTGCGGAACGCGCGCACGGCCGAGCGGAGGAGTTCGCCGGGCTCGCGGTGAACGCGTTCTCCCCATAGCCGCCGGTGCAGCTTGTCGAGAATGAGATAGATCACCGGCGTCGTGTAGAGGGTGAGAGCCTGCGAGACCAGAAGCCCTCCGACAATGGTCATGCCGAGCGGCCGGCGCAATTCGGATCCGGGTCCGGTTGCGATCACCAGCGGCAGCGCGCCAAGGAGCGCCGCCATGGTGGTCATCATGATCGGCCGGAAGCGCTCGAGGCAGGCTTCGAAAATTGCCCGTTCCGCGGAAAGCGAGCGCTTGCGTTCGCCTTCCAACGCAAAATCGATCATCATGATTCCGTTCTTCTTGACGATGCCGATAAGGAGGATGATGCCGATGAATGCGACCAGGGTCAGCTCCGCGCGAAAAATCTGCAGCGCCAGCAGCGCGCCCAGCCCGGCGGACGGCAGCGTCGATATGATGGTCAGCGGATGCGCGAGGCTCTCGTACAAGACGCCGAGCACGATATAGACGGCAATCAACGCGGCGATGATCAGGATCGGTTGCGCTGTCACGGTCTGCCGAAAGGCCCGGGCATCGCCGGCATATTCGGCGTGCAGCCCGTCGGGAAGGTGAAGCTCAGAGACTGCCTGATCGATGCGCGCGGTTGCCTCCTCGATGGAGACGTTCTCGTCAAGGCCAAAGCTGATGGTGACGGCGGGAAACTGTCCCTGATGATTGACTACCAGCGGAGAAAGGCCGCGGTTGATCTTGGTGACGGCGGTGAGCGGCACCTGGGTATTGTTCGCGCCGCTGACATAGATGCGCTTAAGGTCGGTCGGGTCGCGCTGATATTGCGGGTCGATTTCCAGAATGACGCGATACTGATTGCGTTGGGTATAAAGCATCGAGACCTGACGCTGGGCATAGGCGTTGTTGAGCGCGTTGGCGATGTCCTGCACCCGCACGCCGAGCCACGACGCGGCGACGCGGTCGATCGCGACATTGACCTGCAGGCCGCCCTGTTCGCGGTCGGTCGTGACATCGACTAATCCCGGCACGGTCTGGATCTTTGCAAGGATAGCGGGCGCAAACCGTATCAGCTCGGTGTAATCGGCGTCCCACAGCGTGAACTGATAGGTGGCGTCGGTTTGCCGGCCGCCGACGCGCACGTCCTGCATGGCAAAGAAGAATACGCGCAACCCGGCAATATCGGCGGTCTTGGCGCGCAGGCGAGCAACCACCGCCGCGGTGGTGACGCCGCCGCGCTCGGCAAGCGGCTTGAGGCTGATGAACAGCGTGCCGCGGTTGACGGAAGCGCTCCATCCCGATGTCCCGATCGAGGACCCCACTCCCGCCACCGCAGGGTCAGCCCGCACGATGGCCTCCGCCCTCTGCTGCAGGTCATACATCGCCTGGAACGAGACTTCCGTCGAAGCCTGCGTGCCGCCATAGATCAATCCGGTATCATCCTGCGGGAAGAAGCCTTTCGGCGTGCGCACATAGAGAATAGTGCTGATCGCGACTGTCGCAGCCATGACCAGGAGCGTGAGCGCCCGGTGGCTCAGCACCACGGCAAGGCTGCTCGCATAAGTGCGCGTCAACAGTGCCATGCCCCGCTCGACCAGCCGGTCGAGCCAGGTGGCGTCAGGGCTCGGCGGCTTGCGCACGAAATAGGCGCAGATCATCGGCGTTACGGTAAGCGACACGGCGGTCGATACTGCGATCGCAAATGCGAGCGTTACCGAAAACTCGCGGAACACACGGCCGATCAGTCCGGTCATGAACAAGAGGGGAATGAACGCAGCGACCAGCGAAATGCTGATGGAAAGGACCGTGAAACCGATCTGCTGCGCACCCTCGATGGCGGCGCGAAACGGCGACATGCCCTTTTCGAGGTTGCGGAAGCAATTCTCGATCATGACAATGGCGTCGTCGACCACGAAGCCGACCGATACCGCCAGCGCCATCAGCGAGAGATTGTCGATCGAGAAGCCTGCAACCCACATCATCGCGCACGTGCCGGCGAGCGATAACGGCACGGTAATGCCGGCGGCAATGGTGGCAGCGGCACGCCGCAGAAACAGGAATACGACGAGCATCACCAATGCGATGGTTGCAGCGAGCGTGAGCTGCATATCGAACACGCTCGCGCGAATGGTCTGGGTGCGGTCCGACAGGATCGATATGTCGATGCCGGGGGGAACCCAGCGCTTTATCTCCGGCAGCAGCGCTTTGATACGGTCGACGGTCTCGATCACGTTGGAGTTGGACTGCTTGTTGATCACCAGCAGCACCGAGGGCTGCCCGTTGAACCAGCCGGCAGAAAGGCTGTTGCGCACACCCGCCTGAATGTCGGCGATTGCCGAAAGCCGCACGACTGTGCCGTTGGCGCTGAGAACGACGATGTTGTCGTAGTCCGAGGCGGTGCGCAGCTGATCGTTGGTGGCGATGGTGATGGTGCGCTCGTTGCCGTCGAATTCGCCGATCGCCCCTACCGCATTGGCATTGGCAATGGCGGTCCGCACGTCCTCGTAGGCGATCCCCATGGAGGCAAGTGCGATGGGGTTGACGCGGACGCGAATGGCCGGCTGCTCGGCGCCGTTGACGGTGACTTCGGCGACGCCTTCGATTTGCGAAAGACGCTGCGCGATCACCGTGTCGGCGGCATCGTAGAGGGCGCTGGGCGGGACGATGCGCGACGTCAACGCCAGAATCATGATCGGCGTGGCGGCGGGATTCGATTTCCGGAACGACGGCCGCGCCTGCAGGTCGCCGGGAAGGTCGGTCAGCGCCGCATTTATTGCCGCCTGCACGTCGCGCGCTGCACCGTCGATATTGCGGTTGAGGTCGAATTGGATGGTGATGCGGGTGCTCCCCAGCGAACTGCGGGAAGTGAGCTCCGTGACGCCGGCGATTTCCGAAAGCCGCCGCTCCAGCGGAGCTGCGACCGTCGCGGCCATTGTCTCGGGGTCGGCGCCCGGCCGCGTAGCGGTGACATTGATGGTCGGAAAATCGACGGTCGGCATGCTGGCGACCGGCAACAGCCGATATGCCACCACGCCCACGAGTAAGAGTCCGAGCGCAAGCAGCGTCGTGCCGACGGGGCGGCGGATGAACGGTTCGGAGAAACCGGCATAATTCATGATCCTTACTCCGCCGCGCGTTGCGAAGGTTCGGGAATTTCCGGCAGGTCAAGCTCGGTCTGCAAAGGCCGCGGCCGCATCGTGCGGGCTTTGAGGCGCTCCATCGCGAGGTAAATGACCGGCGTGGTGTAGAGCGTGAGCAGCTGACTGAGCAGCAATCCGCCGATGATGGTGATGCCGAGCGGGTTGCGCAGCTCCGAGCCGGTGCCCTGCTCGACGGCAAGCGGAATGGCGCCGAACAAGGCAGCCAGCGTCGTCATCATGATGGGACGAAAACGCAGCAAGCATGCCTGCACGATGGCATCGCGCGGCGAGAGGCCCTGGACGCGCTCGGCGTCCAGCGCGAAGTCGATCATCATGATAGCGTTCTTCTTCACGATTCCCATCAGCAGCACGATGCCGATCAGCGCCACGACCGAGAGATCCTGCCGGTAGAACATCAATGCGAGCAATGCCCCAACCCCGGCGGACGGCAGCGTCGAGAGGATCGTCAGCGGATGGATGAAGCTTTCGTAGAGCACGCCAAGCACGATGTAGATGGTGATGGCGGCGGCAAGGATCAGCCACGGTTCACCCGCAAGCGATTTGGCGAATTCGGCGGCGTCGCCGGAATAGCTGCCGATGACGGAACTCGGCATGCCGATCTGGTTCTCGGCCGTCGATATGGCCTTGACGGCATCGCTGAGGGCGGCGTCCGGCGCAAGATTGAAGCTGATAGTCACCGCCGGGAATTGTTCCTGGTGCGCAATGACCAATGGCGCGGTGCCGTGCTCGAAACGCGCGAACGTGCTCAGCGGCACCATGGGACTGCCGGATACCCCGGGGATGATGGCGGGCGAGGTCGAGGTCAATGACGTCGATTGCGCAACCGCCTGGATGCCCGACGCCGGCACGTAGAGTTTCGACAGCGAGGTCGGGTCATTCTGATATTCCGGCAGCGCTTCGAGAATGACCCGGTATTGATTGGACTGCCCGTAAATGGTCGAAATCTGCCGCTGTCCGAAAGCGTCGCTCAGCGTATCGATCACGGTCTGCATGGAGACGCCGAGACGTCCGGCGGTTTCGCGATCGATCTGCACCTGCAGCTGGAAGCCGTTGTCCTGGGCTTCGGAAGCGACCTCGCGGAATTTCGGCGAGGTTTTCATCCGCTCGGAAAGCCGCACGGCCCAGGTGCCGACCTCGTCGCGATCGGTTCCGGTAAGCGTGTACTGATATTGACCGCGGCTCACGCGGGTCGAGATCTGGATGTCCTGCACCGGCTGGAAAAACACCACGATCCCCGGAACCGCCGACACCGCCTGCTGCAGCCGGTCGATGACCGCGGTAACCGGCGTCTTGCGCACGTCGCGTGAGCGCAACGTGATGGCGAGACGGGCGGCGTTGGGAGTGGCATTGATCGGGGTAACGCCGATCACCGACACAACCCCCGTCACATCGGGGTCGACCCGGATGGCGCTCTCGACGCGAGACTGCAGGCGTTTCATCTCGCTGAACGAGACTTCCTGGCCGCCTTCCATTACGGCAAAGATCAGGCCGGTGTCCTGCAGCGGCAGGAATCCTTTGGGAATGACGATGTAGAGCCACACCGTCGCGACGAGCGTTGCGGCGGTTACGACGAGCGTGAGCGTTTCGTGGCGGAGCACCCACTCCAATGTGCGGCGATAAAGCTCGACGGAAAGATCGACCGCCCGATTAAACATGTGCCGGATGCCGCGGCGCGGCGCCTCGCCGGACTGATGCCGCAGCAGCCGGCTGCACATCATCGGCGTCAACGTGAGCGACACGACGGCTGACGTGATTACGGCGATGGTGAGCGTGAGCGCGAATTCGCGAAACATGCGCCCGACGATCCCGGTCATGAAGAGGAGCGGAATGAACACCGCAATCAGCGAGAGCGTGAGCGAAATGACGGTGAAGCCGATTTCGCTGGCCCCGCGCAGTGCCGCCGAAAACGCATTCTCTCCGTTCTCCATGTGGCGCACGATGTTCTCGATCATGACAATGGCATCGTCGACGACGAAGCCGGTACCGATGGTGAGCGCCATGAGCGAAAGATTGTCGAGCGAGAAGCCGCAGAACCACATGACCCCAAAAGTCGCGATCAAGGAAAGCGGCAGGGCCACTCCGGCAATGATGGTGGCGCGAATGGTGCGCAGGAATATCAGCACCACGGTTATCACCAGCGCGATGCTCAGTACGAGCGTGAACTGCACGTCGCGAACGGAAGCGCGGATGCTGGCGGTGGCGTCATGGACGACAACGAGCGTTGCCCCCACGGGCATCGAGCGCTGCAGCTTGGGCAACTCGTTGCGGATGCGCCGCACCGTCTCGATGACGTTCGCCCCCGGTTGGCGCTGAATGTCGACAATGATCGCCGACTTCCCCTGATAAAAGCCGGCGACCTTGCTGTTCTCCAGTCCGTCGATGATGGTGGCGATGTCGCGCAGCAGGACCGGGGCGCCATTGCGATAGGCTATGACAATGTTGCGATAGGCGTCGGCCGCCGTGATCTGATCGTTGGCGGCAATAGTATAGGACTGGTGCGCGCCATCGAGCGAGCCCTTCGGTCCCGCGACGTTGGCCGCGACGATGACATTGCGAAGATCTTCAAGCGCGATGCCGTAATTGGCCACACGCGAAAGGTCAGCCTGAATTCGGATTGCCGGCCTGATGTTGCCCTGGACTGTAACCCGGCCGACGCCGGTAAGCTCGCTCAAGCCGCTGTGCCAGCAAGGTGTCGGCGATGTCGCTGAGCTGGCGAACGCGATCGTTTCCGACATGATCGCCAGCGTCACCATCGGCGCGTCGGCGGGATTTACCTTGGAATAGACCGGCGGATAGGGAAGATTGCTTCGGCAGCGTCGAGCCCGAGGCGTTGATCGCGGCCTGCACGTCCTGCGCGGCGGCGTCGATATCGCGGTTGAGGTCGAACTGCAGGGTGACCTGGCTCACCCCGAACGAGCTCGATGACGTCATCAGGACCAGCGAAGGTATCTGCCCAAAATTGCGTTCAAGCGGCGCGGTAACGAGCGAGGCCATCACGTCGGGGCCGGCCCCGGGAAGCTGGGTCGTCACCTGAATGGTGGGAAAATCGACTTGCGGAAGAGATGATACGGGCAGCCACAGATATCCCAGCACGCCGCCCAGCATGACCGCCACCCCGAGCAACGATGTCGCGATCGGGCGATGAATGAAGGGGGAGGAGACGCTCATGGACTGGCAGCGGGCGCGGCGCGCTTGCCCTTTCCTTCTCCACGCTTTCCGCCCGTTCGATCCGGGCGCGGCGCCGACGGCGGCGGCGGGGAAACCTCGTTCGAATTGACCTGGTTCGAGTTGACGGGGGGCCCCGAATTGACCGGGCCCGAATCGTCGGCAGTCGACGCCGCCACCCGCGTACCTTCCGTCAGCCGGGCGAAGCCGCTGGTGATCGACGCGCTCGCCTGCCTGCAGTCCCTGGGCGATAACGGTTTGACGGTCGTTCTGCAGCCTTATGCCGATGCGACGCACGGCAACTGTACTGTCGTCCTTGAGCACGTAGACGAACGGGCCGCTTGGCCCGCGCTGTATCGCTGCGGTGGGAACGACGACGACCTGGCGCAAGGTGTCGATCAGCACCCGCACATTGACGAATTGCCCCGGCCAAAGCTGAAGATCGGTATTGGGGAATTCGCCCTTGAGCTTGACCGTTCCGGTGGTCTGATCGACCTGATTGTCGATCACCACCACCTTGCCACGGTCGAGTACGGTCTTCCCGTCGGCTGCGAGCGCTTCGACCGAGAGCGCGGCTTCGCCTTGTCCCTTGTTGAGCTCAGGCAGATTCTGCTGCGGCAGGCTGAAGAAGATTGAGATCGGGCGCAGTTGCGTGAGGATCACGATGCCGGTGGAATCGGAGGCATGCACGATGTTGCCTTCGTCGACCTGGCGAATGCCGGTGCGGCCGGTGATCGGCGCGATGATGTCGGTATAGGACAGAATGGCGCGCGCATTGTCGATGGCAGCCTGATCGAGCCTGACCTGCGCTTCGAGCTGGGCGACCATGGCCTTCTGCGTGTCGAGTTGCTGCTTGTTGACGGCATTGGTTGCTGCAAGCCGGGTGTAGCGGTCGAGATCGAGCTTGGCGTTGGCGAGTTGCGCCTCGTCCTGCGCCTTTTTCGCTACCGTTTGGTCGTAGGCCGCCTGATAGGTAACGGGATCAATCTTGGCGAGAACGAAGCCTTTCTTGACGTCCTGGCCCTCGATGAAGGAAATGTTGATCAGCTTGCCGTCGACCTGGGGGCGCACGGTGACGGTGTTGAGCGCCCGCCCAGTCCCCACGCCGTCGAAATAAACCGGCACGTCGGCAGTCTTGGATACTATTGCCAGCACGGGCACCGGGTCAGTCGTGACAGTGCCGCCCCCCTTCTTGGCGGCGCCTTTCGTGCCGGTTTGCGGCTGCGGCTGCGGTTCGGCATGTAATAGACAGCGGCGACACCTGCGATCACCAGGGCGGCAATCAGAAAAGCAGTGAATCGCCGCTTGCCCGTCATCTTCGTCAAATCGCGTTCGCCCCGACGCCTGCGGGCAGCCAGCCGCCGCCCAGGGCTTGATAGAGGCTTAGCACCGCCTGCAGTCGTGCCTGCCGGTCGAGCACGAGAAGGTCCTCGTTGGTGAACAGGGTCTGCTGCGTCTGCAGAACCACCACGAGATCGGTGACGCCCTCCCGCAATCTCACCTCGGCAAGCTCAAAGGCGCGCCGCGAGCTGGTCACTGCCGCGCTCTGCAGGCGCTCCCGCTCGGCCCCGTCGGTGATTGCAATGAGCGCGCTCTCGACGTCGCGAAAGCTGTTGAGGATGGTCTGGCAATAGGTCTTGAGCAGCTCGAAATTGCGGCCTTGCGCAATCTGCAGGTTTCCCTCCAGCCTGAAGCCGTCGACCAGAGGCTGCGTGATGTTGACGGCGAAGTTGTAGAACGCAGTCTGCGGCGTGAATAACAGGCGAAATACGGTGGCCTCGTAGCCGCCCTGGCCGGTTAGCGAAATAGTGGGGAAAAACGCCGCGCGCGCCTGATTCCACGCTCGCTTCCGCGGAGGCGAGGTTGGCTTCCGCCACGCGTATGTCCGGACGCTGGAACAGCAATTCGGATGGCAGCCCGGGCGTGACGCGCGGAATAGCCAACTGATAAAGGCTGCCGCCCTTCACTTTGAGGTCGGCCGGCGCGCGTCCGACAAGCGCGGCCAACACGGCGATATTCTGTCGCAAGGTCTGGTCAAACAGTGGAATGTTGGCCCGGATCGTCGCGACGAGGCTCTCCTGCTGGGCGACATCGAGAGCGGACGCAGTGCCCTGCGCGGCGCGCTGCTGTATCAAGGTCAGGATACGGGTTGCAGCCGCGAGGTTCTGGCGCGCGATCCGCAAGCGGTCCTGCGCTGTCAATACCTGCAGATAGGCATTGGCGACGCTCACAATGGTGGAGATGACGACCACTTCTTTGGCGAAGCGAGTGGAAATCGCGGTTTCCTCGGCGGAACGCGCGGCCGCGCGGTTCTTGCCCCAGAAATCGATTTCGTAGCTGGCATTGAGAAAGACTTTGTAATCGGCACGCTCTATGCCGCCTGTGACAACCGAGCCTCCAGGGGATGACCCCGATCCTACTTGCAAGGAGGGCTTCGAGCGGCTGAAGATGGAATCGGCATCGATTTCCGGGATGAGCGGGGCGTTTGCGATCTTGCTCTGCGCGTCGGCCTGCATGATGCGGCCGATCGCAGCGCCGATGTCGAAATTCGCGGTCTGCGCCTCCTCGATGAACCTGGTGAGCTCGGGCGAACGAAAGGCGCGCCACCAGTCGAGACCCGGGACCGCTGCATGAACATCGCCCCTGAATGCAAGATAAAAGGGCGGCAGGTCGAGAGAGAGATCCGGTCGCTCCGTGCTGAAAATGCAGCCGGACAAGGTCGGAATGAGCGACAATCCTGCAACGATGGTCATCAGGCGGCGATTATCCCTGGCTCCGCATACCAGCACTCGCGCACGCACCACGGCCGACATCGAACGCACTTCCAACGCTACTCACATGCTCACACCGGGGCAGTAGCGTTCTACGCGCCTCGCCAGCCGCCCCCTAAACGACATATGTTAGCAGCCCGCGCCCGCGCGACCACTTAATAAAAAGACATGTTTGCGGCTGCTCGGCACACAGGGCGGCCCGCAGACCGGCGCCAGGCTTACCCTAACTTCTTGAAAATGCAAATGATTACAGCGCAAATGGAAAGAATATTATTGCCGTAACTTTTCGCGCCCGCCGCGCGCTCAAGCCGCAACACCGGCTTTGGCCGCCTGTCCCGTCGAGAGATACCAGTCGAGTATTTGCGCGCCGGTCCAGTGCAGCACGCCGTCGAAACGGCGAACGTGATCGTAGATCGCTTCCAGGTATTTGATGCGGTGCGGTTGCCCGCTGATATAGGGATGGATGGCAAGCGCCATGATTTTGGCGCGGCTCTTTCCTTCCGCATAGAGCCTGTCGAACTGATCGATGGCGCGCCGGGCCAGATATTCGCTCTCATGGTGCTGCACGATCATCATGGCGATGTCGTTGATCTCGACGGTATAAGGAAGCGTAACGAGCGGTCCCTTGGCGGTCGCAATCACCGTCGGCTCGTCGTCGTAAACCCAATCGCCGACATATTTCACGCCGGCATCGACCAGGAGTTCAGGCGTCTCCAGTGTCTGAGTGAGGCCAGGTCCGAGCCATCCCAGCGGTCGCTTGCCGCAAAAGCGCTCGAGGATGTTCATGGAGCGCGCAATCATCGCGCCCTGGTCTTCGACCTTGTGAATGGGAATCTGGTCATAGCCATGCGCCATGAATTCCCAGCCCAGTCGGCGCGCCTCCTCGGCGACGCGGCCATAGTCTTCACAGGTGCGGGCATTGATCGCGAGCGTGGGCGTTATCTCGCAGCCGCTCGTAAAGTTCAAAGAAACGCCACGCCCCCACGCGCATTCCGTATTCGTGCCAGCTCCAGTGCGGCACGTCGGGAAGGAGCGTCGCGCCGGTTGGCGCGGGCAATACCTGCCGCGGCATCGGCCGGCCGATATCCCACACCTCGTAGTTCACGATCGTCCAGAATGCGACGCGAGCGCCGCCCGGCAATTGCAGCGGGGCACGATCGACAATGGCCGAAAATTCGCAGCGTTCGCGCGGCAGCATTGGTCGTTCCGGTGCTGTGCTCATTCGCGCGCTCCACTTGGGTTGCCTTGGCATGATAGGGCTACGGTTGTGATTGTGACACTTTTATCCCACGTGTCCTGGGCGCAGCGCAACGCGAAGCAGTGCGCTGCAGAACCGGAACCGTTACGAACGCTACCGTTGGAACGGTCCCGGCTCAGCGGTGCGCCGCCTGAGGGAGTACTGCATTGCGGCCGGGATACGCATGGGTCGAAGCCGCCGGTCCAGGTCACGATAGCGCTGTTCGCATGCGCCTTCCTCGTCCCGGCCTTTCCGTGGCTGTCCGGGGCGGTGACCATCCCATGGGACGCCAAATCGCAATTCTTCCCGCAGGTGCAATTTCTGGCGAACTCGATCGCGCGTGGCGAATGGCCGTGGTGGACGCCCAATGTCTTTGCCGGCTGGCCGCAGATTGCCGACCCGCAATCGCTGATGTTCTCGCCGCTCCATCTTCTGCTTGCAGGCTTGGGCCCGAACCTGAGCCTGCGCGCCTTCGATGCAATGAGCTTCGCCTACCTGTTCCTCGGCGGGCTCGGCATTATCTTGTTCTTCCATGATCGTGGCTGGCATGGCGGCGGGGCGCTGGTGGCAGCGATGGCCTTTGCGTTCGG
Organism: uncultured Alphaproteobacteria bacterium; assembly: GCA_963817135.1. Taxonomy (GTDB): domain Bacteria; phylum Pseudomonadota; class Alphaproteobacteria; order Rhizobiales; family Xanthobacteraceae; genus VAZQ01. The sequence goes on along the minus strand of CAWFNG010000001.1, from coordinate 449,458 downwards.
CGGCTCCGCCAGCGGGCGAATTCAACATACCGTGCAAATTATCAGTCTCGCGTCTTTCCCCCTGACGCTCTGGCTCGTGGCGCGAGCGCTCGATCGCGCGTCGTGGCGGGTGGGTCTTGCCGCCGGACTGATGGCAGGATTGCTGGCAATCGGACGCGATCAGGTTGCACTTCTTTCGCTATATGTTGTTGCCGGCTTCGTTGTCGCGTATTGGCTCGCACGTGACGATGCGCTCGCCTCCATGCGAGCGAGTCTCCCACCGCTGGCGGCAGCCGGGGCAATTGCGGCGATCGTTGCCGCGGTGCCGGTCGTCACAACGGCCTTGCTTGCCGCACGATCGAACCGGCCGGAAATCGGCTATGCCTCGGCGGCGGCGGGCTCGCTGCACCCCGTGCACCTTCTGCAATTGGCGTTTGCCGATCTGTTCGGCGCCATGGATCCCACAATCGAATATTGGGCACCGCAAGGCGCCGTCTGGGATGCTGCCTGGGGATCGCCGGGGCTTTACCTCTCGCAGAATATGGGACTGCTTTATGCGGGCGCCCTCACCATTGCCGTCGTGATCGCATTCGGCCTCATTCGCGGCCTTGCCTTTGCGCGTGAGATTCGTTTTTTCACCATCGCCGCGGCAGTCGTTCTGCTTTATGCGCTCGGCGGCTACACGCCGGGTTTTCGTTTGCTCTACGACATACTGCCTGGAGTCGAATTCTACCGCCGGCCGGCCGATGCAAGCTTCGTGCTGGTCGCGCTGATCGCCATTGTTGCCGGTTATCTCGTTCATCGCTGGCTCACCGACACCGTGCCGCGGGCGACCGGAACGCAGCGGGCGCTGGAGGCCGCAACCGCAGCCATCCTCATTGTTGCTGCTTTCGCGCTCGCTCACTCCGTCGTCGGAGCGCGCCTGGCGGTCCGGCCGGTCGTTACGGCCGTCATGTTCACCGCGGGTGCGATTGCCGCGCTGGCATTGGCGCGGCGGCTCGCCGTCCATTGGCCGGCGGCGGCTTGCGCGTTGCTTGCCATTTTCATGGCTGGCGACCTCGCGATCAACAACGCGCCACACGTCTCGACGGCGTTGCCGCCGGGCGAGTTCGATGCGCTTCGCGCGGACACCCGGAAGGAGACGGTTCGGCTCCTTAAAGAGCGGCTCGAAGCCGCTGCGGCGCCGGACCGGCGCGACCGCATCGAGATGGTCGGCATGGGCTACGAGTGGCCCAACCTTTCGTTGGCCCAGGGCTTCGACCAGGTGTTTGGGCACAATCCGCTGCGGCTCGCCTCGTTCTACGAAGCGACGCATATCGGCGATACCGTCGCCATACCCTCGCAGCGCTGGTTTTCCCCGCTCTACCCTTCGTACCACTCGGCCTTCGCAGACCTCCTCGGCGTGCGGTTCATCGCCACGGGCGTCCCCGTCGAGGACATTGATTCATCGCTCAAGCCGGGCGACCTCGAATTTATTGCCCGCACCAGAGATGCCTATATCTATGAGAATCAGCGCGCACTGCCGCGGGTGATGCTGCTCACGCAATGGCGCTTGTCCGACTTCAACGAGCTTACCCAAAGCGGGTGGCCGGGCGTTGACCCGAGCCGGACGGTGCTATTGGAGCGCGCACCGGAGGGTTTTCCATTGAGCGACAAAGCTGCGACGCCCGGGGCCGCGCGCTTGCTGCGCTATGCCAATACCGAAGTAGTGGTCGAAGTCGAGGCGCCGGATGGCGGCATCCTTGTCCTCAATGACGTCTGGCATCCGTGGTGGCGGGCGAGCGTCGATGAAAAGAAGGCCGCTATCCTCAAAGCCAACGGAATTTTTCGTGCGGTGGTGGTGCCCTCGGGACGCCACGTGGTGCGCTTTAGCTTTCATCCATTCGATGGGGCCGTTGCCGAACTGATCGAGAAGCTGGGGCTGTAGCCCGTGGGGCTCGACCTAAGCTGCGGCTGCCGCTACTGATGTGCACATGCCGGTGCGGATTTGGCCGTTCATTTTGCTGATGGTGTGCGCCTCGCCGAGCGTGGCGCAGGACTATCCTGCGCGGCCGGTGAAGGTGATCGTGCCGTTCGGCCTGGGCGGTCCGACCGACGTGTTCACCCGCGCAATTTCCGAAGAGCTGCACAAGTCGCTCAGAGAACCATTCGTGATGGAGAACCGGCCGGGTGCCGGCACCATCATCGGCACCGAGGCTGCCGCGAAGTCTCCGCCCGACGGCTATACGCTCCTGATGGTTTCGGCGACGCAGACCACGACCGAGACGCTGGCGCCCAACAAGCCATACAAGTTGATGCGGGACTTCGTGCCGGTGGCATCGCTGCTCAAATCCGAGCTGGTGATGGTCGTGCATCCCTCCGTTCCTGCGAACACGGTGCAGGAATTCATTGCGCTCGCCAAATCCAAGCCCGGCAAACTCAATTATGCATCCTCCGGGATCGGCTCGAACTACCATATGGCGGGCGAGCTTTTTAAGAACCTGACCGGTACCGATATCCTGCATGTGCCCTACAAGGGGAGCGCGGGCGCCCGCAACGACATCATCAGCGGACAGATCGACATGATGTTCGATTCCGTGCCCACCATGGCGCAGATGGCGCGCGTCGGGCGGGTCAGGGCGCTGGGCACGAGCGGCAGGACACGCTCGGCTATCCTGCCGGATGTTCCCACCATCGCCGAAGCCGGCGTGCCCGGTTATGAGGCCACCATCTGGATTGGCGTCATGGCACCGGCGGGGACCCCGCAGCCGATTGTCGAAACCCTCAATCGCGAGATCAACAAGATACTGAACCGAGCGGACGTGATAGAGTCCTGGGAGAAGCTCGGCGCGCATCCCATTGCCATGTCGCCCCCCGCGTTCGGCGCCTTCGTGCAATCCGAAATCGACAAATGGGAAAAAATCATCAGAGCGAATGCGATCAGGCCGGAATGACGATTGACTGCGAACCAGAAACAACACTGTGAGGTAATCCCATGCACGAACCGCTCCGTATCACCGGCAGCGAGCATTGGACCACCAAGGGCGGCGATGTGCGCCTGTTCCTGTGGAACAAGCATGCCGGCGACCCTTCAGGTCCGGCCGGCCGCATCCTCTTCGTGCACGGCTCGTCCATGGCCTCGCAGCCGACATTCGATCTGCAAGTACCCGGGCGTCCTTCCGCAATGGATTTCTTCGCAGCGCGCGGTTACGACACCTGGTGTGCCGACATGGAGGGCTACGGGCGTTCAACCAAAGATCGCGACACCAATGCGCCGATTGCTATGGGCGCCGACGATTGCTTGGCCGCTGCCGCCTATATCGAGAAGGTGCGCGGCAGAGAGCCGCTCCTGGTCTATGGCATCTCGTCGGGCGCATTGCGCGCCGCCTTGTTCGCGCAGAAACATCCGCAAATGGTTGCCAGGCTTGCGCTCGACGCCATGGTGTGGACCGGCGAAGGCTCGCCCACACTCGCAGAGCGCAGCAAACGCTTGCCTGAATTCCGCGCCAGGAACCGCCGCCCCATCGACCGCAAATTCGTGCGCTCGATCTTCGAGCGCGACCACTCGGGCACCGCCGAGGATCATGTGATCGAGGCCTTTGCCGACGCAATTCTTGCGCTCGACGATTCGGTGCCGACCGGCACCTATGTCGACATGTGCGCCAACCTGCCGGTCTGCGATCCGGAAAAGATCACCGTGCCGACCCTGATCATGCGCGGCGAATACGACGGAATCGCCAGTCTGCAGGATCTGCTGAAATTCTTCGAGAAGCTGCCGAACCCGGACAAGCAGTTCGCGGTGATGCCGGGCATCGCGCACGCTTCGTTTCATCAGAAGAACTACGAGATCTGCTACCACATCCTGGCGAGCTTCTTCGCGCAGCCGGCGCCGATCTATCGGGGGAGCATTGAGCCGAGGTGATAGAGCGATCGGAAGTTCGCGCTAATCGAATTTGTAATTCAAGCCGGCGCGAAGGATCTTGTCGGTGACATGGGCATTGTAGGTTGCCGCGAGGCCGGGCACCGCGAATGAATCCAGTCCCAGCCACTGGTTGTTCATATTCAGTCCGAATGCAGTCACATTGCCGAAGTCGAGATACAGATACTCGATCCTGCCAGTCCAATTGCCCGCGAGTCGCCCCTCAATACCTCCACCGAGCACCCAGCCCGGCTTGAGCAGGTGGTTGTTGAAATTCGCATTCACCGGGAACGGGTTGGGATCGAAACTCCAGATCGACCCTTCCGGCGCGAACTCGGCGATCGCCGCGCCGCCGGTGACATAGATCAGCGCATCCGGCGTGATTGTGGCGCCAAAGCGAGCGCGCAGCGTCCCGAACCATTCCAGCTTGGTGCTTTCGTCAAAGCGCGCAAACACCGGCCCATTGGGATTGCAGATCGGTTGCGGGCACGCGAACAGCGGCTCGCCGCGCTGGCGGGAAAGGCCGAGATCAGCCTCGATGCCCACCAGCCACAAGCCCATGCTCCAATTGAAGCCGGTCTGCGCCCCGCCGATCGCTCCATTCACTTTGGATGTGGATAGCTGGTGGCAAACAGGAAATTCCCGAACTCGTCGTTGAAGGCCAGTTCGCCATCCGCCTTGCCCCAGCTGTACCCGTAATTGACGCCGAGATAGAAACCCGTCCACGTCCATAGCGGCGCGATGGGTCCCTTGTAGATCATCCGCCCCTTGGCAAGACGCGATAGTCTGGCTGATGGAGCCCGCTGCTCGGCAGAAGTAACATCGATGGTTGGCGGAGCTGCGTTCGGATCGAATTTATAGTTGATGCCGGCACGCACCACGTTCTCGGTGATGTGCGACGTGACCGCAACGGCAATGGGCGTGTCGTTCGTGATGTTGCTCTCGCGCATGGAAACGTTGCCGAAATCCATGTAGAGGTACTCGATCTTACCGGTCAGATTTCCGATGAGATGAGCTTCCACGCCGGCGCCAAGGGCCAAGCCCACTTTGGTGGTGCGGGCGAGATAAGGCTGGGTCGCGTCGTTGATAGTCGCGGCAACCAGGGTACAACCGCCGTCAGCGCAGATCGTCCCAAGCGTGGTCGCCTGGCCCGATATCCTGCCGGATTGGGTAATTCCTGCGCCCGCCATGCCTGCGCTGGCGAATGCCACTAGATCCGGCGTCACCGCAATGCCCAGTCGCGCGCGCAGCGTTGCGAACCAATCGAGGTTGTGACTTCGCTCGACCACCACCGGCGAATCTATGCCGGTCAGCGCGAGAATCCCCGGATTGCAGATGCTCCCTGGGCAAACATAGGTCGAATTGGCGCCGCGGCTGGTGAACTGGACGTCACTTTCGAGGCCGGCGACCCAATTGCCAAGTTGCAAATTATAACCGGCCTGAGCGCCTGCGATAGTGGCGTGCAGTCTCGATGAAGAACTGCTCGTGAGCAGCAAGCTGCCATCGTTGTCGTTGGTAAATACAGCGTCAGTGTCCGACTTGCCCATGCCGTAACCGACGTTGACGCCCATGTAGAGCCCGGTCCACGTCCATATTGCTTGGATGGGAGCTTTATAGATGATCTGCGGCTTTAAGATCGCCGCAGGAATTGGCGGCGCCGAAGCAACAGCAACCAATGGATCAAATTTATAGTTCATCCCGAATCGCACCAGGTCTTCGCTGATGCGGGAATTGAACGTGAACGCGATCGGCGTCTGGTTGAGCAAATTCATCCCAAAGGCTGAATCGCTGCCTAGATCAAGGTGCAGATACTCGATCCTGCCGGTCCAATTACCGCCAAGGCGCGTCTCAAGTCCGCCGCCCAAGGTCCAGCCCGCTTTCATGTTGCGGCTGATGTAATCGGTGTCGGCTGCCTGTGCAAAGGTAACCCCACTGCTGTCAGCCCCCGTAACGAAACCAAAATTGGCCCCGCGCTGCTCGACTTGTCCAAATACCAAGCCGCCGGTCAGATAGATCAATGTGTCTGGCGTAATGGCCGCGCCTAAACGGCCGCGAACTGTGGCGAACCAGTCCAGGTTATGCTCATGGCCAAATGGCACGGATGCATCGAAACCCGGAATGGCCGACGGATTGCACGCCGACGCGGGACAGATGAAGGTTGATTTTGTGCGTTGGTGCGTGAAATCAAAGTCCGAACTCGATCCCCGTTACCCACATGCCGGACTGCCAGTTGTAGCCGGCCTGGCCGCCGCCAATCGCGCCTTGAATTCTGGAAGAGTAGCTGGTGGTAAAACTGGCGGTCCCAGGCGATATCTGGCTGATGAACGCATCGGTGCTGAAACGACTGGCGCTGTAGCCGAGATTGGCGCCGATATAGAAGCCGGTCCACGTCCATACGGTTGCTGCGATCGGGTCTTTCAAAATGACGGGTGTCCCTCGCCGATAACCCGACGGTGCATAAACCGCCGAGGAGACCGGCGACTTTTCGATCGCCTTGCCGCCCGCCGCTCCCGGACCGAACTTTTGCGAGAAGCCGAAATAGTAGCCGCGTCGCGGACCATACTGTGGGGCAAATACGCCGATGCCGGTTCCGTTTCGAATTGCGTAGCTCGTATCGAAGACGTTGACGACGTCGAAGCGCAGCGTGAATGGGCTCCACCAACCGTCGAACTTGAACTCGTGCGAAATCCCGGCATTGACCTGTGTGTACGGAGCATTGTGATCGGTGTTGGCAAAACCCGAACGTATACCGCTGCCGTAGATCATGTCGGCACTGAATCGCGTCCCATACCAGAGATAGGAAATGCCGCCCGATCCGATCCACTGCTGGGAATGATCCGTGGTGCCCCAGTTCGTCTGAAGGTAAGCAAACTCGTCAGCATCAGAAAGATATTGATTGGTCTTTACAATCGTAGCGAGCTGACGCGACCAGGTAAGGTTTGCATAGGCCCTGAAATTGCCCTCCCTGTACAAGGCTTTCAGCTCAACTCCGATGTTCTCGGATTTTTCATAATTTTGGCCGCTCAAGACAAGGGCTTGGCCAAACTGCCCGATATTGATCTGATCGGTTGCCCGTTTGTAATACGTGTCAACTCCCACTTGAAACCCGGGGAGCACTTGCTGGTCCATGCCGATGTCCCAGACATGGGCACGCTCCGGCAGAAACGGAGTGTATGGAGGAGGCACTCCGGGCGCCTGAATCGTGGTGCAGCTGGGGTTGGCAACGAGATTAGGCGGGCAACTCGTGAACAAGCTGGTATTGGCGGGAGCGGCAATGGTCTGAACCGGCGGCACAAAGGTACGCGCATAGCCCGCATGCAGCGTCGTGCTGTCGCTCGCCTTGTAGGTCAGGCTCGCGCGGGGGCTGAACTGGTTTGCGTTCTGATATTGCCACATCTCATCGAAGCGTCCGCCGAGATTGAGCATTAGCTTTTCGGTGAGCCTCCACTCGTCCGAAATGTAGACGCCGGCGAGCCAGCCAAGCAGCTCGCTTGAATCAACGCGTGGGATCGGCACATCGGGCAGGATCTGCGGCAGCGTCGGATCCGAGCCGTCGAGCGGCAGGAGCTGGTACGTATTGATGACCTGCGATTTCTCGGCTCTTACGAAAGTGCCGGCTCGCAAGGTATGCGCCTCATTGATGCGAAAGGCAGCATCGCTCTGAATGCCGTGGACGGTGCTGGTACGAAAAACATCTGAAGCGAGACCGTTGAACATGAGGTCGCCCACGACGTCCGGCACGAAATGAACAGAGGCGGATCGTGTGAAATAGGAGAGTTGCAAGTCGACATCGGCGACCGATTTCTGCAGCGCGAGCACCCCGAAGCTGTAGCGCTCGGTCTGATTCTCATTCATCATGGAGGAATCGAAGGTTTGCTGGCTGAACGCGGTGAAGCTCGGCAACTGGTTCGGAGTATTGGGAATCTGAAATCGGTTGACCGCGCTGCCGCCAATGAAGGTCACCCGGGTGGTCGGGTCGATGACCGTCGATACATAGGCAAAGCCGCGCTCTTGCCGCGTCAAGTCGTGAAGCGCGTTGAGGCTCGGGGTCGGGTTCTCGATTCCCAGGATGTTTCGTAGCCCCCGGCCGGCAATAAAATATTCAGTGCTGCCGCTCTTGCCGCCGTAGTAAGCGCTCATATTCGTCGTTTGCCGGCTGCCGCCATAGATGCTCACGGCGCCGGAATTGTCGAAGCTCGCGGTCTCGATGTCGATGATGCCGGCTGTGCGAAACCCGTATTGGGCGGGCAATGCCCCGGTGATCAATCTCAGGCTGCCGACGAAGCTTGCATCCAAAAACTGTCCAAACCCGCTCAGGCCATCCGGCATCAGAATGCCGTTGATGCGGTAGGAAACGGATTCCGCGTGTTCATTGCGAATATGCAGGTTGCCGTTGGCAGCGGAGTCCTGCGTGACACCGGGGAACTGCAGCAGAACTCTATCGATGCTCGTGTTTGTGCCTTGTGGCAGCGCCTCGATCGCGTCCCGGCTCCAGGTGGTGGGCGAAGTGCCGATCGGCGCGAAGATGTTCTCGCGCCGCTGATCCAGGACCTGGGTCTGCGTAGCCTGTTGTTGGGTTGGGCCGGGCTGCGGCGGGCTTGGTGCGGGCCGAGACGGCTGTGGCGTTGCGGTCGGAGTCGCCGGTGGAGTTGGTGGCGCGGCGGCGGCGGGTGTCGCTGGTGGGGTTGATGGCGCTGCCGGTGGCGCGGCAGGTGTGCGGGCCGGTATCGGTGTCGGCGTCGGTGGTGTGCCCGGTGGCCGCGGTGGTGTAGGCGGCGGCGTCACTATGACCGGCGGAACCTGAGTGGTGCCCGGCGGTGGAGTGGGCGATGGAGTAGGAGGTGGCTCGGGAGCGGGAGTTGGCGTCGGCTGCGGAGAGGGCGTGGGCGCAGGTGTCGGCGCTGGAGTGGGCGCAGGCGTGGGTGTAGGGGCGGGAGTTGGCGCCGGAGCAGGCGCGGGGGTAGGCGCGGGGGTAGGCGTGGGAGCAGGCGTCGGCGTGGGAGGTGGAGTAGGCGCGGGTGTTGGAGCAGGAGCGGGAGCGGGACAGGAGCGGAGCAGGAGCAGGAGCAGGAGCAGGAGCAGCAGGCGGAGATGGCGGTGTCTGTGGTGCCGCGATTCCCGCCATTCCGAGCAGCATCAGCGCCGACGAGCTGCTCAGGAGAAGGAGACGCTTTTCACGAACCGATAGAGCACGCCAATGAGACACGACACTTCCCGCTATTGCTGCGAGCGCGCGCGGCTTGGGGCGCGCGTCACGAACGAGGATCGACAATGATGGATCAGGGCCGGCTGCTAATTACGCGGGCAGCGGCGGGCCTCGCGGTCGGGCATTCGGGTTGCGGGTCGGCCAGGGAGCAAAATGCCGCTCGGTGAGCGGCCACCCCACCTGTGCAACCGTGAAAAACAGTAAACTCAATGAAAGTTCGGGCGCGGCGAGGATGTGAGTGCCTGCGGCAAGACAAAAAATGCAATGCTTATCGCAATCAGCATCGCTTGCCGGCAAACCCGGCGATGGGGCCGGCGCAATGCTTGGATCGTGCTGACACAGTTCAAAGCCTGGCCAAGGCGAATCCGTCGACAGCTTTCCGGCCAGCGCAGCGCCGGCGAGCGCAACGCTCAGCCCTTGAACAGCGAGTGCAAGCACCAGCGCGGCGACGACGATCCGTCGCCCAATGCGCGCTATTGCTGCCGCAGCTGTACGCATCTGTTGCCCCCGGAGGACAGGATCGTCCGGCGCGGGCGCGCGGGCAATCCATCATCCTGGGATTTCCGCGCGATTGTGCTCTTGCGGCAACACCGGCATAGGTCGCCAACGATGTTGACGACCATTTCGATTGCGCTGGAGCCCGTAAGTCCGTACGCGAGGAGATCGGAGCGGACTAATCGCACGCAAGGATTGTTTGGCGAGCGTGCGGATCAGTCGTCCTCGACCGCAACACACCTCCTCGCCGAGGTTGCCCAGGGTGCGGGATCCCCCCAGACAACCCGGCAACGGTACTGTGCCTAAACGGAGCGGCTGATGCTATTACCGGCTCTACATCTTCATGCCCGGCATGTCGCGGCCCGGCTCCGCACCCATCGCACGCACGTCAAACTCGACGTTCACCGTGCCGGCCTTCTCGAACACCAGCATTCCCTTGAGGTGATCGCCCACGGAGAGCGGCTTCTTCAAACCGACAAACATCACGTGGAACGAGCCCGGCTTGAGCTCAACCGTCTCACCCGGTTTGATTTCGAGGCCTCCTTTGACCGGGCGCATCTTCGCCACGCCGTTGTCCATTGTCATCTCGTGAACCTCGAATGTGGGCGCCACATCCGAGGACCCACTGATCAGCCGATCGGGGGCCGTGCCGGTGTTGGTGATTTTCATGTAACCGGCCGCAACACTCGCTCCTTTCGGAGTGGCGCGGGACCATGGATCAGCAATGTCAAGGGAGCCCGCCTTGTAGTCGCGGGCATGCGCGGTGGTAACAGCCAAACCGCAGACGGCGGCAAAGCAGAAAGCGATCAGACGCATTGTTAGACTCCTGAACGATGTGTTGAAGACCAGCCACGCGCTCTAGTTAGCTGCGCGGCCAACATGCATAACAGGCGCCGCAGGCGCCCAGGTCAGGATGGAATTGGAGGTGCGCGCGATTCTTGCGGCTGATGCTTTGGTCGCAGCGATGGCGCTTCGACCAAGAACGTCAGGCGCTGCGGTTTATCGGCAAAAAGCATCGGCGAGAATGCAACGCTTGCAGGAACGAGAACCGGTGAACTAGTGCATGCGGCGAGACAAGCATCGCAGTCGCTTCCATGTTTCGGTACAGAAGGACCATGGTCTCGCGAACTGTCGGTCGCGCAAATAACTGCGAATGGATCAAAGCCGAAATGACCTGCGGGTATGAAGCTCAAAAGCAGAGTCTGCAATGCAATCAAATAGACCGCAGTGAGTGCAATACTGTTCCGAAGCAACCTTGTCGGTTTACGGGAACGACCGGCCATCTGAACTTCCATTGACCTCACTTGACGGAAATCGAGAGCGGAATGCCTTTGGAGTTGGAGCAATCCATGTGCCCGCTGGAGCCGCCGGAAAACTCGCCGGTATAAACACATTGGCTTCCATCGAGCGAGAGGGTTGCGCTGAGGTGGGATAACGAGCCCGCTTTGGAAAAACGCATTCTGATTTCTCCTTGTTTTTCTTGCGGGCCGCTCACGCTGCAAAATCCGACATGCTTCCAGATCAGCGGCCCGAACAGCTCGTTGCTTTCACCTGATACTCTCTCCGTGACCTCGCCATCGAACTCCCATTCCGACAAATAGCCGGCCGTACCGGCAACATGCAGGGATCGCGACTGTGCCGGCACAGCGGCCACACAAAGCGCAATCGCGGCCAGAACTGCTTTCAACGGCTCCTCCATAAGCAAGTAGGCGGGAGGGTACGCACGTCGAGGCTCTCATTTCTTGGTCGTCGACGCAAGCCGCCCGACATGCTGCCTTTCGTCTTGATTTTCGAGTACTTGCCCGTGAAAGTCCTATCTTGGTTGGCTGGGAAAGTGCGCATGGACGCGGTAGCCATTTCCAAAAGAACCAATGCTGCATGTATAGCCTAAAATTGGAGGCTCTGAATGCTCGCCCTTCGTTTGCCGCGCGACATCGAGCAGCGGCTTGAGGCGCTGGCGAAGAAAACCGGCCGCAGCAAGAGCTATTCCGCGCGGGAGGCAATTCTGCATCAGCTCGAAGACATTGAAGATTTCTATCTGGCGCGTCGGCGCCTGGAACGGCAGCTTAAAGTGTATCGCTAATCGCGCGCGACCCAGCCGGTCTGCGCGCGGGTGAGATTGCCTTCCACGCTCAGGCCGAACCAGGGACGCAGACGCGTGCCGACGATGCTGCCGAGGAAGGCGGCGGCGAGCCAGAGCCAGCCGTGCACGCTCGCGGAGGCAATGCCGCTGAAATAAGCGCCGATATTGCAGCCATAAGCCAATCGCGCGCCATAGCCGAGCAGCAGTCCGCCGATCACCGCGGCAATGAGCGAACGCGGCGGCAGTTTCCAGCCGGGCTTGAACTTTCCCGCAAGCCCGGCGGCAAGCAGCGCGCCGAGGATGATCCCGAAATCCATGACCGAGGTGATATCGGCGAACACGCTTTCGCGCAGCGCCTGCGCGCGTGCCGGTGGCTGCCAGTAGCCCCAGGACGTGACATCGGCAGCGAAGCCGGCGGCAATCTTCGAGCCCCACAACGCAAAGGCCGAAGTGATTCCCCAGGGCCGGCCGGCGAGATAGAGCGTCGCAAAATTTCCAATCGCCAGCGCCACGGCACCGGCGAGCAGCGGCCACGGCCCGTGCAGAAAACGCCGCCATCCGCGGCGGTCGGTAGCAACGCCGGAAAGGAGCGCCCCGTGCCGGCGCCGCTCGACCACAACCGTCAAACCGGCGATGACCGCAAAAGCGGCGAGGCTGAGAAGCAGAGCGGGAAAGGCGCCGACGGTTGAAATCAGCGAGATTTGTCCGACATTGGGCTGCGCCGACCACCAGGGCAAATGCCAGGCGCCGAGCACAGACCCCGCAATGAAGAAGAACAGGGTCACCAGCATGCGCGTGTTGCCGCCGCCGGCAGTGTAGAGGGTACCCGAAGCACAGCCGCCGCCGAGCTGCATTCCGAGCCCGAACAGGAAAGCGCCGACAAGGACCGAGACGCCGACCGCCCCGTATTCGCCATGCACGGGTTGGCCGAAAAGGCTGCCCTCGGCGAGCGCCGGAAAGAACAGCACGACGGCGACCGCGAGCATCAGCATCTGCGCGCGCAATCCGGCGCCGCGACCGTTGGCAATGAACACGCGCCACGCCGAAGTGAAGCCGAACAGCGCGTGGTAAAGGACAAGGCCTAATCCGCCGCCGAGAAGAAACAACGCGCCGTGGCGCCAGCCATGGGCGTTTGCCAGTGCCAGCGCGCCGGCAGCCAGCAGAGCCGAGGCGAAAGTCACCACCGTCGCATTGATCTGCGGAATTGTGCCGCGCTCGCTCGCGAGCAGCGGGGCGTCAACGGAAAGATCGGTCATCAATCATCTCGTTTTTTGAATTAGCCGGACACAGTCGAAGCTGCCGCACAGAATCGGTTGTTAATCAAGACAGTGCTCACGTAATTAACGCGGTGGCTGCGCCGTTCAAGTCCAAGAAATTTCATAGTTCGAGCGGCGGCAAATGAGATGTGCTTTTTGCGCGCCCGCTGGGAGAAATATTTTCCTGCCGCGAGTTGCACGCGTGGTCGGGTAGACAGCAGATTTCTGGCGCTCGACCTTTATCGCGACCTGCCGGAATTTTGGCGTAGGCGGATGCCTATTTTGCCGGGCTTACGTTTGCGGTGAGCATCGCGATGCGCCAGGCATCGCCGTCGCGCACGAGCACCCAGCCAAAGTGTCCGCCGGCTTGTTTGCCGGCCACTTCGCCGGAGCCGAACAAAGCATATTCACCGGCAGCCCAAACCGCGTTTCCCACGGCCCCCGCGTCGGTTGTCGTGACCGTTTCCTTCGTCCACCCCGCTTTTATCCGGCCGGCAAGCGCCTTTTCGATCGCGTCGCGTCCCTTGAGCACTGCACCGGAGGGGGCGTTGAACACGCCATCCTGCGTGAACATTTCGGCAAGGGCTTTGGCATCGCCGGCGTCATAAGCCATGACCCATTTGCTTGCGAAATCGTCAGCGGTCTTCTTTGCGTCCTGCGCGTAGGCGGACCAACTCGACGTAATCACAACTACGAGCACCAAAAGCCGACGCAAATTCATCTCCCACTCCGATGCTTTCGGGTTTCGATATTTCAAGGACTCCACTGGCAGCCTTGCCTGTGTCAACGCAATGCAAATGTCTGCATGCGTGCTGTCATCCATGATGATTTTCGATTGGAGCCGCAAGACATGGGGCGACAAGACACCTGCCGACGGAAACAAGAAGGAGTTCATAGGCACGGTCGGCGATTTCGTCGAGTGAAGGAGTTCTCGCAAACATGGCCTTGGCCGCGGCCGAAAGGTCCTCGCGGGTCGGCATTTGCGGCAAGCTCGGCATTTGCGACACATGCAGTGTCGTCAGCATCTCGGTCGCGCGGTCATGGGCGCGCGCAAGCCGTTCCCGCAGCGCGGACAATTCCGCTCCGTGCAACGCCGCGGTGATGGCCAGCGCAATGCGCTCGGAATTGAAATGCGCGGCAAGCTGTTCGGCCGCGCGATTGACGACGCGCGCGCCGAGCCGCTGCTCATTGCGTAGCACCTGCTCGGGAGGTGTTTTCAAGTTCCAGACGATGCCGAGCCAGGACAGCGCCCGCAAAATGTAATAGGTCGGGTCGATCTCCCACCACTTGAAGCCCTGCCGCGCGCTGCTCTGGTAGGCGTGGTGATTGTTGTGCCATCCTTCGCCCATGGTGAATATTGCCAACAGCCAGTTGTTGCGTGAATTGTCGCCGGTCACGTAGCGCTTGCGGCCGCGCACATGCGCGAGCGAATTGATGCAGAAGGTCGCGTGATAGAGCAGCACCGTGCTCCAGAAGAAGCCGACTACCAGGCCCGACCAGCCGGCAACGAGAAAACAGATGACACCGAGGGTGATCGCCGGCAGGAGTTCGAGCTTGTGCAGCCACATCAGTTCGGGATAGCGCGCAAAATCGGCGACCTTCACCAGGTCGGCCTTGGCATGCTGGCGCGAGAAAATCCATCCCACATGGCTGTAGAGAAAGCCGCGGCGCCGGGGCGAATGCACGTCCAACTCGGTATCGGAATGCAGGTGGTGCTGCCGGTGCTTGGCGGCCCACCACAGGACGCTCTTCTGCGCGCTGCTGAGAGCGAGAAACGCGAGGACGAACTGAAACACTCTGCCGGTCGAGTAGGCCCGATGGGAAAAGTAGCGGTGGTAACCCGCGCCGATGGCAAAGATGCGCAGGCAATAAAGCCCCACGCAGATCGCAATACCTTGCCACGTGACGCCGGTCCAGACCGCTGCGAAGCAGGCCATATGCACCAGTACGAACGGGAGGGTGGACGGGTAATTGATGTCGTCGTGCGTGGCCTCGAAATCGGCAGCCATCTCAGCGATACCTTTCTGTTGCTTTCTGACCTTCACGACTTCGCCGGCCTTCTTTGCCCGACGAGCGCTCGCAGATGCTTCAGTGCGAATCACCGAGGCACTTTGCTGACTAATTACATCGGATTTTTAGCGAGTTCCGGCACCTTTTGGTACCGCCTCAAGGGATTTTTTCTTAGCGGTGCCGGTTCTGCAGCGCACCAGTCCGCGCCGAAGAGGCGCTTCGTGCTGCGCTGCGCCCGGGACGCGAGATGCGCCTTACTCCACCTTGAGGCCGAGTTTGGCGATGAGCGCTGCCCACTTTCCTTCTTCGCGCTCGATATTGGCGGCGTATTCTTCCGGCGTGCCGACCGCCGGATCGGTGCCGTCGGCAATGAGCCGCTTCTTCACATCCTCGGACGTCACGATCAGCCGCAACTCCCTGCTGAGAAGATCGATGATGGGGCGCGGCGTGCCGGCGGGCGCGGAAACTCCGTAGTAAAACACCGCTTCGAACCCTGGGAGCCCGGACTCGGCAGAAGTCGGGACATCCGGCAGCGCGGCCGAACGCGTGGGCGCTGCCACCGCTATGGCGCGCAGCCGGCCGGCCTCGATATTGCTGATGGCCGGAGCGATCGTGTTGAAGGCAAGCGGCACATGGCCGCCCACGAGATCATTGGTGAGCGGCCCGGTGCCCTTGTACGACACGATGGTGATGTCGACGCCGGCCATCGCCTTGAACAGTTCGGCAGCAAAATAATTGACCGTCGGCGGCGGCGGCGTGCCCACGGCGAGCTTGCCCGGCGCCTTCTTCGCCAGTGCGATGACATCGGCAAGCGACTTCGCAGGCGCTGATGGATGCGCCATCATGACGATCGGCGTCGATGAGACGAGGCCAACCGGCGCAAAATCCTTGGCGACATCGTAGCCGGTATTGGCGGGAAGGCTGATGCCGGTAATCATCATGACCAGGGTATAGCCGTCGGGCGCAGCTCTTGCGACGGCACGCGTGCCGATTACGCCTCCGGCGCCGGGACGGTTCTCGATGATGACCTGCTGATTGAGAGCGGCGGAGAGTTTTTGTCCGACAATGCGGCCCATGGCATCCACCCCGCCGCCTGGCGGATATGGCACCACCAGGGTGATCGGACGAACGGGATAATCCTCCGCCGATGCCGCACGATGCGAAGCGCAAATCGCGCTGCAAACGAGCGCGACCATGACGATCGCCGCTTTTCGCGATTGCACGCGGGTTTTACGCATTGCATGCGCTCCGATAATCATGATGCAAGATAGCGCACTTGCGTGAAGCCCTGGAAGGGGTAGGCGCCGATGCGGCGTTCTGCCATATCTGTCTATCGTTGAATGTTACGCATGTACTCGCCCGAGCCAGACATCCGCGAGGTGACGCTGATCGAGATGGAAGTGCTCGATGCCATGGCACGCGGTGACCCGCCTTTTCCCGGCGACAAGGTCGAGCTTGCGGTCGCCGAGCATCGGCGCAATCTCACCACGCTCGGCGTGCCGCTCAATCACCTTGTCTGCAAGCGCTTCAGGATAGGCGAGGCGGTGCTGTGCGGCGGAAGAATGAATTTCCCTTGCCGGTACATCGAGCGGCTCCTCGGCAAACCCGTATACACGCCGCTGATCAACCGCTCCGGACTCAATTGCCGCATCGAGGTCGGCGGCACCATCCGCAAAGGCGATGCCATCACGCCATGCGACGACGAGGAACGCGCATGACCACTCACGACGTTTGGCAAACCCTCTGGGAAACCGCTCTGCGCAGCGCGATCGCCGGCTTCTGCACAATCGCCTTGCTGTGCCTCGCCTCGCTCTCCGCTGCCCGATCGGAAGAGTATCCGAGCAAACCGGTCCGGCTCGTCGTCGATTCCGCAGCCGGCAGCGCCAACGACGCCACCGCGCGCATCCTCGCCGACAAGCTCAGCCGCATCTGGGGTCAGCAGGTCCTGACGCTCAATCAGCCGGGAGCGAGCGGCGGCATTTCCGCGCGTGTGGCGGCCAGTTCGCCAGGCGACGGCTATACGCTTTACATGCCCGCGACATCGCCGTTCCTGGCGCTGCCCGGCGGCCCCGGCGTCGCGCCCAACCTGCCGCTCGAACTGCCGCGCGACTTCGTTTCCATCGCTTTCGTATTGGAGCAGCCGTTGTTCATCGGTGCTTCGCACAAGTCGGGGATCGCCAGCGTGGCGCAACTGATCGCGCGCGCCAAGGAAAGGCCCGGCGAAATCTCCTACGCGGCGACCGGACGCGGGCGCCTCACGCACCTGACCATGGAATTGCTGCAAGCCCGCGCCGATATCAAGCTGCAGCTTGTCCCTTACGCCGGCGGCCCAGCGCAGGCGATGAACGACGTGGTGAGCGGTCGCGTTCACCTCGTGCTTGATGCCTATGCCGGGCTTGCCGCGGCCTTGCAGGGTGACTTGATCAAGGGGCTTGCCGCCACCTCGCTGCAGCGGCTGCCCGGTTTTGCGGACCTGCCGACGGTCGCGGAAACCGTGCCCGGGTTTTTCGTAGGGGCATGGAACGTGATGCTGGCGCCGAACGGCACCCCCGATGCGATCGTGCGCAAGGTCAGCGCGGATCTGCGCGAGGCACTCGACGATCCTGAGGTTAGAGCCAAATTTGCGGCAAACGGCGCCTTCGTGCGACACATGACGCCGGACGAAGTCACCGCCTTCGTCCAATCGGAGCAGAGAACGTGGCGGCCCATTCTCGAGCAGGTGGTCCGCGAGGCGAAATGAGCTTCCGCGCTTTCGCCGGCTGATCCGCTACATTGAGTTCGAGTTCTGCTACGTCTGATTCCGATTCGTGCAAGATCACGCCTCCAAATCTTTCCGCTCTAATGCGCGGTCCAGCCTCCGTCCATCGGCAAGGCGGCGCCGGTAATCGATGCTGCCGCCTCGCTGGCAAGAAACACGGCAAGTGCACCCAACTCGTCCACTGTCGCAAAGCGTTTGTTCGGCTGTTGCGCGAGCAAAACGTCGCGAATGACTTGTTCGCGAGCGATGCCGTGGGCCGTGGCCTGGCCCTCGATCTGCGCCTCGACCAGGGGCGTATAGACGTAGCCCGGACAGATGGCATTGCAGGTGATGCCGTGCTCGGCAGTCTCCAGTGCAATGACCTTGGTCAAGCCGACGAGGCCGTGCTTTGCAGCGACATAGGCCGACTTGTAGGGCGACGCCACAATGCCATGGGCAGATGCGATGTTGATGATGCGTCCCCATTTGTTGCCGAGCATCGAAGGGAGCACAAGGCGCGCGGTATGGAACGCCGACGATAGGTTGATCGCCAGGATCAGATCCCATTTTTCCGGGGGAAAATCCTGCAATGGCGCGACGTGCTGGATGCCCGCATTGTTGACGAGGATGTCGATGCGGCCGGACGATTGCAGCGTGCTCTCGATGAGGGACCGAATCGCCTCAGGCTTCGACATGTCGGCGGACGAATAGGTTATCCGCACCTTGTATTGCGACGCGAGCTCCTGCTGGAGGAGCGCGACCTCCTGCGCCTTGCCAAATCCGTTGAGCACCACTGCCGATCCGGCCGCCGCCAAGGCGCGGGCAATCCCCAGCCCGATGCCGCTGGTCGAGCCCGTCACCACCGATACCTTGCCTGCCAGGGGTCTCTCCGTGGCTACTTCCAGCGCTTTGACGGCAATGTTCATGGCGGCAACTCCTATGTGCTTACGTGAAAGCTCGTTGCATTGCGCGGTCAATTAGTCGTCGGGAAACCATGAAATGCCAATGCCTGTTGGCTAGCGGTTCGATAGCGCGCGGCTATGGAGGCACCGGGCCGCCTGAAGCTGCCCATCCTCCATAGCTTCCAGGCATCGAAATTGAAGCCATTCGGTATTTTTATTTCGCGCCGGCGCGCGGCATTCTTGACGCTGATGTTTTCGTTTCATCAGCAGTTCGGAGGAAAGCCATGCTCGCGCGCTTCGTTACATTTTGCTCCGCCGCTCTATTCGCCGGCGCCGTTGCGGTCTCGTCTTCTCTGGCTACGGCGGCAACGCAGGACGGGGTTGTACGCGTAAAGAGTGCGTATTCCGTCGACGAGACGGTCGCCCGCTTGAAACAGGACATTGCCGCAAAGGGCATCAAATTCTTCAGCGAGATCGATCAATCCAAGCTTGCGTCCGATGCCGGCGTCAAGCTTCGACCCTCGGTGCTGCTCATTTTCGGCAATCCGCCGCTGGGAACCCAGTTCATTACCGCGAATGCGAATGCCGGCCTCGATTGGCCGGTAAGGCTGCTGGTTTTCGAAAACGAGCGCGGCGAAGTCTGGACGGCATATACCGATTTCTCCTGGATCGCCCGCCGACACGGTATCAAAAGCCGCGATCAGCAATTCAAGATGGCCTCCGATGTGATCGCCTCGATTACCGCAAGCGTTGCGGCAAGATAAAAGCGCGGATCCGTTACCGAAATCTGGCGAGCGCTGGATGACGTCAATTCCTCCCGCTGATAGGATCGTGCTTGGTAAGCGGCGGAGTGATGGCATGGAAATGCATCAAGTTCGTTACTTTCTTGCGGTCGCGCAGGAATTGAATTTCTCGCGCGCGGCTGAAAAATGCAACGTTTCGCAGCCCTCGCTCTCGCGCGCGATTCAGCAGCTGGAGGGAGAGCTTGGTGGCCCTCTTTTTCACCGTGAACGCCATCTCACGCACCTAACCGACCTCGGCGAGATGGTTCGACCCCACCTGGAAACCGTCTACGAGGCGGCCGTCAAAGCAAAGCGCTTGTCACAGGATCTCAGTCAGCTCAAGCGAGTACCGCTTAAGCTGGGAATCATGAGCACGATCTCACCGGACGAGATTGTCGATCTCATTGCAGCTCTCAAGACGCGGCACGATGGGCTTGAACTGCACTTGTGCGATGCAGACGCCCGACAACTGCGGGAACGCCTGCTTTCCGGCGAGCTCGAGGCAGTCATCTACGCGTTACCAGGCGAGGAATTCGATGAGCGCACCCACGTTATGCCGCTCTTTCGCGAACAGATGGTCATCGCGGTTCATCGCGAGCATCGTCTTGCCGGCGAGCGTGGTTTCCCCGTCAAAGAGCTGCACGGCGAGTGTTACATACACCGCATGAATTGCGAGTTTGCCGGATATGCCGATCATATTCTCAGGGAAAAAGGCGTGACATGCACGCCGACGTACTGGAGCGAGCGGGACGATTGGACCTTGGCGATGGTGGCGACGGGACTGGGTTTTGCCTTCATGCCGGAAAATGCCGCCAAGCATCCCGGCGTTATCGCGTTGCCTGTTATCGAGCCCGAGTTCTGGAGAAACGTGAACCTCGTAACCGTCAGAGGGCGGCCCTATTCGCCGGGTGTCGGTGCGTTGGTACGGGAAGCCATGCGGAAAAAATGGTTTGGCAAAAAAGCGATCGCGGCTCGCTTGGCTGAAGAAGGTTTAGCCGTCAACCAAACAACCGAATCGGGCCGCCGGCTAATACTCGGCCTCGACACGGAGTTCTTCCGCCGCGGAACTCCGTTCAGCGTCGCATCGCGGCGAGCATGTCGGAGATCATCATGCGTTTGCGGTAATCGGGATCGATGAACCGCTCCCTGATGAGGCCGTCACGGCCGACCACGAAGGTTGCCGGGATCGGCAGCATCCATGAGCTGTTGCCTTGGAAGGCCGACAAATCGACACGGCCTTCCATCATCTTTTGAATTTCTGCGCCGACCCAGATGACAAGGTTTAGCGAAAGGGCATATCCGTTATCCCGGTCTGTGAGTATCGGAAACGGCACATTCGACGTCGATTTAAGTTCCGCAACAAATTTTTGCCGGTCGGGCATGATGGCCACGATCTGACCTTCGCCAGCCGGCAGGCCGCTTTGCGCTTCCGCCAGCGCACTGATGTTGATGCGGCAATATGGACACCAATGGCCGCGATGGAAGGTTACGGCAACCGGTCCCCGATTCAGGAGTTCATCGAGGCTGACCATCTGCGCAGTCTCGTCGGGCAGCACGAATGGAGGCATCGGATCGCCGATCTGCGGGGCCGACTCGCCGGTCCCATATTGACGAAGCCGCGCCACCAGCCGATCCACTGCTTCGGCAAATTCCGGCCGCTCGCGCCTTACGGTCTCAGCAAAGGTGTGAAGCTGCTCGCGCAAAGATGCGTCGAGATCGCGCACGTCCCTGAACAGACCGTCCAGGGTGTTGCTCTCGGTTTTCCCGATCATGGCATCGTTCCGCGGCGAGCATTTGCGCTTGCAAACTTATGCTTTCGCATGGCCGCTCCAGTATTGATATGCGTCATCCAGTCTGTCGACAATGAACAACGGCGCACCTGATTGCGAAAATATCGATTCGCTATCGAGGCGATAGCCGCCTGCTATGCGTGCGATGCGCATCGGCGATAGCCGCTGCGTATCGTTTCAAGAGCCAATCGGCATTTCCATTCGATCGGTGCGCGGTGAATTCTCCCACCGCTGCGGCCTTGCTTTGGGCAGGCCTAACAGAGGAGACCACGATCATGTTCATTCCTGTTATCGGCGGCCGAAGCTTCGGCCGACAACTGATTCTAGCCGGCATCACCGCCGGGTCGACACTCATCGGCATGTCGGCCGCGGTAGCTGGTAGTTGCCCGTCTGACAAGATGAAAGCCGACACCCGTCAACCAGTCACCCAGGCGGGCAAAGGCGTCACCGATACGGTGCTCGCTGCAATCGACCTTGAAAAGGAGCACGCAAACATCAAGGAGCGCCAGCTCCGCTTCCGCAAACTCACAATCGAGCCAGGCGGCATCGTGCCCTGGCACAGCCATGGCGATCGCCCCGCCATCATCTATATCGCGGAAGGCGAGATCGTCGAATACGCCAGCAACTGCTCGGTTCCAATCGTGCACAAGGCTGGTGAGGTCCGGCCGGAAACCAGCGGCACCTCGCATTGGTGGCAGAACCTGGGAACCAAGACTGTCGTCCTGTTTGTCGGCGACGTGATGCACGACAAAAACGATCACAACATGTGATGTGGCATCGGCGTCGTTTGAAACGCTTGTGACGTCCCGAAAACGGAAATGTTTGAACAAGGCGTCACATCGATTCGCCTAAAGGACCGAGGATCACGACATGGCGCACGCAGTACCCTTGGAAGCGGTACAGATGGAAATGCAGGGTCACCCTTCCGGGGTGCTGCTGCGCACTGTCGTGATCGGCTTGACTGCCTTTCTGACCGTCGTTGATCTGTTTGCGACGCAGGCGATTTTGCCGACCCTGGCGCGTGCCTATAATGTCACGCCCGCGGCAATGGGCTTTGCCGTCAATTCCAGCACCATGGGCATGGCGGTTGCCGGACTGGCCGTCTCGCTTTTCAGCCAGCGCATCGATCGCCGCCTTGGCATTCTGATCAGTCTGTCGATCCTCTCGATCCCGACTGCGCTGCTCGCGGTTGCTCCGGATTTGACCACGTTCACTGCCCTCCGCATCGTGCAGGGCCTTTGCATGGCATCCGCCTTTACGCTCACGCTCGCCTATCTGGGTGAGGAGTGCAGTGCAGCCGACGCTGGTGGCGCCTTTGCTGCCTACATCACCGGCAATGTCGCGAGCAATCTCATTGGCCGGCTGGTGTCGGCCGCGGTCGCTGACCACCTCGGACTTGCCTCGAATTTCTACTTCTTTGCTGCGCTCAATCTCGCCGGCGCAGTGCTCGTCTACTGCACCGTCGCCCAATCCTCACCGATGGCGCAAATGGCGCCGGTTGCACGTTCTCCGTTTGCGGCGTGGATGGCCCATTTGCGTAACCCACAGCTGCGCGCCGCTTTCGGCATCGGTTTCTGCATCCTCTTCGCGTTCATTGGCACGTTCACGTATGTCAACTTCGTCCTGGTGCGCCCGCCGCTGTCGCTTGGCCAAATGCAGCTGGGATTTGTTTATTTCGTGTTCCTGCCATCGGTCCTGACGACACTCTTTGCCGGCCACGTAGTGCATCGTTCGGGTACGCGACCGACTTTGTGGGCGTCTCTGGCACTGGCCGGAGCCTGGATTGCCGCTGCGTTCTGCTGCCCAATCTCGCGGCGGTCCTGCTGGGCATGGTGCTTATTGGCGTCGGGACGTTTTTCGCACAGGCGGCTGCGACCGGCTTCGTAAGCCAAGCCGCCACCGCAGACCGCGGATCGGCTAGCGGCATTTATCTGGCTTGCTACTTTGCCGGTGGCCTGCTCGGCACGGCAATCCTCGGTCAAATCTTCGACCGGGTCGGCTGGCCGGCCTGTGTCGGTGGAATTGCATTGTCGCTCGGCGCCGCCGCGATCCTCGCTATTCGTCTCAAAACGACTCCCGCCGACTGACCGTCAAACAATTGCCCCCTAGGCTGCCCGAGATTGCTGGCGAACGATCTTCTTGAGTTCAGGCAGACACGACCCGCAATTGCTGCCCGCGCGCAACGCCCTGCCGATGTCGCCGATGTCACGCACTCGCCCGCTCGCAAGCGCATCGCGGATCGTGTTGAGGCCGACGCCGAAGCAGGCGCAGATCACCGGCTCGACCTCTACGAATTTAGCAAGTGCTGCGCGAGGCAATGGCACCTCGCTCGGCTTGCGCAATTTCTCCGGATCGAATCGCCGGCACGCCTGCTCCGGCCCGATGCAGATCCAGCCGTGCAGCACATCGTCGATGAAAGCGGCAGCGCAGTAGTGGGAGGCGTCCAGTTCTTCGGCGAGGTCGCCCTCTGCGCCAAGCGCATGCTGGGCGAAATCGTGCCAGATCAAGGGACCACGGTTGGTCGCGAGGCGATATTCTGTCTCATCGCCGACTGCCACGCGGGTCCACCATGTCCCCGCCGGCAAATTCATAAAGTTTGCCGAGCGCGCGCGCCCGCGTGCCGCAAATCGAACGGGCTCGATTGTGCATGGCGTCGCCTTCATTTCCGGTTGTCCGGAATGGGGGTCGGTGTGCGCCGAGACAAGCTCGCCCACGCGCGCGCAGGAGGCAGTCTGGCCGTTCCAATGGATCGGGACGAAAATCGAGCCGGGCTGCTGGCTGTCGCTGATGATCACCTTGAGCACGCAGGCGCCATGCGCGGTTGAGACCCGCGCGAAACCGCCGTCGTTCAGACCGGCGGCATCATGCGGATGCACCTCCACGAACGGTTCGGGTCGATGTGCACTCAACGTTGCGCTGCGGCCGGTGCGGGTCATGGTGTGCCACTGGTCGCGAATGCGCCCGGTGTTGAGCAGCAGCGGGAAATCCGCCGACGCACTTTCTTTCAGCGCCGGCGGCACAGGTGCGATAAAGCAAGCCTTGCGATCGGGCGTGAAAAAGCCGCCGGCGGAGAAAAATCGCCGCTCTTGCGGCAAATCGCCCGCGTGCAATGGCCACTGCACCGGGTCAAGCGCGTCATAGATATCATCGCTGATATCCGCGAGCCCGCCGATGTCGAAGTCGCGCGTGCCGCTATTCTCGAATGCGGAAAGCGCGGCGTGCTCGCGGAACACATCGGCGGCGGATCGGTAGCCGAAAGCATCGGTAAATCCCATACGGCACGCCACCTGCGCCACGATCCACCAATCGGGTTTCGCTTCTCCGGGCGGCGCGAGAAACGCGCGCTGGCGCGAGATGCAGCGCTCGGAATTGGTGACCGTTCCCTCCTTCTCGCCCCAGGCGACCGCCGGCAACAGCACGTGCGCGGCATCTGCTGTATCGGTCGAACGCACGTTCTCCGACACAACGAACAGTTCCAGTTTCTTGAGTGCAGCCGCGGCAGCGCCTGCGCGCGGCAAGGATACGGCAGGGTTCGTGGCCATCACCCACAGCGCCTTGATCTCGCCGCGCTCGATGGCCTCGAACATTTGCACCGCCTTGAGGCCTTCGCGCACAGCCATGCGCGGCGCATTCCAGAACCGGCGCACTCGCTCGACCGCGTGCGGGTCAAATGCCATATGGGCGGCGAGCTGATTGGCGAGCCCGCCGACTTCGCGGCCGCCCATGGCATTGGGCTGCCCGGTGAGGGAGAAGGGCCCCATTCCCGGCCTGCCGATCCGTCCGGTGGCGAGGTGGCAGTTGATAATGGCATTGACCTTGTCGGTGCCCTGCGCCGACTGGTTGACCCCTTGCGAAAAGCAGGTGACGACCTTCGCGGTTCGTTCAAACAACTCGAAGAACCGGGCAACGTCGGCTCGCGCCAGCCCGGTGGCAGCAGCGGCGGCGCCCACATCAGGCGCAATTTCGCGCGCGCAGGACAGCGCTTGGGCAAAGCCGGTCGTGTGGCGTTCGATATAAGAATCGTCAATCTCATGCTTATCGATGAGATGGACCAGCAGCCCGCAGAAAAGCGCGGTGTCTGTGCCGGGCTTGATTGAGAGAAAAAGATCGGCGTCTTCCGCCGTTGCCGTCCGGCGCGGGTCAATGACAATCAAACCGGCGCCGCGTTCGGCCTTGTTGCGCACCATGCGCTGAAACAGCACCGGATGGCACCACGCCGCATTGGAGCCGACGAGAACGATCAGATCGGCTTGGTCAAGGTCGGCATACATGCCGGGGACCGTGTCGGACCCGAACGCGCGGCGATGACCGGCCACCGAGGACGCCATGCACAGTCGCGAATTGGTATCGACATTGGCGCAGCCCAGATACCCCTTCATGAGCTTGTTGGCGACGTAATAGTCCTCGGTGAGCAGCTGTCCGGAAAGATAGAACGCCAGCGCGCCGGGGCCGTCGCGCTGCAGAATGCGGCTGAAACCCTCTGCCACGGCACCGATCGCATCCGTCCATTGCGTTTGCGCAAGCGAGCCGTCGCCCTGCCGGAGCATGGGATGCAGCAGGCGGCCATCGAGGCCAAGCGTCTCGCCGAGTGCTGCTCCTTTCGAGCAGATGCGTCCGAGATTTGCGGGATGGTCGGGATCGCCGCGAACGGCAGTGCCGCCGTTATGCTCGCGCCCGACGAGGAGGCCGCAGCCCACGCCGCAATAGGGGCAGACCGTGCGCACCGCAGTCATTGCCGCATAATGAAAAAACGGCGCGGTCGATAACGTCCTCGACCGCGCCGCCGGAACACACGCACTACGCTGATCTCATACCCGCGCTTCGGCGAGGCTTGGCGCACGCACGACAAGGAGGCTCTTGCGCAGATAATACCACCACGTGAGCGCTACGCAGGTTGCGTAAAAGGCCAGGAAGATTTGCAGCGCCAGATGAGGGTGGCCCGTAGCGGCAATCGAGGCGCCGAAGCCGCGCGGGATCAGGTAGCCGCCACAAGCGCCGACTGCACCAATGAAGCCCAGCGCGGCGGCGGCCTCGAGACCGGCCGCCTTCAAGGCGCGCGCGCGGCCCAACTCGCCCGATCCCTTCGCCTCCCTGAGCCTCTCCTCGCGAAAGATCGACGGAATCATTCGATAGGTCGAGCCGTTGCCGATGCCTGTCGTGACGAAAAGGATCAAGGAACATTGCAAGAAAGCCGGCAAAGTCTTTGATGTCCACGAAGTACATGACACCGATTGTTGCAGCACCCATGGCGATGAAGTTCCAGAACGTCACGATGGCGCCGCCGATCTTGTCGGCGAGCCATCCGCCAAGTGGACGCGAGAGAGAACCCAACAGCGGTCCGAGGAAGGCAACAGCCACCGTGACCTGCGGGAATTGGGTCTTGATCAGCAGCGGAAACGCTGCCGAATAGCCGATGAACGAGCCGAACGTCCCGATATAGATGTAAGACATCACCCAGGTGTGCTTGCGCTTTACGACGATGAATTGATCTTTGAACGACGAGCGGGCCGAGGTGAGGTTGTTCATGAACAAATAGGCGCCGGTCACCGCGATGATCAGCGGCAACAGCCACATCAGCCCGGCGTTCTGCAGATAGAGGCCTCCCGCGACCGGGGTTGCCTGATAGAGACTGACAAAGCCGAACCCCAGGAGGAGGGGTGTCAGCAACTGCACGCCGCTGACCCCGATGTTGCCGCCCGCCGCGTTCAGGCCGAGCGCCCAGCCTTTCATGCGGTCCGGATAGAAGAAGGAGATATTCGCCATGCTCGAGGCGAAGTTGCCGCCGCCAAGGCCTGCCGTTGCCGCTACCACCAGCATCAGCCAGAACGGCGTGTCGGGCTGGGTCACAAAATACGCAAGCGCAATCGTCGGGATAAACAACACCGCCGCACTGAAAACCGTCCAGTTGCGGCCGCCAAACGTCGTTACCGCGAACGTGTAGGGAAACCGTATCAGCGAGCCGATCAGTCCGGGCAGCGCTACCAGCTGAAACAGCTGGTCGGTCGTGTAGTGAAAGCCGGCCTGCGGCAATTTGGTTGCCACGATGCTCCACAGGAGCCAGATCGAAAAACCGAGATGCTCGGCGAAAATCGACCAGATGAGATTGCGTCGGGCAACGAACTTGCCCGTGGATTTCCAGAATTTCTCATCCTCAGGGTTCCAATCGGAAATCCAGGTCGAATTCGCGGTTTCTCATCTGTGTGTTCCTTTCTAGGTCTGGGCTCATGGATCGCGCTTCCATGGTTTCAGTTCGCTCGCGCATAACGTTCCTGCTCGCTCGCGAGAGCGCTGATGCAGTGAGGCCGCGCATCAGCGGCCATTGAGACCGCGGTGCGACATGCCTGGGTTGTGCGGAGTTCAAGCTTCGTGCCAGTCCGGCGCGAAGCAAGTTTTACGAGCGTTAACAGTGGCTTAAGATGGGCCCTGTCAACTCAATATAAGGGCAATGCCGCCGCAGCGATCATCGCTTTGCAGAATTATTGTGCAGCGCAAAAACTAGGCAACTGCCTGCCCAAAGGGGCGCCGTCTGATGAAAGATTTGGGATGCGAGACTTGTCTACCTGCGGCCCATCGTTGCTGCTTCGCGGCCGCGATGTCCGCGCGCGGCACCCACATACCCTGCCGGAGGCATTTCGGCGGCGCGCGCCGCCGCGAATACCTGCTGCAGTGCCTGTCGTTGCACCGGTTTCTTGATAACCGGGACTTCGCCGAAACGAGCGTCGATGCTCTCGACCCCATACCCGGTGACGAACACGAAGGGAATTCGCCGGGCAATGAGAACATCGGCAACCGGATAGACGAATTCGCCGTCGAGATTGATGTCGATGATCCCGGCATCGATATCGTCATGCACTGCGGCGACCATGGCTTCGGAAAGCCGGCTGAACGGTCCCACCACCGCGTAACCGAGGTCGTTGAGAATGTCGCGCATCATCATGGCGACCAGGATCTCGTCCTCGACAAGGAGGACGCGATTGCCGCTTTCGAGCGGCAGCGGCAGGCCCGGCTTGCCACTTGCCGCGCGATGTGCGGTGGCGCGCTGGAGCAGCGGTTCGATTGCATCGCTGCGTGGCACCCGCATGCTGCAGTGCAGGCCCTCGGGCAGCCATTCGAATTGCACCTCGCCCTCCAGCTGCCGCGCGATGCTGGCGCTGATCACGCGTATGCCGAAACCGGGAGATTGCGGCGGTTGCGTTGCCGGTCCGCCGGTCTCCATCCATTGCAGCAAAAGATTGTCCGGCTGCAGTTCCCAGGTCAGGCGCACGCATCCGGACATCACCGAGAGCGCGCCATATTTTGCCGCATTGGTCGACAATTCGTGCAAGGCAAGCGCAAGCGTTTGCGCGGTGCGCGGGTCGAGCGAAACTCCCGGCCCGCCGGCAATGATCTTGTCGGATTCGCCCGTGCGGTGCGGTGCGAGTTCCTCGTCGACCAGCTTTCCCAGATCGGCGCCCTGCCAGCGGCTATGCGCCAGCAAGGTGTGCGCGCGGGAAAGCGCGCCTATTCTGCCATCGACTGCGGCGATGTAGGACTTGATGGAATCGGCGCGCGTGAGCCGCACGATCGACTGCACCAGCGCCAGCGCGTTGCGCGCGCGGTGATCGACTTCGCGCGCCAACAGCGCCTGCCGCTCCTCGGCTTCCTTGCGTTCGGTGATATCGATGGTCACGCCGCTGACACGAATGACATGATCGGTCGCATCGACGCTCGCCACCGCAGTGCCGATGCACCAGCGCAACTGCCCATTGGGACGGCAGACGCGAAACTCGCTCTGAAATGTCGGCTTGTTGGGCGTGCCCGGTTTGATTGCGTCCTGCAGATGCTTCCAGTCGTCGGGATGAACGAGGCCGCGGATGTTCTCGATGGTGAGATCGAAATTGCGCGGCTCGACCCCGAAAATCCGATACTGCCCGTCATCCCAGCTGAAGCGGCCGGTCAGCGGATCCCATTCCCATGATCCCATCTGGCCGGCGGCCAAGGCCAGGCTGCGGCGCTGCTCGCTTTGCAGGAGGCGCGTGCTCGACGCTTCCACCTCCGCCGTACGCTCGGCGACGCGATGCTCCAGCTCGCGATTGAGCTGTTCCAGCTGTCTGGTCTTGCGATAGAGCTCAGCGAAGATTCGCACCTTCGCGCGCAGCACTTCGGGAATGACCGGCACCGGCACATAATCGACGGCGCCCATTTCATAGGCGCGCAGGCGATCGACGTCGGTGAGATGGATGGCGGAGATGAAGATGATCGCGGTCTTCTGGAAGCGCGGGTGCTCGCGAATCATCGCCGCCAGCTGAAAGCCGTCGAGTTCCGGCATGCAGACGTCGACCAGAATGACGGCGATGTCCTGCTTGAGCAGTTGCTCCAGCGCTTCTCTCGCCGACGCGGCCTTGATGAGATTCTCTCCGAGCTCGGAAAGAATGGTCTCGTAGCTGAGCAATTTGCCCGGCTGATCGTCAACCAGCAGAATGTTGACCTTACCGTCCGAACTCATCGGTGTTCTCCGCTGGGTTGCGTGATTAGCGATGCAGCCACATGCGCAATGCCGACAGCAACTGCTCGGTATTGACCGGCTTGGCCAGATAATCCGACGCCCCCGCTTCCAGGCATTTCTCGCGATCGCCCTTCATGGCTTTGGCGGTGAGCGCGATGATCGGCAAGCGGCGGAACCCCGGTCGCCCTCTGATCACTTGAATGGTCTGATAGCCGTCCATTTCCGGCATCATGATGTCCATCAGAACGATCGCCAGGTCAGGCGTGGATTCGACCAGGGCGATTGCCTCGCTCCCGGTGGTGGCCGTGAGCACGCGCATGCCGCGGCGCTCAAGCACGCTGGAGAGCGCGAAGATGTTGCGGGCATCGTCATCCACCAGCAGAACGGTGCGGCCGACGAGATCCTCATCGGAACTGTTGAGCCGCTCGAGCATGCGCTGCTTCTCCGGCGGCAGGTCGGTGATGATGCGATGCAGGAACAGCGCCGTCTCGTCGAGCAGCCGCTCCGGCGATTCCACGCCCTTCACCACGATGCTGCGTGCCATGGTGTGCAGTCTGGCGTCTTCCTCGGCGGAGAGTTCGCGGCCGGTAAACACCACGACCGGGACATCCGACAGCGCGGCATCCGCACGCAGCTCTTCCAGCACCTCGAAGCCGGACATGTCAGGGAGCCGCAGGTCCAGTACCACGCAATCGCAAGGCTCTTTGCGCATGAGGTCGAGCGCTTCGGAGCCGGTCCCAGTGGTAAGAATCTCGATGTCGCCGGAGCCTAGAAGCTCGGCAATGCTCATCTGCTCGGCGCGGTCATCCTCCACCACGAGGAGGCGCTTGCGGCGAGGCTTGGCATATTCCTTGATGCGCGCGAGCGCTTGCTGCACGCCTTCCGTCGAAGTCGGCTTGGTCACGAAGGAGAAGGCGCCGCGCGCAAGCCCATGCTGG
Source organism: uncultured Alphaproteobacteria bacterium (assembly GCA_963817135.1). GTDB lineage: Bacteria > Pseudomonadota > Alphaproteobacteria > Rhizobiales > Xanthobacteraceae > VAZQ01. Next base: position 418,897 of record CAWFNG010000001.1, on the reverse strand, counting down.
CGGTCTTCGTCCATGGTGATGATCTGCACGGGTATGTGCCGCGTGAGCGGGTTCTGCTTGAGCTGGCTGAGCACCGTCCAGCCCAGCATGTCGGGCAGGAAGACATCGAGCGACACCGCCGTCGGCTGATATTGCTTGGCGAGGTCGAGCGCGTCGGCGCCGCGCATGGCGACCAACACCTTGAAGCCGCGCTCGCGTGCAAGGTCCACCATGATGCGCGCGTAATGCGGGTCGTCCTCGACGATGAGCAGGATGGAATCGCCGGGCTGGATCTCCAGCCGGTCGTCGGGAATCTGCTCGATGGTCCGCTCCGGCATGACGCTCGGATGGATGCTGGGGGCATGCGTCGCCGCCATCGCCGCCGGCAGCGCCGACTTGGGCGCAGTGGAGGGGCCGACATATCGCAGCGGCAGATAGAGGGTGAATGTGCTGCCGACGCCAGGCGCGCTGCGCAGGTGGATTTCCCCGCCGAGGAGGTTCGAAAGCTCGCGGCTGATAGCGAGGCCCAGGCCGGTTCCACCGTATTTGCGGCTGGTGCTGGCATCGGCCTGCTGGAAGGCCTCGAAGATGATCTTCTGCTTTTCCAGCGGAATGCCGATGCCGGTGTCGCTGACTTCGAATGCGACCACTGCCGGCGCCTGGTTGAGCACCGGGTGCTCCGCGCTCCAGCCGGTGCGGCTTGCCGTGATGTTGAGTCGCACGCCGCCTTGCCCGGTGAACTTGAACGCGTTGGAGAGCAGGTTTTTGAGCACCTGCTGCAAGCGCTTCGAATCCGTGGTGATGCTGCGATCGAGATTCGGATCGACGTTGACTTCGAAGAACAGCTGTCGGGTCTCGGCCTCGTGCCGGAACGGGCGCGCGACCATGTCGACGAGATTGCTGAACGCGATGTCTTCGGCATCGACGGTCACGGTTCCCAACTCGATCTTCGACAGATCGAGAATGTCGCTGATGAGGTTCAGGAGGTCGGTGCCGGCGCCGTGGATGGTACGGGCGAATTCCACCTGCTTGGGCGTGAGGTTGCCGTCCGGATTGTCGGTGAGCTGCTGGCCGAGAATGAGGATGCTGTTAAGCGGCGTGCGCAGCTCGTGCGACATGTTGGCCAGGAATTCCGACTTGTATTTCGAGGTGAGCGCCAGCTCGGTTGCCTTCTCCTCCAGCGCGCGCCGTGCCTGCTCGATTTCCTGATTCTTGCGCTCGACCTCGACGTTGCGCTCGGCAAGCTGCTGCGCCTTCTGCTCGAGCTGCTCGTTGGTCTGCTGCAGCTCGCGCTGCTGCGCCTGCAGTTCGCCGGCGAGCTGCTGCGACTGCTTGAGCAGGCCTTCGGTCTGCATGGTGGCCTCGATGCTGTTGACCACGATGCCGATATTGGTGGTGAGCTGCTCGAGGAACATCATCTGCAGCGTGGTGAACTCATTGAGCGAGGCAAGCTCGATCACCGCCTTGACCTGGCTCTCGAACAGAACCGGCAGCACCACCACGCTGCGGGGAAGCGCCTTGAACAAAGCCGAGCCGATCGGGGTGACATGGTCGGGCATGTCGGTGATCAGGATGCGCCGTTTGTCGGCGGCGCATTGACCGACCAGTCCCTCGCCGATCTGCACCAGTTCCGGATGCCCCTGAATGCTGCCATCGGCATAGGCCGACAGCAGATTGAGCCGCGGACGCTCCTCGCTGGTGACCTGGTAGATGACGCCGAGCTGCGCGTTCACCAGCGGGGTGAGCTCGGACAAGAGGAGCCGGCCGACCGTTGCCAGGTCGCGCTGGCCCTGCAGCATGTTGGTGAATTTCGCGAGGTTCGTCTTCAACCAATCCTGCTCGGTGTTGCGGTCGGTGGTGAGCCGCAAATTGTCGATCATGGTGTTGATGTTGTCTTTGAGCTCGGCGACTTCGCCGCGCGCATCCACCTGAATCGAACGGGTCAAATCGCCCTTGGTCACGGCGGTCGCCACTTCGGCGATCGCGCGCACCTGCGTGGTCAAGTTCGCCGCCAAGAGGTTGACGTTGCCGGTCAGGTCCTTCCAGGTGCCGGCGGCACCGGGCACGTTCGCCTGGCCGCCGAGCCGGCCCTCCACGCCCACTTCGCGCGCGACGCTGGTGACCTGGTCGGCAAAGATGGCCAGCGTGTCGGTCATGTTGTTGATGGTTTCCGCGAGCGCCGCCACCTCGCCCTTCGATTTCACGGTCAGGTTCTGCTTGAGATCGCCGTTGGCGACCGCAGTCACCACCTTGACGATGCCGCGGACCTGCTCGGTCAGATTAGCCGCCATCACGTTGACGGTGTCGGTGAGGTCCTTCCAGGTACCGGCGACGCCAGGCACCGCGGCCTGACCGCCGAGCTTGCCTTCGGTGCCGACCTCGCGGGCGACGCGGGTGACTTCCGAGGCAAACGCATTGAGCTGGTCCACCATGGTGTTGATGGTGTTCTTGAGCTCGAGAATTTCCCCCTTCACGTCGACCGTGATCTTGCGGGAGAGGTCGCCGCGCGCAACCGCCGTGGTCACCTCGGCGATATTGCGCACCTGGGTGGTGAGATTGGCGGCAAGCAGGTTGACGTTGTCGGTAAGGTCCTTCCAGGTGCCGGCGACGCCCGGCACCACCGCCTGGCCGCCCAGCCGCCCATCGGTGCCGACCTCGCGGGCGACGCGCGTCACCTCGGCGGCGAAGGAGCGCAGCTGCTCCACCATGGTGTTGAGCGTTTCCTTGAGCAGCAGAATCTCGCCGCGCACGTCGACGGTGATCTTTTTCGAGAGGTCGCCGCCGGCAATGGCGGTTGCCACTTCCGCGATGTTGCGAACCTGCGCGGTCAGGTTCGAGGCCATGAAGTTGACGTTGTCGGTGAGGTCCTTCCAGGTACCGGCAACCCCCGGCACCTGCGCCTGGCCGCCCAGCTTGCCTTCGGTGCCGACCTCGCGCGCGACGCGCGTCACCTCCGAGGCAAACGCGTTGAGCTGATCCACCATGGTGTTGATGGTGTTCTTCAGCTCGAGAATTTCGCCCTTCACGTCCACGGTGATCTTGCGGGAAAGGTCGCCGCGCGCCACCGCGGTGGTCACTTCGGCAATGTTGCGGACCTGTGCGGTCAGGTTGCCGGCCATGGAGTTGACGCTGTCGGTGAGGTCCTTCCAGGTGCCGGCCACGCCCGGCACGTTCGCCTGCCCACCCAGACGGCCTTCAGTGCCCACCTCGCGCGCCACGCGCGTCACCTCGCCGGCGAAGCGGTTGAGCTGATCGACCATGGTGTTCAGCGTTTCCTTGAGCTGAAGGATTTCGCCGCGCACGTCCACCGTGATCTTGCGTGAGAGGTCGCCGCCGGCAATGGCGGTCGCCACCTCGGCAATGTTGCGGACCTGGGCGGTAAGGTTTCCCGCCATGGAGTTCACGCTGTCGGTCAGGTCCTTCCAGGTTCCGGCGACCCCCGGCACTTCCGCCTGGCCGCCGAGCTTGCCTTCGGTGCCGACCTCGCGCGCTACGCGCGTCACTTCCGCGGCGAAGGCGTTGAGCTGGTCCACCATGGTGTTCAGCGTCTCCTTGAGCTGGAGTATCTCGCCGCTGACATTCACGGTGATTTTCTTGGAAAGGTCGCCCTGCGCTACCGCGGTTGCGACCTCGGCGATGTTGCGGACCTGACCGGTCAGGTTCGACGCCATCGAATTGACGCTGTCGGTGAGGTCCTTCCATGTGCCGGCGACGCCGCGCACCATGGCCTGGCCGCCGAGCTTGCCTTCGGTGCCGACCTCGCGCGCCACGCGCGTCACCTCGCCGGCAAAGGCGTTGAGCTGGTCCACCATGGTGTTGATGGTGTCCTTGAGCTCGAGAATCTCGCCGCGCACGTCCACCGTGATCTTCTTGGAGAGGTCGCCGCTGGCGATCGCGGTCGACACTTCGGCGATATTGCGCACCTGCGCGGTGAGGTTCGAAGCCATGGAATTGACGCTGTCGGTGAGGTCCTTCCACGTGCCGGCGACGCCGAGCACGTTGGCCTGGCCGCCGAGGCGCCCTTCGGTGCCGACCTCGCGTGCCACGCGCGTCACTTCGCCGGCAAACGCATTGAGCTGATCGACCATCGTATTGATGGTCTCCTTGAGCTGCAGGATTTCCCCGCTCACGTTGACGGTGATTTTCTTCGACAGGTCGCCGCCGGCGATCGCCGTCGCCACGTCGGCGATGTTGCGCACCTGGGCGGTGAGGTTCGAAGCCATGAAATTGACGCTGTCGGTCAGGTCCTTCCAGGTGCCGGCCACGCCGGGGACCTGCGCCTGGCCGCCGAGCTTGCCTTCGGTGCCGACCTCGCGCGCCACGCGGGTGACTTCCGAGGCGAACGCGTTGAGCTGATCCACCATGGTGTTGATGGTGTCCTTGAGCTCGAGAATCTCGCCGCGCACATCGACGGTGATCTTGCGCGAAAGGTCACCACGCGCGACGGCCGTGGTCACCTGCGCGATGTTGCGCACCTGATCGGTGAGATTGCCGCACATGGCGTTCACCGAGTCGGTCAGATCCTTCCAGGTGCCGGCGACGCCGGGCACGATGGCCTGGCCGCCAAGCTTGCCGTCGGTGCCGACCTCGCGCGCGACGCGCGTCACTTCCGATGCGAACGAGCGCAGCTGGTCCACCATGGTGTTGATGGCTTCCTTGAGCTGCAAAATCTCGCCGCGCACATCGACAGTGATCTTCTTGGAGAGGTCGCCGTTGGCAACCGCGATGGTCACGTCCGCGATGTTGCGCACCTGCGCGGTCAGGTTCGAGGCCATCGAGTTGACGTTCTCGGTGAGGTCTTTCCACACGCCGGTCACTTCGCGCACCTGCGCCTGTCCGCCGAGCTTGCCTTCGGTGCCGACTTCGCGGGCGACGCGCGTCACTTCCGAGGTGAACACGCTGAGCTGTTTGATCATGGTATTGACGATGGTCGCCGAGCGCAGGAATTCGCCTTGCAGCGGCCGCCCATCGACTTCGAGGCGTACGGTCTGCAGGAGATCGCCTTGCGCAACAGCGGAAATGGCGCGCGTGACTTCCGTGGTCGGCCACAACAGATCGTCGATCAGCGTGTTGACGGAGTTCTCCATCTCGCCCCAGGCGCCGTTCGACAGGCCGAATTTGACGCGTTGGCGCGTCTTGCCCTCGCGGCCGACCACCTGCCCGACACGATCGAGCTGCTGCGCCATGCGCTCGTTGGCAGCGACAATCTCGTTGAAGGTGTCGGCGATCTTGCCGAGCAGCCCCACCTGGCTTCCCGCCATGCGCACGGAGAAATCGCCTACCCGCATGGCTTGCAGGGCATTGAGCAGATCGTGCAGTTCCGCTGACGGCCCGCCGTTGAGCCGCGCATCCACGCTGTCCGGCGCGATTGCCCCGGCTGGAAGCCCATTGGTCTTGGCGTCGGCAACGGTTTCCTTGTTCGTTTGCATGGGGATCCTCCGGGGCGATGGGGGCAGGTGCCTCCTTGTGCGGGCGGTTTCTAGCCGCCGTGCTGTGGCCATGGCGTGGCGCAGCCGGGATTGCGGGAGATTGTTTGCTGATGGGAACCGGGGAACCTAAGCAAAAGAGGTCGTTCCCTGGATGGAGTGTTATTCGCCGACGGAGGCGTTGCTGACCCGCTGGGCTGACTGGCAGCAGCCGTGCGGAACCGCCCCCGCGCATTGCCGAGACAGCCTACATATAAAGGAGAGCTTCCCGGTGACCGGCTGGTTCCGGCCATGTTTCAGGCCCCTTGGTGCATCACAGGGCAGAGCACCACCCGGGGGCCGTAACGCCAGGGATTGCAGTCGGTTCCAGCGTTTCTGAAAATTTTTTGATTGTCCCAATATGGGCCCGGCCTGGTACCCGGGGATTCCTGACTAGTGGTCCGATTCCGAAGTTCGCCACCACTCGCGGCACGTTCAGATGCGAACTTCGGAATCCAAGGACCACTATCAACTCTATGATTCTTAGTGCGGTTTTGAATTTGAGTTCCTAAACGAGCTTGCGGCCAGTTATGATAGGAACTTCAAATTCACCGCACTAGTGGTCCGATTCCAAGTTTCCCGTCGGTTATTCCGGCTCAATGCCAATCTCCCGAACGATCCCGCCCCAGACCTCCCGTTGGGCCTGGATATAGGCTGCGGCTTCCTCGGAAGTGCCCGGCGCTTGCGGGTAGAAGCCGATTTCCCGCAGCCGCTTTGCGGTCTCGACATCCCTCAAGGCCTCGCCGATTTCATGGTTCATGCGCCCGATCGCATCCGACGGGGTACCAGCCGGGGCAACCACCGCGAACCAGCCACGGAACTCGAAACCTGGCAGCGTCTCGGCAATGGCGGGCACCGCCTCGAACCCGGGGAGGCGGTCGGCCGAGCTGACGGCCAAGCCGCGCAATTGATGCTGCGCCATGAGCGGCGCCGCCGAAGCCGGCGCCAGCACCGTGAGCTGCACCCGGCCGGCCATCGTATCCTGCACCCCTTGCGGCATGGTGGCGTACGGCACCTGCACGATGGAGGTGCCTGCGCGTTTGTTGAACCAGGCCATCAGCATGCCGGAGAAATTTCGCTGACCGTCGGTCGCAGCCGTAAGCTTTCCCGGCTGGGCGTGATCGCGTGCAATCAAGTCGGGCAAAGTCTTTGCTTCGAGCGCCGGGTGCGCCAATAGAAAGAACGGGTTGCCGCCAACCATCGCGACCGCCACGAAATCGCGCACGGGGTCGTAAGGAAGCGATTTGAAGGTGTAGGGATTGGTAACGAGCGCCGCCGAGGTCGCGAAGAAAAAGGTGTAGGCGTCGGGCGGCGAGCGCGCAGCAGCCTGCGCGCCGATAATATTGCCGCCGCCCGGCCGGTTCTCGACCACGATCTGCTGGCCGAGCGCGCGCGATACCTTATCCGTAATGAGGCGGCAGGTGATATCAGGCGTCCCACCGGCAGCCTGCGAGACGATAAATTTTATGGGCCGCGCCGGCCAGCTTTGTGCCTGCGCTGGCGAGACGGTGACCCACCAAGCAAAGCAGGCAGCAATGCACGCAATGCTTTCTAGTGGTCCGATTCCGAAGTTCGCCAGTACTCGCGGCACGTTCAGGTGCGAACTTCGGAATTTAAGGACCACTAGCAACTCTATGATTTCTAGTGCGGGTTTGAATTTGAAGTTCCTAAACGAGCGTGCGGCCGGTAATGATAGGAACTTCAAATTCACCGCACTAGTCCACACCGCAAGCGCATGATGCTGTATAGGATTGTCCGAGAATGACGCAAGCGCAGATCGCGATCGACGGTGTGAGCCATCTCTATCGGCCGCCCAGCGGACGCGCGGTGCTGGCATTGCAGGAGGTTTCGCTCGAAGTGCGCAGCCGCGAGTTCGTTGCGCTGCTTGGGCCATCGGGCTGCGGCAAGTCAACGCTGCTTTATCTGATCGGCGGGTTTCTTCCCATCGAGACCGGCAGGATCCTGGTTGACAGCAGGCCGGTCAGCGCGCCGGGTCCGGACCGGGGCATTGTATTCCAGCATTTTGCGCTGTTTCCGTGGAAGACGGTGCGCGGCAACATCCTATATGGACTCGAGCGCATGGGACTTCCGCGCGCGGAGCGCGAAAAGCGCGCACAAGCGTTCATCGATCTCGTCGGCTTGCGCGGCTTCGAGGACAGCTACCCCTCGCAGCTTTCCGGCGGAATGCGCCAGCGTACCGCGATTGCCCGCACGCTCGCGTTCGATCCCACTATCCTGCTCATGGACGAGCCCTTCGGTGCACTCGATGCGCAGACCCGCAGCCTGATGCAGTCGGAGCTCCTGAGCATCTGGCAGCGCACCCCCAAGACCGTCATCTTCGTGACCCATGACGTGCAGGAAGCGGTCTATCTGGCCGACCGAGTCGCGGTAATGTCGGCGCGTCCCGGCCGCATCAAGACCATCGTCGAAACGCGGTTCGAGAAGAACGGCAGCAATATTTTCAAGGCCAAGGCATTTGTCGACAAGGTCGACGAAATCTGGGATCTCGTGCGTATCGAAGCGATCAAGGCGCAGGAGGCGCATACGACGTGAAACGCATGCAGCCGGCACTCCTTCGCTATCTTCCGCTTGTGTTGCTGGCGCTCGCCTGGGAGCTCGCTGCGCGCAGCGGCATTGTCTCCACCTTGGCGTTGCCGCCGCTCACGCAAGTGGCAGCCGCATGGGTCGAGCTTCTGCGCGACGGCGACCTCATCACCAATGGCGCCGCCTCGCTATGGCGAGCGGGAGCCGGGTTGTTTCTGGCCGTCGTGATCGGGTCGGCGCTGGGAATCATCATGGCCTGGTGGCGCCCCGTCCATGTGCTCATCAGTCCGCTCGTTGAAATGTTTTACCCGATGCCGAAATCGGCGCTCATACCGGTCACGGTCATATGGCTCGGCTTCGGCAACGGATCGAAGATTTTGCTGATTTTCCTCGGCTGCATGCTGCCGGTGACCATCGGCGCCTTCAATGGTGCGCGCGGCAGCGAGCAGGCGTTGGTGTGGTCGGCGCGCAGCATGGGGGCAAACCGCATGCGCATGTTGTGGGACGTGGTCGTGCCGAGCGCGCTGCCGGAGGTGCTCAACGGCATCCGCACCGCGGTGGCGCTCTCCTTCATCCTGCTGGTGAGTTCCGAATTGATCGCCGCGCAGCAAGGGCTCGGTAATCTCATCGGCTTTCTCGGCGCAAGCGGCAGCTACGATGCCATGTATGCGGTGGTGCTCACCGTCGCGTTTCTCGGCTTTCTCGCCGATCGCGGTTATCTCCTTGTCATGCACAGGATGCTGCGATGGCAGGCATGATGCCCGCGCGCGGGGGCGAAACCGCGATGCTTGGTGCCGCGCGCCACGCGTTGCGATCGCTCGGCTGGGGGCTTGCCCGGGTAAGCTCGGTCATTGCGCTTGCGCTCGCCTGGGAGCTGTTTGCCCGCTCCGGCGCGGTGACGCCGTTCATGCTGCCGCCGCTGACGCAGGTGATCGAGCGCATCTGGAACGATCTCGTTGCAGGCGATCTCCTGCTCAACACCGCGGTGACCCTCTATCGCGCGCTTGCCGGATTCCTGATCGGGGCAATTGCCGGCGTCGCCCTGGGGATGGCGATTTCCCGCAACGGCATTGCGCACTGGTTCTTCGACCCGATCATCTCCGTCGGCTTTCCCATGCCGAAGATCGCATTCCTGCCGGTCGTGATCCTCTGGCTCGGCGTCTATGACATTTCGAAGATTTCCATGGTGGCGATCGAGGCGATCTTTCCCGTGGTCACCGCAACCGTCATCGGCATCCGCGGGGTCGAGCGCGAACTCCTGTGGTCCGCGCGCAACATGGGGGCGGGCGAGCGCGAGCTTCTTTTTCAGATCGCGGTTCCCGCCGCGCTGCCGCAGATCATCACCGGCCTGCAGGTAGCGCTGCCGATCGCGCTGATCGTCTCGATCGTGACGGAAATGTTCATGGGCGGTTACGGGCTCGGCGGCGCCATGAACACCGCCTCGCGCTTTGCCGATTTGCGCGGCGTGTTCGCCGGCATTCTGGAAATTGCGGTGATCGGCTATGTCATCGTCAAGGGCCTGGCCATGGCACGGCGCCGTCTTCTGCTCTGGCATCAGGAAGCATTGGCGCCGAGCACGGTGTGATTTCCAACAGGTCAGCCCAGTCCGGGGGCGTGGTACCTGACTTTGCCTGTGGCATTATTGGAAATGGCACTTGCGAGATGGAACTGTTTGCGCTTGCGTCGTTACCTCGCTTGGCGGGAGGAGCGTTATGACGCCGAAGTCGCTTGCTCACTGGCTATCCACGATTGGTGCGGCCGTGTTCCCGATCGCGGGGGCGGCATCTGCCGCGGATGTGCACGTGATGATCTCGGCCGGCTTTTATCGGGTCTATTCCGAACTGGGCCCGGCTTTCGAGCGCGCGAGCGGCCACCGCCTGGTTACGGCGCGCGGCCCATCGATGGGAGACTCGCCCGAGGCGATTCCCACCCAACTCGCGCGCGGCGAGGCCGCGGATGTCGTGATCCTGGATGGAGCGAGCGGCCGACGAGCTAGGCAGGCGAGGATTGGTACGCGCCGACAGCAAGATCGATCTCGCCCGCTCGCTGATCGGCATGGTGGTGCGCGCCGGGGCTGTAAAGCCGGATATCGGCAGCGTCGAGGCACTCCGGAACACGCTGCTGGCCGCAAAGTCGATCGCGTATTCGGACAGCGGGAGCGGCACCTATCTGTCGACCACGTTGTTCCCCAAGCTCGGCATCGCAGACCAGATCGCCGGCAAGAGCCGAAAGGTGCGAGGACCTCCGTCCGGCGAGCCGGTGGCCGCGGTTGTCGCGCGTGGCGAAGCGGAGATCGGCTTCCAGCAGGTCAGCGAGCTGATACACGTCCCTGGAATTTCTTTCGTCGGCACCATTCCGGCCGAGGTCCAACCCATGACTTTCTTCGCGGGCGCGCTAACCAGTGGGGTCCAACAGCCCGATGCGGGGCGTGCGCTGATCCGCTTCCTTGCATCGCCCGATGCGGCGCCGGTGATCGTGAAGGCCGGGCTGATGCCAGTCTCACAACGATAGCCCGCGCAGCTGTGTCCAAAAATGTCGTTGTCATCGGTGCCGGCATCGGTGGATTGGCCGCGGCGCTGGCCTTGCTCAAGCGCGCCATCGATGTCCAGGTTTACGAGCAGTCGAACCAGCTCAAGGAGGTCGGTGCCGGCATCCAGATCAGCTCCAACGGCACTCGCGTCCTGTTTGCGCTCGGCCTGGAAGCGGCCCTCGCCAAAGTTCAGGTTCGGCCGGAGCGTCGCGAGCTGCGCCACTGGAGCACCGGCGAAACCTGGAACTGGTTCGACCTTGGTGAAAAAAGCATCGAGCGTTTCGGCACGCCGCACCTCATGCTTCACCGCGGCGACCTGCATGGCCTGCTTGCCGATGCGGTCCGCTCGCACAAGCCCGATGCCATCACGCTGAACAAGCGATGCGTCTCGGTCGCCTCCCGCGCCGGACACGCCGAAGTGACGTTCGAGGACGGCAGCACCGTCAAGGCGCCTTATGCGATCGGCGCGGACGGCATCCATTCCAAGGTGCGCGTCTGCCTGTTTGGGCCGAGCAGGCCGGTGTTCACCGGCTGCATCGCCTGGCGCGGCTTGATCCCGATGCAGAAGCTCCCGCCCCATCTTGCCCGCATGGTCGGAATGAACTGGCTTGGCCCACACGGCAGCGTCCTGAACTATCCGGTACGCCGCGGTGAAATCATGAACTTCGTGAGCATGTCGGAGCGCGCCGATTGGCAGGTCGAATCCTGGTCCACGGTGGGCACCACGCAGGAGCTGCGCAACGATTTCCGCGGTTGGCACGCCGACGTTCAGCGCATGATCGATCAGATCGAGACGCCGTACAAATGGGCCATGATGATCCGCGAGCCGATGGAGGCCTGGTCGAAGGGCCGCGTCACCTTGCTCGGCGATGCGTGCCATCCGACGCTGCCGTTCCTGGGCCAGGGCGGCGTGATGTCTATCGAGGACGGCTATGTCGTCGCGGCCTGTCTCGACAAGTATTTCGGCGACCCGGACGCGGCCTTCGCCCGTTACGAGGAGATCCGCAGGGAGCGGACCTCCATGGTTGTCCGCAAGGCCAGCGAGAACAAGGCGAGCGCGTTTGCGCCGGCGCTTGCCGACAAGGACCGGATTGCCGACGAGGTCGCGCGCGAGTGGCAGCAAGTCCGCCTGCGGGAGCGGATGGACTGGCTGTACAACTACGACGCCACCGCGATCGCGATTTGATCGCGGGCATGGCTGCTTTGTTTCGAGGCCCAAAGGCAATGCACCGAATCCCAGCCCTGCTGCTCATCGCTGGAGCGATGCTGTCGTGGGGCGCTGTCGCGACAAACGCGCAGGATTGGCCAAGCCGCCCGGTCAAGCTGATCATCCCTTACGGTCCCGGTGGCATCACCGACGTCATCGCGCGGCTGGTGGCGGACCGCTTTGCCAAGGCATTCGGCCAGCCGTTCGTGGTGGACAACCGCGGCGGAGCGGGCGGCGCGATCGGCACCGAAGCCGCAGCCCGTGCTCCCAAGGATGGCTATACCCTCTATCTCGCCGGTGGCGCGCCGCTCACCGTCGTGCCGCAGATGCAGAAGGTGGCATACGAGCCGGTGAAGGATTTGGCCCCGGTCGGCATGATCGCTTATAACGCCATGGCCTTCACAGTGCATCCGGATCTGCCGGTGCGCTCGCTCGCTGATTTTGTCAGTTACGTCAAGGCGCGTCCCGGCGCGATCAACTATTCAGTCGGCGGCGTTGGCTCGTCCAGCCAGCTTGCGCCCGCATTGCTCGCCTCCCGCCTGCGGCTCGATATGCTTGCCGTGCCCTATCAGAGCATGCCGCCGGCGATTTCAGCTCTGCTGGCCGGCACGGTGCAGATGTTCTTCGGCAATATTACCGACATCATCGAACAGGTTCGCAGCAAGAAGCTTCGTCTGCTTGCCTTGTCGAGCGAGAAGCGATCTGCGGCCTTCCCCGATATTCCCACCGTGGCTGAAACCGTCCCCGGCTTCGCGATGATCGGCTGGCATGGTCTTTTCGTGCCTTCCGGAACGCCGCAGCCAGTCGTGGAACGACTCTCGAACGCGATCGCGGCAATGAGCCGCGATGGCGAATTTGTCAGGACACTGAGCAATGTCGGCATCGAAACTGTGAGCGACACACCGGACGACCTCGCAAAGATGATCCGGTCGGATATCGTGCTATACAAGGCAGCGCTCGAAGCGGCCGGCCTTCGCCGCAAGGATGCCGCACAATGATGACGATCGAGGGAGATGCCCCATGAGCATGATCTCGTCACGCGAGCGCGCGGCGGACTTGGCGCTGCAATTTCTTCCGCTGAGCAGGCACATCGGCTGCGAGGTCAGGGGCATCGATCTGCGCAAGCCGGTGGCGCCGGAGACGGCTTCGGCCATCTATCGCGCCTTCCTCGACCACGCGGTGCTCGTATTCCGTGGCCAGGATCTGACGCAGGAAGACCTGATCCGCGTCACCGGTATATTCGGCGAATTCGCAGTGCTTGGGCGGCCCGCGCACACCTTGCCCAAGGGCTTCTCCAGGATTCTTCCCAACATCATGCTGATCTCGAATATCCGCGAGAACGGAGAAACCATCGGTGCGCTGCCCGACGGCGAGATGATGTTCCATCATGACACCATCCACCGTCCCGACCCGCACAAGGCTACCTTGCTTTATTCGGTGGAGATCCCGACCCATGGCGGGGATACGCTGTTCGCGAGCGGCACCGCCGCCTATGCCGCGCTCGACCCGGCGATGAAGACAAGGCTCGAGGGACTCAAGGCGGTGAACTACTACGTCTACAATTCGGTCAAGCGCGGCGACAAGCAGGGCGTCGATGCGACGAGCCAGGCGGTGCATCCGGTCGTGCGTACGCACGAGGAGACCAGGCGCAAGGCACTCTACATCAACCGGCTGATGTCGGTGCGAATCGAGGGCTTGCCTGAAGCCGAGAGCGAGGCGCTGCTGAATTTTCTTTACGACCACTCCGAGAAGCCGGAGTTCGTCTATACCCATGTCTGGCGTGTGGGCGACCTGGTCGTCTGGGACAACCGTTGCTCGAGTTCACGCCCGCACCGATTTCCCTGCGGACCAGCGGCGGCTGTTGCTGCGCACGACCGTGCAGGGAATGGGACGGCCTTATTGATCGAGGAGCTCCCCACCTTTACTTCCGTGGCGGAATTCGAATTGCCTCGGCGAGCTGCTCCTTCGACAATGGCGCTGTCATGAACTTGAAATCGATTGCGTCGCGCACGACCTGATCGAGACCGAGCACACGGTCGGGCTGCAGCGCCTCCTTCGTCAGGAATTCGTCGCGGATGCGGATCGCGAGCTTTTCAGACACCTTGCCGTAACCGGCATAAACCTTCACGCCTTCCGGATTGTCGTAAAGCCAGTCGTATGCCTCGCGATAGGCGGCTGCGAACCGCTCCAGCACGGCCCGCCGCTGCGCCAGCGCGCCGGCATTGACGACATGCACGCGCACGGTCTGATCGTGGGTCGATGGCGCGTCGCTGCCGCGCGCGATCAATCGGATCCTGCCTTCGTCGAGCGCTTCGAGCCCGAACGGAGGCGAGGCCCAGCCGACGTCGATTTGCCCCGACATGGCTTGCGTCATCGTCACCGCGGCGGCTCCGGTCGACAGCGGCCTGGCTGCAACGCCGAAATGTTTGATCAGCGCAAGCACGGTGATATGGGTCGAGGCACCATTGGTGGAGTAGGCGACCGTCCTGCCGTCAAGGTCCTTGAATGATTTAAGCGGCGAGGGCGCTGGCACGTACCAAAAGAGATCGCCCGCGCCCGTCGTTCCCGCCAGCAGGATTCGCACCGGCGCGCCCTTCGCGAAGGCGCCGAGCACGCTGCTCGTTCCGGCTCGCGATACCAAGGTCGACACTGCCGGAGATGACGGCCTGTAAGGTCTCGCCACCGCCATTGGTATAGAGAATGTCAAGGTCGAGTTCGTGCTTCTTAAAGATGCCCGCGCGCTTCCCGATGTCGGGCAGGCCGCTATCCCAGTTGTTGGGGGCGCCTACGGCCAGCTTCAGTGTGTCGTCGGCGCGGCCGGTCGTGGGCAGGAGCGAAGCGCCTGCCGCGATCGCAAGAACAACATTCATCAGGAAACGGGTCATAGGAATCCTTAATCTGTCGTTTGATGATGCTATTTGCTAGCGGCCAAGCCTGAGCGTCTGATGGCATCGGCATTTTCCACCGAATCCGCCTCAAACAGGTTGCGGAAAGCCTCGCCGGGCAAATACCGCGCCTCGACATTGAGGCGCGCGGCGATAGCTTTGTACTCCGCAGTCGCTGTCGCTTGCGCGCATGCCCTCTCCAGCGTGTCCACCGCTGCGAGTGGCGTGTTTGCAGGGGCGAGCACCCCGCCAGCCGTGAAAGCCGTGGCGGGGTATCCGAGTTCCTGCATCGTGCGCACATCGGGGAGCGCAGGGATGCGCGCGTCGGAGAGCGCGGCAAGCACCGGCAGATTGCTCGCCGCAGCGACGGCCGGCGTTTCGGTAATCGCCATTACGGTGCCGCTGAGGAGCGCATGCGCCATCGGACCGGCGCCGGTGAACGGCACGCCGAGGCCGCTGGCGCCGATCGCCTTGAGCACCGCCAGCATTCCGAGATGCGGCTGGCTTGCGACACCCGGATGGCCGTAGATGAGATTTTCCGGCTTCGCCTTGGCGAAGCTGACAAATTCCTCGAATGTCTTGAACGGCGCCTGCGGTCCTGCGATCAGCACATACGGCGCGTAATAGGTGAGGCAGATGTAGCGGAAGCTATCGACGGCGTAGGGCAGCTTCTGCAAATGCGGCTGTGCCGTCACCGGATTGTTCGGCGTAAGCGCGATGGTGTAGCCATCGGGTGCAGCTCGTATGAGATCGAGGATGCCAAGCGTGCCGGCGGCACCGCCTTTGTTGACGATGACCACCGTCTGACCCAGCGTCTTGGAGATTTCGTTCTGCAGCGCGCGCGCCATGATGTCGGTATTGCCCCCCGGTGGAAACGGCACGATCACGTTGATCGGACGCGACGGATAGGTCTGCGCGCTCGCAGCAGCAGCGCCCCAGGCCGTCGCGGCGGCAAGCATGATTACTCCGGCGATGGCGTGCATTGACGTCCTCGTGCAAGGCGCGGGGTTCTTATACGTTTCCTATGGCGATCATGCTGCATTCCCATCGAATTCATATGCGCGGGCGATCATAATTACTGCCCTTGCCGTACCCAATCATTCGTGTCCGGCGCCTTAATGGAGCACGCACCCGAAAGCCATAGCAACAAAGACAACATGACAACTAAAGGCAACATGACAACTATGAAAACCAGGCTTGCTTCTGCACAAATCCGGGCAGCGCGGGCCTTGCTGAATTGGTCCATGCGCCAGCTCTCGGAGAGATCGGGGGTGTCGCAGTCCGCGATCTCGCGCGCGGAGCGCGCCAAAGGTTATCCGACGATGCATGAACAAGGTCTGCGCGCCATCAAGGCGACCTTGGAACAGTTCGGCGTCGAGTTCCTGGGAGAATCCGGCGTGCGCGTGCGGTCGCAGGCACCAGACGAACAAGAGCGGGGCGGTCCGCCCTCTGACCAGCTGTCATCCGATCCTTTTGGGAGCGAGGCCCGGATCAGTTGAATCCGGTGAGCCGTTCCTTAATCATCTCTTCGTCGGCCTATCGTCCGCGTCCCGGGATCACGGCTGCGGCCTCATTCTTTGTATAACAAGCTTGCCGGGCCCAGGTATCTTTTATGGCGCTGCACTCGCTCGGCGTCGGCCATCTCTGCACCAGAGCTGACCATAGCGGCACCGCAACCAATCCCGCACATATCAAGACCGTCGCTGCCAGCACTCCTATGGTGCCGGAGATGATGACCTGCTGTCGCGTTAGCGCCTTCTTTCGGCGGGCCAGCAGGCTCGCGATATCCGGCATGGCGGATTTTTCCGGAGCCGGTTGAAATAAAATTCTCATGGCAAGTGACATTGTCTGCGGGAGGAGCCCGTGCAATCACGTTCAGAGTGAATTCCTTTGCGGCTCTCGCAAGCGCTGTGCTCGTTTTTGATCGTTTGACATATTGTCGACTCGATCAATTAAAAATTTCTGTTGGCGCCTAAGATATGCAACCGACCCGCATAAAAAAGCGAGATCACGAAGCTAGTCGCGCTATAGCCTTTTCATAAGAAAAACTTGTCAATGCTATAAATGGCGCTGTCTTGCCGGCAGGCTCAGCTGCCCTATGAATTGCGTCGGTTACATGATCCGCTCTTTATTTTGCTCTTATGAGAATACGGATCGTCTCATCTCGAATTCCTATAGCGCCGCAACTACACTTGATGCATCTGTGCATGTCTTAGGAGATGAAGACATGACTCAAACGCTCTCGAAATTGACATTCGTCCTTGCCGCCGCCAGTGTGAATGCGTGGGCGGCGGTGACGAATGCCTGGCGTACAATGAGCCCCGTGCAAGCGGATAATTATCGGCCAGAAATGTATTATATGCGCGGTCCGGGCCCGAAATGGCGCGCCAAACACGCCCATATCCGTACCAATAGATAGGCCCAAGAACAGAAAGGCCCAAGATGCGACCCGAGCATCAGGCGCGGCGCAGCATCATCCGTGAATGGATGTCGCTTCCGCGCGACAAGCGGGAAACTCCGGAACAGGCAGCCGCCTTTGCCAGGAAAGCGGCCGAGACGCATGAGGTCCCATGCAGCGGCGATCCGCGGCAAAGGGTCATGGCCTGGCTGTTGCCGCGTACGGGAAAACCATAGTTTGCGATTTCCGGGATCCGTCAACCCCCCACGCCGTCTTTATGAGTTTCCTATAAACTTGGCGCGGTTGCCCCCTCGAATTCATATGCCGCTCATGACACTTAGCGCACCGGCGCAGAACCTGCGCGCCGCTTGACGCAAATCAAGGTTTTCCGCGTCACAGGCCATCTACGCCGAACGCAAGATTTATCGGCTCGGAGCATTTCCATGCTGGATGTGATCGTGCTGGGCCTCGGGCTCGGCCTGTTTGTCCTGTCGGTCGGCTACACGATCGCCTGCGACCGTCTCTGAGGGGCCTTGCATGATTTTCGATTACTCGCTCGCCGCCCTCGTGACCGCGGGGCTCATGATCTACCTGACTTACGCTCTGCTGCGGCCTGAACGGTTCTGAAAGGCCCGCCATGACCCTCATCGGTTGGATTCAAATTCTCCTCTACTGCGCGATCATCATTGCGATCGTGCCGGTGCTGGGCGGCTACATGACGCGCGTCTTCGACGGCGAGCGCACATTCCTTTCGCCGGTCCTGCGACCGGTCGAACTGGCCCTCTATTGGGCCGGCGGCGTCGACGAAAAACGCGAGCAGCACGCGGTGACCTATACCATCGCCATGCTGTTCTTTCATGTCGGCGGGTTTCTGATCCTCTACGCGCTGATGCGGTTTCAGGCACTGCTGCCGTTCAATCCGGCGGAACAGTCCGCCGTCGCGGCGGATCTCTCGTTCAACACGGCAACAAGCTTCATCACCAACACCAACTGGCAGAATTACGGCGGCGAAAGCACGCTTTCCTACCTCGTGCAGATGCTCGGCCTGACGCACCAGAATTTTCTGTCGGCGGCTACCGGCATCGTGCTTGCAGTCGCGCTGATCCGCGGCTTCGCACGCCATTCCGTCCAAACCATCGGCAACTTCTGGGTCGATCTCACCCGGTGCACGCTCTACATCCTCATTCCGATTTGCGTGCCCTATGCGCTGTTCCTTGTGTGGCAGGGCATGCCCCAGACGCTGGGACCTTACGTCGACGCCGCCACGCTCGAAGGCGGCAAGCAAACCATCGCGCTTGGGCCGGTCGCCTCGCAGGTCGCCATCAAGATGCTTGGCACCAATGGCGGCGGCTTCTTCAACGCCAATGCCTCCCATCCGTTCGAGAATCCGACCGCGCTGTCGAACTTCATCCAGATCGTCTCGATCTTCACGATTGGTGCTGCACTGACCAACGTGTTTGGCCGCATGGTTGGCAACCAGCGTCAGGGCTGGGCCATCCTGGCGGCAATGGGCATTCTTTTCATTTCCGGTGTCGCCGTTTGCTACACGGCAGAAGCGCACGGCAACGACATTTTGAATGCGATGGGCCTCACCGGCGGGAATATGGAAGGCAAGGAGGTCCGCTTCGGCATCGTCGCTTCGGCGCTGTTCGCGGTGATCACCACCGCCGCCTCCTGCGGCGCCGTCAATGCGATGCACGATTCCTTCACCGCGCTCGGCGGCATGATCCCGCTGATCAATATCGAACTCGGCGAGGTCATCGTGGGCGGAGTGGGCGCCGGCCTCTACGGCATGCTGCTGTTTGTCATCATTGCGATCTTCGTCGCCGGCCTGATGGTGGGGCGCACTCCCGAATATGTCGGCAAGAAGATCGAGGCCAAGGAAGTCAAGATGGCCATGCTCGCCATCCTCATCCTGCCGCTGATGTTTCTCGGCTGGACCGCCGTCGCCGCGGTGAACCCGCAGGCGGTTTCCCAGCTTGGCAACCCCGGCCCGCATGGCTTCTCGGAAATGCTCTATTTGTACACGTCCAGCACCGGCAACAATGGGTCGGCATTCGCCGGAATTTCCGGCAATACCTTATTCTACAACATAACCGGCGCGGTCGCGATGTTCGTCGGGCGCTTCTGGATGATCATTCCGGCCATGGCGATCGCCGGCTCGCTCGCCGCAAAGAAATCCATTCCGCCTTCCGCCGGCACATTTCCGACCACGGGCGGCTTGTTTGTCGGATTGCTGGTGGGCGTGATTCTCATCATTGGCGGTCTCACTTTTTTCCCGGCGCTCGCGCTCGGACCCATCGTCGAGCATTTGGCGATGACCGCCGGAACTACGTTTGCATCGAACTGATCGGGGTGAACGCCATGGAAACCGCCCATCTGCGCAAACGCATGCCGGTCTCGGCCCTGTTCGATGCGGGGATCGTGCTGCCGGCGATTGCCTCGGCTTTCGTGAAGCTCGATCCGCGGACGCTGATCAAGAACCCGGTGATGTTTGTGCTCGAAATCGTCACCGCGCTCACCACCGTGATCTTGATTCGCGACCTCATCACCGGCGGCCAGCAGATCGGTTTCGAGTTCCAGATCATCCTGTGGCTGTGGTTCACTGTCCTGTTCGCGAACTTTGCCGAGGCGATTGCCGAAGGCCGCGGCAAGGCGCAGGCCGACGCACTGCGTAAGACCCGCATGGAGACGCAGGCCAAGCTGCTTACTGGTCCAAGACGGGAGCATTACCGGACCGTGCCAGGCACCAGCCTGAAGGTAGGCGATGTGGTCCTGGTCGAGGCCGGCGACACCATCCCGTCCGATGGCGAAGTGATCGAGGGGATTGCCTCGGTGAACGAGGCGGCGATCACCGGCGAATCCGCCCCGGTCATTCGCGAGTCCGGCGGCGACCGGTCGGCGGTCACCGGCGGAACGCAGGTTCTTTCCGACTGGATCCGCGTGCGCATCACTGCAGCACCCGGCTCGACCTTCATCGATCGCATGATCAAGCTGGTGGAAGGGGCCGAGCGCCAGAAGACCCCGAACGAGATCGCGCTCAATATTCTGCTGGTCGGCTTGACCATCATCTTCGTGTTCGCCACCGCGACCATTCCGAGCTATGTGACCTATGCCGAAGGCGCGGTCTCTGTCGTCATTCTGGTGGCGCTCTTCGTCACCTTGATCCCGACAACCATCGGAGCGCTCCTGTCCGCCATCGGCATTGCCGGCATGGATCGACTGGTGCGCTTCAATGTCCTCGCAATGTCCGGCCGGGCGGTCGAGGCGGCGGGCGACGTGGATACGCTCCTGCTCGACAAGACAGGCACCATTACCCTCGGCAATCGGCAGGCGACCGAATTCAAGGCGTTGCGCGGTGTCACCGAGCAGGAATTGGCGGATGCGGCACAGCTTGCATCGCTTGCCGACGAGACCCCCGAGGGCCGTTCGATTGTCGTGCTCGCCAAGGAGAAATACGGCATTCGCGGGCGCGACCTGGTTGAACTGCGCGCACGCTTCATTCCGTTCACCGCCCAGAGCCGGATGAGCGGGGTCGAGATCGGCCAATCATGGGCGCGCAAGGGAGCGGTCGACTCGATCCTGAGTTATCTCAACACATCGGCGACTTCTGTCGGTCCGACCGGTGCGATCCGGGTGCTGCATCCAAGCGTGAGCGCCGAGACAGTGCGCGAAGTCAATGCCATTACGGAAGCCATATCCAAGTCGGGCGGCACGCCCCTTGCCGTCGCCAAGGATGGGCGCCTGCTCGGCGTGATTCACCTCAAGGATATCGTCAAAGGCGGTATTCAGGAGCGCTTCGCCGAACTGCGCCGAATGGGAATCCGTACAATCATGATTACCGGCGATAACCCGATGACTGCCGCCGCCATCGCGGCGGAAGCCGGGGTCGACGACTTCCTGGCGCAAGCGACGCCCGAAGAAAAGCTGCGACTCATTCGCGACGAGCAGGCCAAAGGCAAGCTGGTCGCCATGTGCGGCGACGGCACCAACGATGCTCCTGCGCTTGCCCAGGCGGATGTCGGCGTTGCCATGAACACCGGCACGCAGGCGGCGCGCGAGGCCGGCAACATGGTCGACCTCGATTCCAATCCGACCAAGCTGATCGAGGTCGTGGAGATCGGCAAGCAACTGCTGATGACGCGCGGCGCTCTGACGACCTTCTCCATTGCAAATGACGTGGCGAAATATTTTGCCATCATCCCGGCGATGTTCCTGGCCTTCTATCCGCAGCTCGCGGCACTCAATGTGATGAATCTGGCAACGCCGCAGAGCGCCATCTTGTCTGCGATCATCTTCAACGCGCTCGTCATCGTCGCGCTCATCCCGCTTGCTTTGAAGGGCGTGCGTTATCGGCCCATCGGCGCCGCCCCGCTCCTGCGGCGCAATCTGCTGATCTACGGCGTTGGCGGCCTGATCGTGCCGTTCATCGGTATCAAGGCTATCGACCTTGTGGTCACCGCCCTGCACCTCGCGTGAGGAGACCCCCATGTTGCGCGAAATCCGTCCGGCTATTGTGCTCCTCGTTGCGTTGACGCTCATTACCGGACTCGCTTATCCATTCGCGATCACCGGCATTGCGCGAGTGGCGTTTCCGTATCAGGCGCAGGGCAGCCTGGTGGAACGGGACGGCAAGGTTGTGGGATCGGCACTCATAGGCCAGGAGTTCACGAGCGAGCGATATTTCCACGGCCGGCCTTCTGCGACGGTTGCACCCGATCCGAACGACGCTAACAAGACCGTCCCCGCTCCCTATAATGCGGCAAATTCCGGCGGATCGAATCTGGGCCCGACTAATCAGGACGCTCATTGATCGGGTCCAGACGGACGTGGAAAAATTGAAAAAGGAGAATCCATCGACTGTCGTTCCCATTGACCTTGTGACCACTTCGGCGAGCGGCCTCGATCCCCACATCACGCCTGCCGCGGCCTCGTTTCAGGTTGCGCGGGTGGCAAAGGCGCGCAATCTCGCGGAAGATCGCGTGCGCGAGCTGGTCCAGCAGCACACTGAAGGACGGTTACTTGGCCTCCTGGGCGAGCCGCGCGTCAATGTGCTTGCGCTCAATTTGGCTCTCGATAGTGCATCGGAGCGGTAGTATCTCTATCGGCCTTATGCAGCCATGAGGCCGATTCCTGATGGCAGACCAACGGCGTGATTCTGATCAGCGGCCCTCGCCGGACGCCCTCCTCGAGGCCGCCCGTCGCGACGAGAGCCCCCTTGGAAAGCTCAGGATATTCGTGGGCGCCGCTCCCGGTGTCGGCAAGACCTACGAGATGCTCCAGCAGGCCCGCGCCCGAAAAAAAGACGGTTACGACGTCGTTGTCGGCATTGTGGAAACGCACGGGCGCAAGGAAACCGAAGTCTTGCTGGACGGCCTCGAAGTCATTCCGCGCCGGCGCATCGAATACAAAGGCCAGTCATTGGAGGAGATGGACCTCGATGCCATCATTGCTCGCCGCCCGCAGATCGTCCTCGTCGATGAACTCGCCCATACCAACGCGCCCGGCAGCCGCCATCCCAAGCGCTACCTCGACGTCGAAGAGCTGCTGAACCACGGCATCAACGTCTACTCGACGGTCAACATTCAGCACATCGAGAGCCTCAATGATGTGGTCGCGCAGATCACACGCGTGCGTGTCCGTGAGACCGTGCCGGATTCGATTTTCGACCGCGCCGATGCGGTCGAGCTGGTCGACCTCACTCCTGACGATCTGATTGAACGACTGAGAGAGGGGAAGGTCTACGTTCCCAAGCAGGCCGAGCGTGCGCTCGAGCATTTCTTCTCTCCCGCCAATCTTACCGCGTTGCGCGAGCTGGCGTTGCGCCGTACCGCCGAGCGGGTCGACGACCAATTGCTCACGCAGATGCAGTCGCACGCAATTCGTGGGCCATGGGCGGCGGGGGAGCGCATTCTGGTTTGCGTCAGCGAGGACCCGCGTGCGGCGGGGCTTGTGCGCTATGCCAAGCGGCTGGGGGATCGCCTGCACGGCCCGTTGACGGCGCTCTACGTCGAGGGCCGCCGAAACCTGCAGCTCAGCGAGGAAGAGCGCGACCGCATTGCCGACACCCTGCGGCTGGCCGAGGCGCTTGGCGGCGAAGCCGTCACCATTCCAAGCGCCGACCGCTCCATTGCCGATGACGTGATTGGCTATGCTCACGCCAATAACATCACCCACATCATTATCGGAAAATCGACTCGTTCACGGTGGTTCGAGATTCTGCACGGCTCGATCGTGCACGATCTGGTGCGGCGCTCGGGCAACATCAGCGTCCATGTCATTGCCGGCGATCAGGTTGCCGGCGAACCCATTCCCAAAAAGACGCTAAAGGCTGCCGATTACGTCGAACCTTTCGATGTCCGGCCCTACGTCTTTGCGGTGGCAATGGTTGCGGCAGCAACGGCCGTCGGCGAAGCAATATGGCATTGGATCGCCCTTGAGAATGTCGGTCTTGTCTTCCTGACCGCCATTGTCGCCGTTGCGGTGCGCTTCGGCCTGTGGCCTTCGCTCTTCGCCAGTATCGCGTCTTCGCTCTCCTATAATTTCTTCTTCATGGAGCCGCTCTATACCTTCACCATCGGTGATCCGGCGAATGTCACGGCGTTCATATTTTTCATCATCGTTGCGATCATCGTTTCCAATGTTGCGGCGCGCGCGCGCACCCAGGCGCTCGCTGCCATGGGCCGCGCTCGAAGCACGGAACTGCTTTACACATTCAGCCGGAAACTTGCCGGGGCGGGAACGCTCGATGACGTACTGTGGGCGACGGCCTATCAGGCCGCATTGATGCTGAAGGTGCGCGTGGTTCTCCTCTTGCCAGACAACGGATCGATTTCGGTAAAAACCGGTTATCCGCCGGAAGACACGCTCGATGCGGCGGATCTGGCGGCCGCCACGTGGGCGTGGGAAAACAACCGACCGGCGGGACGTGGCTCGGAGACTCTTCCCGGCGCCAAGCGCCTGTTTCTTCCCATGCGCACCGGCCGCGGCGCCATAGGTATTGTCGGAATCGACAGCGACAAGCCCGGCCCGCTGCTGACCCCCGACCAGCGCCGGCTCCTTGATGCATTGATGGACCAGGCAGCGCTGGCGATCGAGCGGGTGCGCCTGGTCGAAGATCTCGAGCGCGCTAGGCGAATTGCAGAAACCGATCGGTTGCGCACGGCGCTGCTGACCTCGATCTCGCACGATCTCAAGACCCCGCTCGCGGCAGTTCTTGGCGCGGCAGGCGCGCTGCGCAGCATGTCCCATGCATTGAATGACAACGAAAAAAACGATCTGGTCGCGACCATCATCGATGAATCCGAGCGGCTTAATCGCTTCATCGCCAACCTGCTTGACATGACCAAGCTCGAATCCGGCGCAGTGGTACCTAACATCGCGCTGCACGACCTTGGAGAAATCGTCGGCAGCGCACTGGAGCGGACCAGCAAAATCCTCGCCCAGCATCGGGTCGAGGTGGACCTGGCCAAGGACCTGCCGATGGTGAAAATCGACCCCGTCCTGTTCGAACAGGTCCTGTTCAATCTGCTCGACAATGCGGCGAAATATGCTCCCGCCGGGACCACCGTACGCATCCAGAGTTGGCGGGATCGCGATTCGGTCGGCTTGCAGGTTCTGGACGAGGGTGAAGGTATTCTTCCCGCCGACCTGGAACAGATCTTCGACAAGTTTTATCGCGCGCGCAAAGTCGATCGCGTGCGCGCAGGCACGGGACTTGGTTTGGCAATCTCGCGTGGTTTCGTCGAGGCCATGCAAGGCACCATTTCGGCCGCCAACCGCACTGATAGAAGCGGCGCGGTATTCACCATCAAGCTTCCTATTCCTGCAAGCGGCCAACAAGTGGATGTAGCTGCATGAGTGCTGCACCCGCCAAGGTCCTTGTCATTGATGACGAACCGCCCATCCGCAAGCTGCTGCGCATGGGTCTCGGCACGCAAGGCTATGAGATCTTGGAGGCGGCGAACGGAAAAGCCTCGCTGGAACTGTTGGCCCAGAAACCGGATCTGGTCATTCTCGATCTCGGACTGCCGGATATGCAGGGTCTCGATTTGTTGAGGATGATCCGCGCACGCGACGAGAGCGTGCCGATCGTGGTGTTATCGAGCCGCGGCGATGAGGCCGGCAAGGTTCAGGCGCTCGACCTCGGCGCCGACGATTACGTCACCAAGCCGTTCGGCATGGACGAGCTTCTCGCCCGGATGCGGGCGGCGCTCCGGCATCAACTGCAGGTTCATGGCGAGCGCCCGATCTTTCGCGTCGGCGACTTGTCGGTCGATCTCGTGCGGCGGATCGTGAAACTGGGCGACAAGGAGGTGAAACTCTCCCCCAAGGAGTACGAGCTCCTGCGTGTGCTTGTTCAGCACGCCGGCAAGGTGCTGACGCACAAATTTCTGCTCGGGGAGTTATGGGACAATCTGACCGATGCACAATATCTGCGGGTGTACGTGCGGCAACTGCGGCAAAAGATCGAAGCGGAACCCGAGCGCCCGCACTATGTCCTGACGGAGACCGGAATCGGGTACCGGATGCGGGCGCCGGATTGAACGAATCAAATTGTTTGTGCCCTCAAGCAGCAGATATCACGCCGAATGACCGATATTGCATAATGGACATCAAAAACTTTTTGTCCCCCACCGACGTCTTGTTGGATCTAAGTGCCTCCGACAAGACCCGGCTGCTTAAAAAGCTTGCCGAAACAGCCGCGAGTGTCCTGAATTTGCCGGCAGATCGTGTTTACGGCGCGCTGGCGGCCCGCGAAGAACTTGGCTCGACCGGCACGGGCTCGGGCATTGCCATTCCGCATGCACGGCTTGCAGAGCTTAAAAAGCCGTTCGGTATCTTGGCCCGCCTGAAGCGGCCGATTGCGTTTCGATGCAATCGACGGTAAGCCTGTCGATGTCGTGTTCCTGCTCCTTCTGCCGGCTGCTCCGGCGGGTGAGCAGCTCAACACCCTGGCGACTGTTGCGAGAAAACTGAGAAATCCGCAATCGGTGCGCGACGTCCGGACCGCAACTGATAGTGCCGGCCTTTATTCTGCCATCACTAGAGAGAGCGACGCATTAAAGGAGTAGACGAGTTGGCGAATCCTTGCGCGCAGAGCGGCACGGCATGCGTCGTTATGGCGACATCATTGGACGGCTTCACCATGCAGCGCCAAATCGAGCCCCTCGCGTTCGATTTCGTCAGTAACCCGAAGCCCGACCAATACATCTATGGCCTTCAGGATGATCAATGACACAATCGCGTCATACGCGATTACGATGACGACCCCCTTGATCTGATTGAACACCTGAGCGGGATTGTTCTCAATGAGCCCGGCCGTGCCGCCGTATTGCTCAATGGCAAATACCCCGGTCAAGATCGCGCCGGCGATACCCCCGACGGCATGGATGCCAAACGCATCAAGCGCATCGTCGTAGCCGAACATGTGCTTGAGGCCGGTACTTCCCCAATAACACAGAACGCCGGCTGCAACGCCGATCACGAATGCTCCAACCGGACCGACAAATCCGGCTGCCGGAGTGATCGCGACGAGACCCGCCACGGCACCCGAGCATATGCCGATGACCGTTGGCTTCCCTCGCAGCACCCATTCCACCAGCATCCAAGTGAAGCCTGCAACTGCGGTGGCAATCTGCGTGACCAGCATCGCCATGCCGGCCTGCATGCCCGCGGTAACCGCCGAGCCGGCATTGAAACCAAACCAGCCTACCCACAGCAGCGAGGCTCCGATGAACGTCAGAACCATGTTATGCGGCGGAGCGGTATCCTTGCGTTTGCCAAGACACAAGCAAGCCATCAATCCTGCCACGCCGGCATTGATGTGCACCACCGTGCCGCCAGCAAAGTCGAGCACCTTGGCCCACGCATCGCTGTTGCCGGCGGCCAGGAAACCGTCCGAGCCCCATACCCAGTGGGCGATCGGCGCATAGACGAGGATCGCCCACAGGCCGATGAACAGCAGCATGGCAGAGAATTTCATGCGTTCCGCAAAAGCTCCCGCGATCAGTGCCGGCGTGATGATTGCGAAGGTCAGCTGAAAGCAGATGTAGACGGTCTCGGGGATCGTCGGCGCGAGCGGATTGGGATTGCCGATGCCCTTGGATAGATCGCTCAGAATACCTTGCAGAAATGCCCGATCCAGGCCGCCGACGAAAGGCGACCCGGAGCGGAACGCAAGACTATAGGTACATATGAACCAGAGAATAGTAATGAGGCAGGCGACGGCGAAGCTCGTCATTACGGTGTCGCCAACATTTTTCTTGCGCACCATACCGCCGTAAAACAACCCCAGGCCCGGAAGCGTCATCATCAGGACCAGCGCGACGGAAGTAAGCATCCAGGCGGTGTCGCCAGGATTGGGCGTGCACTTTTCCTGCACCTTGGCGTCGCAAGCCGGCGGAGCTGCTCCCGGAGCCGTCGTTGCCGCAGGAACGGGAGGCGCTTGAGCGAGCGACAAGTCGATGACGGTACTGTTCATAACCAGCGCAAGGATAAGGCCGCAACCGGCCGTTATCAGCTTTGCGCGGAGCCAACTTCCGAATGGCATGGGATGATTTGACAGTCCTGTTTTACCGCCAGCACGCCCGGCGAGTATCGCTGGTTCAAATTCAAGTCCCATGCCAGCGGCCACGATGGCACAAGTCATTTCGGAAAGAGGACATTCTGCTTGGCTATAAAGCGCAGATGTGTGGGCGACTGCAGCAAAAATGTGCGATGAGTGCTGCTTAAATGAGCAAGTTGCAAAATTTTTTATACTACCATTATGAGAAATAGCCGGTTTCCGTCTCGAATTCCTATGCATTCACGGGCATATCAATGGGAGGATCGACTTGATTCACGATAACGGCAGCACGCAACCGTTCGCTGCTACATCATGAAGGAGCAGCTATCGTGCGCATCGATCTGATACTGCTCGCTGTCCTAGCCGCCCTTTGCGTGTGGACAGAGATAGACAAACGCATTCAACTGAAAAGAAAACCTACCCGACGATGAGGGTTGTCCCTTTCGGCGTTGAGCACTTGTGGCTCCTATGCCTCGCGCCCTGCTGTGAGGATCAATAACCGAAACGATAGTTCACGCCGACCCGCAAGATATTGGCGGTGAACTTGATGTGCTCCGGTACAATCACCCCGCCAACATTGCCGTCGAAAACCGCGCGGTTGCCGAAGTCAGCATAAAGATATTCCATCTTGGCCGACCAGTGCGGGCCGAACATCGCCTCTATGCCGACGCCCGCGGTCCAGCCTCTGACGCTGGTCGAGCCCAAGCCCGCGGCAGGCAAGCCCAGGCCCGCGGCACGGCCGTTGATTGGGATATCGCCCTCCTGGCCGTACAGGGACCCGACGGCAAGCCCGCCGGTCACATAAGGCATGACATTGTCCATCGCAGCGCCCACGCGGGCACGAAAGGTGGCAGGAGAGTTAAGCCTGGATTCGCAGCGCGGTATCGCACCGCCGCACTGGCCAAATACCGGGTCCGTGCCGGTGGTACTGCCCTTGGCCCAGGAATAGGACCAGTCGGCTTCAAGGCCGAGCACGGCATAGCCGAACTGTGCATTGTAACCCAATGTGGCACCGATCACCCCGCCGGTGTCCGTATAGGTGCCGCTGCTGAACCCGGTGAAATCGGTCTGGTTGGCCGGACCCCAGCCGACACCTCCCTGCACGCCGATGTAGAGGCCGCTCCAGTTGTAGACGACGAAGGGTGGCTCCTTGGCGGGTTTGTTTTTGAACACCGACATGTCAGCGGCCATCGCCGAGCCCTGGATAAGGGCAGCGATCGCGATGCTCGCAGCGATTACTCTTTTCATGGCCACAACCCCTATTTCCCCATACCTGCAGTCACGCGCCTACTGTCAGTTGTCCATCGATCAGAAATGCCAGATCACGTCCGCCGCAAACAGCCACATGTAGGACTTGTTGGGAGCAATC
This sequence comes from uncultured Alphaproteobacteria bacterium, assembly GCA_963817135.1. Taxonomy (GTDB): domain Bacteria; phylum Pseudomonadota; class Alphaproteobacteria; order Rhizobiales; family Xanthobacteraceae; genus VAZQ01. The sequence goes on along the minus strand of CAWFNG010000001.1, from coordinate 389,953 downwards.
GGGATCTCAGCGTTGAAATTGCCGTTGAACGCCGGCGCATTGTAGGACTTGTAATACGTCACTTCCGGACGCATCTCGACCTGCGGCGAGAACCAGTGCTGCCAGCCGAGCCCGAACTCGGAATAACGCGTGGCAACGCCGGTGCGCTGGCCCTCCTCGTCATGATAGTACTCCATGCGCAGCGATAGATTGTCCAACGGCGTGAACTTGTAGTTCAAATAGGCAAGAGCGGTGACCACTCGTGCGGTGCATGTGACCGCATTGGGGTCGCTGCAGTGCGCGAAGTTCGGCGCGTTGAACTGGATGCGCGGCGGAGCAAACGGATAACCGCCATTGGCGATGATCAACAGGGGGTCGGTTATATTGAGCACATCCTTCTGACTGAGGGTGTAAGCCTCGAACGAAAGGTGCCATTTCTCATTGAATTTGTGGTACCAGGTGAATCCGTACCATTGCAGATTGTTATAGCCCCAGTTGCCTCTGTTGATGGCATCCGCACAGACATAAACGGCGTCATAGGCGGTGTCGGTCTGATAGCGAATGCACCCCGTCACCGACGGCTTGGCGCCGGGATCGACAAGCATCGAGGTCTCCGGGAACACCGGATTGGGGAACGGATTGGCTATCTTCTGGCCCACGTGCCACGGCATCGCTTCGGTGCCGACGGTGACGCCCAGCTGCACGAACCAGTTCTTGGTCAGCGCCAGTGTGCCCTGCAAGCCGGTGTTGGTATAGTTGTCGAAACTGTACGCCATCGAGTGCGAGTACATGTAGTTGTTGGGAGCGAGCTGAGCCTCGATGTCCGGCAGCGAGATGAAGCGGCCGAAGCGCAGTAGAAGTCCTTCCGCGAACCACGGCAGGTAAAGCTCCCCATAGAGCATCGGGAAGTCGTAGCCCTTGGTCAGGTTGTGGTTGAGCAGCTGATAGCTCGCCAGCCCGTAGGCGGTGGTGTAGCGGTAGTTCTCGCCATAGAGGCCGGAGATCCGGAAACCCCAGTCGACGTGATCCTTCTGCACGGTATCGGGCAAGCGCTCGATGTAGATCACGGCCTGATCGAGCTGCACCCTTCCGGCGTATACATATAGGCCGCCGGCCAGTTGCCGCCGGGCTTGACGGTGTTCGTGCTGACATTGCCGCCGGCGTTGACCCAGCCGTAGATCTGGATGTGGGCGTCGTTGAGCGCCTTGCCGGCGGCGGTGTTTGCCAGAGCCGCCATCAGCGGACTATCGACAGAATTCGGCCGGGTTACGCCGATTGCCGTGGCGCCGCCATACGGCCACTCCGTGAACGGCATTGGCGGCGTGGTCTGCGGTGCCGGCGTCCAGCCAGACCGGCGGCCCGGGGGAGCCGTCGGATCCGGTGGCGCCTCGCTGTGTCCCCATTCCAGCGCATAATAATTGACGAGCCGGGTCCAGAAATCATAACCGATGCGTCGGTCCCAGTCCTTCGGATAAGGCAGAGTGACCCACCAGGGGTACAACGGATCAGCCATGGTTGCGTTCGACGCGAGTACAGTACAATCAATACGCCTGCAAACACGATTCTCTTCTTGGCTGCCCCCACGCGATCAACTCGACTGCGAAACTTTTTCTCGTGCAGTCGTGAGTTCGTTGGCTCTCCAGCAAGTAAGCATACGTTAAGGAACATGAACAAGCCGCCGATGTGAGCAAGTGACCTTTTTTTAGCCGAACCCGTGCATGTTCGATCTATAAACTTTTCGTTGTGACTTTCAGAGCACACGATTCTTCAAGACTCATTTGGACTCTGTGCTTAGCCGCACATCAGAAAGTCCAAAAACTCGATAATTCCACAGTGGTCTTGCTCGCTACCAGTCACGAGCGGCAGTCGACAAAACTTATAGGAATGTCATAAAGACTGGCGTTCGCTGAAGAACCAAAACCGCGAAAACGGCCAAGATCATGGCCGTCTCCTCGGGTCTTTTTATTCCCACGCTTGGCGGCTTAAAGGGGATTAAACTCATGAAAATCATCATCGCGATTATAAAGCCCTTCAAGCTCGACGAAGTCCGCGACGCTCTCACGAAAATTGGGGTCCAGGGCATGACCGTCAGCGAGGTCAAAGGATACGGGCGTCAGAAGGGGCACACGCGAAGATCTTATCGGGGTACCGAATACGCGATCAACTTCGTGCCCAAGGTCAAGATCGAGGTGGCGGTGCCAAGCGACCTGGTCGAAGAGACGATCGAGACCATCACCAAGGCAGCAAGGACCGGTGAGATCGGGGACGGGAAAATCTTTGTTCTTGGCATCGACAGCGTTGTGCGTATTCGCACGGGCGAGACCGACATCGCAGCGCTTTAGAGTTCGCGCCTCGAAGGTCCGGCTATAGCTCCGAAATTCACCTAACAAGTGTGACCGGGACTTTGGATTTTTGAGCCACGGCCATGGCTACCGATCCCAACAAAAGGCCCGCCATTCCGATGCCAGTTGACCCCATCACGATGAGATCGATTTGGTGTCGATCGACGGCGGCGGCGATCACCTGCGGCGGTCTGCCGGCAAGGACCTCGCATCGATAAGGGATATGCTGCGCTTCGAGCAACCGCGAAGCCTTGCCGAGGATGGCCTCTCCTGCTGCCCGAGCCTCCGCGTCTAAATCGGCGCTCTCGTATGCACCATGCGCTGCTGGAGCCTGAACGTTCAGCAGCAAGACGGTGCCCCGATGACCAGCCCTGGCCACGGAGATGACATGCTGGACAGCGCGAAATGCGCTCGGCGAGCCATCGAATGCGACAAGAACCCGCCGCGTTGGCGGCTTTTTCCCGTGTTGAAGCGCGAGTTCACGCAAACCGGTGAGATTGCGTTCCGAGAAAAAGCTGTGGGTTCGGAGACCCGGATGCCATGCCAGGTCGACTTTTCCTTCTTTGAGTCTCTCAATCAGACCGGCGGGAGATAAATCGACGATTTCGATCTCGTCGGCCAAATCAAGCATGCTGTCGGGGACAGTCTCGCGTACCACGGTCCATAGGATCTTGGCGACGACATCAGTGAGACTTTCGATGTGATGGACATTCAATGTGGTGAAGACATCGATGCCTGCTGCGATAAGCTCCTGCACATCAATATAGCGCTTGTCATTTCGACTTCCTGGTACGTTGCTATGTGCCAGCTCGTCGACAATGACGAGACCCGGTCGTCGTTCGCGAACAGCATCGACATCCAATTCCTCAAACACACGCCCCTTGTACTCGATACGTTTGCGTGGGATTACCTCAATCCCGCGAAGCAGTTCCTCGGTATCCTGCCGCCCGTGCGTCTCAATTAGACCTATCACGACATCGACGCCGTTCTGGCGTCTTGATTGCGCCTCCCGCAGCATCGCATAGGTTTTTCCAACACCAGGGGCAGCGCCCAGAAAGATTTTCAGGCGGCCGGGCTGCGCTTCACAGACCTTAGGCATAATCTTGCCACCCGATGATTTCGTGTGCGGAGGTTCCGAGCGCACACCCGCAAGCGAAGGGCACGATGATTCCCGCAGCTGATGGCGACACGACGCTTCTTAACCAACCTGAGGTCGGTCTCCATCCCGGTCAGCAGCCCAGCATCAGGATGCCAAGCTGCGAACGGCATCCATCATACTTTGCAATTGCGGATTTTGCGGTCGAGCCATGGAGACGCTACTGTGTTGGATAGGCGCGCTGGAGCGCCAAATTCAGAGCCAGTACATTTACGCGCGGCTCACCGAAGATGCCGAGGCTGCGGCCGGTGATGTGCTGCTCCAGCAAGGCGTCGATTTCCGCCGCCGGAACTCCGCGCGCATGCGCCACCCGAGCCACCTGCAGCGCCGCGTTGGCGGGACTGATGTCCGGATCGAGGCCCGAGGCCGACGTCGTCAGCATGTCGGCCGGCAGCTTTGCACCCGCGAGCTCCGGTTGCGTCTCGTCCAGCGCTTTGCGATCCACAGACAAACGCTCGGCCAGCTCTTTGCTGGTCGGGCCCAGGTTCGAGGCGCCGGAGCTTGCCGCATTGTAGGGGGCCGGCACGGTCTTGGTCGGATCGTTCGGATCGGTATCGGTGGTCGCCGAGGGGCGGCCGTGAAACCATTCCGGGCCATTCCAGTGCTGCCCGATCAGTCGCGAGCCGATGACGGCGCCATCCGGGTTCCTTTCCAGGCTGCCGTTCGCCTGGACCGGCATCAGCCACTGCCCTAGTCCGGTCAGCGCCAGCGGATAGGCGATGCCGCACAGCACCCAGGTAACCAGGGAAGCACGCAGCGCACTCATCATGATGTCACGCATGTCGCAGTCCTCTAGACCAGTGCCGACAATAAGAGGTCGATCACCTTGATGCCGATGAAAGGCGCGATCAGCCCCCCGGCGCCATAAACGACCAGGTTTCGGTAGAACGTGTCTTCCGCGCTCGTCGGCCGGAAGCGGACGCCGCGCAACGCCAGCGGAATCAACGCAGGAATGATCAGGGCGTTGAAGATCAGCGCCGAGAGCACTGCGCTGTGCGGCGTCGAAAGCCCCATGACGTTCAACGCCGAAAGCCCCGGCAGCGCGATGATGAACATGGCCGGTATGATGGCGAAGTACTTGGCCACATCATTGGCGATGGAAAAGGTCGTCAGGGCTCCGCGCGTGATCAGCATCTGCTTGCCGATGGCCACGAGGTCGATCAGCTTGGTCGGGTCGGAATCGAGATCGATCAGGTTCGCGGCTTCCTTGGCCGCATTGGTGCCCGAATGCATGGCCACGCCGACGTCCGCTTGCGCGAGCGCCGGAGCATCGTTGGTGCCGTCGCCGGTCATCGCCACCAACCGGCCCTCGGCTTGCTCGCGTCGGATCAGACGCAGCTTTTCCTCCGGCTTCGCCTCCGCCACGAATTCGTCGACTCCGGCTTGCGCGGCGATCGCCCCGGCAGTGACCGGATTGTCGCCCGTCACCATGACGGTGCGGATTCCCATGTCGCGCAGTTGCCCGATGCGCTCGCGGATGCCGGGCTTCGGAACATCCGACAATGCGATCACGCCCAAGACCTTGCCATCGACTGCAACGGCCAACGGCGTCGCCCCGTTCCTGGCCACTCTGTCGGCGGCCTCCTGCAGGTCCGGCGGCGCTGGCGTGTCAAACACGTCGGCCACGTGACGCGCCACAGCGCTGATCGCCCCTTTGCGAATGATTTGCCGGTCCGGCAGATCGGCGCCGCTCATGCGCGTCTGCGCCGAGAAGTCGAAGCGGCGCGCCCCATCCGGCATCGAGCCGCGCTTCGCACCAAGTTTTAAGGCGAAAGTGACGACCGTGCGACCCTCCGGCGTCGAGTCGAAATAGGACGCGAGATACGCGGCTTGCACCAGAGCGTTGGCGCTGCAACCCCGGAGCGGAATAAATTCGGTCGCCTGCCGGTTGCCCATGGTGATCGTGCCGGTCTTGTCGAGCAGCAGTGTGTGCACGTCGCCTGCGGCCTCCACGGCCTTGCCGGACATGGCGATGACATTGAACCGAAAGGTGCGATCGATGCCGGCGATGCCGATGGCGGACAGGAGCGCGCCGATGGTGGTCGGAATGAGCGCGACCAGGAGCGCGATCAGATCGGCGATGTTGATCGGGGCCTGCAGGTAGACCGCAACCGGCGCCATGGCAGCCACCACGATGACGAAGATCAGCGTCAATATGGCGAGCAATACGGTCAGGGCCATCTCGTTCGGAGTTTTCTGCCGCTTGGCGCCTTCCACGAGATGGATCATGCGGTCGAGGAAGCTTTCACCGGGATTGGAGGTGGCGCGGACGAGCAGAGTAATCGGAAATCAGCAGCGTGCCCGCGGTCACCGAGGAGAACATGTCCGTGCCCGGCTCCTTCATCACGGGCGCGGACTCGCCGGTGATGGCCAACTCGTCCACATAGGCCACGCCCTCGATCACCTCGCCGTCGGTCGGGATGACCTCGCCCTTGTCTCACGCGGACGACATCTTCCTTGCGCAAGTCCGTCGCCGGCACCTGCTCGATCTCGCCGGAGGTCAGGACTCGTCTGGCCATCAACTCCGTCTTGGTCCGCCGCAGCGAGGCGGCCTTCGCCTTGCCCCGCCCTTCCGCCAGCGCCTCGGCAAAGTTCGCAAACCACACGGTCAACAGGAGAATCATGGTCACCACGGCGTTGTAGGCCGCCGACGCGCCGGATGGCCCGAACAGGTCGGGATACACCGTGAGAGCCGCAGTCACGACCGCACCGAGCCAGACCACGAACATCACGGGGTTGCGGATCTGCACCCGCGGATCGAATTTCCACAAGGAAGCGATGAGCGCGCTCAACAGCAGGTCGGCCCCATAAGGCTCCTCGATCCGAGCCTTGCCGGCCGCGATGCGGTCCTCCGGGCGACGAAATTTCCTGCGCAGGGTCACGTCCTGTTCTGGCGCCGTGTCGAGTTGTTCCAGGGACATGTCGAGCTTTCCTGCGGCAGCGCGCTTTGCTCAGAAGAGGAGACCGGCCTTCATGGCGAAGAACTCGGCGACCGGACCGAGCACGAGAGCGGGAAAGAACGTCAGCGCCCCGACCACCAGGATGGTCGCCAGCCAAAACATTCCGAACTTCAACGTGTCCGTGCGCAACGTCCCCACCGTGAGCGGCAGGGTGGGTTTGGCCGCCACCGATCCTGCCACCGCCATCATGAAGATGATCGGCGGATAGCGGCCGAGCAGGATGACGATGGCGGTTGCGAAATTGTACCAAGGCGTGTTGCCATTCAGTCCGGCGAAGGCGGAGCCGTTGTTGGCCGCCGACGTGGTGAAGGCGTAGAGCACCTCGGAATAGCCGTGCATCGCCGCATTGCTCATCGAGGCAACGCCGTACGGCGCGACCACCGACCAGCCGGTGGATGCCAGGATGACCAGGGGATGGATCAGAAGCGTGAGCGAGACCAGGACGATCTCCGGCTTCTCGATCTTCTTGCCCAGGAACTCCGGCGTCCGCCCGACCATCAGGCCGGCGATGAAGACGCCAATGATGCCGAAGACCAGCGCAGCGAGGAAACCGACGCCCTTTCCGCCAAATATGCATTGCAGCATCATGCCGACGAAGGCTCCCATGCCGCCGAGCGGCGTGAAGCTGTCCAGCATGGAGTTCACGCTGCCCGTCGTGAAGCTGGTGGTGACGCCGGCGAACAGTGCGCTCTGGGCGACGCCGAAACGCACTTCCTTGCCCTCCATGTTGCCGCCGGGCTGGGTCGAGCTGGCCGCCGTCTCGATGCCCGCCTTCGCCAGCAGCGGCGTGCCGGCCTGTTCCGACACGATGATGACCGGCAGGAACAGGATCAGCAGCGCGCCCATGACGCCGTACAGAACCCAGGCTTGCCGGCGGTTGCCGATCATCTCGCCGAAGCAGAGCACGATCGAGCTGGGCAGCACGATCATCAGCAGCGTCTGCACCAGGTTGGTGATAGGCGGTCGGATTCTCAAAAGGATGGGCGGCGTTGGCGTTGAAGAAGCCGCCGCCATTGGTGCCCAGATGCTTGATGGTCTCGAGCGAGGCCACCGGCCCCAGCGCGATCGTCTGCTCTGCCCCCTGCACCGTATGCGCGGTGACGCCGGCGGCGAGGGTCTGCGGCTCGCCTTGCTGAATCATCAGCAACGCGAGCACAAACGACGCAGGCATCAGCACGCGCGTGGTGAAGCGGATAAAGTCCCGGTAGAAATTGCCGAGATCGGCGCCACCGTCCTTCACCGTGAAGGCGCGGATGAACGCCATCGCGATGACAAATCCAGTCGTGGCCGAGGTGAACATCGGGAAGGTGATTGCCGCCATCTGACTGAAGATTGGATAGCGTCGTCTCGCCGCCATAGGCCTGCCAGTCCGTGTTGGTGATGAAGCTGATCGCCGTGTTGAAGGCGAGCACCGGCTCCATGCCGGCGAAATGCAGGGGATTGAGCGGCAGCCGATCCTGAAACACCAGGATCAGGAAAATGATCAAGGCCATGACCAGGTTCGTCGCCAGCATGTGCAGCGTATAGGCCTTCCAGTCCATTCGCCTGGCCGCAGATCCGCCGCCCGATCAGCAAGTAGATGAAATTGTCGATTGGATCGAACAGGCGATCGAACGCTGTCTTACGCCCAGTCACCACCCTGGCCAGATAGCGCCCCACCGGAATGCTGATCAGGAGCCCTATCAGCAGCGTCAATCCGATCTGCAGCCAGCCTTGCGATGTCATGGCATTCCTCGGTGGCGATCAGAATTTTTCGGGATGAATCACCGCGTAGAAGAGGTAGATGACGAGAGCGACGACCATCGCCAACAGCACGTACAGGGCCATGTTCCGATCCTCGCTCGCCGGTTGCCGCCGCGGCCGGCTCACGATGTCGACTCGGGCTCGATCACGCCCTCCGAAAAGAACACCAGTCCGGCAAACAGGCCGAAGAAGCCAACCAAGAGGAGAAGCATGAGGATGATCGGAAGCACTTTGCGCCTCTTGGTTCGTGAAACGACTTTAATCAAATAGCGCGCAGTCACGTGTCAAATATTGATGTACGTCAAGCGACGCTGGTTTCGCCATATATCGCTGCGCAACAGCAAGAAATATAAATTCAAGACGAGGTGTGGCTCATTCTTATAAGCGCGGAATAGAAATTATTGGCATTGTTATAGGCAAACGCGAGCGGAGGCCTCGACGGTTCGGCAGCACGGAGTTCGCCATGCAGCAAAGACCACTATCGCCGCGATGCATTCGGAAGCGCCGTGCAATTGCTCAAATCATGTTATGCATCGGCGCCTGATGAGTTTCCCCAGCCGTGTCAAAATGCATCTCCTTGCGTCTTCCTCATTGACGGCGGCCAGCGCAAACTGTCCCGAAAATGGATCTAAGGAGGAGCCAACATGAATGCCGCTGATGTCATGGTTTCAAACGTGATCACTGTCGGTCCAGATGCGACCGTCCAAGAGGTCGCACGTATCTGCTAAAGAACAGATCAGCGCGCTCCCCGTTATCAGCCAGAGCGGCAAAATCTTGGGCATTGTGAGCGAAGGCGAGCAGACGGGGGATGGGGCACCTGCGCACGCCCTCAGCGATAGGTATTTGCGGCGCACGCATGACTGCTTCTGCCTAATGCGAGCGCACTAATCGAGGCCCCAATGTCTTGGTCGTTGAACATCGGAAGGATTGCGGGCATGTCGATCCGTGTGCATGTGACCTTCCTCCTGTTTCTAGTTGGATTTTTGCCGCGAGCTGTACGTCTCGTAGCCCCGTAGCAGCTTCTACCACGCTTATCTTCGTGTTGCTGCTGTTTGCCTGCGTGTGTCGCATGTATTTTTGCATATTTTCACTGCACTCGCCTTTGTCTTTCGACCCCCGATATGCTCTGCTCTCGATCTGCGGCTTCGCACTATTTCAGCGCATTCCGGAAGCGCCGTGCGAGTATTTCTCATCGCTATCGCCGGCCCGCTGGTGAATGTCGCTATCGCTTTCGCGTTCGTTCTCTTCTCAGGCGCACGCCTCAATGCCAGCGATCTCAACGCTGTGTACAGCATGCACATCTCGCTCACCGACCGACTGGCAGTCGTCAACATCTTCCTCGCTTTTTTCAACATGATTTCCGCCTTCCCTATGGACGGCGGCGGTGCTACGCGCGCTTCTCGCGTCACGCCTCTGCTTCTTGCGCGCGACCGGATCGCGCCTCGATCGGCAGAGCGTTGTGCTCTTCGCCCTTGCTTCATCGTACTGCTGTCAATCCGATATTGATTTTCATCGCCATCTTCGTTTATCTGGCGGCGGCCTCCGAGGCGCATTCCGTGGCATTGCGGCAATGTCGCGCGGTGTACCGGTGAGCACGGCGATGATGACGCAATACGCGACCTTGACGCCGCAGGCGCATATTGATGAAGCAGTGCAGACTCTGCTGCGCACCAACCAGAGCGAATTCCCCGTGTCGATGGCGCCAGCAAGCCGGTCGGCTTCTCGCGCGTTGCGCTCTTATCCGCGCGCTGAAAGAACGCGGCCCTGATGCCCACGTGTCAGACGCGATGTCGCCGATGGTGCCGACCGTGGCCATCGCCGCTGCCTCGACGAGGCGCTCCGTATTCTTCAAGACAAGTCAGCGCCCGCCGTCGCGGTCGTTGATGCCTCGGGACGGCTTGTCGGTCTCGTCACCTCCGAAACCGTCGGCGAAATGCTCATGCTGCACGAGGCCCTGCCTAAGGGCGTCTATTGGACCCTGGAGCCGGTATCGAGGACGTGAAGATCACGCCCGAAGCACCACATGCACACACAGATATCGCCATCGCGGGCATTTTGCGGTTCGAACGCCACAGCCCATTAAGCTCACTAATGCTTGATAGAAAAGCTTATCTTCTCGATAGTTGTCATTGGAGGCGGCTTGATCGCCACTACCGGCTACATCTTGCTTTTTTCCTTTTACGGGACTGGTATTGCAAACAGGCAAGTCGCGCAAATTGTTCACAGCACCGCAGGTGTATTCTACATCGCTGCCATGCTAACTCACGCCTATATGGGTACGCTCGCCACGAAGGCGCGTTCGAAGGCAGGCAAAGGCGCATCACTCTCTCTCTGTATGTAGAGCAAATAAGCATCCGTGAGCATCCGTAGAATTCTTATCGCGGTTGACGAGCAGCCAGTTTCCGTGCGCGCGGCGGAACTCGGTGCCGAACTTGCCCGTTCGCTGGGCGGGGAGGTTGCCCTTGTCCATGTCAACGACCCCGGCTACGCCGGGGATACGGGGATTTCTCCGAAGGAATTGATCGATCGAGCCGAAGAAGATAGCAAGAGATTGCTCGCCGGGTTCCGCCAGCGCCTTTCGCTGCCAGCCTCGACGCTCGAGTTTGTGCAGACTGGCGCGCCCGCCGCGACAATTGTCAGAGCGGCCAAGGAATGGCCCGCCGACCTCATCGTCATAGCCAGTCACGGGCGCACCGGCGTACGCCGCGCGCTGCTTGGCAGCGTCGCCGAGGGCGTCATGCGCAACGCTCCCTGTCCCGTGCTGGTCGTGCGCGCGCAAGTCTGAGCTTTCTATCATGTTCGCTATTGCGATGGCTGCAATGCGATGCAGTGTCGTCCGGGCGTTCGCAAGGTTTCACGCAAACGGTGCTCGCGCCCCGGCATCGGGCCTCGCTATCCTGCTTGCCACGGCGCTTGCATCGAGCAGCGCTGCGTTCGCGGCCGAGCAGGCGCCGGCTGAGCCATCCGAGGCCCTCTTCATCGCGCAGATCGTGTTGCTGCTTTTGGTTGGACGGCTGCTTGGCGAAGTCATGCAGCGGATCGGCCAGCCGGCGGTGATGGGGCAGCTGATCGCCGGCATCGTCCTGGGTCCGTCGGTATTCGGAGCGCTATGGCCGGAGGCGCAACACGCCATCTTCGCTGCCGGCCGTGAGCAAAACGCGATGGTCGAGGCCGTGTCTGACCTCGGAATCTTGATGCTTCTGCTGCTGACCGGAATGGAGACCGACCTCAAGCTTGTCAAACGGGCGCGCCGCGCCGCCGTCAGCGTGTCAGCGGCCGGAATTGTCGTACCCTTCGTTTGCGGCTTTACGCTCGGTCAATTTTTGCCTGAGGCCATGCTGCCGCATCCCGATCAGCGACTGATCACCTCCATGTTCCTAGGGACGGCATTGTCGGTCGCGTCCGTGAAGATCGTTGCCATGGTGGTGCGCGAGATGAATTTCATGCGCCGGAAGATCGGGATGACGCTCGTCGCCTCGGCCATCATCGACGACACCGTCGGATGGACCATCATCGCAATCACTTCGAGCCTGGCATTGCATGGTGCAGTCAGTGCGGCGAGCTTGGCGCAAAGCGTGCTCGGAACCGGACTGTTCCTCCTGGCGAGCTTCACGATCGGCCGGCGACTGGTGTTCGGATTGATTCGCTGGACGAACGACACGTTCATCAGCGAGGTGCCGGTGGTCACCGCAATTCTGATTGTCATGGGCATGATGGCGTTGACCACGCACTTGATCGGCATTCACACGGTGCTCGGAGCTTTCGTCGCAGGAATTTTGGTCGGCGAGTCCCCAATCCTGACTCGCCACATCGATGAGCAATTGCGCGGACTGGTTGTTGGCCTGTTCATGCCGGTCTTTTTTTCGTTTGCCGGCCTGCACGCGGACTTGTCGGTGCTCAAGAACCCGCAACTCTTTCTCCTCGCCCTCGGATTTCATCGCCATTGCGAGCGTCGGCAAGTTCACCGGGGCGTTTCTGGGAGGCGCATTGGGTCGGCTGACCGGTCGGGAATCACTGGCGCTTGCCTGTGGCATGAACGCGCGTGGCTCGACCGAGGTCATTGTTGCCTCCATCGGTCTTTCGCTGGGAGTGATCAGTCAGGACCTCTTCACGATGATCGTCACCATGGCGATCGTGACCACCTTGGCGATGCCGCCAATGCTGCGGTGGGCACTGGCGAGGCTTCCGCTGCACGAGGAGGAGCGGGCCCGCCTCGCGCGTGAAGCGTTCGAGGCAAAGGGCTTCATTTCCAATGTAGAGCGTCTGCTTGTTGCGGTCGATGATAGTGCAAACGGCAGGCTCGCCCTGCGTCTGGCCGGCTTGATGGCCGGATCGCGGGGGATCACGACCACTGTCCTCCACTTGGGACGCGGAAGTGCGGAAGCGGGCGTCAGAGCCGCCATCGCCGCCATGGACAGCTCCGCATCGGAGCATGCGGGGAGAAGCCAGAAGGTCCACCTGACGCTGCGGACTGATGCGCTGCCGGTAGAATCGGCCGTCACAAGGGAAGCGCAGAAAGGCTACGGCTTGCTCGTCCTCGGAATTGCGAAGACCGTGGCGCCCCATGGTGGGTTCCATGAGCAGATCTCCCGCATCGCGGCGATGTACGAAGGACCGCTGGCGGTCGTTGTGGCCCGTGGAGTGCATACCGACTTCCCGGAAGAGGGCAGCCTGAACATTCTGGTTCCGGTCAGAGGCAACAAGGTCTCGCGACGGGCAGCCGAGGTCGCGCTCGCGCTGACACGACCCGGCGATCGCTTGATAACGGCCTTCTACGTCCTGAGCACGGTTGGATTGGGTGCCGCACAGCGCCGACTGAAGCGACCGACGCCCACCCGGCGCCATGAGGAATCCATCCTCAAGGACATCGTTGAGCTTGCCGACCGCTACGGCCAATCGATCCGAACCGCGTTGCGGCTCAACATCGCCCCCGAAGATGCCATCCTAAGGCAGGCTCGCCTCGGGCACTACAATCTGATCGTCATGGGAGTGGGCCGCCCGGCCGGCGAGACGCTGTTCTTCGGCAAGGTTGCAGCAGCTATTCTTGAGAGTTCCGACCGTTCGATCCTGTTCGTTTCCAGTTGATGTGGGATCGGCAAGGTCAACGAGCACGTCAGATCGAAGTTCTCAACTGGCGCGACCAGGAATTACCCCAAATCTCGACTTTGCTCGAGCCTGATCAATCGACTGAACGCGATTAATGTCCAGCCGACTTACATCGCCGATCATGTAGCCGGAATATTCCGTCGCTATGCGCCCCATAACCTTTTCAATCTCGATCTTGGTCTCGCTTCTGAGTTCGACGAGCGGCAAGCGCACCCGCGGCGAGATAAGATTTCATCACGCTCAAAGCGTACTTGACTGGCGCCGGATTGCTTTCACGAAACAGTGCGGCGGTCAGCCGCGCGATCACCAGTGCGAGCTGCTGGGCGCGAGCAATCTGGCCCTGAGTCCATGCCGAATGCATTGCCCGGCAAAGACCGGGTGCCACATTCGAGGTCACCGAAATACAGCCGTCGCCGCCCTGAGCGAAGAAGGCAAGCGCAGTCGCATCATCGCCTGATAGCAGCCGGAACTGTGACCCCACCAATGCTCGCAGGCGCAGCGGACGGCTGAGATCGCCGGTTGCGTCCTTGAGGCCGATCACTCGAGGCATCTCGGCAAGGCGCGCAACGGTATCGTCGGCGAGACCGCAGACGGTGCGCGAAGGGACGTCATAGAGGATCACTGGCAGACCGGTCGCTCCGGCGATAGCACGAAAATGCGCGTACATCCCCGATTGTGTCGGCTTGTTATAATAGGGCACGACAGAGAGAACCGCATCGGCGCCGGCTGCTTCCGCATCCTTCGCCAATTCGATCGCCTGGCTTGTCGAATTGGAGCCGGCACCTGCAATCACGGGTATCCGTCCGCGCGATGCGCCAACAGCAATGCGAACAATGCTATCGTGCTCGGCTCGTCTCAATGTGGGGGCTTCCGCGGTCGTGCCGCACACGACCAATGCGGCAGCGCTGTCCTCAATTTGGCGATGGCAAAGCCATTCGAGCGCAGTGCTGTCGAGTTCGCCTGTATCATGAAACGGAGTCGGAAGACTAGGAGCATAGCCGCTGAGCCGCAAAACGTGACGTCCCGCTGACATGGATGCACCTCAAGCGAGTTTGGAGAGCTTCGTCATGGGACATCGCTGTGCTGCAACACGACCCTCAACCCACCCCTTTTCTTTGCTGCAGCATCAGAATGGTCAGTGCAACATGGCGCCAGGTTCGCCGTAGCAGAACTATTTTGCCAAGAGGTTGATCGCATCGATCAATCGCGAGTGCGTCGACCATGTCATCGCACTGGGCGGACGGCACTTCGATCGCTATCTATCGGTCAACAGGTAAGAATTCGAGGTGGAATATTCCTCGTTGTTATAAAAACAAAATATAGATTAAGAGAGATCATCTCTCATTTTCGGCGCCTATCCAGTATGCCGTCCGCGTGAAACGATCAGGTAGAGCCAGGGTGGCCAGCGATCGAAGGCGAATTCGGCAATCGCGCCGCTGGATCGCGCACAGGATTTATCGGGAAGGACGTCTTGTTTTCCGGCAAGACTGGTGCCTCTTTGCACGGATTTGATTGTTATTGCGCTGGGTGACCTTCGCTCGTACCTCCGGACGGGTTAATGAAGGACGTCATCGTTATCGGCGCCTGCATAATAGCGCTACCATCGCGGAGCTGCTCGCCTCGACGAGCGATTACCAAATCACCCTGGCAGATCGCTCCCCTGAAGTTCTTGGCCGATTTGACCGAGACGAACGCATTCGCATTGTGTCCGCGAATGTCGAAGATAACTCAAAGCTAGTCCATTTGCTGAATGGGCAATTTGCCGTGCTCAACGCCGCCCCCTTCCACCTGACGATGATCATTGCTGAAGCGGCCCGAGCAGCCCGTACGCACTATCTCGACTTGACAGAGAATGTTGCGAGCATGCGTCGTGTCAGAGAGCTTGTCGCCGATGCCAGCACATCCTTCATTCCGCAATGCGGGGTCCTCTGCTCCAACCTACACGGGTTCGTGACGAAGCGCTCGCGATACTGTCCAAAGCGCCATAAATTGCGGAGGCGAGCCATAGCGCAGGTGGCGGATTGATCGCGACCCCCATATGCTCCTCGCTCTCGAAGCGGCTTCGCGGTATTTTCGCTCGTAAGTGTGGCCTTTCTCATGGGAACAGGCATAAATAGATTATGCAGGTGCACGCGCCGGAAGATTTGGCAGAGCAAACAAAATGGATTTTGCAAATCTACCGATTGCTGATTCGATTACTGATCTCAACCTCGGTGACAAGAAGCGTGTCCTCCATGATCTTGCACACCGAGCCGCCCGCGCCATAAAAATCGACGGGGATACTGTTTTCCAAGCGCTGATGAAACGCGAAGGGCTTGGATCGACTGGAGTTGGCGGTGGTGTTGCGATTCCGCACGCCCGCATACGATTGAAAGTACCGTACGGAATAATCGCGCGGCTAAAACATCCGATAGAGTTCGATGCTATTGACGGCGAACCGGTGGACCTTGTTTGCCTGCTGCTATTGCCTGAGGCAAACGAGCCTGGTCAGCTCGATGCAATGGCTTGCGTAGCGCGCAGATTGCGAGATCCAGAGGTGCGCCGCGAGATGCGTCGCGCGCCTAATCGGGTGATGCTCTATAATATTTTGACGGGACGGACCATCAAGACGAAAGGAAAAGCAGCACAGAGCGGTAGCGGCTAAGTTTATGCCGTTCTTATAAGAACGGTGATTAGTACCCCCTCGAATTCAAATGCTCCAATTCACTAGAGTGCCATTTAGGACAGCCCGAAAAATCTATGCACGGGCGTGGACCAAAATGCCTCGACAAGAAAGCTTCAGGCCGGGTTTTCGACAAGGACCCGTAATACCGAGGGTAGACGAAAATATTTCCTGTCATATGATGGCATCGTGCTAGCTTAAGACTGCTCAGGCGGTTAATGACCACGCCATTCGAGTTAGTCATAATTTCGCTTGTTGGGCTCGTCACCACATCCTCATCTCTTTTGGGCGCTGCAATCGGACTTTACGTTCGATTTCCGCGGCGCGTTCTCGCCGTCATTCTGGCATTTGCCGCCGGCTCCTTGATCAGCGCGCTTGCCATCGAGCTCGCCTATGAAAGTGCGCGGCAACTCCACCATCGCGCGTTCGGAATGCAATCCGCCTGGGCCTTCGTCGGCGGCGGCTTCGCATTGGGGGCGATCATCTATTACTGCGTGACCTTATTTCTCGAGAAGCATGGTGCAGCCGTCCGGCTCCCGTCGCGCTTTGAAGAATACGCGCTGGGCCGGAAGCAGCATGATGCCAAGGAGCTGATTGGATTGCTCTCCAAATGCGATCTTCTCCGGCACCTGCCGCCGGAAGGCATAGAGGCAATCCTTCCGTGTCTACGTCCCGTGCGGCTCGAGGCAGGCAAGATTTTGTTCCGTGCCGGCGACCCCGGCGATGCCCTGTACATCGTCAGGCGCGGCCGCGTTGAGGTGCTGGCGGATACGCAAGAAGGCGCAACGACGGCATCGCGCCCAATTGCCACCCTCGAGGAAGGTCAGGCCTTCGGTGAAATGGCTGTTCTGACCGGCGAGCCGCGTACGGCAACAATCCGCGCGGCAACGGAAACCGAATTGCTTGAGATCGGAAAGGAAAATTTTGACCAGCTCGTCAAGGAGGACAGCCAGCTATCCTCTGCCATCCAGCGGCTAAGTCATGAACGGGCCATCAGCAATCTCCTCGTTGGGGGTTCCAATCCGTCGACCTGGGCAAAGATCGCGAACAGCAATGTCCAGCACTTAAGTCGCAACGAAATGCGCAGGATGCTGGTCGAGACGGGTCACGGAGCCGGGCTAGCGATCGTTCTCGGCAATATTCTTGATACCATTCCCGGTTGCCTGGTGATCGGGGCAAAGTTCAATGGCGTGGAAAGCCTCTCCCTGACGTTGGTGCTTGGCATGTTCCTGGGTGGAATTCCGGAAGCTGCGGCAAGCGCATGGATGCTGGAGAAGGCCCGATACAAGCCGAGAACGATTTTCGGGTTGTGGTCGATGGTGCTCCTGGCGGGCGCGATTGCGGCCGTCGCAGGCAAGCTTTTCATCGGGAGTTCGGGATCATTGACGGCGGTGTTTTTTCAAGCCGTCGCCGGCGGCGCTGTTCTGGCCCTCGTGGCCCATACCATGATTCCGGAGGCCATTCGCGAGGGCGGATCGGTGATCGTGTTACCGACTGTCGCAGGCTTCCTGCTCGCGCTTTACCTTGCACTCTCCCAGCAGGCTCTTGGTTGAGGCACTGTGCCCGAATGCAACAGTTCCACATTCGCTCTGATTGCGCTCAGTTGTGCCTCTATATTTTGTTCCTATAAACATTGGGCGCGCTCCGCCTAGAATTCCTATCCCTTTGTTCCCACATTGGAGAACAACTGGAAATTGGGTAGGTTTGCAGGGTGTCACCGATATGGGTTCCTTCTGGATGGGTATCGCAGCAGCGCATCATGCGGTTGCCGGAGGCAAATCTGCCGAGCGCAGACATCGCATTCTCTCGATTGTCGGCGGTGTCGCACTGGCCCTGCTGATAGGTGCCGGGCTATTCATTGTGGCGGCGCTCAATAGCTGATTTCAGCGCGCCGCCTGCGTTTCATTGCGCTTATTGACAGGGTCGGGCCAGAATTTTGCTGATCCGTGCGCCATCCATTTCCGCGATCTCGAAGCGCCAACCGCCGTAGGATAATTGTTCACCCTCACGCGGCACGTGATCGAGATTGGAGAGAACCAACCCCGCCACAGTGACGAACTCCCGTTCGGGCGCATCGCCCAAGCTGAGCAACTCGGCGACGTCGGAGATGGATGTCGCTGCATCGATAAGGATCGAACCATCCTTTTGCCGCAATACCTTCCCGTTCGGGTCTGATGTCCACATCGGGAAGACGGCCTGCCACCGCTTCCAACAGATCGGTTCGCGTCACGATCCCCTGAACGATGCCGTATTCGTCGACCACCACCGCCGTATTGACCGGCGTCTTCCGGAAAAGATCGAGCGTGCGCAGGATCGAGGTGCGCTCGGGTATGGTCAACGGTGCATGCAAGGTTTTAGCCACATCCAGCGGTATTGCGGCGAGAGCCTGATTCAAGAGGTCCTGCTTGCGCACGACGCCGATGAATTTGTCGATTGAGCCGCGACCCACCAGGAGCTGTGCATAGGGGCACTCCCCGATAGTCTTAAGGATCAAATCTTGCGAATCGTCGAGATTGATCCAGATGATTTCAGGACGCGGCGTCATGATGGTTCGCACCGGCCGGTCGGTCAGATCGAGCACGCCCTCGATCATCTCGCGCTCGGCTGCGTGGATCAGCCCAGATTTTTCGCCTTCGATGATCACGCCGAGAATATCCTCGTCGGTAACGTGACGCTCGAAGCCGGGACGCAATCCGAGCAGACCGAGAATCGAGACTGTGCTGACGTTGAGCAGCCAAACCAGCGGCGCGGCTACCCGGGTGAGCCAGGCAAGCGGCCTCGCCACGCGCACCGCGATTGCCTCCGGATTCTTGAGGGCGATCTGCTTCGGCGCGAGTTCGCCGACGACGAGCGAGAGATAGGTGACGGAGATCACGACCATCGCGATCGCGGCCGGCTTGCTGTAGGGGGCGATTGCCGGGAAGAGATCGAGCCAGACGTCCACCCTGTGAGCCAGCGTCACGCCGCTGAAGGCGCCGGCCAGGATGGCGATGGAGGTCAGCCCCACCTGCACCGTGGCAAGAAAGCGGCCCGGATCGTCGGCGAGACTCAACGCCGCCCGTGCGCCCGCGCGTCCATCCGCGGCGAGGCGCTCCAGGCGCGGACGGCGCGAAGAGACGATGGCCAGCTCGGACATGGCGAGAAAGCCGTTCAAGAGAACGAGCAGCACGATGACGATGACTTCAAGCGTGGCCATTGCAGAATTCCCGCCTCGGGCTCGAAACCAAGGCGCGTTTTGCGATATTCCAACAGCTGCCGGAATGCAGCTTGATGCATATCAACACACGTCACGAACGGTCGTTAATTATCGGCGCAGCGTTTTCAGCGCGCGGCGACCACGAATATATTGTGGACGTTGGCCTGCCCGCCGCTGGTTGTGATCTTGTGCCGTCGTTCTTACATGATGAGCAGCAACCCTGATCGATAGCCGTCATTAGTATGCTGCCAGAACAAGAATCTCACACCGAACCCGAGATTATCCCGCCGGGCCGTCCGGACCGGCGCGCGTACCGTTTTGTCGACGCGCATGGGACCCGCCGCGTGTATGCGGTAAAACTGGGGCCATTCGGCATCATCTTGCTGGCGCTGGTGATCGCGATTATTGCAGCGACGATGTTCGTTCTTCTCCTCGGCGCTGTCTTACTTTGGATACCCGTATTTATCATGTTCGTTGCAGCCGCCGCAATTTTTGGTCTGCTGCGTCGATAGCCAAACGCGTGGCTCAACTAATTGGCGATGCTGATTGATCTGTGAAGCGAGGGCTCGACTGCATCATTTTCCAGTCGATGCCTGGTTGGTAATCTCCTGCAAAAGCCCGCGCATTGCATCAAGCTCCGTGCCGAAACCCGCCCAATCCCCGGATTTCAAGCGCTCTATTGCTTGGTTGTAATGATCAAGTGCCTGACGTGCCCGGTCAGCTCCAACGCCTGCAGGGGGCGCGCTCGGGGTCGGCCCGGCGCCTTCCATAAAGAGCGCCGACAAGGCGGCTGCCAGCGTCTCCTTCATCACGACCTGATCGCCGTAGGCTGCGATCACGCGCTTGAGCTCCGGCAATTGTCCCTGCTCTGCCCGCAGATAGAGAGGGGACACGTAGAGAATCGAGTTCTCGATCGGGATCACAAGCATGTTCCCACGGATCACCCGCGATCCCAGCTGGTTCCACAGCGAGAGCTGCTGCGAAATCTCCGTGTTCTGATTGATCCGCGCTTCGATCTGAAACGGACCGTAGACAAGCTTGTCCTTGGGGAATTCGTACACGATCAGCTTGCCGTAGTTCGGCGGATCGCAGCGTGCCGCGAGCCATGCGATCATGTTCTGTCGCTGGCTCGGCACCATCGGCAGCATGAGGAAGAACTCGGCCTTCGATTCTCCGGGTAATCGCATGATGATGTAGTAAGGGACCATCATTACGTTCTCCCCGCCCTCGGGCTGGCGCGGGAACTGCCAAAGGTCTTCGCGATTATAAAATACCTCCGGGCTGTCCATATGGTACGCGCGATACATCTGCGCCTGAATGCGAAAGAGGTCCTCCGGGTAACGAATATGCCGCTGCAGATCCGTCGGCATCGCCGTCAGCGGCTTGAATATTCCCGGAAAGATTCGCTGGTAGGTTGCCGCGATCGGGTCTGAGGCATCCATCAGATAGAAGTCGACGCTCCCGTTATAGCTATCGATGACGACCTTCACCGAATTGCGGATGTAATTGAGGTCGCCGCCTTGCACTGGCTGCGCATAGGGAAAATAGTTGCTGGTCGTATAGGCGTCCTGCATCCAGAACAGCCGTCCTTCGCTGACCACCAGATACGGATCGCGGTCGAGAACCAGAAACGGGGCAATTGTATGCACCCGTTCCCGGATGTCGCGGCGGATCATGATCCGGCTGGCGTCCGTGATGTAGCTCGTGAGCAACAGGTTTACGTCCCCGAAGTACCAGGCAAACAGGGCTTTCCGCGCGAGGCCGCCGACAGGAATGCCGCCGCTGCCATTGTAGAATGCGTAGATGTTGTCCTTGCCCTTCGGATAATCGAACTCCGGAGTGCTCCCCTTGACGATGACGTAGGTGTCGGTTTCCTGACCATAATAGATGCGAGGCTCGCGAATCTCGGGACCGCCGGCAGCGACCGGCGGGATATCGCGCAGATAGAAGAGCGGCAGCCCCTCGGTGCTCTTGCGCGTGACCGGGCTCATCACCGCGCCATTGCCGTGCGTAAACAGCACATGGCGATTCACCCAGGTCTGGGCGTTCGGCGGCAGCAGCGAAGATTTAAGCTCCCGAGCGGAGAGCATCACTGCCTGGTACGCACCGTCGAGCCAGTAGCGATCGATATCCACGTCATGGAACTTGTAGTAAGTCCTGATCTCCTGCATCTGACCATAGGTGTCCATCAGCGGCTGCCAGTCCCACAGCCGGATGTTGTCAGTCGTGGCTTGGTTGGTCTCGAGCGTTTTTGCGGTGAGGCTCTGCTCCGCGGGAAAAGCCTGAACCGCGATTTGATGAAGATTGTACGCAAGCTGCGTTGCGGCGATATTGCGCTGGATGTAGGGGCTTTCCAGCTGCAGCTCATTGGGCTTGACATAGACACGCTGGAAAAGCGCGGGACCTATCTCCGCCAAGACGAAGGAGGCTACAAATAGAATAGCCGCTGCCGCTATCGGGAGCTTGTAGGCGCGAACTCTTACGTTGGCCCAGCAGATGAACGCCGCAATGATGGCGAGCCCGATCAGCAACCAAAGAACCGGCAATTCAACGTGGATGTCCGTGTAACCCGCGCCCACCACGACCCCGTTGTCGCCGTAAAGCAGCAGATAGCGGTCAAGACCGTAGGACCAGGCCTTCACCACGAAGAAAAAGCCGAGCAGCACCGAGCCGTGGGCGATTGCTGCCGGCGACATCGACCGTCGTTGGGCGTGATATTCGATGTAGCCATGCGCCCAATACACCGCTCCGGCGAGGAGCGCGCTCAAGAAGAGCGTAATCAGCATCCAGTTCTTGAGGGCCACATAGGCAGGCAGCGAAAACAAATAGAACCCGATGTCCTTGCCATAGAGCGGGTCGCTTGCGCCATAGGGCACCTGATAGAGCAAGCGCAGGAAAACTTCCCAATTGTGAACCTCTCCCCAGCCGACAAGCATGGCGAGGACCATCGCGCAGCCGGCAATGGCGACAGGCCACGGCAGCCGGTCGCGCAGGAATTCCAACAGGTCGGGCAGCGTCATCATGCCCGCGCCTCTCCACCTTAAGTCGGTGCGCCGCTCCAGCCACGGCGTTCGCGCAAGACGCAATGCGAGCAGTCCGTTCATCCAAAGGATGCTCGCGGTCGCAACGAAGACCGCGAGAAATACTTCCGCTTTGGCGATGATGATGGTCCAGAAGACGTGCAAATAGCCGACCGCGGAGAACCAAAGCCAATCGACCACAAAGCTGGCCATACTCCCCAGCAGGATGAGGCAGGTCACGACAACGATGATGGCGATGAGCAGCGCCACCACAGCACCTCGTCCCCACGCACGCCGGCTGATCAGGATTGCCATATCTCACATCGTGCTTCGCCACGGTGCGCACCGGAGCCTTTTGAGGGCTCCGATGAGCGTTCCAGGTGTCATTCCCGCACTCGCCGCGGAGCCATCATAGCAAAAGCCACTAAGTTTGTGTTGCGGTGCCTGCTCCTTACGCCCATGCTGATAGCTGCCCTTTGATCAAGTTGTCGTTCACGGCGCAGACCCCAGGAGTGGTCTCGGCTGCGACCCGTATTGCCTTTCTCTCGGTGTCGGATCGCGTTATCCCCCAAGGATCCACGATCTCACCGTTCACAGTGATGTCGATTTCATGCAGTGGCGCATCGGGAGCTGCCGTGATGACCTTCGTCGTCATCACAAAGTGGCTGGCCTTACGATGATCACGGGAGAAACCATCACATCGCGGGCTTTCATGTTGGACTCCACCCATGTTGTTGTGCGGCTACGATAAGAGGGCTTCGTCTATATTTTGTCTTTGATTAAAATCAACGGAAGTCGCGCGGCCCACGTGGAATAGTGCGTTGCGTTCTGCTCGCTACGCAGCGCCTGCGTGTGAACCGAATCAATTGATGGGCGATGGATCCCCTACTCCAGCTCAGTGTGGTGAAATTTTCAATGAAGGCATCAACAGACGAGGATTCAGCGTTTCGAGATAGCTTTCTGAGACTGTAAGGCTCTTTGTGTGATGCCGGAACCAGCGACGCCAAAAGTTACGACCCTGACCGCCAACCCGGCGATCGACATCGCGACCTCTGTGTCGCTGGTAGCCCCACTTCACAAGCTACGCTGCACCCCTGCTCGACGCGACCCCGGCGGGGGAGGGATCAACGTCGCTCGGGTAGTACGGCGGTTAGGCGGCGAGGTAACCGCCATCTATCCTGCAGGAGGATCAACCGGTCAGCTGCTGCGGCGTCTTATGGATCGCGAAAATATAACCAGCGTGATTGTAGAGGTCGCCGAAGAAACCCGCGAAGACTTCACTGTCACGGAGGAAAAATCCGGCCAGCAATACCGGTTCGTGCTTCCTGGAGCGCCACTCAGTGAGACGGAGTGGAGTAATTGCCTGAATACGTTGGCAGGCATAGCTGAGGCACCGTCCTTTGTCGTGGCCAGCGGGAGCCTTCCACCCAATGTTCCTGTAGATTTTTACGCAAGAGCGGCCCGGATCGCAAAGAACGGGGGGTCGAAGATGGTGCTCGACACTGCGGGGCCGCCGCTCGCGGCGGCGTTGAAAGACGGAGTGTACCTGCTCAAGCCCAGCCTACGGGAACTGCAGGAGCTTGCACGTGCCCCGCTGTCGGATCCTGATGCATGGCTTGAGGCAGCTCGCGCTCTTGTAAGCAGCGGGTGCGTCGAGGTCATTGCGTTAACCCTTGGCCATCGGGGGGCGTTGTTGGTAACCGCGCAGACCGCCTTCCGCGCCCATGCTCCCGATGTTCAGTTTGTGAGTGCTGTCGGTGCTGGCGACAGTTTTCTCGGCGGTATGGTATGGTTCCTTGCTTCGGGCGCGAGTGTGGTCGAAGCCTTTCGGTATGGAGTGGCTGCCGGATCGGCGGCCGTATTAAATCCCGGCACCGAGCTTTGCCATGCAAGCGATGTCAGCCGTCTGTACAATGAGGTTCAGTTAGAGCGCCTTTGAATCCGGACGGGTCCCAAATTCCTTAGTCGCCATATGAGCAACCTGCTAGACCAAAAAACATGTCTGGATCAATTCAGCCCTTTTTACCGCCACGGAAACTGCCAGCCCACCTGGCACGGGTCCAGCGATACTGGAACGATTTAAGGCGAGGGGAGAACGCCATCCCATTTTCTGATGATGTAAACCTGTCTTCGCTGCCGGAGCTCTCCGGCAATCTAATGCTGATCGACGTATTCACGAGCCCGCAGCGCTTCCGTTTCAACAGCGTCGGTCAAGAAATTTTGGCCGGTCTCGATTCGAATTTCACTGGAAAATTTGCAGACGAGCTTGATTCACGCCGTCCTCTTGAATTTTTGATTGCTCAGGCGAGTGTCACAGTCGAAGCCCGCAATCCGACATTTTACCATCGTAAGCCAATCAGCGGGAAGGAGCGTGATAGCTTGGGGTACTCGCGGTTAATGCTCCCAACGTGGGGAAATGGCCGAATTGATATGTTGATTGGTGCCGTTGTTTGACCTGGCGGCATCTTCAAGTGCCACCGACCAAGACGGCCAATCTGGCGTTCGTCCCATCCCCTCGGCAGAATTGCTCTGCAGCGTTCGCCTGAAAGCTTAATCCTCGGTTTGGCCGAACCGAACCATTTAGATAGCCCCCAAAACGTCCGTGGATTTGAGGCAAATCAAGTTGGCCTATGACGACCTGCCTTAGATTGGCAACGTTTCTTCGTTCTTGGAATTTCAAATGATAGCAAAAGAAGCCAGCTTGCGTTGGTTCAAGGATATCCGGCTTGAGGATGTCGGCTTGGTAGGTGGAAAGAATGCTTCTCTTGGGGAGCTCTATTCCGTTCTGTCGGATCAGGGTGTCAGGGTTCCGAATGGGTTTGCACTGACGGCCCGAGCCTATCGCGATGCGTTGAGCGCAGCTGGCGCCTGGGACAGATTGCATCGGCTTTTAGACGGGGTCGACAAGACACGTGTGGCCATGCTTGCGAAGCGCGCGGCCGAAGCACGCGCGATTGTTTTTGCCGCCACGGACAGTGATCGACTTCGGCAGGAAATCTATGAAGCCTATCAAAAATTAGAAACAGAATATGGCGGCAACGTTGCAGTTGCGGTGCGCAGCTCCGCGACGGCGGAGGATCTGCCAACTGCAAGCTTTGCAGGCCAGCACGAGAGCTTCCTCAACGTCCGCGGTTCGAAACAAGTATTTGAAGCATGTCGGCACTGCTTCGCTTCCATCTTCACAGATCGGGCGATTTCATATCGGATCGATAACAAGTTCGATCACTTCCAGGTTGCGCTGTCGGTCGGCGTGATGAAGATGATTCGTGCCGACCTCGCTTCGAGCGGCGTCACGTTCACGCTCGATACGGAATCCGGTTTTCCTGATGTGGTCTTCATCACCGGAACCTACGGACTTGGCGAGAACCTCGTGCAGGGGAACGTCGATCCCGATGAATTCTATGTCCACAAGCGGACCCTACGGCAAGGATATCGGGCGGTGTTGTCGCGCTCATTGGGCGGCAAACAAATGCGAATGATTTACGGCGGTGGCCATGCTGCTATGCGCACACGCAACGTGCGCACTAGCAAGGCCGATCGCGAGCGCTTCTGCATCGAAGATGCGGAGGTTCTTAAGCTGGCCGACTATGCCGTTCGGATCGAACACCACTACTCCATGAAAGCCGGCCACACGATGCCGATGGATATCGAATGGGCAAAGGATGGTGCTGATGGTCGGCTCTACATCATCCAGGCACGACCGGAGACGGTCGCGTCCCAGAGAATGCCGGGGGCATTCGAGAGCTTTGCGCTGAGAGGCGAGGGCCGGGTCGTGGTCAGCGGCCGTGCCGTAGGCGAGAAAATTGCCACCGGTCGAGCACGGCTGATCAGGAATGCGCGCGATCTAGCAGCATTCCAACCTGGAGAAGTCCTCGTCTCAGCAGCAACGAGACCCGATTGGGAGCCGGTGATGAAGACTGCGGCCGCGATCGTCACCAATCGAGGTGGGCGGACGTGCCATGCGGCTATCGTTGCCCGTGAGCTCGGCGTGCCGGCGGTTGTCGGTGCCAACGACGCTACTGAAAAGCTCCGGAATGGACGGCTTGTCACCGTGTCCTGCGCCGAAGGCGAAGTTGGCAGGGTGTATGATGGCAAAGTCCCATTCGATGTTACCCGGGTCGGCCTAAAGGAGCTTAAACGTCCGCGCACGGCCATTATGGTGAACCTCGGTAATCCGGACCTTGCCTTCCGGACCGCCATGCTCCCCAACGATGGAGTTGGGCTGGCGCGCATGGAGTTCATCATCAGCGAGCACATCGGCGTGCATCCGATGGCGCTGGCGAATCCAGAAAAAGTCAATTCGGCCAGGGAGCGGGCGGCGATCAAACGGCTGGTACAACGCTACGCTCGACCATCCGATTTCTTTGTCGAAAAGCTTTCGGAAGGCATCGGCACGATTGCAGCCGCGTTTTACCCAAAACCCGTGATCGTGCGGGCCTCGGATTTCAAGACAAATGAGTATGCAACTCTGCTCGGTGGTGCCGCCTTCGAGCCCAAGGAAGAGAACCCGATGCTCGGCTTCCGCGGGGCGGCACGTTACGCGCACCCGGCTTATGCGGCGGGCTTTGCTTTGGAGTGCGCTGCACTTCGCCGTGTTCGCAACGTCATGGGACTGACAAACCTCCGCATCATGATTCCGTTCTGCCGCCGAACCGAGGAGGCGCGCCGAGTGATCGAAGCGATGGCGGGGTATGGGCTCAAGCGCGGCGAGAATGGGCTGGAGATCTATGTGATGTGCGAAATTCCAAACAACGTGATTCAGATAGATGCCTTTGCCGAACTCTTTGACGGCTTCTCGATTGGCTCCAATGATCTGACTCAGTTGACGCTTGGCGTGGATCGCAACTCCGAGATCGTCGCCTTCGATTTCGACGAGCGCGATCCGGGTATGCTGGAAATGCTCAGGCTCGCAGTCACTGGGGCAAAGCGTAACGGACGGCACGTGGGCATCTGTGGTGAGGCGCCGGCCAATTTTCCTGAGATTGCGAGCTTCCTCGCTCGGCTTGGGATCAATTCCATCAGCGTCAACCCATCAAGCATCCTGCGCACCATGACGGTGGTACGGGATGCGGAAACCAGCCTTCAGGTAGCTGATGCGCCAGTCTCGGTACCTGCCCAGCCTATAGTGTTCCAGGCCGGTGCCCAGCTCGCCATGAAAGACAATCTTACCTAACTCGGCGTCGATATCCCGGAGCTCGATTATCCCAAGCTCACCACGCTCGATGGGGCTGTGACCTATCTCAAGGCGAAGCTCGGATCGAGCAAGGGCTGACCGCTCTGGAGCCGGTCGTCAACGTCTGCTCCGCTCTTCGCTTTCCAGTTCGCAGACGGTTTTGACGATGCAATTGCCTTGGCTGCGCTCGCACTAGCTCTGCGAGCCCATTGAGCAGCGCGTCCACATCGGCATCCTGGCTGTAGGGCGCCAAGCTTGCGCGGGCTGCGCCATCGACGCCGAACGCGCGGACAAGCGGTTGGGCACAATGATGGCCACCGCGCAGCGCCACGCCGTGGGTGTCGAGATGGCGACAGACGTCTTCGGCTAAAAAGCGCTGGACGGAGAATGAGACCACACCACGCCGATCATGCGTATCGACGGGACCCAGCACGCGCACGCCTGGGATCGACTTCAGCCCGTCGAGCAGGCGGCGTGTCAGACGTAGCTCGTGGTCTTGAATTGCGCGCCAATCGAGTGCTTGCATCCAATCGAGTGCAACACCGAGGCCAACGGCAGCGGCGATTGGTGGCGTTCCAGCCTCGAAGCGTCGCGGTGGCGGCCTGAAGGTCGCATGAGTCAGCGCAACCTCCTCAATCATCTGTCCACCGGTCATGAATGGTGGCATTGCGTCGAGAAGGTCGCGCCGGCCCCAGAGCACGCCAATGCCTGTTGGCCCATAGGTCTTGTGGCCGGAAAAAACGTAGAAGTCGACGTCGAGCTTGCGCAGATCGAGCGGTCCATGCGGAGCACGCTGCGCGCCGTCGAGCATGACTTTCGCTCCGACCGCGCGGGCCGCGGCCACAACTGGAGCGACGTCGGTCAGTGCGCCGGTCACATTCGAGCAATGAGTGATGGCGACGAGCCGGCACCGATCGGTGAGTTCTGATTCCAGCCAACTGAGATCAAGCCGCCCGTCCGGCGTCATCGGCAGAAACCGCAGAACGACGCCCCGCTGCTCGGCGAGCTTTTGCCAAGGTACCAAGTTGCTGTGGTGCTCGAGAACGGAGAGCATGATCTCGTCGCCCGGCCGCAAAAAACCGCCAAAGGACTGCGCCAACAGGTTGATCGACGAAGTCGTGCCGTAAGTGAAGACAACCTCTTGGTCCGAATTGGCATGCAGGAAGCGGGCGACGCGTGCCCGCGCCTGACGATAAGCATCAGTTGCCGCTCGCGCGCGTGTATGCATGCCCTCATGCACGTTGGCTCGCGCTTCCACCTCGAAACGACGCAGAGCGCTCAGCACGACCTCCGGCATTTGGGCCGTTGCGGCGCTGTCGAGATAATGCAGGCGTGGATCCGCGAGACCCGGAAATTCCCGCTTGAGCGCCGCGGCGTCAAACGTTGGCTTCGACGATCCGGTCTTCATCCCGCCCCGTGTGGTCGTGTTGGCCATGAGCAAGTGCCTTGCCTCTAGTCGTTACGAAAGTGCCGGCTGTTCATAAAATGAGAAGCATTCCCGCTCCCGGCCGCGGACAAATGCGTTGCCCGGCCAGTGCTCCCCGCGTTTCCGTGACGATTGTGCGCTGCGCCTCACCTCCGCTATCGGAATGGAAATAGAGGACGACCCAGCCCTGAACCTTGCCGAGTTCGTGGGCGCGGGTAGTGTTGGAGAATAATGTAGTGAAATGCCATTTGTCGCGGCGTGTGTGCAAGATCGGAAGCCAAGCGTCACCCCGTGGATTAACAAGAATTGCCGGTGATAACCGTGCATGTGGGCACACATGACGATGAGACGCTAGCGGTCCCCTCCAAGGAGAATCCCAAGGAAGGAGACACTGACCTCACCTATGACTGCTCTGTGAGGCCTCGGCTCCGGCCGCGAGTTCGACGATCTCCGTGGTGATTTCTTGCTGGCGAAGCTGTCGCTCGCGCTGTGAGAGGGCCGCGAGCTTCGTCTCGATGTTGGTTTTGGCTGATGCCATGGCCATCATGCGAGCTTCATTCTCCGCTTCGAAGGCGTGCATTGCTGCTTCGCAAAGCTGCGCGTAGATGTATTCCGCCGCGAGGCGTTCGAGCAGGAGCTGGGGGGCGAGCGTGGTCAACGGGGCCTGCTTCTCCATCGGCCGCGCAAAGCCCCCGAAGTCGATCGGAAGCAGTGAATGGCGATCAATGCGGATGCTGCTGCCGGACACCGAGCGTGAAAAGAGAATGTCGACCTTGGCAATGGCGCCGGTGGCGACGTAGCCATACAAGGCGTCCGCCAGCCGGTTCGCGAAACTCGGAACCGCGTCGACGTGGGTGGCCATGGGAGCCGACCAGGCGGGCTTTATTCCTCGCTCGTTTGCGACGATTGCGCCGCGAGTCCCGACGACCAAGCTGATTGCACCGCCGATGTCGCCCGCCACCGCGTCAAGCACACGCTCGCTGAAGGCTCCAGCAAAACCCTGCTCTGCACAAAACAGGATGAGGCCGGGTCTGGCACGCTGAAGCGGAGGCGAGGTCATTATATCCATCGGCAGCAGGCTCAATGCCTGGCCCATGGCACGCGAAATCACGTTGCTATACGCTTCGATGCCAGCGAGCAGCGATCGACCCTTCTGCGCTCGGGAGGCGGCTATGCCACGCATCGCAGTGACGACCGCCTCAAGCTGGCGGAAGTTCTGGATCTGCGTGACGATATCGGCAAGCCGCTCGGCCATCACTTGGTCCTCGGCTCGGATGCGGCCGGCGACGGTGCAATCTGCGACACCAGCGCAGAAAGACTCGCTTTGAGATCAGCGTTCTTGGAATCGTCGAGGCGCCCGGTGCGCTCGATGTCATCGACGATCGGTGCAGCAAAGTGGTCAAGCCAGGCCGGAAGCTCGGAACGGAATTTTCCGAGATCCTCCAGCAGCAAGCGGTCGAGAAGGCCGGCCTGCAATGCGAGCACGAGCGCAACTTCGTCCGCGAGTCGCAGTGGCGCGTACTGGGGTTGCGAGAGGATTGCACGGATGCGCTGCCCGCGCGCGATCTTGCCCTTGACCTGGACATCAGTGACGCTGCCGAACCGCGTGAACATCTCCAGTTCCAAGAACTGGGCATAGTCAAGCCGCAGGGTCTCCGCGACCTCTCGCAAGGCCGGCGCCTGTGTCTTGCCGCCGACGCGGCTGACGCTGGTCCCGACGTCGACTGCCGGCTTGTGACCTTCGTGGAACAACCTCGCATCAAGAACGATCTGGCCGTCGGTGATCGAGATCAGATTGGTTGGAATGTATGCGCTCAAATTGCCGGCATCCAATTCGGCGATAGGAAGAGCAGTCAACGACCCGCCGCCGGCGGCTTTTGAAAGCTTTGCTGCACGTTCAAGCAACCGTGCATGGACATAGAACACGTCACCGGGGTAAGCCTCGCGCCCCGGGAGCTGCCGCGTGAGGAGAGCGATTTCGCGATGGGTAGCAGCGTGCTTGGTCATGTCATCGATGACGACAAGAGCGTGCTGTCCGCGATCACGGAAGTATTCCGCCATCGTGAAGCCGGAATAGGGGGCGATCCATTGCAAGCCCGGAGCGGCTGATGCGCTCGCGACGACGAAGATGCAGCGTTCAGGCGCGCCGTGAGCCTGAATTGAGTTGATGACCCGCTTGACCGTCGACGACTTCTGACCGACTGCGACGTAGACACAGATAATGTCACTGGTCTTCTGATTGATGATGCAATCGACGGCTATTGCCGTCTTGCCGATCGCACGATCCCCGATGATCAGCTCGCGTTGGCCTCGCCCGAGGGCAAACATGGAATCGAGGACGAGCAAGCCGGTCTGGATGGGTTCGCTGACGAAATCGCGGTCGATGATCGCGGGGGCTGGACGCTCCACGGGTTCGTAGCTTTCGGGATCCACCGTCCCGCCACCGTCAAGTGGGCGGCCTAGCGAATCGACGGTGCGGCCGAGCAAGGCTGGTCCCACCGGCACGCGTACCACCTCGCCGGTGCCGCCGACCCGGTTCCCCGCTTCGATTCCCTCGGTCTCGTCGAGCAGAACGCATCCAAGAATGTCGCGGTCCAGGGTGAGAGCAAATCCAACCTGACCGTGTTCGAAGCGCACGAGCTCGTCCAGCCGCACATTGGGCAGCCCGGACACGAGTGCAATGCAATCGGCGACCGCCTCGACACGACCCACCTGCTCAGCGACAGGCGCGAGTGTCGTCGCTCGGACGCGCTCCTTTGCGCCCGTCAGCCAGCCGTCAAGATGCGCGGGGGTCTTCGTCACGGTCCAGCTCCTTACGGATTCGATCGAGGTCCGCTCGCCAGCTATTGCGCACGATCGCGTTGCGGCTGTGAACTTCGATGCCGGCAATTAAGGCCGGATCAGTGCGAAACTCGAATGGCAGATCCGAACCGAGCGCCGCTTTAAGCGCATCACGGACGTGCCCGGTCTCCTCCTTGGATAGTGGCACCGCGGTCACGACCTCGATGGCGTGATCTATCGCCGTCGCCGACGTGAAGCTGTCTCTTGCCTCGGATGACAGTGCGCGCAGCTCCTGACAGAGCCCATCGAGGAATAAGGACAGGATAATCTTTGACGGAAAACGTCCAAGCAGGCGCTGGGCAATTTCCACGGAGAGTTCGCTCGCACGAGCGATGATCGCCTGTCCCGCCGCTATTCCATCCCGGGCGATCGCCGCTTCGGCCTCGCTGTGGAGTTTCGCGATCTCCTGCGACGACTGCGCGAGCAGATTTGCCTTCTCCTTTTGTGCCGACTTCCGCGCCTCGGCGATCAGCCGGTCTCGCTCTGCGCAGATTTCTGCGCGCGCCTTATCCGCGTCGCCACGGGCATCGGCAGCTTCCTGGCGAGCCGCGGCTGCGTCGGCAAGCAGCTTGTTCGCCTCTTCCTGCCGCTTGGCGACAATCTTCACGACCGGCCGAAAGAAGAAGCGGGCGAGAATCCAGATGAGAACAAGGACATTGATGGTCTGGAACGCCAACGTCCACCAATCGATGTGCATGGGCTCAGTGGATGAAGGGGTTGGCGAACAACACCAGCAGCGCGATCACCAGACAGTAGATCGCCATGGTCTCGATCATCGCCAGGCCGACAAACAACGTCCGCGATATGGTGCCCGCGGCCTCCGGTTGGCGGGCGATAGCGTCCATCGCGGCAGCGACCGCTCGTCCTTCGCCGAGCGCAGGACCAATAGCGCCAAACGATACCGCCATCGCAGCGGCGAAGATGCTGATGATCTCAATCCAGTTCATGATCGTTCCCATTCCTTTCTGCTGGCGGAGCGTCCTTCGCTGACCGCGCTGCCGATGAACACCATGGCAAGCACCGTGAATATGTAGGCCTGGATGGCTCCGATGAGCAGGTCGAGCGCCATCAGCGGAATTGGCACAAGGAGGCCAGCAAGCGAGAGAATGATGCCAATGATGAAAACGCCGCTCATGATGTTGCCGAACAGGCGCACGACCAGAGAAAAGGTGCGAGTGAACGTTTCGACCACATTGAGTGGAATCATTACGATGGTCGGCTCGGCGAAGGTCTTCAGGTAACCGCCGAAGCCGCGCGCGCGGATGCCGAAGTATATGATTGCAAAAAACACAATCAGCCCAAGCGCCGCATCCGTTTCGATGTGGGCCGTGGGGGGGTCGATGCCGGGAATCAGCGAAGACCAGTTCGCCGCGAGGATGAACACAAACAGCGTACCGAGCAGCGGCAGGTAGGGCGCTGGTGCGACACGCATGGTGTCGCGAATTTGATTTTCGATTGCTCCTACGATGACCTCGAGTGCAGTTTGGCTGCGCGATGGTGCAACAGTGAGCGAACGCGTGGCAAGAAAGCCTCCGAGCGCCAGGGCGGCCATGAGACACCAGGTCACGACGACGGGCTCGGTGATAGGAACCGGTCCGACTGTCACCAATGTCTTCGTGGCAAGGGGCGATCCGATCACGACTGCACTCCAAATAGAACGGCGCCCGTCCGTGTCGTCAGGATGCCAGCGGTGGCGAGGAGTAATGGCAAGGCACCGAAATGAATGGCGATAATGGCAAGCATGCCGGCAGTCACCGCGAACCGAACAAGCTGAATTGGCAATGCCAGCAGGAGCGATTGGCCAGTTGCAAACATCCCAACGTTCCATCGCAGCGTCAGAAAATGGAACGCGCCGATCAATACTCCAGCCGTGAGCCATGCGCTGGCACAGAGGACGTACAGAATCAGATCGTGTTCGGTGAGGTAGAAATTCGTCATTGCTTGTGCATCCATCGCCAGGCTGACCAAAATCCAACCACCACGCCTAACAGCAACAATGGCGCGCTCCAGAAAATGCCGGTGCCGAACTTGTGATCGAGCCATCGTCCGATGAAGAGGCCGATCAAAGTCGGTGTGACAATGATCCAGCCAAGAACGCCGATTTGACCGACGAATCGCACCACGGAAGGCTCGCCTTCCTTCAACCAACGCTGCTGGCGCTCCCGCTGCTGCCGAACCGCGTCGGCCATGCCATCCGGGACGCTCGGCTCGGGCTCGCCCGCTTTGCTGTTCACAGTCCGCCTCCGAAAACACCGGGCCGTTCGGGCCGCAGGTAGCGGACGATCTGCCTTATGGCTTTCATCTGTAGTTGCAGGCTTTCGATCCGCGCGGCCCGCTCGGCTTCAAGCACTTCGCGGAACTCCGCCAGTACCACTTGTTCGAGATGATCGAGGTCATTGCCCGAAAGTGCCTCGCGCGTCGCGATCGTCACCTCGCTTCCCTTGGTCACCGACAGAACGCCGCGGCGCACGGCGCAGAACTGTTGTCGATCATCGGCGCGGTGCCACCTTACGACCGATACCGTCAACGCTGTCACGAAATCGGCATGACCCTTGAGAATGCCGAAGCTTCCGCTCTCGTCCTCGGCGCGCACCGCAACGACGTTCGGATCATCGATGACGACCGCCGTGGGGGTTGTAATCAGCAGTCTCATGAAGCATTTGCCTTTAGGTTCAAACCATTTTCCTTGTCTCGCGCTTCGTCGATTGTACCAACCATGTAGAGAGAGCTCTCCGCCCACTTGTCGCAGGCACCATCGAGAATCGCTCGGCAGCCCTTGAGGGTATCAACCAGCAGCACCGATCGCCCGGGCTTACCGGTGAAGGCCTCCGTGACCGCGAAGGGCTGCGTGAGGAAACGCTGCAGTCGGCGCGCCCGCATGACAATGAGTCGATCGCGGGCGCTCAGTTCCTCGATTCCAAGAAGTGAGATGATGTCCTGCAGTTCCTTGTAATGCGCGATCGTCTCGCGTACCTCCTCGGCAATGCGGTAATGCTCCGCACCCACGACGGTCGGATCGAGCAGAATCGAGGACGAGCTCAACGGATCGACGGCGGGATACATGCCTTCGGCGGCCATCGATCGGGACAACACGATCATGCTGTCGAGATGGCTCGAAATGGCGGTTACCGCGGGATCCGTGAAGTCGTCGGCCGGCACGTAAACGGCTTCGATCGCAGTGACCGATACGCCTGCGACCGACGCGATACGCTCATGCAGCGCCGCGACTTCAGTGGCGAGCGTCGGCTGATAACCGACCCGTGATGGCAGGCGCCCGAGAAGGCCTGAGACTTCACTGCCCGCCTGGACGAAACGAAACACATTGTCCATGAGCAGCAAGACGTTTTGTCGCTTCTCGTCGCGGAAATATTCTGCAATCGTGAGGGCCGTCAGCCCAACCCGCCAGCGCGCGCCGGGCGGCTCGTTCATCTGGCCACAGACCAGTACGCTGCGGTCGAGTACACCGGATCGCTGCATTTCGGTGAGGAGCTCGTGGCCCTCGCGCGAACGCTCACCGACCCCCGCAAAGACGGAAATCCCTTGGTAGCTTTTGACCATCTCATGGATGAGTTCCATGACCACCACGGTCTTGCCGACACCTGCACCGCCGAACATGGCAGCTTTGCCTCCCTTCGCGAGCGGAGCGAGAAGGTCAATGACCTTGATGCCGGTTTCGAATATTGAGGTTGCCGGACTTCGGTCTCCAAGAGGCGGCGCCGTGCGGTGGATGGGCGAACGTGACATGTCGCCCGGTAGTGGCGGTCCGTTGTCGCGGACGTTGCCGACGACGTCGAGGAGACGACCGAGAACGCGGTCTCCGACCGGTACGGTGATCGGACGTCCAGTCGGGCGTACTGGCACTCCGCGTTTGAGTCCGGCGGTTGCCTGAAGCGCGACACCGCGCACGGTACTGTCGTCGAGATGTGCCTGAACCTCCAACATCAGGGTTTCGGGCCGGTCCCAATCGACGATAAGCGCCTCGTCGAGCTGAGGAAGCGGACCGCCGTCAAAGACGACGTCGATGACCGCTCCTCGAACAGCGACAACCTTTCCTGTGTGTATGAGGCCGTCCATCACCTATGTAAGCCTTTCTGCAACAGGCCCCGCTTCCGTCAATGCATTTCAAACGACGGTTAAACGACAGCTTGGCTCGCCAAGTTGTTTCTAGGCTCGCTCCGCGGACATCGCCACTACATGGCACTCACCGTCTGATACGATCTCCCGCTAATCAATTCTTCGCTCGTTGGCGTGGCCACCAGTGGAATAGCTTGCTGGCGCGGATTATGTCGGGTTGTTGGGTGAGGGTGACGCAGCGATCACCGATCGCCTGGTGAAAGGTCCGTTTGTCCACGCCAGTTCGGGAGGTTCACCGGTCGGGTTAGAGCGATCAGAAACCGATCGCCCCATGATTTAACATCGTTTGCCGTTAGTACCTGGAACAGCGCGTCGTGACGACTGCGGCGCTCTTCCAGTGGCATCGAGAGCGCCCGCGCGATAGCAGACCCAACCGATTCAGGATCGTACGGATTGACGAGAAGCGCTGCTTCGCATTCGACGGCCGCGCCCGCAAATCGCGACAGAATGAGGACCCCTGGATCTTCCGGATCCTGTGCCGCCACATATTCCTTGGCAACAAGGTTCATCCCGTCACGCAGCGGAGTGACAAGTGCGGCGCGAGCGGAACGATAGAGGCCCACAAGTGCGGTTCGACTGTGGGCACGGTTCACATAACGGATCGGCGTCCATGATGCCTCGCCATACTTTCCATTGACGCGCCCTGCTGTTTCATCGATCTGGCGTTCCATGTCGGCGTATTCGCGAATTTCCGAGCGGCTTTTGGGAGTAATCTGCAGATAGATCACCTTTCCTCGCCATTCGGGATGGGTCGAGAGAAAGCGATCGAAGGCTTCCATCCGCAGTGCGATACCTTTGGAATAATCCAGGCGATCGACGCCAATGATCATAACGCGGCCGGCCAAGCTTACCACGACGTCTCGCACGAAAGGCGAATGGACGGCACGTCGTGCGAGCCGGTTGAGTTGCATTGTCTCAACACCAACCGGAAAAACTCCGATGCCGACCGTCCGGTTCGCCGCTTGGAATGTGTACGGATCACGGCTCGGCATTCCGCATTCCTTCCGCAGATAGCGCGCGAAATTTTCGGCGTCGATTTCGGTCTGAAAACCGATGAGATCGTAATGACACATCGCCGGAATGAGATGTTCATGATTCGGAAGTGCCGTCAGAATTTCTGGCGGTGGAAACGGAATATGGTGAAAAAACCCGATCCTGTTGCGATGACCGGCATGCCGAAGTTCCTTGGCCAACGGCATCAAGTGATAATCATGAACCCAGACAATGTCGTCGGGTTGCAGAACCTTGTTCAATTCAGCCGCGAAGCATTGGTTAACCCGCATATAGCCGCTGAGATCGCGGCGAGAGAATTCCGCAAGGTCTAGCCGGTAATGCAAAATCGGCCAGAGCACTCTATTGGCGTAGCCGTTGTAATATTCCTGGTAGTCCTCTTCGGCGAGATCGGTCAGCACGTACGATTGATGGCCGTGCTGAATCGTGCGGACCGTCACATCCGATGCGGTAGCGACCCGGCCGCTCCATCCAAACCAAATCCCGGGATGTCGCCGCAGAACCGGGCGGATTGCGACTGCAAGCCCACCCGCTCGGCTTCCGCCGTCGCGGCTGGGGACCGCGACACGATTGGAGACCACGACCAGCCGGGCCAATAGTAATCCTCCCATTCCAACCGTAATGGCCCTTGCAGCGTGACCCAGGCAAGGGTGGAGTTGCAGCACTCAATTTGACGATCGTTCGTCCGCCAAGCGACATTTGCCTGTTGGCGGCAACATTGATCGCCGTCGTCCTTGCTCCGCATGTGTTGGTCACAGTTCCGAGCGGCTATGTCGGGAAAACGATTTGGCGGCGGCACCGTGCTCAATCCGCGTCAGCCCGCCGCTCTTGCGGGATGTCTCCCGGGTGTTGCTTCGTTTTGGCGGTGATTAGCGCATGCATCAGATGCTGCTAATGCCCCCGCGCTGGGCTCTTGGTCCGCGCCGCAAATATGCTCACCAGCGTATATGAATTCGAGAGAGAACCGACCCCAATTTCGTAAGTGCGGTATAAAGATCGCTGGGATGCTGAAAGATTTGTCAGGAGAGCGCAGAAACCAGACGACCAATGATGGCGTAAGCTGCCGCATCATCCCAGTTCGTCAGCACGGGACCAAACATCGCCTCGCGGCGCATTGCAGCCACGAGTGCGCAGAAAATCGTCGACAAGGAAGGCCAGAAGGAACGTTGTTCGGACTGCTGTTTGACCTGGATCAAATTTGATTTCGCTTATTGTGCAATTGATGAAACCGTAGCGATAATTAGGAAACGAACAAAAAGCAAAAGTATGGGTGTAACCAGTTCGTTCTGCTGTCGGAGGAATTTTCAATGAAAATCGCGCAGATCGCCCCTCTTATTGAAAGCGTGCCGCCCCGGTTCTATGGTGGCACGGAGCGAGTCGTCTCATATCTCACAGAAGAACTCGTCCGCCTGGGCCATGACGTGACTCTATTCGCGAGCGGCGATTCCGTGACGTCAGCGCAGCTTGTCAGTTGCGCGACGACGGCGTTGCGGCTCGATCCCAACGTGCGTGACCCGATCCCTTATTACATGCTCATGCTGGACCGGGTGCGCGAATTTGCCGACGATTTCGACATCCTGCACTTCCATATCGATCAGTTCCATTTTCCGCTGTTTCATCCGCTTGCAGGTCGCACTGTAACGACTTTGCACGGCCGACAGGATCTGCCCGACCTGCGACCGTTGTATTTCGGGTTCAATGAAATGCCGCTGGTTTCGATCTCCGACAGTCAACGCGTGCCGATCCCTAACGCCAATTTCGTCGCTACCGTCTACCATGGGCTGCCGACCGATCTGCACCGGCCGACGTTCAATCCGCATGGCGGCTATTTGGCCTTCCTCGGGCGCATTTCACCCGAGAAGGGCGTCGATCGCGCAATCGCGGTCGCCCAGACCCTTGGCATCCCGCTTAAGATTGCCGCTAAAGTGGATCGGGCGGACGAAGCCTATTTCCGCGAGCAGATCGCCCCTTTGCTCAAAGAGCCTGGCGTGCAGTTCATTGGCGAAATCAATGAACAGGAGAAGACCGATTTTCTTGGCCAGGCGTTGGTCCTTATGTTTCTGATCGATTGGCCCGAGCCGTTCGGGTTGTCCATGATCGAGGCGATGGCCTGCGGCACACCGGTGCTGGCACTGCGTCGCGGTTCGGTTGAGGAGGTGATCGAACACGGAGTGACGGGGCATATCGTCGACAGCATTGACGAGGCAACCGTTACCCTGCCGCGCGTCATGGAGCTAGATCGCCGTGCGGTGCGTCGGCGTTTCGAAGAGCGGTTCACGGCTACGCGCATGGCGAAGGATTATGTACGGGTGTACAGGTCGCTGCTCGCCAGGGCCGATGTGAATTTGGACCCGAAACAAGCTGAGCCTCTGACCACGGGCGCCCCTGAGCTTGCCAGGATACCGAGTAGGGCAATCCATTAGGGCGGGCGAAAACGGACTGCTATCTTTCTTCGACGCCCACCTGTCGCAAGCTCTTGATGACGACATCGGCGCCGTGTTGACGTAACTCCCCGGGTTGCTGGCCGTGATCAAGGCCGACCACGCATCCGAAGCAACCGCGTTTGCCGGCTTCGACCCCGGCCAACGCATCCTCGAACAAAATTACACGCGACGGCTGAACGTTGAGGCGGCGTGTGATCTCGAGAAACAGTGCCGGATCCGGCTTGCCCGGGAGCCTGAGCGCCTCCGCCACAAGCCCGTCGACGCAGGCATCGAAATGATGTTCGAACCCGGCGGCGTGCAGAATGGCGGTGGTGTTCTTGCTCGACGAGCCTACGGCCGTCCTGATGCCCGCTTCCCGCAGTTTTTTCAGGAGTGCTTCGGCGCCCGCTGCGGGATCGATTCCCTTTTTTAGCGCTTGCAGAAACAGCCGCGTCTTGCGCTCACCGAGTGCGTGCACTGTATCCGCGTCGTCAGGGTCATGCTCCGATCCTTCCGGGAGGTTTATGCCGCGGGCGGAGAGAAAGTTCCGAATGCCGTCGTCGCGCGGTCGCCCATCGACATAATCGAGGTAGTCGGCTTTGATATCAAAGGGCTGAAAGGCCAGACCACGCCGTTGCGTCCATCTCTGCAGGAACGCATCAAAAACCGCTTTCCACGCAGCCGCGTGGACGCGTGCCGTCTCGGTCAGCACGCCGTCGAGATCGAAGATCGCGGCATCGAAGTCGCGCCGGCTTATCGTGATTGATTCAACGAGCATCTCTTCTCGCACCGCTTCGATTTCCGTAGTCGTATGGCGCGTTACGAGTTCAGGTGCGCACCACCAATACGGGACAGTGCGCCTCGCGCAGAATGTCCTTCAGGGTCCCCGCGCGAGGGGCTTCCCATATTCCTCTCCAGGCGAGGACGATTAGGTCCGTAGATTGTCGCTCAGATAAGTAGAGGATTTCCGCGGCGGTGCCGCCATGAGCGAGGAACATCCGCACATGCAAGTGGCCGAGCGGGCAAATGCACGCGAGACGGTTGACAAACTCGCTGGTCCAGGCGGGCCATTCGTGCTGCGGCTGATCGACATAACGTGGTGTGGCGAGAGAGCCAGCCTCCGCCGGAGCAGCCCTTATGTCCGTTACGTGGACCACTAGAAGTTCGGCGCCACCACGTTCGGCAAGCTCTGCCGCAGGTTGCAGTGCCGCGCTGGTGGAGGGTGTTCCATCGTGTGGCACCAAGACATGATGAAGATGCCACGGTGTTGCACCGCGCTCCGGCGGAACGAGCACCACGGGACACTCAGCATCGTGCAGCACTTTCATCGCCGTACGGCCCAGCATCTTTCCCCGCTCGCCCCTGCTGTGCTTGCACATAACGATCACTCGCGGCTTCATCTCCTTCGCGACCTGCACAATTTCTACCGCCGGCGTGCCAACGCGGGCGTCGATGGTAAAGCCGTTGAGCGCCGGAGCTTCGCGTCCGAGTCGACTGCGCAGCTCGTCTTTTGCCAGCTCATGCTCGCCGACGTGCAAAATGTGGAGGGCCGCTCGTTCGATCTCGCCAAGCGCCTTTGCCACCGGCAGCGCCGCCAGCGCTTGCTTCGAGCCGTCGAGCGGGACAAGGATAACCGGTTCGCTCATGAATGATCCTCCGCTTTCCGGCGATCCGCACTTTCTGGAAGCGTGAGCTCGTGCCATCGGCCCCGCCACTGAAAGCGCATCGACAAGCTGCGCCAGCCTGGCGGCAGGTTCGCGTGATGCTCAGGCCTGTCTCCGCAGAAGCGCAAGCCAGCAAAGCCGAGTACCGTGGCTTGCCACAGTCCGCCGAGGGCTCCGGCGTGAATGCCGCCGGCCGCGTTCCCTATGCTATCCGCTAAGTCGATCTCCGCCGCTTGCCGGAAATAACGTTCCGCCAGGGCAGTGTCGCCAAGGCGCGCCGCCATGAGTGCGTGAATTGCCGGGCTCAGCGAGCTTCCATGCCCACAGCGTGGCTCGTAATACTCAAAATTGGCCTTGCGAACCTGCGGAGGCAGGCGGTCCCAGAGCAGATGTACAAGCATCACCACATCCGGCTGCTTGATGATCTTGGAGCGCTGAATGCGCTCGCGGCCGAGCAGCACGTCCATCGATGCGGTTCGCGGCACGAACACGGCAAGGTCGATCTCCTCCAAGCCAAAATAGCCGCGGAACTGTTCGAACAGGCCGGTCTGCTCGTCGAACCCAGTATAGAAATTACGAGCCACCTGCTGCCATCGGTGCGGTTCCTCCGACTCGATTCCGAGCCGACGCGAAAGCGCCTGCCACGGCCCCGGCCAGCGCTCAGCA
Source organism: uncultured Alphaproteobacteria bacterium (assembly GCA_963817135.1). Lineage (GTDB taxonomy): Bacteria > Pseudomonadota > Alphaproteobacteria > Rhizobiales > Xanthobacteraceae > VAZQ01. The sequence continues at coordinate 348,451 of CAWFNG010000001.1, read as the reverse complement.
ACTAAATTCGCAATCTCTGCCGCGACCTCCAGGTTCCACTGTGCCAGGCCATTTGTGTACGCGTTGTCATCTACAGTCTCGTGGTATTCATCGGGCCCAATGACTCCACGAATATGGTAGCGGCCATCTTCTTCGTGTTTGGCGCGACTTGCCCAAAAGCGTGCTGTCTCGATCAGAATTTCTGCCCCCGCGTCGACAAGAAAACCATCGTCGCCGGTAGCTTGCCAATAGTTCCATACGCCGAAGGCCACATCGGCACTGATGTGTAGCTCCTGCTCTCCCGTGAGGATTCGTATGATCTGCCCGTCGGGAGCGACCACAAACGGGGGCGTCACATCCTCGCCACTGTCGGCCGACTCCCATGCGTAGAAGGCGCCCCGATAGCCAAGCCGTGCCGCTTTGGCCCGTGCCGCAGCAAGCGTGTGGTAGCGGTACATGACGAGAGCGCGCGCCGCCTCAGGATAAGTGAGTATGAAAAACGGCAATATGAAAATGTCGGTATCCCAGAACACATGCCCCTTATAGGCAGTTCCGCTCAGCCCGCGGGCGCCAATTGACACGCGATCGTCTTGCGGGTTTGCCGCACTCAGCAGGTGATAAATGGCAAAGCGCAACGCACGCTGCGCCGCAGGGTCGCCCTCGATCCGAAGGTCGGATGCCTCCCATCTTGCTAGCCAGGCATCGCTATGCTCACCGATGACGCCCGCCACGTTCTTGATCGCGCGCTCAACATGCCTGCCCGCAGTCTCGCGCGGCTCGCCCGTGTCCCTGGAGGTGTGCAAGGCAACGATCCGATCGAGCCGGTATGTTTCGCCTAGCCTGAGCTCAAGACTTTGCCGGCCCTCCACCAGTTCGATTGAGGGAGTCCAGCGCTCGGCCTGATCCATGACGCGGCGCGCCACCGCCATGGCAACTGTCGTGCCGCTACCCGTGACCTGGACTACGGGACCGGTCAGTGTGGCATCGATAATCAACCTGCCGCCGAAGTTTTCAGGCGTGATCGTCACACATTGAACCAGGAGGTGGCGGTCGGCCAATGAGACGAGACGCAGTGCTCGCAACCGCGTGATCCGACCGGCTTCGTCCTGATGCCGCCACTCCCTCCAAAGAATGCCTTGCCGCATGTCGAGGATGCGTCTGTGGTCCAGGTTCTGGCCCCGATTGAGCCGAAGTGGCTGACCTTCGATTGTGGCGGACAGACGGGTCCAGTCCGCAGTCGACGCAAGTCCTGGCACCGAGCCCGGCTCTGAATTGAATACTCCCGCCACGAAAGTGGCAGGTGCGGAGAGTGCGCTGCCCTCGGCAAGCGACCCCCGCGATCCTGCATAACCGTTCCCGATCGCGAACAAGGACTCGACTTCGTGCTCGCGCGCCAACGTGAATCCTTTCTCAACAAGGATCCATCCAGAATCCTCGGTGGGCACCGCCGGCAATTCCAAGCTAGCTTGGCGAGCGAGCAGTTCAGGAAACCCCGCAGGGCTCTCGCTGAGAGGATCGATCATGCTCGTTTCATCCTAACGGGTCAGTCAGGCTCCGGGTTCAACAGGAGGAATATCAGCGCGGCCATCACGACCGACGTTACTAAGATGCGAAAAAATCTGAGGGTCCGCGATAAACGAGCACAGGAATGGTGCTGTGGGTAAGCACTTTGACGGTTTCGCTGCCAAGAACAATCGCGGAAATCCCACGCCGGCCATGTGAAGCCATCACAATCAAATCGCATCCTCTGGTCATCGCTATGTCGATGATTGCTCGGTAAGGATGCTCATGTTGGGCATGCACTACATCGCAAATTACACCGGCGGATGCTGCAGCATCTTTCATTCGAGCCAGGAGCTTCGCTGCAACGGTACTCATGCGTGTCGTATACGATTCAAACGTGTCTGTGACCATTCGTGGCTCGACTGCAAAGACATGGTAGGGAGTTGAGACCGTAATGCCCGTTATTTTGGCGTTTACTGCCTTCGCTAAGGCAACACCGTAATTCACGGCCTGCTCGGAGAGGTCCGAACCATCCGTGGGGATGAGAATGTGCTTGTACATGACTGCACTCCTGGTAAGGCGGCCAGAAGATGCACAATTCATACGTCAAGTCCGCTCCGCACGACCTTGATTTGGCTCAAAGATCATCAGCCTAGTTCGGTAAACGTCGCAAGAACAATCCGAGCGACACCCGCAGCCTTGCAGGCGCGACCCGCCACCCGTTTGAGGCGAGGTTTGCGGCCAACGCATGAGCTGGTCGAGCGGCACATAAGGAACAATGCCAAATCGGCCAGAGCACTCTATTGGCGTAGCCGTTGTGATATTCCTGGTAGTCCTCTTGGGCGAAATCGGTCAGCACGTACGACCGAACGGTCGTTAATTATCGGCGCAGCGTTTTCAGCGCGTGGCGACCACGAATATATTGTGGACGTCGGCATGCTGCGAATGGTTGTGATCTTGTGCCGTCATTCTTACATGATGACGAGCAACCCTGATCATCTGCCCGTGATTCGCATGCCGCCAGAACAGAAACATTTCGCAGAACCCGAGATTATCCCACCGCATTATCTGGAGCGACGGTCAATATGGGGCGGCGCGCACCGGTTTGCTGACGTGCCTGGGACCCGCCGCATTTATGCATTTAGATTGGGGCCGTTCGGCATCGTGTTCCTGGCGCTGGTTATTGCCGTCATAGCAGTAGCGATGCTCCTTTTCCTGCTTGGGGTCGTTTTGATTTGGATACCGGTCGTCGCGCTGCTCGTTGCAGCCGCCATTATCTCTGGCCTGCTGCGGCGAGCGGTGGATCGGCGCACGCGGTAAAACAAAGCGCGTTTGTGACCGTCGGTTAGCGACTGAATTTTGATGCAAATCAAGGAATTCAGCTGGGAACCGTTCAATCTGCGCGCCTCCAAGTCACGAGCGCCGCTGTGTACAAACACATTCTTATCCCTACCGACGGCTCGGAACTCTCAGAGCAGGCCATCAATTACGCTGTTGCTTTGGCCAAGACGGTCAACGCCAAAGTGACCGGCGTTACGGTCTCGTCTCCTTTCCACATCTTTGCGGTCGAGCCAAGCATGGTCACCGACACGCCCGAGTCGTACTCGACACGCATGAATACCGTTGCAGCGCAGCGCCTGGCACATGTGAGCGACGTTGCAGCAGCAGCGGGGGTAGGTTGCGATATCGCGCATGTCCAGCACGAGCATCCGTACCAGGCGATAATAGAGACGGCGATTAATAGAGGCTGCGACTTGATTGTGATGGCGTCACACGGCCGGCGCGGAATTTCCGCTATTGTGCTTGGCAGCGAAACCGTCAAAGTGCTGACCCACAGCATCATTCCGGTGCTTGTCTATCGCGGGACGCAGACAAGGTTGCCCCCGTACTTTGTTGCTTCTTAGAAAGACCATTACCGCACAGCCATTACGCCTCCAATCGGACGGCCGGAAGAAACCTGCAGCTCAGGCGACTTTGCAGCTCGGCGTAATCTCGGCTCGACGCGCCGAAACGGCGCAACCATGTTTATGAATGCTGCCCGCCTCGACCACGAGCCCGACCCTTTCCAGCACAGAGAGAAGTGTTTGATTTCCGGCGGGCTCTTGTGGATCGGTCCAGACGACCAGCACTGCCGTGGCACTTAGAAAATCCACCAGCCAATAGAGCGTCGTTTCGAGGGCCTTGATTGAGCGCTGCCGCCAATCGACGAGAGCCACCTCGTATTGCCCGAGCGGAAGTCCGCAAGTTGCAGTGGTGGACACCCGAGGATAGCCGCGGCGATGCAGCTCAAACATCAGCTCGGCGCTCTTTGCTCCCGCCACGATGATCCGTTGCAGCCTCGAACATCGCGCGAGACCGACCATCGGTTCGACAATGCGTTCCCCTGCCGGGATGATACGGGACTGCAGCATAGCGCCACCATTGAGCTTCAGCGGGAGTTATCACTCTATGTGTGGAGAGAGCGGCTAGGCCGCTTTTTGGCGGTGAACCTCGGAAACCGAATAATTGCCCCTTTCGGGTGTGCCGCTCATATCGAGTTCTAGAATGTCAGGCACCATGATGACGGCTTGGGGTCGATTGCCGTTCTCGAACATCGCAAATTTCAGAGCTTCAGTACGATCAATGAAAAGGCCTCCGCACAGACCCTCTCGGTCCCGAACAACCCAGTTGCCGCGGCTGTTCTTGCCGATAAGGAACTGGCGGAATTTCGAATTGCACGAGGGAGGTTCGCCTTTGTCCACGATAGTTCTCCTTAAGACAGACTGGCCATTTCGTCAGAATCAGTCTTTCCGTGCTCATCTATTTGCTTATCGGTGCGTAGGAATTCGAGACAGAAGCACCGCCAATCTCATAAACGCGGCATAAGGAATCTCCGGCTGCGCAATTACAGTCTCGCTCGTGTGACCAAGCTGCCACAAATATTATTTTTTGTTTCAGCGCGCGCAGATTCGACCCAAAATAGGTCACTCTGCACTTTGACCATTTTGTCTCAAGCCAAACGAAGGCTAATCTCGCCCCGCGCCTAATATGCCCGGCGCGTTGGCGGCCTTCGGCAGTAGGGCAGCCATGTGGGAGCGTCGGGTCGCGTGCGCCGTCCTTTGGACGCTGATTACGGGAAGTGCTGCGCTCGCAGCTGATGCGCGGGTTCTCGCACGGCCATCGGCAGCTCCTCTCGCCACCTTCTATGATTGGACCGGGTTCTACGTCGGCGGGCATGTCGGCGCCGGTTTCTCCTACCGCGACTGGTCGCTCGTCACCGGTGCGACGGCGGAAGCTGGCGACGCTGTAATGATTGGCGGCCAGGTCGGCGTGAATTATCAGCTGGGAAGAGTGGTGGTGGGAGTAGAGGGTGACGGTTCCTGGGGCAATCTCAAGGACGAGAATATCTGCCCCGACGGGATCAACACCTGTTGGACGAGACAAAGCTGGCTCGCCACCATCACCGGACGCATCGGCATTACCTACGATACGGCTTTGTTCTACATCAAAGGCGGCGCTGCCTACACACGCGCCGACCATTTCATCACCGCGCAAATTCCCTCCCCGCTCGATGAAAGCGGCGGCGGCCGCATCAGAGGCCGCACGGTGGGCGCCGGCATGGAATATGCGCTGGGGAACAGCTGGACCATGCGGTTGGAATACGACTACCTCGATTTCGGCTCACGCACGGTGGATATGAACAATATCGCCACGGGGCAATTCGCCGAAAACATCCTCGTTCGGCAGAAGGCGCATGAGGTCAAGCTCGGCCTCAATTACCTCTTCAATGCAAACAACTGGATGCCGGTTTTCCCTCGGAAGAAATCGAACGAACCTGAGCCGAAACGCCAAGGCTTGCCGGCGCCGCTCGACTCGCCGCCGTTTCCGTCTGGCGATTGGCCGCTCGGCGGCAGCCAGCTGATCGGGGTGCCCGACACAGCCGTCGGCCCGCTGATGAAGGCGCTCTACGACGGCCCGAACGGGCAGGCGTGGAAGGACAGCCGCATCAAGATCTACGGCTGGGCCGAGGTCGGCGCCAACGGCAGCAATTCAAGCCAGTCATTGGCGCCGGCCGGTTATCCTACTCGTCCCAACCGGTTCGAGCTCGACCAGCTGGTATTCCGCATCGAGCGGCTGCCCTGACACCGTGCAGAGCGATCACGTCGACTGGGGCTTCAATGTCACCAACGTGTATGGCCTCGATTATCGCTACACCATCATGAAGGGAATTTTCAGCGACCAATTGCTGGCCAAGAATCGCACTTACGGCAATGACGTGCCGACCTTCTACGGCGAGCTTTATTTTCCGCAAATTGCCCAGGGCATGAATGTGCGGGTGGGGCGGTTTCTTTCGGTGCCGGATATCGAGACGCAAATGGCGCCGGGCAATTACCTCTACACCCACTCGCTCCTCTACATTTTCGATCCCTTCACCCAGATGGGTGTCATGAGCACGGTGAAGCTCAACGACCAGTGGCTGGTACAATTCGGCGCTCACGCCGGCAACGACGTTGCGGCGTGGGAAAAGGAAGACGCCAAGTTCACCCCGGTTGCCTGCGTGCGCTGGACCTCGCGCGACAACAACGATTCGATCTATCCCTGCGTCAATTCCATCAACAATGGGAAATATGCCTACGACAACATCCAGATGTTCGTTGCCACCTGGAGCCACAAATTCAGCGGCAATTGGAACATGCAGACGGAAGGCTATTACACCTATCAACGCGACGTGCCGAGCGTTTACGGTCCGCTCCCGATTGAGCCAAACACCAACGGCGCGGTCTGTGCCTTCGGCGAGGTCAGCTGCTTTGCGCCGGCCTGGACGGTCGTGAACTATCAGAACTTCAAGATGTCAAAGAGCGATTATTTGATCATCCGCAACGAGTATTTCGATGACGTGCGGGGACAGCGCACCGGGACGCAGACGAAATACACTACCCACAGCATTGGTTGGGGCCACTGGTTCAATGCCTGGGGCGAGAATACCGGCTTATTCCGGCCGGAGCTTCGCTACGAGCATTCATATAATGCTGCAGCCTACGACCATGGCCGAAAGAACAACCAGGTCATCGTCGCCGCGGATTTGATCCTGCTGTATTGAGCTGATTACCAGAGGCTAAAGTCGGAATTTGCGACGCCATAAGACCGCGGCGGCAAGCGCCAATCAAGTCTTCTAGCAGGCGAACGTCATCTCGCCCTTGAGCCAATCGACAAAGCCGGCAGGCATCGAACAAGAGCCCGCCGAGCCCGAGCGGGTCGTCCGTTGGAGGCCGAAGTCACTCGCATTGGTAATTCCCGCTGTCCACATTGGATTGTACAAGCAACAACCCGACCACCGCGGCGTTCACGCCGCGAAGCGCCGCCGAGATAGGCCGCGCAGGTGAACCTGGTACAGCTTGCGTAGCCACCATAGCCTGCGAGGAACGCATTATTCGTTACTCAGCCGGGAGGAACAACGGGAAGCCTGCAGCAGTGGCAGCACGATAGGTCCGCCACCGAACCAAATTGGCTTCGTTTTGTAATTGACAGTGGTCTGCGGCCTCGAGACACTGTTGATCGCGCTTGGGTACGCGGCAAACACTATCTTTTGCAGCAATCGCTCTTAATCGGCAAAGGACCTCTGGCACCGCAAAGCGTTCTTTTTGGCGACATCTTAGATTGAATGCTGCCGGTTCAAGGCGATTCTAGCGTCGCATCGAAATTACGAAACGAAGCCAATTTTTAATAGGCGTCAGTACTGTGCCTGGTTTGTGAACTGAACGCCCCAAGCCCACGTCCGCCTACAACCAGGTCTTGCCCGATCGATCCTCACTCCAGCCCAAGTTCGTGCAAGACTACCTGTATTTAGCTGTTCGGAGGATCAGCATTGTTTGCACGATCTGTCGCCACAGGGCGACCTCATACCGGCCAAGGCGTTCAAACACGCAGTTATCAAGTTTGGTGAGCCGGAGAAAGCAAGACGTCAGGTCCCGCAAATTGGTGACTGAATTAGCGAAGGACTCCTCGATTGGCTCCGATTCATTGTCAATTTCTTCCTCCGCGTCATCGTGTCCTGATCCCGAGTAATCGTGTTTGTTGCCGCCTACGGCCATCCCGAGGTCGCGGCTAAGAACGCTAGGTAGTTTCTGTTCGGCTTCGCTGCCCGACTCGAATTCATATCGGCGGTCGTCCAATATCTCGGCCTGGATCTCCAGGAGATCGGTCTCAATGGCGGTGGCACGGCGGATGCGCCACAGCAGGGACGCAAGCCGGAGTACGAGCTCGCGCTCTACGGCCGTTCGCGCATCGTAATCCGCGATAACGGCTGCTTCGAATGCTTGGTAATCTTGAATATCTTCCAGAGCGACGACGACAGTTTCGGCCGTCAATCCATGTCGGACTGCGTTTTGCCGTGATCGCCGCTTGCCTTCCTCGGTTCTCGGACCGGTGCTCCTCAGCGCATTGCGTCGATTGGCCTCGATCTGCCGAAACGACGTCATAAGCTCGCGCACCCGTCGGGTCTCCTAGAAATGGAGTTCCCCGCTTCGGCGCCTGGATCAAGGCTCGTGCTGGCTTGATCTTGAGCTGGGACGTCCGGAGTTTTGGCAGCCTGCGCCTGCGTGAATCCTTGTGCAGTTGGGGCAAGCTCGCCGTCGGACCGCGTGTGCTGCCAGAGCCGCAGCGCCACTGGAACAGGATCGATGTTGAGCTTTTGCCACCACGCGGCCTCGTCACCACAGCGATGGAGCTCGCGGTGATGGAGGCGGCAGACCGGGACGGTAAACTCGTCACTGACTCTGTCTCCAAGCGCCCGCGGTTGCGTAAACGTGAGGTGATGCGGATCCGATGGCGCTCGCCCGCACACAAGGCACGCCTGCCGAGACACGAACTTCCGGTGCTCCTTATCGCGCAGGCGAACCGTTTTGCCCAACGCACCGACTGCGCCACTGTGCGACCGCTTCCTGGCCACTGTCGAAGTCTTCAAACCAGCGCTCGCACTAGGCTGACCGGCGGATATTACGCTTCGATCGGGCACGGCGTTGGATTGGCCGCTTGCGACCTGGTGATCCCCGATCGCGGAGAGTCTTACCTGAAACCTCTCTTCGACAATTTGGGCATCGCCCGCTGTCAGGGTATTCTTGGCGGGAAGATTCCGATGTGCCCAAGCAGCCGCCTCATCCGCCGAATTGATATCTGCCAGTTGAGCGACCAAGCGCTCTCTAAGGGTTGCCGATTGGTCGGGCGGCAGAACGGATTTTGTTGAAGGCACTGGAGGCCTCCCACCATCGCGTGCAGACCGCTCCGCGGTGGTAGCGCGTCCGTTCGATTGGGTCCGATGGTTGGATCGGGGCGGCTCCGATCCGGCTTTGGGTCCGGTATCGAGATCCGGCGCGTCGAGATCATCCTCTCCGGCAATTCCGACGAGCGTGAAAAGAGCGTACCGCCGTGCATAGGTGAGTGCCGCTCCCATTCGCTGTGCCGAGGCGATATCGGCAATCTGGCAGACTGGCCACTCTGACGAGATCCATTCGCCGGAGGCATGAGCAAGGACAGTCGTGAGGCGCAGCAGTCCGGCGTCTTTATCAATTGCCGTCGTCTGGATGGTGGCAATCTCATGCCGGCCAAGGCTCTTGCGGACGATGTCAAGTCCGCTCGACAGAGGAGCATAACGGAAGGTGCGGTCAGCTTCGCGGGGAAAGGGGGACCGGATCGTCGCAACGAGTGACTTCTCTGGGTTAGTCATCTCGGCTTGCGCCTTGGCGAGAGCCGCCGCAATGGTGGCAATCGATTCACTGGAGCTGTGCACGGCTGTCCTCCATGCTCAGGACATCAAAGCTCACGGCGCCCGATTTTGAGCGTTTGGCCCGGATCCCATGTCCGATCGCCTCCTTCGCATCCTCGGGCATGAGGCCTTTGAGTTCCGCTTTGGCGTTCTCATGTTCGAGGTAGGCCTCTCGGGTTCGCCGAAATATCGCCGGAGAATTCCGCCCAAGCATTTGACGAGCTCATGTCGACGATCCGCACCGCCTCGATGCGCGCCCGCGGTGGCTCGACGCCGAAGAGGCGAGGCGGCTCGCCGCTCTCCACGCAGCGCCAGAATTTCTTCTCCGCCGTCAGAAGAAGGTGTTGGTAGAGGGAATCGGCGGTTATCTTGATCTCAACCCACTTGCCGCCGCCGGTGATGATCGAGAGCACCGCGCCGGTGGCATTGGTGACCCACATGTTGTGCTGGAGTTGGGCCATATGCTTCTCGGCCGCCGCCTCTTCCGAGAACGACCAGGGCAGCATGAATTTGGCCTCGAAAACCGCACCGCTGCCCTGCACGATGCCGTCCAGGGTGGCCGCCATCCAGCGGATCACTGGGTGCCGAATCCGAGCTTTGGACGTCCTTGATGACCTGCCCGGTCGTTTCCTCGTACCAACGCCGATTGAGGGCTCGGTCATCGAGCCCAAGCTGGACGATGAGGTTATCGGAGAAGTCCTCCGGCTCGGCCTCGCCCCGTTTCTCCCGCCACAGGCGCAGGAGGGCGGCCTCGTCGCTCCCCATGATGATCCGGGCGTCGGAGCCGCCGATAAAGCTCCGGCGACTAAGACGCTTGGGAGGAATTGCTGCGGTCTCGGACGGGAGGGTCATGACGCCCTCCAAATTTCGCGGTCACGCATTTCATCCGCGGCATTGCGGATTGCGCACAGCGCATCGGCCGACAAGTTTTGGAAAACCTTGTCGAGGTATCGGCGATCGAGCGTGCCACCTGGGACGTTCTGCGCAGTATCGCCGATGATCGCGATGAAATAGACATGCAGCGCCGCGAAAACCTTTTCCAGATGCTCGGCGTGGGCCTCGAGGTCCTGAGAATTGACCTCGGCATAGATCGGGTGTGGCGGGTTCCCGGCGAGGGCGGCGACGAATTCGGTGTGCGCCGCCCGCACCGGACTTGTGGACTTCGGCAGCCGTCCGCGAGACATTAGCTCGCGAATTGCCGTACTAATGCGCTCAGCCTGAGCCATGGGTGTCCTCCGTGGCTTGGGTTAGGGCCGGTGGGAAGTTTGCCGCTTCCCATCGGCCCGGTATTTACGTAATACCTAATGATGCGAAAGTTAATTAAGAAAAGTAATACCCAAGAAACGTGGGCGCCCACCAACCGGCAAGAACCCAGTGACCGCGGCACGCACCTGCGTTGACCGCCGATCGAAGCTTGGGCTAAGCGCGAGCCCGATAATCCCTCTCGTTCGGAGGCACTTAGGCGTTTCGTCGAGATGGCCCTCGGACCAAAGCGAAAAGGCTTGCGGTGATTCGTTGAGGTCCTGTGAATCGACCCTGAGGTGGTTTGCGCTGCCCGCACCGGACTTGTGGACTTCGCGGCCGTCCGCGAGACATTAGCTCGCGAATTGCCGTAGTAATGCGCGTAGCCTGAGCCATGGGGTTCTCCGTGGCTTGGGTTAGGGCCGGTGGCGAGCGCCAACTTGCCATCGGCCTACAATTTTCGTATACGAAAAATGGCGAGTTTAAGAATAATTTTCGTGCGACAAAAAAGCGTGGACGGCCTGCTACCGGCATGGACCCGGTGCTGCCAGTGCGCGCGCCCAAGGAATTGATCGCTCGAGTTGAGCTTTGGGCTCAGAAGCAGCCGGACAAACCGTCCCGCTCAGAGGCGGTGCGGCGGCTTATTGAGCTGGGTTTTAATTTAAAGGACAGACGGTAGATTAGCTCGGCACAAATTGGAGCCGGATATTTTGGCATATAAGCTCCACCCGACCTAGTGAGAAGCCGTACATGGCTGAGCAAGGCAACGCCATTCAACGGCGTAAAAACTATGCGGCGAATGCCTAAAATGTATGCAGCGGACTAATTGTCGATGGCTGACGAAGCAATGCCATGCAATGCCATGTCCAGGCAATGCCATGTAAAGAGAGGAAAAATACCAAGAGAAATTGTTTTTTACTGAACTAATTTATATCTTTTGAATTGAAATGACGCGGGTAATAGTCATGGAACGCGTTCGCCTAGGTCCTTCGTTTCTGCCGCCGGTGCTTAAAGCAAATCCGCCAGCGAGCAGGCGGAAATTTGCCGGGAACTGGAGCAGGAGATCAAGCCGATCGGCATCATTGATAAGATGCATGTTGCCGATATCGCTTCAATCACATTTGAGATTTTGCGTCTTCGTCGGTGCCAAACAGGCATCATCAACACCAGTTTCCGCATCGCGTTGGAAAATGTTATCGAACAGCTACAAAGGGACCCTGATCAAGGATCTTATGAGGATGGTCATTATCCCAATCCACGGAAGAAAGCGCGAGTTCTCGCCTTAGAATGGTTTACAGATAAAGAGGCAAAGAAACAGGTTTTAGAACTGCTCAACCAATTTGGTCTGGATGAATTTGCAATCGAAGCCGAAGCGTTTCGGCGTCATATTACAGAGCTAGAACGTATTGAGGGATTATTAGCCTCTCTCGAGCTGCGTCGCACGCGGGCGCTTTGTTTTGTGGCCCAATATCGCGAGAGCTTGGCATTGAAGCTGAAGGAGAGCTCAGACCGGATTATTGACGCGAAAACTGTTCGCCGCCTCGAAGATACTTCCGGCAAAAAAACAGCAGCGGCCTGAGTGTGGCAAGCGATCGGCAAATTGCCGCGAATTGGCGTAATGCGCGCAGAAGTACTGGCCCCCGCTCGCATGGCGGCAAAAAACGGGCAGCTCGCAATGCTTACCGTCATGGGCTTTCCGTGGGAATTAGCTCGAACCCGGCCTTTGCAAAGCGGCTGGAGGATCTTGCCCGTGAAATCGCTGATGATGGCATTGGCGCGATTTCGCTACATCGCGCCCGCGCTGTTGCCGAAGCCGAGCTTGATATTGGCCGCGCGCGGCTGACAAGGTTGCACTCATCGAACGCGTGCGCGCGTTTGGTGCTCTTGAACGCCCGCGAGTCTTCAAAACTCTCGCCGAGATCCGTCAGTTCTTTACTGGACTTCTCCGCGGCAGCTTGATCGAGCCCGAGCGCGTCGATTCCGCATCCACGATGCCATCAGAAGAGCCCGATCGAATGCTCGAGGCCGTGCGGCGCGCTTTGCCAGAACTGCTTAAACTGGATCGATATGAGCGCCGCGCGGCTGCGCGACGCTACCGTGCAATGCTAGAGCTTCTGCAATCATAAGTTGTAGCTTGGCAGAACGAAGCCAATTTTGTGCGGACATATCAGCGTGTTGGCCTGAGGCCGTGACGTAACTCTCTACTGAATCGGAGACCCCGCCAGTGGCTCAGATTAGAGTCGCATCAATGACCCTCCGAACGACTTGGCCGTTCGCCGCGCTTTAGAGGCCGCCGGCGTCATCTTCATTGATGAGAACGGCGACGGCGACGGCGTGCGTCTTCGCAAGCAATGAAAAGAGAATTTACGAAAGTAATCCGGACCGGAGGGGCTGACATGGCCATCGTACCGGTCGCCCTTTCGGATCTCGGAGATGATGTTGTGGTCGATCGAGTAGTTCCCAGCTCGACGTCCCGTGGGACGTCCTTCGTTTCTGCCGCCGGTACACAACCAGGTCATCATCGCCGCGGATTTGATCCTGCTGTATTGAGTAGACAGAAACGTGTCCGGCGCCAATGCCGTCGCAAGCATGACTTCGTTGATGTTTTGGTGATCTCGCCAACTCTGCCGTTGTTATGGTGGGCATCGCTCAGCCAGAAAGCAACGATCTCCTCGCCAATGCCTGCATATCCAAGAAGCAGATCAATGTCGCCGCGTGGAGGTTTGCTGCCAGGCCCGGCATTTCCAAGCGCATCGGCGATAATCGGCAGCGCGCGAAGGCCGATTGCCAGACCGAGCTCTCGGAACGCCAATCGATGCGAAGCGGGTCGATGCAGATAGCCGCTGGCGGCAAGCCGCGTAAGACCGCGGCGGCAGGCATCGATCAGCTCTTCAACAAATCGAACGTCATCCTGCCGTTGCGACAATCGACAAAGCCGGCAGGCATCGAAGAGGAGCCCACCGAGTCCGAGCGGGTCGTCCGTCGTCCAGTCTCTGTGCTGACACAGTGCCGACAGCGACGTGAATCGCTGCGCTGAGATCAGGCAGCTCCGCACTCACCGCCACTTGTGCACTCGCATGCTGGACTTCGCGAAAGCTGACGCAGCCGTCCAATGCGTCATGCAGGCCAGTGGCAGGGACCAGCGGCCGCGAAAGATCGGTGCTCATCTTCCAGTAGATGCCAAGCACTTCACCGGATCGGGACCTGCGAGCAAATCGTTGGAACGCCGTTGCTGCCAGCTCTGCTGCCCACCGGATATATTCAGGATTGCCGGTGATGATCCCTGCTAGGCAAAGGGCGTGCATCCATTTGGTCAGGTAATGGAAATATTGACCGTCCCGATCCCACTCCAGCCGCTCGTCAATTGCCTCGCCGGGTTTGCGCTCCTTCAGAGGTTTGCCGATTCGCAGCCCGCCCGCCGTGGGATGCCGGCGGCCGGTCTCGTCGTCTAAACCGCTGATCCATCCGCTGCGCACGTCGTCAGCACGAAAGCGGCCGAGCACGCGATGCACCTGATCGATCAACGCTGTTGCGTAGCTACGATATCCCGCATCGCCTGTTCGCTCGAACAGTTCGAGGAAATTGCAGACCGCAAATGCGTCGGTCCAAAGGTATCGCTGCTGCTTCTGCGCAGGCGAAGACAAGCCGCTTCGCGTGGCGAATTCCGACATCAGCCGAGCCGCTATGGAAACCGCATCATCTGCAATCATTTCGGACCGCCCGTGGCAAGGCGAGTGGATGATCTCGTTCCCAATGCGCGCTATCGCCGCGACATCGGCGATCGGCTCATGGCCGGGGATTGCGCGCGCGTCGAAGCGCTGGGCCTCCTGGATCCGGCGGCGTGACACCAAGCTCCGTGGCGGCGGCACGCAAGCGTGCCCAGGTGCCGTGCGGCAGCGGAATGCCGTTGCGCTCGCGCTCCTGCATGATGCTGTCGCCCCGCTCGCCGGGAAGAAAAATGCGCTCGACACCGTCGGCCGGGGAAAGCGCAAGAATGCATTCGCCCAGACGGTCCGCCTGGGCGCGAATGTCATCCACATCGCCGAAGGCCGATAAATCGAGTGCCAGGGCGACGCCATTGAGAAAAGGGTTGTCCAGTTTTCCGCCCGCCTCCAGCGCGTCGGCGATGATGGGATTATGCAGCGCAAGGCTGCACAGGCATTCGATCATGAAGGAAAGGCCGGAGCCTTTCGCGCCGGCCATGGGCAGCAGCGTCCTCACTTTGGCTGGATCGGTGGTGTCCCGGCCTTGCGCGTCAATGCCCCAGCCGCGTGGAATGTCGCGCCCGGAATCGCGCGCGCTCAGAAGCTTGCCCATCGCTACCGTCGAGGTCGACATGTCGAGCAGGTATGGCGCCCGCTTGCCGGCGGGGAATGCGATCGCCAGCGGGTTGGTCGATACTCCCGCCGTGCGCGCCCCGTGATAGGCCATGAATGGACCGGAGGCGGTCATCACGATTTCGGCCATGCCGGATTGTGCCGCTTGCAGCGCGATGTAGCCGACCGCGCCGGCGTGGGTAATGTTTCGCGCCGCGCACCAGCCGATATGCAGCTTGCGTGCGGAGTCGATCGCTTCCGCCATTGCCCGGGTCATGGCAACACTGCCGGGTGCGCGATCCGCCTCGAGAACGATCACGGCGCCCGCGCGCCGCTCCACCCGCATGCGCGGCGCCGGGTTGATCGCTCCGTGTTTGAGGCGGTCGAGATAATGCGGAACGCGCAGCACGCCGTGCGAATCGACGCCGCGCAGGTTGGCCCAGATCAGCGATTTGGTCCATTCCGCGGCAAGCGACGGCGCCACGCCTGCCTTCTCGAACAAGGCAGCAACGAATTCCGCGAGCGCGGCGCCTGCGATGCGGATTTCTTCGGCCAAAGCTTATTTCAAGCGCTTTGCAGCTTCTTCGACAATGCTCAGGTCCGCATGCTTCTTCACATCGAGCGATGATTTCACGAAGCCGAGGTCGCGCGTCATGTCGACGTTCTTCTGCAGCGCGGCCAGATCCGGCAGCATGTTGGGATCGTGATAGGTGTCGCGCTTGGTGAACAGCCAGTCGTAGCGCTCCGGCGGTTGCCGCGTGACGCGGCCGGCGATTTCCATGGCCTCCTTATGGTTGTTCGGATCGACGTACCAGCGGGTGATGCGCAAGGCATCCTCCATGAAGTCGACCAGCGCAGCGCGATTCTTGTCGATGAACGGCTTGCGCGCGGTCCACACGATCATGTCGGTCACGCCGATGGCGTCGCGCTGGATGAAAAGCGTGCGGGCGACCTTGCGCAGCTCCGGGTCATAGGAGAAGGGAAGGACGGCCGGAATCATGTCGACTTTCTTTTCCGCAAGCATGGCGCGCATGGTCGGGAAGGCCGACTCCACCACCTGATAATCGCGTTTGTCCTCCAAACCGAACTTGCGCAGCATGGCGCGCATGGCGACGTCGACCGCGCTGCCGACCGCGTTCGTCATCACCACTTTGCCCTTGATGTCTTCGACTTTCTTGATCGGGCCGTCCGCCAGGACCATGAATTCCTCCGAATAATAACCTTCGACTCCGTCGCGGAATTCATCGGCAATCACCCGCAGGTCGTCCATGCCCGCATTCTGAATGGCAATGGCGAGGGTGGAATAGGCAAGGTTGGAGACTTCCAGTTCGCCATTTGCAATCGCGGTGACCATTGGTGGAGTGCCGGCGTAACGGACCGGCTCGAACACGTAGGATTGGCCAAGGTGTTTGGCGAGGTCCTTCTTCTCCAGAAGAATAGAGGCCCAGTTGGTGACCGGCGCCACCCAGGATGCTCGAATCTTGACGGGATCGGCGGCTTGCGCGGCACTCGCCGCAAGAGCAGCGGCAACGGTTGCCGCAAAAATGAACTTCGCTATCGGCATGAGATTTCCTCCTGGTGGCGCCTTATATTCTTGACCTTACGTTGCCGGCTCAGGCCGTCGTTGGCAAGGGTTGGCTAAGAATGTAGCCCGGAGGCAGCGCAGCGAAATCCGGGGCTGTCGATCCCGCATTACGCTTCGCTCCTTGCGGGCTACCAATAGGGAGAAACCGATGCCCAACAACAAAACTTCATCGCGCGCCGGCGTTTCGCGCCGCAAGCTTATCGGCGCCGGCATTGGGATGCTCACAGCACCGGCGGTATTGCGGACAATTCCCCTGCATGCCCAGAGCCGCGTGATCAAGATCGGCCATGTCAGCCCCAAGACCGGTCCGCTTGCCGGCTTTGGCGAGGCTGACACATTCATTCTCGATCAGGTGCGCGGCATTGTCGGCAAAGGGTTGCAGGTCGGCGGCCGCAGCTACCAGGTGCAGATTATCAGCAAGGACAGTCAATCGAGTGGAAACCGCGCGTCTGAAGTGGCGTCCGAACTCATCCTCGGCGACAAGGTCGACCTGATCGTTGCCTCGGCAACGCCGGATACCACCAATCCGGTGGCCGATCAGGCCGAGGTGAACGAGACGCCCTGCATCACCACCAATTGTCCGTGGCAGCCTTATTTCTTCGGGCGCAAAGGCGATCCGGCGAAAGGCTTCACCTGGACCTATCATTTCTTCTGGGGGCTGGAAGACGTCATCGATGCGTTCCTGGCGCTGTGGGATTCGGCGCCAACCAACAAGGCGGTCGGCGGCCTGTTCCCCAATGACGCCGACGGAAATGCCTGGGGCGATCCGCAGCGGGGGCTTCCGCCGGCGCTTGCCAAGGCCGGATACAAGCTCACCGATCCGGGCCGTTATCAGCTCATGAACAACGACTTCACGTCGCAGATTTCTGCATTCAAGGCGGCGGGGGCGCAGATCGTTACCGGCAACATGATCCCGCCGGACTTCGCCACCTTCTGGTCGCAGGCCGCGCAGCAGGGCTTCCGGCCGAAGATCGTAACCATTGGCAAAGCGTTGTTGTTTCCTTCGGTGATCGATTCGCTCGGGCCGCGCGGGAACGGGCTCACCACCGAAATCTGGTGGTCTCCCAACCACCCCTTCAAGTCCGGACTCACCGGCCAGAGCGCGAAGGAGCTCACTGATGCTTATGTGGCTGCCACCAGGCGGCCGTGGACGCAGCCGATCGGCTTCCAGCATGCGCTCTTCGAAGTGGCCATCGACGTTCTCAAGCGCGCCAAGGAACCCGCGCCCAAGGCGATCCTCGATGCCATTACCGCCACCGATTATCGCTCCATGGTCGGACCCATCAAATGGACCGGTCAGCCGGTCAAGAACGTGACCAAGACGCCGCTCGTTGCCGGGCAATGGCAGCGCAAGAACGACAAATTCGAGCTGGTCATCACCACCAACAAGCCCGCCCCGGAGATTCCGGTCGGAGGCGAACTGGCGCTGTTGTCTTGAGCGCCGTCCTCGCGTTCGAAAAAATCAGCAAGCGCTTCGGTGCCATCGTCATCGCGCAGGACATCGACCTCGCGCTTGCCGAAGGAGAGGCGCTCGGCATCATCGGACCGAACGGCGCCGGCAAGACTACGCTGTTTGGCATTGCAAGTGGCACGGTCGAACCCGACGCTGGCTGCGTGACGCTTGACGGCGTCGATATTACGCGTTTTCCCCCGGAGCGGCGCTGCCGCATGGGCATTGGGCGCTCCTTCCAGATCCCGCAGCCGTTCCACGGCATGACGGTGTTCGAGAACCTGGTGGTTGCGGCTGCCTTCGGCGGCGGCATTCGCGAGCGTGACGCCTATCAGGGCTGTGTCGAGCTGATCGAGCAATGCGGACTGGCCGGCAAGGCAAACAGGACCGCGGGCAGTCTGGGCCTGCTCGACCGCAAGCGGCTTGAGCTTGCCCGCGCTTTGGCCGGCAAGCCGCGCGTCCTTTTGCTCGACGAGGTGGCCGGCGGCCTGACCGAGCAGGAATGCAAGTCGCTTATCGAGCTGATCCGCGCTGCCCGCGCGCGCGGAATATCGATCATCTGGATCGAGCACGTGATGCATGCGCTCACGGCAGTCGTCGACCGGCTCCTGGTCCTGCACGGCGGAAGGTTCATCGGCGCCGGCGAGCCGCGCACGGTGATCGGCTCGCCCGCGGTGCAGGAGATTTACCTCGGAATTGAAGCCGATGCCTGAGCCGCTGCTGGAAGTTAAGTTACTCGACGCGTATTACGGCGACTTCCAGGCGCTGTTCGGCATTTCGCTTGACCTTGCAGCGGGAGAGATTGTCGCCATCATCGGCGCCAATGGCGCAGGCAAATCGACGCTGCTCAAATCCATTGCCGGCCTGATCAAGGCACGACCCGACGCCATCGTCTTCGACGGCGTGCCGATTGGCGGCGCTCCGGCGCACCGGGTGGTCGAGCGCGGCATTGCGCTGGTGCCGGAAGGGCGCCGCCTGTTCGCCTCGCTGTCGGTCGAGGAGAACTTGCTGATCGGCGGCCAGTCGCGGCGTGCGGGGCCGTGGGATCTTGGGCGCGTCTATGGCCTGTTTCCCGCGCTCGCCGAGCGCCGTCACTTGCCGAGCAGCGCGCTCTCCGGCGGACAGCAGCAGATGGCGGCGATCGGCCGTGCCTTGATGTCCAATCCCAGGCTCCTCCTGTGCGACGAGATCAGCCTTGGCTTGGCGCCCATTGTCATTCGCGATCTCTATGCAGCCTTGCCTTCCATCCTTGCCGAAGGAAGCTCGCTCATCATTGTCGAACAGGACATCGTGCAGGCGCTCAAGGCGGCCGATCGCGTCTGCTGCCTGCAGGAGGGCCGCATCGCGCTCATGGGCGAAGCCGATGCGCTCACGCGCGCCGATATCTCCGCCGCCTATTTCGGCACATGATGAATTGGGTCAACATCATCATCCAGGGCGTGCTGATCGGCGGGCTCTACGCCATGTTCGCAGCAGGCCTCGCGCTCATTTTCGGCGTCATGCGGCTGGTCAATATCGCCCATGGCGATCTGATCGTGCTCGCTGCCTATATCGCGCTCATGGTGATGGAGAGAACCGGGCTCAACGCGCTCGCTGCCATTCCGCTCGTGGTGCCGATCATGGCTGCGATCGGCTATGGCCTGCAACGAGGTCTCCTCAACCGCACGCTCGGCGACGATCTCCTGCCGCCGCTCCTCGTCACCTTCGGCCTCTCGATCATCATTCAAAACGGATTGCTGGAACTCTTCACCGCAGACAGCCGCAGGCTTGCTGCCGGGGCAATCGAGGTGGCGAGTTTTCCGCTGATCGAGGGCGTGTGGATCGGCGTGCTGCCGCTCCTGCAATTCGCCGCCGCGGTTGCCGTCATCGGCGGATTGCAGATCCTGTTCTATCGCACCGCGTTCGGACGCGCATTTCGCGCGACGTCCGATGATGCCGAGGTCGCGCAGTTGATGGGCCTCGACAACCGCCATGTGTTCGCCTTGGCCATGGCGCTGTCGCTCGCGGTGATCGCGGTTGCCGGAATTTTCCTCGCCGTGCGCACCAATTTCGATCCGGCCATCGGGCCGGCGCGGCTCATTTTCGGCTTCGAGGCGGTCATCATCGGCGGCCTTGGCAGCATGTGGGGAACGCTCGCCGGAGGCATTATCCTTGGCGTCTCCCAGGCCATTGGCGCGCAGATCAATCCGGGCTGGCAGCTCCTTGCCGGCCACCTCGCCTTTCTTCTGGTTCTGGCGCTCCGCCCGCAAGGCCTGTTCCCAAGGATCAAGCCGTGACCTTCAAGGTGGAGCACGCAACAGCTTCGAGCCGGATCGGCAGCGGCATGCTTGGCTTGGCGCTGGTGCT
Organism: uncultured Alphaproteobacteria bacterium; assembly: GCA_963817135.1. GTDB lineage: Bacteria > Pseudomonadota > Alphaproteobacteria > Rhizobiales > Xanthobacteraceae > VAZQ01. The sequence goes on along the minus strand of CAWFNG010000001.1, from coordinate 328,289 downwards.
GCTCGCCGCCGCACCGGCCTGGGCCGGCCGCGACGACCTGCGTCTTCTTTCTGAGATCTACGCCTATGTCGCCCTCGCGAGCCTGTGGAATTTGCTCGCAGGGTACGCCGGCCTCGTCTCCGTCGGCCAGCAGGCCTATGTCGGCCTCGGCGCCTATATGCTGTTCGCGTCGGCCATTCTCGCCGACATTCATCCGCTTCTTGCGCTGCCGCTTGCCGGGCTCGCGGCGGCTCTTGTCGCACTGCCGGTCGCGGCCTTGATGTTTCGCTTGCGCGGGCACTATTTCGCCATCGGCACGTGGGTCGTCGCCGAAGTCTTTCGCCTGATCGCGTCGCAGATTTCGCCGCTCGGCGGCGGCTCCGGAATAAGCCTGCCGGCGGCGGTGGTCACCGCCATGGCGCCGACCCGCCAGATGCGCGAATTCCTGATCTACTGGCTCGGCCTCGCGTTGGTGGTGGCGGTGCTCGGCGCAATTTTTCTATTGCTCCGCTCGCGCTACGGCCTTGCCCTCACCGCCATTCGCGACAACGAACTCGCCGCGCGCTCAAATGGCATCGACGTGCGCCGCCTCAAGCTTGCCGTCTATATCGGCACTGCGGTGGGCACGGCCATGGTCGGCGCGCTTATCTTTCTGCAGAAGCTGCGCATCTCCCCCGACACCGCATTCAGCGTGAATGACTGGACCGCCTTCATCATCTTCATCACCGTGATCGGCGGGATCGGGCGCATCGAAGGCCCGCTCATCGGCACCTTGCTGTTCTTTTTGTTGCGCCAGACGCTCGCCGATCTCGGCAGCCTCTATCTGCTCGCGCTCGGCGTCGTCGCCATTGTCGTGATGTTGTTCGCGCCCAAGGGCGTCTGGGGCTTCCTGGCCGGGCGGTTCGGATGGCAGCTTCTGCCGCTGCAGCGGCGCTTGCGCTTTGCCGCGGATGCCCGCACAAATCAGCGGTAGTGTCACGTTCGGAAATCCGATTTATATGCGGCGTCATTCCGGGGCGAGGTCGAAGACCGAGAACCCGGAATCCATAGCCCCGATTTCGTGGTTATGGATTCCGGGCTCGCCGCTTCACGGCGCCCCGGAATGACTAAACACCGGGAGAGAACCATGGCTGCGAAATCCGACAAGGTCGTCATCACCTGCGCCATCACCGGCTCGATCCACACGCCCACCATGTCGGAAGCGCTGCCGGTCACGCCCGATCAGATCGCCCAGCAGGCGATTGCGGCGGCGGAAGCGGGCGCTGCCATCCTCCACCTGCACGCGCGCAATCCGCAGGACGGCCGGCCGACCGGCGATCCCGAAGTGTTCAGGCAGTTCCTGCCGCGCATCAAGCAGGCGACCGACGCCGTGGTGAACATCACCACCGGCGGCTCGGTGATCATGACGGTTGAGGAACGCCTGGCGGCGGCGAGCGCATTCTCGCCGGAAATGTGCTCGCTCAATATGGGCTCCATGAACTTTGCGCTCTATCCCATGGCCGCGCGCTACAAGAAATGGAAGTACGACTGGGAGGAGCAATACCTCCTCTCCTCCGATCAGAACATCTTCCGCAACACCTTTCGCGACATCGAGAAGATCTCGAAGCTCATGGGCGAGGGGCAGGGCACCAAATTCGAGCACGAGTGCTACGATACCGGCCACCTCTATAACCTAGCCCATTGCGTCGACCGCGGCCTGTTCAAGCCGCCGATCTTCCTGCAGCTCATTTTCGGAATTCTGGGAGGCATCGGCAGCGATATCGACAACCTCATGTTCATGAAGCGCACCGCCGACAAGCTGTTCGGCAACGATTATCAGTGGTCGGTGCTGGGGGCCGGCCGCGTGCAGATTCCGTTTGCCACCCAGGCGGTGATGATGGGCGGCAATGTGCGCGTCGGCCTGGAAGACAGCCTCTATATCGGGCGCGGCCAACTGGCCAAGAGCAATGCCGAGCAGGTTGCCAAGATGCGCCGCCTGATCGAGGAGCTGGGCTATCAGATCGCCTCGCCGAAAGAGGCGCGCGAAATTCTAGGCCTCAAAGGCGCTGACCGCGTGAAGTTTTAGGTAAGGCGCCATGAACATTGCCGTCACCACAGCTACCAAGGTACCTGATCAAGCCACTCGTTGAAGATTTTGCTGCTGGTCTGCTGCAATCTCCCGCCGTGACGGGCCGTATCTTCACGGATGATGCTGGGATCGATTTTCGCCTTGCGCAGCTCGACGGTGTGACCGATCAACCAGGATTTGATTCTTTGTGCATCGGTCTCGATGTGAAATTGCATTGCGAGCAGGTTCGGCCCTTTCGCAAACGCCTGGAAGGGGCAATGAACGGTACTCGCCAGATGTTCGGTTCCCGCCGGCAGCGCGAAATTGTCGCCGTGCCAATGCAGGACTGGAACGCCGTCGAGGTGGCGCAACGGACTCCTTCGCCCGCTGGCGGTCAATTTGAGAGGAGCCCATCCGATTTCCTTCGCCGGTCCCGGTGCAACCTTGGCGCCGAGCGCATTTGCCATGAGCTGTGCGCCGAGACAGATGCCGAGGGTTGGGCGCATGGCTGCGAGCCGCCCGGCGATCGCGGCGAGTTCGCCCTTGAGGAAAGGGTAGTCGTCCTGCTCGTAGACCCCGATCGGCCCGCCCAGCACGACGAGAAGGTCGCAGCCTGCTGTTTCCGATCGGTCGAGGCTGTCGATGCCTGCATCGATGTATCGCGTGTCAAACCCGCGATGCGCCAGAATTGGCGCGAGCGTTCCCGCATCTTCGAAGGAAACGTGGCGAAACGCGAGACAGGTCTTCATTCCTGCAGCGGACCTTGTCATTGTCCAAGAGCAATGGGCAAGGATTGCACAGCCCTTTGCGGCAATCATAAGTGCACAGATTTCTGCGTGCGCTATCATTTCTGCAAACGAATGGGTCCAGGGCAAATCACGGGATCAATCCCCGCAAAAGGAAGCTGAATGCAAGCAAAGCTTGCGCTCGCCGCATTTATTGCGCTCGCCGGCCCGGCGCTGGCGGCCGAGCCCTATCCCGATCATCCCGTCACCCTCATCGTGCCGTACGCCGCCGGCGGCAGCTCGGATGTGCTCGCCCGGCTGCTCGGCGAGCGGTTATCGAAATCGCTAGGCCAGCCGATCGTCATCGACAATCGTGCCGGGGCCGGCAGCCGACTGGGCATCGAGCTCGCTGCCAAATCCGCGCCCGACGGCTACACGCTCCTCCTTGCCGACATGCCGCACACCATCATTCCGGCGATCCAGAAAGGCGTGCATTACGACCCCGTCGCGGACTTCACGCCCGTCGCTCTGATCGGCACCGCCTCCATGTTCTTATTCATCAATCCGGCGGTGCAGGCGCACACAGTGCCGGACTTCGTCGCGCTCGCCAAAGCGAACCCGGAAAAAATCACCATCGCCTCCGGCGGCATCGGCAGCGCCACCCATCTCACCGCCGAGCTTTTTCAGGCGAAAGCCGGCATTAAGCTGGTGCATGTGCCGTTTCGCGGCGCGGGCCCCGCCATGAACGATCTGGTCGCCGGTCACGTCCAGTCGGGCTTCACCACGCTTGCCACCGCGAGTTCGATCCTCGACCGCGTGCGCACGCTCGCAGTCGCAAGCGAGGCGCACTCGCCGACGCAGCCGAATATTCCGACCTTCAGGGAAGCCGGCATCGACCTCGTCGCCGAGCATTGGTGGGGCGTGCTCGCTCCGGGGCGCCTGCCGCCGGAAATTTCCGTTCGTCTCACCGGTGACCTCAAAGCCGTTCTCGATTCGAATGAGACCGCGGCGCGGCTTGCGCCGCTCGGCGTCACGCCATCGCATGCCTCGCCCGCGCAGTTCCAGGCGCTCATCGAGAGCGACACGGCGCGCTGGGCGGAGATCGTCAAGTCGGTCGGGATCAGCGTCGTCCCATGACGCAAGCCGCATCGAAGCGGCCTGCGCTCTCGCTGCCGGCTAGCCCCGGCGATCCATTGATGTGGGCGGACTTCCAGAGCCTGTGCGACCTCGGCGGCCGGCTTGCCGGCTCGGAGAGCGAAGCCAAGGCTGTGGCCTTCGCCAAGGGGCGACTCGCGGGCATCTCCGGCGCAACCGTTCGCGAGGATGCCGTGCTCTATCCGGGTTGGCGCTGGCGGACCGCGCAACTGACCAGCGCGATGACGGACGTCCCGTTTCAATGCACGCCCCTTCTCGGCACGGCAGCGGCGGCGGGCGTTGTGACGGAAGTACTCGATCTCGGCTTGGGCGGGCCCGAGGATTTCGATCGCCACGCCAACGACATCGGCGGCCGCATCGTCATGGTCCGCCACGAATATCCTTTCGCCGCCGGACACGTGCACCGCCGCGTCAAGCTCGCATTGGCGCAGCAGATGGGCGCGGCCGGGTTTCTGATCGCGCATCCGGAACAGGGCGCCGGCGCGGTATCCGGGTCGAGCGGGCGCAATGGCGGCCCCGGCATTCCCGCGCTCGGCATCGGTGCCGAAACGGCGCACGCCTTGCGCCGTTTGCCGGACGGCACGCTCCCGTCCGTGCGCATGGTCATCGACGGCGAGGATTATCCTGCGCAGACGCACATGCTGATTGCCGACCTGCCAGGCCGTGGCCCCGATTGGGTCGTGGTCAGCGCGCATATCGACGGCCATCCCCACGGGGAAAGCGCGATGGATAACGCGACCGGCGTCGCGGTCGTGCTGGCGCTCGCGCGGCTCCTCGCGCCGCACGCAGGCGCATGTCCGCGCGGCTTGCGCCTATGCATCTTCAGCGCCGAGGAATGGGGCCTCATCGGTTCGCGCCTCTGGCTCGAGCGAATGGACGCGGCCGCGCGGCGGTCGATGGTCCTCAACGTCAATCTCGATTCTGTTGCGGGCGCTTGCGGATTGACCGCGCTCACCTCCGGCTTCGAGCGTCTCGATGCATGGGTCAAGGACACTTCCGCACGCGCCGGTCTGCCAATTGCGACGCACCAGCCGCTCATGGCCAATTCCGACCACGCAAATTTTGCAGCGCACGGCATTCCGGCGCTCCGCCTGATCGCCGGCTTCAACGTGCCGGACAGCAACCTGCGTTTCGTTCTGACGGCGGCCGACACGCGTGACAAGGTGCGTCCGCACGAACTCGATGACGCGCTGAGAATCGCAGCCACACTGACGTGGCAGGCCTTGACCGCCGACTATGCAACGCTGTTGAGTCTGACGGTGGGGCGGTCGTTACCGGAGGATCCCTGATGGCACTCGCCGGGACCAATATTTGCGCGTTTGATTGGAAGGCACGCGATTTTTCGCTCAAGGGAGTAGACGGGCGGAACTATTCGCTCGCTGACGTGCGCGGAGCGAAGGGCACGCTCGTTGCCTTCATCTGCAATCATTGTCCCTATGTGCGGGCAATCATCGGCCGGCTCGTATCCGAAGCCAATGCGCTGCGTGATGTCGGCATCGGCACCATCGCCATCATGCCGAACGACACGAAAGCTTACCGCGAGGACTCATTTGAAAATATGCGGGCCTTTGCGGCGAAACACAATTTCGGCTTCCCCTACGTCATCGACGCGACGCAGGAGGTGGCAAAAACCTACGACGCGCAGTGCACACCGGACTTCTTCGGCTTCAATGCGGAGGACGAGTTGCAGTATCGCGGCCGGCTCGATGCCTCCCGCACAACGCTCGTCCCGAACGCGCGGCGCGATCTGTTTGACGCCATGAAGCAGGTGGCCGAAACGGGCCGCGGCCCGCAGGAGCAGACACCTTCCATGGGCTGTTCCATCAAGTGGAAGGATTAGATGACGGAAGACAGACGACAGAGGATGGATAAAGAAAGATGGCGAGGGAGGCAGGAATTGAACCCGCTCTGACGCGGTTTTGGAGACCGCCGCTCTACCGATGAGCTACACCCCCGGATTGGTACTGACGCCAGGAGCCGAACCTGAATCACCCGGTTCACAGCCGAGCACTCTGCCGTTGAGCTACATCAGCATGGTGCCTATGGGTTGATTTCGAACAACCGACACGCCGCGTATGAAACGGCTGCTCTGCCGCTGAGCTACACAGGCGTTTTTTTTTGCTTGGCTCCCCCGCATGGATTCGAACCACGATCCTCGCATTCAAAGTGCGATATCCTGCCGTTAGACGAAGGGGGAAATGGTCCGACCTGCGGGATTTGAACCCGCGTCACCTCGCTTGAAAGGCGAGCATCCTGGGCCGCTAGACGAAGGTCGGCTGGCGCGGGCAGTGAGAATCGAACTCACACGTCTTGGTTGGAAGCCAAGCGCGCACCCCGGTACGCCATGCCCGCATCGATTTGGCGGAGAGTTGAGAGCACGATTCTCACCGGCGAGCCGGCCGATCGCTTAGCAGGCGACGCTGGGCACCCGCCCAGTTAACTCTCCAGGTAAGTGGAGCTCCAGACTGGATTCGAACCGGCATCTGCCGATCTAGAAGATCGGTGCCTCTCCGTTCGAGCACTGGAGCTTGGAGACCAGAGCCGGAATTGAACCGGCGTTCGCGCTTTTGCAGAGCGCTCCCTAACCACTCGGGCATCTGGTCGATTTGCAGCCCGTCGCGGACTCGAACCGCGGACATCCGATTTCAGAGAGCGGCGCTCTGCCAGCTGAGCTAACGGGCATCCAATTGGTCAGGGCGGGTGGATTCGAACCACCGGTCTCCTGCTTCCAAGGCAGGCAGGGACGGCCAGGCTCACGCCCCAAGATCGTCTCGAGGACCGACGAACTGTATGAGGGGGCCAATATCGTTCCGATCCGCTGCCTTTAGCGCCGCGATGTAGGCGGCGCGCCGCTCGTTCATTTTTTGAAGGTCATACCCTCCGGCCCAATCAATGGGATTTGCGCCATAGACCCTGTCAAGCACCGTGTCGGCCATGATACGTGCATGCCTGCCGTTGCCGTTCGCGAATAGGTGAATCTGAACAAGCCGGTGATGCAGCCGGATCGCCGCTTCCGAAGCAGGATAGGTCTTCTTGTCGGCCCAATATCGGGCGTCATCCATTAGCGTGCGGAGCTCTACCCCAATGTGAATGGGGTCGACGCCGATGTTCTTGCCGGTTTTGCGGAACGAACCAGCCCAATCCCATACATCGCCGAACAGCTGCTTGTGGAGCGTGGTCACGAAGTTGTCGGTGAGTACATCGCCTCGCTGGCGCGTGAGCCAGCGCAGGCCTGACTCGATATTGGCCTGTTCAAGCTCATCCAACTCTCCGCGAGTTGTGATGTGCTTATGTTTCAAGCCACCGAGTTCGTTCGGATCAAGCGGCGTAGCTCCTTCTGGGTACTCCATGTCATTTGTCACTCCAGAAATCAGGCGGCATTTCCCGGGCAATTTCCTGCGTAATGCGTTCGATCTCTTGCGCGATCTTGTCATTCGGCAAAGTCTGGCTTTCCAAGGCCATGTGCTTGCTCGCGGTGCCGACGATAGCCATGGCCTTCTTGCGCGCCTGTGCCATGATTATATCTTCGATGCGCCCCGGCGGGACGATCGCGTATACGAACCGGCATCCCATGGCCTCGGCTATCGCCCGCATGGATTTCAAGGTGACGCCGCCACTAAGCTCGGCCTGTTCTGCCTGCGCTATCCGTGCACGGGTGACTCCCATTTTCTTGGCGAGCTGGGCGCCCGACATGCCAAGGGCGTTACGGACGGTACGTATCCAGCCCTGAGGCGGCGTTTGCAAAGCCGTGTGGCTGGCAGCGTTGTTGACGATGCGCCGATATTGCTGCTGGACGACTGTCTTGACGCTCATTGCCAACTCAATGTTTACACGGAACGGAATTGTGTATAGCTATATATATACATCATGAGCGTTAATGTAAATATAAAGATTGACAATCTATTGCAATATGTCAACATATAACTATACGATAGGCGCCCAGTCCGTGGTCGCAAATGACTGACAAGCCGGAATTTTCTGGCCGCTTGCTGCATGCAGCTCGGCCAAGTCTGACCGGCCTCTGACCAGGAATCCCGCCTCCCTTACAGGCCGGGTCTGCACCCTTGTGCTGTCCCCGTGGTGCCGAGGGTTGGTTTCGAGCCAACCTCCCCGCGTCTTCAGCGCGGTGCTTTCACCAGATTAGCTTCCTCGGCGTGAATTGGTGCGGCCGTCGGTAATCGAAACCGAGTTCCCTTGAGTGGCACTCAGGTGCTAGGCCTTCCAGCTACGTCCGCCATCAGGGCGTCTACGCCCATCTTCAATAAACGATGGTGGGAAGTGGAACGGAATCGAACCTCTTGCCCGAAGGGACCGCGTTTACAGCGCGGCGACGGCACCAGCCTGTCCTTATGACACTTCCCTTGTTTGGTTGCGGGCCCCGGGGTTGCACCGCAAGTCGGCTTTAAGCCGACTTCCGGTGCGATCGCGGCTTATGAGACCGCGTAGGTTCCTAACCGACCTACCCGCACAAATGATGCGAAGGCTTTCAACTCCCTCGCTTGCTGCCGGTACTTCCGCGGTCAGCAGAAAGTGGCGGATGCCTGACGTGTCGATCGCCACACCGTGCGGTGCCGTCCCGCTTCGAACGGGCGCCAGAGACCGCTCTGGTTAGGCATCCATGCTGGAGGAAGGCCGCGGTCTCGATCCGCAGTGGCGAACCACCCGATCGCTTTCCAAGCGATGCCGATCGCCCGATCGGTTGACCTTCCGTATTGGCGGAGCGGGTGAGGTGTCGATCCCCACGCCTTCAAAGGCGCGCACCGTTTTCAAAACGGGCTCGGTCGCCGGACCGATTACCCCTTTATGGACCTCCCGACAGGAGTCGAACCTGCGCAGTACCCGCGTTCGAAGCGCGGAGCTCTTCCTCTGAGCTACGGGAGGATCAAGTCTCCAGCTCGGCATCCCAGTAGAGGAAGTCGAGCCACGAACTCGTGCAGATAGTTCGGCGGGAAGCACTTCTTCGCCGCGAGCAGCTCGCCCGGCGTCGGCATGAATGGTGCCCGGATGGGCTTCATGTCGAGCTTGTTGTCTTTCTTGACGTTGCACGGATCGCAAGCCGCAACGATGTTCGTCCACGACGTGGTTCCTCCCTTCGACCGTGGGATCACGTGCTCGAACGTGAGATACTTGGCGTGGAAGTAATTGCCGCAGTATTGGCAACGGAAGCGATCGCGGAGGAACACGTTGAACCGCGTGAATGCGACCCGCTTCGGCATCGGGATGTAATCCCGAAGCGCGACGACGGAGGGGAGCCGCATCTTCGTCGATGGGCTGGAAACCCACTTGTCGTACTCGGCCACCACGGAGACGTGATCCTTGAACACCGCCGTGATCGCGTCCTGCCATGACAGCAGCGAGAGCGGGAAGTAGCTGAGCGGCCGGAAGTCGGCATTCAGCACGAGAGCAGGATGCGCCTGCATGTCGACCTCCTGTTTGTTTGATGGTCGGCGCCCCGGGTTTCGATCCCGGCCGTCTACAGCAGTCCGCTGCCCCGGTTTATAAGACCGAGCTGCACCCCAGTGCTGACGCCGCGCAGATAATGCGCGCGATATTCTTCTCATCGCGCGGAGGAAAATGGTCGGAGTGGCTGGATTTGAACCAGCGACCTCTTCGTTCCGAACGAAGAGCGCTTCCAGGCTGCGCTACACTCCGGAAATGGCGCGCTGTACGGGACTCGAACCCGTCTCGCTCGATAGACAGTCGAGCTGCCTCACCCGATGCATAACAGCGCAAAGCGGTCGCAGGGCAGGGCCGTCCCTCCTCGAGAGCGATGGCCGCGCTCGACGAAATCTGGTGTGCCTGGCTCGAACTCGAACGAGCACTGGACGCGCCCTCAACGCGTTCCCTCTGCCATTGGGGTACAGGCACATATTGGAACTTGGAGGACCAGGCAGGATTCGAACCTGCGATGGGCATCGCCAGCGGATTAAGAATCCGCCCCGTTCGGCCGCTACGGTAACTGGTCCGTGGGGGACGCGAGTGGTTACGATCCACATGCCTACGGGTTAAAAGTCCGCTCCCTCTCCATTCGGGTTTAAGGCTTCGCGTCCTTAATTGGTGCAAGCGGGAGGTTACTCCCTCCTCCTACCACGCGGTTATCGGCTGCGGCCCTCGCTTCTCGGACTCGCTTGCACGATTTCAAAGAGTGGTGCGCCAGGCGAGATTCGAACTCGCACTGCTCTCATTCTGAGCGAGATGCCTCCTGCCAATTGGGCTACCGGCGCGTGGAGCTCTCTAATATGGTGCTGGCAGGAGGGATCAAACCTCCGGCCTCCGCTTTACGAGAGCGGCGCTCTATCGACTGAGCTATGCCAGCGTTGACGTTTTCTCGCCGAAACCAGGGCCGTCGGTCGGTCCTACGGGTCGAGAGGCGCTCTTATGCAAAGGGAGCGCCGGCCTGTACGTTTCAATCATTCCGAGCCGAAGATCCGCTCGAAGTCGGCATCCGCGCGCGCAACGATGTCGCGCGTGATGTCGGGATTCTCGATGGCGGTGTTGCCGTAGACGAACGAGCGCCGCTGCGCGCGAAGCTGCTTCGGCGACACGACGATGCCGCACGCTCTCTCGATCAGTTCGTCAGGGGTCTTGCTATCGCGGACCACTTGGTCCTCCTGCCTGTTGGCGGAGGACTTGGGTCTCCGCCGGTTACGCCAGGGCTAAGCTTCGCCCTTGTTCGCCTGTTATCTGATGCTTAGGCATGCCCACGCACGAACGCCGCCAAACGCTCGGCCGATTAAACGGCCGTGCGGCGACGGTTGAGAGCGCGGTATATGGTCTTAGCGAAAGCATCTCTTCCTCAGAGCGACTAAGCGCGTAATGGCGGCCTCATATAATAATCGACCGCGAAAAGTCAAGTGCACGCCGGAAACAGTTCAACCTTCATCACAGCTGTGACGCTTATGGCGTTGTTACCAATCCGCGGCTAGTGGCCACAATCCACCGGTTACCCCACAACACAATTGAGTCCACCGTTCCCAGTCCTGGCACCAGGTCGCCTTGGACGACTTTCCAGGTGCCATAGGGTCCGTCCAGCACGGCCGTGCCATCAACCACGCTGCGTATGGTCCATCCGCTGATGGTGGTGGGCCGAGTCTCTGGGAACGGTACAGGTGTCGTCGGTACCCTGTCCTGCTGTTGTTTGTTGACGGTCGACTGTGTTGTTGCCGGATCTTGGTCAGGTAATGGTTTCAACGCGCTGCGCTGCTGAGCGATCGCTTGCGACCTCAATTGCCGACGTGGGTGATGACCAAATTCATTCGAGCTGGTCTTTCCAGCGGCTCTGCCGCTGGTTTCTGCGCCTGATCGTCGCATGAGATCAGTAAGCGACACCGCTTGTTTGTCGGAGAACGAAACCTCGACCACCTTTCGGGTGCTCATCGATTGATAAAAAAGATGGTATGAGGCCGAACCTGCGATCCATCCGAGCGCAAGTAGCAAGACGCCCTTAATTGGGAAGCTCCGGATCTGCCAACGGGAACCATGCGACACCGGGTCAAGAATTTTTTCTCGGTCACCCAACCTGATCTCGTCATCCCATGTCGATCTTGAACGAGTACCGGTCTCAGACTGAGCCAGCCGTACAGATATCCTCCGGCTCTCCTGCAACTCCAGAGAGACATTTCTGACAGCGTGTTTTGCCGACGACGTGAGTGAGAGTCCGGATGCGCCGATACACCCGGGTACCAGCTCTTGCGACGTCTGGGGTAGATCCGTTCCGCTAACGGAATCAGAGGAAGCATCAGAATTGCGTCCGACGTTCCCGATAATCGCCGCAATCTGGTTTATCGGAGCGCGATCTTCGACGGCCCCGTGTGCAAATTCTGCATTTGCAAGCTCGAAATTGCGCAAGTCTTTCTCGTCAACGTGCCATTCACCGAATAGATCTTTCGTACCACTAATTCGGCCGTCCTCAATTGCCCTGAGAATAGTAAACTCACCGAGAGCCGTTTTCTTTGCGGCCTCTGCAAGACTGTACAACATGCTGACCACTGGCGCTGAATTCGACGCCTTGATAGTGCGCCACAATTATTATCGAAACTTTAAGAATCTCTGCTGGAACGAGGCCGATTTAGGACGTAACCGAGATGCACAACATGGTTATGCAGGCGAGCACAAGTCCCATCATGAAGCGCGGCGCTCTCCAATCAGTCGTCAGTATCGGTACCGCCTACGTGCTTCTCTGCCGCTCCTATAGGACTCGCCAGGATTGCGTGTGCAAACTCCGCCGACACCTGAAATCGAGGCCATGCACTGCTCGAATGAATAGAAGCTGTGACAGTCATTGAAGCCGGTGCTGTAATTCGCGCACCACGGTGCCGCTTGCGCCTCAATGGCAGACAAGGATAGCAGAGCCAGCATGGCGACTATCGTGCGCATGATTGCCTCGTTGCGCTGGAATGCGCGCGCGCCCGGACGTTCGAGTCCGCAGTGCCGCGACCATTGACGGTCAGATGCTCAATGCGAGCAGTTCAATCATGCCGATTCCGATCACCAGCACCGCGAGTGCAACGGGATCGTAGTCGAGCCAATACCGCCTTCGTACACGCATGATATGCCTCCCCGGTACCCTTCATTAGTCGGGTGGGCAGGCAGAATGGTTCAGAGTCTGCTATGCCGTTGGTTTCTGGTGCGATTTCCTGACCCTCGCTATGCGATGAGGGGTTCACCATCAAGTGTCGGCTTCTCCTACCGTCCGGAGAATGATCTTGCCGATCAGTTCGGCCCTGAATGCTTCCGCGGCTTTGATCGCGACCGCAGCCTGCTTCGATGTACTCGCGTTCGATCCCAAAACAACGATTCCCCCAACTGCAACTGCAATCACGCCGATCATAGCCATCGGATCAAATCTAATTGCGCCAAGCGAGAGGGCCAGCTGCCCTCTCAATGTCGTTTAACGAACGCAAGAACCTTGTCGTTGAATATGTCTGGCTGCTCCCAAGCAACGGCGTGTCCGGCATCAGGAACAATCGCCCATTCGTGATTTTTCACATGAGCGGCCCAGATGCGCATAAGTGCTGGAGGCGCGAGCAGATCCGCATCTGCGGCGATGATGAGAGCGGGCGTGGAGATGGTGGCGAGCTTCGCGAAAGTGTTTGGTGTGCGGAGTGGCTGAACGGGAGTTCCGGGCTGGCGTGAATGCTCATCAATCTCGCTCCAGCGCCTGGTGCCCTCCGGATTAGCACCGCGATAGGATGGCCCGACTTCCCGGTAGACGGCGGGCTGTTTCCTGATATCGGGAATTTCAATACGTGCAATGAAATCGGCGATCTCCTTGTCCGATACTTGTCCGGTGCTGGCCCCGATCACGAGGCTGCGAAGCCGCTCCGGACGCCAAGCAGCGTAATCCAAGGCAGCAAACCCGCCTCCCGCGACGCCAAGCAAGTGGAACTTGCCGAGCGTGAGATGATCCGCGAGTGCATCGAGATCGCCCGCGATAGTCCCTGGCTGCGCTCCGGTCGATGGGCTGGCCAGGCTTTTGCCCCAGCCTCTACGGTCAAACGCGATGACGCGGTATCCCGCACGCGAGAAGCTCGCGGCCTGGTTCTCCCAAATGGCGCTGGTGCCGGTGTTCGCGTGGAGCAGCACAATCGGCACGCCCGTGCCGCCGGTGTCCGTGAACCACAATTTGACGCCTGGGAGTTCGGCGTACTCGCCAGAAAGGGTACACTCGGCAGCAGCAGCCGAGAGCGTTGGCATGGAAGACGATGCCAGCATTAAAATTCCAAAGGCCAAAATTCGAGCGACTGTTATCAAATCCGGACTCGCATAGTCTCCAATGCGACTGCAACCCACCGGCGGGGGAAGTAGGATTCCCAATAGGTTGCTGTCGTCAGCTCGCGCCGAAGTGGTTGATCACCTTCACGGCTATGAACCACTCTGTATAATAGTGATCATTAATTTTCGTCGCGTCTGACGGACGCAATGCATACATCTGTCGAGTGAAAATATTGCCGCCCAGCCGCCGCGTGCAAGCCTCAATGCTGAGCAGACGCGGCGTTTCGCCGAACGAGTTGATGCGCGTGAGCCGCGAGCGGGGCGTCAATTAAGCGTCTTCACCGAGGCTAAATGCGCGATTCCGGCGCTATCCCTCGGCCGCAAGCCAAGAACCCAGCGTTCCCCCACGCTGGGTTCTTGTTTCCTAGGCAGGAGTGCACGCATCCCTCGTTTTAATCTCGGGCTTGTCGAACAAGATCACGTTCAACAAGGAGTAATGAACCTCGATTTTTCCGTTGTACTCGATAAAACCCAATTTGCGGAATTTGTTCATGAAAAAGCTCACGCGCGATCGGGTCGTGCCGATCATCTCCGCCAGCGTTTCCTGGCTGAATTTTCCTACGATCGGCTCCGGCCTGCCTTCTTTGCCAAAATTTGCAAGCAGAAGGAGCAGCCGCGCCAGACGTTTTTCGCTCGAATTAAATAATTGGTCGATCAAGTCCTCTTCAATTCGACTGTTCCGAGTCAACAGATACGACATGAACAGTTCGGAAAGGTCCGGCTCATTATGAATGGTGGCCATCATGGTCGCCTTCTCTATGCGAGTAATCACGCATTCATCGATGGCCCTGGTGGTTGCGATGCGCAGCGGATGGCCATTCAGACATCCTTCGCCAAAAAAGTGGCCAAGTCCCAGGATTGCGATGACTGACTTCCTTGCCTTGCTCGGAAACGACGGTGAGCCTGATCTTGCCTTGCTGGATGTAAAAAACGGCGTCCGCGACCTGTCCTTGCGAAAAGACAATTTGATCCTTCCGATATTTTGATATCGTTTTTCCCTCGCCCACGCTGGCGAGAAACATTTTGGGATCAAACGAGGCTTTAACTCTCTTCCTCACAAAGGCTTCCCTTTTTCTTTTTCACACGGGCTGCCCTTTCCCCGACGAAGCAGGGCGAGGCGGAGGATTTATAGCAGATTCCACTGCGCAAATGAAGATCTACACCGAACAGCCCTCCCGTCTCAGTGCCGGCCTATAGCCGGTTTCCCTGAAGCGGAGGTTTGTGGAACCGATCGTGGCTATCGAATACAGAGTAATCCGCCTCCGTTCCCACCAACGGAGCCCGGCTTGACGATAGCGGCTTCGTACACGCTTTGAGGAATCTGTTCACGGGAACAGCGGTCGGGACCGGCTCTCAATCAACCGAGCCGGCGGCCCCGGAAAAACCCCTTGTTCGTCGTGTTCTGCTTGATGTTGGCAGTTTCGCCTTCTTCCGCGGCGTTGGCATGATGTTCATGCTTCACCGACTTCTCTTTCAGCATTTCGGGATCGCTTCCCCGCCCCTTCTTGCTGCGATTAGCTGGCGGGATCGGCGGCATGCGGCTTGACATGATGAAATCCAGACGTTGCTTTGAAGCACTGCAGGCTTACAACGCGCGCTCGTCCGAAAGGTTCATTCGGTCCAAGAGTGCAAGCGCCCTTGCCGGCCTCGAGACTGGCGCGGATGTGAGCAATAGTGCAACCGCATGTCCCCACATCCGGCCCTCGTATAACTGCTCAATGAAAACTTCGCAAGATAAAGCCCCTGCGGCCGCAGTGGGGCCTGCGTTCATCTGCGACCGCCAGCGCCTTGCAGAGCCTTTCAGGCAGCGACGGGCAACCGCGATGCGACCGTACCGTGAGTGACCGACACCATCGTGCCGAATGGGTTCCTTGAGATCTCCACACGGCTGTCAAGCTGCTTGGCGAGCGCCTCTACGATGCTCGTGCCCAGCCCGGGCACTGTCTTATCCGGACTGCCGTCCGGCTTGCCAATCCCGTTGTCGGCAACCGTAAGTCTCCAGTTCGTTTCAGCCACGTCATAAGCGACGATTATCTGGCCGTCGCCCTTGTCAACGAGAAAGGCATGCTTGAGCACGTTCATCACGAGTTCCGTGACAATGAGACCGATGCTTACCGCCTCGCTAGATGAGGCGGTACCCCCATGGACATGTACCTTCAGCGAGATCGGGCGGCTGTCGCCGATCATCGAGGCCGCAAGGGTGTCGCACAGCCGAGAAAGATAAGGGCCGAGCTCGATCGGCTCGCCATGCGTCGAGGCCTGGAGCTGCTGTTGCACGGCCGCAACCGACATGACCCGCTGATGGGCATCCTCAAGATGCTGCCGAATTTCTTCCGACTGCACCGTCCGCGCCTTGAGGAGAAGGATGCTCGCAATGATCTGCAGGCTGTTGGCAACACGATGCTGCATTTCCTGCAGTAGCGTTTCCTTCTGTTGCAGCAGTTCTCCGAGCTGGCACTCGGCGGCGCGCCGCTCGGTGACATCTTCGATACCCAGGAGAATCAACGTGCGCGCATCATCTTCTTCCTCATAAAACACCTGCCGGGCATTCAAGAGCATTGCGCGTCGTCCGAGCCCGGAAAAATCTTGTTGGACTTCATAGTCCTCCATCACGGAGTGCTGCGGCAGGATTTTCTCCAGCAGTACCTTGAGCTCGGGGATGTTCCACTGGCCGTCGCCCAAGGTGTAAACCGGATGACCTTGGACATCCCGCGGAACCATCTTGAAAGTCAGGTAGAAAGAGCGGCTGGCGGCAACGACGCGAAGATCCTGGTCGAGCACAAGCAGGGGCTCGCAAATCGTATCCACTATGGCCTGGGCGAGCGCCCGGCCATCTTCAACGTGCACGAACGGCTGATTGTTGGGCAAAGCCGATTTTTCTTCGACGAGCGTGTGCGCTACCATCATCGCCTCCGTGGTTCTATGCCGTCCCGGGGCAACGGCCTCTCATCGTCGTGAAGAATGATGATATCTTGAGAAGCGACATGGCGTTCCCCTCGATGGAGTCGAGAAAGGCCCCGGCTGGTGCTATCAGCCAGCGACCTTGAGTCGGGCGCGAGGGTAGCGGGTACGGCCGCGGAAACGCGCCCAGCGTTTGTCAGGCTAGGCGCGCGGGTTGGCCGGTGTCTGTATAATATTGCTCACTCAAATCGAGACGAAGTTCAGACCGCAGCTACCAGCGCCTGGAATTGGGTGTCGTAGTGATCCACCACATCCGGCAATGTCGCTAACCGTCCGTCATAGAAAAACCGGCCCTTCTAGGGACAGTACTGTTGCTGCATGATGGCGGCCGGCGCCACGCACTTCAAAACTTGCTCTTCCTCCCGATCAAGGCGGGTACGGTCGTCGCGATTTTTTCTCCGCCGGATCGTGTTGCCGATATTGATTGCCATCCATTCTTCGTTCTCGCCGAGCGTCGTGTACGTCTGCTCCAAGTTGCGGAATTCACTCGTTTCGTTCAGTGAACACGGTATGCTCGTAAGCAGCGTCCGGAACGCGGCTGCCTTTGCTCGGTATTGCTCTGCGGAGAACATTTGACAGGCCCTTTCTGTGGCAACGCGGGGGCACGATCGGTCTCTCGCCCCGCCGAACGCCGTGGGTTTATACCCGGCGTGATAAAAAGTATGTGGGGACGATCAGGCCGATTAGCGAGATCGGCGGCGCAAACACCCTCGTCCCGGGCCGACTGCAGTGTGAGCAATTTTGAACAGAAGTTCTGCTCTGAATGATAATTCAGGTGGCGCGTTGCCCGCCCTGAGCGTTGGGATATCAACGGTTTCAAGGATGGCCATCAGACGCAACGGAAAAGTGGTCAATTCTATATAGACACCGCGCAGCTCTCGCGCCTAGCATGACAAAGACTGGACGCGGGTACCCCCCGCGTCCGGCTCGACGGGAGATAGATCATGTCGCTTGGACTCATACTCGTCATCATCCTCATCATCTTCTTGCTTGGTGGCTTCAGTGGCCGCTTCGGCGGCTACGGCTACGGCTTCGGTCACGGCGGCATCGGTGTCATCGGCATAATTCTGATTATCCTCGTTGTACTGCTTCTCATGGGTCGGCTTTGATTCTGACAAGCGGAACGTCGAACGCCGCAGCTTGAAGAAGCGTCAAATCGCGGCCACGCGTTAGGGTGGCGGCGTCGTTTCGTCAATCGCGGGAGCTGGAACGGGACGCTCGGCTTGCGTCGATGTATCCGAAGCCACGAAGCTCGAAGGCGTGATCAAGAGAAAGAGAAGACATGAGCCGTCTTCGCCTGCACGCGGAGCACCACCTCGTGGGCCGCATCGGGTGGTTGAGGGCAGCAGTGCTCGGGGCCAACGATGGCATCATCTCGACCGCAAGCTTGATCGTCGGCGTTGCCGCAGCGGCCGCGACGCATAACGAAGTCTTGATTGCGGGTGTCGCGGCACTGGTGGCTGGCGCCATGTCGATGGCCGCCGGCGAGTATGTATCCGTCAGCTCGCAGTCCGACACCGAACAGGCCGATCTCGCGCGTGAACGCAAAGAGCTAAGTGAGAATGCTGAGTTTGAGCTCGATGAGCTTGCGGGACTCTATGTCAAACGCGGCGTCGATCAGCCGCTTGCGCGGCAGGTTGCCCAGCAGCTGATGGCGAAAGATGCTTTGACCGCGCACGCGCGCGATGAGCTAGGGATTTCAGAAATCACCACCGCGCGCCCCGTGCAAGCCGCACTGACATCGGCAGTAATGTTTTCCGTGGGTGCGGCCATGCCCTTGCTGATGGTAGTCGTATCGCCTGCCGGTGCGCTTGTTCCCATCGTGTCCGCTGCGTCTTTGGGCTTTCTCGCTCTTCTGGGTGCGATCGGGGCAAGAGCAGGCGGTGCAAACGTTCTGCGCGGCACCGCCCGAGTGACCTTCTGGGGCGCGTTGGCGATGGCTATCACCGCCGGTATCGGAAAATTGTTCGGCACGGTTGTCTGACGATGGGGGTCGACGGAAGGGATACAAAATAAGGCTCGTCATGGCCAATGCTCGTACGCACACCTGTCCCAGGAATTGATTTCCGGTAGGGACAGCCGTTCCAAATCGCAATGATCCGAAAAGCGATGAACAAGAAGCACCAAATTCCAACGCCCGCCCACCCCCACAAGCGGCGTGAAGCCCTGCCTTGGCAACAGCCGAAGGCAACTGAGGAAGATCCCGCGGCCTTGCGGCTTGTGCAGGCGATCCTGAATAGCCCTAGCTACCGTCGTGCTGATAGTGACATTGACTTTCTCGCACGTGATGGCGTGCGCGGTGTGCGCCTCCAGATCGACTATCTCAAGCCCGAGCTGCTGCTTGAAGAGCACGAGATTCATCAAACGATCGTGGTTTTTGGCAGCACTCGGATTTGCGAGCCGGGTGCCGCGCGTCGCAAGGTGGAGGCGCTGCGCGCATCACTTGCAGCCGACCCAAGCAACATGGAGCTGGGGCGTCGGCTGGCGATTGCTGAGCGAATCCATGCCAAGAGTTATTATTACGAGGTGGCTCGCGAATTCGGTCGTCTCGTGGGCAGTGCAAATCATGGCGCTCGCCAACACCATACCGTCATCATGACCGGCGGCGGGCCGGGAATGATGGAGGCTGCCAACCGCGGGGCATTCGACGTCGGAGCCAAGTCCGCCGGACTGAACATCAGCCTGCCTCATGAGCAGTATCCGAACCCCTACGTCACGCCGGAACTCTGTTTCAGCTTTCACTATTTCGCCCTGCGCAAGCTGCATTTCCTCCTGCGGGCCAAGGCGCTGGTCGCGTTTCCGGGTGGCTATGGCACGTTCGACGAACTGTTTGAGGTTCTAACTCTGGTGCAGACCCGCAAAATCAAGCCAATCCCCGTCGTGCTGGTGGGTGAAGCCTATTGGCGTCGGGCGATCGACATCGATTTCCTCGTCGATGAAGGTGTCATCGATCCCGAGGATCGGGATCTGTTCTGGTTTGCCGAGACGGCGCAGGAAATCTGGAATGGTATCCTGCACTGGCACGATGCGGGCGGTGAACCTTTGCACGCCGCAACGTGAGAATTGCAATACTGCCGCGGTGCCAGTGCAGCTTCCTTCAGGATCAGCGAATGCACAGGAGAGTGACTTGAAATTATCCTTCCATGGTGCCGATCGCAGTGTCACCGGCTCCTGTCATTTGGTCGAATGTGCTGGGAAGCGGATCTTGATCGACTGCGGGCTACATCAAGGTAGCCGCGAGTTGGACGAGGAAAATGCCGGACCTTTCGGCTTTGATGCCGCCGGTATCAACTACGTATTGCTGACCCATGCGCACCTGGATCATTGTGGGCGTCTGCCGCTGCTGGCCAAGAGAGGGTTTCGGGGCGAGATCATTACAACGTCGGCCTCGCGTGAGTTGGCGCGACTGGTCATGCTGGATGCGGCCCACATGCAGGAGGAAGACGCGCGCTACCGTGCACGCAGGGTCGGGCACGACAGTGCGAGCCACGACACAAAGGGGCCGCTCTATTCGACCCTCGACGCACTGCACTGCCTCGATTATTTCGGACGGACCGCGATCTACGCGCAGGTCTTTGAGGTCGCCGCCGGCGTACACGCTACCTTCATCGACGCTGGCCACATCCTGGGCTCGGCCAGCATTTTCCTGGAGCTCGAGGAACAGAGCCATGCGACCAGTGTGCTGTTTTCGGGCGACCTGGGCAACGCCGGTCGCCTGCTGCTGCGCGGCCCCGCGCAACCGCCACACGCCGAAAACGTCGTGATGGAAACCACATACGGGGACCGATTGCACAAGCAATTGGGCCCATCCATCGATGAGTTTTATGAGGCAGTAACCGAAACTTTCAAACGCGGTGGAAACGTCATCATCCCCACCTTCGCCCTCGAGCGCGCACAGGAACTGCTCTATTTCTTGAGTGAGGGCGTCACTCAGGGTCGGCTCGCGAAATCGACGCAGGTGTACCTGGATTCGCCGATGGCGATTTCAGCCACGGAGATCTTCCGACGCCATCCGGAGTGCTTTGAGCCGGCGACCGCGAAGTTGTTTCAAGAGGGACACGACCCGCTTGCTTTACCAGGATTGCATTTCACGCGGGAGACCGCCGAATCCGCTGCGATAAACAGCATCAAGGGCGGGGCCATCATCATGGCCGGCTCGGGCATGTGCACGGGCGGCCGCGTGCGCCACCACCTCCAGCACAATCTCGGTCGCGAGGATTCGAGCATCGTGTTCGTCGGCTACGCAGCCATTGGGACTCTTGCGCGCCGCATTATCGACGGCGCCAAGCAGGTGAACATTCTCGGCGAGGATATTCCGGTTCGGGCTCGCATCTACACCATTAATGGTTTCTCCGCCCATGCCGACCAGGCGGAGTTGCTGGCTTGGCAAAAGCAGACCAGCGCAAAACGTACGTTCCTTGTTCACGGCGAAGAAGACATCATGAAGCAGTTTGCGGCACATCTTGCCGACACTCGCGTCGAAATGCCGGCGCCGAATCAAGTTTTCGAGTTGTGAGCAAACGTTTCGCGCAACCGTGCCGGGTAAGGATGGGTGGAGTACCGCCGCCAATTTTGAGCCGTTCCCAGGGCGCAAGCGGGGTGGCCAGCCGGTGATGCGAGCCAAATTGGCAGAGGTGAAATGGCTCGCAGCCCGCCACGGCCATGGTTTTGCGGTCGTTTTCAAGATGCCGTCAGAGATCATGAATCACTTTGGGAGGAAAGGCGGCCCGCAAGGCGTTGAGCACGGCCAGAACGTCAATGACTTCCTGGGTGATGGCGCCGATTACCGGACTTAACTGGCCGGTGGCTGCGAAGATCATGCCGATAACGCTCAGCCCCATCCCACCCACCGCGCTCTGGAGCGCGATGATTCGCATCCGGCGGCTGATGTGCATGAACTCGTCTACCTTCTTGAGGGAGTTATCCATGACTACGACGCCAGCCGCTTCCGCGGTCACGTCGCTGTTCTGTCCGATCGCCATGCCGACCGTGGCGGCCATCATGGCCGGTGCGTCATTGATGCCATCCCCCACGTAAAGCGTTTTGGCGGCGGCTGTTTCCTGGCGGACGATGGCAAGCTTTTCTTCCGGACTCTTCTGGGCATAGATTTCGGTGATGCCCACCTGCTCGGCGAGGTAGCGCACCTCCGATTCGCGATCTCCCGACACGATCATCACGCGCGTGAAGTGATGCTTCGGTGCCAAGTGCCTCACGAAGGACCGGCTCTCCGCGCGCGGCGCATCCCGAAACCGCAACGCCGCCGCGTAGCGCTGGTCAATCGCCACCACGCACTCCAGCCCACCGGCGACCGGAGGAAGCTGCTCGGCGCCAGCAATTTTTTGTGCGATCAGTTTGTTACGGCTGGTGATCTGCAACTGATGATTGGAAACTGCTCCACGCAGTCCCTGGCCCGGCTGCTCGCCAACTTCGGTGGCCTCCGGAAGCTGAACCCCGGCCTCCTTCGCCGCGGCGAGAATGGCTCGCGCCAATGGATGCTTCGAGTAGCGCTCCAGACTCGCCACCAGGGTTAACACCTCCTTCTGCGCGAAGCCTGGGGCGATGAGTTGTTCGGTCAGCTTTGGTTCGCCATAAGTCAGCGTGCCGGTCTTGTCGAAAATCGCGGTTCGACACTCGGCAATCTGCTCGAGCACGACGGGGCTCTTGACGATGATCGCCCGACGGGCGCAAAGGGAAATCGAACCAATGATGGCGATCGGTATTGCGATGAGCAGCGGGCAAGGTGTGGCGATGACCAGCACCGCGAGGAAGCGAATGGCTTCTCCACTGATCGCCCAGGCGAGGAGGGCGACCGTCAGTGCCACCGGAGTATAAATGGCGCCTAAACGATCCCCCAGACGCCGCAACTGCGGTCGCTTGGCTTCGGACTCGCGCATAACTTCCATGATCTTTGCGTAGCGCGAATCGGCGGCGCGCTTGGTCGTGCGGATAGTCAGTGCCGATTCTCCGTTGATCGCGCCCGAGATGACCGTCGAGCCGGAGGTCTTGGTAATCTGGAACGGCTCGCCCGTCAGGTAGGATTCATCCATCACGCCATGTCCCTCAATCACCACGCCGTCTACCGGGCAGATGTCATGCGGATAAATCACGAGCGTGTCGCCTACGGCAGCCTCATGTAGCGCCACATCCACGATTTCAGATTCCTGTTTCCGGTGGGCGATCGAAGGCATCCGTTTGGCCAAGGCGGCCAGCACCGAAGAGGCGCTGCGCAAGGCGTAACTCTCCAACGCCTCACCTCCCGAGAGCATTAAAACGATAATCGAGCCAGCCAGGTATTCGCCCAGCATGATGGAAGTAATGATGGAAATACCGCCCAGCAGATCGGAACCAAATTCCCGCTTCAGCAGCTTCCAAAGCAGGTCATAGAGAAGCGGCAGGCCGCCGAGAGCGAGCGTGGCCAGCAAGGGAATCTGGTAAGTGCCCGGAGTGATGTGGAAGCCGAACCGGAGCACTAGATGCAAAAGGATGGCCACGATAGAAAGCGCCGCGATGACCGTGGTCTTGCGGTGCCAAAGACCGCACGGCGAATTCCAGGACCGACCGGGTGGCGGCTCTTGATTTAGCTTCGGCTCCGCCTCCTTCTCCGAGCCGCTGGCGAGTGGATGTTCCAAGGCGGTCTTCATAGGGGGTGATTCCGGCCGCTGGCCGTCGGGCCGCTTAACATTCCGGCGTGGTCGCGACGATGAAAAAGTTGGGTTCGACGGTGCGAGAAGTCGGAAATTTGTGGATATGCACGTGCTGGTCACCCGTTTCCATTGAGCCGACCAGATCCATCGGCACAAGGAGACGTTCGCGTGAATAAGTCCGGTTCGATAGCCCTCACCTCCATCTTTGCTGGTGGGCGGCACCGGCCGCCGAACGTACCCGAAGGGTCGGCCGCGAGCGGAAAAGCCTTGGGTGAAGTTGCTCGCCTTTCGCCCGACGATACATTGCAACGACTTTCCAGCACCGCGGGCGGCCTCACGCCCGACCAGGTCGAGGAGCGGCTGCGTTCGGTGGGACGCAATCAAGTCGCTCACCAGGCGCGCCACACGATCCTCGGCGAACTCGTCGGCCGCTCGATCAACCCATTGAACCTGCTCCTGCTCTCGCTTGCGACTGCGTCCTACTTCCTGGGCGATCAGCGGGCCGCCATCGTGATTGCCGTCATGGTGGTTCTGAGCATCTCGCTGAGCTTCATCCAGGAACATCGTTCCAACAATGCTGCCGACAAGCTGCAACGGATGGTGTCGATAACCGCGACCGTGCGTCGGCAGGTAGGCGTCGAGGCGCATGACCATGTCGACGTGCCGATCGAGCAGCTCGTCCCCGGCGACATCGTGCTGCTGTCGGCGGGCGACATGATCCCCGCCGACCTCAGGCTGATCTCGGCGAAGGACCTCTTCATCAACCAGTCGACGCTCACCGGCGAGGCGATGCCGCTCGAGAAGGTCGCTGCCGGCCACGTCGGCACCGCAGAGACGCCGTTTGATCTGCCCAACATCTGCTTCATGGGCAGTGCTGTGGTCAGCGGCATCGGCTGCGGTGTCGTCGTGCTCACCGGCCCGCGCACCGCCTTCGGCCTGGTGGCGAGCGCAATCGCCAAGCAGCGTGTGCTCACGAGCTTCGACAAGGGCATCACCCGGTTTACCTGGGTGATGCTCGGTTTCATCCTGGTGATGGCCCCTCTCGTGTTCGTGATCAACGGCCTGACCAAGGGCAATTGGCTTGAGGCACTGCTGTTCGCGGTCGCTGTGGCGGTGGGCCTCACGCCAGAGATGCTGCCCATGATCGTGACGGTCAATCTGGCCAAGGGCGCGATGGCGATGTCGCGCAGGAAGGTCATCGTCAAACGCCTCAATTCAATCCAGAATTTCGGTGCCATGAACGTGTTGTGCACGGACAAGACCGGCACACTCACGCAGGATCGTATCATCCTCAAGCGCCACCTCGATATCAGTGGCGGCGACTCGGACCGCGTCCTCGAATACGCCTATCTGAACAGTTTCCACCAGTCCGGCCTCAAGAACTTGCTCGATGTCGCAGTCCTCAAGCACGTCGAACTCGAGGGCGGCCTCAAGGTCCAGGAGCGGTTCCAGAAGATCGACGAGATGCCCTTTGACTTCGAACGGCGGCGGATGTCCGTCGTGCTCGGGCGCGATGACGGGGTTCATATCCTCATCTGCAAGGGCGCCGTCGAAGAGGTCTTCGCAGCTTGCAAACACTATGCGATTAACGGCAAGACCGGCCCCCTCGATGAGAGCCACTTCGCCTCGGCGATGGAGACGACGGCGAAGCTCAACGCCGACGGGTTTCGGGTCGTCGCGGTCGCTTTCAAAGAGATGCCGCCGACGCAGGCGACGTATTCCGTCGCGGACGAGGCCGACCTCACCTTGCTCGGCTACATCGCGTTTCTCGACCCGCCGAAGGAGACGGCCGCCGCCGCGATTGCCACGCTGAAGGCGAGCGGCGTACAGGTGAAGATCCTGACCGGGGACAACGACATCGTTACTCGTAAGATCTGCCACGAAGTCGGCCTGACCGTGGACCGCATCGTTCTGGGCAGCGAGATGGCGACGTTGTCGCCGGACGAGTTGGCAAGCCTGGCCGAGACGGCGGCGGTGTTCGCCAAAGTCTCGCCGTCACAGAAGGCAGCAATCCTCGATGCGCTGCACCGGAAGGGGCACGTCGTCGGATTTCTGGGCGATGGCATCAACGACGGACCGGCACTGAAGGCCGCGGACGTCGGCATTTCGGTGGATAGCGCCGTCGACATCGCCAAGGACTCCGCGGACATCATATTGCTCGAGAAGAGCCTGGCGGTGCTCGGTGATGGCGTCATCGAGGGCCGAAAAGTCTTCGGCAACATAACCAAATATATAAAGATGGGCGCGAGCTCCAATTTCGGCAACATGTTCAGCGTGCTCGGCGCCAGCGTCTTCCTGCCGTTCCTGCCGATGACGGCGATCCAGGTGCTCACCAACAACCTGCTGTACGACTTCTCTCAGACCACCATCCCGACCGACAACGTCGACGCCGAATACCTGGCGGTGCCGCGGCGATGGGACATCGGCAACATCACTAAGTTTGTGCTGTTCATCGGCCCGATCAGCTCGATCTTCGATTACGTCACGTATTTCACGATGCTTTATGTCTTCAACGCCTGGAACAACCCTGCACTGTTCCAGACCGGCTGGTTCGTCGAATCTCTGCTCACCCAGACGCTTATCATCCATATCATTCGCACGGCCAAGATTCCGTTTCTGGAAAGCCGGGCTAGCACGGCCCTCATCACGACGACCATCATCATTGCCGCAATCGGGATAGCCCTGCCGTTCTCCTGGCTTGGCGGCTTCCTGGGCTTCGTCCCGCTACCTCCGGCGTATTGGATCTGCCTCTGCCTAATTCTCCTGAGCTATGTTGTCCTGACCCATTTCATGAAGACATGGTTCATTCGACGGTTCGGGTTGAGCTGAAGTGGTTGCTTCACGATGAGCCATTCACCAAAGGAGACATACGCGTTTGACTTGTTCGATCTCCGCGTCGCCGCGCGAGGACGGTCGCCGGCCCGCGAGCCGGTATTGGACGACCAGATCAGGCCCATAGGAGAACCGGCCGCCGCCGGCGACCAAGTAGCGGCCGTGGTAAACCGCAGGCGGGCGGTGCCGGGCCGCCAGCGTGATGATCAGATCGCGATGAACGTTCGCCAACGTCCCTCCCAGCACGATCAGGCCGGCGTTCGGCCCGCGCGCGAACGCCGCGACGGCTGCGATCCTTGATTTATTGTGCATCGCAACATATATGAGTTGTCGCGGTGAGGGGCCGGCAAATGGCTTCAAGTGAGACGGTGAAGCCGGAACAGGGTGGAACAACCGGAGGGCCGCACTTCGACTTGGGCGACAATTCATCGGCATCGATCTCGATGAGAAGTGCATTGCGCAAACGGCAAATGTCGATGCGCCTAATCTTAATGCGACGACAGCATTTTCAATCTCTCGCCGATACTCAGCGAAGGGGGCCAGGTACCATTTGGCTTCGTCATCACACCACAGAATGAATCGACGATTGTCTGTCCCGGCAGTCTCACTCGCCTAACAATCGAATTTTGGGGTGACGCTGCTCGCCGCTCCAAATGCCGCGTCATCGAGTGTGGAGAGATACTCCTTCGCCGCCCGGCTCGCCGTCCGCGCATCAAGCTCCTTGTTCCACTTCGCTCCTGGGATTGATCGTTGCTTGTTGGCGTCGGCCACAATCAAGCTGGCATCCACCGCAAAACCCTCTCCGCCGACGAGGCCAGCCCCGATGCACGCTTCCACGACACGGTCGAATACGCGCCGGAATATCTCGGTATCACGGAAACGCTCGTTGCGTGCACGCGAGAATGCAGAATGGTCTGGGAGCTTGTCTTCGATTGAAAGTCCACAAAACCAACGATAGGCAAGATTCACTTGTACGTCGCGGCACAGTGCCCGTTCCGAGCGAACCGCAAAAACGTATCCAATGATGAGCATGCGAATCATCAGCACTGGATCGATCGAGGGTCTGCCAACCTGTGGATAATAAGGCGCAAGCTCGGCATGTACCCACGAGAGGTCGAGAACGGCAGCAATCGCTCGAACCAAGTGATCGTTTGGAACAGCGTCTTCCAGGCAGAATGAATAAAATAGCTGTCCTTGATCGTGATTTAGTCGTCCATCATCGCTTGCCTCCAAAGCGAATCGCATCGGAGCAATGGAATCATTGGTCGTTGAAATCACCAAAGACTTTTGCAACAAAATCTGCCAAAAACGGCCATACTTTGCGGTCTTAGGATTTGGTCACCTGCGAGAAGCTCAGCACGCGAGGTGTTCTCGACCTTCGCTTAAGGCTTAGCCTCCAGTAGTTGCGCAAAGCCGAAATTGTAGCGCTTAAGCTGCGGATTCTTCACCTTGCTGTAGCGGCTGAAATCGACACCGTCGAAGCCGCCGCTGAACCGCTCGATATAACGGTCCGCGACCTGCGGAGTGAACTCAGCAAACATCGATTTTTGCAGTTCAAGCCCTTCGTCGGCGAAGTCGCGACCGTGATGATAGTCGTAAATCATCACCAGCGACCACGCGCCCGTGATGAAGTGACCCCCTGCAAGCGAGGTTAGGCGTCCTGATTTGACCGCTTCAAGCGCCTCAGTCGAGGTATTGATGCCGCTGAACCACGCGTCCACTCCAGGCTTGCCGCCGCGTTTTTCCCAAGCCGCCATGGCGCCGAACGCCATGAGATCGTTGCCTGCCCATATCAGCTTGGCATCCGGGTACAACCGGTAAAGCTGATCGCCGTGCGTAGCGGCGTTTTCTCGCGCCCATGCCGCGTAAACCTCCTGATCCAGAACGACACTTGGATCTTCCGCGACCGCGCGGTGCATGCCCTCATTACGCTTGATCGACGAGGATGTGGAGCGATCGCCGGCAATCGCGAGCATATGAATCTTGCCATCGCGCCCGAAAGCCTCTTCTCTTTTGCCTCGCTCGATCAGCGTATGCGCCGTAAGGTAGCCGGCGCCTTCCGCTCGCGGTTCTAACGAGCCGAGCCAGCCTTTGTACTTGCCACGCGGCGATCCGGTGCCGACGCGCTGGTGCATTGGAATGGAACTATAAGCGAGAAAGGACTTCACGCCGGCCGCGTCAATGATCTTCAGCAGCTGGTCGGCCACCGCAGAATCGTCGGTGATCACGATATATTCCGGCCGTTTGCCAGCGGCGCGCGCAATCATCTCGCGAGCAATAGCAAAAGTTTTCAGAGGCTCGCGCTCGGCGTACTGCACTTCGAATGTCATGCCGAGGCTGTGGGCGGCGGCCTGCATGCCTTGGGTGGCGGTCACCCAGTAGATTTCGTCGGACTTTCCAGGATTGATGAACGCGACGGACTGCGCACTGGCAACGGAGCCGAACAGCGCAAGCACCAGCGTTAGGATAATACGCGAGATGATAGATCGATATCTCGCCTTTACTCGGATCCGCCCGCCTTCGGTCATAGTCCCCTGTCCCAGGATTTCTGTTTGTTCTGCGAACGACGCCGTTGAGTCAAAACGCGAACTGCCGTCCTGCGGCCTAATGTCGGCTTCCGCCGGCTGCGGACATGCCGCCGCACGGGCTGTATTCTGCCATATGCCAACCGCAGCCCTAAACCATCCTCGGGCTTTCGATCCATTCAGCGTCACCGTGCTCCTGGTATGAGCTTCGGGTACTGGGCTCTCAGAGTCCCTGCGAACGAGAATATTCCGACTTGCGAGTATAGGATGAAGGCGCTCTGGGAGTTCGTCAGCAACTCGTTGGGCGCCGATTAGAGCGCGACCAAAAGACGTGAAGCAGCCGGCGCTCGACTACGCCGGCTGCAAAGAGATCAGCGGAATGCTAGGGTTGTCACCACCACCGCCGCCCCCATCCTACCCACATGCGTGGCCCATAACCGCCATAGGCGTAGGCGCCGTACGCATAAGGTCGGTAGGCATAGCTGTAAGCATAGGGCCGATAGGCGTAGGCGTAGTAAGGACGATAGGCATATGCGTAATAGGGGCGATAAGCGTAGGCGTAGTAGGGTCGATAGGCATATGCGTATGGCCGGTAATAGGAATAGCCCCAGCGGCGCCAGTAGACGTTTTGCTTGACATCTGATTGCCGGATAGCCGCACTAAGCCCTATCGGTGTGGCAATGGTCATGGCATGCGCAGGAGGGGGGGCGAAAAAAGTTACCGTCGCGAATGCGGTTGCTGCCGTGCAGGATAGCAATAGACTTCGCATGGCGTTCTCCATCTTGCCCCATAATCTAAACCTCAATCTCAATGTTTGTACAACTGTAGGCAGCTCGCAAATGCTGGGCTGCTATGTCGTTTCTAGAGAAAGAAATTGATGTGGGTCAATGCAACACATACAACCCGGGGTCTCAGGAGCAGACCTGCTGGATTCCAGAGTCTAGACGAGAAGCTGAGCCCTACCTCAGTTGCGGTTATTCAATGGAGACAACTGCCGCGATCAGATCTTTTGCGCCTGTGACGTGCGAGCTGTGGCCTTTTCCGGAGCTATCTTCCATCAACACCACGTCACCGGGACTGAGGGTGCGTTTTTCCCCGTCGCTCACGCGTATTTCGAGTTGTCCCTGCAGGCAGAAGAAGAACTGGTGCTGTGGCGGATTAATATTCTTGCCGACCCAGCCAGCCGGCGCCCTCACGAATTGCAGCGCTCCGGATTGAAAGGCGTGGGAAACGAAGATCGGCGGCGCGGGAGGTCGATAGTCGGTTTCATCGAACTTTTCCGGGACCTGCTCGAAATGAGTCTCGCCTTTGGCATCGACGTATAGCCGCACATATCGCATCTCGCGGTCTCCTCTCGACAAGCCGATGTCGCGTCTTAAGGAAAATGCATCACATTGCCAAGCACTTTCATCATTGACCTGAATCAAATGCTTTAGAGACAGTGGGAATCTTCCTGAAATTCGTGCCGCTGACGCCAACTGATTATATTCGCGGCGTCTCACCTAGTCCTCCCACGCAGGGTCACCGCGTCGCCGCAACACTATGACCAAGCCCTGGATTTGGAAATCGGCTGTTGCGGAATTGTGTGGAAGCATCGCTCATTCACTGCTGATGTATTTCAAAACCCGGAGTGGGCTGCTTTCGTCGTTTCAGCCTTACGACAGTCTCCAGATCATGCTCAGTCACTGGGTCGGTAGCGACATTCATCCAATCGTGCCTTGGGCGCTATCGTTTCTCAATGGCTCGACCATCGTCGGCTTCACCTTTGGCCTCATCTATCGGCGGCTTCCTAGCAACAGCGGAGTGATGAAGGGTTTGACTTTCGGTGTGCTCGCATGGGTGGTGATGGGGCTGCTATTCTTTCCAATGCTCGGCTTGGGTCCGTTCGCGGCCCAGCTTGGGCTCGGCATCTGGCCTGCACTATTCTCCCTCGCGATGCTTCTGACATATAGCGTCGTTATGGGCATCGTGTACGCCGCACTCAATCCCTAGAGACGGTCCATGCAGAGACGAACTAGCGGTGAGCACGTTTTGTCCGCAGTGCATCGGTAACCGGAATTAGTTCGCGCGCTCAGAGTTCTTCTGAGTCGTACCAACAGGGACCGGCTGCGCTGGCAGAAAAGCAACGAGCTTTTTTGCCCTCTCCGATGACCTGTTTGCCTAATTGTTGCTTTGCTATTTCAGAGCTTTGAGCCCAACATGCTTCGACGGAAACGCGATCAATCGGAATAGGCCGAGATGATGGGCCCCAAGTTGATTAAGGCCTTTCGTTTGTTCGTCTCCTCGACCTTTGCCGATTTCGCCGCGGAGCGGGATATTCTGCAAAGAGAAGTATTCCCCGCGCTCGATACTTATTGCACGGCTAAGGGCTACCAGTTCTATCCGCTCGATTTGCGATGGGGTGTGAACGAAGAGGCGCAGCTCGACCAGCGCACGACCGAGATTTGCCTCAGCGAGGTGCGCGCTGCCAAGGCGGACTACCCGCTGCCCAACTTCCTCATCATGATCGGCAACCGCTGTGGCTTTGTGCCGCTGCCCTATGCCGTTGCGCAGGATGAATTCGAAGACATCATCGCTTGGGAGTCTGAGCGCCTTTACGCCGCAATTTCAAACTTATCGCGCTTCACGTTCGTGAGGTCGACGCCCTCGATGCGGATTAGGCGGGTTTCAAACTCACGCCGCGGTGAATGCAAATCGCCCTCGTTGTAGAGGTGGGCTTTTCCCGGCGTTAACCTGTATGTTCGCACCATCTCAACTTTTCCGGGCCGACCGTTCGCGGGTTTTTCGATTAATCGCCAGTCGGTCATTTCAGTGACGCCGGTGACCTGACAGTAGACCGCCCAACTCGGACCATGATCGTGCGGCGCGCTGTTCTTCGCCCCCTTGTAGATATGGGCAAGAATGCAAAAGTGGAGATCGGGATCCTCGTACAGGATTCTCCGCTCCTCCTTCGCGTCCGCGCCGAGATATCTGGCCACGAACTCTGGGTCGGAGGACGCCATTTCCGTGTATCGGCGCACCAATTCGCGACCCTCTGGACCGGGATTCTTTAACAATGCCGCGCGGCAATCGGCTGAAAAATGATCAAGGCTGTAGCTCACGGCCAGATCTCCTTCCCTAAGACTTGCAGTTTCATAAGCGGCCACCGATTGAGTGGTCAATCTAAACAAGATGCCCGACTACGAGCCAGCGCTGCCAGCGATCGGTTCGACGCAGCGATGTCAATCGTAGACCGACATCCGCAGCGGAACAACCTGCCCACCATCGATGTCGATTGACGACCCTTGCAACCAGCGTCCGCGTGTCGAGACAATGAACCGCACCAGCGCCGCGATATCTTCGGGCAAGCCAAACCGGGTAATGTCCAACTCGTTGCGATGATGGCCTATCGCCGCCGCCTCGTCGAGCCCGGTCTTCTTCATGATAATAGCGAGCCGATGACGGAAGCGATCGGTATCCACAGAACCCGGATTGACGGTGTTGACCTGCACGCCGTCTTGCTTGCCAAGATCGGCGAGTGCTTTCATGAAAGCGATGCTGGCGCCGATCACGGATGCGCCGATCATGTAGTCCGCGACCGGGACCCGGGCTCCGATCCCTGAGATGAACACGACCGAGCCAGTGGCCGCTTTGAGCTGCGGCCAGATCGACCGACACAGACGGACATGGGCGAAGAATTTCAACTCGAAACCGTCCCTCCAATCTTTATCGGTCAACTCAAAGAATTTCCCACGCTTCACAGCGCCGGCATTGTTGACGAGGATATCGCAGCGTCCGAATTCGTGTGCCAAGGCGGCGACTAGACCATCAGGTTCACCGCTCGCGGTAAGATCGGCGGGATAGACCGCGGCACGGCGGCCGAGGGACCCAACTTTGGTAGCGACGCCCTCAAGCGCGCTGGCATTGCGCGCTGTGAGCATCACGTCGCAGCCAGCCGCGGCTAGCTCTAAGGCGATACCTTCGCCAATTCCTCGACTCGCGCCAGTGACCAGCGCAACTTTGTTCGGCAGATCGATGTCCATGGAGACTCCGTCATTAAACGCTCAACCTGCCGCATGCTGCAGTATTGTTGTGCTAGCACACATGCAGAACGGGATTGACTGCTATCACCATTTCTCGAGGGGAAACGCTCTACGTCGCTGGCCGGCCACCGATCACCGCGCCGAGACCGCCAGCTGGCAACGTTTGCGTTGTAGCGAAAATAGATCGCCAGCAGATGTCCGCCACGACCGCCGCACAGCGTAGCGAAACCCGTCGCAAGTCTCGCGGCGTTCAGATCAACGCTATTTTGAGCGAGAAACTCCAGGGTCAGACGAATGCACTCCTGCGGCTTCTCAATCTGCATGAGATGACCCGCTCCCGGGACGAAGCTGTAGTCATAGCCGCCCTCGGTCCCGAGTGCTTGGTTCGCGCGGCCGGTTGCCGGTCCTCCTTTCAGGTCGGGATCGGCCCCGATGAGCTTGACCGGCCCGCCGAACGCATCCGCGCGCGGCCACAGGTTCAAGGTCAGGGCTTGCGCGTAAATGGCAGCTTCGTTTTCGGGATCGCATACCAGCACGTAGCCATCTCCATCCGGACTCTTGCGCAGTACGGACCGTGCCATCAGCGCCGTGTGCACCCGCTACCCAGGATCTCGTCGCCCGCGATTGGAGGTACTCATTTGTCAGCTCTTCGATAACTGCATAGCGGCGCCGACGGCCGCGGGCCCAGTCGGTGAGCTTGACTTGACTTCAAAAATGCGCATCGCCTCGTGAACAGGATGTTCGGGCGGCGGGACGTCCGGCGGATCGAACAGCACGAGCGCATCCCAGCGCCAGCCGATCTCTATGGCGTGCTTCATCGCGGTACGCGCTGACATTGAGTGGAAGATAGCGGCGGTTGGTTTGTGACCTAGCCGCGTCCTCACCTCCTGCACCACGAGTTCGAGATCGCGACTGAGCTGAGCGTAATGGTGGTTCGAGGGCTCGATCGGAATGTTCTGCCCATGATTGCGAAAATCAAATACCAACAAATCGAATTTATCGAGCAGGCGCTGCCAATAGGGGAAATATGCGTCCGCAGCGAAGCCGTTGCCGTGGCTGATCAAGAGGCGAGCGCCCTCGGGATTCCCGTGCCGCCGCATGCAAATCCTTGCTCCGTCTTCCAGCGGCACTTCGAAGGTCATGCTCGGGATCGGAATTTTAAACCGCATTTGCCTCTCGCTGTTATCGTGGCTTATCGGCGCGCAACGGGATCGATCTAAGGTTATGAAATAGACTTATAGCTCCGCTCAACGTTAGCAATCTTTGCGTTGCCCCCAGGGCGATGATAGCGTGTTGCCGCTTTCAACCAATCCCTACTCACATCGGCCGCCGGCATGTAGCGACATCAAGCAGGAGACGAGTATGAATAAGCCTCAGGCTAAACAGGATCAGCCGGCGAAGCCCGTTTATCGGGAACTCGTAACCATCAACGGCAAGAATGTCGTGCTTGCACACAACGAGCCGCCGGTGATCAACGCCGGTGTGCTGGAGAACGGCGATATCTTCCGCATGATCAATGTCTTTGCGGAGAAGTTCAGCCCGACCAACATCGACAAGGCCGATGGCACGCCCCTGCGGCTCTTCACGTCCGACCGCGTCAAGATCGACGTCTCCAAGCGCCGCAAGCACGACATGGGCTTCTGGCACCGTAACATCGATGCCCACGAGATCATTTTCTGCGTCAAGGGAGCGCTGAAGTGGGAAACCGAAATGGGTGTCAAGATCATGCACCCGGGCGACATGCTGTTCATCCCCAAGGGCATTGGTCACCGCTCCATGCTGTGCGAGGATTCGAGCGACGACAACGTGCTGATCGAACTGAAGATCGCCGACGAACTCACCTACATTGGAGAAGCCAGCAAGTAGGCGAATATAGGTGAAGACTGTCGACCTCGTCATCAACGACATCGACTGGCTGATCACCGTCGATCGTGAACGCCGCATCATTCGCGATGCGGCGGTCGCTGTGCAGGACGACCGCATCATCGCCGTCGGCAAGTCCGCCGATATCGGCAGAAATTTTACGGGTAGGCACACGATCGATGGTCGCAGCACGGTGGCAACGCCGGGCTTCATCGATTGTCATCTGCATTCCTCGTTTCAGCTCTCGCGCGGGCTTGCGGACGAGGCAAATGCACAGTCGTTCCTGTTCGATCGCATGTATCCTTACGAGGCGGCGCTCGATCACGATGACGTGCGCGTGGCGGCCACGCTTGCAGCGACCGAGCTGCTCAAGCACGGCGTGACCTGCTTCATCGACCCCGGCAATTATCACCCGGAGGCATCGGTGCAAGGCGCGATGACGACCGGCATCCGCATGATCGTGTCGCGTTCCTCGTTCGACCTCACCAAGTCGGTGCTCGGAATCCTGCCCGAACGCATGATTGAGAGCACCGCGGCGGCGATCGAGCGCGCGGAGGCGGTGCTTGCGCGCTATGCCAGGACCGGCAATCCGCGGTTGCGTGCCAGCGTGTCTTTCCGCGGCCTCAACAACGCTTCCGACGAATTGATTCTTGGCCTCGACAAGCTGGCGAAGCAATACGGGACGCTGCTGCAGACCCACGCCTGCTTCAGCTATTCGACCCACGACTCCAGCATCGCTCGGAGCGGGCTGGCCGAGGTCGAACGGCTGCAAAAGCTCGGAGTTATCGATGAGCGCATGCTGCTGGTGCATTCCGGCTGGCTCGAACCGGAGGAGGTCGCGATTCTCGCGGAGCGCAGACCCTCGCTCGTCTGCGCACCGAGCTCGAGCCTGCACAATGGCTACGGCAATTTCGTCTTCGGCAAGCTGCCGGAACTGATCGCCCTCGGCGTCAACGTCGCGATCGGCTCCGACCACGCCAGCTCAGGCATCGTGGACATGCCGCAGGAGATGCGGCTCGCCTGCTGCTGCTACAAGGAAATCCGGCTCAACCCGCGTGTAATGCCGCCCGAGACCGCGATCGAAATGGCGACCATCAATGGCGCCAAGGCGGCGCTCTGGGCCGACCGCATCGGCTCGATCGAGGTTGGCAAGGACGCCGATATCGTGCTGTTCGACACCAACCGGCCGGAATGGCAACCGCTGATCAACCCGGTGGCCAATTTGGTCTACAGCGCGACTGGTAACTCGGTACGGGACGTTTTTATCGCCGGCGAGCAGGTGGTTGCCCACGGCCGCCTGACGAAGATCGACGAGAGCAAGCTCTACGAGGCGATCCCACTGGCGTTGTCGCGCGTCGGCAAGCAGCTCAAGTTCGAAAAGATGGTGCAATTGCGCTGGCCGGTTTCCTGACTATGGACGCGCGGATCACCACAGGAACGCGCGCAGGCAGGGAGGAATAATGGCAGGGGTTTTCGGCAATCATCAGCTCGGCATTCCCTATGAGCCGATCGCGGAGATCCTGGCGAGATACCGACAGCGCAATCCGGACAAGACCGCCATCGTCGATCTCGACCGGGCCTCGCAAGTCAACTTCGGCGCGCTCGATCAGATTGCAACCGACATTGCCGCCGGTCTGAAGCGCCGCGGCATCCGCGAGGGCAGCAAAGTGATGCTGCTGTCAGACGAGAGCCTGGAGAAGTTGTTGATCTGGTTCGGAGTCTGGCGCCTCGGCGCGGTGATCTGCCCGTTCAATGCCGAGATCAACGAAAAGCAGATGATCGCTTTGACCGCTGCCCTCGACCCGGCGCTGATCATCCACCACAAGGATATCGACGTCGCGGCCATGGTGGGGGACGCACGTGCACCTCGCGTGGGCTTCAGCGTCTGGCTGCCGGGCGGAAGCAATGACCCGCAAAACGAGTTCTTTTCGTCGCTGCCGCGTGGATGCCGCGCCGCCGAAATCCCCGAGCGCAACCACGCTGAGGACCGGGCCTGTATTTTCTGCACCTCGGGCACCACGGCAAAGCCGAAGATCGTCATGTACGACCATGCCGCCTATTGGCTCAATGGGCTCGACACTCTGGATTTTCTGGGCCTTAGCGAGAACGACCGCACGCTGGAATACCGCTCGTTTGGCTGGAACTCCGCACAGGTGCTGAGCCTTATGCCTTTCCTGCAGACGGGCCTCACCATGCACATCGCCCGGCGCTTCTCGCACAGCCGCTTCTTCGAATGGGTGCAGACTTACGGCATCACCT
This sequence comes from uncultured Alphaproteobacteria bacterium, assembly GCA_963817135.1. Lineage (GTDB taxonomy): Bacteria > Pseudomonadota > Alphaproteobacteria > Rhizobiales > Xanthobacteraceae > VAZQ01. The sequence continues at coordinate 291,503 of CAWFNG010000001.1, read as the reverse complement.
TCTCGGCTGGCGTGCCGACCGTGCTCAACATGCTCATGCACAAGCCGCTCGGTTACACCGCAAAGGACATCCCGACGCTGCGACTCATGAGCTGCTCAACCGCACCACTGACCGCGCAGCAGTGGACCCATTTCGAGGAGATGTACGGGGTTACCCTGTTACAGCTCTACGGCATGTCGGAGACTGGCTGGGTGTGCGGCAACCGCCATGACCGGCGCAAGATGGGCACGGTCGGTCCGCCGGCGCTGCACCAGGAGTTGTTGATCCTGGACTCCGCGGGCAAGGAATGCCCGGTCGGGGCCGAGGGCGAGATCACTGTCGGCGGTCCACAGATGGCGATCGGATACCTGCTCGACGATGGCTCGATCGAGCCGGTGCGAGGCAAGCGCATCAAGACCGGCGATCTCGGCATCATGGACGCCGAGGGTTTCATCCGCGTCACCGGACGCAGCAAGGACCTGATCATCCGCGGCGGCATCAACATCGCCCCACAAGAGATCGACGAGATCGTGCTCAAGCACCCGGGCGTAGCCACCGCCGCGGCGGTCGGCGTCCCGGACAAGACTTACGGCGAAGAGGTGGTGTGCTACGTCGTGACCAAGGACCCAGGGCTGACCGAGACGACCATTCTGGAGCACTGCGGGCAGTATCTGCCCCCCGCCAAGGCGCCGAAGCAGGTCGTGATTGTGCCTGATCTTCCCAAAAGCGAACGCGGCAAGGTGCTGCGCGACAAGTTGCGGGCGGATTGGATCGAGCGCACGAAGCCCGCGGTCTTATAGAATTCGATCAAGCGGCCAACAGGGATTCGCGCCATGGACGCCCTCACCAAGCGCAACCGCAAAGCCAGGGCGCAACCCGCGCGCACCTACCGCGACCTGCACGACCATGTCCGCGCCCTCGACAAGGCTGGACTCCTGATCACAGTCGAGCGCCCCATCAACAAGGATACCGAGATGCACCCGCTGGTGCGCTGGCAGTTCCGCGGCGGCATCGAGGAAAAGGACCGCAAGGCGTTCCTATTCACCAATGTCACCGACAGCAAGGGGCGCAAATACGACATCCCGGTCCTGGTCGGCGGACTCGCCGCCAACCGCGAAATCTACCGCATCGGCATCGGTTGCCGGTTTGAGGAGGTCGGCGCGCGCTGGGTCGAGGCGTCGCAACATCCGATCCCTCCGCGCTTGGTCGAGAACGCACCATGCCACGAGATCGTCATTACCGGCGCGGCGCTCGACAAGCCGGGCAACGGCCTTGACGGCATCCCGCTGCCTATCTCGACGCCCGGCTGGGACATTGCGCCCTACGCAACGCTGTCGCAGTACATCACCAAGGACCCCGACAGCGGGATCCAGAACATGGGCAATTACCGCGGTCAGGTGAAGGCGCGGCGGCGTCTTGGCATGAACCCATCGCTCGAATTGCGCCCTGGCATCTACAACCATTGGGAAAAGTTGCGAGCGCGCGGGTTCAAGAAGCTGCCCTGCGCCGTCGTGCTCGGCGCGCCGCCCTGCGTCACCTTCGCCTCGGTGCAGAAACTTCCAGACAGGCTCGATGAATTGCACGTTGCCGGCGCGCTCGTTGGCGTACCAATCAACGTTGTGAAGGCGAAAACGGTCGATCTCCTCGTCCCTGCCGAGGCCGAAATCGTCATCGAGGGATTGATCGACACCGAATATCTCGAGCCTGAGGCACCGTTCGGAGAATCGCACGGCCACGTCAATCTGCAGGAGTTCAACGCCTTTATGGACGTGACCGCCATCACGCGGCGGCGCGACGCCATTCTCACCTCGATCATCTCCCAGGTTACGCCCTCGGAATCGAGTCTGATCAAGCGCATCGGCATGGAACCGCTGTTCTTGCATTTTCTGCGCGACACGCTCGGTATCAAGGGCATCAAACGCGTGTCGATGCACGAGCCGCTCACGAACATCCGCAAGGTGATCGCGCTCATTTGCGAGCGCGACATGCCTACGACCGAGATATGGCGGGCGCTCTACGGCGCCGCAGTACTGCATCGCGCGGCCGGCAAATACGTTATCGCTCTGAACGACGATATCGATCCGGAGAATGCCGACGCTATTCTGTGGGCGATGTCGTACCGTGCCAACCCGATGCTAGATTTTCATATCCTGCCGCATCGCGACCAGGGCCACGGGCCGCGCAGCCAGCGAAACGGCGGGCAGGATGCCTCGGTGCTGATCGATGCTACGCTCAAGGAGAGCTTTCCGCCGATATCGCTGCCAAAGCGGCCCTATATGGAGCGTGCCAAGGCGATCTGGGAAGAGCTGGGCTTGCCGGCGCTCAAGCCTGAGGCACCGTGGTTCGGGTATTCATTGGGCGACTGGTCGGCGGACCTCGACGAGGCTGCCGAACGCGCGACACGCGGCGACTATTTTGAGACTGCGAAGCTCTTAGAGAAGCGCCGGCGCAAGGACCTGCGAATGAACACCGAAGTTCGCAACGTCAAGGAACGCGCGTCTAAGCCGCGATCGAAAAAGAAACGTTGAGCAACGGTCCGATGGCGACTGCTTTCGGTACTGCGGCTGAACTGCGGGTTTTGTCCGCCGGAGCGATGCGCGAGATTGTCCTTGAGCTCGGCGAGGTCTACCGGCGCGGCACGGGGATCAAAGTATCCAGCGAATTTACCCGATCCCCGCTTGTCCGTGATCGCGTTCGGGCCGGTGAGGCCTTCGACATCGCTGTCACGACGCAGTCGCGCATCGAAGAGCTTGCCAAAGGGAACAAGGTAGTTCCCGACAGTGTCGCAGTTCTAGCGCTTTCCGGCATCGGCGTTGCCGTGAAGGCGGGGTGCGAGAAGCCCGATATCGGCACCACCGAAGCTTTCGTTGCTGCATTGCGGCGCGCGGAATCGATTGCGTGTGCGGATCCCAAATTCGGCACGGCCAGCGGGCTTTACCTCGTGGAACTTTTCGATCGGCTCGGATTGACAGCCGAGCTGAAACCGAAGCTGCATCTGGTTGGTGCCGTGGACGGCAAGCCACTCGTAGTTTGCGCCGCGGTCGCTAATGGCAAGGCGGAGCTTGGTATTCAGCAGATTGCCGAGATTGTTGTGGTTCCGGGCGTCGACGTCGTGGGCCCTCTACCGGCGGAGATTCAGCACACAACCGCCTTCGCGGTCGCGGTTACGTCGGTTGCATCGCACCCGGCTTTGGCGCGCGATTTCATCACCTTTTTCACCGCAAAAGCGGCGAAAACCGTCATTGCAGCACACGGGATGGAGCCGGCCTTACGCGATTGAATGCGGTAACAACCAATTTGTTTGTCACAAGTCCGCAAGCCCATACTCCGACCACCGGGCGCTCACGCGCGCCTCGTCTTCCGGTGATGGCCGCACGGTGGGCGGGAAACGCTCACCGCCCCACTCCGGACGACGCGGATTCTTCCATGAGCGCGTAGCATCGATCAGCATTCGGTTCCAAAGTCCGGTGCCGAGTTGCGCTACGTCGCGGTCTTCCATCGGCGTACTTGGATCGATGGGAGAACCGAAAATGCCCGGGAAGATCACGACGCCGCCTTCTCCAGCGTTCACGCGGTGAGCGAGCGCCCATTCCACCTGTTCGTCCTCTGCGGGATTGATGTCCTCCTCGACCACAATCACGTGCTTGTAGCGATATTGTGCTGCGCTGTTACCCCAGAGCGCCGCCGCGATTTGCTTAGGCTGGCCTTGATAGTGCTTTTTGATCTGAATCCGAATGTTGACGCCGTTGGTGATCGGCGGTGCGTACACATCGAGGATGCCGGGGATGCCGGCGCTATTCAATATGTTCCAGGCGATCGCGGCGCGCTGTACCGACGACATCACGCTATTCTCACTGTAGGAGCCCGGCAGCGTGCCCTCCAGCGAGCCGCGGAAGGTCGGATCACGGCGGTGGGTTATGCAGGTGACTTTCATAGTCGGACGAGGCGTAGGGAGATCCGACAGATAGCCGGTGAATTCACCAAATGGCCCCTCGTTCTCGTAGGTCGCCGGATCGTCGCTGATGTACCCTTCGATGACGATCTCGGCGGCCGCAGGCACTTCGAGATCAACCGTCTCGCAGCGCACCAGTGGTACTGGCTTGCCCCGATAAGCGCCCATTACATCCCACTCGCACACGCCGGGTGAGATCGGCGATCCTGCCAGAAACGGCATGATGGGATCCCAGCCAATCACGCACGCGACTGGCATGAGCTGCTTGAAAGCCGCCCATTTCACAAAATGCGCCCCCCAGTGCTGGCCACCTTTGACGAGCAGGAACGGCGCAGTGTTCTTCTGGCCGATCATCCCGCGGTACATGCCCACGTTCATCACCCGCGTTTCAGGGTCTCTGGTCACGATGCACGAGAACGTATGAATGTATCGCCCACCTTCGAGGAAATGCCACTTAGGCACCGGGAACTCGGTTTGGTCGACGGCATTGCCGCTGATGATTACGTCCTTCACCGGCCCGCTTTCGACGACGATCGGAGCGATCGTTTCGCGGTTTTTTTTCATCACATGCTGAACAAGATCGCGATTTGTGGCATTGCGGGGAAAGCCAAGTGCAAGCGCCAACCGCGATCGAGCGCCCAGGCCACTGACAAGGAGCTTGGTGCACCGGCCATTTCGGTAGCCCTTGATATTTTTGAACAGCAGAGCAGGTCCCTTCTTTTCAAGTGCGCGTCGCGCAATCGCGCCGATCTCGCGGTCCCAGTCCACTTCAGCAGTGATCCGCCGCAGCTCACCCTGCTTCTCAAGCAGGGTTATCCAGCTACGCATGTCCATGAAGTCCATCGTGTGCCTATTCCAAAGATTTCGCTGGCTCGTCAGCCTTGAGGCAGTTTGCTTCCAAGCAGGGGAATTAGCAACGGAGTGCGATGATCGTGCTAACGCTCGCGCTAGCGCTTATATGCCGCGCTCAATTCGTGGAGTCGTTGACTGCTTCTGCACCGCCTCAGTTTAGGCAGACATCTGGCGGCGGGACTTGGGGTAATGCACGGACGAACTCGCGGTGAGCATTTCTCGTCCGCAGCACCTCAGTAAGCGGACCCTCCAGCGGCGAGGCTGACGGTCTTTTGAGTGCCAAAAGCTGCCGTGAGCAGACGCAGCAACACGAGTGCGCACAAGCCAAACTTACTCGATTTCCTCATCGGCGCGGTTGAGCAGCGTTGGCGGCACACTAATGCCGAGAGCGTTGGCTGTCTTGAGGTTGATCACGAGGTCGGAACTTGGTCGGATGCTCGACCGGAAGATCGATCCGCTGGCTTGGCACCTTGCAGACCACGAGACGCGCGGACATTCTAAAGTTTGGCGAAAGAAGCGCTGTACGACATCAGGCCCCCAATCCCCGCAGAACGGCCGAAACGCCGTCGCCGAGGGCAATCTATGTTTAAGGGCAAGTTCTCGGTAGACTGCCTCGCACAGCAACGGCATCCGCGCTCCCTGCTTTTTCTTAAGTCGCGACTGCCGAGCGGGTCGTTCAGCCGAACGTGCGGACCTCTTTTGCATCTTCGATCCACAGAGTGGATGCGGTCAAGCTGCTCCGTGTCCCCGCAACGCGCATGCGCGATTGGCCGAGCTGGCGGCGCCCGCGAATGTGGTGTTGTCAAACGGTCCCGAAATCGATTTATCTTGACCGTCACCGCAGCCGTGGTGCGTCTCGGTCGGACTGGTTAGATCCTATGCCCCTCGTCGAGGTGAAAATCCGGCGATATTGCGGCGCGGTATCCGGAGCCATCTTCGCCATCTCGGTGCTTACCGCCGGTGTTTTCGTCCCTGCCTCGGCGGCGGCGCAGACGAACGAACCCGTCAAGATCGGCTACAGCATGGCGCTGACGGGAGGGCTCGCCGCCAACGGCAGGTCCGCCCTTCTCGCCCAGAAGATCTGGGAGGAGGATACCAATGCCAAAGGGGGGCTGCTCGGCCGTCCCGTGAGGCTCATCTATTATGATGATCAGACCAACCCAGCGACGGTGCCCGGCATCTATACCAAGCTGCTCGACGTCGACAAGGTCGATCTGATCATCGGCGCCTACGGCACCAACATGCTGGTGCCGGCAATGCCGATCGCCATGCAGCGAAAGAAGGTATTCATCGGCCTGCTCGGGAGCGCGGTGAACGCCACATTCAATTATCCGAACTACTTCAGCATGGCTCCGAACGGGCCCGACCCGAAGCCATCCTACACCAAAGGCTTCTTCGACCTGGCGGTGCGGCAGAACCCAAAGCCGCAGACGGTCGCGATCGTGGCGGCCGACGCGGAGTTCGGCCTGAATGCCTCCGAAGGCGCGCGCGAAAATGTCAAGGCAGTCGGCCTCAACGTCGTCTATGACCGCAGATATCCATCGGCAACCACCGACCTCGCGCCGGTGGTGCGGGCGATTGCGGAGACGAATCCGGACCTCGTCATCGTCTGCTCCTATCCACCCGACTCGGTCGGCATGGTGCGGGCGGTCAACGAGGTAGGCTTCAAGCCGAAAATGATCGGTGGTGCCATGGTCGGCCTGCAGAGCACGGCGATCAAGGCTCGGCTCGGTCCGCTGCTCAACGGCTGGACCAATTACGACGCCTGGCTGCCGGTTCCGAAGATGCAGTTCGCAGGCGTAGACGAGCTGATGAAGAAATACCAAACGCGTGCGGCGGCGGAAGGCGTAGATGCGCTCGGCTATTACATGGCGCCGTGGAGCTATGCTCAGCTCCAGGTTCTCCAGCAAGCAGTCGTAGCGACCGAGAGCCTCGACGACGCCAGGCTCGGCGACTATATCCGGGCCAACAACTTCAATACCGTGCTCGGCGACGTGAGATTCGGTAGCACCGGCGAATGGGAGCAGTCGCGCGTCCTGCAAGTCCAATTCCGGAACGTCAAGACCAATGACCTCGCCCAGTTCAAGGACATCTCGATCCAGGTGGTGGTGGCGCCCACTGAATACGAGTCGGGCAAGTTGATATACCCTTATGAGAAGGCGAAGTAAGCGGTTGGCTTCAAGCCCCTGAAATCGGGCCTCATACGGAACGAACCCGAACCGCACATGGATCGAACGATCTCATTCGATGATCTCGTCCGCGCTCGCTGACAGTCCGGGCGGCACGTCGAGGCCAAGCGCCTTCGCAGTCTTCAGGTTGATCACGAAGTCGAACTTGGCTGGCTGCACGACAGGCAGATCGGCAGGCTTCTCGCCCCTGAGAATCCGGCCGGTGTAGATGGCGGCCTCACGATAGGCATCGGCGAGGCTCGTGCCGTAGCTCGCCAGGCCGCCAGCCATGACAAACTCACGTCCTTCATAAATCGCCGGGATGGCGTGGCGCGCTGCCAGCGCAACGATTTGATCGTGCTCATTGTTAAAGAACGGGTCGGAGCCAACCAGCAGCGCTCCGGCGCGTGATTCAGTCACAGTTGCGAGCGCCACGTCGATGTCGCGTTCGGTACTCGCGCTCAGGATACTCACCTGTTGCCCGAGGGCGCGAGCGGCATCCTGAACACCCCTCAACTGAGTTTGAAAATTCGCATTGGTTGGGTTGAGCAACACCGCGATCAACGCGGCAGCCGGAACCAGCCCGTGGAGGAGCCCCAGTCGCTTTCCCTCCAGCACCTGCTGAAAGATGTACACCCCGGTTGCGTTGCCGCCCGGCCGATTGAGGCTCATGACCAGGCCGGATGTGACCGGATCGGCGCCATTAACGAAGACAATTGGAATCGTTGTGGTTGCCGCGTAGGCCGCAAGTGCCGCGGCGCCGCCGCCCGTCGTGACGATCACAGCTGCGCGCCGGCCGACAATATCCCCGGCCAAAGTTACAAGTCGATCGGTCTGACCATCCGCGGAGCGGAAATAAATCTCCACGTTCCTGCCTTCGATGTAACCGGCGTCTTTCAGCGCCTGGCGGAATGCCGTCATCAGGTGAGGGTCAAAGGACTGGCCGTCGAGAAATCCGATCACCGGCGTCGTCGGTTGCTGCGCTCGGGCCGCGAGCGGCCAGGCGCCGGCATAGCTGCTGAGCAGCGTGATAAACTCGCGTCGTTTCAGTTGACCGAATTGCATTCGCTAGCCCCAGCCGGGAAGTCCATGACAGCATAACGGATTGGCGAGGATCATGTCGGGGGTTCGCTGCGCTGCGGGATTTCGGCCCGGCTTAGGACCGGATTGGGTCATAAGCAGGCTTCGGGGTCCGCTAAAGTTGTAGTCCGCTTCAGTCCTGATACCGGACCTTCGGTTCGGTTTCTCCCGGACAAGGGTGTGAGGCCACCTTTTAGGTCTCCAATCTCATAGGAAAGACTCTGTGATCTCGGCATAAATCCTACTGGCTGAAAAGCTGCTCGCACGATTGTAGTGCTCCTCCGTCACGCGAGGGTCAGTGTGGCCAAGTAGAGCGCTCGCTAGGTGAGGAGTAGCTCCGCCGTACATGGCCGCAGTGGAAGCGGCGGCGGTACGGAAAAGGTGGGGCGAGACGTCCACTCCGATCGTCTCGCGAGTTACCCTAGAGACTAGCGTACCGAGATTTTTCTTGGTCATTGGTTTTGCAGTCGTGGAGGATATCCAGAGAGCATTGCTGGTGAGCCTCGACCGAAGAAGAATCGGTCGAGCCTCGCTCAAATAAACATCAATTGAGCCGTTCAGCCATTCCGGGATGCGACGTTCGTCCGGACAATGTGATTTCGTGGCGGTTCTAGGCAAGGTGATCCACCAGCTTCCACTGATCTGCCTAAAGGTGCAGCCTATCTCCAGGGAAGCGAAGTTTTTGAGGCGAATAGGGCACATCGCCAGTACAGCGATCATCAGACCGTTACGGACGCCACGAGCGCGCAAAAGTTCATCTTTTGCAAAGGTCTGTGCTTGCGCGATCAAGGTCAGGCCCGCGTCGACAAGCCTCTGAGAGAGGACCAGGCGGTCAAATTTTGATCTAGGTGTCATCAACAGCGCAAAATCACGTTCGATTTCCGCTAGCCATGAAAAATCGATCGTCGGTGCGAGTAGCTCCGCTGCTCTGCGCAGCTTGTAAATGCAATTGTAGACAGTTACCGAACGTACTCGGGCTGACAGATCGGCGATGTAAGCGTTCACATTATCCAATGTGACTTGCGCCGCCGGCGCCGCCCCGCGATCCAGCCGACCAGTGCGATCTAAGAAGGCGAGAAATGCTCCGTATCGGTTGGCAAAGTCGCTACGACTGACTTCGGCGAGATAGCTGGCGCTGCCACCCGGCCTCAGCCGCGCGCCAGGCCTGCAAGCGTCAGCCCAGGCACATCGATCGGAATTGGGCCACTCGGCTATGAGCAATGACCTCGGCCGCTCGGTTCGCGGATAGGCCCTTGTTGAAATACTAACATGCATTATTCGGCCGCCCTCAAATCATCGTCCATGTGTTCCAAAACGATCTTACTAAAGATCTCGCTTGCGCGAATGCTGTCTAAACCGATATATGCGTTGATCGTCGTCTGAACGCTTCGGTGACCAAGAAGGAGCCGGACAAGCTCGTACTCTCCGGGCCGACGCATCAGAATAATGCCGCCGGCCGCGTGCCGAAACTGGTGGACAGTCATGCGCAGTCCCGTTTCCTTGTAGATCAATTTTGTGATCTGACCGCTCAGACAAATCTTACCCTTTGAATTTCGCCCTCGGGCGCCGGGAAACAGCCAGTCCTCGCTCGTGCCCCGCATCAAAGTGGGCCGGAATTCGTGGACGTACTGATCGATTACCCGAGTGACGTATTCCGGCAACGGATATTCCAGCTTGACGCGATTCTTGACATCGTAGTCGGGGAAAACGAGCCAGTAGTTTGAATCCGGCCCGCCGGGCCTGATCAAGTTGGTACCGAGCTTGATGGCGGCCAAATTGGCCAAACGCACCGGTGCAACAGATAAGATAGCGATCGCGGCAGCGAGCTGGGCGGTTACCGCGCTTCTGATCGGCTCCCACTGGCGGGAAAGAGTGGCCATCATCACCAGGGGCAGCTTGATCACTCGACCCCACACGCCTGGGGTCAGAACCTGCCTAAGAAACGCAATATTCTTTTCCGTAAGCCCTCCCGTCCTGTTGTTCTCAAGTGATCGGCGAAGCTCGTCCAGACGTTCACAGGCCGTATCATCGAGGCATTTGGTCTCTTTCGCGATTGCGAGAAACCTGCGAGCCAAATCGATTGTAAACAGCTTTGGGTTCTCCCCGTTCTGCGCCCAGTAGGCATCCAAGACCTTCTCGGCCACGTCCGGGGATAGAAGCGCCGCCAGCGAGTTCAAGGTTTGGATCGGCACGCCGGCTTTGATCGCCATTCGGGCGGCAGCCTGAAGCTCAGCGCGGCGCGTTTTGATCGTAGTGGACTTCAGGGGCCGGATCCGTTGTCCGGTCCGGCTGCGTCGGATCCGGGTGAGGCCTTCAAGATAGTGCTCAACGTCGCGCCGAAGCCCTTCGGGAAACTCCGCCCATTCCACTTCTATAACAGACTTGACCGGGGGCTCGCGAAGCCGGAGCGCCGGCCAGCCGTGGATCGTCCCAATATTCGAATTCCAGGCTCGCGCCAGCAGTCGTCGGAATGCATCATCGGCGGATTTCCCGCAGCGCGCCCGATAGACCATCAACCGGTCGATCACGGCCTCGTCGACCGCCACCGGTGCGATCTCGTTGGCAGAACAAAACCGCATCAGGGACGAAAGCCGGGCGCGCGCCAGGCTGTCCTTAATCTGACGCCGCAGGCCCTCCCATTTCGGCATCAGAGGCGCGCCATGCTCCGGGACACCTTTTTCTCGCGCCAGCCAAAGCAGGGCGCTTTTTGCGTTGCTCTTGTGGTTCTGGAGCGTCTTGAGGGTGAAGCCGGCGGGTACATGGTGCAAGTTGAGGAGGTCAGCTCGGACCGCGCTGTACCGCGCGGGAACGACCTCCAAAGGCCTATCCAAAGCTTTGGAGATCTGCCGCAACGACGTCATCCAGTGCCGGCGGGTCTGCTCGGGCAGCTCGTGTGCCGCGGCGATGATTCCTACGGCGTCGGCAAAGGAAGTCTCGATGAGGATGGGGGTTTGGCTCATTGGGAAAGGGCTTTCTGCGATGGACATGGATGGGGATGGCTCATGGTGTAAATCGGTTGATTTTAGGAATACGTCATTTCAATACTGCACGCATATACTGTCATATTTGTTCCTAATCTGAATTCTTCTTCGTTCTTATTGGTGTATACTCATGTCTTATGATGGGCCGTCATTCCAGGCTTCTCGAAACGTAGGCGAAGCTATAGGCGCGGTATTTCCTGCGCGTGCTGGATCTCCGCGGACTACTGTTCGCTTGTGGACAGGCGCTGCTTTGACTTCATCCACTGCTGCACCGTAGCCCGGACGTAGCGGATGGAGCGCCCAACCCGAATGAACGGCGGACCGTCTCCGCGCATGCGCGACTTAGCGAGCCACGACTCGCTCATCCTGAGAATTTTTGCCGTCTCGGCGGAGGTCAAAGTTTCCGTTACCGGTGCTGCCGTCGAAGACATTGGCGTTCTCCTTTCCTGCACGAGCGGGTACGACAGAGAACGTCCGTTCGCCGGGCGCGCCTGCGCAGCTCACACTTCAGAAAGGAGATCCTTTCAAAAGAGAAGACGATTTAAGAGTCCTGGCCAGAAACTGGAGTAGTCTCGCGCGGACCTGCGGAATGCACCACATGTCCTTGCGCCAAGGCTTGAGGTCATTTTCGGCCAACCGCCGGCGCACGGTCTCACGGGAAACGATGGCGTGCTCGGTGAGGGTGACCAACTCCCCCGCCAACAGCTCCAGGGTCCAACGAGCCATCGGGCGATGGGCAGATGACGCCTATGATCGGGCCGCGCGGTCCAATCGCCGGGGGCATCATAGGCTCGAACATGAGAGGAGCCCGAGGCCGCTGGTTCGGTCGTGTCCTGGTCGATGGGACGTACCAAGCCACCCGAGAGTGCACCGGAGACTTCGCAGTCGAGAAGTCCCGAAGAGAGCACGCGCCTGACTGCGGGTGCATGCTATGTTGGACGAAGTCAATCATAGGGCCGCGCAAGATAGGCGGTTACCCTGCGAGCGCATCATGGGCGATCCCCCGCCGCCGCAGGGCTGGCGGCACTGGAAGGAATACGCCAAGCCGAACGGCGACGGCTACGAATCCGGCGAAATAGGCAGAGGCTGCGAATGACCAAGGCGAAGCGCCCGCGCTCCGGCGCGCATCGCGCCATACAAGTATGGCCTTCAATAGTTTGCAGTAAAACTTCAAGTGCGCTATCGCCGGCCTGGGACAGAGTTCACAGAAAGTCACGCTGGCAGGTTCTCAAGGTCCAACATCGTGCTCGCGCATGAAGCCTGGCGCGGCCCTGCGGGGGCTTGGAACAGGCCGTCGCAACCAGCAGGGCTTCCTCTTTGCCCGAGAGCTTACGGTCTGCGCCCGGGCGCGGCTGTTCGCTGAGTGCTGCCTCGAGGTTGCCGAGTACGAAGCGCTGCTTGGTCCTGTAGACGGTCGAGCCGCCAACGCCCACATTGATCTCGATATCGTCGTCGTTGGCCCCTGCATCGGCAGCCAGCAAAATCTGCGCTCGTTTGAGCTTGCGCGCGGCGTGCTTACCTCCGCTCACAAGCGCGGTGAGCGTAGCGCGCTCTGTTTGGCTCAGTTCAATCCGATAGCGTACATTCATCTGTGCCTCCTCTTCATTCGAGGCACGAACGAACAGCTGAATTGGATGGCGGACGTGAGTCGCGCGGCAAAAAACTTCACGCCCAAGCAGGGCCAATATCTCGCGTTTATCCACCTTTACACGCGGCTGCACCGCCGGCCGCCAGCCGAAACCGACATGCAGGAATATTTTCGCGTCAGCCCAGCTTCGGTTCACCAGATGGTGCTCACGCTCGAACGGGCAGGATTCATTCGACGACAGCCGCGCGTCGCTCGAAGCATCGAAATGCTCGTTGATCCGAAATGCCTGCCAGAGCTACTTTGACCCCGCAACCAACCTGTCAAAATCACTGTGCAGCGGTACTAGGTCTTCCGCCTATTGGCACGGCCCCTGTTGCCAGCCCGACGGCTATTTAGGATCCGGATGTCCTGGCGCCTGACCTTGCGTTTAGGAGGCGCAATGGCGGCTGCGTTGATGTTCTCGGGAATGCGCCAAGCTGTCGCCAGGTCCGTCGTCGGCTCGCTCCGGCTGTGAGGAATGTAAGCTAGACCGTAATTCTGCCACCACAACGCAGCGGCGATAACGAAATCGGGCATCATCATAGCAATCGTAAACGGCTGGAGTTGACTGAATTCGAGTCCAAAATCTCCAAACGGCTTACATTCCATCCGTTCCCCATCGGCACCTATGAGCGCCTCTCGGCCCCGAGAACGGACATGGTCACAGATAATTGTCGCTGCAGTCACAAGGTGTGCTACATCCTTGTAGCGCTTCCAACAGTGCCACAGGTTGGCGATACCTACGCCGCGACTTCTTGATGTGGCGTTTGCAAGCGCAATTGCCTTTCCAATGCTCGGACCTCCACGTCTTTTTTGGTGATCCCCAATTGCAAGGTCATAGTGCAAACTAAAAATATCGGCGACCCGCGCCCACCTCATCTGAATTTGACGTAATCCCCCCAAGGGAATATCAATGCCCAGCCCCCAGGCACGCAGGGTCCGCTTCGCTTCAGCTCTTCCAAGCGGATCATTCGGCCAGCCCATATACCCGAGCAGTTGGACAGCCTGCTCCGGCCAATAAACAACCGTTTGGCTAAGGCGGGCTTTGATGAAGTGATCAAAATCCGGGATTTCAATCCTCCGCGCGAAGGGCGGAATGTCCATAAACCGCATGCTGTGCTCTAGGGGGTTGAGCTTCCAACCTGCCGATCCGCGCCTCCTCGAGAATTGCCAAGTCAGGCTTGTCAAACTTTCGCGGGAAACGCGCAATTGCCATCGTGCGCATATCGTCACTCCTACGCCGCCCGTCCCGTCCAGGCTTAAGCCCGATTCGGGCCACGGCAAGGCAACGTCAGTCATTGGCGCGTTCTGCGTAGCGGAGTTTCAGATGTTAGTAGTTTCTTAAACTGCGTGGCGTTCCGCGGACAACATTGAAGCATTCCGCTGACGCAAACGGCGTCGGCAGTCGCGAACGCAATCCCCCAGCACCCTTTTCAAGACTACTCCAGTTTTTTGATCGCGCCCCGATCAGTTCGCGCGGGCTTGGTAGGCCTCACCCAACGCGGCGTGTCATCGCACACGCCCGACACAGCGAGGCGAAGCGCGAAATTATGAGCGGGAAGGCGGCTTCAAAGTATGGAGTTCGGTTGCAGGCCGCGGATCCCGGGCGTCCGATTCGCTCGGATCGGAGGCGACAGCGCGCGGGCCAGACTGCCGGTTTGAGGCGATTGATCGCCCGTGAGCCGGCAAGAATTGATGTTGACTTAATTCCAAAGGTCACCGACGATTTTCCTCACGCCATCCCCGTGATTCCGCGCGAGCTCGATGTAATTGAGACTTATCTCAGCGCGCTCCTCGACGCTGCATCGGGGACCAGCAAGGATCCCGAATCCCCGGAGAACAGTGTCAATGTCTCTTGATCTCTTGGCCGAACCGTTCGGATGCCAATATGACCGCGGAAGGCGAACCGATGAACCGGCATAAGCAAACGCGCGACCTTGGAAACACGCATTCCACTGCCTCACCGCGGGCAGCACTCTACATGCGGGTCTCGACTGGCCGACAGGCTGAGCACGATCTCTCAATCCCGGATCAACGGGCTCAGCTGAGGTCCTGGTGCCGCGCAAATGGCCATGAAGTGGTGGCGGAGTTCGTGGAGAGTGGCGTTTCGGCGGCTGATGACCGACGACCTGTCTTTCAGCAGATGATTGAACGTGCTTGCGACGGCGAACATGCCTTCGATCTAATTGTCGTGCACAGCTATAGCCGGTTCTTCCGCGAGGCCTTTGAGCAAGAATTCTATCTGCGCAAGCTTGCGAAGTATCAGGTCCGGGTGATCTCAATCACTCAGCCCATTGGAGATGAGGGCGAACCAGTGCAGGCGATGATGCGCAAGGTCATCGCGCTGTTCGACGAGTACCAGTCCAAGGAGAACGCGAAGCACGTCATTCGATCCATGAAGGAAAATGCGCGTCAGGGGTTCTGGAACGGCGCGACCTGCCCACTCGGCTACAAACTCGTTGAGGCCGAGCGACGGGGAGCCAAAATTAAGAAGCGGCTGGCGGTAGATCCCGTTGAAGCCGAGATCGTCAGGTTGATCTACAAGCTCTATCTCTACGGCGACGGAACATCCGGGGCGCTTGGGGTCAAGGAAATCGTCAAGTGGCTCAATGGGCGTGGCTACCGTACTCGCAATGGGAAGACCTTTGGGGTTGGCAATCTCCATAAGATACTTACCAACACCGTCTATATCGGTCGATGGAAGTTCAATCAGAAGTCATCGAAAACAGGCGAAAGAAAATCCGCCGATGACGTCGTCGAGATTCCAGTGCCGGCTATCATCGAGACTGATGTTTTTGAGCAGGTGCAGCGCCAGCTCCACGCCCGCAATCCAAAGGTAATGGCTCCGCGCGTGACGACGGGGCCAATTCTGCTCACTGGATTAGCAATTTGCGCCAGCTGCCGAGGCGGCATGACGTTGCGCACCGGCACCTCGAAAGGCGGCAGGGTCTATCGCTATTACACATGCTCCAACTGCGCCACAAAAGGCAAAACGGTCTGCAAAGGCCGCTCCATTGCCATGGACAAATTGGACAGACTGGTCACCGACCATCTCATGGAGCGCCTCTTCCAGCCGGAACGCCTCACCATGCTTTTGGCTTCGCTGTCTTCCCGCCGCGCGGAAAAAGCGGAAACTCTCAACAGCCGGATCATGGCCCTGCAGCGGGAGGTTACCCATGCTGATGAGAAGCTCAAGCGCCTCTACCGCCTGGTGGAGGAAGGGCTAACGGATCTCGATGAGGTGCTCACGGATCGCCTCAACGAGCTCAAGGCGAGCCGTGGCCGGGCGAAGGCCGCGCTAGAGCGCTCTAAGGAGCAAGCGGCTCCGCATATCCAGATCGATCCGGCATTGGTTGAGCGCTTCGGCCGGACCATGCGTGAGAATTTCAGCACTGGATCTGTGCCCTTCCGAAAGGCGTATCTGCGGTCGCTGATCGACGTGATCGAAGTCGACGATCATCAGATCCGAATCAGGGGCAGCAAGGACCTGCTTGAGAAAGCCGTCCTGGCGAGCCAACACGGGCAGTCTTGGTGTTCGCAGATGAGTACTAAGTGGCGCGCCCGGAGAGATTCGAACTCCCGGCCCCCAGATTCGTAGTCTGGTGCTCTATCCAGCTGAGCTACGGGCGCTTATGGCATCGCGCGGGAAAAATGCACGCGAAAAAGGCAGTGCCAAGTGCGGGAGTAGCTATAGGCTCTGGTTAATGTTGGCAAGGCGGGCGGTTGTTTGTGTGCGCAGGCATTCTCACGCAACCAAAGCAACCCGCAACTGCGCGCTTTTTCTAACCGATCTTGAGGCACCAACACCTTCCCCCCTCCCCAACCCTCCCCCACAAGGGCGGAGGGAGCAGGCCGAGTTTGCGGGCGTGCCGATTTCACCTCTCTTTCCCTGGAACGGTCCGGGAACGCTATCAAGTCTGGCCGCCCTTGGGACGACGCCGCGCGCGCTCCCTCACGCCCGCGCCCGCTCGCGCCGGCTCTCGAGTTCGACCGCGCGGTCGGGAATGGTGAGGCGGAAGGTTGCGCCGATGGTGCCTTCAACGAGGCGAATCTCGCCGCCATGGGCGCGCACAAGTTCGGCGGCGATCGCCAGGCCAAGCCCGCTGCTGCCGGTGCGGTTCGACGCTTGAAAGGCCTCGAACAGATGTTCGCGCGCACGCGCGGGGAGCCCCGGCCCGGTATCGGAAATCTCGATCACCACCACCGCGCCCTCGCGCCGGCCGATGATGCGTATCTGGTCGCGGCCGGCATCTTTCGCTTCGCGCGTGCCCAGCGCCTGCACCGCATTGCGCGCAAGATTAAGGAGCACCCGGAACAGCTGGTCGGGGTCGGCATCGACCATCAGCCCGCGCTCGACCGCGCTCACCCAGGCGATGGACGAGCTCTCGTCGAGACCCAGCGTCTCGCGCACATTCTCGACAATCGTTTCGAGCGCGACCATGCGCCGGTCCGGCGGCGCCTCCTGCAGGCGGCCATAGGATAGCGTCGATTGGCAGAACGCGATGGCACGCTCGAGCGCGCGCATGAGCTGCGGCGTGAAGCGCTGCACGTGCGGGTCGGAGATTTTCGCCAGCCGTTCGGAAAAAAGCTGCGCCGACGTGAGAAGGTTGCGCAGGTCGTGGTTGATTTTGGAAACCGCTAAGCCAAGCGCGGCGAGATGGCTCTTCTGCGCCAGCAGCGCCGCGAGATTGCCCTGCATGGCGGCAAGCTCGCGTTCGGCGGTACCGATCTCGTCGTTCCTCCCCGACGGGGCAATCACGCGCGCCGGGTTTTCCGGGTCGGCGCGGAACGCCACCATGTTAGCGGTCATGCGCCGCATCGGCCGCACCAGGAGGAAATGCAGCGCGAGATAAACGAGCGCCGCCGAAATCGCGGAAATGATCAGCGACAGCATCAGGATGCGAATGGAAAACTGCACCATCGCCCGGCGCAGCGGCGCCTCGTCGGCGACGATCTCGATGAACTCGCCGCCCATGGGCGCCGGCCCCACCACGCGCATCACCGCGTTATCGGCGCGGAACAGGGTCGCAAAGGCCTCGATGATGGCGCGGTACCAGGGCATGTCGCGCGTGTCGACGTCATCGGTGATCTCCGGCGGCATGTCGGACGCGGCGAGCAGGCGGCGCTGCTGGCCCATCTTGAGGGCAACCGCGCGGGCGCCGATGCTTTCCAGGATCTGGCGCGCGACAGTGTCGGGAACCATGCCGTCCTTCGCCGCCTCGAACACCAGCGCCGCGGTGTAGGCGGCGGAAAGCCGGTCGTGCAGCCAGTTGAGCCGGAAATTGGCGACCGAAGGCACGTAGATGAGCACTTCGGCGAGCATTACGAACAAGAGCGTGAGCATGAGGAGCTTGCCGGAAAGGCCGAGCCGAAAACGGCGCGCGCCATCCTTCGCTTCTGCCGCTGGGGCATCCGGCTGGGGTGTTTGCTCGGCCATGGCGCTTCCGGAACACGTAATGCCCAGCCTTCGGCCTTTGCCGAAGCCGAGCCACAGGCATCAATTCGTAGCCCGCATGGAGCGAACCGTAATGCGGGGTAGGCTCCCCGGATTGCGATTTCGCTCCATCCGGGCTACGGGCTAACCAAAGCGGGCGCAGCAGACGTATGATGCGCTGCACCACAGCATTGGTCGCCACAGGGAGGAAATAGTTCAACACCGCGCGCTTTCCGGTCTCCGCACGCGTCGGGTATGGCAGTACCATGGCGGTAAATGCTCTGATATTGAGCTTTTGGCTGATCGCCAGGCTCCAGGCGCTGATGATTTGCCGGCCTGCGACCCCCACAATGGTGGCGCCGAGGATTCTGCGAGGTGGGTGAACTGCGCGCCGCCAGCAACGTAGCGCTCCTTGGGATCGTTGGGCGCAATGGCAGCAATCACGTCGTGAGGACTTCCGTCATTGTTCATTGACCCGGGACCCGGGGTCAGTGTGCGCGCCAGCGCCGCACCGCGGCAGGGACGAGCGCAAGCACGCCAAGCGCCACAAGCGCGGCAACAAGTTCGGGCGTGAACACTGCACCGGCGCGAAAGGTCAGCCGGCAGTGGGTATCCCCGCTCGCGAGGCACGCCTGATAGACAGCGCTCTGCGCGACCACAGCGCTGTTCAATCCGCTGCCGACGAAGGCGAACACAAATGCCGCCGGCATGATGCCGATGAACGTCGCCGCTGCGAAAGTGCCAAGCCCAACTCCACAGAGCGCCGGAACGAGATTGACCAGCCAGAACGGAAAGATCGGCACGAGCCGCAGAAACAACAAATAACTGAAGGCATCGGCGCGAAAACCTTGCGCAATGCGCCGCCCCCGCGGCCCCGCTCGCTGCATCAGCCACTCGCCGAGCCCGCTGTTGAGCGCCCAGCGCGCGAGCAGAAAGATGCAAATCGCGCCGATGCTCGCTCCCAGCACTGCCGCAGCACCGCCGACTACGGTCCCGAACAGGATGCCGCCGATGATGGTGAGATAGACGCTGACGGGAAGCGACAGCGCAACGGCAGCAGCATACAATCCGACAAAGGCTGCGAACGCGCCCGCTTCATGGCGGAGAACGATATCCCGCAACGAATTATAGTGCCGCGCGAGCGTCTCGAATGAAAGCTCGCGATGCCAACCCGCGGCGACAACCGCGATAGACAGGGCACCGACGGCAACGATCGGCAGCAGCCGCCGGAGCGAAGCATTGGAAAGTGCGGCGGTCATGTTCGCATGCAAGAGGGTGGGACTTGCGTTGGAGTGAACGGCGAATATCGGCGTAACCTTAAGCTCGACTGTAGCCAATCGGAGCAGATGCAAAACGCTGTCTCACCGCATTGTGACGGAAGGCACTGTCATTCACCGTTCGTCATGCCCGGCCTCGTGCAGCCTCGTGCCGGGTATCTATGTCTTTCTTTGCTGCAAGACTTTGCTGCAAGACATGGATGGCCGGATCAAATCCGGTCATGCACCTGACCTCGCATTGACGAGCGAGGGCCTTCCCCCCTATAAGCCCGCGAACTCAAAGGGCTCACCTGACACGATCGCCCTCTGCCAGTAATTGCTTGCACTGTTTGGCTTATTTCCAGCAGGTGCCAGCGGAGAAAGATTAAGTGAAACGGACCTATCAGCCGAGCAAGCTGGTGCGTAAGCGGCGCCATGGCTTTCGCGCCCGCAGGGCGACCACGGGCGGTCGCAAGGTGCTGGCCAAACGGCGGGCGCGCGGACGTAAACGCCTGAGTGCCTGACCCGCGGCGGCGGACGACAGCGATGCCATGGAGCGGCTGAGAAAGCGGGCCGATTTCCAAGCCGCGACGACAGGAACGAAGGTGCCGGCCGCCGCTTTTGTATTGCAGGCGCGCAACCGCGGTGACAATGGTCCAGTACGCGTGGGTTTCACCGTTTCGCGCAAGGTGGGAACGGCAGTCGAGCGCAACCGGGTGCGGCGGCGTCTTAAGGAGATCGTCAGACTGTCGGCGCTTACGAATTTCTGCGCAGGCCATGACTACGTTGTGATCGGACGGCGCGCGGCATTGTCGCTGCCGTTCGCGAAAATCACCGAGGATTTCACCCGCGCGCTGGCGCGGCTGCGAGCTGCCAAATGACCGACCAGAAGAACACCATCCTCGCCATCGTGCTTTCCGCCCTCGTCCTGATCGGATGGCAATATTATTTCGGCATGCCGCAGCTGGAGAAGCAGAAGCAGATCCAGCAGCAGCAGCAGAACGCAAGAACGTGCCCCGCCAGCCGGCACGCCGCCGCAAACGACGCCGGCACCGGCGCCGACGCCCGGCGGCACCCCGCAAACCCCCGCCCCCACCATCCCGCAGACCATGAGCCGGGAAGCGGCGCTTGCACTGTCCCCGCGCGTGCGCATCGAGACGCCGAGCGTTTCCGGTTCGATCGCGCTCAAGGGCGCGCGCATCGATGACCTTTCCCTTAGCAAATATCGCGAGACGGTGGATCCGCATTCGCCGCCGATCGCGCTGCTCGCGCCCTCGGGGGGACCGTCACCCTTTTATGCCGAGTTCGGCTGGATCGCTGCGAGCGGAGCGAGCGTGAGGCTTCCCGCCGCGGATACGCTCTGGCGGCAGGAGGGCTCAGGCGCGCTCGCCGTCGGCCACCCGGTGACGCTCGTCTACGACAATGGCGAAGGCCTTGAGTTCCGCCGTACCATCGCGGTGGACGACAAATACATGTTCTCCGTCCGCGACGAGGTAACCAACAAAGGCACGGCGCCGGTAACGCTTTATCCCTACGGGCTCATTTCGCGCCACGGCACGCCGCCAACGCTCGGATATTACATCCTGCATGAAGGGCTGATCGGCGTCATCGGCGATAAGGGCGAGCAAAAGGCTACCTACAAGGAGATCGAAGACAAGAAAAACGAAACTTTCGACGGCACCGACGGCTGGCTCGGAATCACCGACAAATACTGGGCGGCAACGCTTTTGCCCGACACCACGGCGAAGCTGCGTGCGCGTTTCCAGTTCGGCCAGGTCGGCGCCTTGAAAACGTATCAGACCGATTATCAGCTCGACAGCCAAACCATTGCGCCGGGAGCGAGCGTCTCGGCCAACGGCCGGCTGTTTGCCGGCGCGAAAGAAGTGTTCATCATCGACGGCTACAACCAGCAGCTCGGGCTCAACAAATTCGATCTGCTGATCGACTGGGGCTGGTTCTATTTCATCACCAAGCCGATGTTCTTTGCGCTCGACTGGATCTATCACCGCATCGGCAATTTCGGTGTCGCCATCCTCATCGTCACCGTCCTCATCAAGATCCTGTTCTTCCCGCTCGCCAACAAATCCTACGCCTCGATGGCGAAGATGAAGGCGGTCCAGCCGGAGATGATGGCGATCCGCGAGCGCTACGCCGACGACAAGATGAAACAGCAGCAGGCGATGATGGAGCTCTACAAGAAGGAGAAGATCAATCCGGTCGCCGGTTGCCTGCCCATGGTCATTCAGATTCCCGTGTTCTTTGCGCTCTATAAGGTGCTGTTCGTCACCATCGACCTGCGCCATGCGCCGTTCTTCGGCTGGATCAAGGACCTCTCGGCACCCGATCCGCTCACGGTGTTCAACCTGTTCGGGCTGATTCCCTGGGACCCGACAGTCGTTCCGTTGATCGGGTCCTTCCTGCATCTGGGACCGTGGCCGCTCATCATGGGCGTGACCATGTGGCTGCAGATGAAGCTCAACCCGCCGCCGCCCGATCCGACGCAGAAGATGATCTTCGATTACATGCCGATCATCTTCACCTTCATGCTGGCGAATTTCTCCGCCGGGCTGGTGATCTACTGGGCATGGAACAACACGCTCTCGGTCATCCAGCAGAGCGTGATCATGCGCAAGAACGGCGCCAAGATCGAGCTGTTCGACAATATCAAGTCGCTGTTCGCCAAGTCGGGGGTCAAGAACCAGTAGGTGTGTCCCGGATGCGTGCAGCGCCAGCTCTTGCGGAGCGATGCACCGCTGATCCGGGACCGCACAAACGCAGAGTTTGGAACGATCCCGGGTCTGCAGTGCACCACTACGCGCTGAAGAAGCGCTCTGTGCTGCGCTGCGCCCGGGACACCCAGCGCGGATGACCGACCTCGGCCGCAAGCTGTTTGCCGGCGAATGGCAGTTCAAGGCGGCGGCCGGATCGGCCGCAGCGCTGCCGGCCATGCATGGGATTGAGATCGCATTTGCCGGGCGTTCCAATGTCGGCAAGTCGAGCCTGATCAACGCGCTGACCGGGCGGCGCGCGCTCGCGCGCATTTCCCGGACGCCCGGCCGCACCCAGGAGCTGATCTTCTTTTCCGGCCCCGCCAATCTGACGCTGGTCGACATGCCGGGTTACGGATTTGCCGCGGCGGGCAAGGCCAAGGTTGCAGCATGGACTGCGCTCATTCACGACTTCCTCAAGGGACGCCGTAACCTCGCCCGCGTCTATCTTCTCATCGACGCCCGCCACGGCATCAAGCCGATCGACGAAGCGGTGCTCAAAAGCCTGGACAAGGCGGCGGTGAATTATCAGCTGGTATTGACCAAGGCCGACCAGGTAAAGCCCGCCGAGCTGGCCGCGCTGATCGAGCGCAGCAACGCGCAACTCGCGCGCCATCCGGCAGCATTTCCCGAACTCGCGGTAACCTCCGCCCGCACCGGTGCCGGCGTGCCGGAGCTGCGCGCCGCGATCGCGCGGCTTGCTGCCGAGCGTGCGTAGCCCGGATTAAGCGTCTTCGCTTAATCCGGGACTCTGTCCCCCGGATTTCGTAAGTGCGAAATCCGGGCTACAAGCTTCCTGTCATGACCGCCACCGCGCACGAAATCGCTCGCGTCCTGTCGGAAGCGCTGCCGCATATGCAGCGCTACGACGAACAGGTCGTGGTGGTGAAATACGGCGGCCACGCCATGGGCGAGGAGGATCTGGCGAGGAGTTTTGCCCGCGACATCGTGCTGATGGAGCAGACCGCTATCAATCCGGTGGTGGTGCACGGCGGCGGCCCGCAGATCGGCGACATGCTCAATCGTTTAGGCATAAAGTCGGAGTTCGCCGGCGGCCTGCGCATAACGGACGCGGCAACCATCGAGATCGTCGAGATGGTGCTTGCCGGCTCCATCAACAAGCAGATCGTCGGCTACATCAACGAGGCGGGCGGCAAGGCGATCGGCCTGTGCGGCAAGGACGGCAACATGGTGCTTGCCCGCAAGGCGAGCCGCAGCGTGGTCGATCCGGATTCGCAAGTGGAGCGAATGATCGACCTCGGTTTTGTCGGTGAGCCGGAAAAGATCGATGTCACCGTACTCACCCAGATCCTCGGCCGCGACCTCATTCCGGTACTTGCCCCGCTCGCGACTTCGAAGGAAGGCACCACCTATAATGTGAACGCCGATACGTTTGCCGGCGCCATTGCCGGCGCGCTCAAAGCCAAGCGGCTTCTCCTCCTCACCGACGTGCCGGGAGTGCTCGACAAGTCCAACAATCTGATAAAGCAGCTCTCGGTCGATAATGCGCGGGCGCTCATTGCCGACGGCACCATTTCCGGCGGCATGATCCCGAAGGTCGAGACTTGCATCGATGCGCTGGAAGCCGGCGTCGAGGGGGTGGTGATCCTCGACGGCAAGGTGCCGCACGCCGTGCTGCTGGAACTCCTTACCGACCTCGGTGCCGGCACGCTGATGCTGCGCTGAGTAAGCTACAGAGCGTTCTTCAAGTGTTGCAGCACCCGGGCGCGCAATCTCGCTTGCAGCTCGGGAGTCCATTTGTGGAATCCTTCGCCGCTCTTCATCCCAAGTTTCCCGGCAGCGACGAGCGCCTCCAGGTAGGGCGACGGCCCCGGTGTTCGATCGATGTGCGCAAGGACGGTCCGATGGATGGCGAGGGTCAGGTCAGTCCCGACCAGGTCGGCGTTTTCCAAAGGTCCGAGCACGGCAAGCCGCCGGCCAAAACTCGCCTTGATGACGGTATCGACCGTCTCCGCATCGCAGATGCCGTTCTCAACGAGTGAGATCGCCTCGCGCCAGAGCGCATGCTGCAGCCGGTTTCCAACAAAACCCGGGACGTCCTTTTTCACGTGCACGGCAGTCTTACCGACCGCCACATGCAGCGCGATGGTGCGATCGATCGTCCCGGCACTGGTCCACTGCGTACCGATTACCTCGACGAGCGGCACCAGATACGGCGGGTTCCACCAATGCGTGCCGATGGCACGCGCGCGGTCGCGCAATCCCCGCATGATTTCCGTGATCGGAATGACCGAGGTGTTGCTCGCCAGGATCGCGCGGGCGGGCGCGTCCTTTTCTATTTCGGCGAACAGCCGCTGCTTGAGCGGCAAATCTTCAGGCGCAGCCTCGACGATGAAGTCCGCCTCGCGAACGGCGTCGCGCAAGAGCGGGCAGGGCGTAACGTGCTCCGCTACGCTCTCGGTGTGCCCAAGCTCCTTGAGGTTGGTCTGGATGCGCCGTTTCAGCGTTGCGAGACTTGCCTCGCTCGGGTCATAGACCGACACGTCATGGCCATGCGAGGCAAAGACCTGGGCAATCCCGTGCCCCATGAGGCCGGCGCCGATCACGCCAATGCGCAGCTTGTCAGGCATGGCGCATCAGCCGGCGGTGTAGCCGCCATCGGCGTAGAGGATGTGGCCGGTGTAAAAATCCGAAGCGGCAGAGGCGAGAAACAGCAACGGCCCGGCGAGATCGGACGGCTCGCCCAGACGCCCCTTGGGAACGCGAGCGAGAAACCCTTTGCGGACTTCTTTCGCGCGCTCGGTGTCTTCGAACATCCAGGCGGTAAGCGGCGAGCGGAACACGGTAGGAGCGATGGCATTGACGGTGATGCCGGTTTCGCCCCACTCGCAGCCCAGCGCCCTGGTGATGCCGTCGACTGCCGATTTCGATGCGCAGTATGCGGTATAGCCGGCAGGGTGGCCCAGGAGTCCGCGCGCCGAGGACATCAGGATCACCTTTCCGCCCTGTCCCTGGGAGAGCATCTGCTTTCCAGCCGCGCGCGCCATCAGCCAGGACTGGGTAACGTTGGCATCCATGACATCGAGAAAGCGCTCCGGCGTCATCTCGACGATTTTCGCCACGTCGTTCTTGCCGGAGGCAACGACCAGGATATCGACGCGCCCAAATCGAGCAACCGCACCCCGCACGATGGATTCACAAGCCTTTTCCGAATTCGGCCGTGTATTGATCTCCTCGACGTCGGCCCCAAGCTCCCGGCACTGCGCGTGCCGTTTGCGCCAACGCTTCTTTCGAGCCGGCGACAAGGGTGAGCTTTGCTCCCGCGCCAGCGAGCACCTTTGCTGCCACCACGCCAAAGGCGCCAGAAGCGCCGGTAACGATGGCGCTTTTGTTTCTGACATCGAACAAGGAATGCGGGTTGCGGTAGATGTCCTCGGCCACCATGCGGCTCCCTAGCTACGTCTTCGGGGTCGACATCACCACGAGCATCGTAACGACATCGTTGCCAGTATTCACGATCTCGCGGTTTTCATTGGGGCCGATGAAGCAGCTGTCCTGCGCCTTGAGCACGACTTCCTTGCCGCCGGCCTTCACCGTCAGCTCGCCGGACAACACAACGTAGACCTTCTCCGTCGGAGATGCGTCAGGGCCTGCCCCGCCTCCGGGCAGAAAATGCGACAGCCCGACGACAAATTGCTTCGAGCCGCCTGCATCCATTCCGAATAGCCGCAGCGAATGATATTTTCGGTGATTGGGCGCTTCGTACGATTTCGCTTCGCTGAATTGCTTTATCTCCATCAAAATCGCTCCCCGCCTGCAATCCTGTATTTCCCGCTCGGATCGATGATGGCCACGAGGCGAATAACGCAACCATCGCCGCGTTCCCAGTTCCAGGGGAAGAGAGCGAAGGTGCATCGGCGCCCGGTGACCTTGTCGATGTCGCCGCCCACATTCTCGATGCCAAGAATGCCGTTCTTGAACAGTTTGCGGTGCACCGGCTCCCAATCGGGAAAATCCTCCTTCCAATCGCGTCCGCCGGACCACTCCTTGTACTCCGCCGCCAGATGCGGAAGAAGAGGACCATTGCGTTGCGGCCCGATTGCCGTCGCCAGCGGGTGGTCGTTCGCTTGCGTGTCATGCCCCACGACCTTGACCTTCTTCTCGACCATCCAGTCGGCCGCGGACGGCACCAGCCCGGGCGCATAGGCGTAGTACTCGTCGCGATCTTCATAGAACTTGTGGGTGCCGGTATTGATGATCAGGACGTCATGCGGTCTGATAACCCGGCCGCAGGCTTTCTCCAGGTCGTCGCCGGTAATCTGCTCCCATTTTTTCTTGGGGACTGAAACGACAATGCCTGACCCGAAGAAATGCGGAAGCGGCACTTCGTCGATGAACGGCGTCCCCTGCACGACGTGCGCAGGCGCGTCGATATGCGTGCTGGAGTGCATTGTCGTCGTGAACCGCTGCGTAAGCACGCCGGATCTGGACATGTAGTGCAGACGCTCGATCTTCACATCTTCAAAGTACGGCCAGTTCGGTATCTGGTAGCCCCAGCGATGGGATAAATTGTAAAATTCAAGGCCCATCTCATTGTTTGTATTCTCTTGAAACGTGACTCCACGGATCGTGACTGTCATGACCTCCTCGCTGGCGATCGCCCTTGGGACGTATGGCTGTGAGTTTCCTTTTATGACATACGCTATCAGAGCCGACATGGGGAAACGATGAGGAAAATAGCGCTCGAAGAGCATTTCATGGCGCCAGGCCTGGAAGAGTACTGGCAGTCGACCATGGGAAATGTTGCGCCGGCGATGTACGAGCATGTGAGCCGGCGGCTCGCGGATCTCGGCGAATTGCGGCTCGCGGATATGGATGCAGCCGGCATCGAGGTTGCCGTCCTGGGCCTCGCCGGCCCCGGCGTGCAGATCGAACGGGATATGAAGGTTGCATCGCACAAGGCAGCGCAGGCAAACGACTTTCTCGCCGACATCGTTCGCAGCAACCGCACGCGCTATTCGGGCTTCGCCCACCTTGCCTTGCAGGACCCCGCCGGCGCAGGCAAGGAGCTCGAGCGCTGCGTGCGCGAGCTTGATTTTTGCGGGGCCATGATCAACGGCCACACCAACGGCCAGTATCTTGATGACCCCGCTCTCTACCCGTTCTGGGAACGGGTAGAGGCGCTCGGAACGCCCATCTACCTGCACCCGACGGACCCAGTCGCGACCTACCCGGTTCTCGTCGGATGCGACAGCCTCAAGCGCGCGATGTGGGAATGGGGGCTGGAGACCGGCACGCATGCGCTGCGTCTGATCTTCAACGGCGTGTTCGATCGCTTTCCCGGCGCGAAGGTCATTCTCGGACATCTGGGCGAGTCATTGCCGTTCCTGCTGTGGCGTTTCGACAGCCGCGCCAAGCTGTACGGCCTGAAGCTGAAAAGGGCTCCATCCGAATACATCAAAAACAATATCTGGGTGACGACATCCGGGATGTTCTCGGCCGACCCTCTTCTCTGCAGCATCAATGCGCTGGGACATCGGCGCGTCATGTTTTCCGCCGATTTCCCCTTCGAGTCCACGCAGGAGGCGCGCAAGTTCATGGACGAGGCGCCGCTCGATGACGCCGTAAAGAACGACATCGCTTTTAACAATGCCAAAAATTTTCTTGGTTTGCGCAGCTAGTGTCCCGGTTCCGACGTTCGTATTACTTTGCAGCACGCTCGCATACGAACGTCGGAACCAAAGGGACACTAGCAACTATTTGGATTCTAGTGTGGCTTTGGATTTGACGTTCCTACGAATGACCCGCAGCGATGCTGGTAGGAACGTCAAATCCGCCACACTAGCGGCGCTTCGCAGCTTTGTCCGCCCGGACTCAGGCCGCTGCGGTCACGGAGAATCGGTGTGCCAGCGCAGTCTCGCGCAAAACGGCGGTCAAGGCATTGATCTCATCTTTGCTCAACGGACTGTAAGGCGGATAGGGATTGCCGACAGGTACGCCAATCAGGTTCATCGCGGCCTTCATCACGGGGGCAAGGCCGCGATGCATCCATTTCGACGGGAACAGCGCAAATTGCAGCTGCAAGGCCGCGGCGCGCGAATGGTCGTTGCTCAGATAGGCGTCAATGACATGTCGGGCAATTTCCGCTGCGGGCGGCGGCATGGTCGCGCCGGAGCCGCCGAGTTGCAGCGTCGCGAGCAGCATCTGCATGGTCGTGAAATAGCGCGCGTGTCCGGCCCGATCGATCTCCACGATCAGCCGGGAGACCCGCGCGAGGTCGCGCGAGCTTTCCTTGATGAGCTCGATGCTCGGCAGCTTGGCGAGCGCAATCGTATCTGCAATCGAGATGTCGGCGCCGGGTCCGGGATTGAGGTAGAGCGTGATCGGCAGCCGGGTTTCGCGCGCCACGGCCTCGAAATAGGCGGTCAGATCCGCCTGGCTCGGCGGTCCGGCGAACGGCCGCAGCGGCGCCAGCAATTGCACGGCAGCGGCGCCGAGATTTTCCGCGAAATGCGCGAGTTCGATTGCGGTCCTGAACGAGGCATGCGAAACCCCGACCATGACCGGGACGCGTCCATCCACGCATTCGACCGTCCGGGCGATCAGCGCCTTGCGCTGCTCGAAGCCGAGATAGGTATATTCCTGGGTCTCGACCCCCGCAGCGACGACCATGGTCGCGCGGCAGTCGCCGATGACATAATCAATCTCGCGGCGGAGCGCGGTCTCGTCGATATCGAGATTTGCGGTGAACGGCGTCAACGGTGCAACGATCAATCCGGGTTGCATCATCCTCCTCCGATCGAGCTTTTTCGCACGTCTTTGACGTTAGCCGGCGCCGGTGCTGGCCGGTTCTTTTCTTGCCGCTTTGGCAGTTTCCTGTCCCGGCGAGAACAATCCAAGCAAGGCGCGCTTCATTGCCGCTTGCCGTGTGGCCGAGATGATCTTGGCGCCGAAGAGATCGGTAACGTAGAACACGTCCACCACCCGCTCCCCGAACGTCGCAACGTGGGCGGAAGCGATATTGAGATTAAGTTTGGACATGGTAGCGGTCATCTCGAACAACAGGCCCAGACGGTCGAGCCCGCTGACCTCGACCATGGTGTAGCGGCTGGACCAGTTGTTGTTGATGTTTACTTCGGGCTGCAAGGCGAACGCGCGCCAGCGCGCCTTGCCGCCCTCTGTGGCGTGCGCGCGCTTGGCGACCACTTCCGGCAGCCGCAGGTCGCCGCGCAGCGCCTTTTCGATGGAATCGGTTATGCGTGCGGCGCGGCGCGCCTCATCTTCATCGCGCTCGAATTCACGCGAAACAGAGATGGTATCGAGGGCACGGCCGTCGGTGGTGGTGTAGATCTGCGCATCGACGATATTGGCGCCGGCCATCGCGCAGGCGCCGGCAATGGTCGACAGCAACCACGGATGGTCGGGGGCAAGGACGGTGAGTTCGGTCACGCCTCGGTCCCGCGGGAACGCAACCGTCGTGGCCAGCGACTTGCCGGCAAGCGCCGCCGAACGCACGAAGCTCGCGTGCGCAACCTTGCGCGCGAGATCGGCCTTGAGCCAATAGGCCGGGTAATGCAAACCGATATAGGCTTCGGTTTCAGCCGGCGTCCAGTCCTTAAGTTCCGCGCGCAACTCGGCCTGCGCGAAGGCAACGCGCTGAGCGCGATTGACTTCGGAGAAGCCCCCGGTGAGCACCGGCTCGGTTTCATAGTAGAGCGCGCGAATGAGCTGTGCCTTCCAGCTGTTCCAGACGCCGGGACCGACAGCTTTTATGTCGGCGGTGGTAAGGATCGCGAGAAGCTTCATCCGCTCGACCGACTGCATCACCGCGCTGAAATTCTCGATGGTGACGCGGTCGGAGAGGTCGCGCGATTGCGCGAGCGTTGACATCAAGAGATGCACCTCGATCAGCCATGCAACCGTCTCCGTTTCGGCCGGCGAAAAGCCAAGCCGCGGGCAAAACGCGCGCGCAATGCGCGCTCCGGCGATGGAATGATCTTCGACGCGACCTTTGGCAATGTCATGCAGGAACAGCGCGACATAGAGGAGATCGCGGTGCCGCGGTTGGATCGTGCGCATGAGTTCGTTGGCAAAGCCGGTGTCTTCGCTGCGCCCGGCCTCGATATCGGATAGCGCGCCGATGCAGCGTAGGAGATGCTCGTCGACGGTATAGTGATGATACATGTTGAACTGCATCATGGCGACGATGCGCCCGAAGGCGGGAATGAACCGGCCGAGCACGCCGGCCTCATTCATGCGCCGCAGCACGGTTTCGGCGTCGTTCTGCGAAGTGAGGATTTCGAGGAATAGCCGGTTGGCTTCGCTGTCTTCGCGCAGCTTGTGATCGATCAGTTTCAGCGAACGCGTGGCCATGTGCATCGCATTGGGATGGAAAGCCAGATTGTATTTCTGCGCGAGGTGGAAGATGCGGATCAGGTTGACCGGATCGTGCTTGAAGACGTTCTCGTCTGCGATGGTGATGCGATTGTAGTCAACGACGAAATCATCGCTCTCGGCGATCGTGCGGCGCGTGCGCGGGCGAAAGCGCGCCATCATCCGGCTCAGCACCGGCATCGGTTTGGCCTGGCGGTCCTCGAGCTTGGCGCAGAAAATGGCGGTGAGGTCACCCACATCCTTGGCGACGAGGAAGTAGTGCTTCATGAAGCGTTCGACATCGCGCAGGCCGGGATGCTCGGTATAGCCAAGGCGTAACGCAATCTCGCGCTGGATATCGAAGGAAAGCCGCTCCTCCGCGCGTCCAGCAAGAAAGTGCATGTGGCAGCGCACTGCCCACAGGAAATCGCCGCATCTGCGGAAACGACGATATTCGCGCGGGTCGTACACGCCCTTCTCGATGAGCTGCTCGCGCTCGCGGACGCGGTAGACGTATTTGGCGATCCAATAAAGGGTATGCAGGTCGCGCAAGCCCCCTTTGCCGTCCTTGACGTTCGGTTCCACCAGATAACGGGATTGCCCCGCGCGTCGGTGGCGTTCCTCGCGCTCCGCAAGCTTGGCGGCAACGAACTCAGCGGCGGTGCCTTGCACGATCTCCTTGTCGAAGCGGGCGACCAGGTCGTCGTAGAGCTTGCGGTCGCCCTGGAGATAGCGCGCCTCGAGAAGCGCGGTGCGCACCGTCATGTCGGCTCTGGCCTGCCGGATGCACTCGCTCACCGAGCGGGTGGCATGGCCGACCTTCAAACCCATGTCCCACAGGCAGTAGAGAATGGCTTCGCTGACCGATTCACCCCAGGCAGTCTGTTTGTATGGGAGCAGGAACAAAAGATCGATATCCGAGCCCGCCGCCAACACCCCACGGCCATAGCCTCCTGTGGCAACGATGGTCATGCGCTCGGCCTCGGAAGGGTTCTGCACGGGATAGAGGTGCTTGGCCGTGAATTCGAAAGTCAACCGGATGATCTCATCCTGCATGAAGCAAAGCCGCTCAGCGCAGCGGCGCCCGGCGCGATCCTTCATGAGCAGGCGTTCGGCGGCGGCGCGGCCCTGGATCAGCGCAGTCTTGAGTCGGCGTGAAAGCGCCGCGCGAAGGTCCTGCTCGTTTGCAGCGTGCGCGGTCAGAAGCCCTTCCAGCTCGGCTGCGACCTCGGCCGTGTCGAAGACTTCGGTATCGCGGGTGGCTGCTTGAGGTACGATCAACATGGCACTACCGCATAGCGAGGCCAGACATTGCTGTCACTGGCGCCAGCACGAACTCGGGCGTGATCTTTCAGTTTGCACACGAGCGGCCTTCGCAGACGATTATTCTACAAAGCCCGACATAAAAGCTAATATTTTCTTATTGACGGCGGCGATTGCGATTTATAAAGAACAAATATAGCGCCGATTTGAGCAAGCAGCTTGCGGGCGCTCAACAAATACAGCTAAAGCGCGGGCCCCGTCCCTCGCCAAGCTGACGGCGGGCCAAGATTCCCGCCTTCGTCAACCGGCTGCGCTCCGCTTGACTTGCGGGGCGCACACCCTTCGCATGGAGGTAGTTTATGACCACGATTTTTCGCCATTGGCTTTCTGCTGCAGCGCTCCTTATCGGCCTGCTCCCTGGCGCGAACGCCTTCGCTGCCGACAAGCTCAAGGAAATTCGCATCGACTGGGCAACCTACAATCCGGTGTCGATGGTCCTGAAAAACAGGCAACTCCTGGAAAAGGAGTTTGCCAAGGACGACATTGCCATTGTCTGGGTGCAAACGCTCGGTTCCAACAAGGCGCTGGAATTTCTCAACGCCGGGTCCATCGACCTTGGCTCGACCGCCGGCGCCGCCGCACTGGTGGGAAAGATCAACGGCAATCCCATCAAGTCGATTTACGTCTATTCCCGCCCGGAATGGACGGCGCTGGTCACCCGTGCCGACTCGCAAATCAGCAAGATCGCGGACCTCAAGGGCAAGCGTGTCGCCGTCACCCGCGGAACCGATCCGCACATTTTCCTGGTGCGCGCCTTGCAGTCCGTCGGGCTCG
Source organism: uncultured Alphaproteobacteria bacterium (assembly GCA_963817135.1). Taxonomy (GTDB): domain Bacteria; phylum Pseudomonadota; class Alphaproteobacteria; order Rhizobiales; family Xanthobacteraceae; genus VAZQ01. Next base: position 258,975 of record CAWFNG010000001.1, on the reverse strand, counting down.
GCGAGAAAGACATCACCCCGGTATTGCTGCAGCATCCCGACGGCAAGACCGCGCTCATCCGCGGCGATGTGGATGCCTGGGCGGGGCTGGATCCGATGATGGCGCAGGCAGAGATCGAAAATGGCGCCAAGCTGTTCTATCGCAACAAGGAGGCGAACACCTGGGGCATTCTCAACGCGCGCGAGGAGTTTTTAAAGGATCATCCCGATATCGTTCGCCGCGTGCTCGCGGTGTACGAAGACGCGCGAAAATATTCGCTTGCAAACTACGACGAGGAGAAACGAATCTTCATTGCGGCAACCAAACTGCCCGAGGCCGTCGTCGACAAGCAGCTCAAGGAGCGCACCGAGCTTACATATAATAAGGTCGGTGTGGCCCAGCGCGATTCCATCCTGCAGGCCGGCCTAGCGCTGCAACAGGCGGGGGTCGTACCCGCCAGCGTGGACGTGAAAAAGACCGTCGACGACCTCATCGACGATCGTTACGTGACCGCCGCGAACTGAGGTCACAATTTGTCGTCGCTTCCGTAAACCGGATTTCGCTCTGGGCGAAACCCGGGGTCGTAGCCCGGATTGAGCGAAGGCGCTCAATCCGGGCTACGACTTCGAAACAGGCGTGGCAAGGGCCCGCAGTTCTCGGGTGGGTCCGAGGCGGAACAACAGGTTAATCCGCTGCGGATAACTCGCTGCGCAATACGTTTGACGCCGGCCCGAGAAGGGTATTCTTTCGTTGCATGAACACGGCGACCTCGCGAGATCTCCCGGCACGATCGCTGGCAGTGCCAAACCTGTTGACCTATGCCCGAATCGCGGCGGTTCCTGCCGTGGTGGCGTGCCTCTATTGGCAGGATCTGATGCACGGCGGGCTTTGGCTGCGCTGGGTCGCATTGGTAATTTTCATCAGTGCGGGGGTGACTGACGTTCTGGATGGATATTTCGCCCGCAAATGGGGCGCGCAATCGGCGTTTGGCCGCATGCTCGACCCCATTGCCGACAAGCTTCTGGTCGCGTCATGCCTGCTTATGTTGGCGGCGGACGATACAATCCGCGGCTGGTCGCTCTTGGCGGCGATCGTCATCCTCTGCCGCGAGATTCTGGTTTCGGGGTTGCGCGAATATCTCGCCGAACTGCGGGTGAGCGTGCCGGTCACCCAGCTGGCCAAGTGGAAGACCACGCTGCAGCTTGTCGCGGTCGGGTTCCTGGTCGCCGGCAAAGCCGGCGATGTCATTGTTCCGGTGGTGACGCCGATCGGCCTTGCGCTGCTCTGGCTTTCGGCGCTGCTGACGCTCTACACCGGCTGGGACTATTTCCGTGCCGGGCTGCGTCATCTGGTCGAGGATTGATGTGACATGAAGCTGCGATACTTTGCCTGGGTGCGCGAGCGCATTGGCAAACCGGAGGAGGAGATCGACCCGCCGCCCGGCATAGCGAGCGTTGCCGATCTGATGAACTGGCTCTCACAGCGGGGCGAGGAATACGCCCATGCCTTTGCGAACCCCGGTGTCATTCGCGCAGCCATCGACCGCACGCATGTCCGACCGGAAAGCGCGATTGCGGGCGCTCGCGAAATTGCGTTTTTTCCGCCCATGACCGGTGGCTGAACGATCATGGCTGTCACCGTTCGCTTGCAGCGCGAGCCGTTCGATGCCGCAGCCGAAGCGGCGGCTCTCACGCGCGGCCGCACCGACATCGGAGCCGTGGTAACATTTACCGGCATCTGCCGTGGCGAGGAGGGCGGCAAGCGAATTGTCGCCATGACGCTTGAGCACTATCCCGAAATGGCCCACGCGGAAGTGGCACGGCACGTTGCAACCGCCGAGCAGCGCTGGCCGCTTCAGGGGGTAACCGTCCTCCATCGCTTCGGGCGTCTTACGCCGGGTGAAGAAATCGTCCTCGTCGTCACGGCGGCAGCGCACCGGCACGAGGCATTTGCGGCCGCCGAATTTCTGATGGATTACCTCAAAACCCGCGCCCCATTCTGGAAACAGGTCGAATATGCCGGCGGTGCGGTTTGGGTCGACGCCAAGGAGGCCGACGACAAGCTGGCCGATCGCTGGACGCGACCGTCAGACGGGCGAGAAGCAGCGGAGTAAGGTCAGCGGGTCGATGTTGCGCGGTTGCAATGCGGTTCCGCGATAGAGATCGGAAACTTTGCAGCGCAGGCCGAACTCGGGAAGCACAAGCAGGTCGTCCGGGCCGGTGAGCACCTGTTGCTGCCAACCGGTGCTGGTTCGAACGTCGAGGCACACTTCCTGACGATCCTGCTGGACTGTCAGAATGCACGAGCATGTTTCGTGTAGTTTGTAGATTTCCCGCTTGTTTTCTAGCCAAAGCTGATCGCTCGCGGAGACGATCTCGGCAGCCAAATAAAAACGATCGACATAGCGGCGATCGGGACCCTCAGTGGCGCTCGCATCGATCACGGCCACGTCGGGCTCGGGGTCATATCCTTCGATCGACGGCGCGAGATTGAGGCCGAGACGTTGAAAAGCGGTCAGTCTCGGCGCATGACGCTCCAGAAGGTCGCAACCCAGCTCAAGCCGCCGCCTTCTTGCCCTTCGGCTGCACCTCGGCGGTGTAATCGTTCATCAGCTCATGGGTGATGGCGCCCGGAGTGAATTTCCAATGCGCGATCTCAGCCACCGCCGTGATTTCGGCGGCGCTGCCGGTGATGAAGCATTCGGAGAATTGCGACAGCTCCTCAGGCAATATGCGCCGCTCGATGACCGCGATGCCGCGCCGGTGCGCCAGCTCGATCGCGGTGCGCCGCGTGATGCCGTCGAGAAAGCAATCCGCAATCGGGGTATGAACTTTTCCGTCCTTGACGAAGAAAATGTTGGCGCCGGTGCATTCTGCCACCCGCCCCTGCCAATCCAGCATCATTGCGTCGGCATAGCCTTTGCGCTCGGCCTTGTGCTTGGAAATGGTGCAGATCATGTACAACCCTGCGGCCTTGGCGCGGGTGGGCGCGGTGGCCGGATCCGGACGCCGGTATTCGGCCAGATCCAGCCGAATACCCTTGAGCCGCTGCACCGGATCGAAGTAGCTCGGCCATTGCCAGCTGGCGATGGCAAGGTGAATCGTATTGTTCTGCGCCGAGACACCCATCATTTCCGAGCCGCGCCAGGCGACGGGACGCACATAGGCTTCGGTTTGCCCGTTCTTCTCCAGCACCAGACGTTTGGCCGAATCGATCTCGGCGACCGAGTACGGAATCTCGAAGTCGAGCACCTGCGCCGAGCGTTTCAGTCGTTCGGAATGCTCCGTGCATTTGAAGATTTCACCGCCATAGGCGCGCTCGCCCTCGAAGACGCAACTCGCATAATGCAGGCCGTGCGAAAGCACGTGCAAAGTGGCATCTCCCCAGGCGACGAGCTTGCCGTCGTACCAGATCATGCCCTCGAGCCGATCATATGGTCTCTCAGCCATCGCGTTTTCCTCCTGCGAACCTGCATCCGCGTTCCCGGGCTATCGTTGAGACACATTATTTTTGCGTCGCGCGCAGTCACCCGGTATGTTTACGTCACCGAACCGGCGCTTTGTGTCTCTGGCACGAACAAAACATAGCCACGCGCACGAGGTTTCCTAGCGCCATCGGCCCTGAATAACAAAACTTAGAAATATGTCAATATGGCTGACCTAAATGCCTCGTTGCTCTCCCGTTCTTCAGGCGCCGACCAGACGGCGCGCGGAGAGTTGATCTGGGACGTCATCGAGCTCCTGTTCTTTGCCTACCGCGATTTTACCGGGGACGCCGATGACGTGCTGGTAAAATTGGGCTTTGGGCGCGCGCACCACCGTGTGTTGCATTTCGTCAATCGCAGTCCCGGCATGAAGGTTGCGCAACTGCTGGAAATTCTCAAAATCACCAAGCAGTCGCTTGGCCGCGTGCTAAAGCAGCTCATTGAGCAAGGCTATGTCCTGCAAAAAGAGGGCGTGCACGATCGCCGGCAGCGGCTACTCTATGTCACGCCCAAGGGCGAGGCATTGGCAATGAAGCTCGCCGGTTTGCAGACCGCCCGCATAGCACGCGCGTTGTCGGATCTTGGGCCGAGCGCGCATGAGACCGCGTGCCGGTTTCTTACCGCCCTGATCAATGTCGACCAGCGCGAGGCGGTGCTGCGGCTGGTTGGTCGGGCGGATCGCCTGCGATTTTCGCGCGGATAAACTCCCCGCAATGCCGGCCGCTCGCACAGTCCCAGCCGCGCTTCCGGACGATGCGCCGCATCTGCTTGTGGTCGACGACGACCGGCGAATTCGTGACCTGTTGTCCCGCTTCCTGTTGAGCGAAGGCTACCGCGTCACGACCGCCGACACCGTGCCTGACGCACGGGCACAACTGGAAGGGTTGCGCTTCGATCTATTGATCCTCGACGTCATGATGCCCGGGGAGACGGGCTTTCATCTGATGCGCGAGTTGCGCGCGTCCTCCAACGTGCCGATCATCATGCTCACCGCGCGGGCTGAGCCGCAGAGCCGGATCGAAGGTCTTGCCATCGGCGCCGACGATTATCTGGCAAAGCCGTTCGAACCCAAGGAGCTGTCGCTTCGTATCGCCAACATTCTGCGACGGGCACGCCCCGCCACCCAGCCGATCATCGAGGCGGTGCGTTTCGGCGATTTCAATTTCCACATTGCGCGCGGTGAGCTTAAACGCGGTGAAGAAACCATTCGCCTCACCGATCGCGAACGCGACATGCTCCGGCAATTGGCCACCGCTCCGGGCGAGACCGTGCCGCGCCAGGCGCTCGCCCAGGGCGGGGCCACCGGCGAGCGCGCGGTCGATGTGCAGGTCAATCGACTACGACGAAAGATCGAACGCGATCCCGGCAACCCGCTCCTGGTGCAAACCGTGCGCGGGGTCGGGTATCGCCTGGTGCCGAGCCCATGACCACGCTCGACAGCGGCATGGCTGCACTGCGTACCGGCTTCGGAGCGCTCCGCGCCATCGCCGCTCGCTGGTTCGAACTTTACGAGCAATCGGAAGTGACATTGAAAAATGTCTTCCCGAAAGGTCTTTTCGCGCGCGCCCTGCTTATCATCATTATCCCCATGGTGGTGCTGCAATCGGTCGTGGCGTTCATGTTCATGGAGCGGCACTACAACCTGGTTACCCAACGCTTGTCTGCGGGCATGGTACAGGACATTGCGGTGCTGATCGAAATGTACAAGCTGCTACCGCAGGCAGCCGATCACGCCCAGATTCGCCGCATCGCGCAGGAGAAACTCGGCCTAGTGGTCGACTTTTTGCCGGTCAACGAGTTGCCGCCGCCCGGTCCGAAGCCGTTTTTTTCGCTGATCGATCAGGCGATGTCCGAGGAAGTGCGCAAGCAGATCGGCCGGCCGTTCTGGGTCGATACGGTCGGGCGCTCGGCCCTCCTGGAATTGCGCATCAGGCTCGATGACGCGGTGCTGCGCGTATTCGTGCCGCGCGGCGCTGCTTACGTCTCCAACTCACATATCTTCCTGGGCTGGATGGTCGGCACCTCGCTGGTACTGATCATTGTCGCGGTGCTGTTCCTGCGCAATCAGATCCGTCCCATCCTGCGCCTTGCCGATGCAGCGGAGAGTTTCGGCAAAGGCCGGGAGGTGCCCGGTTTCCATCCGCGCGGGGCGCGCGAGGTGCGCCGGGCAGCGCAGGCATTCATTGAAATGAAGCGGCGCATCGAGCGCGCAATCGAGCAGCGCACCGCCATGCTGGCCGGCGTGTCGCATGATCTGCGCACCATTCTCACCCGGTTCAAGCTTGAACTGGCGCTGATCGGCGACAGCTCCGAACTCGAACCCATGCGCAAGGACGTCGATGAGATGGCCCACATGTTGGAGGCTTATCTTGCTTTTGCGCGCGGCGATTCAGGCGAGCAATCCGCCCCGACCGACATGGGCGCGTTCCTGCAGGAACTCAAGACCGACACCGAGCGCCATGGTCACAAGTCGAGCGTGCATTTCCAGGGTCACCCCATTGTGACGGTGCGCCCGGCCGCCTTCAAACGGTGCCTCGCCAACCTTGTCTCGAATGCAGCGCGCCATGCAGATTCCATATCGATCAGCGGCAATCGGGATCATCGCTGGCTCACCGTCACCGTGGACGATGACGGCCCCGGCATCGCCCCGCGCATGCGCGAAGAGGTATTCAAGCCATTCCTGCGGCTCGATGATGCACGCAATCAGGACGAGGGCGGCACCGGGCTTGGCCTTGCCATTGCGCGCGACATCGCCCGATCGCACGGCGGAGATATCGTGCTGTCAGATAGTCCCATGGGGGGGCTGCGGGCGACCGTGCGGGTACCGGTCTAAGACTTGATGGTCTAAACGGCGATCGTCTCCTCCTCGCCGTCATCGAAGTCCCGCCGCCGGCGGCGGCGGACGCGTCCGATACAGCGGGGAATCCGGCACAGATCCTCGAAAAATCCGGACCAGCGCTGCGCGCGCGCCAGCGCCCGATCAAGCGCAGCCATTGTGCGAGCATGGCCGGGGTCGTCGTCATTCACCCAGACGCGCAGCACCGAGACGAAAAGGAGCGCCAACCCCTGCGCGCGCAGCATGCCGCGCGCGCCGCGCGCGTCGATATGCGCCGCCGCAAGCATCCAATATTGCGAGCGTACGGCAAAACCGTTCAACGCCATCGCCAGCCCAGGGTCTCGCGCGCTTGAACGCAAAAGCGAGCGCACCGCAGCCTTGCGTGGTTCGAGAACCTCGATCCGACGCATCAGCACGTCAAACAGCCGCTCACGCGGCGATTCTTCCGCCATATCGGCGTCGCCGCCTGCGAGCACCTGGCGGTCGATTTCCTTGGCATGCGCCGACAGAATGGCAAGCGTCGAGCCGAAGAGTTCGCGCAGCTCGGCAAGCGATAGGCCGGCTTCGCCGGCGATTTCCGAGGGACCGATCTCGTCGAGCCGTTTTTCCGCCAGCAGCGTCAGCAACGCCGCAATGACGCGCTCGCGCGGCGATTTGGCGGCGGCTGCAAGCGAAGCGGCCGCGACGCGCTTGCGTTGGGATTTGCGGGCCATGACTGCCTTTCAAGTCGCAACAGCTAATCTATTCCACTGTTGTCCGCGCTTCCAGTGCCATCGTTCAACCGGCAAGCTCGCGCGATCGTTTCGCGGCGGCTCCAATCGCGCGTGTCATGAGCGATTGCAACCCATCCCCCGCCAGCAAATGTTCAAGGGCGGCAGCGGTCGTGCCGCCGGGCGAGGTGACATTTTGCCGAAGCGTTGCTGCGGGAAGTTGCGAGCGATGCAGAAGTTCGCCGGAGCCCGCTACGGTGGCGCGCGCCAATCTCTCGGAAAGTTCTGTCGGCAGTCCGGCGGCGCAACCGGCGCGTGCCATGCTTTCGGCGAGCAGGAATACATAAGCCGGCCCGGAGCCCGCCAGGGCCGTCACCGCGTCCATAAGGGTCTCGTCGTCGATCCATTCGACGCTGCCCATGGCGGAGAGAAGCGCATGGACGCACGCGCGTTGTGCCCCGGATACCCGCTGATTGGGAACCGCGACGGTTATTCCGCGGCCAATGGCGGCAGGCGTATTTGGCATCGCGCGCACGAGGGCGTGTCCCGGTAATGCACTCTCGAGAAAATTCAACGTCCGACCTGCCATGATGGAAACGACGACCGTTTCACTCGCGACGAACGGCAGGAGCGCAGTCATGGCTTCGGACGCGACCTGCGGCTTGACGGCAATGACCACCGCCGCGATTTCTTCTGCGGCTTGTGTGGGATTGAGGCTGACTCCCTGTTTCACCATCGCCGTGAGCTCGCCGCTGGGTTGCGGCTCAATGACCAGGATCTGGCGAGGATCAAGTCCGAGTGCGATCCAGCCCTGCAACATGGCGGTTCCCATTTTGCCCGCCCCGACGAGGAGAATATTTCCGGCGACGCTCCCGAGCGTCGTGCCCAGGCCTGACGGCTGGAAGACTTCAGTCATCACTCGCTCCTTGCAGCGTGCGCGGCGGGTCGTGGGCTCGCCGCAGAGCGGGATGATTTTTTGGATTCGCCATCCCGCTCTAGTGTGGCGGATTTGACGTTCCTATCAGCATTGCCGCGAGTCATTTGTAGGAACGTCAAATCCAAAGCCACACTAGAATCAAATAGTTGCTAGTGTCCCTTTGGTTCCGACGTTCGTTTGCGAGAGTGCTGCAAAGTGATACGAACGTCGGAACCGAGACACTAGTGCTTTGTTTGAGCATGATCTTTTCCGAAAAGTGGTGCTCACTTTTTGGGATCATGCTCTGGCGGCCCCTGTTTTAGCCCACTTTGCAGGAAAGCACGGCACCGCCTGCAACCGGCGGCCGGTCATGGCGGTGCCGATGGCTGGGAGCGTCTAGTGCGGTGAATTTGAAGTTCCTATCATTTTGGCCGCAAGCGCGTTTAGGAACTTCACGAATTTCGGAATCGGGGCACTGGAGCCTATCAGGCCTGGCCTTGCGTCTCGAACATGGCGGCGTCCAGCGCCTCGCGTGCTGGTCTTCCCGCCCAGACGACAAACTGAAAAGCCGGGAAATAGCGCTCGCAGCTGTCGAGCGCGGTTCCGAGCAACGCCTCGCATTGCCGACCGGAAGCCTCGACACCGCCGGCAAGCACGAGTGCGTGGCGGTACATGACCAATCCGTCCTGCAGCCACAAATCAAAATGGCCAACCCATAGCTGCTCATTGATCATTGAAATGAGCAGCTGCACTTCGCTGCGGCATCGCTCCGGCACCTTGAGCTCGAACGCGCAGGCAAGGTGCAGCGCCTCGATGTCGAACATCCAGGTATAGGAAACCTGATAATCCGACCATTTACCGGTGACCAGAAGGGTAATTTCGTCCTCGCCGGCCCGCTCGAAGGCCCAGCCATTGCTGCCAGCCACCCGCTCGACGACGTCGAGAGGATTCACCCGTTGTTGCTCGCCAGCCTCTATAAGGGACATGCCCGTCTCCACCATGCCGCTTGAGAAAGTGGGGATGCGTACTCGACCGCACGCCGGTCGCGCCGTGCGAGGCGCGCCCACAGTGGAGCCCATTGACTGCCCCGGGCGAATCACTTGCCGATTCGAATATAACCCCTTGATTCCGGCCGCCAAAGCGCAATAGGAGGGCAAGGGCGTTAACGACTGGTGGATATCTCGCCGGCTGCGACTCGTTCTCCACAGGAAGCAGAGGACGGATGATGGACGACAGCGGCCCTTAATCCGTCTTCTGTCCTCTGTCGTCTGCTAACTAATCGAATAAGCTCGAAACGGACTCCTCGGCGGCGGTCCGCCCGATTGCCTCGCCGATCAAGCTTGCTACCGAGAGCACCCGGATATTGCGCGAAACCTTGATGGCTTGAGTGGGCTGGATGGAGTCGGTTATCACCAGCTCCTTCAGTCGCGAAGCCGCAATGCGGCCGACGGCTCGCCCTGAAAGCACGCCGTGGGTGATGTAGGCGTAGACTTCGTTGGCGCCTTTCTCCAACAGTGCGTCGGCCGCGTTCACCACCGTGCCGCCGGAGTCGATGATGTCGTCGACGAGAATGCAGGTGCAGCCCTCGACTTCGCCGATAACGTTCATCACTTCCGACTCACCCGGCCGTTCTCGTCTCTTGTCAACAATGGCGAGCGGGGCATTGATGCGTTTAGCGAGCCCCCGCGCGCGTCCGACGCCGCCAACGTCAGGCGAGACGACCATGACTTTGCCGATATCGAAGCGCTCGCGGATATCGCGCACCATCATGGGCGCGGCATAGAGGTTGTCGGTCGGAATATCGAAGAATCCCTGAATCTGGCCGGCGTGCAGATCCAGCGTCATTACTCTGTCCGCACCGGCACGCGTGATGAGATTGGCGACGAGCTTGGCGGAAATCGGCGTACGCGGCCCCGGCTTGCGGTCCTGCCGGGCATAGCCAAAATATGGAATCACCGCGGTGACTCGCCGGCCCGACGCGCGGCGCAGCGCATCGATGATGATGAGCAATTCCATGAGATGGTCGTTCGCTGGAAACGACGTCGACTGCAGCACGAAAACATCGCTGCCGCGAACGTTCTCCTGGATTTCGACGAAGATTTCCATATCGGCAAAACGCCGAACGACCGCCTTGGTGAGCGGCGTTGCCAGATAGGCGGCGATGGCATCGGCGAGCGCCGGATTGGAGTTGCCTGCGACCAGCTTGATCGCCCCGTTATTCGGCCGCATCCCTGTCTCCCCGCCACATCGCGTCGCGGCGCTCTGATAACAAGCCGGCAGCGCAACTGGCAATATCAGCGATGTTCGTCACATTGGCATCCAGACCACTTATCGGCGCCTAGTGCGGTGAATTTGAAGTTCCTATCATAACTGGCCGCAAGCTCGTTCAGGAACTTCAAATTCAAAACCGCACTAGAAATCATAGAGTTGCTAGTGGTCCTTAGATTCCGAAGTTCGCATCTGAACGTGCCGCGAGTGGTGGCGAACTTCGGAATCGGACCACTAGCGCGCCAGGACGATCGCGCTTACGTGCCGGCCGTAATCGCTCTCGCGACGGTGGGTCGAACGCCGATAGCTGAAAAACCGCTCCGGGTCTGCATAGGTGCAGTGGCCGAGGTCCTCGACGTGCCCAACCCCGGCACATCCGAGCCGATGAGCGATATAGCCGGGCAGATCGAATAGAGAATGACCGGCTTGCCGACTAGCCTTGAAGAACGCCTCGTTCCCTTTGGCATGCGTCATAAAGGCAGCAACGAATTCCGGCCCGACTTCGTAATTGTGTTGTCGGATCATTGGCCCGAGCGCAGCCACGATGCGGCTTCGCTCGGCGCCAATTTCCTCCATGGCAGAGATCGTCGAGTCGATTACGCCGGCGAGGGCGCCACGCCAGCCGGCGTGCGCAGCGCCAATGACCCCCGCTGCAACGTCTGCCAGAAGGACCGGCCCGCAATCCGCAGTGGTCACCGCAATCGCCAGGCCGCATGCCCTGGTCACCAGCGCATCCGCGCGCGGGCGCGCTTTTGCTGCCCATGGGTGCTCGACCGTGATCGCATCGGCGGAATGGGTCTGATAGGCGGTGAGAAGGCAATCCGGCGCAGTTCCCAGCGCAGCCGCCATGCGCACGCGGTTCTCGGAAACCCGTTCCGGCTCATCGCGGGAGCCGATGCCGCCGTTGAGGCTTGCATAGACGCCGCCGGAAAGGCCGCCCGCACGAGTGAAAAAGGCGTGGCGGATACCGGCCAGCGACCCCAGCGAGACTGCCTGCAGCATAGCCGCCATTATGGTGTAAATCCGGTGAGCGAATGGAGTTGCGGAGCGGAAACGGCAATGACCTTGATCAACCGGCCCATGCCAACTGGATCTTCATCAGTCAGCCGGTCAAGGGCGTCATCGATCGTAACAGCATAATCGGGCGATGCGCCGGCTTTGAGAGCAGCGGCTCTCTCCTCAATGCCAAGTTGCCGCAGGAACTGCGCCTGGCTGACCGGTCCGTGCACACGGGCGCCGATTGCTTCGGCGGCTTGCGTCAGGGCCGCAAAATCCACATGCGCGGTGAGGTCGGTCAAGCCCGGTGCCGAGAGCGGGTGCGCGAAGGCGTGGCTGCTCACGGCCTGCAAAGTATCGCCGAGCGCGCTTTTGACATGGCCGTAATCGAGGATAAGCGCGACCCCCCCGGATTTTGCCACCCGCCGACCGATCTCGAGTGCCACCTTATCGCTGCGCCATTCGAAAATTTCGCCGATCTTTGCCGGCCGCATGTCGCTGGGCAGAAAGTCGTGAAACAACGGAATGGGATCCCGATCAATGCCGAACTGCAGATTGCCGTCCGCGGCAACCTTGATCACCCGTTCATGCCAGCCATCGGCGCACATCACCGCTTGATTGACCGGCAATGCGTCCATGAACTCGTTTGCCAAAATGATCAGCGGCCCGTCCGGCACTTCTTCGATGGACCGGTGCCAGTAGACCGGAACATCGGTTGTGATCAACGCCTGACGCTGCAGGCGTTCGAGCGGTGGGCTTATCTCCACCATGTGCAGCACGATTGCCGCGCGGAATTGCGGCATTACTTTCGCCGCCCGCAATGCATCGAGAATCATGGTACCCCGGCCAGGGCCCAACTCGACGAGGCGCAGGTTTTCCGGCGATCCCATCGCCCGCCAGGCGGTCGCTGCCCACAACCCGAGCAGCTCGCCGAACATCTGGCTGATTTCGGGAGCCGTTATGAAATCACCCTCGCTGCCGATGGGCGCATGACCGGTATAGTAGCCATTTTCGGGATGGGTGAGGCACAGCTCCATATACTGAGCGACGGACAAGGACCCGGCGCTCTCGATCCGGCGACGGATCTCGAACTCGAGTGGGACAGCCGCGACGGCCTTCACGGCTGTTTTGCAGGTGGCCGACGCAGCGCTGCGGCTATGAATATCAGTCCGGCGAGCATCAGCGGCAGTGAGAGCAGGATTCCCATAGTGAGGCCGCCCCACAGAAAGCCAAGTTGCACATCAGGCTCGCGGAACAGCTCGCAAATCGAGCGGGCAATTCCGTAACCAAGCGCGAATGAACCGATAATGAAGCCTGGCCGCTGCAGCGCGCCTCGCCGTATCAGCAGAGCGAGGACGATGAACAGGAGCAGCCCCTCCAGCGTGGCTTCGTAAAGCTGGCTTGGATGACGCGCTACCGGGCCGCCGCTCGGAAACACCATTGCCCAAGGCACGTCGGTGGGCCGCCCCCACAGCTCTCCGTTGATGAAATTGGCGATGCGACCGAGAAAAATGCCGATCGTTCCTGCTGCGCACGTCAAATCTCCAAGCGAGAGAACCGATATGCCGCGATATCGTGCAAACAGCACCACTGCGAGCACGCAACCGATGAAACCGCCATGGAATGACATTCCTCCCTTCCACAGCTGAAAACTCTCCAGCGGGTTTTCGGCAAAATAGGGAAGGTTATAGAACAACACGTAACCAATTCGGCCGCCGAGGATTATTCCGAGCGTCACCCACAAGACGAAATCGTCAAAGTCGTTGGCAGTCATCGGCGGCGGGCCGCCCCACAGCTTCTCGTTGTGGAGGAGACTGCGCGCATAGAGCCAGCCCAAGAGAATGCCGGCGATGTAGGCGAGCGCGTACCAGCAAATCGCCAGCGGCCCGAAGCTGATGAGCACCGGATCGAAGTCCGGGAATGGGATTACAAAAAGCGGCATTAGCGGCTCGGGTGAGTTGCGCTACCCTGATGCGGGCAGGGGGCCTCGGGAGTCAAGGTTTGAGAGGGTTTGTAGCCCGCATTGAATAAAAGCGAAAAGCGGGGGAGCCGAACCCGGATTTGGTTTTCGCCCACTTAGCCCGCGCAACCGCCGGCCAATGACCTTGCTGCGCCGATAAATCGTCACCATAATTCTCCTGACGATCCATGAGGCAGAACCCCGAGGCAGGCAAGATGACGCAGACTTCGAACCGCTTTCTGGACGAGATCGCCCGGTTGATGAATGACGCTGCCGGCGTTGCCTCCGGCGTCCGGCGCGAATTCGACACGGTCGTCCGAAACCAGGCCGACCGCATCCTGCGCGACCTCGATGTGGTGAAGCGCGAGGAGTTCGAGGCGGTCAAGGATATGGCGCGGCTTGCGCGCGAAGAAAACGAGGCGTTGAAAGCTCGCATCGCCGCACTCGAAGCGAAGCTCGCCGCCGGGGACCGCCCGTCGTAGGAAGCAGAGACGACCGCCCCGCGCTTTTGAACTTTGCGCCCGGTCTGTCCGCTTCCTTGAATTTCCGCGATACCGCCGCTATAAGCGCGCCAAAATCCGGAGCTAGTAGTCCAATTCCGAAGTTCGCCAGTGCTCGCGGCACGTTCAGGTGCGAACTTCGGAATCTTCTAAGGACCACTAGTAACGTTATGATTCTAGTGCGGTTTTGAATTTGTAGTTCCTAAACGAGCGTGCGGCCAATAATGATAGGAAACTTCAAATTCACCGCACTAGTGGTCCGAGGGATCCTGATGGCAACCGCCAAACAGATGAAGGCGATGGCCCGTTCGCGGGCAGGAAAGGGAGCGGCGCGGGCGGAGCGCCGAGCCGGCCGCGTGCCCGGCGTGATCTACGGGGATGGAAAGCCGCCGCTCAACATTTCGGTCGATCACGCCGAACTCAAGCAGCGCATCTATGCCGGGCGTTTTCTCACCACCATCTACGAGCTGGAGCTCGATGGCGCCAGAGAGCGGGTCATTCCGCGTGACTTCCAGCTCGATCCGGTCAAGGACCTGCCCGTCCATGTGGATTTCCTGCGCTTGGGTGAAGGCGCGCAAATTCGGGTACGCATCCCGGTGCACGTTATCAACACGGATCAATCGCCCGGCGTGAAGCGCGGCGGCGCCGTCAATATCGTTGCCCACACGGTTGAGGTGGTGTGTTCGGCCGATGAAATTCCAGAATCGATCGACGTCGACATTTCCGGATTGGAGATCAACTATTCGAAGCATCTGAACGAAATTGCGCTTCCATCCCGGGTGCGGGTGGTCGGCAGAGCCGATCAGACCCTCGTGACGATTGTGCCCCCGTCGGGTTATGCGGAAGAGATGAAGGCAGCTGCGGAAGCAGCCGCTGCCGCCGCTGCCGCCGCGGCTGCGGCCGCTGAAGCGGGAGTTGCAACGACGGAAGGCGCTGCGCCCGGCGCGGCCCCGGGCGCTGCTCCGACCCCCGGCGCTGCGCCTGCGGCTTCCGCCGCGGAGAAGAAATAAGCTTTGCGATAATTACCGTGCGCCGTCTGCTCTGAGACAGCAACATTTAACTGCGAATTGCCACAGGCATGCTGCTCTTGGTGGGACTCGGCAATCCCGGTTCGCGCCATTCCGGCAACAGGCACAATATCGGCTTCATGGCGGTGCAAGCGATTGCCCAGCGCCACGGCATTCTCCCATGGCGACGGCGCTTTCAGGGGGTGGCAGCGGAGGGAATGCTTGACGGAAAACGCGTCCTGCTGCTGCTGCCAGGCACGTATATGAATAAATCCGGGCGCGCGGTCGCAGAAGCCACGCATTTCTACAAGCTCGGATCGGCGGACGTGGTTGTGGTTCACGACGAGATTGACCTTGCGCCGGGAAAAGTGCGCGTCAAGACCGGCGGCGGCATCGCCGGCCACAACGGCTTGCGATCGATTTCACTGCACATCGGCAATGAGTACCGACGCGTGCGCATCGGCGTCGGACATCCCGGCGTCAGGGATCTGGTCCACGCGCATGTGCTCAATGATTTCAGTAAAGAGGAGCGACGATGGGTCGATCCGCTGTGCGAAATCATCGCCGACAACGCGGCTCTCCTGGCAAAAGGGGAGGACGCCAGTTTTCAAAATCGCGTCCATCTCGCCATGCAGGCAAAGGGGGTGATGGCGGCGAAGGAACTGGATCAGGACAATGATGCGTCAGCTGAGTGCTGATCGGAGAACAAGAGAAACTTCATGGGATTCAAATGCGGCATCGTCGGGTTGTCCAATGTTGGAAAGTCGACGGTGTTCAACGCGCTGACTGCAACGGCGGCGGCGCAGGCGTCCAACTATCCCTTCAGCACCGTCGAGCCGAATATCGGAGAGGTGATCGTTCCCGATCCCCGACTCGATGTGCTCGCAAGGCTTGCGAAATCAGCCAAGATCAAGCCGACGCGGCTCACTTTCGTGGATATTGCCGGTCTCGTGAGCGGCGCCTCGAAAGGCGAAGGGCTCGGCAACCAATTCCTCGCGCATATCAGGGAGGTGGATGCTATTGCGCATGTGGTGCGCTGCTTCGAGGACAAGGAGGTTACGCACGTCGCCGGCGCCATCGACCCCATTGCCGATATCGAGACCATCGAAACCGAGCTGATGCTTGCGGATCTCGACAGCTTGGAACGCCGCGTTGACGGTCTCGCAAAAAAAGCGAAAGGCAACGAGAAGGAAGCGACCGAGGCAAGGCAGACGCTCGAGCTTGTCAACCGTGCGCTCGTACTGCTGCGGGAAGGCAAGCCCGCGCGTCTGATCGAGCGCAAACCGGAGGAGGAGAAGGGTTTTCGCATGCTGTCGCTGTTGACCGCGTTGCCGGTGCTCTATGTCTGCAATGTCGACGAGGCTTGCGCCGCGACGGGTAACGAATTGAGCGCCCGGGTGGAGGCGCGGGCAAAGGAGGAAGGTGCCGCCTGCGTGATCATCTCCGCCAAGATAGAGGCCGAGATTGCCGTGCTGCCGGCGCCGGAGCGCAGCGAATACCTGGCTGCCATCGGCTTGAGCGAGCCCGGGCTCGATCGCCTGATTCGCGCCGGCTACAAATTGCTCGACCTCATCACCTATTTTACAGCGGGTCCGAAAGAGGCGGCAGCCTGGACGATTTCACGAGGCGTCCGAGCTCCGCAGGCGGCGGCCGTGATCCATTCCGACTTCGAGCGCGGCTTCATTCGCGCCGAGACCATCGCCTATGACGACTATGTGACCTTCGGCGGCGAGAATGGCGCGCGCGATGCAGGCAAGATGCGGCTCGAAGGCAAAGCCTATGTGGTCGCCGACGGCGACGTCATGCATTTTCGGTTTGCGACTTGAAAACTCACTTTGTCATTCCGGGGGAGGCCGAAGGCCGAGAACCCGGAATCCATAACCCCGGATCGTGATTATGGATTCCGGGCTCGCCGCTGTGCGGCGCCCCGGAATGACAGAGAAGTTACGCCGTCAGTCACGTGGTGGGTGGTGCGACAGCAAAATTTGCCGAGCCGTCGCGCTCCACCCGTGCGAGCAGGTCTATTTCCCATGTGAGATAATCGCGCATGGCCTTGCTCGTGTCGCGGCTGCGCTCGTAAGGCTTGAGCCACATGTCGACCGCTTCATCGGCCATGCGCAATGGCTCGGCAGCGAGCGAATAGCCAGCGTTGCGCCAGGCCTGATTGCCGCCCGTGAGATAGCGAACCGGCGCATCGGTCAAGGCGCTTGCTTCCGGCGCCGCCAACCCCGCGACCATTCCGTCCTCGGAAGTGAGCACCAGCGACCCGCGCAGCGCGACCTTGGCGAGCGCCCGCTTCAGCCGTGAGCGGATCGCAAACCAGGCGCCCGGAATATGCGCTTTGCGGTACGCACCGCTGAGTGAGACATCGACAACGGTTGCCGCGTTTTCTGCCAGCAGCGCGTGGAGTTCCGCGCACGATATGCTCCGCTCAGCATTCACGCCGGCCAGCGGTTGCGGCTCGATGGCGATCGTTTCGGTGCCGGCTTCGGCGAGCACGAATACATCGCGCCAGCCCATTTGGCGCAGCCAGGATGCGGTCATGACCGCGCGCACTTCGGCGTCATCGACCAGCACAATGCGCGCGCCGAGGGTGCCGACATAATGGTCGGTTGCCTGCACCAGCTGTCCGCCGGGAGCGGAACGCGCACCGGGAAAATGGCCGCGCTCGTATTCAGCCGGGTCGCGCACGTCGAAAACATAAAGCGTGCGTTGGCCATCGGCGTGAAACGCATCCAAGGTCTTGCGATCGATGCGGGTAATACCGAACCGGCGGGCCACCCCATCGGCCGCGGACCTGGCGAAAGCCAGGCTTGCATCCGACAGCGCGGGAAATCGCCGTCCATCGCCGCTTTCGCAATTGAGCCCGGCGAGAGTCCATCCCATGGTGCCGTTGCGCAACGCCAGCACCTTGTTGGGAATGCCGGCGTTGATCAATGACTGTGCGCCAATGATGCTGCGTGTGCGACCCGCGCAGTTGACGACCACCGTGGTTTCGGGGGAGGGCGCAATATCGCGGATGCGCAGCACCAGTTCGGCGCCGGGCACGTTGATGGCAGTCGGAATGGAGACGCGCTGATATTCGTCGAATGGCCGGCTATCGACCACGACCACGTCGTCGCCGCGCTCGATGCGGCGATGAAGCTCGTCTGAGGTAATGCTCGGGGTGGCGCAGGCATGTTCGACGAATTCCCCGAAAGCCTTGCTGGGGACGTTCACGCCGGAGAACACCTCGTATCCGTGTTGGCCCCATGCCGGCAGCCCGCCGGTGAGCGCAAACAGGTTCGTGTAGCCGGAGCGCTCGAGCACAT
Source organism: uncultured Alphaproteobacteria bacterium (assembly GCA_963817135.1). Taxonomy (GTDB): domain Bacteria; phylum Pseudomonadota; class Alphaproteobacteria; order Rhizobiales; family Xanthobacteraceae; genus VAZQ01. The sequence goes on along the minus strand of CAWFNG010000001.1, from coordinate 241,008 downwards.
CGGCCGCGCGCTCGCTGAGACCATCGCCGTCGTCGCACAGCACGATACGGGTGCTGCGGCGCGGAACGAGAGCAGGAAAGCGCAGTTCGAGCCTGCTCAAGGGTACGCAGCGCGCGAATAACAGGTGCGCCTCCGAGAAGATCAGTTCCTCGCGCACGTCGATGAGCGCGAGTTCCGCGCCATCGCTCAACATCGCGCTCAGTCCGGTAGGGCCCACCCTTTGCAGCACTGAAGCGGTTCTCTCGCGATCCCCGCCTATGTTGCCTGTTGCGGCGTCATGCGGTGCACCTTGCCGGTGTCGAGTTCAAATCGTACCCGTTCGATATTGTCGAGGTTGGTTCCGGTGACGCGAATGAAACGGGCACCGTCGGGGTAATCGATGGAATGAATGGTGCCGTCCTGATAAATGCCGGCGCTCCCGGGAGTGAGGCGATATTTCTTCACCGGTTTGAGCTTGGCTTCTCCGGGTTTGCTGCCGTCGTCCTCGCGCTGCCACTCGACCATGTCGGTGTAATGAGTGGCTTGACCATAGATCGCCCATGATGCGCCGTGGTCGTGTGGCGGAGACACCCGCGCCTTGTCATTTATGTGCGCGAGAATTTGAAAGCCCAGTTCCGGATCGTCATGCAGAATTTTCAGTCCACGCGGCACCTGTTCGCCGCAATACTGCTCGACGAACTGCCTGTCCGCGAGCAGACGCTCAAGACGGCTGCGCACCTCTTCGCGGCCCTGCGGGCCCGGGTCGCGTTTGAGGATTGAGCGACAATCGTCAATGAATTGATCGAGATTGTAAGGCATGGCGTTTTCTCCGTGTGCGCGGCTCCCGCAAGCTTTGCCTATTTTTACTATGCGCGCCAGTGCGGTGAATTTGAAGTTCCTATCACTAACTGGCCGCAAGCTCGTTTAGGAACTTCAAATTCAAAACCGCACTAGAATCATAACGTTGCTAGTGGTCCTTAGATTCCGAAGTTCGCACCTGAACGTGCCGCCAGTACTGGCGAACTTCGGAATCGGACCACTAGTGTCCCGGTTCCGACGTTCGTATCCCTTTGCAGCACGCTCGCATACGAACGCCGGAATCACGGGCCGACTCGCATTTCGACCATCGGTTTGCTTGCAACAGGGACGCCGTCGTTACCGCGATCGAGCGCCGCGACGGCTTTGTCCAGAGCGTGGCCGTGCTCATCCTGCAAAGCAGCCCTTATCAGCCAGTCCATCGTCGCGCAGGCATTGTCACGACGCGCCATTTGCGGCACGAGCGCGCAAATCTTGTCAAACTTGGCGCGGCCGCGCTCGAGCGTATCGCCATACCCCTTCACCAGCGACCGCGCGCGCGCAGCCTCGACGGCAAGCGCGTAATCCGCTGCTGCGGTTTGCGCCACGAGATCGAGCCAGGCTTCGATTGCAGTCGCTTCCTTGGCAAACCGGAACGATTGCCGCCGCCGCGGCTTGAGCTTTGCCATGGCATAGAGAAGGAGGAAGCCGCTGATGGACGTGGTCTTGACGGTCCTGCCCTTGCGCGTGAGACGCTCCACGATGCGACGCGCCCAGCCGGTGCGCAGCAGCCATCGCCCCAGCGGAGCTGGGAGCGTATCGGCAATTTCCTCCACACGCGGGTGGAAATATTCGGCAATTTCGAGAACCTGACCCGCTTCGATCTGAACTTCTTCGCGAACCTTTGCGAACCGGCTCGGGTGAATTTTCAGCTCCGCCACCCTGATGACATCCTCGTAAGTCATGGCCAGCGCCAGCTGGCGCGCAACTTCGGCAATCAGGGCGCCTGCGCGATCGCCGTGTCGCGCTTCGATGTCGCGGAAGCGCTCCAGGCGTGCCAGGAAGCTTCGCGCATAGGCTTCATCCTGGTAATCGACAAGGCGGTCGATTGCGGCCGCGACCACGGCCAAGGCTTCGCCGGAATACTGTTGCGCCGCCTCGTCGTGCAATGGGGCAATCGGCGTGCTCGCTCGATCGAAACTCGCCGCGCGCTGCACGGTGGGCGCAACTGCTTCGCCGCTTCTCGCCGCCTCGAACCCGGCGGCGAATGCAGCAAGACTGCGCTCGACCCCCACGCCAGCCCGACGAATGGCTGCTTCGAAGGCGCCACCGGGAAACGGCAACGCGCTCGCGCCCGCAAGCGCGCCGAACAGCACGGCACTGAGCACACTTCCTGTTGCATCCGCGAGCGCCGCCATGTCGAACGCAATGAATTGGCGCGCGGCCGCGCGACAGGCGTCAAACAGCGCCGTCGAGTCGACCCGCCCGTCGGCAAGCGCGATTTTTTCCGTCATCGCGAACACGCGGTGGGTGGAGGCAATAAGCAGCGTCTTGTCCGGGCTGACGAAGCCGCGTTCGATGCCGCGCGCAGCCTCCATCAATTCGGACGCCAGCACCACATCGACATCGCCGGGCATGGGCATCAAGGCGAGCACGGGATCCCGACCGGCGGCTTGCGCCGCGCTCCTGGGAAAGAGCTCAACGTAATAGATCGTGGCGCCGGTGCGCTGCGCGACCCCTGGCACGGAGGTCGCCTGCGCCAGATAGCCGGAGTGCTGCGCAACATCGACGATCCAATCCGCCAGCACGCCGCCGCCTTCGCCCCCCAAAGCGAGAATGGCAATGGTGATCGGTCGTATGTCGGTGGCTGCCGAGGTCATTGTCAGGAGGCGACCGGGTGAAGGTGTAGACGGCGCTGCAGGGCGCCGATCACTGCCTCTCGCATCGTCGCCTTTATACGGTCCCAGCGCGTGGGATTGGCGATGATCGATGCTTTGTAGAACGAGGGGCACAAGACGGCAGCATGCGCTACCTCGCCGCAGAGCCCGCAGCCGACGCAGGAATTTATGACCTTTGTCACCGGTTCGCGCCGCAGCGGGTCCGGATTAGGCGCCAGCGTCAGGGAAGGACAACCCGACAAGCGAATACAGGAGTGGTCGCCGGTGCAGGTCTCGGCGTCGACGCCGAAACGCTCGCGCACCACCCGCTCGCCGCGCTCCATCCGCTTGCGCGCGAGGGGCCGCTCGCGGCGCTGCTTGTTAAGCATGCATTCGGAACGAGCGATGATGACTTTCGGGCCCTTCACCGCGGTGGTGAGAGCCTCTTTGAGGACGTCGCGCATCTTCGCCACGTCATAGGTGCGCGTGAGCGTGCGCACCCATTGGATGCCGACGCCGCGCAGCGCCTTCTCGATTGCATGCCTGGTTGAACGCAGCGCATTATCGGCTGTTGAGGAGAGCACATCCTGCCCGCCGGTGGCGGCCGAATAGCCGTTATCCACCACGATCATGACATTGTCGCTCTTGTTGAAAACGGCATTGCCGAAGCTCGAAGCAAGCCCGTTGTGCCAAAACCCGCCGTCGCCGACGAGCGCAATGGCACGCTTGCCTTCGACCGCGTTGAACGCCGCCATTCCGGCGCCGCCAAGCCCATAGCCCATGGTCGAGTTGCCGATGTTGAAAGGCGGCAGCACCGAAAACAGGTGGCAGCCGATGTCGCAGCTCACGTGATGGGGCCCAAGTTCGCGCTCCACGAGCTTCATGGCGGCGAAAATAGGCCGCTCCGGACAACCGGTGCAGAACGAAGGCGGGCGGCCGTGCACCTTGCCTGCAATTGCCTGCCGAGCGCGCGCGATGCGATCGGAGCGAGCAGCGGCATCATCTGCTGCGAGGAGATCGGGACGATAGTGCGCCACAAATTTGCGAACGCCGTCCCTTACCACTCCGCCGGTATACTCGCCGGCCATGGGCAGCATGCTCTTGCCTTCGATGCGGGTCTGGATGTCGGCCCGCCGCAGGATGGTATTGACCGCCTGCTCGATGAATTCCGGCTGGCCTTCCTCGACGATCAGAATCGCGCGCTTGCCCGCGCAGAAGGAGATAAATTCGCGGTCGATCAGCGGATAAGTGACGTTGAGCACATAGAGCGGGATACGGCTCCTGCCGAACACGTCGGCTAGCCCGAGCACTTCAAGGGCGCGCAGTGCCGTGTTGTACATGCCGCCCTGCATCACGATGCCGATGTCGGAAACCTCGCCTGCGAACAACTCATTGAGCTTATTCTCGGCAATGAAGCGCACGGCAGCCGGCCAGCGCTCCGATACCTTTTCCTTTTCCTGCAGGTAACTGGCCGGCGGCAGCACGATGCGGTTGGAATCGCGCACGGGGTTGTCGAGCGCATCTTTGCGCGAGAAAGCCGCACGCGCATTAGCGCGGGCGATGAAGCTGCCATAGACATGACAGGCGCGAATGCGCAATTCCAGCATTACCGGGCTCTTTGATGCCTCCGACAGCTCAAAGCCTTTCTCCACCGCCTTGACGATCGATGGCAGGTTGGGTCGCGGATCGAGGAGCCAGATCTGCGATTTCATCGCGAAGGCATGGCTGCGCTCCTGCAGGATCGAGGAGCCTTCGCCATAGTCCTCGCCGACGATGATGAGGGCACCGCCGGTCACCCCGCTGGAAGCAAGGTTGGCGAGCGCATCGGAGGCGACATTGGTACCGACGGTCGCCTTGAACGTGGCTGCGCCGCGCAAGGGATAATTGATGGAAGCGGCCAGCGCCGCTGCCGCCGCCGCTTCGTTTGCACTTGCCTCAAAGCGGATGCCGAGTTCCTGCAACAGGTCATTGGCATCGGCCAAGACGTCGATGAGATGCGACACCGGCGCGCCCTGGTATCCCGTGACATAGGATACGCCCGACTGCAGCAAAGCCTTGGTGACCGCAAGAATACCTTCACCGCGGAATTCCTGCCCGTCGCCGAGGCGCAGCTTTTTGACTTCTTCCTTGAACGACCGTTCTGCCATTACTGTTCTCGCGCTACTGTTCTCGCGCTTTTGCGGTCGATTGACTCGCCTTCATGCGCTCGCGATTATAACAATAGAATTAATCATCAAACAGGCCGGCTGTCATAACGATCGGCGCGGCGAAAGGGGCACCATCATGCGCTTTGCGTTGATTGCCGGCGTCGGGGTTGCTCTCGCCGCATCTCCGGCTTCCGCGCAGGAAATCACGCTGCGGGCGGTCTCCGCCTTTGCCGAGGGTACTGCCTTCTCCAAGAATTTCGAGCGCTTCATCGAGAAAGTGAACAATGACGGCAAAGGCCTGATCAGGATAAACTACATTGGCGGCCCTCGAGCAGTGCCGCCATTCGAGGTCGGCAGCGCCGTGCGCACGCGCGTCGTCGACATGGCCAATGTGACAGGGGCGTTTTACACCAACCTGATGCCGGAAGCCGATGCCTTCAAGCTTTTCGGCAAGCCGATGACGGAGCAGCGCAAGAACGGCACGTGGGATTATCTCAATGCGCTGCACAATCAAAAACTCAATGCGCAATACCTTGCGCGCCAGTTCCACAATGTGCCGTTTCACATCTATCTCAACAAGCGTATCGAGAAGATCGACTTCTCCGGGCTGAAGATCCGGGTGACGCCGGTGTACAGGGACGTGGTGGAGGCGTTCGGGGGCACCCCGATCACCACCGCACCAGGCGAGGTCTACACGGCGCTCGAGCGCGGCGTGGTGGACGGCTACGGCTGGCCGGTGACCGGCATTTTCGATCTCGGCTGGGAAAAGGTCACCAAGTTCCGCATGGAGCCGCCGTTCTACAGCGTCGAAGTCAACGTGCTTGTCAATCTCGACACCTGGAAAAGTCTCAATGCAGTGCAGCAGCGCTTCCTCATCGACGCGGCGCTCTGGCTCGAAGCCCTCGACGGCGAGCAGGACGCCGTCATCAGGGCCGAGCGCGAGCGCCAGGCCGCCGCCGGGATCCAGTCGCTCGACTTTGGGTCCGCCGCGGCCAAGGTCTTTCTCGAGCGCGCTTATGACGTGGCCTGGCAATCCGTGATCAAGCGCTCGCCGGAAACCGGCCCGAAGCTGCGGCAATTGGCCGGCAATTGAGGCGGACTGTCGCCGCGATCCGTACAAGCTCTGTAACGCCGCGAGCGGATCAAGCTGATCCAATTATTTTCGCGGCGACCTGAGGCCAAATCGCCTATTCTCAAGTGCCATGAACGAAGTTTCCCCTCCAGCGCAGGCGCAGCCGGCGACGCTGCCGCAGGCCAACACAGTCGGCAAGATCGGCGTGCTGCTGGTCAATCTCGGAACGCCGGAAGCCCCCAACGCTGCCGCCGTTCGCCGCTACCTTAAGCAATTTCTGAGCGACCCGCGGGTGATCGAAAATCAAGGCCGGCTCTGGAAAATGGTTCTCAATGCGTTCATTCTGCGCGTGCGGCCGCGGCGCAAGGCGCGAGACTACCGCAAGATCTGGAACCAGGAGCGGAACGAATCGCCGCTCAAGACCATCACCCGTTCGCAGGCGGAAAAGCTTGGCACGACGCTTGAACCGCTGAGCAAGGGCATCGTGGTCGATTGGGCCATGCGCTACGGGAACCCGTCGATCCGCTCGCGGCTTGCGGAGTTCGTCAAGGATGGCTGCGAGCGGCTTCTTGTCATGCCGCTTTATCCGCAATACTGCGCCGCCACCACGGCGACGGTTTGCGACGAGGTGTTCCGCGCCCTGCTGCCCCTGCGCGTGCAGCCGGCGTTGCGCATTGCGCCGCCTTACTACGCTGATCCGATCTATATCGAGGCACTCGCCGCATCGACGACGGCGGAGCTATCCCGCCTCGGCTTTACTCCCGACATCATACTGGCATCATTTCATGGGGTGCCGAAGGCCTATGTCGACAAGGGCGATCCGTATTACGACCATTGTCTGGAAACAATGCGGCTCCTGCGCAGGCAGCTCAAGCGCGATGAAGACAAACTGATAATGACATTCCAGTCGCGCTTCGGGCGCGGCAAATGGCTGGAACCGGCGACCGATAAGACAATCAAGAGCCTGGCCAAACGCGGCGTGAAGAACATCGCGGTGATCACCCCGGGATTTTCTGCCGATTGTCTGGAAACGCTGGAAGAGATCGCGGTCGAGAACGCGCATATTTTTAAGCGACGCGGCGGCGAGAACTTCGCCGCCATTCCCTGCCTCAACGACAGCGCGCCGGGCATGCTGGTCATCTGGCAGATGGCCATGCGCGAGCTCAAAGGTTGGGTTTGAAGGCAAAACTCTGTAATAACCGGATGCGGCGAATTCAAGTAGCTGCGGCTAAAGGTTTGGCGCGGCTACCGGAGGCAAGCGTCTTGCGCAAGACTAGTGTCCGGTTCCGACGTTCGCCACCACTCGCGGCACGGTTCAGATGCGAATTCTTGGCAGTACTCCTGCTTTTCTTGGAAGCGCTTGCGCCCGGCATGTTCATGCTGTGGCTCGGACTGTCCGCCATTCTCGTCGGACTGATTTCGAGCATGGTGGTGTGGTCATGGCAGGCGCAGTTGATCGCTTTTGCGGTGTTTGCGATTGCTTCAGTGCCGGCATGGCGCTACTTCGCCGCCAAGATCGAGAAGCCTGCCGAGAGCCCCTTCCTCAATCGCCGCTCCGAAGCCTATGTCGGACGGGTGTTTACGCTCGATAAGCCCATTATCGACGGTGTCGGCGCGATCCGCATCGACGACACGATCTGGCGCGTCGCCGGGCCCGATTGTCCAGCCGGAAGCCGGGTACGAGTCGTCCGCTGCGACGGCGCAAATTTGTGGGTATCGGAAGACAGAGATGACAGATGACAGATGACAGATGACAGATGACAGATGACAGATGACAGATGACAGATGACAGATGACAGATGACAGATGAAACAGGAGTGATCTGTCGTCCGTCCTCTGTCCTGCGCTTATGCTACCCCCGCGCGTAGCAGGTCGTGGAAGTGAACGATACCGACTGGCTTTCCTGCCTCGGCAACCATCAGGGCGGTAATCTTTGATGCATTGATGATGGCAAGCGCCTCGCTCGCCAATTGGTCTGGCCTCACTGTTTTTGGCGCGCGGGTCATGACCTCCTCGACCCGCGCATCGAGCAGATCGCGCCGCATGTGTCGACGCAGATCACCGTCGGTGATGATGCCGCTCAGGTTTCCTTGTTTATCGGTAATGCCAACGCAGCCAAACCCCTTCGCGGACATCACCACCACCGCGTCAGACATTGCTGCGCCCCATTCAACCAGCGGGATCGCCTCGCCCCGATGCATGATGTTGCCGACAAATTTGAGCATGGCGCCGAGCCGGCCGCCGGGGTGCAATTGGCTAAAGTCCAACGCGGTGAAGCCGCGGCTCTCCAAGAGAGCGATCGCGAGCGCGTCGCCGAGCGCCGCCTGCATAAGGGTCGAAACCGTAGGCGCCAGATTGTGCGGGCACGCTTCGCGCACGCTCGGCAGCGCGAGCACCACATCGGCGGCCCTTCCAAGGGTGCTGTCGGAGCGCGCTGTGATGGCAATCAGCCCGATGCGAAAACGACGCGAATAGTCGATGAGGTCCTTGAGCTCCACGGTCTCGCCGGACCAGGACAGCGCAATGATCACGTCGTCCGGCGTAATCACGCCGAGGTCGCCATGGCTTGCCTCGCCCGGATGGACGAAGAATGCCGGCGTTCCGGTGGAGGCAAAGGTTGCCGCGACCTTGCGCCCGACGTGACCGGACTTGCCCATCCCGGTCACGATCAGCCGTCCCCGCGCACCGGAAATAAGATCGACCGCACCGACAAAGCTTTCGCCGAGCCTGGTTTGCATCGCGGCCGAGAGGGTGGTGATGCCGCCCGCCTCGGCTTCCAGCGTGCGCAGCGCCGACGCGATGAGAGCACCGGCGCGCGAATCGCTCGTCTGCTCCGTCGTCAAGGGTTTCGGCATGTGCGGAACTTGCCCAATTTCATGGGTTGCAGCAACCCGATAGCACGGAAACAGGCCCGAAAATGACGTCCCTTAAATCAACCGGCTGTTAACCATATCCATTCTAGTTTCATTAACCAACGCCTAGCGACTCGGGGACTGGGCGCTCACGCCTGCCGGCCCTTGCCCGCGGTCATCCGAGCAAGCCGTCGTTTGCGGACCCGTTCGGCACGGGCAAGCCTGCGGATCAGAAGCGAGAGCCGAGGATTGAGGTGCCGCGCTGCTGCCGAACGCCTTTGCTCCTTAGCCTGCGTGCCGGCATGCTCGCAGCGGCGATTGCCTTTGCCGCATTCGAGACACGCGCTCAGGCATCCGCTCGACCCTAATGCGACGCTGCTCAATCCCACCCTCGGTGGCATTCCCCAGCAGTTCCGTCCAAGCAGCGCCAAAGAACGAACTTCCACTCGTTTCGGTCAGGTACAGAATTTCAGTTACTCTCCCGGCTCCGGCGCCGGCAGTACCGGCTTTGATTCCACGAATGCGGGCAAGAAACGCAAGGCCAAGACGAGCCAACCGACGAGCAAACCGGCATCCCCCGGCAGCACGGTCAACCCCGGCTCTGCGCCGAGCACCGGGGCCAGTGCCAAGCCCGAAGCGCAATCGGATGCGACGCAGCCACCAGCCGCGTCACCGAAACTGCTGCAACCCGCGACCAATCCGCCGGCATGGCGGGCGCTGCTACTACACCGAGCGGGTGCGCCGCCTGCCGACCCTGCCGCCCCGACCCCCACGGTTGCCACGACGCCTCCGGCTTGGCGTCCGCCGCCGGAAGATAAGCCGTTCGATCCACTCGGAATTCAGGTCGGCGGCTTCAATCTTCGTTCCGGTATCGACTATTTCCGTGGCTATGACACCAATCCGGCGCGGGTCTCGATCGCGCCCATATCGGGCTCCTGGATGAATGTTTACGCGCCGGAATTCCTGCTCGGCACCAACTGGGCGCGGCATGAAATCAACGGTTATTTCCGCGGCGCGTATCTCACCTACGATACCGCGCACGTCAACGATCGCCCCTATGCCGACGGCAAGCTCAACGGCCGCATCGATGTCAGCCGCGACAGTCGCATCGATCTGGAAAGCCGGTTGATCGTGGGCACCGATCGGCCGGGCAGCCCAAACATTCAGGCCGACATCTCGCATTTGCCGATCTTCACGACGATCGGCGGCAGTGCCGGGATCGGCCAGCGTTTCAACCGTCTTGAGGTCACCGTAAAAGGCGGCGTCGATCGCACGGATTTTCAGGACTCGCATTTCCTCAACGGCCAGACCGAAAGCAACGACGACCGCAATTACACGCAATACAGCGGCCAGATGCGTACCAGCTATGAGGTGCTGCCGGGCGTGAAACCGTTTGTGGAAATAGGCAGCTATAAGCGCGAGCACGACCTTGCCGTCGATCGGTTCGGCTTTGAACGCAGCTCCGTCGCGCTCAGCGGCAAAGCCGGATCAAGCTTTGAGCTGTCGCGCAAGCTCACCGGGGAAGTGTCAATCGGATATCTGACCGAGAAATTCCAGGATCCGAATTTGCCGAAACTTTCCGGCACATTGATCGATGCGGCGCTGCTATGGTCGGCAACGGCGCTCACAACCGCAAAACTGTTTGCCGCCACCACGGTTTACGAGTTGCCGCTCGCTGGCGTCTCCGGCGTCTTCACGCGGGCAATCGGAATACAGGTCGACCATGCCTTTCGACGCTGGCTCACCGGCATCGTGCGCTTTGCGGAAGCGCGCGATGAATACGTCGGGTCTTTACGAAACGACTATCGCTATTCCGCTTCCGTCGCCCTTGCTTACATGCATACGCGCGACCTTCAGTTCAAAGGCGAATTCCGCCAGGAATGGCTGCGATCCAATTTTCCCAACTCCAACAATGTTGCAAGCGTCTGGCTGTTCGGCGTGCGGCTGCAGCACTAGGGTTGATCACCTGTCAGCGAGCAGGCGCTGAAGCTCGGCGCGAACGGCGGGCGCGATATCGCTGCGCTCAAGCGCGTAGGCGATGTTGGCGGCCAGGAAGCCGACTTTCGAGCCGCAATCGAAGCTGCGGCCGGCGAATTCAAGCCCATAGAACGGTTGCGTCTTGGCAAGCTCGATCATTGCGTCGGTGAGCTGGATCTCGCCGCCTGCGCCGCGCTTCTCGGCTGCCAATATTTCGAAGATCTCCGGCTGCAGGATATAGCGGCCGGTGATGATGAGATTGGAAGGGGCGCTCTCGCGTGGCGGTTTTTCCACCATTCCGGTCAACGCGAACAGGTCTCCCCTGCGCTCGCCGATGCCGACCACCCCGTACATGTGAACACGCTCGGGCGGCACCTTTTCCACCGCGATCACATTTGCGCGCTCGACACTGCGCGCGGCCGCAATCATTTGCGCGAGGCAACCGGGATCGTGCTGCACAAGAACATCCGGGAGCAGCAGCGCGAAGGGCTCGTTACCAACCAGCTCGCGCGCGCACCACACCGCATGCCCCAGCCCGAGCGGCTGTTGCTGGCGCGTGAAGCTCGCTGTTCCCGGGCCTGGCAAGTCGCGCGCCAGCAGTTCGAGGTCGGACCGCCGCTGGCGCTCGGTCAGTGTGTGCTCAAGCTCGAACTGGCGATCGAAGTGATCTTCGATCACACCCTTGTTGCGGCCGGTCACAAAAATGAAATGCTCGATGCCGGCGGATCGCGCTTCATCGACGACGTGCTGGATCAGGGGCCGGTCGACCACCGGCAGCATTTCCTTGGGCATTGCTTTTGTCGCAGGCAGGAACCTGGTTCCAAGCCCGGCGACCGGGAAAACGGCCTTGCGAATTGGTTTCATGGTAATCGGTCGGAAATCGGGGTCTGAAAAGAGTTAATTTACGCAGTGGCCGCGGGGTTGCCGGAGTGCGCGGGCAAACGATGTTTGAGCGACGGTATAGGGCACAAAATAATCGCTGCGGACAAGTATGGTGCTAAAAGAGTTGCGGCGAGCATTTCGCCCTTAAATTCCCCGCACTAGCCGCATTGGCAAACATGGGTTGCGTTGACCCAACCGTCGCTGGCGCAGGGATTTGACTTTCGCCGCCCTGTTCGTTCCACAGTGCACGCTGACCGGGAGCCAACAGATGCCGCCCGATGCTTCGATAGATTCTGAATGGAGCGGGGAATCCGGCGCATCCGGACACCCGCTAATGACGGCCCAATCCATTCGGTCCGCTGCTGCGAATTTCCGCACCTGCCTCGCAGGTCTCTGGCCGCTCGCGCAGCGACGCGGTGTCAGCCGTGCCCTCTATGAAGCGCAGGTCGCAGGTCTCACGCCCGATCTGAAGATCATGGACCTGCTCGATTCCCAACCCGAATTCACGAAATCGTTGTGGGAATACCTTGACGTCCTGGTGAGCGAGGAGCGCATCCGGGATGGACGCGCTATCCTTGTGCGCTACCGGGATACTTTCGGCGCGGTCGAAAAAGCCTACGGGGTCCACCGGCACTTCATTGCAGCGATCTGGGGCATCGAATCGGACTACGGAAAACAGATCGGCGAGCGCTCGGTGATCCGTTCCACCGCCACGCTTGCCTGCGTCGGTCGTCGGCAGGATTATTTCCGCGAGGAATTTCTCTCCGCGCTGGAAATCCTCGCGCGCGGCGACGTGCAGGAGGATCATCTCAAGGGCTCGTGGGCGGGAGCCTTCGGCCCGACCCAATTCATGCCAACCACGTTCAAGCGCTACGCGGTCGATTTCGACGGTGATGGCCGCCGCGACGTTGTTGATTCAGTACCCGACCTCGTCGCCTCGACTGCGAACAATCTCAAGAAGGATGGCTGGGCGGCCGGGCAGGACTGGGGCTATGAGGTCGTGCTGCCGAAAGGATTTAATTTCCTGCTGGCCGATCGATCGCGCCTGATGTCGATGCGGCAATGGCAACAGGCCGGCATCAAGCGGGCAGGGGACAAGCCCTTTCCGTGGCTCGAGGACAAGGCCACTTTGCTGGTGCCTGCAGGCGCGCAGGGGCCCGCTTTCCTGATGCTGCAGAATTTCCGGGTGATCATGAAATACAATCCGGCCGAGGCTTACGCCCTTGCCATCGGCCATCTCGCGGATCGATTGCGGGGCGGTGAGCCTTTCGTGCAGCCCTGGCCCCGGCACGAACGCGTGCTCACCCGCGCAGAGCGCTACGAGCTGCAGCAGCTGTTGGCGCGACGCGGTTACGATACCGGCGGGCTCGACGGGCTGCTGGGCAGCAAAACCCGCAGCGCGTTGCGTCAATTCCAATCCTCCCTGGGCCAGGTTCCCGATGGGTTCGCCTCCGCGGGCGTTCTGGATCGCTTACGGAGCCAGTAGCGCCAGTTGCCGCTCGCTCGTGACATGTCCCCATACTGTTGCCGGAGGGCAGCACGGGCCTGCCGATAAAGCAGGGGCTAATCTTCAACTTGACATTTTTTCTGCCATAATAAGGGGTGCGGCTTCGAGCCCGTGTTCCAACGCGGGCTGATCGCGAGGATTGGCGGCGGACATGCGGTTTTTTACATCCCGGACCTTTGCGGCGGCCGCGGTTATTGGCTTGAGCCTTGCCTTGTTGCTGCCGGCGCAAGCGCAATTCTGGGATTGGGGCCGGCCGCAGCGCTATCGCGAGCCATTCAGAGACTGGTTTGCGCCGTACCCACGCTACCAGCCGCGCGAGGGCGGAGGCGATCGCGAGTCGCCGGCAGATTTTTCCCGTCCGCCGGCTCCATCGCAAAAGAAGCCGGAGGCCACGACCAGCGTTCTGGTCCTGGGTGACGCCAACGCCGATTGGCTGGGCTATGGCCTGGAAGACGCATATTCCGAAAAACCCGAGATTGGAGTTATCCGCAAGCCGCGCATCGATTCCGGTCTGATCCGCTACGATCCGCGCCGTGACACCGAATGGTCGCAGATGGCGCGCGAGATCGTTACGGCAGAGAAACCGACATTCATTGTCATGATGGTCGGCAGCAACGATCGTCAGCCGATCCGCGAAAAGGCTCCCCCGGTCGTTCGACCCGCCAATCCGAAAGCCACTCCGCAAGGCGCCCAACCCGCGCAAGCGAGCCCGCCGCCGGCCACGGCAGCTCCGCCGCAGCCGGTCGATCCGGAGCAGCACGCTGCCGAGACTCCACCGCCGGAACAGGCGCCAACCAATGTGCCGCCCGCCGAGGCTCGCCAGGCTACCTATGGTCCATGGGAATTCCACAGCGAAAAGTGGGAGGCCGCGTATATCAGGCGTGTCGATGCGACCATCGCTGCACTCAAGAGCGCTGGGGTGCCTGTGATCTGGGTCGGCTTGCCTTCCCAACGCAACACCAAGGCCAGCAGCGATTCCTCCTATCTCAATGAGATCTTTCGCAGTCGCGCGGAGAAGGCAGGCGTTACCTACGTCGACATCTGGGATGGGTTCGTCGATGAATCCGGCCGGTTCTCGCCGCAGGGGCCGGACTATGAGGGCCAGATTCGCCGATTGCGCACGAGCGATGGCGTGTATTTTACCAAATTCGGCGCCCGCAAGCTTGCGCTCTATGTCGACCGTGAAATCCAGCGTAACCTGGCCAATCGCGCTGTCCCGGTCGCGTTGCCCACACCAAGCGAAGCCACTCCGCAAGCAGCACCGCCCAAGCCGGGTGCTCCGACGACCACCCAGCGGCCGGCGGTCGGCCCGGTCGTGCCGTTGGCTTCAACCAATGCTGCACCGGGCGACGAGCTGTTGGGCGGCGGCCGTTCGAGCCGCGCGCCGGCGATCGATCCCACCGCGACGCGCGTGTTGACCAAAGGCGAGCCGGTTTCGCCGCCGAGCGGGCGCGCGGACGATTTCAGCTGGCCGCGCAATACCATCAGCTCCGACTCCGGTTTGCTTGAGCCCACGCCGGTCCCGGCAGCCGTGCCGGAAGCGGCCCTGGCGGCGCAAGGAAAAAAGACGAGACAACCTGCTGATGCAAATGGCGCAAGTCCAACCGAGACAAGGCCGCCGCCCCAGCGGCGCGCCTACGATTCACCGCAACTGAATTTGCCGCGGGTGCTGCAGAACCTTTTCCGTTTTTAATTCGCGCGATAGGAACAATCACCGCGGCAGGCTGCTTGCGCCCATCAGAAATTTGTCCACGGCGTGGGCGCATTGGCGGCCTTCGCGGATAGCCCATACCACCAGCGATTGGCCGCGCCGCATATCGCCTGCCGTGAACACCTTCGGGTTCGAGCTTTGATAGCTCATCGTGTCGGCCTTCACATTGCCGCGCGGGTCGAGGTCGAGTGCGAGCGACTGAATGGCGCCTTCATGCACGGGATGCACGAAGCCCATGGCGAGGAGGACAAGGTCTGCGTCGAGCTCGAACTCGCTTCCCGCAATCGGCTTGATCTTGCCGTCCACGCGCACGCAGTGCAGCTTTTTCACGTGACCGCCCTCGCCGGAGAACCTGGTCGTCATTACTGCGAAATCGCGCGCAGCGCCTTCTTCGTGGCTCGATGAAGTACGTAGTTTCAGCGGCCACTCCGGCCATGTCAGCAGCTTGTTCTCATTGAGCGGCGGCTGCGGCATGATCTCGAAATTGGTGACCGAGCGCGCCCCTTGCCGTATTGCGGTGCCGATGCAGTCGGAACCGGTATCGCCGCCGCCGATCACCACCACATGCTTGCCTTCGGCAAGGATCGGTTCACCAGGGCCTTGCGGCTCGCCGCTCACGCGCCGGTTCTGCTGCGGCAGGAAATCCATTGCGAAATGAATGCCGTTGAGTTCGCGGCCGGGAATCGGCAGATCGCGCGACTTTTCCGCGCCGCCCGCGAGCACCAGTGCATCATACTCGTTGAGCAGATTTTCGGCGGGCACGTTCACCCCGATATGCGCGCCGTAATGAAATGTCACGCCCTCGGCTTGCATCTGCGCGATGCGCCGGTCGACGTGCCGCCTGTCCATCTTGAAATCGGGAATGCCGTATTGCAGGAGGCCGCCGGCCTTGGCGTGTTTCTCGAAAACATGCACGTCGTGGCCGACCCGCGCGAGCTGCTGCGCGCATGCGAGGCCGGCAGGCCCCGAGCCGACAACTGCGATTTTCCTTTCCGTCGTGAACGCGGGGGGCTCCGGCCGCACCCAACCCTCTGCGAATGCGCGATCGGCGATCGCGCATTCGATGGTCTTGATGGTCACCGGGTTGTCATCGAGATTGAGCGTGCAGGACGCCTCGCATGGCGCCGGACAGATGCGCCCGGTCACCTCCGGAAAATTATTGGTGCTGTGGAGATTGCGCGCCGCTTCCTGCCAGTTGTCGCGATAGACAAGATCGTTCCAATCCGGGATTTGGTTGTTCACCGGGCACCCGGTGTGGCAGTAAGGAATGCCGCAATCCATGCAGCGTGCAGCCTGCGTGCGCGTCTCGGCTTCCGGGAGCGGCAGCACGAACTCGCCCCAATGGTTGATGCGCTCTTCGACCGGCTGGTAGTGACGATCGGAGCGTTCGTATTCGAGAAAGCCGGTAATCTTGCCCATTCGCGCTATTCGGCCGCCTGCATCATGCGCGCCTTTTCGATTTCGGCGAGCGCACGGCGATATTCGAGCGGCATCACTTTGCGGAACATCGGGCAGTATCTCTTCCACTCGGCGAGGATCTGCACTGCCCGCGCCGAGCCCGTGAAGCGGGCGTGCCGGGTGATGAGAAGATGCAGCCGCTCCTCGTCATGGCGCGTCATGTCTTCCAGCACTTCCAGCCGCCCGTGCGATTCGAGATCGTGGGTCTGGTGATAGATGCGCTCGCTCGCCGCTTCCTCGTTCGGCATCGGCTCGAGCTCGACCATCGCCAGGTTACAGCGGGTGTTGAAGCTGTCATCCTCGTCGAGCACATAGGCGATGCCGCCGGACATCCCGGCGGCAAAATTGCGCCCAGTGCGCCCGAGCACCACCACGATTCCGCCGGTCATGTATTCGCAGCAATGATCGCCGGCACCTTCGATCACGGCAATGGCGCCTGAATTGCGCACTGCGAAGCGCTCGCCGGCCACGCCGCGGAAATAACACTCGCCCGCGATCGCGCCGTAGAGCACGGTATTGCCGACAATGATCGACTCCTCCGGAATAATGCCGGCATCGGCGGTCGGGCGCACAACGATGCGCCCGCCGGAGAGCCCCTTGCCGACATAATCGTTGGCGTCCCCTTCAAGCTCGAAAGTAACACCGTGCGCAAGCCATGCACCGAAACTTTGCCCGGCCGTGCCGGTAAGCTTCACGTGAATGGTATCGTTCGGCAGACCGGCGTGGCCGTAACGCTTGGCAACCTCGCCGGAGAGCATCGCACCCACCGTACGGTCGGTGTTCTTGATCGTGGTGACAATGCGCACCGGCGCGCCGTGATCGAGCGCAGGCTTCGCCTCTCCGATCAGCCGGCGATCAAGGACGGTGTGTATCTTGTGGTCTTGCGGCTCGCAGTTGTAGATGTTCACGCCGCGCGGCGCTTCCGGCTTGTGGAACAGCTTGGAGAAATCCAACCCCTTGGCCTTCCAGTGCTCGACCACCTGCCGCTTATCGAGCATCTGCATCTGACCGATCATCTCGGCGAAGGTGCGATAGCCCATGTCCGCCATCAGCTCGCGCACCTCCTCGGCGACGAAGAAGAAGTAGTTGATGACGTGCTCGGGCTGGCCGACGAAGCGCTGGCGCAGGATCGGATCCTGCGTGGCAACCCCGACCGGGCAGGTGTTGAGGTGACACACCCGCATCATTACGCAGCCTGCCGCAATCAGCGGCGCCGTCGAGAAGCCGAACTCGTCGGCGCCAAGGAGCGCGCCGACGACCACGTCGCGCCCGGTGCGCAGGCCGCCATCGACCTGCACCGCGATGCGCCCGCGCAGGCGGTTTGCGACCAGAGTCTGGTGGGTTTCCGCCAAGCCGATTTCCCAGGGGGAGCCGGCATGCTTGATCGAGGTCAAGGGTGAGGCGCCGGTGCCGCCTTCGAAGCCGGCGATCGTCACATGATCGGCGCGTGCCTTGGACACGCCGGCGGCAACCGTGCCTACGCCGACTTCCGAGACGAGCTTCACCGACACCAGGCCTTCCGGATTGACGTTCTTGAGATCGAAAATGAGCTGCGCCAGATCCTCGATGGAATAGATGTCATGGTGCGGCGGTGGAGAGATCAGTCCAACGCCAGGGGTGGAATGGCGTACCTTGGCGATCGTCTTGTCGACCTTGTGGCCGGGAAGCTGGCCGCCCTCGCCGGGTTTTGCGCCTTGCGCCATCTTGATCTGCATCATGTCGGAATTGACGAGATATTCCGTCGTCACGCCGAAGCGCCCCGAGGCCACTTGTTTGATCGCCGACCGGCTGGAATCGCCATTGGGCAGCGGCTTGAACCGGTCGGCCTCCTCGCCACCTTCCCCGGTATTAGACTTGCCTCCGATGCGGTTCATGGCGATGGCAAGCGTGGTGTGCGCCTCACGTGAGATTGAGCCGAATGACATGGCGCCGGTGGAGAAGCGGCGCACGATGGTTACTGCCGGCTCGACCTCCGCGATGGGCACAGGCCTGCGACCGACGTCCGCCGCCGATTTGATGCGAAAGAGTCCGCGAATGGTGAGCAGCCGCTCGGACTGTTCGTTGCTCACCTTGGCATACTCCCGATATTGATCCGGCAAGTTGCCGCGAACGGCGTGTTGCAGCGCAGCCACGGTCCCCGCAGTCCAGGCATGGTCCTCGCCGCGAACCCGATATTGGTATTCGCCGCCGACGTCGAGCGCGTTGCGATAGATCGGAGCGTCGCTGAAGGCGTCGCGATGCCGCCGCACCGTTTCCTCGGCGATCTCGGCGAGCGATACACCCTCGATGCGGGTTGCGGTGCCGGTAAAATATTCCGCCACGAATTCCGATGTGAGGCCGACGGCGTCGAAAATCTGCGCCCCGCAATAGGATTGATAGGTGGAGATGCCCATCTTGGACATCACCTTGAGGATGCCCTTGTCGACCGATTTGATGTAGCGCTTGATGATCTCCTTCTCGTCGAGCTTCTGCGGGAGATCGTTCTTCATGGCGATCAAGGTTTCGAACGCCAGGTAAGGATTGATTGCTTCCGCGCCGTAGCCAGCGAGGCAGCAGAAGTGATGCACTTCCCGCGGCTCGCCCGATTCCACCACGAGCCCGACGGAAGTGCGCAAGCCCTGACGAATGAGGTGATGGTGCACGGCTGCGCAGGCGAGCAGCGAAGGCATGGGAATATTCTCTTCACCTGCGCGCCGATCCGATAGAATGATGATGTTGATGCCTTCGCGCACGGCGGCTTCGGCGCGGGCGCAGACGGTATCGAGCGCTTCTTTGAGACCGGGGGCGCCATGCTCGGCGGGCCAGGTGGTGTCGAGAATGCGCGACTTGAAATGACCGTTGCCGGCCTCCGACATGGCGCGGATTTTTTCCAGATCGGCGTTGGTCAGAATCGGCTGACGAACTTCCAGCCGCTTGAGCCGCGAGCTGCCTTCGAGATCGAACAGGTTCGGCCGCGGTCCGATGATCGAGACGAGGCTCATGACGAGTTCTTCGCGGATCGGATCGATCGGCGGGTTGGTGACCTGCGCGAAATTCTGCTTGAAATAAGTGAAGAGCAGCTTGGGCTTGTCGGATAGTGCCGAGATCGGCGTGTCGTTGCCCATGGAGCCGACCGGCTCCTCGCCCTGAACCGCCATCGGCGACATCAGGATGCGCAAATCTTCCTGGGTATAGCCGAAGGCCTGCTGGCGATCGAGCAGCGAGAGATTCGATAACGGCGCCTGCTCAGGTGCGGGCGGCAGTTCTTCGAGCACGATCTGGGTACGCTCCAGCCACTCCTTGTAGGGATGGCTCTTCGCGAGCGTCGCCTTGAGTTCCTCGTCGGGAATGAGGCGGCCCTGCTCCAGATCGACCAGCAGCATCTTGCCGGGCTGCAGCCGCCATTTCTGCACGATGTCCTTTTCCGCAATCGGCAGCACGCCCATTTCGGATGCCATGACGATGCGTTCATCACGGGTGAGAAAATAACGCGCAGGGCGCAAGCCATTGCGATCGAGCGTTGCGCCGATCTGCCGGCCATTGGTAAACGCAATCGCGGCCGGCCCATCCCATGGCTCCATCAGCGCCGCGTTGTATTCGTAAAAGGCGCGGCGCTCCTCATCCATGAGCGGATTGCCGGCCCACGCCTCCGGTATCATCATCATCATGGCATGGGCGAGCGAGTAACCGCCCTGCACCAGGAATTCGAGCGCATTGTCGAAGCAGGCGGTGTCGGACTGGCCCTCGTATGAGATCGGCCAGAGCTTGTTGATGTCGTCGCCGAACAGATGCGAGGATACCGAGGCCTGCCGCGCCGCCATCCAATTGACGTTGCCGCGTAACGTGTTGATCTCGCCGTTATGCGCGACCATGCGGTAGGGATGCGCAAGCGACCAGGTCGGGAAGGTATTGGTCGAGAAGCGCTGGTGGACGAGCGCAAGCGCGCTGGAAAAATCAGGATCGTGCAGGTCGGGATAGTAAGCCGCCAGCTGGTCGGCCAGGAACATGCCTTTGTAGACGACGGTGCGACACGAAATCGATACCGGGTAGTAGCCGGATAGCTTGCGCTCTCTGCGGGTGTAGATCGCGTGGGAGATCGACTTGCGCAGGATGTAGAGCCGCCGCTCGAATTCCTCCTCGCTCTTGATCTTCTTGCCGCGTCCGATGAACACCTGCAGGTGCACCGGCTCGGTAGGCTTGACGGCCTCGCCCAGCGTCGAGTTATCGACCGGCACGTCGCGCCAGCCAAGGAGCGTCATGCCTTCGCGCTTGATCATCTGCGCGTAGATGTCGCGAATGATCTGTCGCCAATCCGGGTCGCGCGGCATGAACAACACGCCGACGGCGTATTCGCCCTGCTTCGGCAGTTGGAAACCGAGATGCTCGGTTTTCTTGACGAAGAACGTGTGCGGAATCTGCACGAGAATGCCGGCGCCGTCGCCTGCGCGCGGATCCGCTCCCACCGCGCCACGATGTTCGAGGTTGCATAGAATGGCGAGGCCGTCTTCGATCAGCCGATGCGAGGCTTTGCCTTTGAGGTCAGCAATAAAACCGACGCCGCACGAGTCCTTGTCGAGTGCGGGATCGTAGAGGCCTTGCGCAGCCGGCAAACCAGGATCGGCAAGAGCGGGGATGCGCGCGTCGAGCAGGGCGCTGCGCGCAACCTTCGTCACATTTCTGCTGCCTGCGTTCATGCTATCGCGCACTGCCTCTTTCCGGACTCAACCCGGAGAAGCCTGATCGTTTGCTCAGTTTCTTTGCAGTCCGGAGCCCAGCGCCCTGGCACGCCCGTATGGCACACCTTGCGCATCCGCAGCGTTGCCTCGCGCTGCGGCATCGAGCACACCACTGCTTTTGGCGGCCTCTCGCCCACGGCTTCTTTTCAAGCGCGTGGCCGCTCTTATCGGGCAAGCTCGGCCGATGTCTCGGCATCGCTTACCGTCGTCCCGGGAGCGCCGGCGCAATGCGCCGGGCGCACCGAACTGGGACAGCAATACTGTCCTACTTTACCCTGCCAAATTCTAGCCGCGAATACAAGGAGCCGGCTATGTGGAAATGTTCTTTTTCGACGAAAGTTTCGATCGGCGTGAATACTTTGGAATCGGCGGCGATGCAGGGCAGCCCATGAATTTCGCGAGCGACAATGCCGCAGGAATTGCGCCGGAAATCCTCGCACAAATTGCGACCGCCAATACGGGAAAAGTGCTGTCCTACGGACGCGACGATTGGACCGGACGGGTCGAACAAGGATTCGCATCCATGTTCGAGCGCGATGTCGCGGTATTTTTGGTCGCGACGGGAACCGCCGCAAACGCCCTGGCACTCGCGCATCTGACGCCGCCGTGGGGCGCCGTGCTGTGTCATGAGCAGGCCCATATCGCAACCGACGAATGTGGCGCCCCCGAATTTTACGGCGCCGGCATCAAGCTGGTCGGGCTTGCGGGAGAGCGTGGTAAGGTCGCGCCCGAAACATTGCGGCGGGCACTCGACCGGGAATGGGGTGGTCCGCACCACGTGACTCCATCGGTGCTGTCGCTCTCGCAGGCGACGGAGGCGGGGACGATTTACCGACCCGATGAGCTTCGCGAACTCGCGGACATTGCCCATGAGCGTGGCCTTGCCGTTCACGTCGACGGCGCTCGGCTCAGCAACGCGATTGCGCGCATGAATGCCTCGCTGGCCGAAGCGACCTGGAAAGCGGGCGTGGATGCACTCTCCTTCGGTGCGACCAAGGGCGGGGCGCTCGCAGCGGAAGCCGTGGTGTTCTTCGATCCTGTTCGGGCTGCGGGTATGCCAGAGCGACGCAAACGCGGCGGTCATCTCATTTCCAAGCACCGTTTCATTGCCGCTCAGTTTCAGGCTTATTGCGCCGACGATCTATGGCTTAAGCTTGCGCGCCACGCCAATGCGATGGCGGACCGACTGGCCGCCGGCCTCGCCGCTCTCGGCGTTTCGCCGGTCTGGCCGGTTGAGGCGAATGAGGTGTTCGCGCCTTTGCCGCGCAAAATGGACGAACAGCTAAGATCCGCGGGGGCAATCTATTATTCCTGGGGCAGCGGCGCGCTTTCGAACGGGCTTTCCATACCGGAGGATTGCATTCTCGTCCGGCTGGTCACGTCTTTTGCGACCAGCAGAGAGGAGGTGGATGGATTTCTCGCGGCCGCCGCCTGATAGCCCAAGGTCCGCCCCATTGCGATCGTAGGCTCTGTCCCAAAGCCTGTCCGGCCGTGCACGCGAGGAAGTACGGTGGTGGGGTTAAAAGTACGGGGAGTAGTTCGGGGGTCGTATCGTGAAACAGCAAATCGGGCGCTGCATCCTCCTGGTTTTTGGCCTTGCTATCGGCGCACCCGCTGGGGCGCAAACGATGTTCCCTTATCCCGGCTATTATTCCCCGTTGCCTCCGCAGGAGGTCATGGCACTTGTGCGCTCAACTGGTCTCCAACCATTGGGGCGCCCGGAGCGCCAGGGTCCGGTTAATGGGGTCCAGGGTCCAATTTACGGGGTGAAGGCGCTCAATCGTGCCGGCCAGGAGGTGCGGGTCATCGTTGACGCCAGGATGGGTCGCATCCTCAAGATTGTACCGATTCCACAGGATGCAGCGGCAGCACCCTATGACCGGCCGCCCGGTATAGTGCCCGATGGCTCCGGCCCAAATCGGCTTGGTGCGGTACCGCCGGCTCCCTACGGTCCGGCTGTCAATGGCCGTGGCATCGAGGCGGATGCACCACCCTCGGCAAGTGGCGCGCTGCGTTCGCCGCAAGTCGGCCCTGCACCGGCGCCCCGGCCAAAACCCAAATCTGAGCAGGCCAAGTCCGAGCAGCCCAAGCCTGACCAGCCCAAGCCTGAGCAGTCCAAGCCTGAGCAGTCCAAGTCGGCGCAGCCCAAATCTGAGCAGTCGAAGCGTGAGCCGTCTCCCGCTCTTGCTTCCGGAGACGACAAAATGCGGCTTGGCGAGCCGCCGCTGACGCCACCGGTCGAGGCCGCGGCTGCGCCTCCCGCGTTCGACGAGTAGAGCATGATCCCGAAAAGTCGGCACCACCTTTTCGGAAAAAGATCGTGCTCAAAACGAAAGAAATAGAGCGAGACGGCGAGTTGATATGGTGAAAGCGCCCCGGAGACCGGGGCGCTCCCTCCGTTCGGATTGTCTGTCAGTCTTGCTTAGGCAGCAGCCTTCGCTTCGACGACTTTTTGCTGACCATTGCCGATCGGGATCTGACGCGGCCTCTTAGCCTCGGGAATCTCGCGCACGAGATCGACGTGCAGGAGTCCGTTCTCGAGGGCTGCGCCCTTGACCTGAACGTAATCGGCAAGCTGGAAGACCCGCTCAAAAGCGCGCGCCGCAATGCCCTGATAGAGCACCTCGCCGCTGGCCTTCTCGTCCTTGGCCTGCTTCTCGCCTTTGATCGTCAGCGTATTTTCCTTCCCCTCGATCGAAAGGTCGTTTTCGCCGAAACCGGCCACCGCAACTGAAATGCGATAGGCGTTCTCGCCGGTGCGTTCGATATTGTAGGGTGGATAGCCCGGCGCGGATTCAAATCCGTCGAGCATGGAAAACAGCCGGTCGAAGCCGACGGTCGAACGATAGAGGGGAGCTAAGTCGAAAGTTCGCATGGCATAACCTCGTTGTTGAGCGAAATGCGGATGGTCCGCCCACAGGGGCCAGACCGGTGATTTTGCGCATCCCCAAGGGGCCTGCGCAGACCTGATATGGGAAGGGCAGCAAAAACTGCAAGGGGGCTAATCCATTGGGAATTAACGATTTTCGACCGATGCGAGTTCAGGTGACACGCGCCGGCACCCGTGCTCTGATCCCTTTAGCCTCTGCGCCTCTGCCTCTGAGCGCGTCATGACAACCATCACCCTTGAACAGGCCGAACGCCTCATCGATGCGATCCTTGCGCGCGCTGCCGAGCTTGCGTGCCGCCCGCTGTCGGTCATTGTGGTCGAACCCGGCTGCAAGGTTAAGGCGTTCAAAAAAGAGGACGGCAGCTCCATGCTGCGTTTTGAAATGGCTTATGGCAAAGCCTACGCCGCACTCGCCTTGGGCCGATCTTCCAAGCTCGTCAAGGTACGCGCCGAGGAGAAGCCGAGCTTCATGCGCTATCTCTCAACCGTGAGCGGCGAGCAGATTTTTGCCGAAGGCGGAGGCCAGCAAATTCGCGATGGCGAAGGCGGGGTGATCGGCGCGGTCGGCGTGACCGGCGAGACCGAGGAGCGTGACGAAGAGCTTGCCGCCTATGGCATTCGGGCTGTCGGCCTCAAAACCGATGAGGATTGCGCCGCTCTCGGCCGCCGCAGTGGGGTGCGGCTCACCAATAAGTAGTGGCTTCTTTGTGCCAGAGTGTCGCATCTTCGCGAGAGTGAGCGCGGGAATGAATCTGCACGGGAGCCAAGGCGACGGGATGGTGCCGAACTCGGCCGGCAGCGCCATGCCCGGGCTGAAGGCGCCGCCCAATGCCTGCGATTGTCATATGCATATCTATGACGCTGGGCGGTTTGCCCCGCTGCACCCGGGCTCGCGCATGCAGCACAATGCCGGCGTGCCGGAATACCGCCTCTTGCAGAAGCGCATCGGTACCACGCGCACGGTTATTGTGACGCCCGCCGTGTACGCGACCGACAATCGGGTCACCCTCGACGCCATATCGCAGCTCGGAGCAAACAATGCACGCGGGGTTGCCGTTGTTCATCCTTCCGTGAGCGATGAAGAGCTGCATGCCCTGGCGAACGGAGGGGTTCGCGGCATCCGTTTCACGCAATTCGATCCTGCCACGGCGGTGACCACGCGCGACATGATTGAGCCGCTGTCGCGCCGGGTGCGCGAGCTCGGCTGGCACGTGCAGATCCATATGCGCGGCGACCAGATCGTTGACGCGGCCGGGCTTTGGCAACGCCTCGACTGTCAGATTGTATTTGATCATTTCGGCCGCCTGCCGCAGCCGGCCGGCGTGGAGCACGCAGCGTTCCGCATTCTCGGCCGGCTGATCGAGAGCGGCCGCACCTGGGTAAAACTTTCCGGCGCCTATCTCGACAGCAAGACCCCAGGCTATGCCGACATGACGGCGGCGGCGAGGGCCTATATCGCGCAAGCTCCTGAGCGCATGCTGTGGGGGAGCGACTGGCCGCATCCGACCGAAACGAGCAAGCCGGACGACGCGGTGCTGTTCGATTTGTTGTCGGAATGGGCTCCGGACCCTCTTACCCGCCATCGAATCCTGGTGGAAAATCCGCAAAACCTGTACGGTTTCGCCTCATGAGACGGCGCGAATTTGCCAGTCTGGCCGGCGCCTGCGCGCTTGCATGGCCACTGCGTGCAATTGCGCAAGCCACCACGAAACTCGCCCGCATTGGCATCATCGATGACTCGCTTGTCTGGGACCATTTCCGGCAAGGGCTGCGCGACCTCGGCTATGTCGAAGGCCAGAACATCGCGTTTGAATACCGGTACAGCGAAGGCCGCTTCGACCGGGTCGGCCAGGCCGCGGTCGAGCTGGTTCAGCGCGGCGTCGACGTAATTGCCGCCTTCGGAACACCGCCGACCCGGGCAGCAATGGAAGCGACCCAAACCATCCCGATCGTCATGATATCGGTGGGCGATCCGGTCGGTGCCGGACTGGTGGCAAGTCTCGGCCGGCCGGGAGGCAACGTCACCGGCAATACCATCCTCGGGCCCGAGATGGCGGCGAAACGTCTGCAACTCCTGGGGGAGCTGCTGCCAACGCTTTCCCGCGTCGCGTACCTGCGCAATCCGGTCAACGCCTCCAATTCCCTGCAGTTCGATGAGTTGCAGAACGCGGCGCGCACCGCCGGCCTCGCTATAGTCGCCGTCAATGTGCGCAGTGGAGAAGATTTCGGCGGCGCTTTGGCGGCCATGTTGCGGCAGCGTCCCCAGGCCTTGATGACCACCAACGACCCGCTGCAGCAATCGCATATGACCGAGATCATCGAGTTTCTGATGCGCAACAAGCTCCCCGGAATGTTTCAGGCACGCGAGAACGCAGCGGCGGGAGGCCTCCTCTCCTACGGGGCGAGCTTGCCAGACTTGTTCCGGCGTGCCGCCCTCTACGTGCACAAGATATTGCAAGGCGCGAAACCTGCTGACCTTCCGGTCGAACAGCCGGCAAAGTTTGAGTTGGTGGTCAATCTCAAGACCGCCAAGGCGATCGGCGTGACCGTTCCCGAAACATTTCTCCTGCGCGTCGATGAAGTAATCGAATGAGCGCGCGGATTAATTCTCCGCCTTGAAGGCTCGCTCCGCCTCGCGGCGGATATGCGCGAGCACCCGGGCGTTGTTTTCATGCACCAGCCAGCGCGCTTCAGATTCAACGCATCGAGGCGCGCTTCTCAAGCGCTGATGCATCTTCTTGTCCCGGTGCAGAGCAGCACGAAGCGCCTCTTCGGCGCTCGCTTTGCCTGCTGTGCTGTCTTACGATTATTGGTCCTGTTCCCGGATTGAGCGAAGGCGTTCAATCCGGGCTACAGCAGAAAGCAAAAAAATCCGGGCACAGGAGGAAAACGATGGCTGACCGACCGATCGTCCAGGTTTCGCGCCTGCTCGACGAGCGCGGATTGAGCGAATTCCAGATAAAGCTCTTGGTGTGGTCGTTGTTCATTGTCCTCATCGACGGCTACGACATTGCTGCCATCGCGTTTGCCGCGCCTTCCCTGATACGCGCCTGGGGCGTGGCTCCCGGCTCGCTCGGTCCCGTGTTCAGCGCCAGCCTGTTCGGCATTTTGTTCGGGTCGGCGCTGTTTGGCTGGGTCGGGGACCGCTATGGTCGAAAAGCTGCGCTGGTCGGCTCGAACCTCCTGTTCGGCGTCTTCACTCTGGCGGCGGCATTTGCCACCAACCTCGAGCAGATGTTCTGGCTGCGCCTCCTTGCCGGGCTCGGCATCGGCGGGGTCATTCCCAACATCGTGGCGATCAATGCGGAATCTGCGCCACGGCATTTGCGCGCGACGCTCGCAATCATCGCGGTCGGTCTGGTGCCGATCGGCGGCGCCATTCCCGGCATCGTGACAGCCACCCTGGTGCCGCATTACGGCTGGCCAATCCTGTTCTGGATCGGCGGCATCGTGCCGATTGTCATCGCCATCGCCGCTGCGGTCGGACTGCCCAAATCCATCAAATACATGGCGCTGCACGAAAGCCAGCGCGCCAACATGGAGAAGCTGATTGCCGTCATCAGTCCCGATTTCAAGGTGCCGCCGAATGCGCAGTTCGTCGTCGAAGACGAGAAGCAGGTGCCGAGCGTCAATCCAGTCTATTTGTTTGACCAGGGTCTTGCGGTTATCACGCCGCTGCTATGGCTCCTGTTTGCGCTCAACCTCATGGGCTATTTCTTCCTGCTGAGCTGGACCCCGACCATCCTGAGCGCTGCCGCCAAGCTCCCGCCCACGACCACCGCGCTTGCCGGCACGATGTTGCAGGTCGGCGGCACGGTGGGCGCGCTGGCGCTGTGCTGGTGGCTGCAGCGCCATCGATTCCTCGCCGTATCGATCCTCCTGGTGATTGCGGTGCCGGTCGTTGCCTCCATCGGCTTTGCCGGATTGACCTCCCCGGCCGCCTTGCTGATCGCCACGTTCTTTGCCGGCTTTTGCGTTCTCGGGGTGCAGTCCGGCATCAATGTAGCCGGAGCGCTGATCTATCCGACTTCGCTGCGCGCCCTCGGGTCGGGATGGGAACTGGGGATAGGCCGGATCGGATCGATTGTCGGGCCGCTGGCCGGGGCCCTATTTGTCGGTCTTCCGGTCGAGAAACTTTATATGTGGGCGGCGCTGCCTTTCGCGGTCGGCGCAATTATCTGCTTTATTGTCCACCGCCTCAATACGGCGCGGTTGGCGGCGCATCCCGAACTTCGCGATGCGCAATAGTTGCGAGGGTCGAGCATGCAAGCAGTGTTGAACGGCAATGTGATTGCCGACAGCGATGATATCGTCGAGAACGATGGCTATCGCTATTTCCCGGCCTCTGCGGTGCGCATGGAATGGCTGCAGAAGGCGCCGAAAACGCAATCGGATCGGGCCTGTCCGCACGGCGTCCAGTTCTATGACGTGGTGATCGAGGGGGCGCGCCATGCGCGCGCGGCCTGGTCATACGAAGCGCCGCGCGCTTCCATGCAGGAGGTCGCTGGCCGTTTCGGCTTTTGGCAGGACGTCGAGGTGCGATAGCGACCGCCTTCGTCAATCCGGGGATCTGTTCGCGGATTTCGTGATTACGAAATCCGGGCTACGATTAATGCGCCCCGAGCAGCGGGAGGAAATGCGATTCGCGAAAAGTCATACGAACTGCACCCCGATTTGACCGTCAAACCGGCGCACAATGCGGCAATGGCGGCGGAATATCAGCGCGAACTCGTCAGGAATTGCGGCGTGATCGCCGATGGTGAGTTTCGCGCCGCTTACAGACAAGTCGGAGATGATGCAGTTGATCGGCACGCCGCCGGGAACATCGAGCTGAGCGAGAGAATGCATCTCGTAACGCGGATTTTTGCGCAGATCCTTTGGCTTAAACAGGCCCATGCAGCACCTCGACCCGATTGAACCGATCGCCTAACATGCCCGTGCAATCGTAAATTCTTCATCGCAACTTCCGCTAAACCTTTTTCAGTATTGCGATGCTGATCGGTACTTTTCATTTTCCGACGGATTACGGGATCGCAGTCGACGAGCTTGCCCGCGCACTGGAGGCGCGCGGCTTCGAATTGCTGTTCGTGTGCGAGCACACCCACATTCCGGTGAGCCGCCGCACGCCGTTTCCCGGCGGCGGCGAGCTTCCCAAACGCTACTCGCACACGCACGACCCGTTTGTGGCGCTGTCGTTTGCCGCGGCGGCAACGCGCAATCTCAAGCTCGGCACCGGGATCGCCCTCATTCCCCAGCGCGATCCCATCATTACCGCCAAATCGGTGGCGAGCCTCGACCAGCTTTCCGGCGGTCGCTTCATCTTCGCGATCGGCGGCGGCTGGAACGTGGATGAAATGGAAAATCATGGGGCGTGCTACGAGACGCGTTTCAAGCTCTTGCGCGAGCGCGTGCTTGCCATGCAGGCGCTGTGGACCAAGGAGCAGGCCGAATTTCATGGCGAGTTCGTTAACTTCGATCCGGTCTGGCTTTATCCCAAGCCGAAGCAGAAGCCGCATCCGCCGATTCTGCTGGGCGGGGAAAGCGACCATACGCTGCGCCGGGTGGTCGAATTCTGCGACGGCTGGTTTCCGCGTCCGCGCGGCGGCTGGGACCCGAAATCTGCTGTTGCGCGCCTGCGGCAAGCCGCCATTGCTGCGGGTCGCGACCCCGCAACGCTCTCCATCACGGTGTTCAATGCCCCCGCGGATCGCGCCCAACTCGCGATGTATCGCGAGGCGGGAATTGCGCGCGTACTGCTCGAAGTGCCGGATTTAGGCCGCGACGAGATCCTGCGGCTCCTCGATACACACGCGCCGCTGGTCAATGCGTTCTGACGCAAAAATTTGCCGCTATTGCTTGCGTAGAGATGGTGACGGTGACGCACCTTTCGCTGCTTGAACGCATCCGCTTTCACCTCATGGGGGAACGCCGCGGTATCGCGCGCGCTCCGCTTGCATTCGCATTTTCCCTCATTGCGGTTCTCGTGTGTGCCTATCTCGCCTTCAGCGCGCGCCGCGAAAGCAATGTGCTGCGAGCCGAGCTTGCGGAATACAGGGAGAAGCTCGGCGGCGCGTCTCCGGACGAGGCGAAAACCGCGCTGGAGACATTGGAAAAGGAAGTAAGCACCTTGGAAGCACGGCTCAAACCCAGGCGCCTCGCAGCCTATCAGCGGCAAGTCATTGCCGACCGCGCCAAGCCTCCGGCCGGCGCGCAATATGCGCTCGCCGTCGTGCACGAGGGCGGCTGTTGGGACTGCCCGCAATATGCCGCCGATTTCAGCGAGACCTTTCGCGCCATTCCGGGATGGCTGGTGTCAAACCGCGTGACCTTGGGCTTGCCGGAACGGCCGCCGCACGGGCTCGCGATATTGGTCGGCGATCCCGCGCATCTATCGGCACAAGAGGCAATGTTGCTGCGGGCGTTGCAGGCGGCCGCAGTCGAATTCGACATTGCGCCTGCGCGTTCCGGGGTCGATAAAGGCCCTGAATTGCTGCTTGCCGCGATCGCGCCGCAGTAGGGGTGGCGTAGGCATAGCCCGGATGTGCGCAGCGAAATCCGGGGAGAGCATTCCCGCATTACGCTGTCGCTCCAGCGGGCTACGAGTTCATGCGGGGCTCCGACCTTCGCAGCGCCTGGAATGACAGGGGCGGCAAGATGCATTACTCTTCCTCGCTCGCGGCGGATTCGTCATTTTGAGCAACGCACCCATGGCTGCAAAAACCATCGACATTCACGCGCATATCCTGACGGAAGATACGATTCGGCTGTTGCAGAGCGAAGCACCGAAGCTCGCGCCCAGGCTCTCCGACACCGACGATCAGTCCGGCACCCTCGAAGTCGCCGGCAGCGTGTATCGCAATTTCCCGCGCGGCGGCTGGGATGTGGAGCGACGGCTGCAGGACATGGCGGCATGCAAGGTGGATGTGCAGGTCCTATCCGTCTGTCCGCAGACTTTCCTTTATGCGCAGCCGCCGGCCTTGGCGGCGGTATTTGCCCGCATTCAAAACGAGCAACTCGCCAAGCTCGCGAAGCAGCGTCCCGACTGCTTTCTCGCCATTGCAACCTTGCCGATGCAGGCGCCCAAGCAGGCCGCCGACGAATTGCGTCATGCCGTCAATGTGCTCGGCCTGCGCGGGGCGCATATCGGCTCCAATATCGCCGGCAGGAATCTCGACGATCCCGAACTCGAGGCGGTATGGGCGACCGCCGCCGAACTCGATGCCTTCATCCTGCTGCATCCCATCAATGTGGCTGGAGCCGATCGACTGTCGTCCTACTATCTCACCAACCTGATCGGCAATCCGCTCGACACCACCATTGCCGCGGCATGCCTCGTTTTCAGCGGCGTGCTCGAACGCTATCCGGGGCTGAAGATTTGCCTCGCCCATGGCGGCGGTTTCGTTCCCTATCAGGCGGGCCGCTTGGTGCACGGCTGGCACGTCCGTGCCGAACCCAAGCGCAAGCTTGCGAAACCGCCCACCGAATCGCTCAAGCGATTCTATTTTGACACCATCGTGCACGCGAAAGAGGCGCTCGAATTCCTCGTTGCCAGTGCCGGCGGAGAACGCGTGCTGCTCGGCAGCGATTATCCGTTTGACATGGGAATGCCGGACGGGGTGCTGCAGGTGCGCGCTCTCGCGCTTTCGCCGGCGGAGCAGGCATCCGTCCTCGGCGAAACTGCGCAGGCGCTCCTTACGACCACGCAAGGCCAGGCGCCGGCGCGGGCACGCGCATGATCGAGGAGACAAAAATGCCGCAACAAACCGCCCGCACCCCCGGCGCCAAGCGCGCCGGCAATGGCGAATATCTGTTCGATCTCGGCAATATCAACCACATCCTCGGCGGTCCGCAATATTCGAGCGCCAACGGCGCCTGCGTCGAAGGCGACCGCATGATCGTCGGCCTGATGCGCATGCCGGCCGGCACCGGCGCCGAGCCGCATTCGCATCCCAACGAGCAGTGGATCTACATTCTCGAAGGCACGTTTCGGGCGAAAATCGGCGATCAGGATGTGGAAGCGAAACCGGGCTCGGTGATCTATGTGCCCGCCAATGTGGTCCATTCCGGCAAGGCAACCGCCGCGGCGGATGTCGTCTTCTTCACCTGCAAGGACGCCTCGCACGGCTTGCATGGAATCAAGGCGGCGTAACGAGCTTTGGAACATTCTAAGATTTTTCTGTCATTCCGGGGCGCCGTGAAGCGAAGCGCAACGGCGAACTCGGAATCCATAACCAAAGGCCGGGCTTATGGATTCCGGGCTCTCAGCCTTCGCTGCGCTTCGGCCTCGCCCCGGAATGACAGCCGATGGAGACTGCCATGAAATTCGCGAGCGTGCTGGCGTCGTTGTTTTGTCTTGCCTGCGGCATCCTCGCAGCATCGGCGCAGGACAGGTATCCGGCAAAGCCGGTGAAGATCATCGTGCCCTACGCGCCCGGCGGGGCGACCGACATCGTGGCGAGGATCCTCGGCGAGCAACTGCGCCAAGCGCTCGGACAATCCTTCGTGGTGGAGAACAAGCCGGGCGCCAATGGCATCGTCGCCGTCAACGAGATGGTAAATGCCAAGGCGGACGGCTACACGCTGATGATCGGCAACGTCACCACCAATACCATCACGCCGGTGCTGACGCCGACGAAGCTGCCGAACTACGAAAAGAACGTCCTGCCCATATCGCGGCTGGTCGATATCCCGGAATTCCTGATCGTGACCACCACGAATTTCAACGTCAAGACGGTTCCCGAGCTGGTCGATTACGGCAAAAAGAATCCGGGCAAGCTGCGCTATGGCACCGTCGGCGCCGGCAGCTACCCGCATTACGATTTCGCATTCTTCTCCAAGAAGGCAGGCGACCTCGATACTATCGCCATTCACAACAAGGCGGGCGCTTCCGGCGTGATCAACGACATGATCACCGGCGATACCCAAGCTGCATTCCTCAACGTCGCCTCGAGCGCGGCGCAAATCAAAGCGGGCAAGCTGCGTCCGCTTGCCGTCGTCAATCACCAGCGCCTGGCGGAATATCCCGACATACCCACCATGGCCGAGGCCGGCTATCCCGGCGTCGGCACCATCGCCTGGCAGGCCCTGTTCGCGCCGGGAGCGACGCCCAAGGAGGTCGTGGAGGCGATCTTTGCAGCCTCGACCCAGGCGCTGCAGGCACCCGCACTCGTCGATGCGTTCGGCAAGCAGCATTTCAACATCGTGCCGAACAAATCCCTTGCCGATGCCAAAGCCTGGCTCGCTTCCGAAATGGCGGCATGGAAGGAAATCACCACGGTGGTGAAGATCGAAACCGCCGAATGATGCCGCCGCTCACCGAGCTCCAAAGCTCTGCCGGTCGCATTACGCCGCCGAAGGGCGCTCAGCCGCTATCAGCTGCGTGCGGTCGCGAGGCGCAGCGGCAATAGTCGTCTTGTTCGCCCGCAGATTTGCAGCGTGAACCGTAGCCACGATCAGCGCAACGACGGCGACCGACTGATGCGCAAGCGCAAGCAAAATCGGCACATGCGAGAGCAGGGTGAGAATGCCGAGCGTCGCTTGCAGCAACAGCACGCAAGCGAGAGCGATCGCGCCGGAACGGCAGTGACCGCGATAGGTGCAATCGGCGGCATGGAGAACCGCCAAACCCACGAGCAGATAGGCAACCATGCGATGGGCGAATTGCACCGTGAGATGATTGTCGAGCAGGTTCAACCAACGCCGGCTGCAAAAAGAGCAGGTGCTCGCGGCTCGGGATCAATGCACCGTCGATGAGGGGCCAGGTATCGTAGACAAGGCCCGCTTTGAGCCCCGCTACCAGGCCGCCGAGCGCGATCTGCAGGACCAGCAATCCGAGAATTGTTACTGCGGTCGGCGCCAGCCGGCGCGATCGCTCCGGCATCCGGGTTGCGGCGCTTGCGGGAGCAGGGGCAAGAAATCGCGCCGTCCAGATGAGCGCAACCAGAATAAGGCAGGCCATGGTGAGGTGGATGGCGAGGCGTTCCTGCGCGACATCGACGCGCCCGATGAGGCCGGATGCCACCATCCACCAGCCGATGGCGCCTTGCAGGCCGCCGAGCGCAAAGATCAGCCATAGGCGCCATTTGAGCCCCGGCGCGATCCATCCGCGCAGCTGAAAGAAGAGAAGCGGCAGCAGAAAGGCTGCGCCGATCAGGCGCCCCAGCAATCGATGCGCCCACTCCCACCAGTAGATCCGCTTGAATTCGGCAAGGGTCATGCCCTTGTTGGCAAGCTCGTATTCCGAAGAGGTCTGGTATTTGTCGAACTCGATTGTCCATGCCGCTTCGCTGAGCGGCGGCAGGACACCGGTGACCGGGCGCCATTCCACAATCGAAAGTCCGGAATCGGTGAGGCGCGTTGCGCCGCCGACCATCACCATGACGACGAGGAGCGCCGCAATCCCGTAAAGCCATAGCCGGATTGCGCGTCGCTGCGCGTCTGTTGGTTTGTCAGCAGCTTCCCATTGCATTTCGCTTGGTCAGTCGCCTCGGAATGCGGGCTTCGCCTTATTGATGAAGGCCTCATACGCCCGCTCATAGTCGTTGGTTTGCATGCAGATTGCCTGCGCCTGCGCTTCCGCTTCGATCGCCTCGTCGATGCCCATGTTCCATTCCTGATGGATGCAGCGCTTGGTCATGGCATGCGCGAATGACGGACCATCGGCAAGGGATTTTGCCAGCACTTGCGCCTCGGTCAGCACCGTCTCCGGATCGCACAGCCGGTTGTAGAACCCCCAGCGTTCGGCCTCGCTGCCCTCCATGGATCGACCGGTATATAGAAGCTCGGCTGCGCGGCCGGCACCGACGATCCGCGGCAGCATGTTGCAGGCGCCCATGTCGGCGCCGGCAAGACCGACCCGCACGAACAGAAAGGCGACCTTGCTGCGCGCGGTTCCCAATCGCAGGTCCGCGGCCATTGCCAGGATCGCTCCGGCACCGGCACAAACGCCATCGACCGCCGCCACGATGGGCTGCGGACATGCACGCATTGCCTTGACGAGATCGCCGGTCATGCGGGTGAATGCAAGGAGGCCGGCCGTGTCCCCCTTGCGCCGCATCTCTACCAGGGGACCGATGATCTCATGCACGTCTCCCCCGGAGCAGAAATTGCCGCCGGCGCCGGTAATCACCACGCTCTTGATGGCGTCCGCGTAGACGAGGTCGCGAAACGTGTCGCGCAGCTCGCCATAGGATTCCATGGTCAGCGGGTTCTTGCGTTCCGGACGGTTGAGCGTGACGGTAGCGACCTTCCCGTCGAGCTTCCAAACAAAGTGCTGCGGTTTGAAATTCGCAAAATCGATGCGGGATGGGCGAAATCGCTGCGCTGTCACGGGCGGATGCTCTCGTCGAGACGTGCCTGTGCTGCTCCAGTGGATGTAGCCATGCTTGCCTCTCCTTCATCACGCAAAAGGTCAGCCCGCCGCTTACGCTCGGCACCTAGTGCGGTGAATTTGAAGTTCCTATCATTACTGGCCGCCAGCTCGTTTAGGAACTTCAAATTCAAAACCGCACTAGAATCATAACGTTGCCAGTGGTCCTTACATTCCGAAGTTCGCACCTGAACGTGCTGCGAGCACTGGCGAACTTCGGAATTGGACCACCGGCCCGGTAATATAGTCGGAGCGCGGGCTGTGGGGGAGCGCAGAACGATCCGCGCATAGGGGTCGGTGTTGCTCGACCGACTGCTCCGCATTTGTCAATGCAAGGTGCCACGCGATGGACAGGAACGGGAAGGCTTGCCACTTCGTCCAATAGGGGCCTAACGTTCGAATGAGCGCAGGGGGGCGCTCGTCAAGCGAAATGCAGGAATGGTGGGCAGATCATGGCTGATCCTCAACTCTCCGAGCCGGCGCGCAATCTACAGCAGGGATGGCCGGCCGAAGGGCTGACCCGCGTTCCCTATCGCATCTTCCAGACGGAGGATGCGTTCCGGGCAGAGCAGGAACACATCTTCCAGGGGCCCTGCTGGCATTTTCTTTGTCTCGCAGTCGAGATCGCGAACGGCGGCGACTTCAAGACCACCAAGGTCGGCGAGACGCCGGTTGTCGTTTCGCGCGACTATGACGGAGAAATCTATGTGTTCGAGAACCGGTGCGCGCATCGCGGCGCGCTGATCTGCCTCGACGCGCAAGGCAAGAATTGTAAGGACTTCACCTGCGTCTATCACGCATGGACCTACGACTGCCGAGGCAACCTCACCGGCGTTGCGTTCAAGGACGGGATGAAGGGAAAGGGTGGAATGCCGGAAACGTTCCGCATGGAGGACCACAATCCGCGCAAGCTGCGGGTGGCGATCGTGCACGGTCTGGTTTTTGGTTCATTCTCGGAAGATGTGCCGCCGATCGAGGAATATCTCGGCGAGGAGATTCTCACGCGCATCGAGCGCGTGCTGGGCGGACGCACGCCGGTCGTTCTCGGCCGCTTCACGCAGGTGCTGCCGAATAACTGGAAGCTCTACATGGAGAACGTCAAGGATTCCTACCACGCCAGCATCCTGCATCTGTTTTTCACCACGTTCGAGCTGAACCGCCTTTCGCAGAAGGGCGCCATCATTGTCGATGGCAGCGGCGGCCATCACGTCAGCTATTCCGCGATCGACCGCGAAGCCGTCAAGGGCGCCGAATATGCCGAGCAGCAGTTGCGTTCGGAAAGCGATTACCAGCTTGCCGATCCTTCGCTTCTGCAAGGCTTCGATGAATATCACGATGGTGTGACTCTCCAGATACTTTCCGTATTTCCCACCTTCGTGCTGCAGCAGATTCAGAATGCGATTGCGGTCCGTCAAATCATTCCAAGGTCTGTCGAGCGTACCGACCTGAACTGGACCTATATCGGCTTTGCCGCCGACACTCCCGAACAGCGAATGACGCGCATCAAGCAGGGCAATCTGGTGGGGCCCGCCGGTTACATCTCGATGGAGGACGGCTGCGTCGGCGGCTTCGTGCAGCGCGGAATAGCCGGCGCCTCGCGCGAGCAGGCGGTCCTCGAAATGGGCGGCGCGCAGGCGGGGAGCAGCGAAAGCCGGGTCACCGAAGCTTCCGTCCGCGGCTTCTGGAAAGCATACCGCGCCTATATGGGCCTGTGATCATGGACAAGGCGCGGTGACACAGGATGTTTATCATTTGATCGTTCGCGCGCAGGCCGACCATGCGCGCTGCATCGATGACGACCGCCTCGAAGAGTGGCCAAATCATTTTCACGGCTCCTGCATCTACAAGGTGACGACTGCAGCAAATTATCGCGAGGGTCTCGAGGCCGGCATGATCTTCACCAACTCGCGGGGCATGCTGATGGATCGCGTCTCCGCGTTGCGCCAAGCCAACGTCTACGAACGTCAGTCGTATCGCCATATCCTCGGACAGCCGTCTATCCTGTCGCGCAAGGATGGCGAGGTGCGCAGCGAAACACCTTTCCTGGTTGCGCGCATCCTGCAGGACGGCGACACGGATCTTTTCGTAACCGGCCGCTATTTCGATGTTTTTCGGATCGAAGGCGACAACGTGAAACTGAACGAGCGTATCGTCGTTTGCGACAGTTCGCGCATTGATACGCTCTTGGCCTTGCCGCTGTGAGTGCCGCGCAACGCAAGAGAATTGCTCTGGCGATCGGCGACCCGAATGGGATCGGCCCGGAAATCGCAATCAAGGCGGCGCGCGACCTCGCTTCGGACGATACGGTCGAGATCGTCCTTATCGGCGATGCCTTCGTGCTTCGTTCGTACGCGGAACGTTTCGCGCCGGAACTCGCCATCCACACATTCACCGACACCCCAGCTCCGACAAAGGAACTGAGCTTTTTCCCGGTCGATGCCCTGCCGCAGGCTGCTTTCACCCCCGGCATCGCCAACGCCGCCGGGGGGCGCGCAACCGTCGAATACGTAACGGCCGCCACTGAACTGTTCAAAGCGCGGCGCGTATCCGCGATCGTCGCGTGTCCGCATTCGGAAACATCGGTGAACGCGGCCGGCATTGCCTTCGCCGGCTATCCAGGGCTGGTCGCGCGCCTCATGGACATGCCGGAGGATCAGGTTTTCCTGCTGCTCGTCGGCGGCGGGTTGCGCATCGTCCACGTGACGCTGCACGAGCGCCTGCAAAGCGCGCTCGCGCGCCTCACGCCGGCGCTCGTCGCGCAGGCCGCGTCGGCGGCGGCAGCAACGCTGCGGCGTCTGGGAATTGCGCAACCCCATATTGGCGTGTTGGGCATCAACCCGCACGCCGGTGAAGGCGGGCTGTTCGGCGATGATGACGAACGCATCACCGTTCCCGCGGTTGAAGCGCTCAAGCGCTCCGGCCTGCACGTCGAAGGTCCTTCCGGTGCCGACGTCATGCTCGGGCGAACCGACATGGATGCTTTCGTCGCCATGTATCACGATCAGGGGCACATCCCCGTGAAGCTGATTGCCGGGCGGGACTCTGCGGCCATGTCGATCGGTGCGGGCCTCATGTTCGCGAGCGTCGGCCACGGCAGTGCGTTCGATATCGCCGGCCGCGGCATCGCCGATCACCGCGCGCTGATGCGCTCGCTCGCGCTGGTGAGCGGAAAAAGCTCTTTCGCTACGCATGGCCAGCCATGACCTATCAGGTTTCGATCGGCCACAGCCAGATCACGTTCCCGGCGTATGCCGATGAGACCGTGCTCGATGCCGCCGAGCGGGCCGGCTATGCGCTTCCTTACTCGTGCCGGAAGGGCGTGTGCGGCACCTGCGAGGCGGAGCTGCGCGCGGGGTCGTTGACCGTCGGATCGAGGCGATTGGAAGGGCCGCAAGCCGCCGTCCTCCTCTGTCGGGCGAAGCCGACATCCGACATTCTCATCCATCCGCACCGGATCGAGCGGCGCGATCCAAGCGCGCGCAAGGTGATCACCGCCCGCGTATTTCGGCTCGCGCGACCCGCGCCGGACGTGGTGACCATGCTGCTGCGCTTTCCCGTGAGCATCCGCGCGAAATTCAAGGCCGGCCAGTATCTGCGCATCCTCATGCCGGGAGGCGATACACGAAATTTCTCGATGGCGAACCCTCCGCAAGAGAGCGATGGCGCGCAGCTGCATATTCGCCACGTGCCCGGCGGCAAGTTCTCGGAGGAGATGCTCGCGCACCTCAAGCTCGGCGACACGCTCGATATCGAGATCCCCTATGGCGAATTCTTCCTTCGCGAGGATGGCGGCAAACAGGTCGTGTGCATTGCGACGGGTACCGGCTTTGCGCCGATCAAGTCGATCATCGACGACATGATCAGGCGGGGCGAGCAGCGTCCAACCCGGCTCTACTGGGGAGGACGTTGCCGTCAGGATCTGTACATGGCGGAGTTGCCGGAGAAGTGGGCCGCGCGTGCCAGCTGGTTCTCGTTCGTTCCGGTTCTGTCGGAACCCGACCGCGGATGGCGGGGCCGTCGCGGATTGGTTCATCGCGCCGTTCTCGAGGACATGCCGGACCTCGCAAACTGCCAAGTCTATGCCTGCGGCAATCCGCTGATGGTCGCCAGCGCGCGGCATGACTTTGCAACCACAGCACGACTGAAGGATGAGCAGTTCTTCGCCGATCCTTTTGTTCCGTCGGGGGACGAGGCGACACCGTCGTGAAAGGAAATCCGCGAGCATGGCCAAGGATATTTCAGTGCAGCAGCAAAGCTTTCACGTACCGAGCTTCATCACACGCGGCATTTTATCTTATTCGGCAATCCCGCTAGCCCAAGTCCATAGTTCAAGTCCACCCGACGATCGCACAGCAGGAGGAGAAGCGCGATGGCAAGGACCTTCAATTTCGACGTCGAGCGCGTCACGGAACAACTCGACCGCATTCTGCAGATGGAACTCGCGGGAGTCATCTACTACACGCATTATGCTTTCATGATCTACGGTCACGCGCGGATTCCGATCACCTCCTGGTTGCGCGAGAACGCGACAGAATCGCTTACGCACGCGAATGAGGCGGGCGAGATGATCATGCGGCTGCACAAGCGGCCGGCTCTTGGCATCGCGGCGCTGCCGACCACCCGCCACAATACGATCGACGAGATCATCACCGAATCGGTGCAGCGCGAGGAAGCCGGTGTGCAGCTCTATCGAGAATTGCTAGATCTTGTAAAAGACAAGTCGGTCGTTCTCGAAGAATACGCAACGCGCATGGTCGCGGCGGAGGCTGTGCACATTCGCGAGATGGAACTCATGCTCATGAAGCGTGCGCCCGACTGATTGACTGTAATCTGCTGCCAATGAACCAGCTGAAGAATCCTGCACGGATCGCAATCGCTATCTTCTGGGCGGCCCTGATGTTCAAGAAAGCGAGGCAACATGAACGGAATTGGTAGACGTGACCTGCTGCGCGGCTTTGTCTCATCCGGTCTTCTCGGCGGTATCGGCACCGCGCGCGGCGCGGCGGCGGCCGAGCCGGTGACGCTGCGGCTTGGTTACGGCGGTGCCGCGGAAGAACAGGTGTGGCTCCTGATCGCCAAGCCCGAACTCGGCAAGAATCAAGGAAAGCTCTACAAGCTGGATGCCACCCGCTTTCAGAGCTCGGACAAGCGCGCGCAGGCTTTCGAAGCCGGCGCCATCGATCTTTCCGAGGGCTCTGCCACCGGCGTGATTTTCGCGGCCGCCGAGGGGGTGACGGCGAGAATAATCGCTTCGATCTCGCGGGAAAGCTCGCGCGGGTTCAGCACGGCGTTTTATGTCCCGGAGGAATCGCCCATCAAATCCGTGCCCGACATGAAGGGAAAGATCGTCGGCATCAATGGTTTCTCAACCGCCGGCCATCTCTGGCTGAAGGCCGCGCTCGAAAAGCACGCGCTCTCCGACAAGGACGTGACGATCACGCCGGTGCCGTTTCCGGCCATGCAGGAGGCGCTGCGCGCCGGCAAGATCGATGTCGGCGAATTTCCGCAACCCTTCGCGGCGCTGCTGGAGAAGCAGGCCAAAGTCAGAAAGATATTCGATGCCAAATATGGCGTGCCCTTCGACGAAGAACTTATCGTTATTGCCGGAAAGGACGAATTCCTGAAGCAAAATGCTCCCGCGATCCGCGGATTCCTCGATGACGTCAAAGCGGCGACGCGGTTCTATCTCGATAAGCCAAAAGAGGCGCGCCAGATCCTGATCGACGCCAAGATGGTACGCATCGTTCCCGAAGTCTATCTGACGATGAACGATTATTATCGCGATCCCACGCTGCGTCCCGATGTCGACGCCTTGGTGAAGATGCAGGAATTTCAGATCAAAGCAGGATTCCAGAACAAGAGCGCGGACATAAGGGCGCTCGTCGACACGAGTTACCTGCCTCAATGACGTGACGAGCCGGCCAGCTGCAGCGAATTACACATGCGCCGGCGCGGGGGCCGATTTGCCCTGGATCATATCGGCCGCCTTCTCCGCGATCATGATCACCGCTGCATTGATGTTGCCGCCCACCAGATCCGGCATAACCGACGCATCGGCCACCCGAAGGCCTTCGACTCCATGCAGTCGCAAGGCCGGATCAACCACCGCGTTCTCGTCGCTTCCCATCCGGCACGTTCCACAGGGATGGTGCGCCGTGGCGCCGCTGGCGCGAATGTAGGAGTCAAGTTCGGCATCGCTCTTCGCCGCTGTGCCCGGCTCGATCTCGCGCCCGCGGAAACGATCGAGGGCGGGCTGCGCCGCAACGTCGCGCAGCAGCTTGAGGCCCGCGCGGAGCACCGGAAGATCACGTTCATCGCTCAGAAAATTCTGACGGATGCGGACGGGATCGGCCGGATCGGCGGAGCGGAGTTCAATGCTTCCGCGGCTCGCCGGCCGCAACAGGACCGGACGGCACAGGAATGCGTCCCGCCAGGCTGGCTTGATGCCCGGAAACCACGGACCGGCACTCGACGCACCCGACCGGAATAGAAACTGGATGTCCGGCACGGGCATGCTGGGGTCGGTCTTCAGGAATGCCATGAAGCCGCTCGGGACGTCGGTAGCCGGGCCGGTGCCGACGAGATAGGCCCGCGCGAAATTGACCGCCAGACGATCAAAGCGCGTCGCCGCAACGAAGGGGCCTGCTTCGTGCCGCTCATGCAATAGGCCGGTCGAATAATGATCTTGCAGGTTGCGTCCGACGCCAGGGAGCGCCACGGATACTTCGATGCCAAACTCACGCAGATGATCGGGATCGCCGATGCCGGACAGCATCAGCAACTGCGGGGTGTTGATCGACCCTGCGCAGAGAATCACTTCACGCGTGGCTCGCACGGTCTGTTCGGCGCCGTTCCGCCGGAAAACGACCGCAACGGCGCGGCCGCGTTCAAGCACGACCCGGTGCGCCAGTGCACCGGTTGAGACCGTAAGGTTCGGACGCCCCAGAACCGGATGCAGATAGGCGCGGGCGGTGCTGTCACGCCGGCCATTGCGGATAGTCCATTGCGCCCAGCCAAATCCGTGCTGTTGCGCGCCGTTGTAATCGTCGGTGAAGGGATGCCCGGCGCGCACGCCGGCTTCGATATAAGCCTCGTACAGCGGATCGATATCTTTGGTGCGGCGGACATAGACCGGTCCGTCGCCCCCGCGATAAGGCGTTTCGCCATCCTCCCACGTTTCGCCACGCTTGAAATATGGAAGGATCTCTTTGTAGGACCAGCCGGAAAGGCCGCGCGACGCCCAGCGATCGAAATCGGCGCGGTGGCCGCGAATATAGCCCATTGCGTTGATGGAATTGGATCCGCCGATGACCTTGCCGCGCGCCGTCTCGATGCGGCGCCCGCCGGCATTCGGCTCGGGCTCGGTGTGGTAGCCCCAATCGAATCGATCGAAGCCCCAGATGCGTCCGACCCCGAGCGGAATGCGGATCAGCGGGTGCCGATCCCAGCCGCCCGCTTCGAGCAGCTGCACGCGAACGGCAGGATCGGCGCTGAGCCGGCTGGCCAGCACGCAACCGGCCGAACCGGCACCGACGATGACGTAGTCGAACTCGCGCGTGACCGGCATTTACGGTGCCATTCGCATTTCATCGGATGCTTTGCAGGCGGTGATCGGCGAGAATAGCATCGCGTTGTGGCTCGGAGAGTGCCTTTCAGGATCGGACTTGTTCGAGATCGGGTTTGCCATGACGGCGGGCTGACGGAAACGGATGCGCAAACTCAGCAAGCTCGGATATAACGGCCATTGGGCGGAACAGAGCAAGCGATGCCTCTTCTGGAGGTGAAGAATCTGGACAAAGCGTTCACCAGCGATGGCCGCATCATCAGCGCTATTGATCAGCTGTCATTGTCGATTGAAGAGCATGAGTTCGTTTCCATTGTCGGACCGTCGGGCTGTGGCAAGAGCACCTTCCTGCATATCGTCGGCGGATTTGAGCCCACCACCGGCGGCGACCTGCGCCTCAACGGACGCCCGATCGGCCCGCCCGGTCCCGATCGGGGCATGATGTTTCAGGAGTTCTCGCTGTTTCCCTGGCTCACCGCGATCGAGAACGTGGCGTGGCCGCTGGAGATGAAGGGACTGGTCAAGGCAGAGCGTCTCGCCAAGGCGCGCGACTACCTCGACCTGGTTCATCTGGCGCGCTATGGCGACCTCTATCCCGGCCAATTGAGCGGAGGCATGAAGCAGCGCGTGGCGCTGGCACGTCTGTTCGCGCTCGATCCGCAACTCATGCTGATGGATGAGCCGTTCGGCGCGCTGGATTCGCAGACGCGCGAATTGCTGCAGGAGGAGCTGCAATCGATCTGGCGCCGCACGCGCAAGACCGCGCTGTTCGTTACCCACGACATCGATGAGTTGATCTACCTCGCGACGCGCCTGATCGTCTTCACTGCGCGCCCTGGACGTATCAAGGCCGATATCCGGATTCCCGAGGTCGACAGGTCGGGCGCGTTCCGCAAATCGAAAGAATATCTCGATCTCCGGGTTCAGGTCTGGGACCTGCTGCGCGAGGAGGTATTGAAGGCGCGGGCGTCGGAGGCGCAGGCGTGACAATCAAACCGGCCTCGATCCTGAACTGGACGATCCCGGTTGTCACCTTGGTGGCTTGGGAGCTGTTCGGACGTCTGGATTTGCTGCCGCGCTATCTTTCCGCGCCGACGCTGATCGTTGCGGGATTGTGGGAGCTGGCGGTCTCCGGCGAGCTTTTGGTCGCGGTGGCAGCGAGTCTCTACCGCGTCATGGCGGGGTTTGCGATTGGAACGGCCGCAGGCGTCATTGCCGGCCTCGCCGCCGGGCGCACGTCCGCCGTGCGGAATTTCTTCGACCCCCTGGTCTCGTTTCTCTATTCGATCCCGAAGATCGCGTTTCTGCCGGTGTTCCTGCTGCTGTTCGGCCTGGGGCATATGTCGAAGATCAGTATCATTGCCTTTTCTGTGTTCTTTCCCGTCTTCGTTGCGTCGCGCCATTCGCTCCTGTCGATCAATCCGATCCTGCTCTGGGCCGCGCAGAACATGGGGACACCGCCGCGCACGGTGTTCTTCCGCGTCGTCATCCCGGCTGCCGCACCGCAACTGTTTGCCGGGATTCGCATCGGGCTGGCGCACGCCTTCGTCGTGCTGTTCGCCGCCGAGTTGATCGGTTCGAAAGCAGGCCTCGCCAACCTGATCAGCTATGGCGAGGAGTGGGTGCGCTTCGACCTCATGTTCGCCGGCATCGTGTGCTTTGCGGTCCTCGGCTTCGTCAGTGACCGCATCCTGATGGCTGTCCGGCGGCATGTGCTCAAGGGACATCTGTTCGGCACCGAAGAGCAGACGGTGCCATGATTGCCGCCAAATTGATCGGGCGTTGGTACTCGATTCCGCTGCTGCTGTTGTTATGGCAGGTGGCCGTCGGCAGCGGATTGGTGGAGTCGCGTCTGCTGCCAAGCCCGGCGCGGGTGTGGACGG
Organism: uncultured Alphaproteobacteria bacterium; assembly: GCA_963817135.1. Lineage (GTDB taxonomy): Bacteria > Pseudomonadota > Alphaproteobacteria > Rhizobiales > Xanthobacteraceae > VAZQ01. Next base: position 196,331 of record CAWFNG010000001.1, on the reverse strand, counting down.
TCCTCGTCATGGAGGTCGGCAACGGGCAGCTCGTCTATCACGCCGCGGTGACCATCTCGCGCGCCTTGGCGGGGTTCATGCTCGCGGCTCTGGCCGGCATCCCGTTCGCCGCCGCGATGGCCCGCTCGGCACTCTGGCGCAACCTGTTCGAGCCGATTTTCTTCCTGGGTTACCCCGTGCCGAAGATCGCGCTGTTTCCGGTGTTCACCTACATCTTCGGCATCGGCACCCCGTCAAAGATTGCGTTCACCTTTCTCGAATGTCTCTATCCGATCGTGGTGACGTCTTTCTTCGGCTTTCGCGGAGTTCAAACCCGGCTGGTCTGGACGGCGGCGAACTTCGGAGCGAGCCGCGCCGTCATCCTGCGGCGGGTCATATTGCCCGCGGCGCTGCCGAATATTTTTTCCGGGCTGCGCGTTGCGCTGCCGGTGGCGATCATCGTTGTCGTCATCACGGAAATGATCGGGGATTCCATCGGGCTTGGCTACTACATCACGATCTGGAGTACGCGCTTCTCGTTTGCCAATGTCTACGCGGCGATCTTTGTGATCGGCGTCTGTGGGTTCGTGCTCGATCAGGGCCTGCTTCTGCTGCGGCGCCGTGTCATCTATTGGCAAGGGGAAATGCCGTGAGCCCGACCGGCCCCTCGTCCGATGACGTCGGGGAAGAGGGCGGCATTATCGGGAAGCCGCTTCGCCGTCGCGAGGACGTTCGCTTCGTCCAGGGCCGCGGGCGCTACGTCGACGATGTCCATCTGCCCGGGACGGCGTGGTGCGTTTTCGTGCGAAGCCCGCATGCGCACGCGCGAATGCGCGCCATTGAGATAGCGCGCGCAGCGGCAATGCCCGGGGTGCTGCGATCCTCACAGCCGCGGACTGGGACAAAGCGGGTCATGGCGAACTCACTGTCGTGCATCCCATGCGGTTCGGCGACGGACGGCCGATGAACAGCGCGCCGCGCCCCGGCTTTGCGCGGGACACCGTTCATCACGTGGGCGATATCGTCGCCGCGGTAGTTGCGCAGACGCGCTTTGCCGCCGAGGACGCGGCTGAAGCCATCGTGGTTGACTATGAGCCGCTGGCGGCGGTCATGAGCACGCGTGCGGCTGTCGCATCCGGCGCCCCGCTGGTGCATCCGCAGTTCGGCACCAATGTGGTGTTCGAGATCGAGCGGGGGCATCGCGACAAGACCGAGGCTGCGCTTGCGAGCGCCGCCAAGGTCGTCGAGCTGCGCCTCAGGAACAGCCGTCTTGCGGCGAGCCCGCTGGAGCCGCGGGCGTACCTCTGCGACTACGACCCGGCGGCGGATCGCTATACGCTCTATGCCACCAGCCAGCAGCCGCATTACCTGCGCCGCTGGCTGTCGGTCTACACGCTGCACATTCCCGAGCACAAAATCCGCGTGGTTTCCCCGGACGTCGGCGGCGGCTTTGGCGTCAAGGCTTTTTTCGCCACCGAAGTTTCAACGGTGGTATGGGCGGCGCAGCTCCTGCGCCGGCCGGTGAAATGGACCGCGACGCGGACCGAGTCGTTCCTGTCCGACGCTCAGGCGCGCGACCACGACACCAGTGGGCCGCATGGGATTTGCGGAAGACGGGCGCATTATCGCGATGCAGGTCGATACCCTCGCCGCGCTCGGCGGCTACCTCAGCAATTTCGCGCCGAGCATTCCCGGAAATTCCTATCCGCAGACGATCACCGGCCTTTACCGCACGCCGAACCTTCATTTGCGCGTGCGCGGCGTCTACACCAACACGGTGCCGATCGATGCCTATCGCGGCTCCGGTCGCCCGGAGGCGACGTGGAGCAACGAACGATTGCTGGAGCGCGGCGCACGCGAACTCGGCATTGACGTCGTCGAGATGCGCCGGCGCAATCTGATCACGCGCGACGACTTTCCCTATTCCGCTCCCGGCGGCCGGGTTTATGACTCCGGCGATCCGCCCGCTTTGCTCGACAAGCTCCTTGGCCTCGCGGATTATCCGGCGCTCCGGCGGGAGCAAAAGGAGCTGCGCAAGCGAGACGTCCTGATGGGCATCGGTCTCGCCGCGTTCATCGACAAGGCGGGGACCGGGCCGAGCGGCAATCTTGCCGAGCGCGGCGGCCTGCACGGCGGCTGGGAAAGCGCTGTGGTGCGCGTGCACAGTGACGGCAAGGTCACGATCTTTGCCGGCAGCCATTCGCATGGCCAGGGCCACGAGATCACCTTCTGCCAGATCGCGGCCGATCGTCTCGGACTGCCGATCGAAGATATCCGTCTTGTCGAAGGCGACACCGACGCAATCCCGTTCGGCAACGGCACCTGGGGCGCGCGCTCGGCATCGGTGGCCGGGACGGCGATCTTTCGCGCCGCCGACAAGGTCATCGCCAAGGCCCTGCGCTTTGCCGCGCAGATGATGGAATGTGCGCCAGTCGACGTCGAATACCGGCGCGGCCAATTCCGGGTGCGCGGCACCGATAAACTGGTACGTTTCGCCGAGGTGGCTGACGTTGCCTATCATGGCGCGGCACTCCCGGCGGACGGTTCGCTCGATCCCGGACTGGAAGTCACCGAATTCTACGATCCGCCCGATACCAACGATCCACAGGCGATGCATCTCGCCGTCGTCATCGTCGATGCGGAGACCGGGAGCGTCGAGCTGCGCGATATGTATGCCGCCGACGATTGCGGCGTGGTGATCAATCCGATGATCGTTGAAGGCCAGGTGCATGGGGGCCTGGCGCAAGGCATCGGCCAGGCCCTGTGCGAGCAAGTCGTCTACGACCAGGAGTCCGGGCAGCTCCTGACCGCAAGCTTCATGGACTACTGCCTGCCGCGCGCCGCCGACCTTCCGTCGTTTCGCACCGCCTTCATTGCGACACCGGCGCCGAGCAATCCGATCGGTGTCAAGGGCGGCAGCGAGAGCGGCACGATCGGCGCGCCCGCGGCGATCGGCAATGCCGTGCTCGACGCGCTCTGGCATCTCGGCGTTCGCGATATCACGTTGCCGATCACGTCCGAGACCGTGTGGCGAGCGTTGCGCACGGCTAGAACTGAAGCGATTGTGTCTGCGGGAAATCCGATTACCATCGCGTCTCGACCTTGCAGGCAGGACAGATGCCGTGAATGACAAAGCGCCGGATGTGTCAAGGCGTATCGCCGACGAACTGGCTTCCTGCGGGGTCAGGCTGGTGGCGAGCCTTCCTGACAATTGGTTGATGAGCGTGATCAAGGCCGTCGATTGCGACGAGCGCTTCATGCACGTGCCGGTCAACCGCGAAGAATCGGCAATCGGCCTGTGCTGCGGCGCCTACATGGGCGCGATGGGTTCTGCTGCCCTGATGGGGGCGTCCGGATTCATGACAGTGATCTACGCCATTACCAAGATCAACTACACCTACGAGATTCCGCTTTTCCTGATGCTGACGCTGCGCGGTACCGGCGGCGACCGTCACAAGCATCACATCTCGAATGGCCTTTATCTGCGGCAGGTCCTGGATGCGATCAACATGCCGTATCAGACGATCGACGACCCGGGCGATATCAGGTTGATCTCGCGCGGCTATCATCACAGCCGGACATTTTCCCGCCCGCTGGCGGTTTTGTTCACCCGCGACCTGCTGCGGGGGCATGGATGAAATATCTCGACGCGTTTCGAACCCTGGCAAAGCACCGTCGCGACGAGATCGTGGTTACGTCGGCCGGGAACTCCAGCCAGGCCTGGTGGGCAGTGACACGAGATACCGAGGCGACGTTCTATCTCGATGCCTCGATGGGCCTGTCGACCATGTTTTCATCCGGCCTGGCGCTGGCGCGTCCCGAGTTGAAAATCTGGGCTTTCATGGGCGATGGCGCGTTTTGCATGAATCCCGGGATGCTGATGGTTGAGCGCCAGATGAACTTGCCGAACCTGACACATATTCTCGTATCGAACCGCGTCTATGGGGCGACGTCCAACGCCGCATTGCCGAATTACAAGGACAACGATTATGCGGCGATCGCGCGGTCGATGGGGTTGGAGCGCGTGTTCGAGTTCAGCGCCATCGATGCGCTCGATCGGGACTTTCCCAGCGTCATCGCCGGCAACACCCTTGGGCACACATTCGTCATGCTTGAGGTCGAGCCGTTCTCGGAGGCCGAGCAGAAACTCGAACAGCCGCCATTCGACGGGCCCGAGCTGAAATTCCGCTTTGGGCGGCATATCGAAAAGCGCAGCGACTGCGACATCTTTGGTTACCGGCTCTGAAAATCATGATCGAGGTCATCCCGCTCAGTGTGCATGTCGGCGCGGAAATCCGCGGTGTAGATCTATCGCGCGAGATCGCCCCCAACTTGAAGGATGCGCTTTATGCCGCGTGGCTCAAGCACCTCGTCCTCGTGTTGCGCGGCCAGAATCTCACCGCGGACGACCAGCGCCGGTTCACGACATTGTTCGGCGAAATCCAGCCACCCCGCTCGCGTCCCGGCCAGCGCGATCCCAAAAATCCGGTGATGTGGATCGCCAATGCAACGATTGACGGTCAGCGCGGAGAATTGCCGCAAGGCGACATGCAGTTTCACGCCGACCAGTGCTATTACGAAAACCCCGCGAAGGGCGCGGTGCTGTACGCCGTGGAAATTCCAGCAAAGGGCGGCAACACGCTGTTCGCCAGCACCTACGCCGCTTACGACAGCCTGCCGGGCGCCTTGCGCGCGTGCGCCGAGCGGATGCAGGTGTTGTTTCTCTATGACTACGAGAAAAATGCCAACCGCAAGGCTCCGACCGATTGGGCCGATGCGCCGCGTTACATCCACCCCGCGGTCATCGTTCACCCGGAGACCGGGCGCCGCTGCCTGCTGGTGAACCGGCTGATGGCCGACAGCGTCGTCGGCATGCCGCGGGCGGAGAGCGATCAGATCATCGAGCAGCTTTGCCAGGCGACGGAGAAGCCGGAGCACATTTACGAACACGTCTGGCGGCCCGGGGACATCTTGATCTGGGATAATCGTTGCACCCTGCATGCCAGAACCGACTTCGATCCGGCAGAGCGGCGCGTCCTGCGGCGCATGGCGATTCGCGGCCAGCGTCCGATACCTGTCGCTGCATCCGCCGACGCGATGGCGACAAGCGAATCGAAACATGATTGCGATTGACGACCGCAATTGGCGCGCCTTTGCGGCGCCGGACCTCAAGGAGAAAATGGCGGCGATCGGGTATGAACCTTCTGCCCTGCCGCCGGATGAGTTCAAGGCGTGGATAAAGTCGGACATGGCAAAATGGGCGAAGGTGATCCACGATGCCGGCATCAGGCCATAGAGCATGATCCCGAAAAGTGGGAACCGGTTTTCGGAAAAAGATCATGCTCAAACAAGAAGCTACAGCGGGATGGCGAATTGGCCATAAATCATCCCGCTGTAGCGTATGGAGGAAAGCGTGAGCCGGAAGATAGCAATTGTCGGAGCGGGTGCGGTCGGCGGCTATGCCGGCGCCCATATGGTACAGGCCGGCGAGGACGTGACGTTCATCGATCCCTGGCCCGCGCATGTCGAGCACATGCGAAAGCACGGCTTGCGCGTGACGCACGCCTTGGACGTGCCGGAATTCTGCGTGGCGGTGCGCGCGCTGCACGTAACCGACGCGCAACAGCTCGCCAAGGAGAAGCCGGCCGACATCGCCTTCGTGTGCATGAAGTCATACGACACGGCGTGGGCAACGATGCTGATCGGGCAATATCTGGCACCCGACGGCTACGTGGTCTCGCTGCAGAATTGCATGAACGAAGAGACGATCGCCGGCATTGTCGGCTGGGGCAAGACGCTCGGCTGCATCGCGAGCAGCATCACGGTGAACCTTCCGGAGCCCGGCCTGATCCACCGCGGCGCCGGCAAGGGCGGCACGGCGCATACCGTATTTCGCGCCGGTGAGGTGCACGGCCGCATCACGCCGCGGGCCGAGGAGGTCTGCCGCCTGGTCGCTTATGCGGACAGCGCCAAGGTGACCGGCAACCTGTGGGGCGAGCGCTGGTCGAAGCTGGTCACCAACGCGATGGCCAATGGGATCGCCGCCTGTACCGGCCTGACCGGCGGTGAGATGCTGCACAACGATCCGATCCGGCATTTCTCCACCCGCGTCGGCAGTGAAGCGATCCGCGTGGGGCAGGCGCTCGGCTACCAGCTTGAGGAGATCTATCACTTGCCGCCCGAGACCATTGCGCGGGCGGGTGAAGGCGATGAGGCGGCGATGCGCGCCTGCGACGAGGAGCGCTTCCGCCAGGGCAAGCGCACCGCCGCGGGACAACGCCCTTCCATGGGCCAGGATATGCAGAAGGGCCGCCGCACGGAAATCGAATTCCTCAACGGCCTGGTGGTGCGCGAGGGTGAGAAGCTGGGTTTGACGTGCCGCGCCAACGCCGTGCTGACTGACCTCGTCAAGCGCGTGGAGCGGGGCGAGCTTGAACCCGATCCACGGCACATCACGGAACTCCGGCTGAACTGAGCCGGGGAGATTCGCAATCTCGCCTGGCGCACCGGGTCTCCCGCTCGACACAAACGAAGAGATGCGGCATGGAAGATCTGTCTCCTGGTGACACTCCCACCGTTACCGGCGCCCGGAGCGACAAGCCGGCAGCGTGGCGCGACCTGCGCGAATGGCTGCGCATGATCGATGAAGCCGGCCTGCTCAGAAAGATCGATGCGCCGGTCGATCCCCATGAGGAACTCGCGGCAATCACCTTCCTGGCCGGGCGCACGCCGAAGACGCCGGCACTCCTGTTCAACAATCTTCTCGGCAATCGTGGCGACGCGCGCGTGCTGTCGAACATGCTCGGCGCCAGCAAGGAACGCTATGCAATCGCCGTCGGCCTCGATCCGAAACTGAGCGTTTCCGATATGATCTTCGCCTCGCGCGACCTGATGAAGCGGCGCCTGAAGCCGATCCACATCCCCAAGCGCGACGCCCCGGTGAACGAGATCGTGCTGCAGGGCTCCGACATCGATGTGAGCGCCTATCCCAGTCCGAAATTCTGGCCCGGCGACGGAGGCCGTTATATCGGCACCGGCAACATCACATTCACGTCCAATCCCGAGACCGGACGCATCAATGTCGGCGTCTATCGACAGATGCTGCACGGCCCGAAACGCATCGGGCTCTATTGCTCGCCCGGCAAGCACGGGCGGCTCGATCGCGAGGCGTGGTGGGCGCGCGGCAAACCCTGCGAAGTCGTCGCCGCCTACGGCATCGACCCGGTTCTGTTCATGGTCGGGGCACAGGTCTTCAGTGCACTGGATTCGGAACTCGATGTCGCCGGCGGCATCATGGGCCGGCCCATCACGTTGACGCAGGCGGAGCATGTAAGTCTCCCGATCCCGGCTCACGCGGAACTGGTCGTCGAAGGCCTGCTGCATCCCGGCGATACCGAGATGGAAGGTCCGCTCGGCGAATTCACGGGATATTACGGCAACGTCCGCGCGCCTCAGCCCGTCATCGAAGTGAAGGCCGTTCACAGCCGCAAATCGCCGATTATCACCGCGGCGCTGATGGCGACCTATCCGTCGTGCGAGATCGGCGCCTATTACGCCATCATGCGCTCGGCGCGGATTCTCGACGACCTGGCGCGGATCGGCGTGCCGGGCGTGATCTCGGCCTATTCGCATCCGGCCGCGGCGTCGGGCTGGGGCATGGTCATCGTGTCGCTGAAACAGCAATATCCCGGACATGCGGCGCAGGTGCTCGCGCTGACGGCGCAATGCCCGGCAGCGAGCTACTACACGAAGTGGATCATTGCGGTCGACGAGGATGTCGATCCCACCGACTTCGACCAGGTCATGTGGGCGCTGAGCACGCGCTGCAACCCGAGCGACGACCTCGATATCCTGCGCAACACCTGGTCGACCGGGCTCGATCCGAGCCAGCATCCGCCTGAGGCGCGGCCGTACGGTTCGAAAGTGCTCATCGATGCCTGCAGGCAGCACCGTCACATCAAGGATTTTCCTCCGGCGACGCTGCTGCGCCAGAAGACCTACGAGCGCGTGACCAGGCGCTGGACGGAATTGGGTTTTGCCGACCCTCCTCCGCGGCTCAATGTTTTCCACCGGGAGTGAGCCGGCGCTATCGCATGTTGCAAGTAAGGCGTTCGCAAATGCGCCCTCTCCCCCGTGCGGGAGACCTGACTTCTGCGTGCGCGACGCCGTCGAAACTTGCCGCCAGCGAACTGCGCAATGGCTTTTCTCACGGTGCGTCAGTATCCCTACGCCGCGGAAGCGGAAGGCATCGCTCGCGGACGTCAAGGTCGGCAGCTTTATTGGCGTTACCGCGATGCCGCATGCCGATGGCAGCCTAAAGGCAATCGCGAGCAGATCGGCGAGATGGAAAGATATATGTAACGTCGGCTGTTCGGATGGCGCGGAGCCTACGGGTGGTCACCTTTGGTCGCGCGCGAGAAGCAGATCAGTTTGGGAATGTCGGGCGGCTCGGTCGGGTACTCTGACCTGTCATAGCATCGTCAGGAATGGCGGCGGTTTGCGGACGGTCGGCATAGGTCCAGAGGACAGCAACGCCCCAGCCTGAGTGGGCGACAGAGGCTGGGGCTTCCGTCTTCGGGACGGTTACGCGACAAAGCAGTCACGCTACGAGCCATCCCGCCACAATCTGATTCCGCGACTAATTAGGCCGCGAAGCGGATGTTGGGTGAACCGACTACGCCGCCTTTCTCCATCGCCGTCTTCATCTCATCTGAGGCCAACCAGGTGCGGGCCTTTGCCACGTCGGTTACATCCTGGAGGATCACCAAATCGTTCGGGTCTTCGGCGCGGCGGAACACTCTCCCATTTGTAATACCTGCAGAGACACGGTTCTTCTCGCGTCCGTCGTAACCCGTACGCCATGTGTTGTAGTCCTTGACCTTGAGGTGAACAGTCAGATTTTCGTTCGTAGGCATCGCGATTTCTCCATATATTTTGGTGAAGTATCGGTTGAATGACATGATTCAATCAACTCCAGGCATCTAAGCGCCAATCCTATGAAAACTAGTTGCTGTTTAAAATAAATCCGGCCATGGATGCCGAAGAGTTACATGAGACTGTTGAGAAACAGGACAGCACCAATGACATACTTGGTGTCCATGCAGGAATTCGCGTCTTGTCTCGCGGGCCACGCTTCAAGTCCTGCCCGCTCTGCCTCACGAGGCTCGCACGAGATCGCCATCGAGATTTGACGTATGGAGAAAGAAGGACAATCATTCTGGCTGTTCACAGCAGAGGAGCACCTTCAATGTGCGACTACAGTCTGCACCACGTTGCATCACGACCCGCAAAAATCGAGGACAAACTTATTGTGACGAAGTTCAACAACTCGATCACGCGCGGTTTCGCCGCGGTTGGCGAACCACACGTAGCGGTGTGTCTGCTTCCCGGTACCGAGATCGCATTCGAGGAGAATGTCGAATGCGAGCCTTCATTCGCCATCGGGATACTCCCGAACAAGAAGATCGGGCAACGTCTCGCGCGCTTTCGGCAAATCAATATGAACAATGCGGTGACGCACCACGATGCGCTTGAATTCCCGGATGGGGAGGTGATCCTGCTAACACGTCTATGCGACAGTCAACGCGCGACCGTACTGCAATTGCCAGCAGCACCGCGTACTGCGGTGGAAGCGGGAGAACAGAGGCGCGTTTCTGTTGTCGTCTAATCGGATGACGTCATTACAGAGGAGGTCGCCAGATAGACGTGGGCGTAGGGTCGGTTATTCCATAGCCCTCGTTGAACGCGTCTCTGCGTTCTTCATAATGTTCATCGGATTCGAAGGGGTACGCCCGCGGCTCACTCCGAGAACGTGGGCGACGTTCACTTGCGGCTTTTTGTCCGCGGTTGTACTCGCGCGTTTTTTGCTCGGCCGTTAGTTTGCCCATGCTTGCCTCCTACGATCTTACGAGAAGGGTGATCAGCCTAACCCGACATTACTGTTCAGTCGATTACCTCATCGGTGCGGGCGATGAGCGCTGGTGGCACCGTGATGCCGAACGCCTTGTGGACTTGAGGTTGATAATAACTTCCGCTTTCGTGGCTTGTTGAGCCGGGCTAAATTAGCGAAACTTTCGCTAATTTTTTAGAACGACGCCCGACTGGAGGTCGCCACTAAAGTCCCGTTAGGTAATATAGGCGGCGTCCCGGGGATGGATCGTTGACCCATTCGCTGCGAACTCGGCCATCGTGCTCCATTCGTGCGAGCGCGCCATACAAAGGATCACTCCACAATCCCGTCGCCTTTGCCAACTCGGCACCCGACAATCCGTCTTTAGGTGCAGCCTTGAGCACGTCTAGGATCTCTTCCTCGTGCGCGGCGGTCACGGCTCGGCTTCTCATTTATGGGGGCTGCTATGTAAGCGCAGCCCTTCTTAGTTAAAACGTAAAAGAACTCAAACTTCAGGGCCGGCCCTCCTAAATGCAAGACGCAGCCTGGGAAATAGCACTTCGGCGGGGACTGATGAGGCCGCGGCCGCTGGTCCACCCCGACCGCGCCGCTTGTATTACCGCGTAGTAACCGATGAAGAACTCAATGAAGCATTGTCGTCGGTTTGTCCGCGAAATGCTTCAGCCCTTGCTTCCACCTCTACTTTCTTGATCTCATATTCAGCCATCCGCATTCTGATCTGATGTTTGATGGCGATTGTCGCAGGAAGTTTTGATTTTTCGTCCGAACCGATGAGTGCGCATTGGGCGCTCCTGTATGTCATTTGAGCGCAGCCGATTTCGGTGCGAGCAACAGCGTCGAGCACGCATCCACAAGGGCGGAACTCGGGTATGATTCCCCCGGAAGCGTCACGAACTCCTTCGGGAATTCGTCCCGGCGCTTCCACGAGTTGACCTTCGAAAGCGCGACTTTCTTCGCGTCGGCGTCAGGCAGTGCGCGGAACTTGTCGGCGCACACGGGTGCCAGCGCTGCTATCACCGCCAGCTCTGACCGCTCTTTTGCCATCTTGTCAGCGGTGCTGCCGAGCGACCAGCCGCCCCAGTAAAAGCCGACAAACATCGTTGCGACGGCACCGGCGGCTGCGCCTTGCAGCAGACGCTTGAGCGATTCTCCTTGCAGAATTGAAGGAACTTGCATGGGTGTTTTCCTTTCGCGAGACATATTTCGGAACGAGGCCATAGACACCGGGGATAGGTTCCGGTGGCTAAAGTTGAATTGAAGATCAAACGCTTTGCGATGGCGTATCGATTCCTATCTACTTACGCCTTTGTCCGGCCGGAATCTGAGCAAAATTGCTCACTGGCCAAATCAAATCAATGGGCCAATAGCTGCTTGAGCGCCTCGTTTCCCGCCCGATTGGCAGTCACCATGGTGTGAAAGTAGACCGATGATTGCTTTACCGGGCTTGATCTCCCGGCACGATAAATCTGCCACTTCCAGGAGCCCGGAGGCCGGGCCTTGTTCTTCACAACAACTGAATAGTCGGTGCGGTCAAACTGCAGCTTGTCCATGGTCGTCACGTCAGTACGGGCAAAGAGGCAGTGTAGTTGGCTTTGGCAAGATTCTGCAGTTTTACATCGAGCTCAACTGCCTTGATCATGAACATATTGCCCAGGGCTTCAAGCTCGACTCGCACGTTCGAATTGGTCCGAGAGCGCCGAAAACACTCGTGCGCCTTTTCAAACAAATAGTCTGGAGTTGATCTGTTTGGCATGAATACCATGAGCTTATGCCTGAGGCCCTGCCTGTCCCATGATGAATGACGCTACGCTGAAGCAGATCGCAGCAGTCAAAGCAATTGTCAGCAAAGGGAGCCACGTCTGTCCACAGAGCCACATCTGGTGATCCTCCAAGGATCGGTCCTCATTAGAACTATGCGCCTATCCACCGATGGCGTCTGTATAAAATTGCTCACCTTGGGAAAGGACAGCATTCGATCAAAATAATTTATCTCTGCATATTTCAATCTCGTTGCTTCGCATGGCAACGTGTAACCAGTGCAATATTCGGTAACTATTCTGTTTGATCTATTGTAATGGCCTCGAAGCACTCCCAAATACTAAACGCGTAGGCCATGTGGCTGCGTGATACGGAAGGTTCGGCCCTGAGGGCGGACCGTTCGCATGTCGCTCAAACTAATGAGGTCATGCTATGCGTACATTCGATTTTGCTCCCCTCTACCGTTCAACCGTCGGCTTCGACCGGATGTTCTCCGTGCTCGACCAGCTCGATGGCGCGGAACGCTCAGTGCCCAGCTATCCGCCCTACAATATAGAGCGGAACGGCGAGAATGCTTTTCGCATCTCGGTCGCGGTCGCCGGATTCACGAACGCTGATCTTTCGATCGAAGCGAAGGAAAACACCCTGACGATCCGCGGCGAGAAACAGGCCAACGACGAGGAGAAGACCGGCGAAGTGCTCTACAAGGGCATCGCCGAGCGGACCTTCGAGCGTAGCTTCCAGCTTGCCGACCATGTTGTGGTCAAAGGCGCAACGCTGGAGAACGGGCTCCTGCACGTCGACCTCGTGCGCGAGATCCCGGAGGCGATGAAGCCTCGGGCGATCCCGATCGCGAGCTCCGGCAAGGTTTTGCAGGTCCAGCCGGCCAAGGCCGCTGCCTGACGTTCTGACCGGTTGAAATTTGGGAGTGCCCCGGTTTTCCGGGGCGCTTCCGGCTAGGCACAAAGTTGGGTATGTGTACGACGATGATCGGCGACAGCCCGGTCTTGACAAATCAGCGTCAGGAAAAATGATGGCCAGCGACGACAAGAAAATTAAAACCAACTCCGCTCCAGAAAATGAGTCCTCACCGGAGAAGAAAAGCACTTCCGGCGCAGAGCCATCCAAGGCTGGCTGCGGAGAATTAGCTGCCGCCTCACCCTCCGGCTATAGTAGGGGCGAAGGTCAGAAACCCGTTTCTAAAGCTTATAGGGATAACTGGAACGTGATTTTCGCGAAGAAAAAGAGGCGATAATTCGCTCATTCGGCGGAGAGAAATATCTTCCGCTGTGTAGTGGCCGGCTTATTGCGGCATGTTGTTCTGCTGCGCCTGCCAGTCCCTGGGAAGATCGAAGTCACAAGACCACCACGCCGCACTGCAACCATTCAAACAAGGTCAACCGCTTGGAGAGCGCGGCGACGTCGATCGTCATGAGGCCCACTTCCATTCAACTCTTTTGGTAATACCGGGCGTGGCAGCGGCACGGTCGTCTCCCGCTCCGCTATGAACGGCCGCTTGAGCAGCGAACGGTAGACCGCAGCATAATCTTTGGCCATGCGCGCACAGGAAAACCGTTGCTCGAACCGCCGCCGAACGGCACGGCGATCGAGCGCAATCACCCGCGGAAGCATCATCACCGCCTCATCCATCGTATCGACAACGGCGCCGGTGACGCCCTGGTCGACGATTTCCGAAACAGACCCATGGCGGAAAGCAAGCACGGGCGTGCCGCAGGCCATCGCCTCGATCATGACCAAGCCGAACGGCTCCGGCCAATCGATCGGGAACAAAAGCGCCTGCGCCTCGCCCAGGAACTCTGCCTTGCTGCGCTCATTGATCTCGCCGATGAATTCGACCCCCGGATCGTTCAGCAGCGGCAGGATCTTTTCGCGAAAATAGGCTTCATCGGCCTTGTCGACCTTGGCGGCGATCTTCAGGGGAATGCCGAGCGTCCGTGCTATGCGAATGGCGCGGTCAGGCCGCTTTTCCGGCGAGATTCGGCCGAGAAAGGCTACATAGCCGCCGCGCGGATTGTAAATGGGCGTGTGCAGATTCGTGGGAATGCCGTGGTGTACGGTCCCGACGAAGTTGGCCTTGGCGATCGGCCGCCGCTGGTCGGTGGAGATTGAGACCAGCGGCATTTCGCTAAAGCCAATATAGAGCGGCTTGAGATCGGGAGAGTCTTGCCGGCCGTGAAGAGTGGTCACGGTGCGGTCTGCCATCTGCGCAAAAAGCGGGAAATGAAACTGATCGATGTGGAAATGCAAAATGTCAAATTCGTCCGCGAGTTTACGTACCCGGTCGAGCATCAGCATGTAATAGGGGATCGGGTCGCGGACATTGCTGTCGAGGCGCAATGCCATGGACGCGCAGCTCACCAGCTTGGCAGCGGTGATGGAGTCCGCACTCGCGAACAAGGTCACCTCGTGACCCAGCCGGACCAGTTCATCCGTGAGATAGGAAACAATTCGCTCGGTCCCGCCATACAGCCGCGGCGGCACACTCTCCATAAGCGGCGCGATCTGCGCAATTTTCATGCTTTTTCACTCCAGGGGAATCGGATATGGCGAGAACGTAGACGCGACGGCCAAGCGGCGTCTGTATAATATTGACCACTAAATTTCATCGCGCAGCTACGGTCCGAAAGAGCAAAGGCCGAGTAAGCCGAACTCAGCAAGCTTGATTTATGCGCACGCGCCCTACGGCTTATTCGCCGGATGCTCAAAGGGGCTTGCGGCGGATTTGCTCTTATTTTCTCCGGAGAGGCCGAGCGGCGCTAATTCTCAATCGTATCAGCAAAGGCTCGTGCAAAACGCACAGCAAGCGCCCTCGCATCTGATCTAAGTTGGTCGTCCGTTTTCGGGCGGGTCTTCGTGTTTTTGACGGTGACTTCCACAACGAGTTTTCCGCCACCGACATCCTGCTCCGACCAGGTTATCTTTGCTCGCACGTGATCATCGTCGAGAGGCGCCATTTCGATGTCCACGCCTTTTGCCACAGTCGCTTCCCTTTGATGTCAGGAACTATACCACGCGTGCACGCACAGATGCTTCTCGCTTAACCGCGAACCCCCGACCAGTTATCCTAGCCACCCATGGGCGGCTTTTGCACTTTATGTACTTTCAATAACCGAGGTTGTCACCACACTCATTATCGACACCGAAGCCTCGGGCGATGTGTGTTGCTAAATGCTAAAGAGGCAACGATTGAGGCGATCTTCACCAGCTCTCTATCTTGCTTGCGTATTCTCGGCGCGCTCGGCGAGCGTAAGCCATCTTTCGGCCATTTCGATGAAAAGGGACTTTTGTTGCGAAGTGCGGGCTGCTTCCGCCAACCGAATGCACTCAGCAGCGTTGTTGCGTAACTGATCTAAGCTGGGCAAGTCTGCTTCCATTGTTATACATATGGGGAATGAGTGCGTTGTTGGCAGCGCCGCGCTCAAAATTAGTTTCGAGTGTTCACAGGTCGAAGTGCCGGGAAGGTGCTCAGAAGGGATCATGCGGGGCGCGTGGGTTGAAATAGTTATTATTGGAACTCACACGCTTCGAGCGCCAGTCCCCATTGACAGCAGCATCCACACTCACCAAATCTAAAGGATGCGCAGATCATCCGTTCGTCAGGAGCGCTGCGCACACACAACGAAAACCGAACGGAGGTGCTATGACCCCGGGTTACTCAAGCCGCGATGATCGCTGCGGCATCGTTCGGGTTGCGGCGTAGCGGCACGTTTGCGACGGCAACATCGGGAGCGGCATTGGGCCGCATCAGTGAGGCATGGCCCGCCTTGGCCCCTCCCGGTGAATGCTCCTAGTTCATCTTCCAAAATTAGATTCCTATAAAGGGCCGCGAACTCAGTGGGCTCCCCTCCTCCTTGTGGGGAGGGCTGGGGGTAGGGGTGTCAGTTGTGGCTCCAGAGCGCTCGGTTGGTCCGCTCCTGGCTCCTGGCAGATTTTGTTGCAAAAGTCGTTTTCCACCGTTGATCAAAATTTTCTAGGCCGGTGTTTCGCAGATCAATGCATCCGGATGACGGCTCAAACCGCCATCTTTTGGATGTAGTTTCATACACAACAACTGAGCGTTTTGGACAAGCAACAGGAACCATCAACGAACCACCTCGCGCAGGGAAGTTCATAAGTTGTATTTGCTATTCGCTTGGCCCGAACGAAAGCGACAAAACGAAGGAGCATCCTTTTGATTTCCAGAGGATCATGACTTTGGGCGCAAGCTTATGCGCGAAAGCTGCTTCAGGTCGTTTGCGGTTAACTTCCATTCTAGGCTTTGCGACGCAAGTTCAGCGAACATCCGATGTAGTGCACTTCGTGCTGCTTGAACCATTTCCGTGTCGTCGAAGTCCCTGATGCTCACAAGAACCGGCACCTGAAAACTGGTCAATCGGCGATCAAGCTGAAACGTGACGCAAACTTGCCCATCTTGCTGGCCTCGCCCGGTTGTCTCGATGCGTGCCACCTTGATCTTAAATTTGTCCATCTACCTGCTCTACTCGATGTTTATAGCCGCACCGATCGCTGTTAACTAAACACCCGACCGAATCTCGCCCGGCACGGCCCTACACCATGTCCGCACGAAACAAAGCTACGACTTGAGGCGTTGGGCGTCCCGCTCCTGCGCGACGGCGCAGGGGTCCACTCGGCGTGAAATCGCAATCTTGAGGCCTTTAAGCGTGGAGACCGATATCTCAATTACATCCGTTCGAAAGCAGGAAGCGACGGTTCGCGCACCAGTTCACTCACATCGAGCACCTCTCCGCTTTCGGTGATATCTGCGAACAGAACATCGACGAAGGGATGCTGGCGATTGAAACTCGCACCGCGCTGGTACTTGGAGATAACAATCCGCTCAATCGCCGCGAGGTTGAGCTTACCGAGTGCGTTGTATTGGGCACGGAGGAGAGTTCTCCGACCTTCATAGGGCTCTATTGGATCGACCCAACAATCCATGACCCGCCTGCTTATGAACGCCTCTACCTTCTCAGACCCATCCCAGGCATGAAGCACCAATCCGTCCATGGTGTGAGGTCCGTCATCCACGGCAATCTCTGTAAGTGGCATTAGGGAATCCTCCTGCTCGTTATCTGCTCGTTATTGATCATCCGAGTGGGACGGTAGGTATTATTTTTGGCATCCTTTGTTGCTCGGGGCTTGGAAGCTCCGCCCTCGAACTGGCAAGGCTGCAACGTCAGTGACGGTTCGGTGACTACTGCTTGAGCTCCGCAGTCTTAGGCGGTGCGAGAATCAGGGCTGCACATGCCGCGGTCAGGTCCGAATCCGGATAGCTTTTGCCCGGCAAGGTGATCATGGCTTCCGGGAATGCCTCGCGCATTTTGTAGGAGCTGTCCTTGTCTGCTATGAGGGTCGCTGTCCGTGCGGCAACATCCGGTAGTGCACGAAACTTTTCTGCGCAGACGGGTGCCAACACTGCGATAACCGCCCTTTCAGAACTTGTGTTCGCCAATTTTTCGGCCGTAGTCCGGCTCATGAAGCCGAAACCGTACGAGAGCAGCACCATACCTACAATCACTCCACCCGCTCCGGTCCACAGAGAGGGCTTTACGACTTCCCAATTGATTCTCATTGGGCGTTCCTCCGAGTTTGAGGGAAGAAGTATCGTACGCGCATGGACCGAGCGGAATCTGAGCAAAATTGCTCACCCCAGTCGACTGCATTCATCGAAAGGCGTCCAACTGCCACAATCCGGGATGGCGGCGCGATCTTTACTCAGTTACGAGAAGATCGGCGACGTGTGGTGACCACCGGTATGCGCGAGAATGGACGAGCGTTCGCCTCACGTGGATGCGGGCGGAGTGGAGGCGGTCTGCATCGAATCGGCTCTGGTCCGAACCAGCGTACTTCGTCCCTCCCAATCTGCTCAGCCATCTGAAGCCATAATTTTCTTTCGGTTTCGAAATCGGAACGCTTGCGCGGCTCGATTGCGTCTTTCGCCAGCCGAGCACACTGGCCAGCTTTGTGAAGATACCATGCAGACAGCGACATCGGCGGATACTGCGTCACTCAGCTCTATGCGGTCTGTGCAATATTGAGCACTTCGGTGATGGGACCTTCGGCCGCCCCGCCGGGAAGGCGGCTCGCCAAGATGATGAGGAAAAAACAAGAATATCGGTGGCAGTTTGAGTAATTCTGAATTGAACGTCGTCTGATGGTCCCTTAAGACATTCACCGGCAAGATCCCTTGGGCGAGTGAATAGGGTGTTGCATTGCCATGACCATAATCAACTGCCCGCGAAAGGAAGGCTGCCCCCCGGAGTCAACGCCAGCCATGGCCGCAAACGTGACCAAGCGCCTTTTATGAGACAACGGCCGTGGCGTGAGTTCCAGAGCGGAGGAATACCGAGAAAGAGGCGTAAGGCCTCTTTCGCGAAAGAGCCTCTAGCAAAAGCATCGTTCAAAGAGCTTGCGCAACAATGGAAAGACTTGGCGCGGCAGCTCGAAGAGCTAGACCGCGAGCGAAATGATCCGCCACAATCAAAAGTAGCACTACCGACGGTAGTGGAAGTAGCCGGGTAGCATTGCTATAATCCATCTGCTTCGTATTGCCTTCGTTCGGGAAAAAGGGAGTTCTTATTGGGGAAGATCAAAGGGGAGTGGTTGTGAGGAAGAGGATTACAGCCTCGTTTGATCCAAAAATATTTCTCGCAAAGGTAGGCGAGGGAAAAACGATATCCAAATATCGGAAGGATCAAGTTGTTTTCTCACAGGGACAAATCGCGGACGCGGTTTTTTACATCCAGCAAGGCAAGATCAAGCTCACCGTCGTCTCCGAACAAGGCAAGGAAGCGGTCGTTGCAATCCTCGGACCTGGTCACTTTTTCGGCGAAGGATGTCTAAATGGTCATCCGCTGCGCATCGCAACAACGAGGGCCGTTGAAGAATGCGTGGTTACTCGCCTGGATAAGGCGACGATGATCGCTACCATTCATAATGAGCCGGAGTTTTCCGAGCTGTTCATGTCGTATCTGCTGACCCGGAACAGTCGAATTGAAGAGGACTTGATCGACCAGTTGTTCAATTCCAGCGAAAAACGCCTCGCGCGGCTTCTCCTTCTGCTTGCAAATTTCGGCAAGGAAGGCAGGCCGGAGCCGATCGTGGGAAACTTTAGTCAGGAAATGCTGGCGGAGATGATCGGTACGACCCGGTCGCGCGTGAGCTTTTTCATGAACAAATTCCGCAAATTGGGTTTTATCGAATACAACGGAAAGCTGGAAGTCCACAATTCTTTGTTGAACGTGATATTATACGACAAGCCCGAGATCGGAGCGAATGCGATCCAAATAGATGCGGATTGATCGCATGCCTTCCGCCATGCAAATGGCAGCAGTCAATGATCGAATTGCTCCTCGCTATTGACGAGGAGCAATTCATGCCTGCTCCGTATTCACTTCAGGGTAAGCAGGTTGGCACAAGCTTGAGCTAATGCCGAGTTACCCGTCTCGTTGCCTGGCAGCGTTGCCCAGCCGCCGTTCTGGACGAACGAACCTTGCTGCCACGAACTGATCTTAATCAGTTCGGTAAGGTTTGTTTTCGCATTCACGTCCTGTTGGAATTTATCGACGCAGATCGGTGCTAGTGCGGCGACGACGGCGGTTGCAGCACTTTTCTCCGCCATATCTTTGGCGGTTTTTCCCAGCGTCCATCCGCCCCAGCTGAAGCCGATGATCGCTGTTGCTGCAAATCCGACGAAGGCGCCCTGCAACAGACGAGTAAGCGATTCTCCTTGCAGGATTGGAGGTAATTGCATGTTGGTTCCTTTCGCCCGAAACGTTTCGGAAGCGAGGGTAACGGACACCCGGCTGGGTTCCGGTGAATGAGTTGAATGGTAAGCCCGGTCGCCTTGCGACAGCGGCTCGCTCGCAACAGCCATGCGCCGGGTGACCCTGGGAGTTTGTATAAAACTGCACACTCGAACTGGATTTCTTCGTCCTTGTGTGAGCAATCTTATACAGACACCCTCTGACCTTTGCGCCTATCTGGAGAAGCAACCCGACTTCGAAAAGTCGGCAGATCACGATCGCTGCGAAGAAGCACGCAAGTGCGCCGATGGATCGTTCAAAAAGAATCTTTTAGCCATCGTAAATTACGCCATGCAATCCCATATGTAAGTTAGAGGATTGCAGGAGACTGGTCATGACTGGCAGCAATGCTCATGCAGATATCACAACCAAAGCGCTCTATGTTTTCTTATCCGCGGCTGCAGTCATCTTTGTCTCGATGCTGTTGTTGACAAGTCTCCATCCCTAATGACGCGCTCGCTCAGGAAGTAGCGGGCGCGGCTGCCGCGCCAATCAAGGCAAGCATGTCCAAAGCATTCAACAAGGTCGCCTGATTTTGCTAAGGATCTCCGGCAGAATCGGGTTGCCAACGAACAGCTTCGGAAAGAGCCGTCAGTTTTCCAAATGCGGCAGACTTTTTGACGAACCACAGGAGGATACCAATGAAATTTCGCCCGCTTCACGACCGCGTTGTCATCGAGCGGATCGATGCCGAGGCAAAGACAGCTGGCGGCATCATCATTCCCGACACCGCTCAGGAGAAGCCGCAGCAAGGCAAGGTCATCGCCGTTGGGCCTGGTGGCCGCGACGAGAACGGCAAGCTCATCCCGATTGAGGTTAAGGTCGGCGACCGCATCCTGTTCGGCAAATGGTCGGGCACCGAGGTCAAGATCGATGGCACCGAGTATCTCATAATGAAGGAGAGCGACATTATGGGAGTGCTGGTCGAGGCCGAGGTCAAGAAGAAGGCCGCCTGATTGCGCTCTCCAAATTCGCGTCCTGAGGCGACCGTGAAGCGTCCCGCCTCGAAGGGCCGAGGAAACCATCGGATCGTTGATTCTGATCGTTTGGAAGTACCCCTACCGTTTTTCCACGAGATGAGCTCAAACAAAAAAGGAATACTGAGATGTCTGCGAAGGAAGTGAAATTTTCGGTCGATGCGCGTGACAGAATGTTGCACGGCATTGATACCCTCGCCCACGCAGTGCGCGTGACGCTCGGCCCCAAGGGGCGCAACGTTCTACTCGACAAGTCGTTTGGCGCACCCCGCATCACCAAGGACGGTGTGACCGTTGCCAAAGAGATCGAGCTCGAAGACAAGTTCGAGAACATGGGCGCGCAGATGGTGCGTGAGGTCGCCTCGAAAACCTCCGACCAGGCCGGTGACGGCACGACTACGGCGACTGTGCTCGCCCACGCCATCGTCAGGGAAGGTGCCAAGGCTGTAGCGGCCGGCATGAACCCGATGGACCTTAAGCGCGGCGTCGATCTTGCGGTCGATGCCGTTGTCGCCGATCTCCGAAAGAACTCCAAGGATGTCACCTCGAACGAAGAGATCGCCCAGGTCGGCACTATCTCGGCCAACGGCGACGTGGAGATCGGTCGTTTCATCGCCGATGCGATGAAAAAGGTCGGCAACGAGGGCGTGATCACGGTGGAGGAAGCAAAGTCGCTGGAGACCGAGCTCGAGGTAGTCGAGGGCATGCAGTTCGACCGCGGCTATATCTCTCCCTATTTCGTCACCAATGCAGACAAGATGCGCGTGGACATGGAAGACCCGTATGTTCTGATTTACGAAAAGAAGCTCTCGGGACTGCAAGAGCTGCTGCCGTTGCTAGAAGCGGTGGTGCAAGCGAGCAAGCCGTTGCTCATCATTGCAGAGGATATAGAGGGCGAGGCGCTTGCCACCCTTGTGGTCAACAAGCTGCGCGGCGGGCTCAAGGTCGCAGGGGTCAAGGCCCCAGGTTTCGGTGATCGCCGCAAGGCAATGCTCGAGGACATTGCGACCCTCACGGGGGGCACCATGGTTTCCGCCGACCTCGGCATCAAGCTGGAGAACGTCACCATCAATATGCTCGGACGCGCCAAGAAAGTGAGCATCGAGAAGGAGAACACCACGATCATTGGGGGTGCGGGGAAGAAAGCCGACATCCAGGCGCGCATTACCCAGATCAAGGCGCAGATCGAGGAAACCACCTCTGACTACGACCGGGAGAAGCTGCAAGAGCGGCTGGCCAAGCTTGCCGGCGGCGTCGCAGTGCTCCGCGTCGGAGGCGCGACGGAGATCGAGGTGAAGGAGCGCAAGGACCGCGTCGAAGACGCCATGCATGCAACCCGCGCCGCGGTCGAGGAAGGTGTCCTGCCTGGCGGCGGAGTTGCGCTGCTGCGTGCCATCAAAACATTGGAGAAGCTCAAGGCACACAACGATGATCAGAGAACCGGCATTGACATCGTCAAGAAAGCGCTCTCCTGGCCGGCCCGCCAGATCGCGATCAACGCGGGCGAGGATGGCTCGATCGTCGTTGGCAAGATCCTGGACAAGGACACCTACGCCTTTGGCTTTGACGCCCAGACCGGCGAGTACGGCAATCTGGTATCGAAGGGCATCATCGACCCGACCAAAGTCGTGCGGACGGCGCTGCAGGACGCGGCCTCCATCGCGGGTCTGCTCATTACCACCGAGGCGATGGTTGCCGAGGTGCCGAAGAAGCAGAGCCCAGCGATGCCGGGCGGTCCTGGTGGAGGCATGGGCGGAATGGGAGGCGGTATGGACTTCTGAGGCGTTCGATCGCCCATGAAGATCAAAGAAGGCCGGTCTGCTCCGGCCTTCTTTGAAAAAACCTTATTAAATTGTTCGGCTACAGGACGCCAATGCGCACACACCGGTTCGGACGAAAAATCAAGCTTCCTGCGACAACCGCCATCAAACATCAGATCAGAATGCGGATGGCTCAATACGAGATTGATGAGGCAGAAGTTCGAGCAAGGCAGGAAGCGCTTTGCGGACTATCTAGCGAAGAGTTGCCGGCAAAAACGATTGTGACCGATTCTGTCGGTAGAGTTTAACGGCCGCCGGACTCTTGATGGTGCATCGCACAATATCGTGACTGGTAACTCCGCTGAAAACGTTTATATCGGCGAGGCCGGGACAATGAACACTCGCCTCAAAGCATCTTATTTCGCTGGGTCATTCATAACGAACAACAATACAAAACCTCTTACATAACGAACAACAATACAAAGTCTCTTACGACCCCGCATTTGCTCGCGTGCAGCGTCTCGCTCCTTTCCAAGAATCACTCGCTCCTTTCCAAGAATCAATGGAGAACACCATGCGCCGATTTCGCGCCCGCAGTCTGACCATTATCACAATGCTGTGCTTGGGAACTGCAGTTCCCAGCAACCTTGCCAGCGCTCGGCAGAGATCCCTCAAGGAGACGATCATCGGCACTTGGGCGGTCACTTCGGTTTCGGACCAATACCACGACGGCACCAAGAGCCATGCTTGGGGGACGGGGATAAAGGGCAACCTCACCTTCGACCCTAACGGCCGATTTTCCCACATCCTCATCGGGGAAAAGGAGCCGAATGTAGAGTCAGACGATCCGCGTCGACCCGATTCCTTGGTTGTGGCGTATTTCGGCAGCTACACAGTGAATGAAACAGACAAAGTTGTCTCGCTCTGGATTGAGCGGGGCACAAATTCACGCAGGGATGGCGAGGGACAGATGTGGGTTGTCACAATGAGAGGCGATACTTTGGGATTAATCGGTTCGCCTCATAATGATTCACAGGGGACGTTTTCTCAGCATCTTGAACTTAAGCGAGCAATGTAACGCATGCTGAGGCTCTCCTGGAGTAACATATACGCTCCGAGATTTCGCGATCCGGCTGCGATCATTCTTGTTCGAGGAAAAGGTCAAGGCCTACAGTGGCAGCGTATGGACGCGAGTTGGAGGCCATGCCGATCCAAGACGCAGTCGATCTCGCACGTTTCCTCGTGGAAGCGACAATTAGCTTCGTGAAGTTTTCGGTTGCGCGGCCGAAAACGGTCGGTGGTCCGATCGGAATTGCCGCAATCACCAAACACGAGGGCTTTCGCTGGTTTCAGCGAGCCCGAGAGGTTGACGTGGGAGATTTGAACGATTAGCGCCGAGTTGCGATCGGAACGTTCGGTAATGGGACGAAGTGTGAGTGCCGCCGTGTCCGAGTTATGGCTGCTCCCAGAGGTGAAGCGGCCGAGCTGGTGCGGTGCGGTAACGGCGAGAAAATGGCACTACCCGGCGATTCGCTGCAAAGCAGCGTGTCGTCCGTTATTGAAAGTGCTGCGGACAAGAAATGCTCGCACCGAGTTCGTCTCTCATGACCCAAAAGCATAAACGGATTCAGCAGTTGCTTGCTGAAGACTGGCAGAAGCGAAACAAGGACAAAGCATCACACCTCATTGAGCAAAGAGACCATATTGCTCTTATCTCTTCTCCCGACGAATCCTTTTTTTGAAACGTTTTTGTTTTAGTCGCATCTGTCTATTTTTATTTCTCTGGCTCAATTTTTTCATAGCCGCCTCATCAACTTCGCTCCGTGGATGGTGACCCGTTCTCTGTCTCAGCTTGGTTTACCGCACGCCGTCGTGGATCACCGCGCCGTTCGGGCCGTTCGGAGCAAGATATCGCGCAGAAACAGCCATCACACTGGCCATGACCAGCGCGGACATAATTATAAATTTCATGTTTGACCTCCCTCTTTGCTGCCCCCCGACACAGATCGCAAAGGCGCGTCGTTACCGGATGGACAAGGCGCGAGTCTGGTCAAAACAGAACACTCGTGGAAAATATTGGAACGGAGACACTAACCCAATCCCACAAGAACGAATAAAGAACGGCAGTTGCCGCGCGGCTAGGAAAGGCCTTCTCACCAGCAAGTTTGGCCGCCAGCTCCGAATGAAAGTCTCGGCCGTAGAGATTGACCCCCACGCGGCCTACTTCGCAGTACGCCGAGAGAGGGATGGAAAGTCGGCTTTTGTGCAAGGGTTCCGGATGCCGGCCTGAGAGAGGTGCGACAAGCGGCGGGGCCGGCGTCCGGAAGCCGCCAAAGAACGAACCCGCCGTGCCGACGCGCCACCGAGGTCGGATGACTGAGGTGAAGCAGGGCTAATGCGGGCGCGCTAATTATCGCCGTTGTTGACCCCGAAGCAGTCCTTACCAGAGTTGGCCGAAATTGGTGAAACAGGACGACGGGTTCTTCGCTGCAACCGTGCCACGATGCTGAGTCCGAAGGATCGCAATGTGGCTCAGTGCCGGCTCGCCAGGCTGATCGCAAGCGATAGAGCACCCACCAGGACGAGACTGAAGGCCCAAGTCGCATCGAGATTGAACCAGCTTCGCGACACGAATTTAAGACCCAAGTAGCGA
This sequence comes from uncultured Alphaproteobacteria bacterium, assembly GCA_963817135.1. Lineage (GTDB taxonomy): Bacteria > Pseudomonadota > Alphaproteobacteria > Rhizobiales > Xanthobacteraceae > VAZQ01. The sequence continues at coordinate 171,468 of CAWFNG010000001.1, read as the reverse complement.
TAGACTAGAAACGCCAAGAATTCCGCCGGCTGTGATCATCGCGACAGAGTGAACGACGGAGACCAAGACGGCCATATTCAGATTGGCGTTTATGAGCGCGCCCGCTGCCTCGTGTCCGTTGTCGAGGTCGGCGGTTCTGCAGAGACCGAGATAGATTGGTACGAGCATCAGTCCCGCGCCATGGGCGATTGCCACGGCGAAGGACCAGAGCCCCAGTTGGGTCGGTCGTATCCGCGCCAACCCCCGCGGATGGCGCCGGTTGACGAATCGGAAGATGCCGAACCCGATCACCAAGAGACTGGCGCCGATCTGGATCTGTTGCTGCCATGCGACGAGGGCGACCAGCAGCGCGAACGGAAGGATCACCACGAACATTGCCAGTAGATGGCCGACCGTCAGCGGCCAAAGTGCTACCACCAGGGCGCGCGAACTCCTTTCCATCAGCCCGGCGGAAACGGCGAGCGGCCATCCCATTCCTGGGTTCATCCCGTGATAGAGGCCGCTCGCGACGACAGCCAACCAGAGGCCGGCAGGCGTCCAATCCGTTCCAGTCAAATTTAAACCGATGGATAGCAGAACGAATCCGTCGAGCAGTCGCCACCCTCGAGCCGGATCTGATGTGCGCGATATCCATCAGGAAAGCTCACCCAGTAGTCCTTTGCCAGCTCGAGGCCGCCGCTCGCGTTCGCGTTGGCCATGACCTCAGCGCCTGGCACGCCGCTGGGATAGAACTGGTTGTCCCATGTCGAATAGAGCGAGTTGGTCCAGTAGACCCGCTTGCCGTCACGGCTGATCTCGACCATTTGCGGGCCGCCTGCATACACTTTGCCGTTGGGGTGCGGTGTGCGGCGAGCGATGCCGCCGACGTGGACCGAGCCCGCAAGCTTCGGCTTCCTCGGGTCGGTGACGTCGTACTGACGCATCTCGCCGGTTCCCCAGCAGGCGACGTAGAGGAACCGATCATCCATAGAGAGATCGATGTCGGTCACCAGCGGCGGCACTGCGCCAAACCCCTGCAGGAGGGGTGGAAGCTGATCCTTGGACGCCGGCTCGGGCGGGATCGTCGCGGTCTTTTCGATGTGAAACTTGCCGCCTTCGCGCCACCAGGTCCAGATCGAGCCTTCGAGGTTCGTTGTGTCGACCACGACGCCCAGAAACCCGTACTCGCGAACGGGATCATGCGCAGGGCGCACTTCGAGGGCCATCTGGTGGTTGGCGCCAAGATCGATCGTCTGGACATTGCGCCGGGCTCGAAGGTCCCAGAAATGGATCCGATGGCCATACTTGTTCGATAGCAGATCTTCCGGGACGATCCCGTTCTCGAACTGCGGCGGCAGCGCCCATTCACTTGTCACCATGTAGTCGCGCGGCAAGTTCCACCAGAAATCATAGTGCAGGTTCTGGGGTCCGCGATCGATCTCCCAGCGGCCGAGGATGTCAAACGTCTCGCAGTCCATGATGAACACGCCAGGTGGCCCATTAGTGCCATCCTTGCCGCCCCCGCCGAGCGTGCTGACGTAGATGCCTTCCGGACCGCAATGGACAGTGTGCGGCCGCGAGTAGCCGGTCTTCTTGAACACCTCCTCCGGCTCGATGATCTTGTGGATTTTTGCCTTGGTGGGATCGGGCTTGGTATCCACGATATAAATGCGCGAGGAGCGGAGCCCGGGAATGATCAGGTAGCGTCGCTCGAGGAACGCGTGGCCGGTGAGCGGCGACAATGCCGACGAGCAGGCGTTCCAACCGAAATGGTGAAACTCATCTCCTTTGTGGGGCATCGTCACCGTGTGGACGACCTGACTGAAGGTCGGCGAGCCGGGCTTCACGTCGACCACTGCGAGCGCGTCGGGCTTCGAGAAGTCCGGGCTGAGCAACAAGGTGTAGGCGAAGTTCTCCGGCGGAGCCTCCATCGCAAGCTTCGGGGATGCGTGGAATGTCGGATCAGGCCTCATTGTCATTGGAGTTCCTCCCTGTTTGGTTCCCGACGACCCTTCCTTGTCGGATGGGTTCGCGTGCGCTTTTCCGAGCAGTTCGAGCTTATCACAAGGGAAAATGCAGGTGAGTCCGACTGATGCGAAAAATGCGCTCAGTGCCGCAGTGACAATGAGCGACTCAGCCTCATTGTCCAACTTGCCTTTGTCCGAGTGGATAGCGGCCAGCATCACCGCGGAAGGGCTGGAGCAACATGCGATCAAGCCCAAGTTCGCGCGGATCGCGGAACTGGTCGATACCAATCGTCATGGCTTCGTGGCCGCCCGTGGGTTGTGCCCGGTAGGTCCCGAACAGCCGGTCCCACCAGGGCAGGTTGAAGCCGAAATTGCTGTTTGTTTCGCGTAGGAGAATTGAGTGATGTACGCGATGCATGTCCGGCGTCACAACGAACCAGCGCAGCATGCTGTCGGAGCCTTCAGGAATACGGACATTGCTGTGGTTGAACATCGAGGTGGCGTTGAGCAGTACTTCAAAGATCAACACGGCCACCGCCGGTGCTCCGAGTGCTATGACCACGGCGAGCTTGATCACCATCGACAGCAAAATCTCAATGGGGTGGAAGCGCAAACCGGTGCTCACATCAATATCGAGATCAGCATGATGCATCCGATGTAATCGCCACAGCACTGGCACGGCATGGAAGAGCACATGCTGAAAGTAGATCGCGAGGTCCAGGAGGATGACCGAGGCCACTACACCAATCCACGCGGGAAGGGGCAGCACATTGAAGAGTCCAATGCCGTGCGCGTCGGCCATGAGGGCAAGACCGACGGCGGTGGTGGGGAAAAGAATGCGGATCAAGAGCGCATCCAGCAGCACGATGCCGAGATTATTCGGCCATCGCCAGCCGCGCCCGATGGTCTGGGATCGTCGGGGTCCGCCGAATTCCCAAATCGCCATTAGGGCAAACACACCGCAAAACGCGGCCAACCGGATATACTGCTCATGGGTGAGCAGGGCGTCGCGCACGGCTTGTGATCGTCCTAGCTACTTGACCAAGAAATTGAATACATTCAATCATTCGCTTGAATAAGATAGAGTAGGCTCCTGGAGCATGTCAACCCGCAATCCAAAGCTGGCGCTGTTTGCGCAGTTCGCCGCCGTCGCCAAATCCCTGGCGCATACCCATCGTCTCGAACTCCTGGAGCAGCTCGCCCAGGGAGAACGTAGCGTTGAGGTACTGGCGGATCGCACCCGGCTGTCAATCGCGAACGCTTCGCAGCATCTTCAGCACATGCGGCGTGCCGGTTTGGTGGAGAACAGGCGAGACGGAAAATTCGTCTACTACCGGCTTGTCGATGATTCCATTCTCGACTTGCTGGCAGCGCTGCGCCGGATCGCTGAGCGAAATGTGGCCGAGGTTGAGCGGGTCATACGCAGTTACTTTCACAATCGCGACGGCCTGGAGCCAATAAGCCGCGAAGAACTTTTACAGCGATCACGCGCGGGGGAAGTCACCATTCTTGACGTGCGGCCGGAAGACGAGTTTGCCTTGGGACATCTGCCTGGTGCCGTAAGCATACCGCTGCGCAAGCTTGAAACGCGCCTTGCCGAATTCGACCCCGCGCAAGAGATCGTAGCCTACTGCCGCGGTCCCTACTGTGTTCTCTCTTATGAGGCAGTCGCCATCCTGCGGGCGCGAGGATTCAAAGCTCGACGATTGGAGGACGGTCTACCAGAGTGGCGCGCTGCTGGTCTTCCCATCGCCACCGATGCTCCGTAGAGGCAGGGGCTGAGCCAAACGCGAAGTGCCGAATTGCGTGCTTTGCTGAACAGTCGATAGAAAGCCTAAGGAAAGCCTGGTCTGACGACCGAGGCTTTTCCGGGACCGTCAACTCGGGACAATGATGTGGTAGAGTGTGATCCTCGATCGAGGGGAAGCACATGAAGCGACGCGAGTTCATCACGCTGCTCGGCGGGGCGGTGGCAGTGTCGCCGCTCTCGGCGCGCGCGCAACAATCGACTGTGCCAGTAATTGGGTTTCTAAGTAGTCTGTCCCACAGTGATCTCGGCCTCGTCATCCCCGGATTTCACCAAGGCCTCCATGAAACGGGATTTGTGGAAGGCCGCACTGGCGCGATCGAATACCGCTGGGCAGAGGGCGATTACCACCGCCTGCCAAGCTTGGCCGCCGATCTGGTCAACGGAAAAGTCGCGGTACTCGCGGCGATCAGCGGCACGCCTGCGGCACTAGCGGCGAAAGCGGCGACAACGACTATTCCGATCGTGTTCGCGATTGGTGGCGACCCGATCGCGCCCGGATTGGTCACGAGTCTGAACCGCCCAGGCGGTAACGTTACCGGCGTGAGTTTTTACTCCTCACCGGTGGTGACCAAACGATTGGACTTAGCGCGCGAATTGGTGCCAAGGGGAGGCGTCATCGCCGCGCTCCAGAACCCCGAAAATCCGCCGAGCGTCGAGGAAGGGAAGGCCGCGCAGGCGGCAGCAGCGGCCCTCGGGCAGCCGCTCCTGATTGTCAATGCCAGCACGCCAAGCCAAATTGACGGTGCCTTCGTCACAATCAAGGAGCAGCAGGTCCGTGCAGTCATCGTAAGTGCCGACCCCTTTTTCTTCAGCGAGCGCGTGAAGCTGGTCGTACTCATGGCACGCGACGGGTTGCCGATGATCTTCGCCGATCGCGAGCAGGCGGAAGCCGGCGGCCTCATCAGCTATGGCGCCAGTCGAACCGATGCCTATCGGCAAGCGGGCAATTACGTCGGCCGGATTGTGAAGGGGGAAAAGCCGGCTGAATTGCCGGTGATACTGCCGACGAAATTCCACCTACTCGTCAACCTGAAAACGGCGAAGTCGTTGCGTATCGATATTCCGGCGACCGTGCTGGCGCGCGCAGACGAGGTTATCGAATAAAGGTGCCGCCCCGGAATGACAGAGACGTATTGAATATGAGCAGTTGCATGGGATCGATCGTCTAGTCCGGCTTCGCACCGGAGAACTTGACCACCTTTGCCCATTTCTCAGTTTCCTCGGCGATCAGCCTACCAAAATCCGCGGGTGAGCCTGTGAGCGGAGTGCCGCCCAATTCGGCAAGCCGCGCCTTGATCTTTGGGTCGACGAGCCCGGCATTGATGTCGCTATTGAGCTTGTCGATGATCCCGGCGGGCGTGCCCTTCGGCGCACCGACACCAAACCAGGTGCTTGCCTCGTAGCCGGGCACGAACTCGCTCACCGTTGGGATGTTCGGCAGCACCTCCGCGCGCGTTGCGGTGGTCACCGCCAGCGCGCGCAGCGTACCAGCCCTGACATACTCGATCATCGACGGCATGGGGTTGAACAAGACCTGCACCTGTCCGGCGACCAAATCGGTAAGGGCGGGCGCCCCGCCACGATAGGGTACGTGCAGAATGTCGACGCCGGTCATCATCTTGAATAGCTCACCGGAGATATGGCCCGATGAGCCATTGCCCGGTGATGCCATGGTGAGCTTGCCCGGATTGGCCTTGGCATAGGCAATGAATTCGGGAACCGTCTTGGCCGGAACGGATGGATGCAGCAGCATCACATTGGGCACTCGGATGATGGCCGCAACCGGCGCGATGTCGCGGATGAAATTGAAATTGAGCGTTTCGTAAAGTGTGGCGTTGATCGCATTCGGAGTAGCAACCATGAGCAGCGTATAGCCGTCCGGGGCCGCACGGATGACCGCGTCGGTGGCGATATTGCTGCCGGCGCCCGGCCGATTCTCGATGATGAATTGCTGACCGAGCCGCTCCGACAGCCATTGGCCCATCAGGCGCGCGACGATGTCGTTCGGGCCGCCGGCTGGAAAGCCGGAGATTAAGTGCACCGGCCGCGTCGGATAGGGTTGCGCCCAAGCGACGCGCGAGACGACCGGGAGCGCGGCCGCACCCGCGGCCAGATGCAGAAATCGACGGCGGGGAAGTTTCATGATGTCCCCCAGAGCGGTTTTGCGGGCGTCATTCATTATGCACCACTAGTGCGGTGAATTTGAAGTTCCTATCATAACTGGCCGCAAGCTCGTTTAGGAACCTCAAATTCAAAACCGCACTAGAAATCATAGAGTTGCTAGTGGTCCTGAGATTCCGAAGTTCGCATCTGAACGTGCCGCGAGTGGTGGCGAACTTCGGAATTCGGACCACTAGGCGATCCGTTGCCGTCGCGCGCCTCACTCCGGCTTGATCTTCGCGAACTTGATCACCTTCGCCCATCGCTCGGTCTCCTCGGCGATGAGCTTGCGGAATTCCGCGGGCGACATCAGCAGGACCGGGCTGCCTAGGTTCTCGAGCCGCCCCTTTATCTTCGGCTCGGCGAGCGCGGTATTGATCTCACGGTTGAGCAAATCGATGATTTCCGCCGGCGTCTGGGCAGGCGCGCCAATTCCGGACCAGCCGCCGCCCACGTAGCCCGGCACCAACTCGCCGATGGTCGGGACATTCGGCAGGACCTGCGAGCGCGTGGCGGGCGTGACCGCAAGCGCACGAATCGTTCCGGCCCTGATGTGCTCGATCGACGAGGGCAGGTTGTCGAACATGACCTGGACCTGCCCGCTCATGAGGTCCGTCAGCGCCGGCACCGAGCCGCGGTACGGCACATGCAGCATGTTCACGCCCGTCATCATCTTGAACATCTCGCCGGCGACATGACCGGCACTTCCAATTCCCGGCGACGCCATGCTGAGCTTGCCGGGATCGGCCTTGGCAAAGGCGATGAGGTCGGGGACGGTTTTCACCGGCAACGAATTATTGACATTGAGAACCTGATAGCCGCGGCCGAAGGTGGCGATCGGAGCAATTTCGCGGGCGAAATCGACGGTGCCATAGAGCGTGGTGTTGATCACGTTGTTCGACGAAACGATCAAGAGCGTGTAACCGTCCGCTGGAGAGCGCGCTACCATCTCGGTAGCGACATTGGCGGCGGCACCCGGCCGGTTCTCGACGATGAATGTCTGACCGAGACGCTGCTGCAGCCATTCCGCCATGAGCCGCGCGGAGATGTCGATTGCCTGTCCGGGGGGAAAGCCGACGACGATGCGCACCGTCCGACTTGGATAACCCTGCGCATTCGCGATACGCGAGACGGCCGGCAGCGCGACAGCACCTGCTGCCAGATGCAGGAATCGGCGACGTTGAACTGTCATGCGATCCTCTCACTCTGCCATGATATGGTTTGCGCGTATCACCTCGCCCCAGCGCCGGACTTCGTCCTTGATGAAGGCAGCCGTTTCGGCCGGCGTGCTGCCATCCGGCTCGACATTGAGGGCGCGGAAGCGCTGCTGCACGTCCGGCATCTTGAGCACCTCGATGGTCGCCTTGGCGATCTGATCCCGCAGTTCCGGCTTGAGCTTGGGCGGTCCGACCATCGCGTACCAGACGCCCGAGAGAAGGTCGGGAAGCCCGACCTCGGCGCTGGTCGGCACATCCGCCATCGCCGCGGCGCGCGCCCTGTCGGTCACCGCCAAGACCTTGAGCCTGCCGTCGCGATAAAGAGCGAACGCCCCCGATATGTTGCCGAAGAAGACATCGACGCGCTCCCCGAGCATGTCGTTGTAGACCAGTGTCTCGCCGCGATACGGCACATGCACCATGCTGGTGCCGGTCATGGTCATGAACATGTTGGCGGTAAGGTGGGGAGTATTGCCGGCCCCCTGGCTGCCATAGACGAGCTTGTCAGGATTCGCCTTCGCGTGCGCAATCAACTCGCTGACGGAATTCACCGGCAGCCCTTTGCGCACGATTACGAGATTGGGCACCGATCCGAAATTTGTGATCGGCACGAATTCTTCCGGCTTGTAGGACAACTCCTTGTAGAGGCTCCGGTTGGTGGCGAGCGGCGGCGTTGCCGACACCAGCAGGGTGTAGCCATCGGGGTCCGCCTGCGCCGCCAGCGCAGCACCGATGTTGCCGCCACCGCCGGGGCGGTTCTCTATGATGACCGGCTGGCCCCACTTCGCCTGCAACTTGTCGCCGACGATTCGGGCAAGCACGTCGTTGGTGCCACCGCCGGGATACGGAATGAGAAATTTTACAGGTCTTGTCGGGTACCCGCCCTGCGCAAACGCCGTGTTGCCACCTGGCGCGGGAACCAGCGACAGGATGCAGATGAAGGCGAGGGCGGCAAACCATCGGAGCATGGGAATTTCCGTCGTGCAAGGTCGGTATCATTGACGATAGGATCAACGCCGTCCTATCTTTGGTCGTGATGGGCAAAGAGGGAATCCTATGCGCGCAGCCATTGGACTTGTTGTTACTTGCATCGCATTGGCAACTCCTGCCTCGGCGGAAATCACAATTTATCAGGCACAAATCACACCGTCTGGGCTGAGTGTCAGCGGACGCATTCAGCCGCAAGTGCCGAATATCACTTTGACGATCAGCCCCGGCAAGAGCGTCGAGGTTCCCACTCGAAATGGACGATTCACTTGGCAGGGAATGGAGTTGCCGACTACGTGCATCATAGAGGCCAGCGCGGGTAGTGATAAGAAGACAGCGATGGTCCAGAACTGCGGAGTCCAGGGATCAGTAGGACCGGCAGGGCCACAAGGACCACCGGGGCCGCCGGGTGCCAGCGGGGCCACCGGGACCGCCAGGACCAGCGGGGCCGCCGGGACCAGCGGGTCCAACTGCGACAGTAGAGCCGCCCAAATAAGGGGGGTAGCGGCTCAGGCGCTGATTGGAGTAAGTGTCCACTCCTCAGCCGCGTCGGACTTTGTCGCCCCGATTGCCAGAAGCAAACGCTCCGTCGTTGCGCGATCGGCACCGATGCCTTTTTCAAGTTGCCCAATTGAGCGAAATCCTCTCGCGGCCCGGGGATCATTGAGCATTTGACGAAGCGCTCTCTTTTGGCGCCACTCCGAAATCGCATTCCAATGCATAGGTCCCTCCAGCTGAAGCGAGACGCTGGCCAGCTTATTGAAAAACAAGTTTCCCCGAAGCCTGTAATTCGCCTTGGAGGATTAAATTTCGGTAATGGAGGAGCCTTTTTGTCTCGATCTTCGAACCGCTCTATTGAAAGCGAGTGATGGACACCGCGGCGCATTTCCTTATCGCTTACGACGGGACAGTCCAAGCCGGCAACTTCAGTACGGATTGTTGCTCGTTAGCTGCCGCGCAGCCGCGCGACGATAGCGCGCGCCCTGCGGAGCTGCCGTTCGTAATGGGCTGCATTTGGCGCATGACCGCTATCGCGCATCGTTTCAAACGCCATATTAATCTGAGCCGCGCAGCGGCGAGGCGGGTGAGGGGCTCACAACACCAGACCTCGTCGATGCGGGCGAGCAGCGTGGGGGAATTTCTCCGGACCGCTCGATCGGCACATTCCAGATGTCACGTGCGTATTCGCTGATGGCCCGGTCGGCGGAGAACCAGGCCATGTTGGCGACGTTAAGGATGCTCATGCGCGCCCAGGCGGATGCCGATTGCCGCAGCTGGTCGATCCGGCGCTGTGCCGCATAGTAGGCGTCGAAGTCCGCGGTGATCATGTAATAATCGTGGTATCGCAGGGCATTCGCGAGAGGAGTAAAGCGGCCGACCTCGTCGCCGGTGAACAAGCCGGATTCGAGCGCGCCGATCGCCCCGGCGAGTTGCGGCGACCCGGCGATGGCGGCTGTCGCATCGAGCCCGCTGCGGCGGCGCTCCTCCACCTCGTGCGCCTTGAGACCGAAGATAATGATATTGTCCACGCCGACGTGATCGCGAATCTCGATATTGGCCCCGTCGAGCGTGCCGATTGTAAGTGCGCCGTTGAGCGCGAGCTTCATGTTGCCCGTGCCGGAGGCTTCCATCCCGGCGGTCGAGATCTGCTCGGACAGGTCGGCCGCCGGAATGATCGATTCGGCCAGGGTCACGTTGTAGTTCGGAATGAAGACGACCTTGAGGATATCGCGGACCGCCGGGTCGTTGTTCACCACGCTCGCCACATCGTTCGCGAGCTTGATGATCAATTTCGCCTGCGTGTAGCCGGCTGCCGCCTTGCCGGCAAAAATCTTCACGCGCGGCACCCAGCCGCGGTTGGGTTCTGCGCGCATCTGCGCATAGAGCGCGATCGTTTCAAGAAGGTTGAGCAACTGGCGTTTGTATTCATGGATGCGTTTGATCTGCACGTCGAACAGCGCATCCGGGTCGACGCATAATCCCGTTTGTTCGTAGATGAGGCGCACGAGCGCAACCTTGTTGGCGCGTTTGACGGTGCTGAAGCGCGCTTGCAGCGAGGCATCGTCGGCGTGATCGGCAAGGCGAACGATCGCGGTCTGATCATCCAACACGGCAGCCCCGCAGACCTCGCACAAGAGCTTGGTCAAGCCGGGATTGGCCTGCATGAGCCAGCGGCGGAAATTGATGCCGTTCGTCTTGTTGACGATGCGGTCCGGATAAAGCTCGTGGAGCTGACGGAAAACGGTCTTTCGCATCAACTCGGTGTGCAGCGCGGACACGCCATTGCTTCGGTGCGAGCCGACGAACGCGAGATGCCCCATCCGCAGGCGTCGGCTGCGCTCATCGATCAGGGAGACCGCAGCCAGCATGTCGTGGCCGTCATGGCATTTCTCGCGTGCAAGCCGCAGGTGCTGCTCGTTGATGCGATAAATAATCTCCAGATGTCTCGGCAGCATGCGTTCGAATAGCGGGAGTGGCCAGCTCTCGAGCGCTTCCGGCAATAACGTGTGGTTGGTGTAGGACAAGGTCTCGACGGTTATACGCCAGGCTTCGTCCCACGGCAGCCCGTGCAGGTCGATCAGGAGTCGCATCAGCTCGGGGACGGCGATGCTCGGATGCGTGTCGTTGAGCTGAATCGCAGCGAGGTCGGGGAGACAATGGATGTCGCCGTCGGTGCATAGGTGCCGGTGCACGAGGTCCTGCAGCGACGCGGAGACAAGAAAATATTCCTGCCGCAGCCGCAACTCCTGCCCCGCCGAGGTTTCGTCGCTCGGGTAGAGAATCTTCGAGATCGCTTCCGCCCGTGCCTGCTCCGACAGCGCAGCCACATGTTCGCCCCGGTTGAATGCATCGAGCCGAACCGGGTCGGCCGCGCGCGCGGACCACAGTCGCAGGGGATTCACGTGCCGACCTCGCCATCCCACGATCGGAGTGTCATAGGCCAACGCTTCGATTGTCTCATCGGGATGCCAGACCGAGTGGGCAATGCCCCGCGGCCCGACAGCTCGTTCGACGCGGCCCCCGAAGTGGATGTCGTAGATCGCTTCCGGCCGCGCGAACTCCCAGGGATTGCCGAACGACAGCCATTCCTCCGGGTACTCCTGCTGCCATCCATCGCGGATGACTTGCCGGAACAGGCCGTGATCGTAGCGAATTCCGTAGCCGTAGGCCGGAATCCCGAACGTTGCCATGCTCTCCATGAAACAGGCGGCGAGACGCCCGAGGCCGCCATTGCCGAGCGCAGCATCCGGCTCTGACGCGCGCAGCCGCACAAGGTCGACGCCGAGATCGCCGAGCGCCGCATTGACGATTTTGCCGAGCCCTAGATTTCCGAGCACGTCGTTGAATAGCCGGCCGATCAGGAACTCGAGCGACAGATAGTAGACACATTTGCGGCCTTTCGCGCGGCTCGCGCGCTCGGCGGCGAGCCAGCGATGGATGACGCGGTCGCGCGCGGTCAGCGCCGCGGCGACGAACCAGTCCCGATCGGTTGCCGCCGCCGCATCCTTGCCGACCGCAAGCGTCAACTTGGCGAGGACAGCGCTCTTTATCTCAGCGATCTCGTCCTCATCCGATGCCGTATCGGTGGTGCTCCTGACGACGCCTGCGCCTCGCGGGCGAACCTTGTCAGCGATCGGCACCGGGTTGTCTTTGCACTCTTCCATCTGCTGCCCATCCTTGTTCGGCGCCACCCCAGCATCGTGGCCGCACTTTGTTGCGCCGCCGGCTCTTTGAGAAAAGCCGCCGCCTACCATGCGACGTCACGGTCGCGGAGTGTGCCGATCATACCTTTCATTCACGGCCCGACTCGAGCGTCGAATATTCCGGGATTTCGCTGCCGCTTGTTGGCGAAATTTGAAGGTAGGTGACGTATGCGGCTGGGACAAGCCAAAACAGTTCTTGTTCCAGTCGCCATGTAGTCCCGCCGCAAGCGGCCCGCATCGTTCAACACGTATCCGTGATTTCCATGAATAGAATCGCATGCGGGCGAGTCTCTTGCGCAGTGAGCAACCCACTCACGCCACCACGCAGGAGACAAGGCGATGTTGACCGCAAAGGAAAAGTTATCCGCGAAGCCCTCGGCGAAACTCGAACTGGCAACGACAATCGCAGCCCTCTCGCTTTTTGCGGCCACCTTCATCGGCGCGGATATCGTGCCGGTTCAAGCGACGAACTCCGCGTCTTCATCAGCAAGCTGCATCGAACGGACCGCATTCGAATGCGACCGCGGAATTCACGGGGTTTCGCCGCGCCTACAAGCCGGGAATAAATGCTCGCCTTGCCTGGTCTAGTTTACACAAAAGCAATTGTTGTTTGACGCGAGGAGAAACAGCAATGGCAACCAAGATCACCATGATTTTTGCGGTCGCCGTCATCGCTTTGGCATCTACCGCATTCGGCGCGGGCAATGGCAATCGCGCCAACGCGTACAAGTTGGCTCAATACTGCGTACCGCAGGATGATATTCCGGGCGCGCAAAGCATCTACTGCTGAACGTCTTGCTCCGGAAGCGGCGCCGCTTGACTTAGCGCCTGCATTAACCGGACACAGCGATCATTTCCTCCAGTTTCTGCTTTGTCTTCCGGCAGATGATGTAAATGAGGACTGCCGTCGCGAGTAAGCCGAACAAAAGAAACGCGATATTGGAAGTTCCAAGACCTTCCTTAAATGCAATGGTCCGTCCTGCTGTCCCGAGATAAACGTACATTGCCGTAAAAGGCATGATACCGAAAAGCGTAGTTATCGTGTAGGGCACAAGCCCGATATCCGTTGCCCCGAAGAAGTAGTTCTGGAAATTGAAAGGCACCAATGCGTTGAGCCTCAGAAGGATGGCGACTTGCCAGCTCTGCGACCTGATGGCCGCATCGATTGCGCGCAGCAGCGGGCGCTTTGCGACGAGCAGCCTTACCTTCGGCCGCAGCACATGGCGCGACAGCAAGAACACGATCAGTGACTCGATGATGGAAGAGGCGACCACCAAAGGAGCGGCCCAGGCGCCGAACGCGACACCAGCAGCAACCCACATAAGCTCGGAGGGAGCGAGCAGGAGGACCGCGCTCACCACATAGGCAATTGCAAACGTAAAGGCCCCTGCCGCTCCGTGAGCTTTTATCCATTCATTGAAGGACAGAAGCCAACCATGGCTGTAAAGAAAATAGAAGGCAGGCAGCGCGGCAGCGAAAACGGCCGCAAACGCTGCTTTTAGCGGCCATGATCTTGCCGGGCCGAGAATTGCCAGCACCGTCCACCTGCGCGTGAATTACGGTGCGCGGAGAAAAGCGAGCCCGGTGATCATTGCACCGCAATGATCACCGCGGCAGCAGACACCAATTCCATGATTTGCGTCCCCATTTCCCCCATTACGGAGACGCTCAGTAACAACCGGCAGCGTCGCTATTGGGGCGCTGATTGGGGAAGATTGTGGCATGGACTTTTTTGGCGAGAGGGGCTTCGCATTCTCCAGCCTTGCGATTTACGCAAAGCGAAAAGCATCTACTGCTGAACGTCTTGGATCGAACGCCTATGCGAGACTCCGACGATAGTCAGTGGGCGTTTCACCGGTGACCCTGCGAAAGGCAGCGGTAAACGAGCTTGTTTCGCTGAAACCAACATCGAGTCCAATTTCAGTTACCGACAGCTTGCGCTCTGCCAGCAAGGCCTTGGCACGGTCGATTCGACAGATAGTGAGATATTGATGTGGCGGCACGCCAAACGATTGCTTGAACGCCCGCGAAAAATGAAACGGACTGAGCTGTACCAGTTGTGCCAGGGATGAGAGCGGGATTTCATCGGCAAGACGCTCTTCGATATATTGCGTCAGCTTTTTTTGCTGCCAGGCTGGGAGCCCTCCGCGGACGTCCGGCATGCGGGGCGAGCCACCCGCGTTTACCCGCGTGAGTTCGTGCGCCAGCGCAATGCCGAGCGCCTCCACATAGGCGGTGCGGGAGGGACACGGATTTTGCAGCTGCGCCTTGAGCTTGAGAGCAGTCGTCCAGACATCGGGATCGAAAAAGAACAATCGAGGCTTGAAATCGACCTCGGAAAAGCGAAGTTCGGAGCCCAGCAGCAGGCTCCGCGGATCGATGTAAAGGAAGATGCAGCGAAGCAAAGCGCGCGGTTTCTGCCAACCGTAGAACCGGTGCCCCGCAGGGATGAAAGTCATCCTCCGATTCCACTCGCGGCGCTTCGACCTTGGCAATCCGTCGACGAGGGTTTCACCATCGTGCCTTTCGGCGCGCTCGGTGGCGATCAAGAGATGTCGCGAGCCTTTGAATTCGTAATCGAACGACTTATGGCGAATCATGTCGACCTGCTCGGCTTGGACCAGGTCCCAATCCGCAGTCTGACGCTGCACGATAGCTGCAGGCGTGACCGCAATATGCGAAATTCCCGTCATCGAATCGGCGCGGTCACTCACGTTCCTTCTCCTGCCGCAGCGAGAATGGGTTTCTCCGCGCCGGTACGCAACCCTTCAATCGAGCGACCGGAATGCTCAAGTGCATGGCATCCAAACCATTCCGCAAGATCGAGCTAAAATGGCAAAACCAGGCAAGTCCGGTCGCCGCACAATCAATATGCTCCCGGCGATGGGCATGGGCAATAAAGCGAAATCGCAGTTCAAATCATGTCCAATTTGAGGCGGGCCGATCAGTCTTTAGTTACTCGTCAGCGAATGGGTAAGTCATAACGAACGACACAGTCACGCTGGGATAAGAAATCATGGCAGTTTTGATGCAGCGGAGCTGCTTCGGCCCTGAAGCTCTGGTGCTCGCTTCGGAAGCCTTCTCAAGGTCCTGGAGCTTCGTAGAGCGAGACCCGCTCTTCAAGACTTACGATCGCGAAAGGCTGCAAGCTGAGCTGGCTCGTGGGATTTTCGAAATTCTGGAGAAGGAGCAATGCGACTCGCTGTGCATTGCCAACCACGCGATCCGCCGTCTCCGAGAGCGAATGCTAATGCCGGAAAACGCGTGAGGCGTGTCTACATGACATGATCGGTCAGCGCCCGCGCCCAGGCGAGCACCAACCGGCATGCCGATTCGCCAGTTGAGCTATCTATCTTCTTTCGGACCGGCGACTGCAGCCTGAATTAGCACCTGACTCGGGAATAGGCTTGTGGCGATGATTGTCAAGCCCAACGCAATCAGCAATGCCAGTGCGGCTTTTCGCATAAACCCCTCCATGATCCCAACAAACGAGCTATGCAGGAGCAGACGAACTCGTGTCAAGGCTTCTCTGAAGGAAGGCCGGAAGCGGCCAGCTCATTGTGGCAGGACAGTCACAGTCCTCCTCTTTGGACCTTGAGAGCGCGGCGGCAGATATCAGCTATTCGCCATGCGCTTGCGGACGCGCCTGATCACACGTCTTGGTCTGCTGCACGGCGGGTCGGGTATCTCTGGCCCAGATTTCGTCGAATGCCAGAATGAATTGCCTGATTTCGACTTCCCGGAGCCGTGCGTCCAAACCCTGATCCGGGCGTCGGGCCCACCAGCACAAATAGCTCCCGAATGAAGTCAGCTGCTCCTTCGTCCGTGCGTTGAGATGAGCAAAATAGGTCATCCAACGATGCGTTGCGAACTTTACGCGATATGCGTCAGGTTCCCAAAAAAGTGGATGTCGGGCATGTTCCATCAACTCAATCGGCGTGTCTTCGATTGTCGTCGCCGAAACCTGGTAACGGTGCTGATAGTGCGTGGGAACCGGAGCAAACAACGACCAGGACTGGCCGACCTGAAGGGCCTCGAAAAATTGGCTCCGCCCGGCCGGCTTGCTGCTGATCACGGAACCTATGCGGTCCTTGCCGGGCCATGGTAACGACATGACATTGCATATAAGCGCGAGCCACATCAGCACACCGCAAATGATTTCCGCTTCCGCCCGGATCGGTCGCTCTTTCCGAAGCGGAAGAATGTACCGCGTTATCGCGCCGAGGACCTGCCGATGCGCGCCGATGCAATCGTAAACCCAATGCATCTTTGCACGCATGCACGGCAGATCGGTCAACCAGCCGAGCAGTGCGAGGAGCGGATTTTGCTTTAGAAGATAGGCTACCGCGTGCCATTTGAGATAGAACGTGCCATCGGCGCTGCGTATAACCCATGAATTGTGATTTGTCAGCAGGCGGTGCGCCTGCGCATCAACGCTTGCAGGCTGCACCGCAGTCGTGGGCGACACCAGGAATTCCCGCAGCAGCAGCGACACGCGATAACAGAAGCCACAGTCGGGCTCGTAGAAAATAGTGACGCGCGCGAGTCGGGCGCGGCGTTTCCGAAGGAGCCGATTCCACCACCTGTCCGGGATCAGCAGGATCAGGGAGGTCAAGCATACGAACGGAAAGCCGCCGATGTTCAGGAAGAGGACGAAAGACAGGTGCATGACGGCAAGGCTGGCAAGTGCGAAGCCTCGAGTAAGATCGTTGTACCTAGGCGAGTAGATCAACAATGGCAGCAGAACCTGCAGGCCGATCGTGGCATAGGTCACCGCACCGAGCAGTGTCGGAAAGTTGTGAACGAGATATAATCCGACCGACGTACCACCATACATGTTGTCCTGGAGCACCATTGCGACGGCGGTGCCGTCCCGCCATGCCGGACCAACAAGCTTGAAAATCCCCGCAAAAAAATAAATCGAGGTGATCTGCAAGCGCAGTGCGGCAAATGGCAAACGCGGGTACGGACGATCGCGCGGTTGCTGGTCGAGGGCTGCATCAATGCTCCAATATCGATTCATTGGCAGAAATAAGCACCAAAGCAACAAGAGTCGTGCCACATCCTCTGCGCCTGAGAGGATGTAAGGGTTGCGCCAGAACAGGTAGCTGTTGAGAACGAATACTATTCCGTTCGCCAATCTCGTCCGATAACCGATGCCGAAGCAAATGAGTGCTGCTGGATAGACATAAGGCAGGACAGTCGGCAGCCTGCTGGCTTCCAGTACGCGTGCGATCGCTATCGCAACCGGCACGTCCACGTCGGATGCGAGCGCGAAAAGCGGAAGGATGCCCGAGTTGGTAAAGAAATCGTCGAAATAGGGGGAGACGCCGGTCCAGTAATCTCCGAGGAGATATACGGCAAAGACAATTCGAAAGACACTGAGCGACTGAAAATCCGTGGTGAAGACTGTGCTCGCGCCCAAGGAAACCGCATCCCTCCGGCGGGCTGGGCCGATCCATTTACCAGCTAGTTGCACCCGGCACACATTCTGCTGAGACTTTTCTCCGCTCGTCATCGCGGGAACGCCGCTTGCGCTTTCATTTGCGTCCTTGCGACAAGTGCGGTGAATTTGAAGTTCCTATCATAACCGGCCGCAAGCTCGTTTAGGAACTTCAAATTCAAAACCGCACTGGAAATCATAGACTTGCTAGTGGTCATTAGATTCCGAAGTTCGCATCTGAACGTGCCGCGAGTGGTGGCGAACTTCGGAATCGGACCACTAGTCAGTGATCGAGCGTTCTCGCGACTCGAAAGCCCAGATAGCTGTAACGGATGAGAGTGGTATCAGCACTGCGATTGGCTGACCGCAGGATGTTCGGATTGCTGCTCCAGGAGCCTCCGCGAATCACACGGTCGGCACAGTCGCCGCTGTTGCCGGCAGCGCCGTCTCGCGGCGCGTCGTCGTAGCTGTCTTGGAAGCAATCCTCCACCCATTCCCAGACATTGCCGTGCATGTCGTGCAGGCCAAATCGATTGGCCGGGAAAGAACCGACTGGCGCCGTTTGCTTATTGTCCCACTTGCTGCCGCAACCTGTACAGTTGGCTTTGCCGGCACCTATATCTTCGCCCCACGAATAGGCCGTGTTCATTCCGCCGCGCGCTGCGTACTCCCATTCGGCCTCGCTAAGCAGCCGATATGCCTTGTTGGTCATCTTGGACAGCCAGGTAACGTACTGCCGCGCTTCCCACCAGGTGACATTGATGACCGGTCGCCTGCCGCGCCCCCAGCCGCTGTCGGAGACCGGCTCACAGCCGCCGACTGCAACACAGGCGTCCCATTCGTCGAACGTCACCTCGAACTTTGCAACCGCGAAAGGTTTGGCAAATCTGACGCCGTGTTGCGGGCCTTCGTTGACGTAACGGCCTTTTTCATCAGCCGGCGATCCCATCGTGAATTCATTGATCGGGATCACCACCATTAGCGGACAATCCTTCGCACACTCCTTGAAGGTATCGCCTTCTGTCAGGGTCTGTTCCGCTGCCGCCGCAAGTACAAACGGACGCACGTGCGCGTACATGTAAGGCCGCATGGTAACGAACCAGTTCACTTGCTCCTTGACGAAGCCCTGATTGATCCACCCCAGGAGCCCGGCGATGATGCCGACCAACATCCCGTAAATCGCCAGCTGCGCGTGACGGCTTCTGCGTCTCGCCGCCAACCCTGTCTTGTGGCACGCGAGAAGGTATTCGCGATCGGGTGCTTCCAGGTTGGCTGCAAGATCCGGCCGTTCGGTCAGGCGTTGCGCCGCATCGAGCCGACCCGTCTGATGCGTGAGCCACGCCGGGCTTCGGGCGTTCGCGGCCCAATCGCGGCGCGCGCGTTTGATGCCATCGAGTACCGCGAGGAGAGCCGCATCCTCGACAAGCCAACCCTGCAGCAGACTCCACTGACGCAGCAATGCCTCATGGGCCGGCTCGATGGTGGTCTCACCGGTCTCCTTTGCTACGTCCGTGGCAAGCAGGTGATGCGCGACGAGTTGCTGCAGCAAGGGCCTCGCCTCTATCGGGATTTCACAAACTTTCGCTACCCGCCGACGAGGGGCGCCGGTATCGGGGTCAATCCCGGCGAGCCAGGGGATAATGCCGCGCCGAAGCAGCGCCAGACGTTCGGCTCGGTCCTTCGGCAAGGTTGGATCACTGTCTGCTTCTCCGAGCGCGCGCTCAACCGCTGCCTCGATTGATCCCTTGAATCCGCCGAGGGTCTGATACTCGGCAAGCGTAAGATCGCCATCACCCCCATGCTCGAGGTAAAGCCGTTCGAGCGTGAGGGCCAGCAGCGGCAGTGCATCCTTGGCACCGCCCGACTCGACATCTGCGAGTAATGCGTCGACGAGACTCTCTTCAATCTCGAGAGCACGCGCAGACCCCTCCAGCCGCCGCGCCGGTCCTTTGATTACTTCGGCATAGCTTCCTTTCGGCATTGGACCGAGATCGAACGGAACCTTGCGAACACATTCCAGCGATTTTGCTTCCTGCAGCTGACCATAGGAGTTGGAGCGGATGGCCAATACTGCAATCATTTCGGGCGCATCCTGAACGAGCAGATCGCGCAGGAACGCGAGGAATCTCTGTGCTTCGTCCTGAGTTTCGGCCAGAAACAGCTCTTCACCTTGATCGATCGACAAGACCAGCGTCGGCGCTTTGGGCGTGAGATCGGAAGCAAGTGCGCCAGGAGTCGCTTTCTCCACGAGCGCTTGCAGCATCGGTCGCAGCATTGAAGGCCCCCCTTCAATGACCGAGCGAAGCTTCGCGCGCGTCGTCATGATGCCCTCGGTCTGGAATGCCAACTCCAGCGCGTGCAGGAGGCCCGTTTCGCCGGAGATTGCCGCCCGACCCGGCCGCATGATGGGGAGGGGAAGGAAGTGGCGGTCGTCGCGTGCCAGTCGAGGGAGCAGCCCCGCTCGGAGAAACGACGACTTGCCCGCTCCGGACGCGCCGAGAATGACGAGCAGCCGCGGCGCGCCAACCTCGCGGAGACCGCGTAACGCGTCGAGGGCTTCGACAATCGGCGCATCGCGGCCGAAGAAAATGCCGGCGTCCTCGGCCTCGAGCGGACGCAAACCGCGATAGGGCGGCCGGTTTGGATCGTTCGCGGGCGGCCAACGGAAGTACTTGGGGCCGAGCCCTGCTTCCTCCAGTCCGTGCTTCAGACGCGCGAGCCCCTCGGCTGAAAAGGTGACGTGCATCTCGTCATGCGTGATCGGCAAAACCGCGCGAAGCATGATGTGGTCGCGGCCGGCAGCAAGCCGCACAACCTGCCAGGTACCGGCAATATCCTCGGGCAGATCCCCTATCGGCAGATCTTCGATAAGAACACCGAACAGCCGTTTGTTAAGGTGTCGCGCCAGAATGAATTCTTTGGAGCACCAGTGCGAGCCGAGCCAATGCTTCGATACAAGGAACAGCACCGCCTCGCAGCGGTTCGCTGCCTCGTTGAGCGCGCGTTCCCATCGCTCTCCGGCAGCAATGCCGCGTTTGGGATCGAGGTCCAGGAAGACCTCGTCCTTCCAACCC
Organism: uncultured Alphaproteobacteria bacterium; assembly: GCA_963817135.1. Lineage (GTDB taxonomy): Bacteria > Pseudomonadota > Alphaproteobacteria > Rhizobiales > Xanthobacteraceae > VAZQ01. The sequence continues at coordinate 151,127 of CAWFNG010000001.1, read as the reverse complement.
TCCTGCTCAAGCCAGTCGCGCAGCGCCACCGCCTCGGCATTGTTCGCGCTCGAATGACTTAAAAAAATGCGTGACATTGCGTGGAATTCAAATGCTGCCGACGCCTAGAGCATCACCGCCAAGAGCGTGCATGATAAGAGCGTGCGTGATAATTCGGTCATGATCCCCCTACGGAGCAGTGCTTCCCCTTCACAACTTCCGCCTGCAAAAAGGCGGAAATCTGGCGGCAAATCAATCGCCGAGTGCGCCGGGGACAACATGTCCATTTCGACACGCCTAACGGAGCTTCTAAAGGTCGAGCACCCGATTCTGCTCGCGCCAATGGATGTTGTTTCAGATGGGCGACTTGCCGCGACGGTAAGCAGGGCCGGCGGTTTCGGCATTATCGGCGGTGGTTATGGCGACGAGACTTGGCTGGCGCGCGAATTGGATGCTGCAGGCGATGCACGGGTCGGTGTGGGCTTTATAACTTGGAGCATGGCCAAGCGTCCTCGATTGCTCGACTTGGTGCTCGAACGTCGGCCTGCTGCAGTTATGCTTTCATTCGGTGAGGTTCGACCACACGCGCAAAAAATCAAAAAGTCGGGTGCGTTGCTCATTTGCCAGGTTCAAACACTGGAGCAAGCGAAGGCCGCCGTCGCAAACGAAGCGGATATTTTGGTTGCCCAGGGTGCAGAGGGTGGTGGCCATGCCATCTCGCGAAGCACATTTCCTTTCGTACCTGCCGTAGTCGATGCAGTGCCTCACATTCCAGTTGCCGCTGCAGGGGGCGTGGCGGATGGCCGCGGTCTCGCCGCGGCTCTCATGTTAGGGGCGGATGGAGTGCTCGTTGGGACCCGTTTTTATGCCTCACAGGAGGCCGCAGGTTTTGCCGCCGCCAAGGATCGCATCGTGTTGGAGACCGGTGACCACACAATACGAGGGATCCTGTTCGACATCGCACGTCGGAACGTGTGGCCAGCGCCATATACCGGGCGCGTATTGCGCAACAGCTTCTCCGAAAAATGGCGCGGCCGTGAGGCCGAATTACTGCAGCATCAGGACGAAGAAGCGGATCGCTATGCAGCAGCCCGCAGCAAAGGTGATTTTGATACTGCCGCTGTAATTGCCGGCGAGGCCGTGGACCTGATCACCGATATTCCCCCAGCCTCTGAAATTGTGCAGCGGATGGTGACTGAGGCCGCAGGACTACTATCCGGCGCATCAAACCGCTATCGAGTGCTCCAACAACGATAGCTCCTCGGCACCTGCGCGTTATGCCCAGAGTTCCCGGCTCGCGAGCCTGGCGCCGTCGGACAGCGCTTGAAGCTTCGCCCAGGCGATTTGCGGATGGACGCGGCCGCCCAGGCCGCAATCGGTACCGGCGACGACATTCTCGCGCCCGACCGCTTTGGCGTAACGCACGATCCGATCGGCGACCACTTGCGGATGTTCAACGATATTGGTGGCGTGACTGACCACGCCGGGAATGAGCAGCTTGCCTTCAGGCAGTTTTCCGTCCTGCCAGATACGCCATTCATGCTCGTGACGAACGTTGCCGGCCTCCACCGAATAGGCGCCGGCGTTGACGCTCAATACGAGATCTACAATGTCGGCCAGCGGAATATCGGTGGTATGCGGGCCATGCCAGCTGCCCCAGCAGATATGGTAGCGGATGCGCTCCTGCGGCAGGCTTCTGAGCGCATGATTGAGCGCTTCAATGCGCACCTGCTCGAACTTCTTGAATTCCGCAAGCGGCGGCTCGGGGTTGATCATGTCCCAGTTGTCCGGCAGGCTCGGATCGTCGATTTGCAGCACGATCCCGGCGTCGACGATGGCTTTGTATTCCTCCCGCATCGCATCGGCTGAAGCGAACAGGAATTCTTCTTCAGTCTTGTAGTGGAAGTCCTCGCCGCGGGCGAAGCTGCCGGGCCCGATCGAACACATGAAGCCTTCCTGCACGCCGGAGGCGGCCATCGCGGCTTTCAGATTCGCGATGTCGGCGGCGAGCGCGGCATGGCCGACATATTTGATCGGGCCGGTGCAGGCCGGCCTGCCCACCGGGCGCCGCGCCGCGCTCCCCATCAGGCTGCCGGTCGATTCCGGATCCTGGTAGAACGCGCTGAATTTTTGCCAGTCCCGGCGGTTGGCAAACGAGGTCAAGGCGAGATCGGCGACAGCCGATTTCTTGTGCTTGGATTCGCCGACCATGCCGCCGGCCCTGGACGAAAACCCGGACATCCGCGCAAAGGCATAATTCCACCACGCGCCGTAATCGTAACTGCCGGCCACCGGCTTGCCGAACTCGCCGTCATCGGGAATATCGATGCCAAGCTCAAGCTGCTCGCGCACCACTTCTGCAACCGACGCGGCGAGACACGCGGCATAGGTGTCGTCTTTTTTGCTCTCGCCGGCGCTACGAGCGCGGCTCAACGCGATGAGGTCTGCCGGCCGCGAGAGGCTCCCGGCATGCGTGGTGAGAATCCGGTCCGTGCTGGATTTCATGATTGCTATCCTGCCCAGGCCCTGGCTTCACTCGCCCTGGCGGACGGAGGAGCATCACACCAGTTCCGGCCATGGGACAATGGTCGACTTGACGGTCTTCATTGCCATCGCATCCTGGACGGCGCGGGATATTCCGTCCGCGTCAAAGGGGTAGAGCGTCTGCATATCGAGCCACGGATATCTGGTGCGCGCGCGGGAGAGCATGTCGACACCCCGCGGCAGGTCGTTCGCCGTGAAGGCCCAGGAACCCAATACGTTGAGGTCCTTGGCACAAATGCGGTGCCAGGACGTGGTGATTGAGCCGGCATCGGTGAACTGGCCCATCTCGACATAGGTGCCGCCGTCGCGCAGGAACTCTATGCCCTCGGGCCCGGCGCTCGGATGGCCGGAACAGTCCATCACCAGGTCGGCGCCGAATCCTCCGACGATGTCGCGCACCTGGCGAATGCGCGCAGACGGGTCCTTGACTTCGTCGATGTTCAGCGTCGCTTCGGCGCCGAATTTTCGCGCAAGCGCGAGGCGCGGACTTTCCGGAGCGCCGACGCAGATCACCCGTCCCGCGCCCATTTCCCTGGCCGCTGCGATCGCGAGAATGCCGATTGGCCCCGAGCCCTGGATCACGACGGTGTCGCCCCATGTGAAACCGCCGGCGCGGATCGCGCGATTGAAGGCACGAATGCAGGAGGTCAGCGGCTCCGACAGTGCGCCAAGCCGCAGCGACATGTCGTCCGGAAGCTTGTAGACCTTTGTGCCCGGCAGCATGTCGAGGTCGACATAGACATACTCGGCGAAGCCTCCCCACAGATGCGGCGGCTTGTCGAAGCCGAGATAGCGTCCGTAATAAACCGGAGTGAGGCATTTATTGGCGCGCTCGGGATAATGGATGCAATAATAGCAGTGCCCGCACGGCATCAGCGGCGGGATCATCACCTTGGAGCCGACGCCCAGCGGCTTGCCCATGAAATCTTCCGTGAATTGCGCTCCCGCTTCGACGATGACGCCGCCGAGCTCATGGCCGAGGGTGAAGGGCCACGGCAACGGCTTCGGCCAATGACCTTTGAGAATGTGAAGATCGGTGCCGCATACCCCGCAGGCGCCGATCGCAATCAATGCGGCCTTGTCGGGAATTTTCGGCCATTGCACGGAACGGATCACCGGCTCCGCGCCGGGACCGCCGAAGGTGGCGACTCGAATGGTGCTGTTGCGCATGGATTGATTCATCGAGCGTCATTCCGGGGCGAGGCCGACGCGCAGCGAAGGTCGGGCTCGCCGCTCCGCTTCGCACCCCAAGTCGGCGATTGCCGACTTGGGCACTTGATGTGGCCGATCTCGGGTAAAACCCGAGATCGGCTGGCGCCCCGGAATGACATGGCGTTTGCGTATGAGCAGCTTCCATGGAATCGGTTGTGATACTCGCTTCGCGGTACTCGGCCGTCAATCGTGGAAGGAGAGAAGAGCATGCGCGGCGTAACATTCCTCGGCGAGCGCAAACTGGCGCTCGCGGAATTTCCCGATCCGGCTCCGGGACCCCGTGAGGTCATTGTCGAGATCAAGGCTTCCGGCATGTGCGGAAGCGATCTCAAGGTTTATCGCGCCGCAGCAGGCGGCGCTTCGCTTGGGCTCGGAAAGGCAAGCGGCCCGGTCATTGCCGGACACGAGCCTTGCGGCATCGTGGCAGCCGCCGGGGCCAATGTCTGGGAGCGCGCCGCCCGTATCGGCGAGCGGGTCATGGTGCACCACTATAGTGGCTGCGGCACCTGCCCGCACTGCCAGACCGGGTGGTCGCAGATGTGCGTCGACGGCAGCACGGTCTATGGCGTCACCGGGCACGGCGCGCATGCGCGCTACATGAAAGTTCCGGCGCATACGCTGGTGCCCTTGCCGGATGAACTGGGCTTTGCAACCGGCGCGGCCATTTCCTGCGGCACTGGTACCGCCTTTCAGGCGCTCCGGCGGATGAACCTTAAGGGAGGCGATACGATCGCCATCGTCGGCCAGGGACCGGTCGGGCTCTCCGCAACGCAGTTCGCCGCGGCGATGGGTGCTCGTGTCATTGCGCTCGATGTAAGCAAGGAGCGGCTCGCGCGCGCCAAGGATTTCGGCGCCGACGTCCTCATCGACCCTAACGCCGATGACCCGGCCGGCAGGATCAAGGAGCACACGCACGGCTTGGGCGCCGACATGGCGCTCGACACTTCCGGCGTAGCAGAAGGCCGCCTGGCGGCGGTATATGGAACCCGGGCATGGGGCGTCGTGTGCTTTGTCGGCGAAGGGGGCAGCGTGACGCTCGATGTCAGCCCCGACATGCTGCGCAAGCAGCTCACCATCATGGGCTCCTGGACCTTCTCCACCGTCATCCAGGCGCAGTGCGCACGGTTCGTTGCCGATCGCCAGGTTCCCGTTGATCGGCTGTTCACGCACCGCTGGCAGCTCACCCAGGCGGAGGAGGCTTATCGGCTGTTCGACAGCCAGACGAGCGGCAAAGGTGTCTTTCTGATGTAGAATGTGGTACCCGTTCCCTACACCAAGAAATAAAAAAGGTCATCTGCAAGGGAGGATGAACATGGCTCGGATACATCGACGCAAGCTGTTGCAGCTTTCCGGCGCCGGCGCGGTCGCGGCGAAAACCGGCGGCATTGCGGCGATCCTCGCAACCTCTCGCGCGCCCGCCTTCGCCCAGGGTGCAACCATCCACTGGCTGCGCTGGAACGACTTTGTTCCCGCCTCTGACCAGCTGCTGCGAAGGGAGATTGCCGGGGAGTGCGAGAAAGCGCTCGGCGTGAAGCTCAATGTCGAGACGATCAACGGCAACGACATCCAGGCCCGCGCCACCTCGGCGATTCAATCGGGTTCGGGCCCCGACATCATCTGCGTCCTCAACAACTGGGCACAGCTTTACGGCGAGAGCCTCGTCGACGTCACCGACATCGCAGAAGAGATCGGCAAGGCGCAAGGTGGCTTCTACGAAACGTCGAAGACCGTGGCCAATGACGGGAAGAAATGGATCGCCCTGCCATGGAGCATCGTCGGCTTGCAGATCGCGTACCGGAAGTCATGGTTCGCCGATATCGGCTATACCGGCGGCAAATTCCCGCAGACTTGGGAGGAGTACCGCGACGCCGGTAAGAAGCTCAAGGCAAAGAACCAGCCCATCGGCCAGACGCTTGGCCATACTTTCGGCGACGCGCCCGCCTTCGCCTACCCCTATCTTTGGTCCTGGGGCGGCAAGGAGGTCGAGGCGGATGGCAAGACGGTCGTGCTCGATTCGAAGCAAGCCGTTGAATCAGTGAAATTCATGACCGCTTTCTGGAAGGAGGCGCACGACGAAGGCGGGCTCGCCTGGGACGACACCAACAACAACCGCGCCTTCCTATCCGGGACGTGTAGCGCCACGCTCAATGGCGCCTCGATCTACCTCGAGGCTCTGCGCAAGCCGGACTCCTACAAGACGGAGACAGGCACCCAGCTCAAGGACGACATCCTGCACGCACCGCTGCCCAAGGGCCAGGGCGGGCAGTTCAGCTATCACGTGCCGTTCTCAAACATGCTGATGGGCTACTCCAAGAACCAAGATGTGGCGAAGAAATTCCTTCGCTGGATTCACTCCAAGGAGATTTTCGACAAATGGTTCGTATCGCAGAAGGGCTTCTCGGTCGGCCCGACGACGGAGTGGGAGAACCACAAGCTTTGGAACGACGACCCGATCATGCTTCCCTACAGGCAAGCGGCGCGAACCGGGCGTTTCGCCGGCTATCAGGGACCCTCGACCCGCAAGGCAGCCGAGGTCGTCACCAAGTACATTATCGTTGATATGTATGCCAAGGCCGTGCAGGGCATGCCAGCCGAAGAAGCCGTCAAATGGGCCCATGATGAGCTTGTGAAGATCTACGGCGCCTGACCGGGACCCGCGACATACTGCCGACAAGGCATCCACATGGCGGTCGCCTACGCGCACATAGCGGCTCCGACGGTAGAACGTGCCCTTGTCAGCCGTCTACTCGAAGACGAGCGCTGGCTTGCGCTGGTGCTGTTTCTGCCCACGATCATCGTACTGGGCCTTTTTATCGCCTATCCGTTCGTGGAGGGCGTGCTGCTCGCAGTCACCAGCGCAAAGGTGGGTGTGCCGGGCGACTTTGTCGGACTGAAGAACTTCGAGAAGATCTGGAACGACAGCATCTTCCGGACCGCGGTCTGGAACACGTTCTGGTACACGGGTGTCACGACTGTGTTCAAGTTGGGCCTCGGTTTGTGGTTGGCGCTGCTGCTCAACCGGCATTTCAAGGGCAAGGCGCTGACGCGCGCCTTCATCCTGCTGCCCTTCATCATTCCGACCGTGCTTTCCACCTTCGCCTGGAAGTGGATGTTCGATCCGACCTTCAGCGTGATCAACTGGTCGCTTTATCGCGTCGGTTTGATCCATGGCCGCATCAACTGGCTGAGCGATCCCGATCTGGCGATGATTTCGGTGATCATTGTCAACGTCTGGCGCGGCGTGCCGTTCTACGCGATCAGCCTGCTTGCCGGGCTGCAGACCATCAATCCCGAGCTGCACGAGGCGGCGGCCATCGACGGTGCGCGGCCATGGCAGCGCTTCTGGCACGTGACCTGGCCGCTCCTTCTGCCGGTAACCATGGTGGTGGTGCTGTTCTCCATTATCCAGACCTTCGCTGACTTTCAGCTGGTCTATGTGCTCACCGGCGGAGGGCCCGCCAACGCGACCCAACTGTTCGCGACCTACGCCTATCAGATCGGCATCGGCACCGGCCTGTTGAGCGAGGGAGCGGCGATCTCGCTCGCCATGTTTCCGATCTTGCTGATCGTGGTTGATCGTGCAGCTCCTCTACATTCGCCGGGTAGAGGTGCACTAATGATCGAAGGCGCGAAGTGGCGGCGCTGGGTCTTCTTCTATATCCCGCTCGGGGTGTTTGTGTTCGTGCTGCTGTTCCCGTTCTACTGGATGATGGTGACGACAGTGCGCCCGGACAGCGAGCTCTACCGGCCGTGGATGGCTCCGAACTACACGCCGTTCTGGACGCTCCATCCCACGCTCGAACACATCGAGTATCTGCTCGGCGAGACGCTGTTCAACACCTGGATGCTGAACACGCTGTTCATCTCGATCGTCGCCACGATTATTTCGCTAGTCTGCGGCCTGTTTGCCGGCTACGCGCTGTCCCGGCTCAAGTTCCCCTTCGCCGGCAGCCTCGGTACCGGCATCTTTATCACTTATCTGGTGCCGCAGACGCTCCTCTTCATCCCGCTCGCCGACATCATCCGCAACTTCCGTCTCGGCGACACGCCTTGGGCGCTCATCCTCACCTATCCCACTTTCCTGATCCCATTCTGCACCTGGCTGCTCATGGGCTATTTCAAGGCAATCCCGAAGGAACTCGAGGAATGCGCGCGCATCGACGGCGCGACGCGCTGGAAGGCGATGGTCTACATCATTTTCCCGGTTGCGGTTCCGGGCATTCTCTCGGCCGGTATTTTCGCATTCACCTTGTCGTGGAATGAGTTCATCTATGCCTTGGTATTCCTGTCGTCGCCTGCGGAGAAGACCGTGTCGGTCGGCGTCACCTCGGAACTGATCCGCGGTGACGTGTTCTTCTGGGGGCCGCTGATGGCGGGCGCGCTGCTCGGCTCGATCCCGGTGGCGTTGATCTATTCCTTCTTCGTCGAGCATTACGTCGCCGGTCTCACCGGCTCCGTGAAGGGATGAGGCGAATGGCGCAGGTCCTGATCCGGAGCTTGAACAAGATGTACGACGAGGTGCACGCCGTGAAGGATGTGAACCTCGAGATCCGCGACAAGGAGTTCCTGGTCCTGGTCGGGCCTTCCGGCTGCGGCAAGACCACCACCTTGCGCATGGTGGCGGGACTTGAATCGATCACTTCCGGCGAGGTCGTCATCGGCAATACGGTGGTGAACGCGTTGCCGCCCATGGACCGCGACATCGCCATGGTGTTCCAGAACTATGCGCTCTACCCGCATATGAGCGTGTACAACAACATGGCTTTCGGCCTGAAGATGCGCAAGTTCGATCGGGCGGAGATAGCGAAACGCGTGCAGGCGGCGGCCGAGATCCTCGGAATCCAGAACTATCTCGGGCGCAAGCCGCGCCAGCTTTCCGGCGGGCAACGCCAGCGCGTGGCACTGGGCCGCGCGATCGTGCGCCATCCGCAGGTGTTCCTGTTCGACGAGCCGCTCTCCAATCTCGACGCCAAGCTGCGCGTGCAGATGCGCGTCGAGCTGAAGAAGATCCACAATCGGCTGAGCACCACGGCCATCTACGTGACCCACGACCAGGTGGAGGCGATGACGCTGGGCGATCGCGTGGTGGTGATGAAAGACGGCGTTGTGCAACAGGTGGGCGAGCCGCTCGAACTCTATAACGCTCCCGTCAACCGCTTCGTCGCCGGCTTCATCGGTTCGCCAGCGATGAATTTCGCGACGGTCCGCATGACGGGCGCGGATGGGAAGATGCGGGCGGACAAAGCGGGCTTCGGCATCGAGGTGCCGGCCGCGTTCGCGCCGCGGCTCGCGCCCTACACGGGCCGCGACGTTACCGTGGGCATCCGCCCGGAAGATTTGCAGATCGCCAATGGCAGCGAGCCGGCCGGGCTCTGCATCGACGCGGTGGTCGAGGTGGTGGAGAAGCTCGGATCCGAGATCCTGCTCGACCTGGCGGTAGGCGGCCAGACCATGGTGGCGGCAGTGGAGCCGACGGTGCGCGCCCAGCACGGGGACAAGCTGCGTCTCGCTTTGCGATCCGACCGGCTTCACTTCTTCGACACGGCGTCCGAAGCGGCGATCTGAAGGACAAAGCTGCGGAGTCGACAGAGGGGAATAGCCATGTCTGACACGGTCGTCGCGTCGCAACCATGGTACCTCTCGCTCAACCGCAGCCAGTGGAACATTCTGCTCGCCGCCAATCTCGGCTGGCTGTTTGACGGTTTTGAGTTGTATGCGCTTTTCCTGACGGTCGGTCCGGCCATGCGCGCATTGCTGGCCCCGTCGCAGTATCCACAGATTCCAGCCTATATCGGTACCGTCGTCGCAATCACGTTGCTCGGTTGGGGCATCGGTGGAATTGTTGGCGGCCTGCTTGCCGACTACATCGGGCGCAAGCGCACGATGATCTACGCCATTCTCGCCTACTCGATCACGACCGGCCTTACGGCGGTTTCGTTTGATTGGGTATCGTTCGCGTTCCTGCGTTTTCTTGTGGGTATTTCGATCGGATCCGAATGGGCGACCGGATCGTCGATGATGGCAGAGCTTTGGCCGGACCATGCCCGCGGCCGAGGCGCAGGGCTCATGCAATGCGGCATTGGCATCGGCAACTTCGTCGCATCGTTGGTCTGGCTCTATGTCGGCTCGCTCGGCCCCGATTCGTGGCGCTACCTGTATCTCATCGGAATTCTGCCGGCGCTGCTGACATTGTGGATTCGCACCTCGATCCCGGAATCGGCGAAATGGGAAGAGGCCAATGAACGGCGCAAGGCAGCTCGTGCGCGCCAGCGCAGCGGAGCAACATTGGCGGCGGAAGAGCATGCGCTCACGCGGTTCACCGCGGCGGACTTGTTCGCCAGCCCGGAGATTCGACGGCGCACAATTATCGCGCTTCTGTTATCGCTCACGACCACACTGGCGTGGTGGGGCATCTCGTCATGGGTGCCACCCTACGCTGCCTCGCTTGCTGCAAAGGCAAACCTGCCGCAGCAGCAATGGGCCGCATATGCAGGGATGGCCTACAACTTTGGCGGCATCGCCGGTTACATCTGCCTGGGCTTCCTCGCCGATTGGATCGGACGCAGGCCGACCGCAATGCTGTACTTCGCGATGGCCTTCGCCATGACGCCTGTCTTGTTTCTGTGGACCGAAGATTTGCACCTGCTCTTGCTCGCGGCCGGGATCAACGGGTTCTTCACGCTGGGGCAGTATTCGTGGATGCCGGTCTGGCTGCCTGAGCTGTTCCCGACGCGGTCGCGCGGCACCGGCATTGCGTTCGTCTTCAATGCGCCGCGCTTCATTGCGTTCCTCGGCCCGCTGTTTGCCGGCACGCTGATTGTGCAGTTCGGCGGATTCGGCAAGGCGGCGATGATATTTTCCTGCATCTACTTCCTCGGTTTTGTGGCGGCCCCGTTCCTCCCGGAGACGAAAGGACAACCGCTGCCGGAAAAAGTGTGATCATCATCGCAATGGGATCGAGCGGTTGCGCGCCCGCATGACCACCGCGATGATGTGGCGCAAGGGACGGGCATTGCCTTACCCCCCACGCACCTCCCCAAACCAAGCCTTTCCTGCTAACTCGATTGATCAAACAGAAGAGCCGCCGCTATGCCACTGACACGCATCTCGCTTCAGGCCGGTAAGCCAACGAAATATCGCCGCGCGATCATGGCCGGCGTCTACCGGGCCATGCGCGAGACCTTCAATGTGCCCGAGGACGATCGCTTCATGACCGTAAGTGAGCACGATGGCGAGAACTGCGACTACGGCCTCCAGTACCTCGGAATCGACCGAAGTGACGACCTTGTGATCATCCAAATCACCGCCAACAACACGCGGTCGGTGGAGCAAAAGAAGGCGCTCTACGCGCGCATCGCGGCAAACTTGAAGGCTGATCCGGGTGTGAGGCCCGAGGACGTCTTTATTAACATTGTGGAGGTGCCAAAGGAGAACTGGTCCTTCGGCAATGGTCTGGCGCAGTACGCGTGACGAACGGTACTCAACCTGGCAATCGACAGCAGGCTGAGAGCTGGGCTCGACGCGGTGGAGCAATCATCCCATGAAGACCATCGCCCAATTTGTTGAACAGGGAATCAACTCCCTCGCGGACCTGCAGGCTGCGCTGCAGACCACGATGCAATTGGAGTTCTCCACCATCCCACCCTATCTCTGCGCGCAATGGTCGATCGACGCCGATCCCGACGGCGTCGGTGACATGATTGAGGAAATTGCGGTGCAGGAGATGTTTCACTTCGCTCTGGCAGGGAACATGCTGACCGCGGTCGGGGGGACACCGAACATCGCCAACGCGGCTTTCGTCCCGACCTATCCGACAAATGTGTTACCGGGCGGCATTGCGCAAAAGCTTTCGGTGGACCTGCAGCCGCTTTCACCTGACCAGCTTCAGGTTTTTATGCAGATCGAATTCCCGGAATTTCCACCGGTCGCCGCTCCGCTACGCCCAGCACCAACAACGATCGGGGCATTCTACAACACGATTGCGGCTGGGTTCACGGCGGTCAATCCGGCCATCAATCCCAATGCGCACTTCGTCAACATGGGTGAAGCGATCCCGATCAGGAGCATTGCCGATGCGCTGGCGGCGATTGCCAGGATCAAGGGTGAAGGAGAAGGAACGCAGGGTTCGCCCGATCAGCCGCCGGCGGATGGGGCGAAGTTTGCGCATTACTACGTGTTCAAGGAGATTTTCACCGGGAAGACACTGGTGCAGAACGGGGGCGGGTTTAGCTTCACCGGCGCCGCGATCCAGTTCCCCACGGTGTTCAACTTCCAGCAGTCCAACGCGAGCCCGAATCCATCGATCGCTTTCAATCAGGCGATGTCGCAGCTCTTGATCGACCTTCAGGCGTGCTGGACGAGCGGCGCGCCCCCCGGTATCGGCGCCATGTTCCAACTTCAGGAGTTGGGGCAGAAACTCATCCAGCAGGGGATCCGCCCGGAATTCCTATGGGCTGCCCCATCCGACGCATGACCTTCGCGCAGCATTCCACAAAAACATTTCTGCAGTTGAAGGTAAACCAGCCGTACCCCTTCGATTAGGTAGTCGCAAAAATGCGATGCTGATTGGGGGTTTGTGCCTGCACCGCTGCATTGAGCTTTACAATTATCTCTTTCGGCGTTCCCTTCGGCATCCAGAGCCCGTGGCAAAACGACGAAGCATAAAGCCCTGAGACCCTGCTTCATCAATGGTTGGGACATCCGGTGCCGCCGCCCATCCGGTCTTGGCCATGACGGCATAGGCTTTGGGGTTGCTATTGCGAACATGCACGAAGGTGCTCGCCGCCTGGCCAAAACCGAAGTCGATCTGCGACGCCGTGATTTCTAAAAGGAATTGCTGGTTCAACGGTCGTATGGCCGCAATTTGGATCAATCGCCGTATTGACCCTCGCACCGACGCTCAAGTTCAATGCGCACTTCCGGCGACAATGTGAATTGATGCCTATCAAAGTGCTCTTCAATTTCGCGTCGTGCAATTGGCTCGACCACCACATTAATCAGCCGGCGGCATACTGAGCGACAGCGTTGGAGTATCGCATCCAACGGTGCCAAGTTTAGAGACCCTGTCATAGCCGACCTCCATAAGGTTCCGCTATTTGGAGGCAAGAATAGCTCGACAATGCCCTTCAAAAGAGTGGCGAGGATCACACACGTCACTAAGTGTGCGAAAAGTCACAGCACGTTCTGTTAAAGTGATAGCCATCACATCTTCTGGCGGGGACTGCGCACAAAAAAGTGCATCATCAATTGGTAAACCTTCCAGGAGATTGCCATGAAGAAGATCATCCTCACCGTTGCGCTGATCTTCGCGCTGGCCGCCGGAACAGCGGGCGTCCTGACCATCCAAGAACAGCCTGCCGCAGCCAGAGAACCGTGCGTTGGCCTCAACTGTTGGCCGCCGAGCGCGCCTGTCAAACACGTGCGAGGGCACCGCATAACCCTTCCTCCGGTCTGGTGATTACTTCGTAATCGAGCTGGTCGCGGTAAGTCGGAGGCGAAAGGTTGGCTGGGCGCAGTGTCAGCATTGCGGAATATTACCGCCTGGTCAGTATCTACGCCGGGAGAATTCTTGAGGGCTTCAGTACTCGCGACGAATCAATTGCGGTCCGAATGTCGGCTGCTCGGGCGCCTCGATCGCGCCAAACCGCGTAGATTGCAATATTGCGAGCAATATCTATTATAGGGACGTGAGACTGGTCCTCGATACGGTCGTCATGATAGCGGCTATCCGCAGCGATGCCGGTGCTTCGCATCGCTTGCTCGTCGCGGGCCTCAATGATCGATTCACGATGTTGGTCTCGGTACCGTTGCTAATTGAATACGAGGCTGTAATGACGCGCTCCAGCCACTTGGCAGCCTCGCGTCTTTCGGTCGCAGATGTGGGCACGCTGCTTGATGCGGTGGCGGCAATCGCGGAGCCGGTGCGGCTTGATTTTTTATGGAGACCTGTTCTGAACGACGCGGACGACGATATGGTGCTGGAAACAGCGGTGAACGGAAGATCGGATGCGATTGTCACATTCAATCGTCGCCACTTCACCCTGGTGAGGAAGTTATTTGGGATAGACGTGCGAACTCCGGCCGAGATCGTGCAGCAGATGGAGAAGAGGTCATGAGGAAGAGCAATTTTGCGTTGCGTCTCCAGCCCTCGCTGCTGGACGAAGCGCGACATCTAGCCCAGGCAGAGGGTGTGGCTCTCAATCAGCTCATCAATGTGGCCGTGGCTGAGAAGATCTCAGCGTTGCGGACGGAAAAATATTTCGCGGAACGCGCTGCCCGAGCCAATATTCCGAAAGCACTTGATATTCTCAAACGCGCGGGCGTCGGGAATTCGCCAAAGAAAGGCGATAAGGTCAGGCACGGCAGAAGACGGGCATAGTGAGCGGTCCCGTGCCGCTCTTCGCTAGATAGGCTGCTCCTTGTTGCTGTGCATAGTCTGTAATTGACCGATGCTGTTGAAAAATTCCGCAACATGCCAGCGCCGCGCAATAATCGAATCATCGAGGGCAATTTTTTGAATCGAAGTTGCGCGGTCGACGCCCGCCTTGAACTATAATATTGCTCGGAGGGCTCCCTAAAAATCTTTTTTCAACGGCATCAACCCACTGCGGACTACCCTGTTTGTACGTTTACTATGACGGCTGGAGGGTACGGCATGGGTACGCTCAGGAATGATGGAGACTCAACGAGGCCATAGCGACGGAGACAATCCGGTGTCGTCGGGGTGTTAATTCGCTTTCCCTTGACGATACGGACCCCGCCTGAACGGGCGCGCAAATCGAACGGAGGCATGTAGAGCGAAGCGCCACTGTGTTTGCACGTAACCCCGATCGACTCACACAATTTGCCGGGGCCGGAGCAAAGGTACTGTAGGCCGCTGGAAGGGCTTTTCTGATATGGGTCGCGACGTTCCTTCATGATCCTCACGCTGCTGGGGAAGGGACGCAGCGCCCGGATCAATACGGCGCTCCCACATCCTTCTCGGCCGCAAACGAAATTCAGATGAAACATATGGCGGCCCGGGCAAACGTAAGCGTGTCCTCCCGCAAGAAACATCGAATCATTCATTGGGGTGCGGCGTCCTTTGTAGCAGTGAGAGGCCGGGTCAGATCACTGCAACTTCCTGGCGGACAGTACGCTTACAAGGATGCGAAAATCCGCAAGCCAGATGCGAGGCGTTTGACTGCAGATTATATAAATAACAGATACCGGGCGGCGTTATCTCAAGACGTTAACGCGTTACTGGAACGGGGAATTTTTTGTGCGGATAAGAAAAAGTTTGCAGCAAACAGAGAACTCAATCGGTGGATGACGCGGTACCAGCACAGGCCGCCCCCGTCCTTCGAGACGGCCGCTACGAACGACCTGCGTTGTTGATCCGCAGTTATCCACGCGCCCTCCTTCAGGACGAGGGCGGAGACAGTTCCCACAATCGGCATGGGCTGAGTGGAATTTCGAGAATCTCCACCCCCTTTGAAGGCAACTGCAAAGCATCTTCTATTGCCTGCGCCATCAGTGCGCCGACGGGAATGGCGCCGGCTTCGCCCACTCCTTTGATGCCCAGCGGGTTGTGCGGCGAGCCGGTCACCGTGTGGGCAACTTCGATTCGCGGCACGTCCAGAGCGGTGGGGAGGAGATAGTCTGCCAGAGACGCATTCAACAGCTGGCCGCTGTCATTGAATATGAGCTGCTCGTAGAAACCATTGCCGATCCCTTGTGCGACACCGCCGTGAATCTGCCCCTCGACAATCATCGGGTTGATCACGGTGCCGCAGTCGTGCACGACGACATAGCGTTTTATCTCGATCATCATTGTGGCGGGATCGATCTCCACGATCATGGCGTGCGCTCCGCTTGCTGTCGTGCCGCTTTGCGGACCGAAATAGCGGGTTGCTTCCAAGCCAGGCTCGGTTCCGGGCGCTACGGCGCCGCGCAGCGGATTGGCCTTTTCGGCGAGCTCGCCAAGACTTATGGAGTGCATGCGTACGCCGGCGATCGAAACGCGACCGTCCGCGAGCTCTAGATCCTCTTCGGCGCATTCGAACTCCTGCGCCGCGAGGCGCAGAATCTTTTCGCGCACGACGACTGCGGCTGCGTCCACGGCGGTGCCCGCAACAACCGCGCCGCGGCTCGCAAAGGTCCCGCAGCCCCAATAGAACTGATCGGTATCCCCCGTCACCACCTCGACTGCATTGACATCGACGCCCAGCCGGTCGGCCGCGAGCTGCGCCAGGCTGGTGTAGTGGCCTTGTCCTTGCGTGCCGATGCCGGTCGTCAGCGAAACTTTGCCGTTCGCCTGTACCTGGATTTTTGCTCCCTCGTAAGGTCCAATTCCCGTGCCTTCGACGTAGCAGACGATGCCGATGCCGACGTGCTTGCCCTCGGCGCGCAAGCGCGGCTGCTCCTCGCGGACAAAGCGCTCGTACTCCACCAGCGCCGCCAGCTTGTCGAGGATCTCCTCATAGTTGCCGCTGTCATACGTGAGCGGTGCGAAATCCTGATAGATGATCTTGTTGTCGTAGGGGAACGCATCGGACGGAATGAGGTTTCGGCGTCGGATTTCGACCCGGTCGATTGCAAGTTCGCGTGCAGCGATGTCCAGCATCCGCTCCATCACGAAGACGCCATGCTGCCTGCCGGCACCGCGGTAGGGGGTCACAATCGGTTTGTTGGTGAAAACGGCGGTAAACGTACTTTCATAATCGGGTACATCATACGGACCGAGCAACGTGCACTGGCTGTTGATCGGTACCGTCAACCCATAGGGATCGTAGGCGCCGGTGTCGTGCAGAAACGTGTCCCTGATGCCGAGAATACGTCCGTCCTTTGTCAGCGCCATTTCGGCATCGTGAACCTGGCCGCGCTCGTGGCTCGTAGCGTAAAAGTGCTCCGACCGGTCCTCGATCCACTTCACCGGGCGTGCCAGCCGCATCGACGCCCACGGGATGAGAACCTCTTCGGGGTAGAACATCATGATCTTTGGCCCGAACCCCCCGCCGATGAACGGCGCGATGACCCGCACCTGGCGTTCATTGAGACCCAACATCGCTGCCAGGCCATTGCGGATCGGGATCGGCGCTTGCGTGGTATCCCAGACGGTCAGGCGCTCCGATCTTGCGTCCCAATCGGCCACCACGCCGCGCGTCTCGATCGGCGACGCCATGCCGTGATCATAGGTGAAGCGGCGGCGTATCACGGCATCGGCTTGAGCGAGGGCGCGCGCATAATCCCCCTTGGTCTGGCGAACGTGCGCTGCGACATTGCTTTTCAGGTCCGCATGCACGAATGGCCCGTCCCCGTGCAATGCCTGTTCCATGTCGGTGACGGCATCGAAGATCTCGTACTCCACGCCGATCAGGTGCAATGCATCTTCTGCCAGATAGCGGCTGCCTGCGATGACCAGGACGATCGGTTCCCCGACATGACGGACGATTCCCTTGGCTAACGGAACTTGGGTCCTCTGATTGAAGGTGATCCCGTCGATGGGCGGCGGCGGCACAAGCAGAGGGCCGCTTTGCCAGTAGGGACCCAGATCGCCGGCGGTGTAGATGGCTGCCACCCCGTTGATTGCCAGCGCACGCGATATGTCGATGCGGGCAATACGCGCGTGCGCATGCGGGCTGCGCAGGAAGGCGGCGTGCAACATGTCGGGACGGTTTACATCGTCCACGAACAAGGCTTTTCCTCGCAGCAGGCGCGGATCTTCGTTACGTCGGATCGGCTGGCCAAGATAACGCGCGACCATCTTTTAGTACCCAATGTCGTTGAAGACGATTTTTCCACCGACCACGGTCAACCGGCACCTGATATCCTTCAGGTTCTCGGGCGCCGTGCGCAGCGGATTGTCCGATAGCACGGCCATGTCGGCCAGATTGCCCGGTACGAGAGGCCCTTTGCTGTTTTCCTCGAAAGTCAGCCAGGCGCCGGCGGTGGTGAGCAGATGCATGCCCTCCCGCACGCTCAGGCGTTGCTCGGGGCCGACCACCTGGCCGCTGACCCGTTCACTGCGCGTACAGATCGCCCACAGCGTGAATAATGGATCATAAGGGATGTTATCGGTTGCGCAGGCCAGCGGGACGCCAAGGTCAAGCAAATGTCTGTGCGGAACAATCAGGTTACCGCCGTCCGGTTCATTCAGGTATCGGTCGCCTCCCTTCCACAGATGGTAGACGGGGATGGTAGTAACGCACAGCCCTAACCGTTTTAATTTCTTGAGATCATCCAAACGCGCACGGCCAACGTGCTCGATAACCCATCTTCGCTCCGCGAGCGTGTAACGCTCGGCAACCTGCTCAATGATGGGGATCACTTCGTGCAGCTGGTCGCCGACGATGGTATGCACGCGCAGATCGTGCGCGGCAGCCAACATGCAATAATCGCGAAAGTCTTCCTTCGAATTCGCCTGCTCGACGAAGCCGGACCATCCCGAATTCGGAAGGTCAGCCCGTGCCAATGCCGCCGTGATTGCATCGCCGCCATACGCAATGTGCACGCCGGAAATGCGCAGCCAGTGATCGCCAAAGCCGCGTCCGCGCGCATAGCTGAGAAAGTCGCGCATTGCTGCCGCTGCCTCGGAGACATCGGCCCATGTCGGGCTGACCGTCAATGCCACGCGAACCGACATCTCGCCGCGCTCCCACAGCGAGCGGTAGAGCGAAATGATGTCCGGCGCAGAGCCATGCCCCTCATAGACGCTGGTGGTGCCGGCCGCGTTGTAAAGCTGCATGCTCTGCTTGGCGCCGCGCAGGCGTTCTGCAAAGCTGAAACGGGGAACGGCAGGCAGCAGATCGAAATCGACGGTCGGCCGGGAGTTGTGCTCGACAATGACCCCGGTGGGTTCGCCGGATCTCGACTCCTTTACAATCTCTACTCCCGAACAGCGCGGCCGCGTTGCGGAATCGATGCCATTGAGCTTCAGCGCCAATGTGTTGAGTGCGGTATAGCCGGGAGGGCGACCCCAGTTTCCGAACAGGCCAAGAATACATACCGGGTGCTGCGGCGCCGCCGCGTCCAATTCGTGGCGGTCGGGCATGCGTTTTTCTGCGAGGATTTCCGGTCCGCCGAAGAAGAATGGCGGGTCGCCGACCGGCATGGTGATGATCCATTCTCCGGCCGGGACTTGCCGGCTTGCAGCCGCGATGCGGCGCGTGATCTCGGCGATCGATCGAGCGCCTGCAAGAGAGAGGCGCAAGCGCTTCAAGCCCTCGCGCTCCATGTGCGCGTGCGCATCATTGAAGCCGGGAAGCACAGTCAGCCCGTCAAGCTCAATAACCTGCGTCCGCCCGCTGATCGCCGGATCGATCTCCGCGCTGCTGCCGATCGACAGGATCCGATCGCCGCGGAGGGCGATCGCCGCATGCGTTGAACCCGCGAGGTCCAATGCGAGGACGGTGCCGCCCCGGAACACCATGTCGGCCACCGGCGCTGTGTCGGACATTGGCCAGTTCCGTTATTTCGCCGTGAGGTACCAGGGGAAAAGGCGCGCGGTCAGCCAGACGAACATCCTGTCGGCGATGAAGCCCAATGCGCCGAGAACAAACAGTCCGATGAACATGATGTCTACTTTGAAAAGTTGATAGCCAAGCGACATCATGTGAGCCACGCCCACTGTTGCACCCGAGAGCTCGGCAGCAACCAACACGATCAATGAAACCGCAATCGCCTGCCGCAAGCCGGCAAGGATCATGGGCAGCGCCGCGGGCAGGACGACGAGCAACATGGTCTGCAGCGGCGGGGCACCAAGGCAGGCGGCCGATCGCAGATAGATCGGGTGCACATCCCGCACGCCAATGAAGGTGTTGATCCAAACCGGAAAGAAGGCGCCGCACACGATCAGGGCAATCTTGGAGGTTTCACCAATGCCAAACCACAGTACCGCCAACGGGACCAGCGCTATGACCGGGATCGAGCGAAACCCATGCAGGATCGGCTCGCTCAACTGGCAAACGACCCGCAGCCTGGCCATCATCACTCCGAGCAAAACCGCAATGACCGCCGCAATCAGGAAGCCTGCAAGGGCGCGTGCAATGCTGACGACGACATTCTCCAGAAGTTCGCCCGAGACGATCATCGGCCATGCACTCTTGAGCACAAGAGATGGCGGCGGAAACATCTGGACATTCATTCCAGGCACAACGCGCGGGACGAATTCCCACAGCAGCAGGAATGCAGCCACTCCCGCGATGTTGAGCAGAATTCGAGCCACGGCGTTGCGCCGTTTTTCCCGGCGCAAATTTGCAGCAAACCGTTGCTCGACTTCAGCTGCATGATTTTTCGCAATTGCCGCCGGCACGACGCTCATCGCGCAAGCTCCTTGCCGATTTGTGTATAGAGTTCGCCGAATTGCCTGCTGGTGCGGGAACGCGGATAGGCGAGGTCAACTCGAATATCGTCCTGGATGGTTCCCGGATGGGCGGTCATGACAATCACGCGCTGTGCGAGGTAAATGGCCTCATCGATGTTGTGAGTTATGAACAGCACGCCGAGCTGAAACTCCTGCCAGATCCGCAGAAGCTCCTCCTGCAGGGTTGCGCGGGTCATGGCATCCACCGCGGCAAATGGCTCATCCATCAGCAGCATCTCCGGCTCATTGACGAGCGCTCGCGCTACCGCGACGCGCTGGCGCATTCCACCGGATAATTCGTGGGGATACCGCTCGGCCATCTGGGCCAGTCCAACCTTCTGGAGAAAACGGCCGGCAAGCGCGCGCCGCTCCCGGCGCGATACGCCGCGCATGCGCAGCCCAAACTCCACGTTCTGGCGGGCGGTCATCCAGGCGAACAGCGCATATTCCTGGAATACCACGCCGCGGCTAGGACCGGCATTCAATATGGGCATGCCCTTGAACAGGATTTCGCCGTCAGTCGGCCGCATGAACCCAGCGATCAGGTGCAGAAGGGTCGTTTTGCCACAGCCCGAAGGTCCGATAACACAGACGAATTCCCCTTCGTTCACGCGCAGCGAGACTTCCCGCAACGCCCAGCTAGGCTGACCATCGCTCGCGGCATAGAGTTGAGAAACGTTTTGCAGTTCGACCAATCCCGGCATTGCCACGCGGGAGCCTCGGCTAACCGGCGCGCAACGTCACCCGCTCCGGCCGATACTTCTTTACCGGGCCCTCATAGATCAGCCCACGAAACAACTTTTGCAGGTCCTCGTTGGGCCGCTGCATCAGCCCGGCGCCGATCGCCCACTCGGCTTCGGTCACCATGTCGTTAAGGAAAGCATCGTCAAATTCTATTTTGAACTCGAACGAATCAATCCCCTCGCGAATCTCCTCCGGCGTATTACCCACCCGCTTCGCAATCTTCTCCGGCCAATTTGGATTCGTGTTCATGTACGTCTCAGCTGCGAACAAGGACTTGACCGCCGCATCCAGGAGGTCCGGCTGCTGCTTGATGACCTGCTCCGTGGTGAGCAGAAGCTCGTGACTGCGAAAATAGCGCTCAAGCCCCTCCTGGGTCATCACCGCTACCATGCCGCCCGACTGACGATCTGCCGTGATCGCGGCTTCACGGGTCCAGGAAAATCCATCGGTATCCCCGCGACTTGTTGCAGCAATCATATCGGCGGGCGCCATGTTGACGACTGTCAGGTCCTTTATGGCGATCCCGGCCATGTCGCAATATCGCGCCAGCATGTACTGGCCGCTGGTACCCAGCTGCGTCGCAATCTTCTTTCCTTTGAGCGAGGCGGGGCGATTGGGATCGATGCCGCGATCCTTGCGGACGACGATCTTCATGTCGCGGCTATACCGGCTGTAGTTCACCAGAATGATCGGCCGCAGCCCGCGCATTGCTGCGAAGATGACCGGCGTGTCCGTCGTCGCGCTGAATTCAGCCGAGCCCGCGAGCAGCGCCTGCATCGCGTCGCGGCCGGTGGGAAAATCCACCGCTCTCAGATCGACCCCGTTGTCCTTCCAGGTGTTGAGCGCCTCGGCCAGGAAGGTCGTCGACCAGGTATAGCCTGTACTCCCGTAGGCCATTGTCGCGCGCCGGGTTTGCGCACGTGTCGATGCCGGGGTGAATGAAAGAATCGAAACTCCGGCAAGACCGCACAAGACTTGCCGGCGCCCCGGTGTTCGGATTGCTGATTTCAGGTCCGCCATCTTTCCCCCGGTTGTTGCACTACAGCGCGTATTTCATCGTAGAAATATTATAGAACAGAATTACATTGACCGCGAGGGTGATCCGAATCGAACCTGGGAAGTTACGCCGGTCACTGAATGGGGAATGACGAGAATCGCCGACGGTCCATTGCGAGACGCCAAATGCTTGCAGAAATGAAGGTGGTGAAGACCACGTGCCCGCGGGATTGTTACGACGCCTGTGGCATAGCTGTGCTTGTCCGGAGCGGCCGTGTGAACAAGGTGCTCGGCGACCGTGACCACCATGTCAGCCGCGGGAAGCTATGCGCCAAGTGCGCGCTTGCCTACAACGGCGTCTTTCTCGACCCTGGACGGCGCTTGACTACACCATTGCGTCGTTCGGGCCGCAAAGGGTCTGGTTCGTTCGAGGCCATATCCTGGGATGACGCATTTGGCCTTATCGCCAGCGAATTAAAAAACATCGTTGCGACGAAGGATCCGCGAACGATCATACAGACGCACTACACCGGAACGGTTGCGATGCTGGCGGGCTGGTTTCCGATCCGCTTCTTCAACCGTCTCGGCGCAACGGAGGTTGACCCCGATACGGTCTGCAACAAGGCCGGCCATGTTGTCCTCGCCGATATGTTCGGAACGTCTCTTGCGGGGTTTGATCCGGGGCAACTTCCCAATGCATCCTGCTTGTTGATTTGGGGGGCGAATCCCTCCCACAGCGCTCCCCATGCGCATTCGGATTGGGTTGGCTCATACAAGGGCACCGTCGTCGTTATCGATCCGATCGCGCACGGCACCGCCCGTCGCGCGGATATCCATCTTCAACTTCGACCTGGCACCGATGCCGCGTTGGCCTTCGGAATGCTGCACGTCATGGACCGTGCGGGACTTATCGCCCGCGATTTCATTAGTCGACATGTCGTCGGCTTCGATCTGCTGCAGGGGGACATCGACTCGGCCACGCCTCACGTAACCGAACAGCGGACAGGTGTTCCTGCGGCCCTCGTCGAGAGAGCGGCGCTTGCATTTGCCTCGGGCCCGTCGCTTCTTTGGTTGGGGCAGGGAATGCAGCGGCAGCCGCATGGCGGAAACGCGTTTCGCGCAGCGGTGCTGCTCAGCATAGCCACCGGCTATCTGGGACAAAAAGGCGCCGGGTTTTACTACATGAACGGCCCGGAAACTCGCGGAGTCTCTTCGGAGTTCCTGACCTCCCCCGAGCTGCGCAGCGACGGCGGTTCGACCATCAGTCACGTTGACCTGGCCGATTGTCTTGCAGCAGAGGATCGCTCATCCGCGCTGTTCACGTGGAACAACAACATTCTCGCTTCGAGTCCAAATCAAGCGAAGCTGCGGCGGGCCCTCGCAAGAGAATCGTTGCTGACGGTCGTGATAGATTTGTTCATGACCGATACCGCCATGTTCGCAGACTACATCCTGCCGGCAGCAAGTTTCTTCGAATTCGATGACTTGGTTCTCCCTTATTTCAACAACACCATATCCGCCCAGGCCAAGGCGGCAGAGCCACTCGGGCAGGCACTTCCAAACATGGAGATTTTTCGGCGACTTGCGAAAGCGATGGGTTATCAAAATCCCGAGCTGTACGAGAGTGACGAAAGCTTATTGAGAAGGCTGCTCGAGCAAACTCCTTTTGCCGGCAGCTTCGATGAGCTGAAGGCCATCGGCACCTGCAACACACAGGCTGGTCCGTCGATTCAGTTCGCAGGACTTCGATTCAAAACCGCATCCGGACGCATCGAAGTCGCGAGCGATCGGCTCGCGGCGTCAGGTCAGCCCATCGTACCCGTGCCGCATGCAGATCCTGTCCCGCAAAACACCCGTTTGCGTGTCCTGTCACCCGCTTCGGCATGGCTCATGAATTCCATCTACGGGAACGACACAAAAATTCTGGCACGCATGGGCGAGCCGAAGGTGCTGTTGAATGCGGCTGACCTCGATCGTCGCGGGATTCGGTCTGGCGAGACCGTCGTGCTGCACAACGAATCCGGATCACTGCAGCTCAGGGCGGAAGCGTCCGGCGAAGTCCCGGAAGGCGTTGCCCTGGTCTACAAGGGCCGCTGGCCCAGCAAATCGACCGGAGCATGCAACGTCAATATCCTTAACCATGGGCTCAAGACCGACATCGCGAACAGTTCGGCGGTGCACGGGATCGAAGCCGAGATCGCGCGCGCATGAAGGTCGAAACTGTCTATCGAAACTTCCGGCGAGTCTGCGCCAATATGCTTGCAGCGAATTGATGCGCCGCAATCAACGAGAAGGAGTTTCGCTTCATGGGCTCTCCGTTCGGCTGCCGCCGCGGCGGGAGTCGGGGTCGGTCGGGCCAGCAGCGTGAGGTGTGGCCGATGGCTGTTTCCATGGGTCGACGGGGACACGCAGAAATATCGGATGAGCGTCGGAGGCAAGAAAGCTCCGGCCTGAAACCAAGCCCTGATTATTTTGCGAGCGTGACGCTCACAGGCGAGCACGTTCGTTTGGAGCCTCTATCGGACCAACACCTTCTGGATCTCACGGCAGCTGGAGCTCACCCGGAGATATGGCGGTGGCTGCCGACCGAACATCATGTGCCTGGCAGCATGAGTGCTTTCATCAACGAAGCCCTCTCTCAGCGCGCGCGTCAAAAGGCCGTTCCATTCGCGACGATCGACATGGATTCTTGCGCTGCGATCGGGTCGACACGCTTCCACTATATTGAGCCGGAACAGCGCCGGCTTGAGATCGGTGTCACCTGGATCTCGCCGGACTTTCAGCGTTCACACGCCAATACCGAAGCAAAGCTTCTTCAGCTCTGGTATGCGTTCGAGATCCTCGGTTGCCGGCGCGTCGAGTTCAAAGCTGACGCTGAGAACGTCAAGTCGCGCAATGCAATTCTTCGTCTTGGCGCCAAGGAGGAAGGCGTCTTCCGAAAGCACATGATTTATCCTGACGGCCGCAACCGGGACAGCGTATATTTTTCAATTGTCGACGATGAATGGCCGCAATCTAAAGCGCTCCTCCTCGCGCGGCTTGGATACGATGTAAGGCCGCGCTTCGCTGCGCACGGCGGCGCTACATGAAGATCGCCATCACTTTGGGATTGATATGTGTATCCGCGATCGTCTGATTGAGAATCAAAGGGCTCAATCACACCTTTGCGCAGGCAACGCGGTCGAAGAACGCGGAGATTTCGCCGGCAGCCCGATCCGGGTCTTCCCGGTGCGGGAAGTGACCGGCATTCGGGAACGGCGCAAGATCGAGGTTGGCGAAGGTCTCGCCGAGACGGTCGGTCCACGCATAGGGAAACAACGGATCATGCTCCGCCCAGCGCACGCAGGCCGGCGGCGTGATGCGCGGCAATAGAGGCGCTTCGCCCTTCATCATGGCGATGCGAGCTGCATGACTGGCGCGATAGTGGGCAAAACCACCTGCCAGGTTTCCGGGCTTGAGGAAGTTTTCCACGAAGGCGGAGAGCACGTCGTCAAACGCGTTTTTGCGGTAGGCCCAGTGACGCAGGAAATGCGCGATATAGGCTTCGCAGCTCTGCGGCGATGCGCCGACGAGCATCGGTGCCATATCCATCTGATTGAAGGATTGGTACCAAATCTCGTTCAACCGGTCGGGCGCGCCCATGCGCGCGCCGATTCCCGGATAGACGAAGTCGAAGAAGAACAGTCCTGCGATACGCTCCGGCGCCTTGCGCGCGAGCGGTTGCATGGCCGCGCCGCCGACGTCGTGGCCGACGACGCCCGCGCGCTCGATCGCAAGTGCATCGAGCAATGCCAACATGTCGACGGCGTGATCTTCCGGCCCGAACGGGCCGTTCGGCTTGTCGCTGTCGCCGAAGCCGCGCAGGTCAGGAGCGATGAGCCGGTAGCGCCCGGCGAGGCGCGTCATGACGGGCTCCCACGTCAGCCAGAATTCCGGCCAGCCATGCAGCAGGAGCAGCGGCGCCCCTTCGCCCGCTTCGACCAGGTGCAACGCGGCACCATTCACGCGTATCACGCTGTGCTGCATCTATGGGTCGATCTGGAGCATGTTGCGCTGATGTTGAGCACTTGCTCTCCCTCTTGTGGGCAGGGCAATCGCATGTGTATTGAGCGATCCCACAAGCGCCAAGGCTAAAAATGGTGCCCTCTCCCCTTGCGGGAGAGGGCTGCGCAGACATTGCCACAAAAAGAATGGGTGAGGGGTAATCCGCAGTCGAACCCCTCACCCATTCTTCTTCGGTTAACCGCCGAGTAGCCCTCTCCCGCAAGGGGAGAGGTCGCATTTACGAACGCCTCACTAAGGTTGCTCCACGGTCCTGATATCGATCTCCGACGTGAGCGTCCTGTGCACCGGGCACTTGTCGGCGATCTCCAGCAGCCGTTTGCGCTGCTCTTCATCGAGGCTGCCGGCCATTGTGATGGCGCGGTCGATGCGATCGAGCATCCCTTCCTTGGTCTCGCAGTTTTCGCAATCCTCGGCATGGATGCGGGAGTGAGCAAGCCGCACCGTGACCCGGTCAAGCGGCAGGCCCTTGCGCTCGGCATAAAGACGCAGCGTCATGGATGTGCAGGCGCCGAGGCCGGCGAGCACGAGGTCGTAAGGGCCAGGACCGCTGTCGAGACCGCCGACTTCCACCGGCTCGTCCGCGATAAGCCGGTGCCTGCCGGCCCTGATCTCCTGCTGGAAGCGTCCGGCGCGCGTCTCCTGCACGATGACAGCCGCTTTCTTCCGGCATTGCGGGGGGAACGCCGGGCAGGTCGAGATAGCGCTCGGCCCAGGCGTGGATTACGTTGGCGACGTAGGTGGCATCGCTGCGCCGGCTGAGCACGTGATCGGCCCCGGCCAGCGAGACGAAGCTCTTGGGGTGCTTCGCGGCAGTGAAGATGCGGCTTGCGTTTTCAATGCCCACGACCTCGTCGGTCGGGGAGTGGAAGACGAGCAAGGCCTTGCGCAAGTCGGCGATGCGCGCGGAGAGCTTTTGCTCCGCGATGTCGTCGAGGAAGGCGCGATTGATGCGAAACGAGCGGCCGCCAATCGCAGCCTCGATGTCGCCGGTCGCGCCGGTCTCGGCGCCGGTCTCGGCGCCAGAATGCTTGAACAGCCCGGTGACATGCGCGGGATCGCAGGGCGCGCCGATGGTTACCACCGCGCGGGCCTCGGGCACGTCGGCTGCCGCGGCAAGTACGGCTGTCCCGCCGAGGCTGTGCCCGATGAGAATGGCCGGCGGCTCCTTCTTGCGCCGCAGCTCGGCAGCAGCAGCAATCAGATCCGCGACATTGGAAGAAAACGTCGTGTTGGCGAATTCGCCTTCGCTCGAGCCGAGCCCGGTAAAGTCGAAGCGCAACACGGCGATGCCGAGCGCGGTAAGCCCTTGCGCGATTCGCCTGGCGGCATGGATGTCCTTGCCGCAGGTGAAGCAATGCGCAAACAGCGCATAAGCGCGCGGCTGCTCGATCGGGCGATCGAGCAATGCGGCGAGACGCTCGCCTGCGGCATTGAAGAAATCGAATCGCTCGGATGGCACGCTCGCCTCCTGTATTTTGATCAGCAAAAAATGACAGGAATTTTTCCCGTGGCGTCAGACCGGGTTCGCCGGGTCCGGCGTGAATTTCAAGGCGACGCCGTTCATGCAATAGCGCAGTCCGGTGGGCGGCGGGCCGTCATTGAAGACGTGTCCGAGGTGGCCGCCGCAGCGGCGGCAATGCACTTCCGTGCGGGCGAACAGCAGGGACCGATCCTGCGAGGTGCCGACCGCGTCCGACAGCGGGGAAGTGAAACTTGGCCAGCCGGTGTGGCTCTCGAACTTTGTCTCCGAGGAGAACAGCGGCAGGTCGCAGCCTGCGCAGGCGAATATTCCCTTGCGTTTCTCGCTGTTGAGCGGGCTCGAGCCCGGCCGCTCGGTAGCGTGCTTGCGCAGGACATTGAACTGGGCCGCGGTGAGAATGCGCCGCCATTCGGCTTCGCTCTTCTCGATTTCGAACGACGGCTCCGCGATCGCGATCGGCCGCTGCAGCGAATGCAGGCCGACGAGCAAGGCAAGCCCACCGGCGCCTGCAAGAAAAATCCGACGATTGGGCATCGACCCACCTGACATTCCAGAACATCTACGCGTGCACTTTATAAATGGCGGCCACGCGGCGCAGTTTCAATGCTGTGGGCAAGCCAAATCCCCTGTTGTTGCAACAAGCCAAACAGTCTCTAGCTGACCGATGCTGTTGAAGGTAGTCTTGGCCTGCCGCGCAGGGAGCGAACTCCCCCTGAGCCTCGTAATCGAATCGCCACCGGAGGTCAGCCATGCACGTTGCCCCCATCGACGCGAAGTTCAGCTTCAACCGAACCGCTCCTATACGTGAAAGAAGAAATCTCGACTTTCTGTGGCTTGAATTGACGAATCGCTGCAATTTGCAATGCGTCCATTGCTACACGGAATCGCATCCGCAAAGCGGCGATGGCGATCTGTTGACGGCGCAGGACTACGAATCCGTCATGCGCCAAGCCTACGCACTCGGCTGCCGCAAGATTCAGTTCATTGGAGGCGAGCCGCAACTCAATCGTGAATTCCTGCAACTTCTCATTAAAGCCAGAACGATCGGTTTTGACTTTATCGAGGTCTTCAGCAACCTCACCCGGCTTGATGACGATACCCTGCATTATGCGGCTAATAACGCAATTTGCTTCGCCACATCGGTGTACTCCGATGAGCCGGTGAAACACGACGCCATTACCAAAGTAAGATCGAGCCACGCTCGGACTGTCAGGAATCTCAAGAAATTGATTGATAATGGCATCGAGACGCGAGCTGCCATTATCGTGATCGGTCAGGACAAGCAAGAAATCGAGCGTACAACAGACTTTTTGCGTCGTCTTGGCGTTCGGCACGTCAGGGACGGGGCAACACGCGAGTTCGGCCGTGGCGAAAGCATCCTGTCGAAGCGCGCGCAGCTTTCTGGTCTTTGTGGACATTGCTGGGCCGGCAAACTTTGCGTGGCGCCTGATGGCCAGACTTATCCCTGCGTCATGGCGCGCCAATGGCCGGTAGGCAATGTCTTGGAAAACACACTGTCCGAAATCGTTCGAGGCAATGCGCTGAGCGACATGCGTCAAACCATTTTCGAAACCGTTTGGCTTCCAAGAATTTCGGCCAAACGCAGCGGTGCGCCTCGTAACAGGCCTGGAGCTTCGTTGGTAGCCGACATTTGTCCTCCCGAAGCGGCTGAGGAGTATCCTGGTTCAGAACCGAGCGAGGTTTCCGAGCCCACGCCGAGTTGCTTTCCTTGTGCACAGTCGTGCGTCCCGGACACGCAAATGCCACCGTGCGACCCCTCTCCATGCCCACAGAGCTGCACTCCCTTTCCTGCCAAGGAGGAGACGCCCCCAATGCTTTCCTTGTCCGCAGTCATGTAGTCCCGATCAGGACCCGCCGCCTTGCGATCCATCTCCGTGTCCACAGAGCTGCGAGCCGTTTCAGACAGGGGAACCACCCAGCTGTGAGCCTCACCCCGAATAGACCGGCAAACATCGTATCGATGTCACGCAGTCAAATTGCGACAAGTTGCACAATCGGGCACTTCAGACGCTGCCATTGGACGCTGCTGCGGCAGCTTGTTTCGCGTTCCTCGCTTACAGAATACTTGCCTGATGTTCTTAGCGCGGCGTCCAAGCGCGTAACTGTCGGCAAAGGTGTCGAGTGGTGGATGCAGCATGAATTGGGGCCACGATCCTCACTTGGCGCATTTCTTCTTAGCGCTTTCGTTTTCGAGCTCGCTTCCGTTGTCTCAGGGCTACGCCTAAAGCGAGTACCCATGATCTGGGCTCAGGTATACCAAGTGGGCCAAAGGATTTCATGGCATCGAGATGGTGCGGGGGACATACAGTTTCTCCTCTGCCTGCAATCACCCGCGCCGCATTGCGGCGGCACTTTTTGCATGCGCGTGGGGGAATCAGAAATTCAGGTTCAACTTCAAGCCGGGGATGTTATTCTATTTAAGGCTACGGAAATTTCGCACAGTACAACACGGCTGGTAGCCGGCCGTCTCGATTCGCAACCGCGCCGTGTAACTGCGGTGGCGCGTTTTTTCGCTGAAGAGTCCCGTTTAACTGCGGAGCGGACGCACGAGGAAGACCGATGCAAAAGATTTGGCCGTTTCTGATTTCAGGCTGCGTCGTATTCCTGATCGGCGCCGCAGCGTACGAGAACGTGGCGCAAACAAATGCCCAACAGCCCAAGGTGGGCACGCGTCTGATTACGCTTGGAACAGTGGCCGGCCCGCCACCAAGACCCCACCGCGCACAATTCTCAAATCTGCTGATCGTCAATGACACGCTTTATGTTGTCGATGCCGGCGATGGTGTCACGCGCCGCATCGCCAAGGCTGGGTTCAATGTTAGAGACGTGGGCATTATTTTCATCACGCACCATCATGATGACCACACTGCGGGCCTGGGTACGCTGATGTCTGCCGCATGGGACAACCAGCGCACCAGGCCCATTAACGTCTATGGTCCGCCCAGGACGGAAGAACTGGTCAAGGCTGCGGTGCAATATTTCACCATCAGCGCCGAGATCCGAATTGCCGACGGAGGCCGCACGATACCGATCGAGCAGTTGTTCTTCGGCCACGACGTCGGCGCCGGAGTGATTTACCAGGATGCCAACATCAAGGTGACGGCAATCGAAAATACCCATTTCGCCTTCCACAAAGGGCCTGCTGCGGGCAAGCACAAATCCTATTCCTATCGCTTCGATACCCCGGGCCGCGTAATCGTTTTCACAAGTGATACCGGTCCCTTCGACGCGCTTGTCGAGCTCGCTAATGGCGCCGATCTGTTTGTGTCGGAAGCAAATTCCATTGAGCAGCGGATGCAGGACCTGATCAGGTCCGGACAATGGCAAGTCATGACACCCGAGGAACAAGTGCGCATCAAGCGACAAATGGCCGAAGGGCATCTCAGTACGGACGACGTTGGGAAAATAGCCGCGCGCGCCGGTGTAAAGACGGTGCTCTTGAGCCATCTGACATGGAAAGCAGACGATGATTACTCGACCTGGGCGGACGAAGTGAAGAAGCACTTTTCCGGCCCAGTGCTCATTGCCAAGGACTTGAAGGAATTTTGACCTTCTGGAATCACCGCTCCTGTGCGCGGGCACGACTCAGAAGAACAGTCGAACGAAAGGGCGAACCATTAGGGTTCGCCCTTCGATTTCCATCGCTTACGATGATTACGTCAATTGTGATCAGCCCAGCCACATGCCGAGCAATACGGCACGGGATCGTAAGGGCCAGCCGAAGCTGGAACGCTCATCGTGATGGCCGTGACCGCCAATGCGAAAGCCAGAGTGATCTTGTTCAACATCGTGATTTCTCCTGTTGAAGCCGGAAGTGGCTTGCGTGTGCTAGATCGCGCACTGGGAAGATTTATTTCCGCGGGGTTGGTTCGAACCGGGTTCGCGCCATTCAATTTTTTGTTTGCTCCGCGAATGCGCAGTTCACATTGCGGCGACCTATCCCTGCAACGGCGTGGTGGCTTGGTCGAGAAGACCTGAACGACAATTCGGCAACCCGGCGCGCATTCCCGGGAATAAACTCGGGAATGAGTCGATCCCATTCGAGGAAGGCGCTCCACGCCGGCCGGTTCCCGCTGGGAACGCAGGGCCGCGACAACTGATTTTTTGCCACTGGGGACGCGCAGTTGTTACACTCGGACCGCGTATCGCCGGTGTAAAGCGCTGTGTCCCGCCTCTTCATCAGTCATTCAAGCAACGACAATGTCGCGGCCGCCGCCTTCAAGCAGTGGCTCGGCAGCAACGGCTGGCCGCCTGAGGATGTCTTCCTCGACCTGGAAGACATCGGCGCCGGCGAACGATGGAAAGAGGCGCTGCGGCGCGCCAATGCCCGCTGCGAGGCGGTGATCCTGCTCGCTTCGCCCGAGGCGCTGTCATCTCCGGAATGCCTCGCCGAAGTGCGCAAGGCGGAGGACTACGGCAAGGAGATCATTGTCGTGCTGCTGCGCGACCTCAATCTCGACGACAGCCGGCTCGGCTCCTATCGCGAGCGGCAGATCGTTGACCTTTCCGCCTCGCCGCTCACGCACGTGGAGAAGGTGAAGTATCGCGGCGAGCAGCAGGTGCTTCGTTTCAACGGCGAGGCGCTTGCCAAGGTCAAAGACTATCTGGTCCGGCGCGGCATTACCCCCGATCACTTTGCCTGGCCGCCCGAGGACAAGCCCAATGCCGATCCGTTCCCGGGGCTTGCCGCATTCACCGAGGACGATGCCGGCATTTTCTTTGGCCGCGACGCCGACATTCTGCGTGGCCTGGACAAGCTTCGGGTCTTGCGCCGCGACGGCCGCCCGCGATTTCTGCTCATCCATGGACCCTCGGGAGCCGGCAAGTCCTCGTACATGCGGGCAGGCCTTTGGCCACGCCTCAACCGCGACCCCGATTTCGCGCCGATTGCGATTGTGCGCGCCGCAAGAGGCATCCTGACCGGGCCGGATGGGCTCGGTCGAAAGCTCGCGCAACTTGTTTCCCGCCCGCGTTTCCCCGTCGCTCCCGGCAGAGTGCACGCGATCCTGAGCGCGCAGGATGAAGCGCGTGCACAGCGGGGATTCGTGCGCCTCATGCAGAAGATCGCCGCCCAGGCGCGCAAGGCACGGCGCATCGGCGACAAGAACGCACGCGCGCCGGCGCTCGTCATCGCTGTCGACCAGGCCGAAGAGCTGCTCGAGCGCGACGACGGCGAAGAGAGCGCGCGGTTTCTGTCTCTCCTCGCCAATCTGCTGGCAAGCCCGCCGCGCGGTGTCGACGTCTATTTGTTGATGGCGATTCGCGCGGAGGCCGTCGATCGCATGTTTTCCGCCATCGCGGAATTGCAGCTCGAACCGCCCGAGAGCCTGCTGCTGCCGGCGCTGGCCGCGACCTCCTATGGCGACATCATCTTGAAGCCGATCGAGGTCCTTGCCCGCCGCGGCCAGCGATTGACCATCGACCCTGCGCTTACGGCGCAGCTGGTCAACGATACCAGCGGTGCGGATGCGCTGCCGCTTCTCGCCTTCACCCTGTCGCAGCTCTATCAGGACTTCAGCGCTGCCGGGAGCATCACCCTTGCGGACTATGAGTTGATGGGCGGCGTCGGCGGAGCGATCAACCGGGCAGTGGCGGCAGCCCGGGCGCGGCCTGACGAGGAGCCGTCGATTCCCGCCGGCGAGGCGGCGCAACTCGTGCTCATTCGGATGGCCTTCATTCCCTGGCTCGCGCGGGTCGATCCGCAGAGCGGCAGCTGGACCAGGCGCGTGGCGCGGCTCGAGGAAATTCCGCAAGGCTCACGCAACCTTGTCAGACGCCTCATCCGCGCGCGGCTGCTCGTTGCCGATCGAAAGGCCGGGATCGACGTCATCGAGGTGGCGCACGAAAGCCTGCTGCGGCAATGGGCACCGCTGCGCGGCTGGCTCGAAGCCGAGGCGGGCAATTTCAAACTGGCCGAGGATATCGAGCGGGCGGCGGCCGAATGGAAGCGCAACGCAAAGCAGGAGGATTGGCTCGATCACCGCGGCGCGCGGCTTGCCGCCGCGGAAAAAATCGCCGCCCGTGCGGATTTCGGGGCGCGCCTGAACGGCGCGCCTCGGGAGTACCTTGCAGCCTGCCACGCATTGCAGTCGGCACGCCGTCGCGCCTATCTGCGCGGCGGTATCGCCGCGCTATTCGCGGTCGTTGCCGTGCTGGTCGCGTGGTGGCAGCAGCCCTGGCTGGCACAGCAGGCCTATTGGTTGCGTCACGTGCGCGGCCAGGTGCTCAGCGCGGAGGCGGAGCGCGCGCGAAAGCCGATGGATTTTCCTTTCAAGGAATGCACGGACTGTCCGGAAATGGTGGTCGTTCCCGCAGGCACTTTCTTGATGGGCTCGCTGCCAGGCCAGGGTGCCAATACCGAACAGCCGCAGCACCGTGTCACCATTGCGCGGCCGTTTGCGGTCGCAATTCACGAATTGACGTTTTCCCAGTGGGATGCCTGCGCAACCCACGGCGACTGCAACGGGAACATCGGCAGCGGCGGCTGGGGGCGCGATCGCCAGCCGGCGATCAATGTCAGCTGGGAGGACGCCCAACGTTATGTGGCATGGCTTTCGCGCGTGACCGGGCGACCCTATCGGCTGCTGAGCGAAGCCGAATGGGAATATGCGGCGCGGGCAAACACATCGACGCAATATTTCTTCGGCAACGACGAAGCGCCGCTTGGCGATTACGGCTGGTACTTCGCCAATTCCGACCAGCAGCCGCAGGCTGTCGGCGGCAAAAAGCCCAACGTGTTCGGACTTTATGACATGTACGGCAACGTCGCCGAGTGGGTCGAGGACTGCAATCACGACACCTACAAGGGCGCGCCGGGCGACGGCGGCGCGTGGGTTTCCGAGACGTGCCGCGGCCGCGTGATCCGCGGGGGATCATGGATCGATCGGCCGCGCAGCTTGCGCTCGGCCGCCCGCGACTGGTTCAATTTCGACGAGGGCCGTGACACAATCGGTTTTCGCGTCGCCCGCACGCTGGCGCAGTGATTTCGTTTTGCGCCACGGCTGCCTCGCAAAGACAGGGTCACAATCCGCACGCCTCCTGTCGCGGATCGGCCATGCGCTTGCGCGCATAGGTGGCGTGCCGGGTGAGCGGAAAGCGCCGGATGATTTCCTGGTTCGTCATCTGCGCCTCCTGCAGCCGTCCCTGGCAGCGGTAGACGATCGCCATCCAGCTATAGGCGTTATCGACCGCATTGCCGCGCGGGTAGGTTTGGATGAGTTTCTGGAATGTCTTTTGCGCGGCAGGAAGGTCCTTCAGCATTATCCCTTCCGCATACAGCTGTTCCGCCAGCGCATCATCCAACAACTGTGACGCCGGCATTTCCTGCTCCATTGCGGCGACTGCGTCGGCGACGGTAGCCGGAGCGTAAACGGCAAGGATGCGAATCTTGCGGTAATGCAGCCATTCGCGCAACGCCGTGCGCTCCGCGGTTTTCGGCGCGACATCGAACGTCATGCCGATGAGATGCAGCGCCTGGCGCAGGTCGCGATGTGCGAGAGCCGTCGGCGCACGCCGTTGCGCAGCGTCCGCCGGAGCCTCGACGAGCATCGAATATTTCGTGATGACGGCGCGCGCCTTGCGGACAGCGTCCTCGGGACGATGGGATGCAAGCGACTTGAGGTAATCCGCATACTCCATCATCTCCCTGGACGCTTCGATCAGGTACGGGATCTCGTCGAGGTTCACATCGACGAGCTTCGGGTTGATCCGCTGCAGCGCCGGCTCGATTCTTTTGGGATCGGTGGTTACCGGCAGGCGCTCGAGCGGGATGCCCATTGCCTTGAGCGCCCGCTCGGCCGTGGTCTTGGCAAAGGAGTAATCGAATTCGCGGTAGGCGGAGCGGGCAGCCACGTACCAGAGCGCCGGCTGCTGGGCAAAGACCGGATTGTTGCCGACCATCTCCGCCTGCTCGCGCGCCGGATACAGTTCGAGTATCCGCACCGCCTCCTTCAATGCCGCGGGGCGCTTGTAGTCTTCCTCGGCATTGCCGACGACCATCGCCTGGGCGAGATAGGCAAGCGCCTCCTTCGGCTTGCCTTGCGCCAGCGCGAGCCAGCCAAGCATATAGGCTGCGTCGTCGGCGTGGCGGCGGGTGGTATCGCCCAGCACAAACTTGAAGTGCTCGCTCGCGGCCGCGGCGCGTGCGTCAAAGTTGGAGATGACCTTGCCGAGCGGCTGGTTGTCATAGAGTTCCGGCCGCTCGTTGAGGAAGGCCAGCACGGCGTTCACCCCGCTCGGCAGATAATCGACGGTGCCAATGCGCGGCTTCACGCGGGTCATTGCATCCGCCAGCAGCGAGTCAAGGATGCGATGCCCGCTCGCGTAGTGAAAGACGTCGTTGATGCTCGAGTTCGGGTTGGCTTGCAGCGCCTTGTCGAAGTCGCCGATCGCATAATGCAGGAATTCCACATACCGCTCGCGCGGGTTGGCGGCGAGGAACTCCTGGATGCTCTTGCGGATATCTGGATGCTCCGTATCCGGGCCGTAGATGTCGATTACCCCGTACTGATGCATCGCCATGTGCTCGATGGCGCCGCCCGGAAGGAGCGACCAGACATGGGAATGGAGCTTCTTCGACGGAAATTTCTCGAACATTCTGTCGAGCGCTGCGTTCGCCGTCTGCGGCGAGGTATCGAGCGAAAGCCGCCGGGTGAGCTTGGCCACTTCCGGCCACAGCTGATCATCGTTTGCCGGCAGGGTCTGGTCCTTGCGCAGCACCGCTTCCAGCGCAAGCTCGAACTGCCGGATCGCGAGCTGCGCGCCATCGATCGCGAGCGAGGATTTTTGCCCGCGCCCGTTGGCCTCGAAGCTCGCCGCGTAGATGTAGCCGGGCCCGCCGACCACGCGATAGACCGGTACCCCTTCCCGCGCCGAGCGCTTTAGGTCGCCCAGCGAATTGACAAGCACGCCGAAACGCCGGCCTTCGCCTGCTTCAACGGCTTGCATGGCACTCCAGCCGAGCTCCTCGATCTTGACGCTGCCCCATACCGCCAGAACAGACGTGGGCGCACCCTGCTGCGGCGCAAACCAGGTCACGCTCGCGGGTCTTTCCTTGATCTCGCGCGAGAGGTCCTCGATCTCTTTCTCGACGACACTCCTGTTGAGCGGCACCGGCGCGGCTTTGGCGGAGAGTGAGAGTGCGGTGGCGTCTGCCGTGTGCAGAATGATGCTGTCCACGTTCGCCGCGCCGCGTCGCTGGGTTCGCGCACAGCGGGTCACGCCGGCGAAATCCTCGCTCGGCTTACAGCTGTAGGTCCGATAATTCGCGCTGTCGAAGGCAATTCGCTCCCCAAGCGTCACTCCCTCGACGCTGTACGGAGCGGCATTACCGGTGGTGGTTGCGACCAGGCAAGCGAGGAACAGGACGGTCCGCCACAGGACGATGCGCGACAAGACGATGCGCCACAAGACGATGCGCGACAAGACTTGCGCGGGCGAGGGCATTGCCCCTCCGACGTCGATACTCTGCGTGCAGTATTTTTGCCGCGAAACTGAGCAAAATTCAACGCCGCCCTGAAAGGTCCAATCAGGGCCCAGCGCCCAATCGCCTCATTTACGCGGCAGAACAACCTCTCCTTCGCCGCCGGTTGTTTCCAATCCGTCTTGCCGTCGCCCTGAAATTTTCAGTTTTACAATGCCTGTAGCCTCGTCCTTTTCAGTCACCTGAGCCGAATAGGTGGTGAGGTCTCCATAGAGGCCGGGCCGGCGGACCTGGACGTTAAGTCTGCGCAACCATCCATCGAACCCTATCCAATTGGTGATGAGCGGCGCGGTCCAGGCAAACCGCATCACACCATTGTCGAACGGAGCGGGCATGCCGCGGCCAGCTGCCATGTGGAAGTCTTCGTGTTGCTGCGAATATTTCACTGGAAAATTCGTAACGGGATTGAACATCGCCGTATGCATTGCCTTCGTCAGCTCGAGGTAACCCCAGCTGCCCGCCTTGTAGGACGGACCGATCGCAGCATTCCAAGCAACCAGATCACCGATGGTGAAGGGACCACGCACAATCTCAGGAATGGAGGAGCCGACCTCCACGTCTTGAATGTAAAGCGTGCTGGTCCCGCGACGATACTCGTTGCGCCAGGCGCTCTCCAGGCGTTTGAGGTCTGCATCCGTGTAGCGCGGCGGTGTGTGTTCCATCATGGTCTGCAAGCCTACTTGCGTCGCCATGATCATGGTTCCGCGTGCTATGGCGGCGACCTCATCTTTCTGATTCCGGTATGTCACCTCTGATATGACGAAGTTCAGCCGCCGACCTTCCTTGTTCCGCTTCTCATAAAACTCCTTCTGGACTGGTGCCGAGGTCAGGCGGTCGCCGGGACGAAGGGGCTGGAAGAACTCGGCCTCCACCCCGCCAATGAGCGATGCGAGAGGGGCTGCCATCGGCGCACCGTGCAGGATGGGATAGCGGTTCGCAAAAATCATCGAAGGCGGCGCAATGATACCGGCCCACTTGGTTTTCCCGGCAATGGTGGCATCAAGCCAAAGCGGGTTTTGATCGTCCGTTCCCTGCGCGAAATGACGAATGTTCTCCTCGTTGATATTTTCTATCCAGGGCTTGCGCTCTTCGACGATTTTGCCGGTGAGCTTTTTCGTCGCCTCCACCCAGACATCGATCTGGCGATCCACCGCTTCCACTGAGGGAACCTTGGAAACATCCTGCATCCTGTTCTCCTTGTTTTGGCCCGACGTCTGGGCCCGGCTGCAGCAGCGAAACTGGTCGAGGCAGATCCGACAAAAGGCTGCAGCTAGGCTGCCAGTTCAGGACCTGAAACGCGCGTAAGACGATCGATCTCATCCGCGCTATATCCAAGCTCAGAGAGGATCTCTCGGCTGTGCTCACCTAGCTTTGGCGGATTGCTCAACCTTTGCCTGCCGGCGTTGCTGAACTCGATAGGCAAGCCAGGAATGGGCGCTGAAGAGCCGTCGGGTGCCTCAAGGCGCGTCAAGTGCTTGCGTGCAAGCAGATGCGGGTGGGTAAACAAATCGGCGGGCGTGTTGACAGGAGCGTGCGGAATGTTTGCGCGCTCCAAACGCTCAATGATCTCGTGCCAGTCCATTGTCCGGACGAGTACTTCCGTTTGTTCGGTCAGCCGCTCATACTCCGCTCGGCGGCCGGCATTTGATCGCAGCGCCGGCTCTGCCCAAAGGTCATCGAGAGCGAACTCCTCGCAAAACGAACGCCACTGGCTATCGCTGGTCACGCCAATGAAAACATGGCGCCTGTCTTTGGTTTCGAACACCTTGTAGATACCCCATCCGAGGTCCTTGCCCGCGCCGCGTTCAGTCATAGGCGGCGGCACCTCCCCTGAGATGCCGGCCTTGGCAATGTGCTGTGACACAACGAAAACAACAAACTCGAACAGGCCGGTGTTGATATTATCGCCGGAGCCGGTTCGTTCTCGTCGGAGCAGAGCCGAAAGAATGCCGATGACAGAGAACATCGCGCCAGTGATGTCGATCACTGAGGCGCCTGCACGCAATGGCATGCCTGGCGGACCCGTCATATAGGCAAGGCCACCCATCATCTGTGCAGGCTCGTCCAGCAGGTTGCGGCCTCCATACGGTCCAGGCAGAAAACCGCGAATGCCGCAGGTTACAATCCTGGGATTGAACTTCGTCAGATCCTCGTAGGTGAGACCGAGCCGTTCGAGCACACCGGGGCCATAGTTATCAATTACAACGTCAGCGGTCTTGACGAGTTTTAGAAATGCCGCTTTTCCGTCTTCGTTTTTCAGATCGATTGTGACGCTACGCTTGCATGAATTAAAAGCGAGGAAATAGCCCTGGTTGCCGCGGCTGTAACGAGCCTGGTCCCCAGCGCCGGGGCGTTCTACCTTGATGACATCCGCGCCAAGTTCGGCAAGGATCATCGCCGTGACCGGGCCGGCCACGATATGACCAAGTTCAAGAACCCGAATTCCTTGCAACGGAAGCGTTGAAGTGACGCTCATGCGCGGCCCCCATCTTCTGTTTGGAGAAGTATCTTTCCTGTGTGGCCCGCCCCCTCCATAAGCGCGTGCGCGTCAGACGCTTTCGCAAGTGGAAGAATGTGTTTACTTTCAATTCGGATTTTCCCTTCTTCGATGATGGGCCAGACCTTGGCCTCGAGCGACGCCGCAATTCGCGCCTTGTAGTCGGATGGCCGAGTGCGCAGCGTCGATCCGGTGTAAATCAATCGCTTTAACATGATCGGCATCAGATTGATCTCGACCTTGGAGCCAAGATTGAACGCGAGTTGCACGATGCGGCCATCCGGTGACGCAGCCTTAATGTTCTTTTCAACGTATGGGCCTCCGATGATGTCGAGGATGACATTGGCTCCTCCGACCTCGCTACGCACCACCTCGACAAAGTCTTCCACCCGGTAGTCAATCACACGATCAGCGCCGACTTCTCTGCAGAACGCGCATCGCTCTGCCGGGCTGTCGGTGGTGAACACCTTGGCACCGAAGGCCTTCGCAAGTTGAATCGCCGTGCTGCCGATACCTCCGGCGCCCCCATGGACGAGAAGCGTTTCTCCCGCGCGCAATCCCGCTCCATCGAAAATGTTGCTCCAGACGGTGAAGAACGTTTCTGGGAGACCGGCTGCATCTCGAAGTGAGAACTCCGCGTGGAACAGGCAGGCAGTG
Organism: uncultured Alphaproteobacteria bacterium; assembly: GCA_963817135.1. Lineage (GTDB taxonomy): Bacteria > Pseudomonadota > Alphaproteobacteria > Rhizobiales > Xanthobacteraceae > VAZQ01. The sequence goes on along the minus strand of CAWFNG010000001.1, from coordinate 111,109 downwards.
TCGGGCATCAGCCACACAATATTCCGCATATCCGCCGCCATTAGTGAGAGCAATGACCGTGTCACCGACCTTCCAGCGGGAAGCGCCATCGCCAAGGCGCACGATTTCCCCGGATACCTCAAGGCCAAGTAGATCAGACGCTCCCGCCGGAGCGGGGTAGAGCCCTTTGCGCTGCACTATGTCGGGACCATTCACACCTGCAGCTTGCACGCGGATCAACACCTCGCCCGGGCCCGGCGAGGGAACCGGTCTCCGTCGGGTCGCCAAGACTTCAGGCCCGCCCGGAGTCGATATTTCTATCACCGCCATCTCAGCCGGGATCGCTTGCATATACCGCTCCGCTAATATGACCTAGCTTCCGTCCGCGGGGTCAGACCTACTCAGCTGCTGAGATTGGCCGATTTTCTTTGAGATAATTAAGCAACGAAAGCGCCTTGTCGCCATTATCGATCAGCCGATAGATGAGTCCGACGAGGTGGCGGAATTCCGAATTGCTCAGGGCGCCAAACTGAATATCATTCACTTGTCGGCGAAGGGGTGCGATGCTGATCTTCGGCGTCGGGTTCGGCGAGCGCCTCGAACAGATGCAGTATCGATTGCAGATCGGCGTGCGCGTTGCGCTCTGTGAACATGTCCGCGAAGAAATGCGCCATGGGGGTTGCCCGAAAAGCCGGGCTGAGATCCTCGAATGTGTAGCCCCAACGATAGTCAATTCCCCGCTCGGTGTAAGCCTTGATCCGTCGCGCAGCGAATTCTTTCGCTGGCGTAAACCCCGTACCCGAGAGCACCAGCGCCCGTGCGCGTTGCGGTCGCTGGAGGTGCATGTAGGGCACGATCGCGGAACCCGCGGAACACCCCACCAGAATGGTCCATTCGTCGGACAGTTTCTCATTGATCGCTTCCCAACAGGCCTCGGCCATATCATTCATGGTCAAGCCGCGTTCGGCTTTCGGCGAACGACCATAGCCCGGCAGATCGATGGCGATGCAGCGGTACCATGTAGACAGGTGCGCCATCTGATAAATCCAGCAGGACTGGTCCATCGGATTCGGATGTACGAAAGCCATGACCGGTCCAATGCGTCCCATCTGCTCGTAGTACAACGGTCCTTTGATATGCGCTGCCATCACAATAATTGCTTTGAGCGAGGTTTCTAGATTGAACCTGCGCCAGTATTTGCGCCCCGCAAAAACATCGGCACTCCGAAATGGGATGTTGCTAGCCGAGACGCTATAAAAGCGGCTCGGCTTTTTACGTGATCCATTCGAATGTTCGAAAAGATTTTCCAGGCTTGTCAAGAGCGGCATTCACGGTCACATTCCTCCTTGTGCAGAGAAGCGACGGAGACCAGCAGGCTTGGAAAATGCAGAAAAGATCTGGATGGACGGGGAGATCGTCGATTGGCGCGATGCGCATGTCCATCTTGTCAGCAATACGCTGCAATACGGCTTCGGCGTTTTCGAAGGCATCCGCTGCTACAAGACGCAATCCGGCGCCGCGGTCTTCAGGTTGAAGGAGCATCTCCTTCGGCTGCACCGCTCGGCCAAAATTCTTGGATTTGAAGTTCCCTACAGCGTCGAGCAGTTGACCGCGGCGACCCGCAAGATCATCCAGGCCAACAGATTCGAGCAATGTTACATCCGTCCCATCGCCTATATCGGGTATGGCGGCATGGGCCTTGCCTATGAGGAATGCAAGATCAACGTCGCGATCGCGGTCTGGCAATGGGGCGAGTACGTCGGACCCGGCGCTTTGGAGAATGGCAGCCGCGCCAAGGTTTCCAGCTACGTTCGTCAGCACATCAACACGAACATGTCCAAAGCCAAGGCGTGCGGAAACTACATGCTGTTCCAGATGGCGCGGACCGAGGCCCGGCGCGACGGATACGACGAAGCAATCCTGCTCGACACCAACGGTCATGTCGCCGAAGGCTCGGTGGAGCACATTTTCCTGGTGCGCGACGGGGCCCTGGTTACGCCGCCGCTGACCTATCTGCTCGACGGCATCACCCGCGACGCCGTCATTCGCCTGGCGCGGGCGCGCGACATCGAGGTGCGCGAAGAACTGTTTTCCCGCGACTACATGCTTACCGCCGACGAGGCTTTTTTTGCCGGCACCGGCGCCGAAGTGACCCCGCTGGTAGAAGTCGATAACCGCAGGATCGGAGACGGACGGCGCGGCCCTCTGACCGCGGCCATTCAAAAAGACTTTTTCGACGCGGTCTATGGCCGAACCAACAGCTGGGCGCAATGGCGCACCGCGGTCTAGTCACTACAGTAGTTGCGAGTAAAACGTCCGGTCATGCCAGCGATGCCACCCGATGAGTATGCGAATCGCGTCAAACGCGCACGATTGCTCCTGCGCGATCACGGCATGGATGGGCTCATCGTCACTGACACCATGCACTACTCGTATTTCACCGGGCACAAGGTTGCGTCCTGGATGCGCTCGCGTCCCTCGATCTTCGTGTTGCCGCTCGAAGGAGAGCCCGCGCTGATCACGTGGTCGGGGCCGGAGATGTTTGCCCGGCTCTACAAGCAGCCATTCCCGTCGTGGGTCACGGATCGCCGCATATATCCGGAAGTGCCCTTCACCAGGGAGCCGCGCGTCGATTGGGGGATTGCCGGCATTCTGAAGGAACGCGGGCTCGATGCGGGAAAGATCGGCATCGAGCTTGGACGGGAAACCTGGCTCGGCATTGCTGTAGTCGATCTTGAACTGCTGAAAGTGCAGGTGCCGAAAGCTCAGCTGCTGGACTCCGGGCCGATCGTGTGGGGCTGCCGACTGATCAAGTCGGAGTGGGAAATCGATTGCATGCGCAAGGCCTGCGAGATCGGCGCATCAGCCTGGCGGCGAGCGTTCGAGGACCTGCGTCCGGGCATTGCTGGTTCCACCGTTCAGCGGAATGTGCTGCAATATTATATCGAAGGCGGCGCCGACATGACCTCCGAGCCGCCGATGGTTCTCGGCGCAACCGGGCCCGATCGCACATTCCAGAAGGGTGACGTGCTCTATATCGACGGAGGCTGCAGCTATTGCGGCTACAAGATGGATTTCGCCCGGCGGGCGGTATTCGGGCCGCCTTCGCCGCGCCAGCAGTCCGAGCACGATGGCATGTGGGCTATCCTCAACGAAATCATCGACCGCATGCAGCCCGGAGTTCCCGTGCGCGAGCTGTTCGAATATTCCCAGCGGCGTCTGGCTCAGCACCCGGAGTGGCGAAACTATTCGGATCATCCATCCAAGCGTATCGGTCACGGTATCGGACTGGAAAACGAACCGCCATCGATATCGGCGACCGATGACACCATCCTTGAGCCTGGCATGGCGCTGACACCGGAGCCGAAAATAGAAAGCATAGATGGCCTGCTCAATCCTGAGGAGCATGTCGTCATCCGTTCGGGGGGGTGCGAGGTCCTCTCCGCGGGATCGGAATGGCGACTGCATATCGTCAACTGACCGGGACAAGTCGATGGCAATCCGGCTGCTTAACGAGAAGAACGTGCGTGCAGTTGTCCCGACGCTGCCGGAGATCGTCGCGTTGATTGAACAGGCGTACCGGCTCGATGCGCAAGGAAAAGTCGAAGTGCCCACCAAGATCGGCGTGCACCCGGGACGCCCCAACAGCTTTCTCCATGCCATGCCGGCCTGGGTGGGCGATGTCCGCGCGCTCGGGATGAAGTGGGTCTCCTATTTTCCCGGCAATTTCAACCGCGGGCTGCCGGATTCGACCGGCATCATCATCCTCAACGATCCGGAGCATGGCCTGCCATGCTGCATCATGGAAGGAATGCTCATCACGTTTGTGCGTACCGCCGCTTGTGCCGCTGTTGCGGCGAAGCATCTCGCGCCGCGGCCGCCGGCAACCCTGGGTCTCATAGGATGTGGCGGGCTTGGGCTTTGGTCGCTGCGGGTGATGAGTGCCGTCTTTCCGTCGATAGCACGGGTGTACGTTTCGTCGCGCTCGCGCCGCTCGCGGGAAGAGTTCTGCGCGAAGATGTCTGCGGAAGGAAATTGGAAAATCACACCCGTTGACGATCCGCGCCAGGCGGTCCGGAATATGGACATCGTGGTTACCTCCATCCCTCCCGGAGAAGTCAAGCCGGTGACGGGGGAGGCCTTTACCCCGGGAACGCTGCTGATCCCGCTCGATCTCTTGAACTCGTGGCAGGACGATGTGCTGGCGGCAGCCGATCGGGTAGCGGCCGACAACCCGGCGCATTTTTCTGCCCAAGTCCAGGCCAGACGTAAAAGTGCGTCATTCGGGCTCAAGCCGCCCGTGCGAACCCAGGATATTGTTGTGGGAAAGTTGCCGCGCGCCGCGACATCGGATCGGACCATGATCGCGGTATGCGGGATCGCCAGCACCGACGTCGTGGTCGGGTGGGAAATCTACCGCCGCGCCTGCGCGGCCAATGTCGGGCTCGCATTCGATATGCAGGGATGAACTCCTCACAACGAGAGGTATGAACATGCGCTCTGACCTGGCGAAACTCCTTGCGATCGGCTTCCTATCGCTGGCCTGTGCAATGTCGCCGGTTGCGTCCAGGGCGCAAACGGTGCTCAAGGCCATTACCTATGCTCCGCTGTCGAAAGTCGAAGACAGCATGGTGATTTTCAGAAAGTGGGTAGACCGGGTCAACACGGAGGGCACAGGCGAAATTCGGGTCGAGTTGCTCGGCGGCCCGGAGGTTTTTCCGGTCAGCGATCAGATCAACGCCTTGAGCAAGGGGCTGGTCGACCTGGTCATGACTTTCTCGGTGCACACGCCGCTGGTTCCGGAAATCGATACGTCGGGCCTGTCCGACATTACGCCGGGTGAAGAGCGGAGCAACGGCTATCTCGATTTGCTCGACAAGGCGCACGAGAAGATCAACGTGAAGGTCATTGGCCGAACCGCGACGCAGTCGGGTTTCTATATTTTCTCCAAGCAGCCGATTCGTACGCTTGCGGACTTCAAGAATGTCAAGATCCGCTCGCACTCGGGCTACGATCCGTTGTTCAAGAAAGTCGGAGCCATTCCGATCGGAATGAACATCTCCGAAATTTATGGCGCGCTTGAGCGGGGCATCGTGGGCGCCGCACCGTATCCGATTTTCGTTTACGACATGGGATTGCAGGAGGTCACGAAGTTCGCGCTCGCCGATGCCTTCTGGCCGTCTCATACCACGTTCATCTTCGTCAACTTGAAGAAGTTCAACAGCTTGACGCCGAAACAGCAGGCAATTTTGGTGAATGCGCAAATCGAAAACGAGAAGGACATGGCCGCGCTCGATGCCGCTCTGATCGCGGCGGAGCGCGCGAAACTGGAAAAAGCCGGCATGACTTTTACCCACCTTTCGCCCGAAGAGGCCAAGAAGTGGCATGACATGGCAAATGAAGCCCGCTTTGACGCACTCAGCAGTAAGATCAGTCCCGAACAGATGAGCAGAATCAAATCCTTGATCGTCCGCAACTAGTGCGGTGAATTTGAAGTTCCTATCATAACTGGCCGCAAGCTCGTTTAGGAACTTCAAATTCAAACCGCACTAGAAATCATAGAGTTGCTAGTGGTCCTTAGATTCCGAAGTTCGCATCTGAACGTGCCGCAAGTGGTGGCGAACTTCGGAATCGGACCACTAGTGCGGTGTAAAGTCATGCGACTTCCGCAAGCGGCCGGCCGCGCCTTCGACTGGCTGCTCGATGCTTGCGCCTGGATCGGCTGTGCGCTGCTGGCTTTCCAGGTGGTCAGCGTTTCAGCGGAGATCATCTGCCGATATTTCTTCGACCTCTCATTCAGCGTGATCACTCCGCTCAATGAGTGGAGCCTTGTCTATCTTACGTTTACCGGCGTGGCATGGCTGCAGCGCGAGGGCGGTCACACCAGTGATGACTTTATTGTGACGTTGCTGCCGCCCTGGGTGAATTGGGCGGCGCAGCGATTAGGTTGGGTTCTGGCGATCGTGACGTGCGCCCTGCTGACCTGGTACGGCGCCCTGGCAACCTGGGACAACTACGCGAAAAATGCATACGACTTTTTCAAATTGCCCGATGTCCCGATTTTCTACGTTTACCTCATCATCCCCGTCGGCAGTCTGCTTTGGCTGATCCAGCTTCTGCGCAGGCAAAGCAGGCCGCAACCGGCGCCGCGTACCCCTTCCAATGACCGCGGCGGGGAAATCTGAGAGCAGGTCGTCTTCGAGCAGATCATGGAGTGGTACACCGCGTTCGCATCGCTCATGGCGACGTTTTTCGTCCTCATCCTGCTTGGTGTTCCCGTCGTCTTCGCCTTCTTCGGCACCAACGTCATTTTCCTCGCCTATTTCATGGGGTCCGCCGGCTTCGAGCTTCTGATCGACAGCGTCTATGGCAGCCTGTCGGTCTTCGTCCTGCTGCCGATCACGATGTTCATTCTTCAGGGCGAGATCCTTTTTCGAACGGGCCTGGTCACCAGGATGATCGATGCCCTCGACAGCTGGTTGGGCTCGGTGCCTGGCCGCCTGGCGCTGCTTGCGGTCGGTTCCGGCACGATCCTGGCTTCGTTGTCCGGCGCCAGCATCGGCACCACCGCAATGCTCACGCGCACCCTGGCCCCCGCGATGCAGGAGCGCGGTTACAGCAAAAAGATGAGCGTGGGGCCTCTGCTCGGGAGCGGCGGTCTCGCGGTCATGATGCCGCACAGCGCGCTAGGCGTCATTCTGGCGGTGATCGCCAGCGTATCCGTCGGCAAACTGCTGATCGCGATTGTGATTCCCGGCTTTGTCCTCGCCCTGTGCTACCTGATCTACATCGTTGGCGCCTGTCTCATCGATCCAAGTCAGGCCCCGAAATATGCCGCGAAAAAGATTGCCTTGAACGAACGCCTGGTCTTGACCATCAAATATGTCGTTCCGCTCACGGTGCTTATCGTGGTGATGATCGCCGTGATTTTCTTCGGTGTGGCAACGCCGACCGAGGCGGCCTCGCTCGGCACCTTTGCGTCCTTTGCGCTGGCGGCGGTCTATGGGCGGCTCAGCTGGGCGGCGACGCGCGAAGCGATGTTTTCCACGCTGAAGATTTCCGTGATGGTGCTGGCGATCCTTGCCGCCTCGCAGGCGTTCACGCAGTTGCTGGCCTATACCGGCTCGGCGCAGAAACTCGTCGTGATGGCAGGCACCCTGCCGGTTCCGCCGATCTGGGTCATCGTGCTGATGCATTTCGTCACCTTGCTGCTGGGCGGGCCGATCGGCGGCATTCCCCTCATCATGATGACGATCCCGATATTCATCCCGGTCGTGAAGGCGCTGGGCTATGAACCGGTCTGGTTTTGCACGGCTATGCTGTTGAATGTCGAACTGGCACAGATCACGCCCCCGTTCGGCATCCTGCTTTACGTCGTGCGAGGGATCATGCCGCTTACATCGATGGGCGAGATCACCCGCGCCGCCGTTCCGATCATCGTCATCAATTTGATCGTGATGGGCCTTTTGATCGCCATCCCGGGCTTGTCCCTGTGGTTGCCGAGCTACATGACCGGACCGCAAAGATAGCAATGCCGCAGAACCTGGAAACGACCGTCTACGCCAACGGCAGGATTGTCGACGGCCACCGCGACATTGCGAACGGCTATCTCGTCACCGAGGGCCCCACGATCGCCCTTGTCGGCTCCGGCGAACCCAAGCGCGGCTTTGCATCAGCCGGCGTTCGCCATGTCGATCTGGCCGGCCGGACGCTCCTCCCCGGCTTCATCGACTGCCACGTCCACCTCACCATGCGGGCTGAGCCTGCGCCAACTCCCATCGTTTCGGCGCAGGACCAGATGGTCGGGCTGATGCATGCCTCGATCAACGCGCTGCATACGCTGCACGCCGGCGTGACCACTGTGCGGGATTGCGGCGCGCCGCATGCAATCGACTTTGCGCTGCGCCGCGCAGCGCAAGACGGACTGTGCCTTACGCCGCGTCTCATCCTGAGCGGCCGCGCCCTGTGCATGACCGGCGGCCACGGCTGGCACCTGATCGGGCGGGAGGTCGACGGCGTCGATGCGGTCAGGCGTGGCGCCCGCGAAGAGATCAAGGCCGGGGCCGACAATGTAAAGCTCATCGCCAGCGGCGGAATTCTGACGCAAGGTACCGACATCGGCAATCCGCAATTCACCGTCGCCGAAATGCAGGCCGCGGTGGAGGAGGCGCATGCTGCCGGGAAAACGGCCAACGCGCATGCCCATGGTGCGCAGGGGATCAAGCGAGCGGTTTCTGCCGGCGTCGATTCGATCGAGCACGCTTATTTCATCGATGCGGAAGGCATCGAAATGATGCTTGCGCGAGGCACCGTCCTGGTCGCCACGTCTGCGGCGGTCCGCAATGTCGTATCGCACGGTGTCGCCGCCGGTATTCCGTCGCACATTGCCGAAAAGGCGGAGTCTGCGATCGACGCGCACGTGTCCGGCTTCAAGTCGGCCCACCGGGCTGGCGTCTCTCTGGCGATGGGTACCGATTCCGGGGTGCCGTTCACCCGCCACGGCAGCAATCTCGATGAACTCGGATACCTGGTAACGATGGGGCTCTCACCCCAGGAGGCCATTCGGGTGGCTACCATGGACAGCGCGCGATTGCTGAAGCTGGACGATCGCATCGGATCGCTGGATGAAGGCAAGAACGCCGACCTCGTCGTGGTCGATGGCAATCCGCTTGATGACATTGCTGTGCTGCGCACGCCGGAGAAAATTCGCCGCGTCGTTCTCAATGGACAGGCCGTGCTTGACCGCGATGTAAGCAGGCTCCTGGTTGGCGCAGGGTTTGCACCTATGGGAACCAGCGGGTAACAGCTCGACCGGCAAGTGAGCCGTCACGCACGCTGTGTGTACCAATGCTGTGAGAAAGCTCGCGACTGACACGCAACTGCTGAATCCATGCCTCGAATAACGCTAGAATCAAATAGTTGCTAGTGTCCCTTTGGTTCCGACGTTCGTTTGTGAGCGTGCTGAAAAGTGATGCGAACGTCGGAACCGGGACACTAGCGCGATTTTTTGGCACCACCCTTGGCAGCGTCAACGATGCCATAGTCCTTGGATCTGGAGCCATTTTTAGCCGTAGCGAAGCCTTCAGCCGCCAGGCCACGTTTCAAGAGTTCACGCACCGCAGCCGCGCGGCTCGGCATTCGTTTGGCGAAGCGCCAATCATCAAGCGCCGCCTGCTCGCTCTCCGTGAGCATGATTTGCATACGTTCGCCCCGAGTTAATTCTCCCATGATGAGCCTCCACGAGTGAACGACTAATTGCATCTCCCAAGATCACAAACGCAAAAAGGAGTGATTCGAATGAATTGGGATCGCGTCGAAGGAAACTGGAACGAACTCAAAGGCAAGGTCCAGCAAAAGTGGGGAAAGCTCACGAGCGACGACTTAGAGGTTGTAAAGGGCAAGCGCACCGAGCTCTCCGGTCGTCTTCAGCAGCGGTATGGTTATGCGAAGGACCAAGCAGAGCGGGAAATTGACACGTGGCTAAAAGAGACGGTTTTGTCCGTCTCAACTCTTATTCCCGGAATCCGGAAGAACCCAGCAATCCGCTGGGTTCTTTGTTTTGCAACTCACCTGTAAACATGGAACTTGCATTCTCTATCTGAATTAATGCTTCGAGAGAAGGAATTGAACATGCCCATCCTATGTTCGCGGCGATGTGGGGAGCAATCTTCGGAATGTTCTCGCAGCCAACAAAGGACCAAGGCATTCGGCCTCACCCGCCAGGGCTGCTCGCCACCGCGGACGGGGTGAATTGAGTAACGCTCAGGAAAGCGGCTGTGCTAGGAGCCTCGGTGTGCGGACCGCGGCATCTTATGATGCTGACGACTGATCGAATGACCAACTGCGTAATAGCTTCGCTGCCGGTGAGAGCTGACGTGCATTGCAGAAAGGATGCGAAAGAACGCTAAAGATGCGGAACAGGCGGATACCTAAGAAAACCGTCCACGCCTCATTCGTAACGAGCATTCTGTCCTAGAACAATCCAGCAGAATCTCGACGCCCGGGGGAACAATTTCTGCCTCCAATTCGTCATTCCGGCATCATCCTCCCAAATTCGACATGGCATTCGGCCGGAGCAAGGCCGGCCTAAATATCGGCTCTCGGCGGTGCAGGATCGGCCTCCTGCTCTTCCGCCACCCACAATCGAGCCTCTTCAAACAAGCACTCAGGAAGTTCGCCCGACATGAATTTGATAAACTCGGCTTTCGCCTGAGTTGCATCCTTACAGACCTCGAGAAGAAAATCGTAGATTAAGCCAAGCGAATGAGTGCCACACCGGGTTTCAATCAGCTCATGCGCGAGGTTTTCATAATTCATACCAGTCCTAAGTCCTTCAGAAGTACCGAGCTGCCTAATCGCCTTACTCACAGAAGCCCCCGGCGCGGTGTGTCCGACGCCAGGGGCCTGCCCACTGCTACATACCAGTGGAGCACTGTGCCTCTTGACTATCTGGCTCCGTATATTCCATTCGCCCCAGGGGCAAGGAATGCGAGGTGTCGAAGTTGAGCGCGGCGCTGCGCTTCCAGTTTATGTTCGTGGGCCTTCTTGCATGCCTTCGAGCAAAACCGCAGCATCCACTTTCGATGCACGATTAGACCGAGTTGACCGCCGCAGTGATTACAGCGTCTCAAGTCGTCCTCCTTAGGAGCAAAAATATTAGACCCATCGTGATCGGTTTTAGTGATGCATAAATATCGCCAATAGAATGATGATTGGCAGCGGGATTCCGATGAGCCAGAGGAGTAATCCTCGTCCAAAACCCATTGTTTGCTCCATGATGTTGTTAAGGCACACACTCAACGCAAAACGAAACCAAAGGTTCCGCCACAAGGATAACTAGCCGGTTTCAAGATTATCCGGCCCCGCTCGTAATTGCTTGTCACAGTTTTATGCAACACGGACTCGGAAAACGACGTGCTTGTTGACGTTAAAAATTCGCAAGAAAATGCGGCACGCAGAACGGCCGCCTCGTGACATGTAGCGCCAGGGTCCAAGGAACCTAAACGAGCTACTCGCACAGCTTGCGCTACTGTGATGACCCGCCGCGATCGACGAGGGCTGACTTGGCGTATAAGAAGGACGGGCAGTGCTGGCCCGATTTTCTGCGCGGGGAACCTAATTTGATGGAACTCGGTCCCTGCGTTCCCGTTAGGATGGCATCACCGACAAGGGGCCCTTGATACAGGCGTTGGTGGTCGAGACGACTTACGTTCCCCGCCTGTACATGCAGGGAGAGTGGACCATGCCTAGCAACATTGAATATCGTATTTTGGAAAATGGCCCCGGTTGGTATTGGGAAGTTATAGATGGGCGCGAGGTCATTGCTCGCGGCGTCGCTCCCTCACAAAAGGACGCCTGCTCCCAAGCTGCCGAAGCAGAGAGAAAAATGGAATCGGCTGGCGGACCCTCGTCGCGCCCCGATAAGCCGATTTCTCAGGTAAACTGCTAGCTCCCAGTTTTGGTTAGTTTGTTGAATCCGTGGAGTCCAATTCACTTCTGAAGGCGGGAACAAGTTCGCAACGTCGGGCATTGGTATAAACCCCGGAAGAACCCGGATAATCATCGGGTTCGGGGGTCCGGTGTGGCGTGTCAACCCAACAGAGAGCCGATCGCGCTGAAGTCCCGCCCTGCGAAAAATGCAGCGCGGCCGCCGTGATCGAAATTCTGTACATCGAACCTCGCGATGGGGGGCCCGGGCTGATCGCCTATGAGTGTACTAAGTGCGGGCATCTGCAGAGCGTCCTTTACGAGCCCCAGAGCAAACGGCACAGGAAGCCCTGGCTAAAATCACTTGGGTAACACTTGGTGCCGTTTCGCCCGCTGACCGATGTGCACAAATTGGAAAACTATCCAAGCGGGTAATTTTCTGCTGCGCCGGCCGGTAATTTTCTGCCGTCTGGACTGTTGCTGTATTCGGCTTTCAATGGAACCTGCAACCGCTCTCCGCGTTCGTTCGGAGGGAGATGAAACTCTCATCCGCAACCAAGGAGAAGTTCCAGATGGCAAGGATAGCCTCAACCGCAATTGTCTTGGTGCTCGCTCTCGCGGCGGGCAGCGCCCAAGCCCAGCAACGCCCAGCCCAAGGCGCGCAAACGCAAGCCGGCCCGCCTGCTCAGATACTCACCAGCATTCCGCAGAATGCCATGACGGTCACCCACTGGTATAAGCAGAATGTTTACGATCCCTCCGACAACAAGATCGGCGAGATCATGGACGTGCTGCTAGACCGCGACGGCAGGGTCGGTGGCTTGATCGTTGGCGTCGGCGGCTTCCTCGGCGCTGGCGAGAAGGACGTCGCCGTTCCGTTCAACGCCGTCCAGGTCACCAACAAGAACAACAACAAGGCCTACCTGGTGATGAATTCCACCAAGGATGCCTTGAAGAATGCCAAAGGCTTCAAATACGACCGTACCAATATGACCTGGGTGCCCGAAGAGACTCCGGCCACCACCGGAAGCCCCGCGGCCCCGGCCCAGCGTCCGGTAAACCGCCAGTAACTCGCTTTCGTGCCGCCGGCCGACAGGCTTTCCGCAACGGAAGCTTGCGCCGGCGGCTCCTCGGTTTGTCCATCGCGCTTTATTTCGGCAAAGAGCTGCTGCTGCCGCTGGCGTTTGCGCTCGTGCTGAGACTGCTGCTCGCGCCGGCTCAGCGACTGCTGAGCGCACTGATGGTGACGTAGTACCCGTCAAAATCTCGGAGCGAAAACTCCGCGGTTCCAGTGCTGGGATTCACGTGTGGCTCTTCTTCCAGCCGGCTGACGAGAGCGCGCGCCCTTGGCAAAGCTACGTCAAAGTTGTCGACCCGGAAGAACAAGAGGAGGCCGTTTCCAGGCTTGGCGTAGTAGGGGCTTGTCAACGACGGATGCTCGTGGGCACCCCACTTGTGGAGACAGAGCAATACCGTTCCATCCGAGTCGAGGATTTGCCCGAAGTCTTCGTGGGCAGGAGCCGTCTCCGGCAGGCCAAGTAGCGACTGGTACCACTTGAAGCTCTGGGGCACGTCAGCTACGCCAATGATCGTCCACGTGCGCTTCATAGGTCCCTCTGCGGCTAACGTTCGATATGAGCGCCGGCTGGAGGCGAGCGAAGCTTGCCGGAAGAGTAACCCGTCCTAGTGCCGTGCGCGCCGGTGCTTCAAGGTCGCACATCGTTTAGGCCACCACCATCAGGATGAGCAACCCCGTCACCTGAGCTCGGCAATCCGCTTCAGAGAGTAGGGCGACGTTGGCCTCCGCGAATGGCGGAATTGCAACAACGCACAGCTCTCGCCCGCAGGTGGACAGCACGCCTCTCCTTGGCATCAATCGATTCCAGCCGAAGGTCGGCTTATGTGCACGAACGCGAATACGCCGACGTGCGCCAGCAATGTCAGGTGATTGAGGTGGAGCAGACCTCATGTGAGCTGGTGAAACGCGCGATCGGTCCCTAGACGCAGCGCGTAGCTCGGGCAGTCCGCGTATACCCGTCGGTATCGGCCGCATCTCTCGTAGATGTCGAGGGAAGGAAGTACTCGCCGCATGCTCGCGCTCGCGACGCGGATCCGGGAGGCGCCATTGATGCTGACGTGTTCCGTGGACTCCAGGTGGAACATTAGTCGCGGGTTGCGGCCTCCCGCTAGGGACGCGTTGTTGGTAAGGCTTCCGAGCTTCTCACCTTCGACGATTTTGCGCGGTCCGTTGTGTTGGGAGTGTCGCGCAAAGAGACCCTGTGGCTCTTCTTCGCTTCCGATCCCGCGAGTTGCGGTTTGGCCCCGCCGCGCTTAACGGCATATTCTTTGCCGTCGATCGGCGCAACATGCGGCGGATCCTTATCGAGATACGGTCGCCCGACGCCGAAGTCTTTGCCGTGCGCATCGATCCACTTCCACAAGTCTTCAGATGCCCTGAATTGTTCGGAACGTGTCTCGCCCTTTACGCTCACGACATCGGCCGCCAGCCCGTGGCCATAGCCGCCGCGGAGACTTCCACCGTGGTATGAGCTGTTACTCGAAGCCTTCAAACCGCTGGCAATCGATTGGCGATAATCATCCCGGAATCCGCTCGTTATGCCTGGCGAAAGCCCCGCATCGTCCAGCGCGCGAAGAGCATGATACAGCTTCAATTTGAAGTTCCGGTCCATGCCTCCGATTACGTAATCCTTTACAGACATGCCGGCTTTTTCCGCCGCCTTCGGATCCTTCCATGTGAAATCTCCCTCGACGTACTTTGTAGTTTTTTTGGTGATCGTGTGGGTTTTGCCGTTCTTCTTGACTGTCACCTTGATCTGCTCCACCACCTTTGTGGCATCGACCTTCGGTGTCCTCTCGTACAGGGACCACAGATATCGGTCGATGCAGATTTCTGGCACCGGGCACTCGTCGAGCGTTTCGATGTAGCTCACTGGCTCCTTGGCTTCTTTTTGAACCGGGTCAGGCGTGTTCGCCGCCGCCATCTGCACGGGTGGGGCTTTGGACGGCAGCACGGGCGAAGCGTCGGGCAAGGCGGCCTCGATCGCCACACCGACAGGGAGGGCGGTTGCCACATCGCCGACGGCGACGTCACCCTTCCGCATCGCGGTTGCTTGCAGGGAAGCCATGGGCTCGGCGGGTACAGAGATCGCCTGGCGATCTTCGACCAACAGTCGGCTGGTATTCTGGAAATCGGGCGAAGCGAAGTCGGCGAGCCCAGCAGCACCGCAAACCGCGAGAGCGGCCGTTCCGCACAATACCGCGACAACAGCCACTCGGCGCGGTCTCATCACTCCTCGCCCCCTCTTCAAGGCTGCACCTGAGCCATGCCGCACAGCCAAGCGCGCAATGAGCTGTTTTTTGTGACGCCATCTCATCATGCAAGGAAGAAAACTCCAGGGAATCATCTTTTTCGGAAATGTGTTGCCCAAATACCACGCCGGGGCGACGGTCGAGCAGAATCCCTGACGGGCCGCGATCAGAATCTCAAGCTTCTCACGCGCACGGCGGCGAACACCCAGGGCGCCAAGCCCGCCGAGCTACCGGTCAAACAGCCGACCACGTTTGAACTGGCGATCAATCTCGAAACCGCCAAAGCAATTGGTGTGACGGTACCGATGAATTTGCTCTCTGGCGCCGACAAGGTGATCTGATGCGGCGATGACCGCTTCTGGCCTTGCGTTCTTGTGATTTGGATCAAATTCACAATGCGGTTGTCCTCGCCAATCTCCCCCGCGCAACGACCGCAAAAAAGGCAGTCCTGCGGCCCGCATCCTCTCTTCGTTTGGCACTGTAACCCGATGGCCACAATTAACTATAAACCGCGTGAGGACGCTTTAAGCCGTTGAAAAGCCGTTGCGGCCCCCGAAATTGAACAGTTCTATTAGCCTCCCCGGGGGACGGGTCATGCACCGGAATATTTGTTCGCGGTCAATTGCGTTTGTCGTTGCTACTTTTTTACGGGTGTCTTTGTCGACCACGATTGCAATTGCGGTTTCCTCATTGGCAAGTCTTGGCCAAGCCAACTCCATGGAACGAACTACTTTTTCGGAAGCGGCTCCGGGTCAGGCAGTTGCAATTCAGGAGGTAATGCCGCTCGATGCTTTCGGGTATCTTGGTGGTTTGCTTGAAGCCCGGTTCTATCAACCGCATTCGACCACGGACGATCCGCGCGACGAAATCCGCGAGGCGGCATCTTTGTACGGCCTGGACTTGGCAATGATGATGTCCATCGCCAAGGTCGAGAGTAACTTCAATCCTCGCGCAAGAACCGGATCATACAAAGGGGTCTTTCAACTTAGCGACGACGAGTTCAAAAAGTACGGCGATGGCAGCATCTGGGACGCGAGGGACAACGCTCGCGCTGCCGCGCACATGCTTCTGGTACAAGCCGAGAAGTTCAGATGGGCGCTTGGTCACTATCCAGATTACGCCGAGAGATACATGGTGCATCAGCAGGGTATCCAAGGCGCGATTGAACACTACACACACCCCGAGCGCGTCGCGTGGCAGTCTATGTGTGCGACCGACGAGGGCGTGCTAAAGGGGGAGCAGTGGTGCAGGAAGTGCATTTGGAGAAATCTTTTCCCGCAATGGAAGCAGACCTTCAAAAGTGTGGAGAAGATATCAAGCGGGGACTTCGTCAATCTGTGGACAGGACGCATCGATCACCTCGCCAACAGATTCAGTGTGGCGGAGGGTGGCGTGTCGACAAGTCCACACCCCAAAAGCCATGCTCGCCTTCCCACCGCTGTGGCCCGTGATATTCGACGGCCGCGTGCGGCGCAGCTTCACGCTTCTGCTGCGTCCGCCCGGCCTGTTCAATCGGCCGCCACGGCGGCGAGGCGTGCGGCGTCCGGTTCAGACCGTCTTCAAAGACACGCAGCTACGGTTGCTCGGTAAACTCGCCAGGCGGGAATGACAACCGAGGTCATGCTTAACTTGTAGAAGCCGACGCGCAAGCAAATGCAGGATCGCAAACATCGCGTCGGATGCTGCGCTGCTCCTGCCTCACCGCGGGAAATCGATCGCTTTTTCCAACGTGCGCGTTGAGACGACGGTCTGACTGGGCTTGAGATCGTGCTTCAGGACGCTCAAGACGCGATCAGACCCCCGAACCGACGCTCGCCGCCCGCGTTCCGCGCACGAGGAAACCGGTGTACGAGTTGAAGAAGCGGCCGTCGACGTCGGCAGCGCGCAGCCCGCAGCCGTCCGACCAGCGTCTCGCTTCGTCCCGACCGACGACCCCAGCGTCCGCCACCAGCACGCCCTCGGGTCGCAACACTCGGGCCATCTCGCGAACCACCGGGGCGGGGTCGGCGATGTGCTTGCAATTCGAGAACACCGCGAAGTCCGCCGCGCGGTCAACATTCTTGAACCCCGAGGCCAGGTCATCTTTCATCGAGGCGGCTCCCCAATTCGTCGACGCGTCCCCGGCGTTGAGGGCCGGCCCCCTCCGAATTTACCTTGGGCAATGTCATATGTAGGTCCGAACGCGAGTTGAATGATTCATGGTTTGCCGCAGTCCTGAGTGCCAGTACAATCGGCAACGCTCCTCAATCTGGAGAGGGAGGAAACAGATATGATGTGGCACGCCAATTCAGCCCTTCTACTCATCCTCGCGGCGGTAGTCTCAGTTCCGGCTTGCGCCGATATTTTGCTGAAGGAGATCGGGAGTTTTCACATTGGCGGGCATGAGGCAGTGCTGTCGGGGCAGCCAACCAAGGAAGTCAGCTTCACGGCCGGCATGGCGCCTGTCAAGGTTGACCCGAATGGTCAGTTCGAGATCGAACAGATGTACGTGCAATACTTCAAGCTTGCCTCTCCCAAATTCAGATATCCGCTGCTGATGTGGCACGGCGGGGGCCTCACCGGCGTCACCTGGGAGACTAAGCCCGATGGTAAGCCCGGTTGGCAGATGTTCTTCTTGAATCGCGGTTATGACGTGTACGTGTCCGACGCTGTCGAGCGCGGCCGAGCATCGTGGGCGCGCTATCCAGAGTTCTTCAAGAGCGAACCGCTCTTCCGCTCCAAAAAGGAGGCCTGGGAGCTGTTCCGTTTTGGGCCCACCGGATCATACGACCCCAATCCAGCAAATAGCCGGCCGTTCCCCGATAGCCAGTTTCCGACCGAGGCGCTCGACCAATTCGCTAAACAGGGGGTTCCGCGTTGGGTGACGAACGATGCACCGACGCAGGCCGCCTACGATCAGCTCGTCGAACGGGTCGGTCCTTGTGTCATCGTCGTTCACAGTCAGGGCGGAAACTTTGGCTTCAACGCAGCGTTGCGCGCGCACGACAAAATCAAAGCGCTTGTGGCCCTCGAGCCATCGGGAGCGCCTGATCCTGAAAAGGTCGATGTTGCCAAACTAAAGACGGTTCCTCACCTGTTCGTGTTCGGTGATCACTTGCAGGATTTCCCGTCGTGGCAGAATTTCATCAAAGGCTCACAGCGCTATCACGCCGCCCTTGCCGGCGCTGGTGTGAAGGCCGATTGGATCGATCTGCCGGCGCTCGGGATCAAGGGCAACAGCCACATGATGATGATGGATCGCAACTCGGACCAAATCGCGGAGCTTGTAGCGAAGTGGCTTGAAGAATCACGGGCGGACTAAACTTTGTGACGCAGTCCGGCTAGCTGCTAATCCGCGAGCGAGGGCAAAAGATTTTAGCATTGGATGCGGTCACGGGACTGAGGTAGCCGGAGGAGCAATGAAAAGCGCCATTGCAGAATGCGCGCTGCTCGTGATGGCCGCCGTTTGGGCAGAGCCTGCGATCGCGCGCAGCTATCTACCTCTCCAACGAAGCAAGAGCCCCCGATTGAAGGTCGGGGGCTCTGCGGAGCGCGCCGGTTTCGGGGTTTAACCCGTTCGGGGGGATTTCCTCCCAGGGGCGCGCCACTTACTGTTTGCGATGCAATTTGGATACTGGCTCCAAATGCGTTGACTTTGCAAATCGAAAACGACGCGTATTGGTAAGCCTTCTTGTCCTAGTCAGGCCGGTTTCTAACCGTGACCGTCAGCTGCTGAATGTCTTACCCCCGCCGGAGAGTGGTTGAGAGGCCTCAGTGGTCACCTTTTGAGCAAGCTGCGTGATATCCCGCGTTTGTTCGGTGAACCTTTCGACCTGTTTGCGCACCTGCGCTGTCGACAACTCGAAAAACTCTGACGGCGATGTGACGCGAGCGAGCTGACGGGCAAAGTCGAATGCCGCGTTCATATTCGTCTGGGCGATGTCGAGGAGATGGAGATTGAAATCTGCGGCACCTTTTGAGGCTACGGAGTACGCCTGCTGCATGACCTTCGTGGTCTCGCCAGCGGCTGCTTGTGTTTTTGCGTACGTGTCTTTGGCGTATGCGGCGCCCCTTTCGGCAGAGTGACGCACTACGTTTTCTGTCATGGCACTTAGTCTCCTAAACGAGGAAGTTGATGTTCCGACGGGTCGTGAGGATCTTGTATGTGGCGAGCCAGATGTTGCAATACAATAGCGAGCGCGGTGTGCGATGCGAATTTAGAAGGTCGGCAGGAAGAGGGAACAGCGGAAGGGTGTGCAGGGATATTGCGAGGTGTCGTGCGTCAAATTCGAAAAAGGGCGCGGTGCAGGCGATGGATTTCTTCTGTCCATGACCAGAGCGGACCTGAACTACGAGCGTCGTAGTCCTGCCGCGCCAGATTTCGCGATTTCTCGCGTTATCTGCATCACGGTCCGGCATGCGAGCGTGAGGTTTCCATGACGCGACATCGCGAGGGCAATGTGGCGGGTTACGACTGGATCAACCAACTTCGACGATTGCAGACGGCAATCCTTCGATGCAGCGGCGACAGCATAGGGTCCCAACAAGGCGTAGATGCCTCCTTCAGAGACGATATGCGTTTGCAAGCTGAGCGAATTGGCCTCCAAAGCAACATTTAGCGAAACGCTACGCTCAGCGCTGATCTGTTCGAGGTGATTGCGCCAACTGCTCGGGCGACAAAACAGCACGAGCGGCAGATTGTGCAGTGCTGAAAAGCGTACCGTTGGCCGAGACGTCAGTGGATCACCGGCCGCACTGACGAGATAGGTTGATGTCTCGACGAGGTAAGTATCGGCGTCCTTCGGTGACCCACCCGTTCGATAAAGGATTGCAAGATCAACACTGCCATCCTCCAGCCACGTCTCAAGCTGAGCCCCTTGCCCTTCTCGCACCGCTAGCTGAATGAGCGGGTACTGTTGTTTCAGTCGCTTATGAAGCGTGCTCACCAACGGATGCGCAGTTGAGGGCAGACTGCCTATTCGTACCTTGCCAATCGGTGTGCCGGCCGAAGTGCGCACGTCATTTGCAAGCTGATCGCTACTCGCCAGCCACGCCCGTACCTTCGGAGCTATTCGCTGCCCGAGCTCGGTCAGCACAACCCCTCGACCGGTGCGCTGGAACAGGCGCCCTCCGCACTCGCGCTCTAGTTCGCTGATCTGGCGGCTGATATGCGGTTGGCTCGTGCCATATGCCACAGCCACCTTGCTAAGGCTCCCAAGCTCAGCGGCGTCAATGAAGAGCTTCCACGCGGCGTAGTCCACGGATCGCGCCTCCAGCTATACAGGTGCATTATATCTGAAATGTGCGATCTGAGTCTTCTGGTATAGGGGGCCGCCCCGTACAGTTCCTCGCATGCGATCGGCACGGCGGTAGCGCCAAGTGATGCAAACGTTCCCGCGTACGACCGCGCCAACACCCATCGACCCTTTTTCGCATCGGAGGAAAATGACATGGAAGCCCTTGATCTCAGAGGTCTCGTCCCCGCACCGGTTACCCCATTCACCCGAGAGGGTGAGGTCGACCACGCGGCAATCCAACGGCTCGGCTCCTGGCTCGGCAGCTTCAAAGGCGTCAAAGGTCTGGTCGTTCTCGGGCATGCGGGGGAAGGGACATTTCTCACTGCTGACGAGCAGACTGCGGCCATCGAAAGCTTCGTCAAGTCAGTTGACGGAAAGATTCCCGTCATCGCCGGGATCACGCTGGAAGGCACCAAGGTAGCCGCGCTGGAGGCAAAGCGGGCCGTAAAGGCTGGGGCGGAGGCCGGGCTGGTCTACCCCTCGCATGGCTGGCTGCGGTTCGGCTATCAGAAGGGAGCGCCGCAAGACCGCTACCGTGCAATTTACCAAGAAAGCGGCTTGCCGCTGATCCTCTTTCAATATCCGGACGCGACGAAAGCGACGTACAACCTCGAGACCCAGCTTGATATCGCGGCGCAGCCGGGTGTTTTCGCCATGAAGAACGGCGTGCGCAACATGCGCCGGTGGGACACCGAGATTCCGGTCGTCCGTCGTGAGCGTCCTAATCTGCAGATTCTTACCTGCCATGACGAATATCTGCTGCACACGATGTTCGACGTGGACGGCGCCTTGGTGGGATACGGCGGTCTTGCACCTGAGCCGCTCATCGAACTCATTGCGGCCGGCAAAGCCAAGGACTACGCGAAAGCACGAGCGATCCATGACCGGTCTGCTTCCGGTGACTCGCACCGTCTATCACCGCGGGTCGCACATGGAAGGAACCGTTGCACTCAAGCATGGGCTCGTCGCGCGCGGAATCCTTGAGCACGCAACGGTTCGGTCTCCATTGCTGCCCCTTGACCCGGGCGCCGACGTCGAGATCGCGAACGCGCTGCGCTCCGCCGGTCTCCAGCCGTATATCCGATCGCGCGAAGTTCGCGCAGCGTAGCACGCGGCATCGCGGCCAAACGGCGGAGCGGCTTCCGCTCCGCCGAAATACAACAGGGAGGAGAATCATGTCTGCGCTTGCTGCAGATGGCATCGTATTGCGCACGGCTACCGCCACTCCATTTCAAGCCGTCGGGAATGCCCAGCTGATTGCGCGGCTTGAACGGCTTCCGGTCACGCCCAGGTTGATGCTCCTCCGCGTTATCGTGGGCATCGCCACGTTCTTCGATGCCTACACGGTCCTGGCAATCGCTTTCGCGATGCCGCAACTGGTTTCGGAGTGGAAGCTTACGCCGACCGAGGTCGGCATGATCATCTCAGCCGGTTACGTCGGTCAGCTGTTCGGAGCAGTTCTCTTCGGATCGCTTGCCGAGAAGATCGGTCGCCTGAAAACTCTCTTCATCACCATTGTGCTGTTCGTATCTATGGACGTCTCTTGCCTATTCGCCTGGAGCGGCGCATCGATGATGGTCTTCCGCTTCCTTCAGGGCGTCGGTACCGGCGGTGAGGTGCCGGTGGCAAGCGCCTACATCAATGAGTTCATCGGTGCCGAGAAGCGCGGCCGTTTCTTTCTGCTATATGAGGTGATTTTCCCGATCGGCTTGATGTTCGCCGGTATGGCGGGCTACTTCCTGGTACCGATTTACGGCTGGCAGGCGATGTTCATCGTCGGCTTGATTCCGTCGGTGCTGACCATTCCGCTGCGCTGGTTCATGCCTGAATCACCACGCTGGCTCGCATCCAAGGGCCGCCTCGCGGAAGCAGATGCTGTCGTGAAACTCCTTGAGGACAACGCGACATCGCGCGGCATCGTTCTGCGGGAGCCGGTGGTACGTCCGCTCGATTCCAAGGCGACCGCCCGCTCCGACTGGCGTGAGCTTTTTAAGGGCATCTACCTGAAGCGGACGTTCACGATCTGGGGCTTGTGGGTTTGCGTCTACATGATCAACAACGGCCTGGTCACGTGGTTGCCCACGCTGTACAAGCAGGTCTTCCAGCTGCCGCTACAGACCAGCCTGGCTTATGGCTGGATCACCTCAAGCGTCGGGGTGCTTGCCTCGATCATCTGCGCCCTGTTGATTGACAAGGTCGGCCGAAAGCCCTGGTACTCGATCGCGTTCCTGCTCGCTACAGTGCCGCTCCTGACCCTGTCGTGGCTCGGCGCAACCTCGGCGATCGAGGTGCTGATCCTCGCGACCGCCGGCTACGCGGTTCTGCAGACCATCGCGTTCTCACTCTATCTGTACTCGGCCGAACTGTATCCGACACGTCTACGCGCGGTCGGCACCGGCTTCGGTAGTGCGTGGCTCAGAGCAGGATCTTCGATCGGTCCAGTCTTGGTCGGCTGGATCGTTGCCGACTTGGGTATCCGGTACGTCTTCGCGGCGTTCTCAGCGGTTGCACTGGTTGGTGGGCTCGTTACGCTGCTGTTCGCGATCGAGACTAAGGGCAGAGTGCTTGAGGAGCTGTCGCCCTGAGGTAGGCTGACGGTCGTGCCTGCTGCGGTGCACGACCGAATTGGATCAAGCGAATGCTGTACCAAACGCGGGTCTTCACGATAAGGCTGAAAGCACGAAAGCGTAGGAAAAAACTAAAATAGCGATCAACGCGGTAAGTGCCGACACTGTCGCCGCAAAGGTTCGCAATAAATGGTCGCGATAGCTTCTAAAGCCAGCGGTTTTGGGAGCTAGCAACGGAATCGCGGGCGGCGGAGTGGTTAGCATGGGATCGATCGCTCCATACAGTACCCATTACATTTCGGTGCGCCAGCGCTGAAAGATAATGGGATCCAAATCGCGAATAAGACAGTAAACCTCATTCACAGGCGCAGCATGTAGCTCAACCGAAGACCCTTCGGCCGGCTTCATACTGCTTGCGCGCTACCTTGGGTCCCGGGCCGCGCATGTAATGCAATTCTGGCCGGTAGGGATCGAAGAGAGCCTTGAGCATTTCACGGAACAAATACCCGGAATCTGCAATGAGGCTTGTTGCCTTCGCGCGGCGCGGTCCCGCAATTGTCTGCTTTGCCATGGCACTCTCCGGTGCTTTCCTGGCCGATCCCGGAGATAACTAAGCACCGTAATTGCAAACAGGACAGTGACGTAGGTCACAGTTCGGGCGATTTAATTACCTGACGCATTTCCATGGTTAATGCTAGATGCGGCTCACCCTAGAGCTCTCGATTAGCGCGCCCGCATTGGGTCTGCTTCGCCTCAGTCAACAGACATTGCCAGTGCGCATCGGTACTTCGTGTTCGAGTCCTCTCGGCCGCACCATTAACTTTTCTCCCCCTTATCGCTCAATAGCTTACTGATAACACTCGACCCACAGCACAGATGTCCCAGTACGTTAAGGTACACTGTGCGTGTGCGCGGTGGACGCGGCGCAAAACATTGCTGACATGATGTGGCGTCCTTTTTCTCCCAAGTGCATCGCTACGAAATCGCTCCGCTCTGCGTCGCTTCGTTGCTCGAACCAAAAGCCATCGCGGCTGCCGGAGACGAAGCCATTCAGCCGCGCCGGAACAAGAGGAACAATGTCATCAACGCTGACATGAAGCAGGATATCTTCTGCCAATTCCTGCAGTGCCCTTTCGAATCGATAGCCGCGTTGCCTCGGATTGACCAGTATAGTGATGCTATCGTGGAGACTGGGACCATCCGCTGAGGAATGCCTAATGGTCGAGTTCGACAAGAAGGTGGCATTGGTGACGGGTGCAACATCCGGAATTGGGCGCGCCACGGCGCTCGCGTTTGCCAAAGCAGGGGCCAAAGTCGTAGCCGCAGGGAGGCGCGAGCCGGAGGGAGAGGAGACGGTTCACCTGATCCGGGAGGCCGGAGGCGACGCAACGTTCATCAGAACGGATGTTTGCTTCGAAGCCGAAGTGCAAAATCTGATCGACCAGACCGTTTCGCTTTACGGCCGGATTGATTGCGCATTCAACAACGCGGGCACGATTGCGCTATCGACCATTGCCGACGAAACGGAGACCGAATTCCGTTCCGTCGTCGATACCAATGTTAAGGGGGTCTTCTTTTGCGTAAAGCATGAAATCCGCCAGATGAGTTGGCTGGGCGGTGGCGCAATCGTGAATTCGTCGTCGCTGGCTGGATTGAAAGGCTCGCGAAACAGAAGTCTTTATGCCGCAAGCAAACATGCGGTCATTGGACTGACCAAGTCTGCGGCTCTCGAGGTTGCTGCACTTGGAATAAGAGTAAATGCGGTCTGTCCCGGTGCCATTGCGGGTGCGATGGACGAACTATTCATGAACTATTTCCATATGACGAAAAGCCAGATGGCGGTCGCCGTTCCGCTTGGACGCGTGGGCGAGCCGGAGGACGTGGCCGCGGCGGTGCTTTTCCTTTGCTCGACACAGGCTGCGTTTATCACCGGAGCTGCGCTTTCGGTGGATGGCGGGCTCTCAGCAGGCTGAGAGTATTGCCTCGCGCCGCTTTTTTTCGTGGCCAGCGTCCGGGTTTCGCAATGCGCCTCGAAGGCGCGCATCGAAGCGGGCCGGTTCGGCACCCGGAGCCGACATGACCTTGTCCAGCAATGTCTCGTCAATCATGCCAATTCTCGTATGAGCGGAAGGTGTTCTGACTCATCCCATGCCCTCATAACTGTCGTCCGAAGATTACCGAATGAAGCGAGCGTCATCACAAATTTTGCCATCGCGTCATCGTTAGGCGCTTCGTAAAGGTGAACAAAATCGTAGGGACCAAATGTCATCCAGACGGTCTTACGCTCGACACCGAATTTCTTTGCTGTCTCGCGCGACTTGTCCTGCCTGTTGGGAACCTCTCTGACGCCCCTGAGCCTTGGTCAGTGAAGTTCACCAGCATAATGTATTGCGGCATTGATCCCTTCCATTTTGGGGCGCTGCCGCGTTGGCAGCTGCTGCGATCAATCTAACCCAGCGTCGCATTAATGTAGAAGGGAAACGACCGCTGTGACCGAAGCCGATTTTACCGGCCTTGGTAGGTTGTGAAATCGCTCGCATAATTCAATAAACCTCATGATCAACCTGCCTCGGGGGGCATCGGATGCAATTCAATGAATTGAAGCGGCGCGAGTTCATCACGCTGCTCGGCGGCGCGGCGGCAGGATGGCCAGTGGCGGTGCGGGGGCAGCAGGCCGCGGTGCCGGTCATCGGCTTCCTGAATAGTGGAAAGCCCGAGGCCTTCGCGCACTTTGTTACCGCGTTTCGTCAAGGCCTCAAGGAAGCAGGGTTTATCGAAGGGCAGAATGTCACCATCGAATATCGTTGGGCTGAGGGACAATACGACCAGTTGCCTGCAATGGCCGCCGACTTGGTCCGGCGCAAGGTGGCTGTGATATCTGCTGCTGGCGGGGCACTACCGACCTTGGCTGCAAAGGCGGCAACTTCCACAATTCCGATTGTTTTCGAAGTCGGCGACGATCCGATCAAAGCTGGTCTTGTTGACAATCTCAATCGGCCTGGCGGTAACGTAACCGGAGCAAGTTTCTTTGGCAATGAATTGGGTGCCAAACGCCTTGCGCTCCTCCGCGAGTTGCTTTCTGCAAGCACACCGGCCGCTGTTTTGGTCAATCCGAGCGGTTCAACCGCTGCAGCCCATTTGTCAGAAGTTGAAAACGCGGCACGGGAGGTAGGGCAAAAGCTTGTCGTACTGAACGCATCCGATGCCCGCGGATTGGACGAAGCTTTCGCAGCCTTTACGCAAAGTGGAGCCAAGGCGTTGATCGTCAATGCCGATCCCGTGTTCTTCAGCCAACGAGACCAAATCGTTGCTCATGTTGAGCGTCTTTCAGTGCCAGCGATCTACTATGCGCGCGAATTTACGTTCGCTGGCGGTTTGATGAGTTATGGGACCAATATTGCCGAAACGATGCGGGAATCGGGCGTCTACGTTGGCAAATTACTCAAAGGCGCCAGGGTTTCTGATTTGCCCGTCCTTTTGCCAACCCGGTATGAACTTGTCATCAATGTGAAGACCGCCAAGGCTCTGGGCCTGACGATACCACCGACTTTGCTGGCCTTGGCCGACGAGGTGATCGAATGAGTGCGCCAGGCAAAGCTGGTGCGTAGTGGGCGCGGCACGTCGGAAAGGTGATTCGAGTAATCGGGGGAAACCCGTTGAGTGCGAGGGTAGCGGCCTCAACGTCGCTTGCGGACAGGATGAGGTGATCGAGTGAGAAGGCGCGAGTTCATCACGCTTCTTGGCGGCGCGGCGGCGTGGCCACTGGCGGCGCGGGCGCAGCGGGTCATGCCAACTGTCGGATTCTTGCGCAGCACGTCGGCTGCGGTCTCCACGCCCATGATCGAGGGCTTCCGCCAGGGTCTGACAGCGGCCGGGTTCAACGAAGGCCAGAACGTCGCGGTCGAATACCGCTACGCAGACAATCAGCCCGCGCGCCTGCCGGGCCTGGTCGCTGAACTGATCCGGCTGCCCGTGGAAGTCATTGTCGCGAATGTCAATGCGGCGCTCGCGGCCAAGGCTGCCACCACGACCGTGCCGATCGTATTCGCGACCGGCAGCGATCCGGTCGTGGACGGGTTGGTCGCCGATCTCAACCGGCCCGGCGGCAACGTCACCGGCGTGAGTTTCGTGTCCGGGCTCCTGGGAGCCAAGCGGCTCGACATGCTGCGCCAACTCGCCCCCACCGCTGCGACCATAGCAATGCTGGTTGGGACCGACACGCTTGAAGGCCGCATTGAGCGACGGGACGTTGAGCTGGCCGCGCAAGCGCTCGGGCAGCAACTCATCGTCGCCACAGTTAGTAGCGAAGGCGAGTTCGACGGCGCATTCACGTCGATCGTCGGGCGCGGCGCCAAGGCCCTGCTGGTCGGAACCGGACCATTGTTAACATCGAACCGAGAGCGGGTCGTAGCGCTGGCGGCTCGCCATGCGATACCTGCGATCTATGCGCTACGCGAATTTGTCGTAGCCGGCGGCTTGATGAGCTATGGCGCGAGCATCGCCGAGGCGTATCGGCAAGCCGGCATGTATGCGGGGCGGGTTCTCAAAGGCGAGAAGCCGGCCGATCTGCCGATCATGCAGTCCACTAAATTCGAGCTGGTCATCAATCTTAAGACTGCCAAGACGCTCCACCTCAGCATTCCGCCGGGTGTGCTCGCGCTCGCCGATGAGGTGATCGAGTGAAGGCGTAGTTTGCTGCAATGGATGAGTCCAGTTGTATGCGGTTCTGGCACGAACTCGCCGCACCAATGCGCACTGGCAATATCTGTTGACTGAGGCGAATGCGGGCACGCTAATTACCGCCGTTGTTACCTGAATGGCGATATGTCTGAGCTTGCCCATGGCCCTCTCCCCGGTCGCGCCTGTTCTCCGCCGCATTCAAGAGGCATGGTGCAGGCGATCGCTGCGAGTTGGCTGCGCCGGCGTCGTCTCGCCGATAAAGTCTCCTGACTCGCTAAACGCGTGGGGTAGTACGGCGGCTGGACCACGCGGCCGAGCTTGGGACGCAGCCGCCCGAATGCACGGTAAACGTCCCGGTAATTCTGCCCGTTGAAGTGCCGTAGGAGCTCCTTCCAGGACCGCGGCGTAGTGCGGATGAGCAATTCCATCTCCTTTGCGATTTCGTCCTCCGTCATGGGCGACACACCGGCCGGCGGGTCACCAGCCCATTGACCAAGCGTACTGGTCCTGGTTCGAGTACGCATTGGCAAGGAACGAGAACTCGCAACCAGTCACCTTCTCAACGAGAACCGCGGTCGTCGGATGATCCTCCATTATCCGGGGGAGTTCGTCGACCCGCTTTTCCTCCGTGACGCGGACGAGCATGCCTGCGGCCTCCATCGCGGAAACGAAGTCGGACAGCGATTGTTGCGGCATAGTAACTCCTGTAGCTCCCGAGCGACCTCCAGGGCCGGGAAACGCCACCGCTTGCCGCGGCCCGAGTTGCACGAACACAGCAGATTAGTGCACCCGAATGACCGGGGCACTGTCAGCAAAACGTAGTTTCCTGGTGGAAACGGCGCGCTTTGAACTCCGCCTTAGAAGGCCTTCAGCGTGTTTTTCAGCGTGATGATCCCTACGATAACTATCTTCATCAGTTGACCAGACGCACGTCCCCAACAGTGCTTACATCGTAGCCGCCGAGTTCACCCGCACGCTCCTGAAATGCTGCCGAGCGTACGAAGCGGAACAAGGCCTGCGGCCCGGGCATGAAATAGTCGTGTTGCCGCAATACGAGATCGAAGCTCTCCCACGTCATCGGCAGGAAATCGAGGCCGGCTGAGAGCGCAACCGAGCGCGTCGCGATCCCGCAATCGGCGCGCCCCGACCGCACTGCTTGCGCGCTGTCCGGCCCAGTCGGGCAGACGGGCTTCACAAAGGCAATATCGTCGATTGCGACGCCAGCGCGCGCCAGCAGCGCGAGCAGGAGCAGTTGCGCGCCGGCACCGGCAGGACGTTGCGCCATGCGCGCGCGACATTTGGCAATCGAGGCGAGATCGCTCAGTTTGAGCGGATTTCCCGGCGCGACCAGGATGCCTTGCTCGCGCTGGGCAAATGAAATCACGACGGCATCGTGCAGTCCCGGCGCGTTGGCGACGGCCGCGACATTGGCTTGCGCATCGTCGCCCTCCACGGCGTGCAAGTGGATAGCCGCAACCATCACTTCGTTGCACGTCAACCGCCGCAATCCTTCTTCGCTTCCTTCCGGCAGACTCGCGAGTCCGCAGCCACTCTCGCGCAAGGCCCACTCCAGCAGAAGATCATGACTGCCGCCAACTATCGGCGGCGCGGCGACGCGTGCAAACGCCGCGGGCGCGATCAAGCCGGCCGTTACCCAGCGGTCGAGTGCGGCACGTGGAAACAGCCAGCGCCCTGTCACCTTGCTGCACGGTACCGCGGCGTTCGCCACCAGCTCATAGAGCTTGCGCTCGGAGAGGCGCAGATAGCTGGCGGCTTCGTCGGTCGTGAGAAGCTCAGGCATAAGCACTAACATGCAGATGGATGCAGCATTTACGTAAATTGACCACAACCGCACCATCTGCACAAGATATGCCGGACAAGGGATCATCTTGGCATGCCGGACGATGTCTCCGCACTCCAGCTCGTGCTTACCGGGAACCCCACGCTCATCGCCATTGTGCGCCTGTCGCTGATCGTAAGCCTGTCCGCGGTGTTCTTCGCGGCCCTCATTGGCGTGCCGTTCGGAGCTCTGATCGCGCTCACCCATTTTCCCGGCCGCCAAGGCGTCATCGTCGTGCTCAACGCGCTCATGGGCCTGCCGCCGGTGGTAGTCGGACTAGCGATTTATCTCACGCTCTCGCGCTCAGGCCCGCTTGGGTCCTGGGGGCTGCTGTTCACGCCGCCGGCCATGGTCATCGCGCAGACCGTGCTGGTCGCGCCCATCATCGCTGCCCTCACGCGCCAGACCATCGAGGATCTGTGGATCGAATACCGTGACGAACTTACCGCGATGAATATCGGGCCGGGCGCGCGGGTGGCGACGCTGATCTGGGACGCGCGCTTCAGCTTGATCACCGCGCTGCTTGCCGGTTTTGGCCGCGCGGCAGCGGAGGTCGGCGCCATCATCATCGTCGGCGGCAATATCGAGGGATTTACCCGCACGATGACCACAGCGATCGCGCTGGAGACTTCCAAAGGCGACCTGCAGCTCGCCGTCGGGCTCGGCATAGTGTTGATCGCGATTGTAGTTGCGGTCAACGCGCTCGCCTGGACCGCACGGCGTGCCGGCGAGCGACTGGCGGGATGAGCATGCGCGCGCCAATTGCCGATCTGCCGATCATATTCGACGACGTCAGCGTCGCCGCCGGCGCGGTCACGATCCTCGATCGGATCACACTGACATTGAGCCCGGGCACCCCGACTGTATTGATCGGTCCGAACGGCTCGGGGAAAACCACGCTGTTGCGCACCGCGATGGGTCTCACGACGCCTTCGCACGGGCGCATAACATGGGGCGGACGGGAAGATGTCCCGCCGACGCGGCGCTCCATCTTGTTCCAGCGCCCTGCGATGCTCAGGCGTAGCGCGGGCGGCAATATCCGCTTTGCGTTACGCGCAGCTAAAATCCCACGCCCGGAACGCCATAGTCGAATTGGCGAGCTTCTCGGACTGGTCGACCTCGAACGCCTGACTAATCGTCCTGCTCGCCGACTGTCCGGCGGCGAACAGCAGCGCCTCGCGCTCGCGCGGGCGCTCGCCCGCGACCCCGCCGTGTTGTTCCTTGACGAGCCGACCGCGAGCCTCGATCCCGCCGCCACGAAGGCAATCGAGGATATCATCCATGCCGTCAGCCAGCGCGGCATCAAGGTGGTGATGTCGACGCATGATCTCGGTGAAGCCCGGCGCTTGGCGGGCGAAATCGTAATGCTCCACCGTGGCCGGGTTATGGAAATCGGCGCGGCATCGTCCTTCTTCAACACACCGGAAACCGGCGAGGCAAAGGCGTTCATCGCCGGGGAACTGCTCATCTGAGGCACAGATCGGAGGATTAGAGATGCTTACCCGCCGCTGCCTGATTGCAATCGCCACCATTGTTTTCTTCGGCGCATCCGCCTTCGCGCAGGACAAATCGATTGTGGTCGCCTCGACCACCTCGACGCAGGATTCAGGGCTGTTCGGCCACATCCTGCCGCTGTTCAAAGCCAAAACTGGGATCGATGTGAAAGTCGTCGCGCAAGGAACCGGTCAGGCGCTCGATACCGGGCGCCGTGGAGACGCAGACGTTGTGTTCGTCCACGCCAAACCGGCGGAGGAGAAATTCCTGGCGGAAGGCTTCGGCGTGCAGCGCTACCCGGTGATGTATAACGACTTCATACTGATCGGGCCGAAGGGCGATCCTGCCGGCATCAAGGGATCGAAGGACATCGTCGCCGCGCTCAAGACGCTCAAGGACAAAGGGATCGCGTTCATCTCGCGCGGCGACAAGTCCGGCACGCACCAAGCCGAGCTCAACCTTTGGAAGCTGGCGGGCATCGATATCGCCGCCGAGAAGGGCCCCTGGTACAAGGCGATCGGCCAAGGCATGGGCGCCGCGCTCAATACCGCGTCGGCCCTCAATGCCTATGTGCTGGCCGATCGCGGCACTTGGCTCTCGTTCAAAAACAGGGGCGAGCTCGTCATCGCCGTCGAAGGTGACAAGCGGCTATTCAACCAATACGGCGTGATGCTGGTCAGTCCGCAGAAGCATCCGAGCGTGAAGAAGGAGCTGGGGCAGCAATTCATCGACTGGCTGGTGTCACCCGAAGGGCAGAAGGCAATCGCCGATTACAAGATCAACGGCGAGCAGCTGTTCTACCCGAATGCCGATGACCCGAGTGCGTGATGCACACGCGGGTTTTGGCAGGTTTCGCGCTTCTGGCTCTTATGTCAGCACCGGCTGTGGCAGAGGATCTGGTGCTGCTTCACGCCGCCGGTAGTCTGTGCGCGCCCTTAGCGACATTGCAATAAGCTTTGAAACCGCCAGCGTGGAAGGTGAGGGCGAAATTCGGTGCGTCAGGGTTGTTGAAAGACGAGATCGCCGGTGGCGCCAAGGCTGAGGTGTTTGCCTCCGCCAACATGGAGCATCCGGGCGATCGCACATGTGCGCATCGACATCGGCGGTCAGATCGTCATGGCAGCAATCACAAATGAGTCGGCGGATGACCTCATTATGAGATTACGCGTATCGATTGTCGAGCAAACTGAGGCTGAGTAGGCAAGGCCGGCGGACAGTGCTAGTCTCTCGCAGCGGGGGAATTCAAAGCCTCCTGAGGCCACGCGTGCTGCCTGACGATACGAGCTTCATCACCGACGAGGCGAGCCTGCGGAGGCTGCATTATCCGCCGATGCGCCGCGCGACGGACAAGGTGCTGCGGGGGCTCGATCAGCATTGCCGCCGGATTATTTCGCTCTCGCCGTTTTGCATAGTCGCGACCCAGGGACCGAACGGCGCCGACATCTCGCCGCGCGGGGATCCCGCAGGCTTCGTGCGCGTGCTCGACGAGTTCACGCTGCTGGTGCCCGACCGGGTCGGCAACAACCGGTTTGACAGCATGATCAACCTGCTCGTCAATCCGCGTATCGGGCTGCTGTTCCTGGTGCCCGGCATGAACGAGACGCTCCGCATCAACGGCACCGCGCGCATCACTGACGATGCGCGGCTGCTGGCACCCAGCGCGGTCAAGGACCGTACGCCGAGGGTCGGCCTGGTCGTCGCGATCGAGGAAGCGCTGCTGCACTGCCCCAAGGCGCTGATCCGATCCGCGCTTTGGGATGCGAGCAGACATATCGACCGCGCGATCCTGCCCACCTACGCGCGGATGCTGCTTGATCACGTCAAGGGCCTCAGCCAGGAAGAGAACGACCGGCAGACGAAGGTCATGACCGAGCGCGGGCTCTACTAGTGGTCCCTTTGGTTCCGACGTTCGTCTGCGAGAGTGCTGCAAAGTGATACGAACGTCGGAACCGGGACACTAGGATGCAGCGGCCGGCGCCCCCTTTGCCATCCTCGCCTACGAGGGCATCGAGCCCATCGACATTGGCGCAACCTACGGCGTGCTGTCGGATGGCCAGGCGCTTGCTACCTGACCTGCGGTTTTTTCTGGTGGCCAAATCGAGCGGCGAGCTGAGGATGGCGAACGGATTGCGGCTACTTGCGGACTACGGCTTCGCCGATTGTCCTCCTGCCGAGGTGCTGATGGTTCTCGGCGGGCCGGGCTGGCAGGCTGCATCTGAAGATCCGTCGATTCCCGCATTCATTGACGCGTTTCACCGACGTGGAGGTACGGTCGCAGGGGTGTGCACGGGCAGCATGATCGTAGGAGCTGCAGGACTGCTCGCCGGACGTCCCGCAACGACCAAGCGGGAGATCGTCGACGGCGAAACGCGCCCGCTGGATCTGCTCGCGCAACGCCATCCAGGCACGCGCGCCATTGAGGCACGGGTTGTCGACACCGGCACCATCCTGACGGGCGGCGGCGTGTCGCTCGGCATCGATATGACCTTGCATCTGATCCAACGCTTCTTTGGTCGCGAGATCGCGCAGGAGACGGCCCGCATCCTCGAATATCGAAACGCCTGGAAAGCAAACAACGCCGCGCTGCCCGATGTCATCGAAGTGCGGGACGCTCACCATGACAGGTCCTCCGAGCGTTCCCAAGCCTGCTGACGGGTTTGATCGGCAGTGCGCCCCGAAGGCGCGAATCATCAGTGGAGGAAGAATCCACCCGGAGAGTTGTCGATTGATCCGATAGCTGACGAGCGGCTTGTTCGGGTAACTGCACAGGTTGGAGCCTCGTGACAAAGGTCGCCTGTGGGTGGCTGAGCGATCCGGCGGGCCGTAATGTGAGTGAAGCCTGAAGAGGCCTCGAAAGTGACAACGCGGATGCCGACCATCCTGCTATTTGGGGAAGGCCGCGTGAGCGGGGAAGCAATCGACATGCGCACCCGCTCGATCGGACCTGCCACATTGGAATGTCTGTTGATTGAGGAGAAGCGGCCACCAGTATTGCGCTGCGGTAATGCCAGAGAATGACCCGTTGCGGAAGTCGGGTGAGCCAAAATGCTGTGATGCACAACGCGGCATTTCCAGCAGTGGTGTGGTAGGGTGCAATCCTCGGACAGAGGGCGGGACATGAGGCGGCGTGAGTTCATCACGCTTCTCGGCGGCGCCGCGGCAACGTGGCCGCTGGCGGCGCGTGCTCAGCAAGCATCAATGCCGGTCATCGGATTTCTCAGTAGCGGATCGCCCAATGCGCTTGCAGCCCTCGCAGACGCGTTCCGCCAGGGTCTGAACGCAGCCGGCTTCGTCGAGCATCATAATGTGGGCATCGAATATCGCTGGGCAGAAGGTCGATACGATCGACTCCCGGCGCTAGCCGCCGACCTAGCGCGCCGCCCAGTGGCGGTGATCGCCGCGACCGGCGGAACCTCCTCTGCACTTGCAGCCAAGGCCGCAACCACGACTATTCCCATCGTCTTCCAAGTCGGCGTCGATCCGGTCGAGGACGGACTCGTCGCCAGCCTAGCACGGCCGGGTGGCAATCTGACCGGCGTGACTTCGTTGAATGTGGAGCTGGTGCCGAAGCGCATGCAACTGCTTCGTGAACTGCTACCCAAGGCGACTGTCATCCGCGTGCTTGTCAATCCGACCGTTCGTAATGCGCAGACGGCATTGAGAGACTTGCAGGCGTCGGCCGGCACCCTCGGGCTTGCGCTTCATGTCCTGAATGTAAGCACCGACTATGAGATGGATACGGCGTTTGCAAGTCTAGCCGAACAAAGGAGCGGCCTGTTGATCGCAGCCGATCCATTCTTCAATAGCCGGCTCGAACGGCTTGCTGCGCTGGCGCTCCGCCACGCGGTGCCGACGATCTACCAGTACCGCGGGTTCGCTGCGGCCGGCGGCCTGATGTCCTACGGTGGCAGCTTTACGGATCAGTTCCGCTTGGTCGGTCTCTACACCGGCCGGATTCTGAAAGGTGAGAAGCCCTTCGATCTACCAGTTCAGCAGTCCACCAAAGTCGAGCTGATCATCAACCTCAAGACCGCCAAGGCGCTCGGCCTCGATGTGCCGCCGCAGCTTCTCGCCCGCGCCGACGAGGTGATCGAGTAATTTGGCCTCATATTGCTGCATCTGCTCACGACCGTTCCTGGCACGAACCCGCCGCACCCCTGCGCACCACCAACGTCGGATGACTGAGGTCAAGCAGACCTAATGCGAGCGTACTCATAACCGCCGTTGTTGACCGATGCTGTTGAAAAAATCCGTGGCATGCCAGAGTCGCGCAACAATAGAATCAAAAAGAGAAAAGTCTTTGGATCTGAATTGCCTATTCAAAGCCTGTTTTTGAATTAATATTGCTCGGCGACGCCCCTCAAAATCTTTTTTCAACAGTATCGATGCAAAGCAGTCATGGACCCGAAACGGCGCAGCGCCTATTTTGGGCCGACGCTTCCGCTCCCTCTCGCGTCGAGATCTCGTTATATATCGGGCTGTCTGGCTGGATTTATTCTGAATGCCAAGCCGCTATGCGACCGGCTCAATGCGACCGAGCGCGATCTCCGCATCGCTCTGCTCTCCCTGATGATCAATAGCGCTCATGCGGCTGTTGGGACCGCGCGATCATCATATACATTAGTCTCCGTTCTTCTCACAACAACAGCGGCTCTGGCCGCGTTCGCGATTTACGAGGCATTGTTCGCGATACAGCTGTGGCGAGCAATTCCGTATGCGGATCACTGGCACGGTGTCATCGTCTATCGCGCCTGGAAATCCGGCGGGCTTTCGCCATTCCAGTTTGCTGTTCAGTATCTGCTGGGGCCGCACGCCGAGCACCGGGTCTTGCCGACGCAATTCGCGATTCTGCTCGATTTCTCCTTGTTCCGGGGCCAGGCCATCTTTGTGCAGGTGCTGCTTCTATTGGCGCACGCCGCATTGGGCGGCGCTCTGGGCCTCCTGGCGACGCGAGGGCAGAATTTCGCGCTCCGGCTCTGCGCCGCTGTGACGGGCACGACACTGCTGCTGTCGCCGCAGCAGATCGAAAACCTGACGTTACCATTCCATCTTGGATGGGCCATGTCGGGTCTGCTTGCTGTTGGCGCTTTCTTCTGGACGGCATGTCTTGTGGATACCGGGCGATGGCGTTGGACCTTATTGCTCTCAGCTTCTGTCGCGACCACGCTGTGTGTATACACTTTAGCCAACGGCCTTGTGATTGCGGCGATTATCATCGTAATGGCGGCAATTCTTCGCGTCGGCGGGGTTGCCCGGGTTATTTTGATGGCGGTTTCTGTCGCAGCGATCGGCGGATTTTTCATCGGTTACCAATTGCCGCCACCGCATGCGAGCTACCACGCCTCGCTTTCCAGTTTTGATGGGATTGGTCGGTTCGTAATCTTTGTGCTTGCCGACTTGGGAAATATTGCCGGGGCCTTCGGTATCGCCTGCTCAGCGTTGCTTGGAGCATTTGGTGTGATCGCCTGGGCTGCGACTGCGTTGTCGATGTGGCGCCAACACCAGAAGGGGAGCATCGATCCTGCCGTATGGACGCTGCTAGCGATTGCTACAGCCTCCATTGGTACCGCGGCGATGACTGCATTTGGCCGCGCCGGGTTCGAGCCGATCTCAGCACTAACGCCGCGCTATGCCACATGGTCGTTACTGTTCTGGCTCGGCTTGGTTGGCATTGCTTGGCGATCGCTCTCGCTCAATAACTGCGTTGCCGCTCGCGCTGTTTTGGTGTCGTTCATTGTTGCACTCATTGGTTCGAGCTTTGTCAGCGGGCAACCGTGGCTGACTTATGCAAAGGACCTGGCAGGCAGGCTTGACAATCAGACCCAGAGGTTACGCAACGGAGAGGATATCGTTCCCCTGGGAGCTACATCGGACCTGATTGCATTTCTCAGACAGGAAAGGCTTTCTATTTTTGCGTCGCATTCGGCAGATCATTAACCTGCGACGTGTCGCCCAGCAGAATAATCGTCAGACAGGGATTACTGCAGTGCGTGAGTCCGGAAGTGTGCAGGTTTTCGAACGCCGGTGTGCTCGAACTCTCCACGCGCGCGCCGACGGGCGGCGTTCGAAAAGCGCCAATGCACGAAATCGCGGCGGGAGATAGTGCGCGGGCGCTGCCGCGGGCGTTATGGGGATTTGGCGGTGGCGTGAGAGCGGTAAAGCTCGGTGCGGAGCGGGAACGGCAGTTGGTTTGTCGCGACTCTTTGGTGAGGATGCGGCGGAGAAGTAACAATCTGCATGCTCGGCGCCAAGATTGATGTAGCGATCGACCGCGAATCAAACGATGCATTGCGAATGTGGGCATTGCCGGCGAGGAACCAGCAGGAATCGAGGAGTGTCGCTGTAGTCGCTGATCAGTTGTGTCACGCTCATGAGGTATCGATCCTGATCTCTTGCGCTGCGGGTGTGGGATAGTGCGTGGGTCGGCAGCCGCGCGCGAAGGTCTCGATGATGATCATGCGTCCACCGCAGCAGGGACATGGGCGCGGCAGCACGCGCGGCGCATCGGTGGTGGTGGTCTCAGAGGGCTCGGGCTCTTTCGCGGGGGATGGAACGCCAAGCAACCCACGCGCGCGTGCGATGTTGGCGGCGCGGTTGGCTTTGGCAAGCAGCCCGTAGTGACGGATGCGATGCAAGCCCTTCGGCAGGACGTGGAGCAGGAAGCGGCGGATGAACTCGTCGGTGGCGAGGGTCATGGTTTTGTAGCGGGCCGTGCCGTCGAGCCGATAGTCCTTGTACCTGAAGGTGACGCCGTTCTGATCGGTGGATATGAGCCGGCGATTGGAGATGGCCACGCGGTGGGTGTAGCGGGACAGATAGCGCAACACTTGCCTGGGTCCGGCGAACGGTCTTTTGCAGTAGACCACCCACTTGCTGTTGCGCAGCGGTTT
Source organism: uncultured Alphaproteobacteria bacterium (assembly GCA_963817135.1). Lineage (GTDB taxonomy): Bacteria > Pseudomonadota > Alphaproteobacteria > Rhizobiales > Xanthobacteraceae > VAZQ01. Next base: position 73,626 of record CAWFNG010000001.1, on the reverse strand, counting down.
TAGCCGGCGCTCGAAAGCGGTTTTGCTGGCGAGAGCTGCATGATCGCCGAAGAACTGCAGGCGTCCGGCACGGTGCGCCGCAAGCAGCATCTCCAGAAACAGGCGTCGGAACAGGGCGGAGAGAACCTCGACCGTCAGGAAATAGCGCGGTCGGCACGCGACCCACTTCGATCCATCCGGCGAAAAGCCGCCTCCCGGCACGATCATGTGCACATGCGGGTGGTGGATGAGCGTAGAGCCCCAGCTGTGCAGCACCGAGATGAAGCCGATGCGCGCGCCCAGATGCTTGGGATCGGCCGCGATCGTGAGCAGGGTCTCGGCCGAGGCCTTGAACAGCAGATCGTAGACCACGGCCTTGTTCTGGTAGGCGATGTCGCGGAGCGCGGCCGGCAGGGTGAATACGACGTGGAAGTACGGTACCGGCAACAGTTCGGCCTCGCGCTCCGCGAGCCATTCCTGCGCGGCAGCACCCTGGCACTTCGGACAATGCCGGTTGCGGCAGCTGTTATAGGCGATGAGCGTGTGCGGCGCAGTCCTCACAGCGCGCGACATGCCCGCCGAGCGCCGCCGTGCGGCAGCGCTCGATGGCCGACATCACCTTCAACTGGTCGAGGCTGACGTGGCCGGCATTGGCACAACGCCATGCCGGCCCGTGGTCGCGGAAGATATCCGCGACCTCCAGCGCCGGGCGGGACACAGCCGCAGGCGGTTACGCCGGCGGCTGCTCCTCCCTGTTCTTATCTTCGGTTTTCCTGGGCTTCTTGCGCTTTGGCCGTGCCAGCCGGTCGAGCGGGCTCTCGACGGCGGAGATCGTGCCGGTGGCGACGTGGAGATAGCGCGCAGTGGTATCCAATTTCTCGTGACCCAGGAGCACCTGGATCTTTCTGATATCGGTGCCGTCATCGAGCAGATGGGTGGCGAAGCTGTGGCGCAGCGTATGCACCGTCACGCGCTTTCTTGATCCCCGCAGCATCGGCCGCTTCGTGGAATAAGCGATTGAGCTGGCGGGTGGTCATTGGCTTGCCAGCAGTCTTTCTGCTGGCAAACAGCCAACGTTCCTGCGCGGGTATTCCTGCATCGTAGCGCGAGGGACGCACCTTCCACCATTGCCGCAGCAGATCGAGCATTTCCGGCGAGAGCATCACATTGCGGTCCTTGCGGCTCTTCGACTGCTCGATGCGAATGATGTTCTGTGCGCTGTCGATATGCTTGACCTTTGAGCCGCACGATCTCGCTCGCCCGCAATCCGCAGCCATAGCCGAGGCTGAGCAGCACGCGTACCTTGAGACTGCTGGCCACCGCCAGCAATCGCTTCATCTCGTCGACGCTCATCACCAGCGGAAGCTTCTGCGGCTCACGGATGTGATAGACCTCTTCGGCCAGATCCAATCGCCGCAACGTCACGCGGAACAAGAACCGCAGCCCGGTCATGATGCGGTTGCGGTTACAGATGCTCATGCCCGTGTCGGCCAGGTGCAGCTGGAAGCCGCGGATGTCCTCGCATGTAGCCGTGTCGGGGGATCGCTTCAGAAACGCGGCGAACCGCTTGCAGGCGCGGATGTGGCCTCTCTGCGTGCCCGCGCAGAGCTTGCGCGCGTTCATGTCTTCGATCATACGCTGACGCAGCGGGGTGATAGCCTCGGTTGTCATAGGCAACTCCTGTCTTGAGTGAGATTTGAGACACCTCGATTCTCAAGACAGGGCGCTTCCCCCGCTACCAACGATCTCCTACCTGGGGATAACGCTCAGGACGCGCCACAGCCGCCACTATCGCGAAGCGATTTAGATTCTATGGGGCGTGCGACGATGCAATGGCACCATCGTCGCCGTAACCCACCCAATGGAGCGCCCCATGCCACAGCTGAACGATTTGAGTAGATCCCTCGTCGCACTCGAACAAGATGCAACGTTGATCGCCGTGATTGAGATGGGCCAGTCGAGTTGGCTGGTTGCCGGTATCGTGCCGGGAATTGACCGGCAGCCCTTGAAAAAGCTTGCCTCCGACCGAGATGGATTGCTGCAGCTTCTGTATCGTTGGCGAAAGGAAGCTAGCCAGGCTGGACGCACGATCAAGCGCATCGCAGTCGCTTACGAGGCCGGTCGCGATGGCTTTTGGTTGGCGCGCTGGCTGCGCGCACAAGGGATCGAAGCCTACGTCATCCACCCGTCGAGTGTTCCGGTCTCGCGCGAGCATAGACGGGCAAAGACGGATCGCCTTGATACCGAGCTTACTCAAGCGCGCCTTTCTCGGTTGGTTGCGCGGTGAGCCGAAGCACTGCAGCATGGCTGCGATTCCCACGATCGAAGATGAGGACGCCAGGCGGCCGAGCCGCGAGCGCCAGAGCCTGGTCAAGGAGTGCACGCGCATCGTGAACCGAGTGAAGGCTGGTCTCGCCCGTCTCGGGATTCGCGGATTCAGGCCAACGCTCGCGCAGGCCTCGAAGCAATTGGAGACATTGCGCACGCCGGAGGGTACTGCCGTGCCGGCGAATACACTGGCCGAGCTGCGGCGCGACATGACTCGCCTGTCCTTCGTAAAGCAGCAAATCAAAGAGATTGAGACGACACGCGCCAAGCGCTTGGAACGAACGCCCGGAGAAGGACGCACGGCGATGGTACGGCTCTTGGCTCGCGTTGTTGGTGTCGGCGTCGAGAGCGCGGACTTGCTTGTGCAAGAGGTATTCTCCCGTGCGCTGCGGGATCGCAAGGCGGTCGCACGATACGCTGGGCTAACCGGGGCGCCGAATGAGAGCGGTCAGAAACGACGCGAGCGAGGGCTTGCCAAAGCGGGCAATGCGCGCGTGCGCCGTTCGATGATTGAACTCGCCTGGGGTCATCTGTTGCATCAGAAGGATAGCCCGTTGGCCAAGTGGTATCGCAGACGAACGGCCGATGCCCGCGGTGGCACGCGCAAGACGATGATTGTCGCCTTGGCCCGTAAGTTCCTCATAACGCTATGGCGACTGGTGACAACCGGCGAGGCGCCTGCAGGTCTGCTGCTACGGCCGGCGGCGTAGCCGCTCGTCTACTCCTGAGCTTGCTGCAGCTCGCCTTCGTGTTGATGACGATCTGCAGATGACGGACCGAGGTGGTGGCAACCCGACCGAGCACATGGTCTATGAGCCGCGATTTAGAATGGGCCCGCCGCCTCGGAGTTCGCTGCCGATGCGCATGACTGCATCATGGTGCCGATCTTCATGGATCGACCGAATACAAGTTTGTGGCGCGATGCTCGCGCCTGATGGCGAACTCCCCTCGGTATCGTCGTAACTGCCAACGCTTACCATAAAGGAGCCACGATCGCAGAACGGCCTCACCCCGACCAACAAGCATGCCGCTGTGCTCGCAACCGTCAAGGGCAAGTCGCTGCGCGATGGCCTTCGGCCACCCTTGACCTTTGCTGCGCGCAGCGGCCGATAAAACCGCTAGGTCGGGACGAGGAGATGATCGCCAGTGGATCGAACAAGGAGATTGGATGATTGAACGACAGGCCTTGACACCAGTCGGCCCATACAAGTTCGCTGCCGATGCGCATGACTGCATCATGGTGCCGATCTTCATGGATCGACCGAATACAAGTTTGTGGCGCAATGCTCGCGCCTGATGGCGAACTCCCCTCGGTATCGTCGTAACTGCCAACGCTTACCATAAAGGAGCCACGATCGCAGAACGGCCTCACCCCGACCAACAAGCATGCCGCTGTGCTCGCAACCGTCAAGGGCAAGTCGCTGCGCGATGGCCTTCGGCCACCCTTGACCTTTGCTGCGCGCAGCGGCCGATAAAACCGCTAGGTCGGGACGAGGAGATGATCGCCAGTGGATCGAACAAGGAGATTGGATGATTGAACGACAGGCCTTGACACCAGTCGGCCCATACAAGTGCTGTGGTACTTCTCGGCTGTAAGATAGGATGCAATGCACGATTGAATTTGCATCAGCTTTCAGAGCTAAGCGGACTATGCTGGATACTCCACGATTGTCCGCAGCTTGTTGTTTCCGGAGCATAGAGTGATTGCATCCGTTATGTGAACATCGTCAAACGGGTCGCATTTCAGCTCGCTGCAAAGCGGAGTTTGCGCGGCACTCCACCTTCCTCTTTCATTGGCTAGATACACGCATCAAAAGCGCCGAAGTCTAAACTATGGGAGCCGCAAGACGATGCACCCGTCATGGCGGTGCACGTGAGCAAAACATCCAAGCGGAGCTGCCAGAGGGAGGTGCTCGGCGCGAAGCGCCGAGTTTCGAAGCGTGCCGGCCGGCGTCCTTCGAGGCCCGCGCGCTTTAGCCGGTCTACAAATTGAGCGTTCCTGCCACGCGCTCGGGCACCTCAGGATAACGGAGAGACGTTGATGCGTCTGTTGAGCTTGCAGGCAATGCCCTATTATCGAGTTACGCATATAACTCATGGAGAGATCAAATGAGGCCACTCCACCTTGTTCGGATTACCTTGTCCGCGCTTGCCCTTGCCGCGCTCGGCGCAAACCCCGTGCTCGCGCAGGAGCCGGCGAAGGCGAAGATCCGGCTCGATTGGAAGGCCGGCGCCCAGCATGCCCCGTTCTATCTCGGTAAAGAACGCGGCTATTACAGGGAGCAGGGGATCGATCTCGAAGTGATCTCCGGAAGCGGCTCCTCCGATACCATCAAGCAGGTCGGCTCCAAGGCGGTGGAGTTCGGACTGGTCGATGCGCTCGTCCTCGTGCAGGGTGCGCAGCAGCGCGTTCCCGCGAAGTCGATCGCCGCGTATTATCAGCGCACTCCCATTGTATTGATCAGCCCGCAGGCAAAGCCGATCACCTCGCCGCGGCAGCTCCTGGACGGCGTCAAAATCGGCTCCAAAAAGGGCAGCGCGACTTTTCAGGGACTGGTGGCGCTGCTTGCAGCAAACGGCATCCAGATCGAGCAGATCAAGCTTGTCGATATCGGCTTCGGTGTGCAGCCGCTCCTGGTCAAACAGGTTGACGCGCTGATGGGCTTCTCCATGAACGAGCCGATCGAAGCGGAAAGCGCCGGCATGGCGGTCACGCTCATGCCCATCGCCGACTATGGCGTCAACACCTACGGGCTCACGCTCGTTGCCAACCCGGATTTCATGACGCAGAAGCCGGGCGCGGTGAAGGGATTCCTCAAGGCGACGGTGCGCTCCGTTGCCGAGACGATCAAGGATCCCGCAGGCGCGGTAGCGGCAGTGGCGGCAGCTGTTGCCGAGACCGACGTCAAGCGCGAGGCCAAGGTACTGGAGCACACCATCCCGTACTGGAAAGGCCCGGATACGGAGGCATCCGGCTTCGGCTGGCAGAGCGAGCAACGCTGGCGCGACACCATCGAGGTTGCCCGTCGGCTGGGCCTCATCGAGACCGCGTTGCGGCCGGAGGACGTCTTCGCCAACACCTATCTCGCGCGGTAGAACGCGAACTGCCACAGCCGAGCGGCTGTAGCGGACGGATGCACATCGTGTCACGCGACAACAACCCCCCTCCCCAACCCTTCCCCACAAGGGATGAGGGAGCCCTTGCCCTGCATCTCGCTCGAGGATGTGGGCTTGCGCTACCAGGCCGAGCGCGGCGAGGTCGAGGCGCTGAGCGGCATTACGCTCGCCATTGGCGAAGGCGAATTCGTTGCCGTCGTGGGACCGACCGGTTGCGGGAAGAGTTCGCTGCTGCGCCTTGTCAGCGACCTCCTCGCACCCACGTCCGGTACAATTTGCGTTCGCGGCGGGCCAAGCGCCGCTGCACGGAGGACGAACCAATTCGGCTTCGTCTTCCAGGAGCCGGCGCTCCTTTCCTGGCGCAGCACCATTGCCAACGTTCACTTGCCGCTCGAAGTGGTGGGCTACCCGGGGGAACGGCGAAAGGAGCGCTGCGAGGAACTGCTTGCCTCCGTAGGATTGCTGGCGTTCCAGCACGCCTATCCGCATGAACTCTCCGGCGGCATGAAGCAGCGCGTCGCCATCGTGCGGGCGCTCGCCTGGAATCCTTCCATTCTGCTGATGGATGAGCCGTTCAGCGCGCTTGACGAGCTTACCCGCAGTCAGCTGCAGGATGATCTCCTTGCGTTGTGGAGCCGCGAGCGCAAGACCGTCCTGTTCGTCACGCACAACATTTCCGAGGCGATCTATCTCGCCGATCGCGTGGTCGTGATGTCCGGCCGGCCGGGACGCATCAAGACAATCTTCGCACCCGAGCTTACCCGCCCACGCTCTCTGGATATGCAGGAGACGGCCGAGTTCATGCAATGGATACGCAAGGCGCGCGAGGCGCTGCGCGCATGAGCGATGCCGCCGCACGCTGGCGACAAATCCAGCGCGATATGCTGCCGCCCGTCCTCATTCTCGCCGTCGTGCTCGCGCTCTGGCAGATATTCGTCAAAGCGCTCGACGTTCCGCCCTGGCTCCTGCCGGCGCCGAGCGATATCGTCGATCGCTTCTTCAAGACCACAACGCTCTGGTATCATACCTCTTTCACGCTGATCGAGGCGCTGGCCGGCTTCGCATATTCGGCAGTGTTCGGCATTCTGCTCTCAGCGGCAATCGTGCATTCGCGTTTTCTCGAGCGCGGCCTGTTTCCTTATGTCATTGTCTCGAATGCCATCCCCATCATTGCCATCGTCCCGCTGCTCACCATCTGGTTCGGCTTCGGCATTGCCCCCAAGATCATGATCTGCGCCATCATCTCGTTCTTTCCAATCGTGACCAACACCACGCGCGGATTGAAGGCGACCGACCGGCGCATCATCGAGTTCATGCACTCGATCAATGCCACGGGGCTGCAGATCCTGCTCAAGGTGCAGCTTCCCAGCGCGCTTCCCTTCATCTTCGCAAGCTTCAAGATCGCCGCTTCGCTGGCGCTGGTGGGCGCAGTGGTGGCCGAGTTCTACAGCTCCGACACGGGTTTGGGATATCTCGTGATCACCTCGGCAACGCAGCTCCGCACCGATCTTCTCTTTGTCGCCATTGTCGTCCTGGCCGCACTCGGCATCGGGTCGTTCGCGTTGTTCGGCTACCTCGAGCGCGTCGCCACGCGCGGCGAGCGAACCGCGGAGATGAGATGAACGATTGCTTCATTCGCGACGTGCTGGTGGCGCCGGGCACCGGGGAGGCGCCGTTCCACGGCTGGGTCGAGATCCAAGGCGAAAGCATTGCGGCGGTGGGCCGCGGGACGGACAGCAGCACGGGCGGTCAGCATCGCGTCATCGACGGCGGCGGAGCGGCATTGCTGCCGGGCTTCGTCAATACCCATGCGCATTCCCATTCGAGCCTGACGCGTGGCAGCGCCGAAGGTGTGCCGCTCGAAGCGTGGCTCGCAGTGATCGAGAACGAGCAGGCGCAACTCACCGACGAGCAGGCCTATGTGGGAGCGCTGGCCACTTACGCAGAGGCGCTCCTCTCCGGCACCACCACCATCCTCGACATGTGTCTGCGCCCCGAGCCGGCCATGGCGGCCGCGCGCGACATTGGCATTCGGGCCGTAATCGTTCCCTATGTTGCGGACGAAAAACCGTTTGCGCCGAGCCTGGCGCGCAACGCTGAACTTCTCGCCGCAATGCAAGCCGATGCCCGCGTCCGCGTCTGGGTCGGCGTGCACGACCTCGAAAGCTGCAGCGACGCGACCATCCGCGCCGCCGCCGAGCTTGCCCGCAAACACCGCGTCGGCCTGCATCTGCATTGCTCGGAGAGCCGGCACTCGGTGGAGCGAACGAGATCGCGCACCGGCCGCACGCCGGTCGCGCAGCTCAATGCACTCAATGCGCTGGGCGAGCGCACCCTGCTTGCGCACTGCGTCTGGCTAACCGATGAGGACCGTGCGCTGCTTGCTTCGACGGGAACGCATGTCGCCCATTGTCCGCACGCCAACCTCAAGCTTGCCTCCGGCATCGCTCCGGTGCCTGACCTCTGCGCCCGCGGCATCAACGTGACGCTCGCTACCGATGGCGCCAAGGCCAATAACCGCCTGGACATGTTCGACGTGATGAAGTTCGCTTCGCTTCTGCACAAGGGTGTAAGCGGGGATGCCGGCGTGCTGCCGCCGGAGCGCGTCCTCGCCATGGCGACCAGCGCGGGAGCCGGCGCGCTCGACGTAGCAGTCGGGACGATCGAACCCGGCCGCAAGGCGGACCTGGTTCTCCTGCGCCTCGATGCCCTGCATCTGCAACCCGGCGTGTCCGAAACCCTGCTCACCAATCTCGTCCATGCGGCGCGCGGCTCCGACGTGGAGATGGCGATGGTGAATGGGCGTGTTGTCGTGAAAGACGGCCGCCTCGCCGACGCGCGTTGGGCGGACCTCGCCGGTCGCATGCGTCAGGCCGGGTTGGCGCTGCTGCGCTGACAGCCGTGTCCCGGGACCCAGGGGCAACTTGCTCAGGGCCGTGTTGCTCTGGTTCCCGGCTCTCGCTCGCGAGCAAGCTCGTCCGCAAAGTTTAGACCCGGGCGCTCGCTCGTCCGGGACACGCGCTGGTGTCGTGCACGGCGCGGCCGGCGACGAACACGGCGGCGATGTTGCGTGCAGATGCGGTGTGGAGAATTTTCGCAAGCACGTCTTCGAGTCCATCAATGGCATCGAAGATGCGGATGCTGCCGTCGGCGATCTCGGTGTCCACGATCACGGCATCGAATGCATTGCCGACGGCAAAACGGCCGACCGGCAGATCGAGCGCATCGCCGCCGCCCGCGGTGGCAAGAAAAAACGCGCTGCGCCAGTCAATGCGCGAGGCGGGCCGCCCGCGCCGTTCCGCGGGCAGATCGGGGTCGACGCCTTCCTCGAGGAGGCGCGAGGCAGCAACGCTCATGCGCAGGGCGTCAAGCATGGAGGCGCTGGGACCGCCGGAGATGTCGGTGCCAAGCCCGACCCGCAGCCCCTTGGCAAGCGCGGCGCGCAATGGGAATACCGCATTGCTGAAATACACGTTCGACAGCGGGCAATGAGCGATCCCGCTGCCGCGGCTCGCCACCAGATGCATATCGTGCGCCGATAGGAGCGGCGCGTGCGCGAGAATGGTGTGCCGCGACATGAGCCCAAACCGGTCGAGACTCTCGGCATCGGAGCGACCGTAACGCTCGAAAGCGTAGCGGTGGTGCCAGTCGCTTTCTGAACAGTGGGTCTGGATGTGACTACCGCAGTCGCGGCTGATAGATGCGAGCCCCGCCAAAGTCGCGTCCGTACAGCTTGGAATGAAACGCGGTGTGACCACCGGAAGCACCGAGGCATCGGCGCTTTTGCCACAGCTTCGGATGTATTCGATGAGCGCCTGTGTTCCGCGGAGTGCCGCTTCAGGCGACGCATCGCGATAGCTGTCGGGACAACATTCCGGGTTGTCCATCGCCACCTTGCCGATAAGCGCCCGCAATCCTTTTTCAAGGCAGAGATCGACGAGGAGGCGGTTGGCATCGTGATGGATGGTGCCGTACATCACGGCTGTCGTCGTGCCATTAGCCGCGAGATCGGCGACGAGAGCGGAATAGGCCGCGCGCGCGAAAGCGAGATCGGCAAAGCGCGCTTCCAGCGGAAAGGTGTAGCGCTGCAGCCATTCTTCGAGCGAGCAGTCCAGTGCCTTGCCAAGCTGCGGATATTGCGGCGCATGGAGGTGGAGGTCGACAAACCCCGGCAGGGCATATGCGCCGCGCGGCAGGCGCTCGAGCCTGCCTTGCGTTTCGCATTCGCTGCGCAGCCGCGCCTGCGCAGGGTCGCTTCGCTCCACAACCGCCGCAATGCTGCCGGCGTGATCGATGGCGATCAGCGCGTCTTCCAGAATCTCAACGGTGCCGAGCCGGGGAGCATGGAAGAAAGTGCCGGCAACGACCCGTCCCCGCACCTCTTTGATCATTTTAGAGGAGGTCTCGTCATGCTGTTTCTCGTCATTTCAACGCCGCGACCGGAACGGCCTTCCGATGTTGCAGCTGCGCGGCAATCGTTCTGGCCGTGGATAGCCACGCATGAAGCCAGTGGCGCGTGTCGCCAAATCTACGCTCGGGCAGGACGCGGCGCGGTTGCCATCCTTGATGTGGAAAGCAACGAGGCACTGCATCGCATTCTCAATGAATGGGCCGATATGATCCCGGCGCATTTCGATACCTATCCGCTCATCGAGGCCGAAACAGCAAAGCGCGTGCTTGCATCCATGCCCCGGCGGGATTGACGAGCGCGGGTCGCGTCCCTAGTTTCCCGGCACTTTTGACAGCCGATTTGGCGCCGGATTCGGCGGCGAATTGCCAGAGTGGAAACCATGAAAGTCCGCAATTCATTGAAATCCCTGCGCGGCCGCCATCGCAACAACCGTCTGGTTCGCCGCAAGGGCAGAGTCTATGTCATCAACAAGGTTCAGCGCCGTTTCAAGGCGCGTCAGGGCTGACGGCGCGACATCGATGCGGCAAAATCCCAGTCTTTTTTGTGCCGCGGTCAACGACTAGATTTTCGCCATGCGCTTCCTTTCGCAAAGCTCGGCATTGATCTGTCTTGCCTTGCTTGGTGTGCCTGCGCTTGCCGAAAAGACAGATCCCGAACCCCTCAAGCCGGTCGAGCCGCCGCGCGCCCTGCGCGCCGATCGCACGCAAGCGCTCGATCGCCTGTTCGACGCCCTTAAAGTGGCACCGGACGAGGAGAGCGCAAAATACATCGAGAACCGCATCTGGGCGATCTGGCTCACCTCGACCAGCGATACCGCCAATCTGCTCATGGGGCGGGTCAAGACCGCGATCGAAGCCAAGGACTTCGAACTTGCGATCAAGCTTCTTGATGCCATCATCGACATCAAGCCCGACTATGTCGAGGCATGGAATCGCCGCGCCACGATCTTCTATGCGCAAAAGGATTTGGGCCGGGCGCTGGCCGACATTCAGGCGGTGCTGACGCGCGAGCCGCGGCATTTCGGGGCGCTTTCAGGCCTTGGCATTATCCTGCAGGATATCGGCGACGATAAGCACGCGCTCGAAGCCTACCGGCGCGCACTTGCGATTCATCCGCACATCGAGCGCATTCCCGACTTGATCAAGAAGCTCACCGACAAGCTCGAAGGCCGCGATATCTGAGCGTTGCTTGAGAACCCTGGGGGGCGCGCCCTCCTCACAACGAGGCGGAACAGATCACGCCCTGCCAGCTTCGGCGCCCACAAACGCGATGCGCAACATGTTGGTGGCGCCTGGCGTGCCAAGCGGCACGCCAGCGACAATGATGGCGCGCTGACCGGTATTGGAAAAGCCGTCGCGGAACGCAAGGCGACAGGCGCGATCCACCATGTCGTCGAGGTCGCGCGCGTCTTCGGCCACGATGGAGTGCACGCCCCAGGCCAGCGCCAAGCGACGGCCGGTCGAGAGTTTCGGGGAAATCGCCAGGATCGGAGATTTCGGCCGTTCGCGTGCGACGCGCAACCCGGTCGCGCCGGAACTCGTCCAGCAAATGATCGCGGAAAGCTCCAGCGTCTCCGCGATCTGCCGCGCCGCCGCGGCAATGGCATCTGCCCCGGTCGCCTCCGGCTCGCTGCGCTGGGCGTCGATGATGGTGCGATAAAGCGCATCGCCTTCCACTTCCTCGGCAATGCGGTTCATGGTGGCGACCGCCTCGACCGGATACTGCCCGGAGGCGGATTCGGCGGAAAGCATGACGGCATCCGCGCCTTCGAAGATCGCGGTCGAGACATCGGACACTTCCGCCCGCGTCGGGACCGGGCTCGAGATCATTGATTCGAGCATCTGGGTTGCCACCACGACCGGCTTGCCGGTGCGACGGCCGGTCCGCGTCATCTGCTTCTGCACCCCCGGCACTTTCTCCAGCGGCATTTCCACTCCGAGATCGCCGCGCGCGACCATCAGCGCATCGGCGAGGTCCATGATCTCGCCCAGCCGATGCACCGCCTGCGGCTTCTCGATCTTGGCCATCACCGCCGCACGCCCGTGCGTGATCTTCTTCGCTTCAGCGATATCTTCCGGCCGCTGGATGAATGAGAGCGCGACCCAGTCGATGCCGGTGTCGAGTGCCGCTTCCAGATCGGAACGGTCCTTCTCGGCCAGGGCTGAGTACGGCACCGTTGTATCCGGCAGGCTCACGCCTTTGCGATCGGAAAGCTTGCCGCCGACTTCGACGCGGGTCACGATACGCTTGTTGCCGACCTCGGTCGCGACCAGGCGAATTTTACCGTCGTCCAGAAGGAGCGCGTGACCGGGCTCGATAGCGCCGAAAATTTCCGGGTGGGGCAGCTGCACGCGTTCCGAATCGCCCGGAGCCGGATCCGCGTCGAGCGTAAAGCTTTGCCCCTTGATGAGCACGGCGGAACCCGCGGCAAATTTGCCGACCCGCAATTTCGGGCCTTGCAAATCGACGAGAACCCCTATGGGACGGCCGTGCTCGTCTTCGACCGCGCGAATTGCCGCCACCAGCTCGCGCATACGCTCATGGCTGGTGTGACTCATATTGATGCGAAAGACATCCGCCCCGGCGCGGAACAGCTCGTCAATGACGCTTCGGTCCGAGGAGGCAGGTCCGAGTGTGGCGACGATTTTCGTCCGGCGCAGACGTCGCATCTAGATCAGTTTCGGCTTCGGGGCGGGGTCGGCGGCGCTCCCGGTCGGCCACTGGCAGTCGGAGTCTGCAGCATTGGCACGCGCGATTGCAGCGGCTGCATGGGAACCTGATCAGCCGACTCGGTCAGCTGCACCGTCCACGAAGGCTGGTCGCCGGTATCGACTTCGAAGAAACCGGTCCGGTCGTAACCACGCGCCAGGCAATCTTCGGTTCCGCGTATGGTGAACTCCTTTTCCCGCGTGCACATGAAGGCCTGCCCGGACCATTCGCCGCCGCGATCATAATCGACCGCGTAGATGTAGTAGAACCGGGCGACGAGTGAGCCTCGCAACACGGTTTCGCAGCTGCGCGCCGGCACATTCCACCACCCCTCTGTGGTCCAGCCTTCGTTCTCCTTGTAACCAACGGCGATCCCGACCCGATTGCCGGTGTTGTTGCAGAGCCGAAAATCGGCCCTGGCGCTCTCGGCAATCAACACCACAACAGCGAAAAGCAGCATTGCCGCAATGCCACGCGCGGTCGGGATGCAGGACGGCCTTGCGAACCGGCCGAGCGTTGCCAGGAAGTTGCGAAATTTCATTACGCCCCACATTGCGGATAGCTGCATACCACGCGACCGCTAAGGACTGTCAACGAGGATTGCCCGGAAGTCATTGACATTGGTCAGAGTTGGACCTGGAAGGAGTAGATCGCCCAGTTTTTCAAAGAATTCCGTCGAATTGTTGTCATTGAGGAAACGTTCGGGATCGAGATTGAGGCCTTGGGCGCGCGAAAGCGTGGTTTCATCGATAAAGGCTCCGGCTGGGTCCTCGGGCCGACCGGCACCTCCGTCGGTCCCGTCCGTATCGCCGGCAAGCGCGGAGATCGACGGCGCCCCGGCGAGCGCGATTGCGAGCGCCAGCGCATATTCCTGGTTGGGCCCGCCGCGCCCTTTTCCGCCCACCGTCACGGTGAGTTCGCCTCCGGAAAGAATAATGGCGCGGCGTCGCTGCGCCTTTAGATCAAGCGCGAGCCGTGCTTGAGCACCGGCGATTTCTCGCGCTTCGCCCTCGACGGCGCTGCCGAGCAGGATGCTTTCGTAGCCCGCAGCCCGCACCGCTTTCTCGACCGCGGAAAACACATCGGCAGGCCTCGCCGCCAAGGCAAACGAGGCATTGGCAAAGACCGGATCGGCTGGTTTTGGCGTCTCATTGGCGCGGTCGGCCAAAGCCTGCGTCACGCTATCGGCGAGCCGCAACCGATGACGCGCAATGATTTCTCGCGCGTTTGCCAATGTCGTGGGGTCCGGCACGGTTGGACCAGACCCTATGACTTCGGGGTCATCGCCGGGTACATCGGAAATGGCGACCGTCACGACCCGCGCAGGAAAGGCGCGCGCGGCAAGGCGCCCGCCCTTGATGCGCGAAAGATGCTTGCGCACCGTGTTGATCTCGTGGATCGAGGCGCCGCAGGCGAGGAGTGCCCGGGTCACCGTTTGTTTTTCGGCTAGCGTGAGACTTGCTGCCGGCGCGACCCAGTTTGCGGATGCCCCTCCCGAGACGAGTACGAGCACCAGGTCCTCGGCTCCCGCAGCATCGGCAAGCGCCAGGGTTTGCGAAGTTCCCTCAAGACCGGCAGCATCGGGCACGGGGTGGCCTGCCTCGATGACGCGCACCACGCGGGTGCCGCAGCGATAGCCTTTGCGCGTAACAGCAATTCCGCGCATCCGGCCGGCCGGGAAGCCGCAGTGATCGAGGTAATGAGTCTCAGCCGCTTGTGCCATGGAGGCGCCGGCCTTGCCCGCGGCAAGGACGATCAGGCGGCCCTGCGTCGGCGGTCCAGGCAAATGCGCTGCAAGGCAATTGGCGGGCAGGGCGGCCGCAACGGCGGTGCGGTATAACTGCTCGAGCAATGCGCGTGGAGAGCCGGTCACGACGGGCATAGTCGCGTGTGGCAGCCGGATAGTGCAAGCGTTCATTCCATCGGGATCACTAGCGCAAGCAGCTGCGCACCGGGCGCTGGAAAGCGGGTCCCCCAAGCATTAGATTCCCGGTGAGTTGCAATCGAACAAGCTTAATCCTCCGCTCGTGAAGAAAGGAATTGTCCATGGCGCTTGATGAAAAGACGAAGACCGAGCTCGAGGCAGCAGCGTTCCGACGCCTGATTGGACATCTGCGCGCGCGTACCGACGTACAGAATATCGACCTGATGAATCTCGCCGGCTTTTGCCGAAATTGCCTGTCGAATTGGATGAAGGACGCGGCCGACGAGCGGCGTATCCCAATGTCAAAGGATGAAAGCCGCGAATTGATCTATGGCATGCCGTTCGAGGAGTGGAAGGCCAAGCACCAAAAGGAGGCTTCCAAGGAACAGCAGGCCGCTTTCGATATGGCCGCCCACAAGCATTAAGTTTTATGCCTGTGTACTCCGGGGACGACACGCGTCGCGACTTGACCATGCCGCCCTCTGTTTCGAAAGCTCCTCGGGATTCGTTGCAATGAGGAGGGTTCGATGGCTATGGCTGCGGTCGCCAAGGACGCGGAACAAGCGACGCGCTTTGCGAAGGATCATTTGAAAGCCTTCGTGGAACGCGTCGAGCGATTGGAGGAAGAGAAGAAGGCGATTGCGGATGATATTCGCGATGTTTATGGGGAGGCAAAAGCCAACGGTTTCGATACGAAGGCATTGCGCACCATCGTGCGACTACGCAAGCAGGATGCCGACGAGCGGCGCGAGCAGGCAAGCATCCTCGACACTTATATGCACGCGCTCGGGATGAGCTGAGAAGCGGAGGACGGACGACAGAGGACAGAGGACAGAGGACAGAGGCTTAGATCCTATCTGTCCTCTGTCGTCCGTCCGTCTGTCATTTGAAGGCTACCGTCGAGACGAAGGTTACGGCGCTGCCGGCGAACGATTCCGGTGTCATGCCAGACTGCGGATCGTTCGAGAAAGCCATGGCGAGTGCGCTGCCCGGCTTGTGCAGGTAGGGACTGAGATAGCGGAAATCGGTCGTACCGAACATTGTGGTTTTCAGGAAATTCTGGGCGCTCGGGCTCACGATGAGCGCACGCATCCATGGGTCATTGAAGCGATCGCCCGCGCGCACGAGGCTTCCCGGCTTCTCGGCAGGGATTGGCGAATTGCCCGCGCCCCCCGGGGGCATCATGGGCGCGCGCTCATCGCTGCGTTTGGCGACGACGTTTGCATCCCCTTGTGCGGCGGAGCACTTCCGCGCGCGCCGTTCGCTCCCATGGGCTGCATGCGTGCTGAAGCGATCGGCGTGGGCTGCGCCGCATAGGAAAGCGCATTGGGTGCCGGTTCGCTTTCGCGGCGATCCGCGAACGGCCAGCGCGTGATGCTGGCGGTTGTTGGCGCGCCCGCGCTTGCCGTTGCGACGCGCGGCGGGGGCTTAGTGGCTGCAACACGCGATGTGGCGACCGGCTCAACCGGTTCGGGGGGCGACGCCCCCTGCCAGTAGCCGCGGTCATTGATGACATCATTTGCCGTGGCATTCCCGCGACTGACCGCGCTGGACGTTGCTGCGGGAGCAATCGTTTGTTTGTCTGCCGAGGCGAGCTCATAATTGGACTGGGCAGGGTTGGGTTTGCCGGTGGTTGCCGGCTGCGCCGTTGACTTGGTCTTACCGGCGGCTGCTTTGGAACTCGCGGACTTAGCCGCGGGAACGCGCGGGACAGCGGTCGTCTCGTTTTCATCGATTGCACTGACAACGAGAGCGCTCTCTTCTTCGGCTTCGGGAGCGGGCGTAGCGTTGGTTTCCGACTTGGACGCAAACCGCTCTTGAATCTTTGCCCCGGCTTTTGCCCCGGCTTTCGCCTCGACCTTTGCCTCAGTCTTTGCCTCGACCTTGGGTTCCGCCAATACCGCCGACTTGGCAGTGCGAGTCGGTTCGGCGGCTTTGACGGGCGCGGCGCGAGCCGCGTCGGCCTCCTCGTCTTCGTCCTTGCTCAGCTTGGCAAGGGCGGTGGGCTTGCGGCTCGAATGCACGATCTCACCCTTGGCGATCTTCGCGCCTTTGGGATCGGAAGCATATTGGCTGCCTAACTGCCCCTTTGACAACACGCTCGCCAACTGCGCTTCCGGCATGCGCGGCCAATGGCGCACGCCGGCGGTATCCAGATGCACGAAAGGCGCGCCTGAGCTTGGATAGTAGCCGACCCCGCCGCGTTGTGCGCGCAGGCCTGCCGCGCGCAGCTGATCGAGCGGAACACCGGGAATGTAGAAGTCGATCGCCTTGCCTTGCATGTGTTGGCTGAACTTGGCGACCCCGCTGGAGCGCTTGCGAAGCGTGGAATTGGTCGAGGGCGAGCGATAGCCGCAGACGATCCAGATCGGCTCTTTGGCCCCGACTTCACGGTGAACCTCCCACAAGAGATCGATCAGATGCGGATCCATGTGGGTCGGCTTGTCCTCCCGCCAATCGCGCAGCAACTGATCGATTTTGCCGAGGGCTTTCTCGTCATAACGGCCGTTGACCTTGTAGGTGACCGTGAGGTCCTCGTTGGTGTGAATGTGATGCAGGGAGATGGTCCGCGTCTCACCCTCTGCCGTGGCGCTTTGCAGGCCATCGCAGCCAAAGAACATGAGCAGGGCAGCAATGCTGCCGCAGGAGCCGAAGCGGATGAAAGGTGATCGCAGGAACTTTTGCGCGGCGGTGCCCGTCACGTGCCAACCCACGTTCAAGTGCGTTCATGTCTCGCCTCCCGCGGCGAGCACCGCAGTCAGCAAGCTCCAGCATCGCGGGCGGCAGAGCAGCCGCAGCGATGCATGGTTAACGCAGTGTTAAACTAGGGAAAAGCCGGCGCGCGATGTGGCGCCACCCATTCCCCCCCGATGCAGAAAGCGTGACAGGTGACTATGGCGAAAACTTGCCGCAGCTATCGAGACCACAACCAAAGCTTTAACGGATTGCGGGCGATCAGTGGTAATAGATGCGCCGCAAGCCGCGTGGCGGTCCAAGCGGCGCGCTCGCATACCAGGACTGGTAGCCCCGCGCAGATCGCGACGACGCTGTCCTGCGATAGCGCGAATAGGAGGCAATTTCCGGCTCGCGGCGGCGATCGGAATCGATCGCTCCCCGCTCGTGTCTGATGGCGGCGAGCGTACGGCTGTCGAGATTGTAGACGTCGCGGCGGATTTGCAGCTTGCCTTTCTCGTCGACGAACGCGCTCTGATACGTCAGATGGACCCAGATGGGGACGGGCTGCAGCTGCACGTCCTGCTCGGCGCCGCCGAACATGCTTTTGACCTTTTCGGCGGTCCAGTGCTCATCCGGTCGCGCGATATTGAGAAGAACCTCGGCATATTTCGCGGGGTCCTGCACGCGCATGCAGCCATGACTGTAGGCACGCACGTCGTGCGCGAACATGTATTTGTCGGGAGTATCGTGCTGATAGACCAGGAATTGATTCGGGAAGTTGAATCGTACCCGGCCAAGCGCGTTCCTGTCGCCGGGCGGCTGCGAGATGCTAACGCCGTCGCGGCCGTAATGAACCCTCAGGCCCATTCGCGCCAGCACGGTGGGATCCCGAGCCAGCGCCGGCAGGTACTCGTTGTGCACGATCGACGGCGGAACGTTCCAGGTCGGATTGATGGTAATGTATTTCATGGTCTCGCTCAGCAGCGGGGTCTGCATGCTCAGCTTGCCGATGACGATGCGAGTGGCCCAGACCTGGGCCCCGTTGTGCATCACCTTCAGCGTGAAGTCCGGTTGATTGACAATCACGTGGGCAGTTCCGAGGTCGCGCGGGTACCAGCGCCAGCGCTCCATATTGGCAATCACAGTATCGATCTGCCGGTCGTGGCTCGAAGCAGTGCCGCGCAACTCGGCGAGCGCAGCCTTGAGCTTCTGATAGCCTTCATGCGGCGGACTGAATTCATCGAGCGCTTTGCCGGGATCGGCAGCCTCGGCGACTTTGGCCAGAGCGTCGCCGGGATCCGGCGCCGCTTGCGGCAGCTCGATATTGTGAGTGACGGCTTTGTATGCGAAGCGTCCGGCCTGCACGTGCCGGGCGTAAGTAAGGACCGTTAGCGTGAGCTTGAGATCGGCTTCGGCGAGCGCGTCGGGGCCCATGCCGGAGAAATCCGGCGTGGGATAGTCGCTGAGCGCCAAGCCGTCGGCGTCAGCACGCTTCAAGCGCGCAATGACGCTTTGCGCGCGCGCATTTACTGCGCCCTTATCAAGCCATAGCGGTGCAAAGTTGCGCTTCTGATAAAACGCCTGCACCACCATTCGCTCTTTGCTGCCGGCGACTGTCGCATCGGGGCGGACGGCGAACAGGTCGCGGATTTTTTCTGCGATCACTCTGTCGGCGGGATCGAGCGCAGCCAAAGCATCCGGCGTTACCGCGGGTTCGCTGTCCACTGCCGGAACGGGAGAAGCGGTGGGCGTGGCGTTTGGCGGCGTTGGCGTCTGCGCTGGAGCGGCGGCAGCTGCTTCTTGCGCGTTCTGCACAGGGGCGGTTGCGGTTGTTGTCGCAGCCAACTTGCTGGTTTCCTGCGCCGCCGCACCCGCGGAGCCGGCGATTATGAGCGCAAGCGCGGATGCCGCAAGCAGGCGTTCGAGTCCAGGGCCGCGCATAGGACGATCTCCTAAGTAGTCGCTACAGGTCCCGACTCAAGCTCAAACCGAATTGAGTTCGATTTTTTACGCGTGGCGGTCCGCTTACAAGCCATTGACACCTTATGCCCGGCCATTTTCGCTCACTGTCACCAAATTACAACGCGGTGGGCGGGGCATCGGAAGTTTCGTCTATGCCGAGCGATTCCAGCTTGCGGTAGAGGGTCGAGCGCCCAATGTGCAAGCGGCGGGCGACCTGCGACATTTGTCCACTATAGTGCGCGATGGCAAAGCGAATGGCGTCGGCTTCGATTGCCTCGAGCGGCCTCACTTCGCCGGTTGCATCCAGTAATTCGAGCGCTCCGTGTGCGGCAATCGCCGCGAGCGGCGCACCTTTGGCCGTATCGAGGGCAACCAATTCGCCCGCATCTGCGTGCGACGCTGCATCCGTTGCGCCGGCGATGGCCTCGCTTTCGACAACCGCGGCTGCCGCGTGCTGACCGGCCTGTGCGGCGATCTGGGGAAATTCGCCGATATCGACGGTATCGCCCTCCGCCATCACGACGGCACGAAACATCGCATTTTCCAGTTGCCGGACATTGCCCGGCCAGTGGTAGCCGCACAGCAGCGCCAAGGCTTCGGTGCTTATGCGGTATGCGCGCTTGCCCTCTTCCGCAGCGAAGCGGACCAGAAAGTGACGCGCGAGTTCGGGAATATCCTCTCGCCGCTCGCGCAGCGCGGGCACGGAAATTGGGAAAACATGCAGGCGATAGAACAAATCCTCGCGAAAGCGGCCCGCTTTCACGTCGGCGATCAGATTGCGGTTGGTGGCGGAGATGAGGCGCACGTCGACCTTGACCGGCTTGCGCGCTCCGACGGGCTCGACTTCATTTTCTTGAAGCGCACGGAGAAGCTTCACCTGCGCCGCCGCGGGCAATTCACCGACTTCGTCGAGAAAAAGCGTGCCGGCCGAGGCTTCCACGAATTTTCCGGTATGGCGTTCGGTCGCGCCGGTGAATGCTCCCTTCTCATGGCCGAACAGGATGGATTCCACGAGGTTATCGGGAATGGCGCCGCAATTGACCGCCACGAACGGTTTTGACCGGCGCGCGCCGGAGCCATGGATGGCGCGTGCGATGAGCTCCTTGCCGACGCCGGATTGACCCTCGATCAAAACCGGAATCGCCGAATTTGCCGCCTTTTCGGCCAGCCCCAGAACCGCTTTGATGCGCGGGCTTCTGGTAATGATGTCCTTGAAACCAAGCGTGCCCGCTCGGCTGCGTTTGATGCGAGCGAGTTCCCCTTCGAGTGCGCCGGCAGCAAGGGCGTTGCGCAGCGAAACCGATAGCCGCTCGACACCGACCGGCTTGACGACAAAATCTGTCGCGCCGGCCCGCATCGCGGTCACCACATTGTCGATGCCGCCATGGGCGGTCTGCACAATCACCGGAATGGCGATGCCGGCCTCGCGCATCTTGGCCAGCACGCCGAGCCCATCGAGGTCGGGCATGACAAGGTCGAGTACGACCGCGTCGAGGGGCGCCCCGGCCTCGCTTGTGAGCACGGCGACCGCCGCATCGCCCCCTTCGACGACAACGGACTCGTAGCCGAACTTGCGTACCATGTTGTCGAGAAGCCGGCGCTGCACGGGATCGTCATCGACGATCAGAATACGCTCGTTCATCACGCAACCCATGCAGCAACATCGTGTGCCGAATTGGGGCACTGTGGCCGAGTTGGGTTAACGGTCGGTGAAACGCGCCTTGTAGCGTGCCATCCTGGACACGAGTTCATGCCGCACGAAACGGCGCTGGCTCACTGCGTCGCAATTCGATATGAAGCGGCCCTTTCACAATCGATGCGGCGGACCATCATGCCAGAAAAAAAACGCGCAACAGCACACCGTCCTGGCGCGAGCCTTGGCGAGCTTCCGGAATGGAATTTGTCCGACCTCTATGCCGGCATCGACGATCCGCAAGTAACGCGCGACCTCGATCGCGCCGCTGCCGAATGCGCAAGTTTCGAGGAGGCTTATAAAGGCAAACTGGCGACCCTCGCGACCGGTCCGGACGCGGGCAAGGCGCTGGCCGAGGCAGTCAGACGCTATGAAGCAATCGACGATCTTCTGGGTCGGCTGGTTTCCTATGCCGGCTTGATCCATGCCGGCGATACTGTCGATCCCGCGCGAACGAAATTCTACGCCGATGTACAGGAGCGCGTCACCGCCGCTTCGACCCAGCTCGTTTTCTTCGTGCTCGAGCTCAACCGCATCGATGATGCGCAGATCGAAGCCGCCATGCAGGATGCATCGCTGGGACACTATCGGCCGTGGCTCGAAGACATTCGCAAGGAGAAGCCCTATCAGCTCGAGGACCGTATCGAGCAGCTCTTTCACGAGAAATCGATCACGGCCTATTCCGCCTGGAATAGATTGTTCGACGAAACCATCGCCAATCTGCGCTTCAAGGTCGGCAGCAAATCGCTGGCCATCGAGCCGACGCTGAATTTGCTGCAGCATCCGGCCGAGAAGATGCGCAAAGCCGCGGCGCAAGCGCTGGCCAAGACCTTCGCGCAGCATCTGCGCACCTTTGCGCTCATCACCAACATCCTTGCCAAGGACAAGGAAATCTCCGACCGCTGGCGCGGCTTTGCCGACGTGGCGGGCGCGCGACACCTGTCGAATCGCATCGAGCCGGAAGTGGTGACGGCGCTGGTAGATGCGGTGCGCGCGGCCTATCCGCGAACATCGCACCGCTACTACGCGCTCAAGGCGCGCTGGTTCGGCAAGAAGCGGTTGCCGCACTGGGACCGCAACGCACCGCTGCCGAAGCTCGCAAGCCGCACCATCGGCTGGAGAGAAGCGCAATCTACCGTGCTCACCGCCTATGGCGCGTTCTCCCCGGATATGGCGAAGATTGCCGAGAAATTTTTCCGGAACAATTGGATCGATGCTCCGGTTCGGCCAGGGAAGGCGCCCGGCGCGTTTGCCCATCCGACGGTGCCGTCCGTGCATCCGTATGTGCTGCTCAACTATCAGGGCAAGCCGCGCGACGTGATGACGCTCGCCCACGAACTCGGCCACGGCGTGCATCAGGTATTGGCGGCGCCGAACGGGCCGTTGATGGCGTCGACGCCGCTTACGCTCGCCGAAACCGCAAGCGTGTTCGGGGAAATGCTCACTTTTCGCAAACTGCTTGCGAACGCCGGGCCAAAGCAGCGCAAGCTCATGCTGGCGACGAAAGTGGAGGACATGATCAACACGGTGGTGCGGCAGATCGCGTTCTATACTTTCGAGCGCAAGGTGCACACGGCGCGCAAAAGCGGCGAACTAACGGCTGATCAGCTCAACGCATTCTGGCTGGAAGTGCAGCAGGAAAGCCTCGGGCCGGCGATCGAGTTGAAACCGGGCTATGAAACCTTCTGGGTATATATTCCGCACTTCGTGCATTCCCCGTTCTATGTTTATGCCTATGCCTTCGGCGATTGCCTCGTGAACTCACTCTATGCGGTCTATGAGCGCGCCAACGAGGGCTTTGCCGAGCGCTATCTCGCCATGCTTGCGGCCGGCGGCACCAAGCACCATTCCGAGCTGCTTGCCCCGTTCGGTCTTGACGCGCGCGACCCCGGCTTCTGGCAGGAAGGGCTGGGCGTCATCGAGCGCATGATCGGCGAACTCGAGACAATGGAGTGAGGCCTCCGTCACGGCTTCCAGGCCATTGCACGCGTTGGGGCTGCGTTATACATTATGTATAACGGAGGTCGTCATGACAAAACACGAGAAAGTTGAGGACACCAGCCGCGACAAAGTCATTGCCACTGTGGAATTGAAGAAAATCGGCAATTCCACGGGACTCATTTTGCCCAAGGAAGTGATGGCGCGGCTTAACGTAAGTATTGGCGACAAGTTCTATGCAACTCTTACATCAGAAGGGGGCATCCGACTCACCCCTTATGACCCGCACTTTCAGAAGGCGATGGAGATCGCTCGGCGGGGCATGCGAATCTATCGCAATGCGCTTGCCGAGCTCGCGAAGTGACGGAGCCTGAATGGCTGACTGCCGCGATAGTCTTGGCCATTCATGACGAGCAACTCGCGATTCATGGCGGATCGCCGGGGCTGCGCGATGCAGGACTGCTCGAATCCGCACTCGACCGCCCCCGCAACAAGTGGGCTTACGAATCTGCGGAGCTGCCGGAGCTTGCAGCCGCGTATGGCTACGGTATTGCGCGAAATCATCCATTCATTGACGGCAATAAACGTACATCGTTGCTTGCGATCTATACTCTCCTTGGCGTCAATGGCGTTGACTTCATCGTACCGGAAGCGCAGGCCGCTGCCATGATCACGTCTCTTGCCGCCGGTGAGATCAGCGAGGAGAGCCTTGCCCGTTGGATTCGCGATAACTGGCCGAAGGTATAGCAAGCGCGTGCAATCACGCTGAATCAGATCAAGAGCAGAGATTTGCCGGAGAAAAGAAAATCGGTCACTGATCGCGAGGCGAACCGCTTCACCGCGCGGGCCGCGCGTTATGCGCGGGTTGGCGCCAATATGAGCGGCGTTGCCGCGCGCATCGCGAGTTCGCGTCTATTCGGGTTTACGCTCGACCGCGGCAGGAGCGCCGCCGAACTTGCGCTGGCGCTCGGCGGCCTCAAGGGCCCGATCATGAAGGTGGCGCAGCTCCTTGCCACCATTCCCGACGCGCTGCCCCCGGAATACGCGGCCGAGCTTATGAAGCTGCAAAGCGAAGCGCCGCCCATGGGCTGGGGCTTTGTCAAGCGGCGCATGGCGGCGGAACTCGGGCTCGATTGGCAGAAGAAATTCGCAAGCTTCGAGCACCAGCCCGCCGCCGCTGCCTCGCTCGGCCAGGTCCATCGCGCCCGCGCCCACGGCGGCGGCGAGCTTGCCTGCAAGCTGCAGTATCCCGACATGCAGTCGGCGGTCGAAGCGGACCTGCGGCAGCTGCAACTCATTTTCGCCATTCATCGACGGATGGAGCCGGCGATCGACACCACCGAGATTGCCAAGGAGATCGGCGCCCGGATACGCGAGGAGCTCGATTACCGTCGCGAAGCCAAGCACGTGATGCTTTATCGCTCCATGCTGCGCGGCATCGATCGAATTCGCGTGCCGCAGGTTTGGTCAGAGCTTTCCACCGGGCGGCTCCTCACCCTCGACTGGCTGGAGGGCAGCCGTCTGCTGGCGCACAAGGACGATCCCCTCGCCAGTCGCAATGTGCTCGGAACCGCCATGTTCACGGCGTGGTGGTGGACGTTCAGTCGCTTCGGCGTCATCCACGGAGACCCTCATCTCGGCAACTATTCGGTGTTCACCGTCAACGGCCGGCCGGCCGGCATCAATCTCCTCGACTACGGCTGCATCCGCATCTTCCCCGCCAAGTTTGTGGGCGGCGTCGTTGATCTCTATCGCGGGCTCCTGAATGGCAACGACGATCTCATTGTGCACGCTTACGAGACCTGGGGTTTCCGGCAGCTTTCGCGCGAACTGATTGCGGCGCTCAATATCTGGGCGCGCTTTATCTATGGGCCGCTGCTCGAGGACCGGGTGCGCAGCCTGGCCGACGGCATCAAGCCGGCGGAATACGGCCGCCGCGAAGCATTCAAGGTGCACCAGGCGCTTAAGCAACGTGGGCCGGTCAGGGTGCCGCGGGAATTCGTGTTCATGGACCGTGCCGCCATTGGGCTCGGCGCGGTGTTTCTGCATCTGCGCGCCGAGCTTAATTTTCACCGCTTGTTCAACGAAGCAATCGAGGAATATTCGCTTGCCCGCGTCAGCAAACGACAAAGCACCGTGCTTGCGGCAGCCGGGCTGGAGCCCGCACGTTGAGCAGCGTTGCCCTTGGGCGTTAATTGAGCTACGCGGAAAGCGGTATGGCGGAGGAAAAGAATGGCCGATCACGGGCACATCGAATATGCGACGGCCGAAGGCAATGATCTGCCCGCGCATGAGGCAATGTATGAGCGCTTTGTTCATTTGGTGCTGATCTTTGGGGCGCTCGCGATCAATGTTATCCTCGGGCTCGCCATCGGTGCCGTGCAAGGGCGCTGGCTCATAGCGTTTACGGTGTTTGTGGTTGCGGCCATGGTTGCCTTCCATGGCTTTGTGACCGGCGCGCGGACGCCCAGCGTCACGATGGTCTTTGTTTCGTTGCTTGCGCTCGCGCTGAGTGCCGGCGGCTCCTAAAAGTCGCAAAGAGGGCTGGTGAATGCGCATTGCTATCGCCCGTGAAATCGATCCACTGGAAAGCCGGGTCGCGGCAACGCCTGAGACCGTGAAGAAGATGCAAGCGTTCGGCGGCGAGATCGCCGTCGAACCGGGCGCCGGAACGAAGTCCGGCATTCCCGACAGCGAATTCGCGGCGGCCGGCGCGAGCCTGAGCGCCGATGCCGTCAAGAATGCAGACGTCGTCCTCAAGGTACGCCGGCCGACTTCATCCGAGCTTGCCGGCTACAGAAAAGGCGCACTGGTCATCGCCATCATGGATCCTTACGGGCAGGACGCAGCCATCAAGGAAATGGCCAATGCCGGCATTAGCGCATTCGCCATGGAGCTTATGCCGCGCATTACCCGCGCCCAGGCGATGGATGTGCTTTCGAGCCAAGCCAATCTCGCAGGCTATCGCGCCGTGGTGGATGCTGCGGCTGAATACGGCCGTGCGCTGCCCATGATGATGACGGCGGCGGGGACCGTACCGGCAGCGAAGGTTTTCGTCATGGGCGCCGGCGTGGCGGGCCTGCAGGCGATTGCGACGGCGCGCAGGTTGGGGGCCATCGTCACGGGCACCGATGTGCGCCCGGCCGCAAAGGAGCAGGTCGAAAGCCTGGGCGCAAAATTCATTGCCGTCGAAGACGAGGAGTTCAAGCAAGCCGAGACCGCGGGCGGCTATGCCAAGGAAATGTCCAAGGAGTACCAGGCCAAGCAGGCCGCGCTGGTCGCCGAACACGTCAAGAAGCAGGACATCATCATCACAACCGCTCTCATTCCCGGCCGTCCGGCGCCGCGACTGATCAGCAAGGAGATGATTGCTTCCATGCGGCCGGGCTCGGTCATCGTGGACCTCGCGGTCGAGCGGGGCGGCAACTGCGAACTCATCAAGCCCGGCGAAATTGTCAGCACGGGCGGCGTTCGGCTCGTGGGTTACCTCAACGTGCCAAGCCGAATCCCAGCGTCGGCTTCGAGTCTGTACGCCAAAAACCTTTTGGCCTTTCTCGATATATTGGTGGACAAGAAAGAGAAAAAGCTTGCGGTGAAATGGGATGACGAGATCGTGCAGGCAACCTTGCTCACGCGCGACGGTGCCGTAGTGCACCGGAATTTTGCGGCGAAAAGCGCTGCCTGAGAGCGCGCAACTGCGGAGCTTGATCAACGATGATCTGCCGCTCGGCAGAACCATGGCGATCACCCCAACCGGAGAATCAGATGCTGGCTTCGCTTCCCCTCGGCGCCCTCTCGAATCTCGATCCCGCCTCGCGCGGGGGAGATTTCGTTCTTGCCCAGCTTGACATCATTGCCGCAGCAAGCGGACCCACATTATATGCCGCCAGCGGCGTCGATCCTTTCGTGTTTCGTTTTTCGATCTTCGTATTGGCGGTATTCGTCGGTTACTTCGTGGTGTGGTCGGTAACGCCGGCATTGCATACGCCACTGATGTCGGTGACCAACGCGATCTCCTCGGTGATCGTGGTAGGCGCACTGCTGGCGGTCGGCATTGCGCTTGCCGCTAACGACGCCGGGCCGATCTGGGCGCGCGCTCTCGGCTTCATCTCGCTGGTCTTTGCATCGGTCAACATCTTTGGCGGCTTTCTCGTGACCCAGCGCATGCTCGGCATGTATCAGAAAAAGAAAAAGTGACCGGTCATGCCCGAGATCACCGCGCCGCACCTGGTTCATTCCAGGCAGACGATGCGAACAGGAGCCGCCGATGAACGCTAACCTCGTCGCGCTCCTTTATCTCATTGCCGGAATCCTGTTCATATTGGCGCTGCGCGGCCTCTCCAGTCCGGAGACAAGCCGCCGCGGCAATCTGTGCGGCATGCTCGGCATGCTGATTGCCATTGTGACGACCCTTGCCTCACACCCGCCGGAAGGAGGCGCCGCCTGGGGGCTGGTGCTCGCCGGGATGGCGCTCGGCGGCGGTATCGGCGCCGTCATAGCCCGCCGGGTGCCGATGACGGCAATGCCCGAACTTGTCGCCGCTTTCCATTCGCTGGTCGGCATGGCGGCAGTGCTGGTTGCTGCGGCTGCGCTCTATGCGCCGGCTGCGTTCGATCTCGGCCGGGTTGGAGCAATTCCAGGGGCGAGCCTCGTTGAAATGTCGCTCGGTGCCGGTATCGGTGCCATCACCTTCACCGGCTCGGTCATCGCCTTCCTGAAATTATCCGGCCGCATGAGCGGCGCCCCGATCATTCTACCTGCGCGCCATTTCATCAACATCGCTTTGGCAATTGCCATCCTAATCCTCATTGTGTGGCTGGTGCGCGCCGAGAGCCATCTCGCGTTCTGGCTGCTCGCCTTCGCTTCATTCCTGTTCGGCGTGCTGATCATAATTCCGATCGGCGGCGCCGACATGCCGGTCGTAATCTCGATGCTCAACTCCTATTCCGGCTGGGCCGCAGCCGGCATCGGTTTTACGCTGGGCAATTCCGCATTGATCATCACCGGCGCGCTGGTCGGCTCTTCCGGCGCAATCCTCTCCTACATCATGTGCAAGGGCATGAACCGGAGTTTCATCTCGGTCATCCTTGGGGGGTTCGGCGGCGAAGTCGCTGCACCCGCCGGCAAGGAGAAACGGCCGGTAAAGCAAGGCTCGGCCGAGGATGCCGCCTTCATTCTCAAGAATTCCGGCAAGGTGATCATCGTGCCGGGCTATGGAATGGCGGTAGCCCAGGCCCAGCATGCGCTCCGCGAAATGGCCGATCACCTCAAGAAGGAAGGGGTCGAGGTGAAATATGCCATTCATCCCGTCGCCGGCCGCATGCCCGGGCACATGAACGTGCTGCTTGCCGAAGCCAATGTCCCCTATGACGAGGTGTTCGAGCTGGAGGATATCAACTCGGAATTTGCGCAATCCGACGTGGCCTTCGTGATCGGCGCAAACGACGTCACCAATCCGGCGGCAGAGGAGGACCCTGCTTCGCCGATCTACGGCATGCCGGTCCTGGAAGTATGGAAGGCCGGCACCGTGATGTTCAGCAAGCGCTCGCTGTCATCGGGCTATGCCGGAATCGACAACACGCTGTTTTATCGCGACAACACCATGATGCTGTTCGGCGACGCCAAGAAAATGACGGAGGAGATCGTCAAGGCATTGTGAAATGGATTGTGATTGTTGTTATCGGCTACGGCTGCCTGGTCGCGCTGGTCTATTTTGCGCAGCGCGCGCTGCAATATTTTCCGGAGCCCTTTCGCACGCCCCCTGCGGCTGCCGGGCTGCCGCAGGCGGAGGAGCTTTTCCTCGACACCGCCGACGGCGAGAAAGTAATTGCCTGGCATGTTCCGCCGCAAGCCGAAATGCCCATTCTCCTTTATTTCCACGGCAATGGCGGCGCGCTTGCTGGGCGCGCACAGCGCTTTCGCCTGCTCACCGGCGATGGGACCGGGTTGCTGGCGCTGAGCTATCGGGGCTATGGCGGCTCGACCGGCCACCCGACCGAGAACGGCCTTATCGAGGACGCCGTTGCGACTTACCGCTTTGCCGCCGCGCATTACCCGGCAGACCGAATTGCGCTTTGGGGCGAATCGCTCGGCAGCGGCGTTGCCGTTGCCGTTGCGGCAACCGAGCCGGTCGCGCGCATGGTGCTGGAATCGGCCTTTACGTCGGCGGCCGATGTTGGCGCGAGCGTCTACTGGTTTTTGCCCGTGCGCGCGTTGATGAAGGACCAGTTCCGCTCTGACCTTCGCATTGGCAAAGTGAGGGCGCCGGTGCTGATGTTGCACGGCGAGCGCGATACCGTTGTGCCGATCGCGCTGGGCGAGCGCCTCTATGCGATGATCACTGCGCCCAAGCGGTTTGTGCGCTTTGCCGACGCTGGGCACAACGATCTCGCGATGCATGGCGCAATCGAGACGGCGAAGCAATTCTTGCAGGAGCGCGCGCTCGTGCCTTAGAGGGGGAGGCGCTGCGGGGGACGGTCAGAACGAGGGGCGTCGGGGGGCGCGCGCCGGACCGGCGGCATTCGGCGTCGTACGGGGTTTCATGGGCAAGAGGCCCTCCCGTTGCATGCGCTTGCGCGCAAGCTTGCGCGCCCGGCGGATCGCCTCTGCTTTTTCACGGGCCTTTTTTTCCGAGGGCTTTTCGTAGTGTCCGCGCAGTTTCATCTCGCGGAAAATACCCTCGCGCTGCATTTTCTTTTTCAACGCCTTGAGGGCCTGGTCGACATTATTGTCACGGACAAGAACCTGCACGCGTCATTCCTTTGCTGTTGTGTCCTTGCAATGATGTGCCGAAGCCCGCCGATCTGCCGCCGAGGTGCGATCGCGCGGGCTTCCGATTTTCCGCGCATGTAGCAGAAGCTCATTGAAAAGTCCATTACGTAGCTGCGCCGCTGACCGGTTCGTCGCAATCGGTTACTCTGTGATGCGGTTCTGCCTCACTCGCCGCGCATTGATGGAAACTCGAGCAGGCAGAGCCGCTCGTATGGATCTTCTCCGAGACCGGACGCGACGAACGTGCCGAAGCCGGTCTGAATGTCGGCCACAAAGAAATTCATCCAGTCGAGGCCGAGCCAAGCTTTGTCGTGAAATTGAGCCGCGCAGCGATTTGCGTGCATCGCTCAATCGTAGTGCACAGCGGGCGAGCTGCTTGCCATCATTCGTTATAGCCTTCTTGCCGGATACCGTTCCGCGCCGCATTTTGAACAGATTCGATTAAGGATGCGGCGCGGCCCGCTGCCGCGGATGTTGCCCCTATTTTCGCCGCGTTCGCAGCGAATGTGAAATTGGCGATTTGCTCGATTTCCGTATGCAATCGGCGGCGGATCGGTCGGGGATTCGGGGGGCTTTTTCGAAAATGGCGCTATCACCTGGCGAGGACGCCGAATGGCGTCGTGCGTGCAGCCGCGGCTTCGCTGGGAGAGCCGCATGAAAGGGAGCCGCTTCATCGCGTTGGGAGTGGTCGCTGCGGCTGCGCTTTGGATTGCGTCGGGACATTTCTTTCCGCGCGAAACGGTACAAAGCCGCACCGCGGTGCGCGCCTCCGAGACCGAGCAAAAGAAGCCGTTCCGCGTAGCCGTCACCAGGGCAACCGTTATCGCGCATGCACGCAGGTTGACGCTCTCGGGGCGCACCGAGGCGGATAAGCGTGTCGTCATCACCGCCCGCGCGGCCGGCGTATTGACCGAGTTGCGCGTCAAGCGGGGAATGTGGGTGCAAAAGGACGACATTATCGCCGTCCTCTCCGACGAGGCGCGCGAAGCGCAGGTCGCGCAGGCGGAGGCGGTCGTCACGCAGAAGCGTACTGAACTGGACGCCAAGCGTCAGCTGATCATCAATGGAACGCTGCCGCGGCTCCAACTCGTCGATCTCGAGGCGCAGCTCAAGGCGGCGGAAGCCTCGCTCGCCGCCGCCCAGGCGGAGCGCGACCGCGGCGTAGTGCGAGCCCCTTGGTCAGGGGTTGTGCAGGACCTCGCGGTCGAGGTTGGACAAGCCGCCTTCTCCTTTACTGGTAGAGAGCTTGCGACTCTGGTGTCGCTCGACCCCATGCTGGTCATCGTCGAAGTTGCCGAGCGCAAGCTTGCCGGCATGAAGGTCGGCGAGAAAGCGCAAGCCCGGCTGGTAACGGGGGAAGTTGTCGCGGGAAAAATTCGAATTCGTCGCCAAGACCGCCAGTACCGCGACGCGCACCTATCGGGTCGAAGTAGAACTGCCGAACAAGGACGGCAGCATCCCGGACGGGATCACGGCGGAAGTATCGGTGCCCTTGCAGCCGGTCCCGGCGACGCAAATCCCACGCTCGGCGCTGACATTTTCTCCGGCCGGGGACCTCGGCGTCCGAACGGTGGACGCGCAAGGCAAGGTGGAGTTCGCGCCGGTCGCCGTCGTCGAGGACGAGCAGTCGGCCATGTGGGTCGGCGGGCTCGCGCCGGGGACCCAGGTGATTGTGCAGGGACAGGACTTCGTTCGCGAGGGACAAACGGTTGAGGCAGTCGGCGCCGCTGAATTGACCGCCGTGGCGAGATAGGCGACGCGCCATGTGGACAGCGATCGATTACGCCATCAGCCACGCGCGTCTCACTATTGCGACTTTGCTGTTTCTGCTCATTGCCGGGCTGGTCGCCTATTTCAGCATCGCCAAAGAGGCCGAGCCGGACGTCAAGATTCCGATCATTTATGTCCAGCTCTCACAACGCGGCATCAGCCCCGAGGACTCCGAACGGCTGTTGCTGCGGCCGGTCGAAACCCAGCTCAAGGCGGTCAGCAATGTGAAGGAGATGCGCTCGACCGCGTTTGAAGGCGGCGGCTTCGTGCTGCTCGAATTCGAGGCCGGATTCGATTCCAAAGCTGCGCTTGCGGATGTGCGCGCAAAGGTCGATGAGGCCAAGCACGATCTGCCGCGCGCGGCCGACGAGCCGCAGGTGCTGGAAGTCAATCTGGCGCTTTATCCGGTGCTGGTGGTGGGACTCTCCGGCGACGTGCCGGAGCGCACGTTGCTGCACATCGCGCGAACCGCGAAAAATGCCATTGAGCAGGCGCCGGGGGTGCTGTCGGCAGAGCTGCGCGGCGTGCGCGATGAAGCGGTCGAGATCATCGTCGATCCGACGCTGATGAGCAGTTATGGCATCCCGCTTGACCAGCTGGGCACGCTTACTCAATCGTTCAACACACTGATTGCCGCCGGCGTGCTCGAAGGCGAGACCGGCCGCTTCGCAGTGAAAGTACCCTCGGTGTTCGAGAAGCCGCAGGACATACTGCAAATCCCCATTGTCGCGTCGCCCAATGCCGCGGTGACACTGCTCGATATCGCAGAGGTGAAACCTACCTTCAAGGACGCGACCTCAATCACCCGCGTGAACGGGCGCTCCGCGATGACCATCGAAGTGGCCAAGCGCACCGGCGCCAATCTGATCGAGACCGTGGACGCGGTGAAGGCGGTCCTGGCGCAGCTGCAAAAAAGCTGGCCGGTTTCCGTCCATCTCACCTACACCCAGGACAAATCCAAGATCATCCGCCAAATGCTGGGTGACCTGCAGAATTCGGTCATCACTGGGGTGCTCCTGGTCGCCATTGTCATCCTGTTTGCGCTTGGCATCCGCGCCTCGCTGTTTATCGGGATTGCAATTCCCGCGTCCTTTCTCGCGGGCGTGCTTGGGCTGCACCTTGCCGGTCTGACGATCAACATCGTCGTTCTGTTCTCGCTCATTTTGGCGGTGGGCATGCTGGTCGACGACGCAATAATCGTGTCGGAATTTGCCGAGCGGCGTCTGGCCGAGGGAATGGCGCCGAAACAGGCCTATGCGCTGGCCGCCAAACGCATGGCCGGCCCGGTGATCGCTGCAACCGCGACCCGGGTTGCGGCCTTCTCGCCGCTTCTGTTCTGGCCCGGCGTCGTCGGCCAATTCATGAAATATCTGCCGATCACGCTGATCGCCACGCTGTCCGCCTCGCTCGCGGTTGCGCTGTTCTTCACGCCAACCCTTGGAGCTCTCGTAGGAAAAGCTCGTCCGCTATCCGATGCGGCGGGCGCCAAGGGAGCGACAAAGGATGCAGGTCGCCAGCACGCAGGCGGAGACGGACCGTATCTGCGGCTGGTGCGAATGGTGTTGCGCCGTCCGGCAACGACGCTCGGACTTGCGGCATGCCTGCTGGTAGTCGTGCAGGTGACTTACGGCAAATTCGGACGCGGGGTCGAGTTCTTTCCCAGCGTCGAGCCGGATTACGGGCAAGTGATCGTGCATGCGCGTGGCAATCTCTCGCTGGAGGAAAAAAATCGCTTGGTCGGCGAGGTCGAGAAGCGGGTGCTCGCTTTCGACGGGCTTGCCACCATCTACACCCGCATCGGCACCCAGCCGCGCGGGACCAACGAGATTACCGAAGATACGATCGGCGTCATTCAGTTTGAGTTTGCCGATTGGCGCACCCGTCCTCCCGCACGCAGCATCATGGCCGCCGTTCGCGAAAGCACCGCGGACATTCCCGGCATCCTGGTCGAGGTGACGGCGCCACGCGCCGGTCCGGCGACGGGCAAGCCGGTACAGGTTCAGATCAGCGCGTTTGATCCGGCGCTCCTGCCCGCCGCCGCACAAAAGGTCACGGCCGAGCTTGCCCGGCGCGGAGACCTTCGCGATCTCGATGACGGCCAACCGCTTCCCGGCATCGATTGGAAGATCGAGGTCGACAAGGCGGAGGCCGCCAAATACGGCGCCAACATCAACACCGTCGGCAACGCCATCCAGCTCGTCACCAACGGTCTCAAGGCGACCGAATACCGGCCCGTCGACAGCGACAAATCAGTCGACATTCTGGTGCGGTTTCCGCCGGACCGACGCAGCCTCGACCAGATCGACGAGCTGCGCGCGCAGACGTCTGCCGGGCATGTGCCGCTGGGCAATTTCGTGCGGCGCGTAGCGGTGCCGCGGGTCGGCTATATCGACCGGGTCAACGCCAATCGGGTGGCGACCGTCTCTGCCAATACTGTCGAAGGCGTACAAACGGCGCTCATCCAGCAGGAGATCGCGCGTGACCTCGCCAAGGCGGACCTGGGGCCGGGCGTGACGTTCAGGCTCAAAGGAGAAGACGAAGAGCGCAACAAAGCCTCGGCGTTCTTGCTCAAGGCATTCGGCACCGCGGTATTCCTGATCTTTGCCGTGCTGCTGGCGCAGTTCAACAAGCTTACGTCGGTCGGGCTGGTGCTCAGCGCGGTGGTGCTTTCCATCTTCGGGGTGCTGGTCGGTCTCATGTTCATGGGACAGGCCTTCGGCGTGGTGATGACCGGTATTGGCATCATCGCCAATGCCGGCGTGATCGTGAACAACAACATCGTCCTGATCGACACTTACGATCGATTGCGGCGTGACGGCGTGGCTGCCTACGAGGCCATCATCGAGACCTGCCGCGAGCGCGCGCGCCCGGTCGTGCTCACGGCAATGACGGCTATTCTCGGCGTGCTGCCGATTGCGTTCGGCATGAATATCGAATTCATGACGCGCGAGATCACCATCGGCGCGCCGGCGACGCAGTGGTGGATCAACCTATCGACGGCGATCGTTTTTGGATTGGGATTCGCCACGGCGCTGACCTTGATAGTCACGCCGGCGGCACTCATGCTCCTGGAGAATCTGCGGCTGCACCGGTTGCGTTGGTCGGCCGCGTTTCGACGCCTCGCCGCAGCCCAGATGAAACACTTGGGCGCGCTTGGCGCGGAAAAGTGAATTGATCCGGGCTACAAGCTACATCTGCCAATGCGTCGCACTGACTTGACCCGGGCTGCAAGCTACAAAGCCGCGTGGCGCCCGGGACACGGAATGACGGCCTGCGATGGTGAAGCCTTCAGCGGTAATAGCGGCAATGGCGCTGATTTCATGCAGCGTGCCAGTGCACGCACAGCAGGATGACGCTGCTGACTACCCGCAGCACCCCGTTAAGATCGTCGTGAGCGTCCCGGCCGGCGGCGGCGTCGATACCGTGACGCGAATTTTCGCGAGCAGCCTGCAACAGCGGCTAGGCCAGCCTTTCGTGATCGAGAACCGTGGCGGGGCCGGCGGAAACATTGCCGCCGAGGCGGTATTCGTTGCCGAGCCCGATGGCTACACACTGCTCGCCTCACAGCCGGCGCCAATCACCAGCAATGTCGCGCTGTACAAAAAACTCAATTTCGACCCGCTCGCGCTTGAGCCGGTAGCGGTGATGTCGAAATTCCCGAATGTACTCCTGGTGCGCCAGGATTTTCCCGCCCGCACGGTGCAGGAGTTTATCGCCTATGCCAAAGCAAATCCGGGCAAGGTGACGTTCGCCTCACAGGGACCGGGCACCACTTCGCATCTGACTGCGGAGCTGTTCTCTAGCCTGACCGGAACAAGGATGCTGCATGTCCCCTATCGGGGAACAGGCCCCGCCCTTAACGACCTCGTAGCCGGGCACGTCGATTTCATCTTCATGGAGCTCGCTTCAGCATTCAAGCTGCACACCGGCGGCAAGGCGAGGATCCTCGCGACGGCAACCGATCGCCGGCTTGAAAACCTGCCTGATATTCCCACCCTGATCGAGATCGGTCTGCCCGATTTCATTTCCGACACCTGGAATGCCATCAGTGCTCCACCCAAAACTCCGGCAGCCATCATCAGCAAGCTTAATGCAGCGATAAACGCCATCATCAAAGATGCCGAGACGCAGGCGCGGTTCCGCGAACTGCAAATCCTGCCCGCCGGAGGCAGCCCGCAGGATATGGCCGACCTCAAGAGGCGTGAGACGCAGCGCTGGAGCAAGGTCATCCGCGACGCCGGCATCACGCCGGAGTAATCGGCCGTCAGGCTATGATGTCGGGAGTGAGCTGATCCTCGATATAGGAGATGCGGTCGCGCAGGTGCAGCTTGCGTTTCTTAAGCCTCTGGATCTGAAGCTGATCCGATCCGTGGGCGTGCTGTAAGGCCAAGATCGCGGCATCGAGATCGCGATGCTCCTGCTGCAGTCGCGCCAGCTGCCCCTGCAACTCGCGTTCTTCTTCCTTTGTCATTAGCTACCGGCGGTTGTTGGCCTCGCGCCCGCGCTGGAGCAGCAAAAAGTACCCCTTTTCGAGCGGTTCATTCAACACATTCACCGAAACAGCGGGTAAGGAAAGCGAGGATTTGCTGCGCCGCACAATAACATCTTGCTTCGGAATTTGGGCATATCGTTGTAAACTG
Source organism: uncultured Alphaproteobacteria bacterium (assembly GCA_963817135.1). Lineage (GTDB taxonomy): Bacteria > Pseudomonadota > Alphaproteobacteria > Rhizobiales > Xanthobacteraceae > VAZQ01. The sequence continues at coordinate 37,708 of CAWFNG010000001.1, read as the reverse complement.
CCAAGGTCAGGCAAGGACTCTGGCTGAGGAGAACCCCCCAACATGTCCATAGAAGCCCATCTTGCGGAACTGGAAAGACGGCACCGGGCTTTAGAAGCGGAAATCAACGAAGCACGGTCGCATCCCTCGATCGATAATTTGCAGATCGTGGCACTAAAGCGTCGCAAGTTGCTGGTGAAGGACGAAATCGCACGCCTTCAAATCGAGACTTCGATCCACTAAGGCGTCGCGAAGCAGACTGCTGATCTGCGCCAACCATCGACGGGCGTTCTGCTCGTCGATGGAGGTATGATGCTTTTTTCTGGAGACGAGGTTTGCGTCACATACCGATGGCCGTGATTGCGGCTGTCGCCCTTCTTCTCAGCGGCGCTTTGGCGCCGCTTGCTGTTTTTCGCGATGCACGGGCAGAGGATTATCCCGCCCACAAAATCACGCTGGTCGTGCCGTATCCCCCCGGCGGCGGCGTCGATGCGATGGCGCGCGTGGTTGCGGAAAAACTTTCAGCGCTGGTCGGCCAGCAGGTCGTAGTCGACAACCGCGCCGGCGGCTCAGCCCTGGTTGGAACGCGCAGCTTCCTCAAGAGCCAGTCCGACGGCTATACGCTTTTTCTCGGCCATACCGGCTCGCTTGCAATCAATCCCAGCCTGTTCAGCAATGCCGGATTCGATCCGCGGCGGGATTTCGCGCCGATCGCTCTGATCGCGGCGATGCCGGTCGCCATCGTGGCAAACCCCGCTTTTCCTGCGAGGACGATCGGCGAATTGCTGGCCCTCGCCCGAACGGAGCGAGGAAGCCTCACTATCGGAACGGCGCCCATCGGCACCGGCAGCTATCTTTCCGCCGAGCTGTTCAAGGCGGTGACTGCCATCGACGCGGTCATCGTCCCGTACAAGGGCACCGGCCAGGTGATCAACGACGTGGTTGGCAATCACGTGCCGATTGCATTCGGCGTGCTCCCGCCTGCGCTCGGCAATTTGCAGGCAGGCACGTTGCGAGCAATCGCAGTCCTGAGCGCCGCGCGCTTTAGCCTGTTGCCCGATGTGCCCACGGCAAGCGAATCCGGACTCCCCGGCTTCGAGGCGGTTCTGCATTATGGCGTGCTTGCGCCGGCGGGCACGCCGCGGGATGTCATTGATCGGCTCAACGCTGCGCTGCGTTCCTTGACCGACAGTGCGGAAGTCAGGCGCCGCATCCATGCGGAGGGCGGCGAGCCCTTGACATCGACGCCCGAGGAATACGCCCGCGATATCGACAGCGAAGAGACGAAATGGGGCGTGCTGGTGCGCAAGCTCAATCTGAAGGTGGAATGAACGTCATTTCAGCCCGTCGGATAAAACATGGCAACGCAGCTTCCATCTCAGTGTGGCTGGAAATAGTATCCAGCCATATCCAGTCTGCCGCTTTCGGCGTGAGACTGAATCCTGAGGAGATCCCAATGGCTCGGAAAAAATCGCATCCGGCGGTAAGCCGGCGCAAGTTTCTTGCCGGGGTTGCCGTGGCGGGCGCTGCCAGCGCGGTGACGCCAGCGGCGACAGAGGCCGCAACCCAAGCGGGATCGCCTGCCGCCGCAGGTCCACGACGGCCGTCGGCCTTGCCTCCAACCATGCAGGTCGCCGTCGCCGAAACCGGAACCCCGCAGGAATTGTCCCGCATCAACGGGGTTGCCGGCTCCGACTTCATGGTCGACGTGATCAAATCTCTCGACATCAAGTATCTGCCGGCGAATCCCGCTTCCAGCTTTCGCGGCATTCACGAGTCCCTGATCAACTACGGCAACAACAAAATGCCGGAGTTCCTCACCACCCCGCACGAGGAATCCGGGGTTGCGATGGCGCACGGTTATTTCAAAGCTGCGGGCAAGCCGCTGATGACGCTGTGCCACGGCACCGTCGGCCTGCAACACGCGGCCATGGCGGTCTACAACGCGTGGTGCGACCGGGTCCCGGTTATTGTTGTCGGAGGAAACGATCTCGATGCAGCGCATCGGCCGCCCGGCGTGCCGACTACTCATTCTGCACAGGACATCAATGCTCTGGTGCGGGATTTCACGAAATGGGATGACATGCCGGTCTCGCTGCAGCATTTCGCGCAGTCTTTTGTGCGCGCATACAGGATCGCAATGACGCCGCCGTACGGGCCGGTCGCAATCGCCCTTGATGCGGGCCTGCAGCAGGAACCCATCCGCGTCTCGCCGACGAAAAGTATCTTCATGATGTGGTGGCTACCCCGGAAGCAAGATTCGACAGTATCGAGGAAATTTCCCTTCCGTAACTGACGGCATCACAGTTCGTTGCCATCCATGTACGGCCATTGCGGACTAGCCGATCGACTTGCATTTGGTCCAAGGACATGGCTTGGCAGATTGCCCCTGCGAGGCACTCCGGATTCTGCTGATCATACAGAATTCCTCCATCGGAGGCGGCGATAATCTCGGCCGCACCACCGCTGCCCGAGAAAACGACTGGAACCACACCCACGTCCCATGCCTCGAAGATTACTCGTCCAAGCGCTTCCCGATGAGATGGGACAATTAAGACAGAGCAGGTACGCAACAGCGGTATCACATCGTCGCTCGTACCACGCCATTGTATTGCTTCCGCATGGGGCAACTGCTTTAACTCACGAACGTAACTTTCTTCTCCACTGCCTACGATCAGACACTCCATCTTGCAGCCTATTTTCTTCATCATGCCGACCGCACCGATCAGCACCTCCTGACCCTTCATCGGCACGATGCGCCCGATACAGATTATCCGGCCAGGAATTCGCCGAACCGAAGTTGAACAATCCGGTGCCGATACACGCGCATATCCGTCGTAGATTTGCAGTGTTCTGATGGCGTTCAATGCTGCAATTTCCCGAATCTCCGCTTTAATAGTCTTGCTGATGGCAACGAGTGCCCGCAAATGGCGCGGGCTCGGCCTTAGTCGCGCGATATAGTCCGCGTCTCCATGGATGCGAACATGGCTTACGATTGGCAAATTAAACAGGGTTGCAGCCGGCAGCACTATCTTGTAGGCCCCTCCCTGATTCAGATAGAGAAGATGTGGTCGAAACTCGATGCAGGCTCGTAAAACGCCGATCGCAGCCCATAGCCGATGTAACCTCGATTTTTTATGCGTCTCAGATACGTAATAAGGCAGAACCCGCGTGCCTATTGTTTCAAGCTCATGAATAATCGGGGTTCCGGGTGGACAGCACACTGCTACGTCCAGCTCCGACGTGAATTTGAGCAGGTCAAGCAGCGCTCGTTCCGACCCCCACAAACTTCCTGCGAGCTCTACGACTAAGATACGATGCATACGGGGAAATGTGCCGCCAATTCGAGAGTGCGGATTTATAAGTAACTATCCGACCGCACGCCGGAAGGAAGGTTTCCGGGTCCGCATTGTTCGGTCTTTGTCGTCAATCGATCCGTTCCGGGCGGTAACGGTGGAGCGCCCAGAGAACCGTCACGATAGAGCCTGATAAGCGCCTGGGCTGAATTCTCGATCGCAAACGGTGACTGCTTCAACCGCCGATTAGCCTGACCGACATTCCTGGGCTGTTCGGCAAGCCTGAGCAAATCAGATGCCCATGCTTCCGCTCCCATATCCACATTCCCAAATCGGACGAGGTTCGGGTCAACGACACATTCCTGCGGTACCGTGCTCGATGTGAGGACCGGCAGCCCGGCTGCCTGCGCCTCAACGGCAACCATGCCAAGCCCCTCACCGCGCGAGGGGAAAAGCAGGACATCGCTGGCCAACATGAGCCTGGCGATGTCTTGCCTTACGCCGACAAATCGTATGCGGTCGGCAAATCCGGCTGCCCCTATTCGTTGCTCGAGCACGGGGACCGCCGGACTGGGCGCGCCTGCAAACAGCATGCGTACACGACCGTCGCGACGTGCGCACTCTATCCCGATCGAAACCGCAAAACCCGAGTTCTTATGGTTTCTCCAATGACCGAGATCCGGTGATTTGTCTATTCGTCCAGCAAACAGAATGATCTTGGCGTCCTGCGGCCAGCCCAGCTCCCGGCAAATGGAGAGCTTCTCCCGCGCCGTGTCGCCGAGAAATCGCGCTGTTCGAAAGCCACAATAGCACGCAGCCTTCGGAATGTGCGCGAAGGCTGGTGTATCGAACCCGAACTCGGTGATCAATTGACGCGATGTCCCGGTGATATGGGTTGTATATTTCGTCACGAGCCTCTTTCCGACGCCTGCAATTAAACCGCGGATAGCCGGCAGGTTAGCGACCTCAAACGGCGGATTGTGGACGTGCGTGATGCGAACGGGGGGCAACAAACCGCTACCCAGGAGAAAATGCCACCCGCTGGTGTACCACTGATGGTCGTGGATTGCTGCATACCCGGACCTCAGGATTTGCCTGAAGCTCCGCGTGAACGACGGAATACTTGAGCGACTATAGCGAACGTAGAAGATGTTGGCGCCAAGAGCGCGCGCCTCGTCATCGAATAGTCCCGGATTGCCGCTGGCTGAGAGAATATCGGTCTGAGGCGCCCCGTCAGCTTGCCGATGCCAGAACCTGAGCAGCTCCATAAGCCACGTTTCGACACCTCCCATGCCAAACGTGTCGATGATGTGCAGCACCCTGAGCTGCTTCTCTTTTTTCAATTCCATGCGAGACCCGGCAGAAAGATCGGATTCGGCTCTCCGCGTTCGATGCTCAGACGCGAGCGATGACAAGTGATGTCTCACCTTCAAAAAACGCGATATCGGTCTCGCGTGCGCACATTTTCCGTACGCCCGACAGACCTCGATAAATCAGATTCTTCAACCACGATGGATGCCGATATGGCGCGAGAAAGCGCCACTCTTGCTTCTCGATACCCAAGAATTTCAGGTGCTCCGCTATCAGCCAATGCGGTAAAATTGAAATATGTCCCCCACCGAAATACTTGCCGGGGCTGGCCCAGTTGAAGATGCCGCGCGTGAACAAGGCGATGCAGGAAAAGGTATCCAGCGGATTTGGGGAGGAAATCACCAGTAATGTGCCCTTGGGACTTATTTTAATCAGATTTCGTAGAAAGTTACGGGGATTCTCCAGATGGTCGATGACCTCCAACATGCAAACTGCTTCGTAGGGCCCCTGAGCCGCAATAGGGTCGAGCGAGCCGTTCACGTCGCACTGCTGACAAGACAGTTCTGAAATGAGCCAGTCACTGCAATCGAGGTCAAAGGATGCGACCTTGAACCCACTATCATGCAATCTAAGGCTCAGCGCACCATGCCCGGCACCGATGTCCGCCACCTTGGCTCCAGGTGGGAGACACTGGGACAGCAGCTCGCAAACTTTCTGGTGCACGTCTTTTGCGGCGTGGATGGGAATGCCACGATAATTTTGTAGGGTATGCAATCCTCCCCTGTGCGTCATCTCAGGCATTGATGAACGTTCCATTACTGGGTTTTTTCATGAACTACCACCGCGACTGCGCGCGTGGTCGATGGGTAATCGAAGACCCGGTTTCCAAGCCTGGCGACTACATAGAATTCAGAGCGGAAATAGACTGCATCGTGGGGCTCTCCAACTGTCCTAACGAGGCCTGCAGCGGAGGCAAGTGCACGCCCGTAAAGATCGAGATTTATGCGCCGCCAAGATAACGACGCATCGCGAATCCCGGTCATCAGCAGAAGACCAGACAGCCGTCAGGCCGGCGTTTCTCCCTTCAGCATCAGGCGGTAAAGATAGCGGCGCTCGCGCATATCATAGTCGGGGTTGGCCTGATGCATGACACTGCGGTTGTCCCACAATACCCAGTCCCTGGCGCGCCACTTGTGGCGGTATTCGTACTTTCGCTGCGTTGCGTGGCGCATCAGCTCATCGATTAATGCCAATGCATCCGTATCCTCAAGGCCGACGATGGATTCCATCCGCACCGGGTTGAGGAACAGCGCCTTGCGGCCATTCTCCGGATGCGTGCGCACCAGCGGGTGGATGCCCGGGGGAGGTAGTTTGCGGCGACTATCCTCGGTGATTTTTCCAAGCGAGCGAGGACTGTATTTGCTTTGATAAACGTGGACGGCCTTCAGGCCATGGATTTTTTGCTTGGTGACCTCAGGCAAGTCGTCATAAGCGGCATGCATGTTGACGTATTGGGTGTCGCCGCCACGCGACGGCAGTTCGACCGCGAACAACGTCGTGGCTTTGGGAGGGCGCGGGTGATTGGAGTGATCGACATGGAACGTCTCACCCGGGATGATGCGCTTGCCGTCCACGATCTCGTCATTGCAGATGTAATCCACATCGGGATAGCCGGCGACGTGGCGCTCCTTCTTATCGTGCGGCTGAAGCTCGCCGAATAACTGCGCAGCGGTCTTGAATTGCGCAGGCGTGAATTGTTGGTCGCGTATGACCAATACATGAAAATCGGCAAAAGCACGGTTGAGCGTAGCGCGCATTTGGGTATCGACAGGCTGGCGCAAGTCGAGACCGGTAATTTCGGCGCCGGTGTGATCGGTCAGCGGCGTGACAGTGAAGGAGGCCATCGATGGCTCCTCGTGAAAAACCCGCGCGTTCCCGGCGGCAGCAAGGGCGCGGCACGCAGGTCCAATACGATTCGTGGGTCGAAGCCGACTGGCCTCTCACCACCGTTTGCGAGCCAAGATAGCACAAGCCGCTTGCAGCGGGAACACGCACGAGCCGAGCACGTTGTGAAATGTTGTCATTTTCGCTTGATCCTTGGCAAACGACAGACCACCCGGAACAAGGCTTAATCCCCTAACATGACTGCGATTTGCGTACCGAAAAAGGCGCTCTTGAGGTTGACGTTCATCACCATGTCGGAGCTTCTGCAGGTCGGCAAGCTTGCTGACATCCGCCGGCACGCCGATTGACTGACTGCCGAGTTTCGCGATCTGCTGCTCAAGCGCGTTTGTTGATTCCGGATGAGCCACGTAGTCAATGACAATGCTTGCGCTTTGTCGCGCCAGTTCAAGCGCAATCGCCTGACCAATGCCGGTGTTGCCGCCGGTAACAACGGCAACCTTGTTCTTCAATGACATGATGTGCCCTCTTGTAATTTTTTTGACTGTTTCGGCGTCAGACATGCAACGGCCGGGAAGCGCTCGCATCCGTCGGCTGCGCGCTTCTCTGGCGAGCGCCCGGCATTGGTTCTTTGGCGACCAGCTGGTCGATAAGGTTGGCAACCAATGCGGTCCAGCCCGTCTGGTGCGAAGCGCCGCAGCCGCGGCCGTTGTCGCCGTGGAAATACTCGTGGAACAGGATGTAATCCTTGAAATGGGGGTCGCTCTGAAATTTTTCATAGTTGCCAAAAACCGGACGTCTGCCGTCAGGACCTCGAAGGAAAAGCCGAATAAGACGCCGGCATAATTCATCGGCTATCTGATCAAGACTCATCATCACGCCGGACCCGGTCGGGCACTCGAGCGTAAGTCCATCGCCGTAGAACCGATAAAACCGCCGCAGATTTTCAATCAGCAGATAATTGCCCGGCATCCAGACAGGTCCGCGCCAATTCGAGTTGCCGCCGAAGAGTGCGCCATCCGACTCTCCCGGTTCGTACTTCACTTGATAATCCACGCCGTTGTACTCGAAGCGGTAGGGGTGATCGAGATAGGAGCGGGAGAGAGCTCTCACTCCGTATAAGGAAAGGAACTCGCTCTCGTCGAGCATGCGATGCAAAATCCTCGTCATGCGGAACACGCGCACAATCGAGAACAGGCGCCGTCCCTTGACGCCGCCCTCGTTCCAACGTGAGACAAGCTTGACGAGTTCGGGACGCCGCTGGCGGTACAACTCAATCTTGCTCCAGAGGTTCGGCAGTTTGTCGATCACCTCCTGTTCGACAACTCCCACCGCGCATAAAGGAATGAGCCCGACCAATGATCGCAAACGCAGCGGCACCTTTTCGCCGGATGGCATGCACAGGACGTCATAGAAGAAGTTATCTCCATCGTTCCACAGCCCGATGCCCTCCTCGCCCATATCCGCCATCGCGCCGGCGATCTGGAGGAAATGGTCCATGAACTTGACGGCCATGTCTTCATAGACCGGGTCCCGCTCGCTGAGCTCCAGCGAGATGCGCAGCATGTTGAGGCAGAACATCGCCATCCACGCCGTCCCGTCGGATTGTTCGATGTAGCCGCCGGTCGGCAGCGGCCGCGAGCGGTCGAACACGCCGATATTGTCGAGGCCGAGGAAGCCGCCCTCGAATATGTTCAAGCCCTCCGGATCCTTTCGATTCACCCACCAGGTGAAATTGAGCAGCAGCTTGAGAAATATCCGCTCCAGGAAGTTGCAATCGCCGATGCCCCCCGTCTGAGTCCGGTCGTTCTCGTAGACTCGCATTGCCGCCCACGCATGTACAGGCGGGTTGACGTCACCGAACGCCCACTCATAGGCAGGTAACTGGCCGTTCGGGTGCATCATCCGGACGTCACATAGAAGCAGCAGCTGCTCTTTTGCAAAGTCCGCATCGATCAGTGAAAGCGTGACGCAATGGAACGCGAGATCCCAGGCGGCAAACCAGGGATACTCCCATTTGTCCGGCATGGAGATGATGTCGGCAGCCAGGAGATGGCGCCACGCGCTGTTGCGCCCGTGCTTGCGGCTTTCCGGCGGCGGCGGCTGCAGCGGATCGCCATCCAGCCATTGGCGTACATTGAAGTGGTAAAATTGCTTGCTCCACAGCAATCCTGCAAAGGCTTGGCGCTGTATGCGCCGCATGTCCTCGTCGGCGATATCTTTCTGCTTGAAAAAGTAGAAGGCATCCGTTTCGTCAATGCGCTGCTTGAATGTGTCGTCAAAACCGGCGAGGGCATTCGTACCGGGCTGCCCGGCGCGTAGTCGCATGCGGACTGCCACGCTGCCGCCTGCGGGGATGATGCGCCGGTAAAGTGCGGCCGCCTTGGTTCCTTCGCCGGCGGGATTTACCGCGCCGGTGCGGCCCTGGATGATGTATTCGTGAAATGCATCCTTGCGGTAGGGTTCCCCGGAGCTGGCCCCGAACAGCCGCACAAAATTTGTTTCGTTTTCGCAGAACAGCAGGCGATCCGGTGCTTCGAATTGAATGCTGTAGAGGCCCAAGGCTTCGTGCCGTACCGACATCAGGCCGTTGCCTTGATCCTTCAGCGTCGGGTTCTTCGCGTCCGCCGACCAGCTCCAGATGTTGCGGAACCAGGCTTGCGGCAGGATATGGATCGCAGCCGGCTCGGGACCGCGGTTATGCACCGTCGTGCGCATGAGCACGTCATCCACATCGGCCTTGGCATATTCAACCTCGATGTCGAAGTAACGGTCGTCATCGAAAATGCCGGTATCGATCAGCTCGAATTCCATCGCGGTCGACCCGCGACGCCGCGCGTTCTCCCGGATCAACCATTCGTAGGGATAAGCCGCTTGCGGCAGTTTGTAGAGCGTGCGCGCGTAAGCGTAACTGGGCACTGCATCCAGATAATAATACAGCTCTTTGACGTCCTCGCCGTGATTGCCTTCTTCGTTTGTCAGCCCGAACAGCCTTTCCTTCAGGATCGGGTCGCGCTCGTTCCACAAAGCAATGGACATGCAAAGGAGTTGCCGGCTATCGCTGAAACCGGCGATGCCATCCTCGCCCCAGCGATAAGCGCGGCTGCGTGCCTGGTCGTGGGTGAGATAATCCCACGCGGTCCCGTAGGGGCTGTAATCCTCGCGCACGGTTCCCCACTGCCGCTCACTGAGATACGGCCCCCACCGCCGCCAATCTTTGGTGCCGTCGCGGCTTTCCTCTATGCGCTGGCGTTCCGCGTCAATTAATTGCGACATCTGTGACCCGCTCACTGCCTGCACTTTCGGCTTGTCCGAGCAGGCGCCACGCGTCCAGAGTGCAAGCGACAGACCAGGCCTGCGCGGGGGCGCCGCGCGGATGGTAAGGCGACTCGCCGTCAAAAATCTCCCCGATCGTGCCAACCGCCTGATCTTCCAGGGCGTCGCGTATCGGCCCCAGCAAAGCTTCCGCCAAAGCGGCATCGCCGGTGATGCGATACGCTGCGAGACTGAAGGGTCCCAAGAGCCATGCCCAGACGGGCCCCTGATGATAGCCGCCGTCGCGCTCGCGAACACTGCCGCCATGAGCCGGGCGATATGCGGGATCGCCGGGGGTGAGCGACCGCAACCCATAGGCCGTGAGAAGATGCCGCTTGCAGACCCGCACGACGCTTAATTGTTCGTCCGCAGTGAGTGGACTGTTTGGCAGGCTCACCGCAAAAATCTGGTTCGGCCTGATGCTGGCATCGTCGCCATCCGGACCATCTATGACGTCGTATAAACCCTCGCCGTCGGCGCGCACAAAGCGTGCAAAGCTGCGCTTGGCGGCTTGCGCGGGTGCGCTGAAGATGTCCGGTTGTCCCAGCCGGGCAGCGAACGCGCTCATAATGCGCAAAGCGTTGTACCAGAGCGCGTTGATCTCGACCGGCTTGCCCATGCGCGGCGTAACCACCCAATCCCCAACCTTCGCATCCATCCATGTCAGTTGTACGCCCGGCACGCCTGCCTTGAGCAGGCCGTCGGCCGGGTCCTCGCCGATGCCGTAGCGCGTGCCCCGCCTGTGCCATTCGATCATGTCGGACAATAGCGGGAAGACTTGCCCAAGCGCGTCGCTGTCTTCGGTCGCTTCGTAATACGCGCGCCAAGCCTCGAAGAACCACAGCGACGCATCGGCCGTATTGTATTGCGGCTGATCTCCGCCACCGGGGAACACGTTGGGCAGCATCCCTTGGCTGACGAAGCTCGCGAATGTTCGCAGAATGCGAAGCGCGATCGCGGGTCGCCCGGTCGCCAGCGTCAATCCCGGAAGGCTTATCATTGTGTCGCGACCCCAATCGCCGAACCACGGATAGCCGGCGATCACGGACTGACCTTCGCCTTGGTTTGCAATCGGCCGAGTAAACAAAAACGCGTCCGCCGCGAGCGCAAGCCGCGTTATCCAGGCGGGCGCCTTATGCATCCGCGGGCTGCCGGCCAGCGCTGTGGCGACCACCGAACGATCGTAATCGAGGCGGCGAGTGAGCGCGGCCGCGAGGTCAGGCGACGGCTCGGGTTCGAGGCTTGCGACAATTCCGCGCCATTGGCCCGGAATGAGGGGCAAGGTTACTTCGCCGACGCACAGGTGATTGTCGATCGAGTTCGAGCCCGCGCTCGGCCTCCATCGGGAGATCGAAATCACGGTACCAATCGCGCTTTGCCGCGACGTTGCCGCCGGGTGCCCGAACCGTCAGCGAGAACAGGCCTGCATCGGTCAGCAAAAGACTATCGCCATGGACGCGAATTTCGGGGTCGAAGCTGCCGATCGACGTTGTGCCATGGTGATCGCGATTGTTGGCGAGCAGGGTCACTCGCAGCGACATCCCATGCTCCGGCGAGTCGGCCTCGGGCCGCAGCCGCCATGCGGCATATGTCGTATGCGCGCCGGGCTCCATCCAGATGCGTGCCTCTATCTGCCGATCTTCGACTTCGTAGGTCCATACCGGAACGGTGTAGTCGAGATGGAAGCTTCCGATCCGCACATGACCCGCCGGTGAGATGACGCCGCCTTTCCATCGGTTGGTAAACAGCGGCCAGGACCGAGAGCCCGCAATCAACGTAGCATCGGCCTTCGCGAGTATAAGCCGGCGGCCGAGCGGCGATGCGACCGGAGCAATCAGCAAACCGTGATAACGGCGCGTGAGGCTGCCGGCGATAGTCCCACCTGCATAGCCGGCGCGTCCATTGGCGAGCCACCATTCGCGCCGTTCCGCTTGGCCGAGATCGCCGCAGATCGCGCGCGGGAATCTGATCGGGCAGGGAGCCGAAATGGATGACAGCGGCGAATGCGATGCCGCGTCATCCCGCCCGGACGCCTCGAGCGCGACGGACAGGTGCCGTTTCGAATCGAACTCCTTGAGCATACTCGCCTCCGGAACAGGCGCGCATTGGGCCTACCGCGGCGCTAACGAGAAAGCGTCGCACCGCGATTGCACCTTTGCGCCGGCGGCGATGTAGCGAAAGCCGCCGCCCAGATCGAAATTCTTGAGGAATGGCCAAAAGTTCGCATTCCACGCGTCACCATTGAAGGGAAAGCTCCAGAAATTGAGGAACAAGACCGCGCTGGCGATCACATAAAATAAGAGCAGGGCCGCCGTGCAACCAACGACGACGATACGCAAGCCGCGGCGCCTGCAGGTGGGGAACCAAGGCAAAATCGGTTTCACGCCGGCCACTCGCCTCGGCAGTGCGATCGCCGTCGCTCGAGTAGCGCGCACGCTTTTTTTGTCGTACTCGCAGTGGCTTCGTGCTCGGTAAACCATCGTGTTCAATATGACCTCATACCAAGCCAATTCCCAGAAAGACACTCGCGCGCAATTCGAGCGGATTGTCCTGCTGCTCCAGGGGGGCGGAGCACTCGGCTCTTACCAGGCTGGGGTCTATCAGGCCTTGGCCGAGGCGGACCTGCATCCGAATTGGGTAGCGGGGATTTCAATCGGCGCGATCAATGCAGCGCTCATCGCCGGCAATGCCCCTGACAAGCGCGTGGATCGACTGCGCGAATTCTGGGAAACCGTCTGCAAATCGCCCCTGGGCATTCCGTACTTCAAATCCGTTGAGCTGCAAAACCCGTTTGCCCATCAGCTGGTCAATCAGGGAAGAGCCATGAACATCCTCCTGTTCGGGGCTCCGAATTTTTTTGCTCCCCGTCTGCCGCCAGCGACTCTGTGGCCCGCGGGCGGCCCCGACAGGGCCAGCTACTACGATCATGCGCCTCTGAAGGCTACCCTCGAGCGTCTGGTGGATTTCGACCGGATCAATACCGCACGCATGCGCTTCAGCGTCGGCGCCGTGAACGTTCGTACTGGAAACTTTGCCTATTTCGACACCACCACCCATCGCATAAGACCTGAGCATGTCATGGCCAGCGGCTCACTGCCTCCCGGCTTTCCAGCCACCGAAATCGACGGGGAGTATTATTGGGACGGCGGACTTGTTTCCAATACTCCGCTGCAATGGGTGCTCGACAGCCGACCTCGGCAAGATACGCTTGCTTTCCAAATTGACCTTTGGAGCGCGCGCGGGGCCGTGCCACAGGATCTGACCGATGTCGAAGTGCGCCACAAGGAAATCGTCTATTCAAGTCGGACCAGGGCAGCAACCGATCAATACAAGGAAGCACAGAAACTTCGTATCGCAATCGCCAATCTCATGAAGCAGATTCCAGATGAGTTTCGGAACAGCGAGGATGCAAAAATACTGCAGCAGGAAGCGGACGACAAGGTTTGCAATATCGTCCACCTCATTTATCGTGCCAGAACCTACGAAGGCATCGCCAAGGATTTCGAGTTTTCCCAACGAACGATGGAAGAGCACTGGAGGAGCGGCTACGACAATGCGCGCAGCACGCTTGCGGAACCGGAAGTGATGCGGCTTCCGGATCCGATCGAAGGCGTTCGCACTTTCGATGTTTGCAAAGACGGGTCCGAATAGGATCGATCGGGCAAACCCCATCCATCCCGTCCCATCACCGAAGGAGCCCGTGATGAAACTGGCCGATGTTCGCGCGAACGCATTCGCAATGCCGCTGAACAACCCGGCATATCCTAGAGGTCCGTACAAGTTCTACGACCGCGAGTTCGTGGTGATCAGCTACCGCACCGACCCTGAGGTCCTGCGTGCGGTGGTGCCGGAACCTCTGGAAGTCGTCGGCGATACCGTCAACTACGAATTTATCCGCATGCCGGACTCGACCGGGTTCGGCGACTACACGGAAACAGGTCAGGTCATTCCGGTTCGCTTCCGTGGCGCCGACGGCGTCACGCAAGAAGGCGGCTATGTGCATGCAATGTATCTCGATGACAACTCGCCGATCGCCGGTGGGCGCGAGATCTGGGGCTTTCCGAAGAAGCTGGCCAGTCCGAAGATTTCGCACGAGAACGAGAACTCTTGTCTGTACACTGCACTATGGATCGGTGCTGTGTGTCTCGGCCACCATGGGCTACAAGCACCACGAGATCGATCGCGAGCCGCTGCTCAAAAGCCTCGCCAAGCCGAATTTCATGATCAAGATCATCCCGCACGTCGATTGCGGGCCGCGCGTATGCGAACTGGTCCGCTATTACGTGCAGGATGTGACGCTCAAGGGTGCATGGCGCGGACCTGCGGCGCTCCAGCTATTCGAGCACGCCCAGTGCGACGTTGCGCGGCTTCCGGTGCGCGAGATTGTTTCCGCCTCGCACTTCCTCACTGACCTTACGCTCGGGCTCGGCGAAGTCGTCTTCGACTATTTGAAGCAGGCATAACCTGACCTATTTGCCAATTGCTACGCCAACGCATCCTTTGCGCGGCGAGATTGCGGTAACCGGGTTTGCGCCAGGGAAATTGCACCGGCGATGGCGGCGAAGCTGCCGAGCAGCACAATCACGCCACGCCCTGCCGTCAACAGCTCGCGAGCACTGGCGTGCAGCGTGTTATGGCCGGAACCCGTCAGCACTGCCAGCCGCCATGCCAATAGCGAGGATGCCGCTGCGACGCCAACACTGACACCGAGAGAACGCGTCACATTCAGGAGTCCGCCGGCTTCCCCGGTCAGCCGCGCCGGTGCGGCGGCTACAATCGCACTGTTGTTGGGCGAGATGAAAAGTCCCTGGCCAATTCCGAAAACGGCCAGAGCAAGCATGACCAGCGGTAAACTGTCCGGCGCCCCGTCCAGAACAATGAAGAGCATGACCGAGGCGCCGACGCAGATCAGCATGCCGGATACGGTCGGCAGGCGCGGGCCGATCCGGTCGTAGAGCGCGCCGCCGATCGGTGCGGCGACAGCAAGCATCACCGGAACGATGCAAAGCCGCAGTCCCGCGGCAAAGATCGAATCCCGGTAGGCGCGCACGAAGAGGAAGGGCATCAGAAAAAACAGTCCGAACAGGGCCGCGTAGGACAAGATGCCGGCGATATTGCCGGCGCAAAACGCGCGCTGGCCGAACAGCTTGAGGTCGATCAGCGGTACGTCGGCACGCCGTTCGCAGCGAACGAAGAGTGTCAGCAGGATCACCGCCAGCAACGCCGAGCCGAGAAGGAGCGGGGACGTCGCCCCCCACGCGTAACCTTCGTTCAGCACTGCCACCAGCGCGGTGAGCGCCGGAGCGATCAGCAACGCGCCCTTCCAGTCGAAGCGGGCGTCATGCGGCAGGTCTTTGGTTGGCGGAAGCACGAACCAGCCCATGACAGCGCCTGCCAGGCCCACCGGTACGTTGATCCAGAACACCCATCTCCAATCCAGCATGTCCAGCACCAAGCCGCCGATCGCCGGCCCTGCACTCAACCCGACGGCCTGGGCCGCGGCCTGGATGCCCAGCGCCCGTCCACGCCTCTTCGGGCCGGCAGTCGCCACAACGATGGCGACGCTGTTCGACGAGAGCAGTGCAGCACCGATCCCTTGCAGCACGCGAAAGGCGATGAGCACCGACAAATTCGGGGCAAGACCACAGAGCGCTGAACTCAGCACGAACAGCAGGAAGCCGCCCGTATATAAGAGCTTGCGCCCGACGATATCGGCAAGGCGACCGAAGATTGGCAGGAACGCCGCCATCGCCAGCAGATAGGCAACTGCGACCCAGCTTACGGTGCTCAGTCTCGCGTTGAATTCAAGTTCCAGCCTCGGGAGGAGCAGCTGTGTGATGCTGGAATCGACTTGCCCCATGAAGGCACCGATGCACACGGTGCCGACGACGAGCCAGGGGTAGGACGCGAGTCTCGCGAAGATCCGCGCCGCCGGCGGCTCGCGTCCCTTCAGGATGGCTTCGCGGAGAGCGGTGACCGATGCGGGTCCCGAAATTGGGTCGTTCATAAAGTCTCGGTATCGAAACCTGCCTCAACGGCGCGCTCGTATATCTAACATCGTCCTCGATGCCTGATCGCGCTTGTCGACGAGGCTTTCAAGACGCGTCGAGAAAGCTGATAGTGCACGATATACCACCAGCCATCGAACTGCAGCGAGGAGTCCCGTTGTGGATAAAGCACATTCCCGTCTGATCGCGCCCTGCAAAAAAACAAGAGCGGCGATTAGCAGAACGCTCCTGCGCGCTTAATCGCCGCTGCGTTACTCTCCCGACGGAAACATAATTCATTTTTTTGCCGCTGCCCTCGCATCGCTGATTGCCTGGCGGAAGCTGGCTTGGTCGAGAACCATTGGGATCCTAAAGGTTCCAATAATGAAGGCGGGGGTGCCCTGGAAACCGAAGGCCCGGGCCTGATCGTCGTTACGCTTCAGGGCGGCATCTATTTCTCCAGCATGCGCCACAAGATCGGCATAAGACCGATCAAGATCGACGCCTACTTGTACTAGCAATTCTTTCAATCTCTGTTCGGTAAGTCGATTTGCGGCGGTCATGATTGCCTGATGAGCGTCCACATATTTGCCCTGATACTGCAACGCCATAACCAAACGCGCGGCTGTAATCGAAATTCCGCCAAATATTGGCCAGTTCTTGAAAACGAGACGAACATTTCCGTCCTCGCTAGCGACTTTGGTGAGCTCCGGATGGACTTTTCTACAATAGGGGCACTGGTAATCAAAATACTCAACAATGCTTATATCGCCTTGGATATTGCCAGCTGCAGGAATGGCTGGATCTCTCAACACATTGTCGCGGGAAAGCGGGTCAGCCGTAATATGCTGGGCAAGACCTAAATTTGTTTGTAATAAGCCGGCGCCCAATGTGGATACAGAGAGAGCTCCTATCAACCCATTGCGACGAGTAATCAACATTTCAATAGATTCCTTCGGATTGAGCGTCTGAAAGTATCTTAAAATAGAACGGCAGCAGGTCCGCAGCTATTTCGCGCTGACCAATGCCATCGGAGTCCGCGGTGGGGGGCGGAGAGAAGAAATCGCCAAGACCTTACCCCATCGGCTGCGCATTCGAAAGCAGTCCTATCTACTTCGACCCCGGATACCGATGCCTCACCGCACAAAACGGCCGCCGTCGACCAGAAGGACCGAGCCGGTGACGTATGATGATTCGTCAGAAGCAAGCCACAGGATCGGATAGGCGACCTCGCGGGGATCCGCCCAACGACCCAGCAGGCATCCTTCTGTTGCCTCCCGATCCAGATCTTGCCGAGTACGTCCGGCCGCTTCGGCTCGCCGAAGGTGAAACGGCGTAAGCGTGAGGCCCGGACACACGGCGTTGACGCGGATGCCGTGCTTTGCTTCCTCGAACGCGAGCGTCTGCGTCAGCGACACGATGCCCGCTTTCGTCACATCGTATTGTCCCATCCCTGCACGAGGGTTTACCGCGTGAGTGGAGGATATATTGATGACGCTGCCGCGCCCCGATGCTCGCAAATCCGTGATGGCCGCGCGGATGAAATAGGCGTAGCTCATGAGATTGACCGCAATGATCTTGTCCCAGGTATCACGCCGGGCCTCGGCGAGCGGTTCATAGGCGCGAATGCCGGCAATATTGGCCAACACATCGATGGCGCCGAAGGCTTTCCTCGTTTCGGCCACGACCTCGCTTGCGGTGTCTTCCTTGCCGACGTCCGCTACGACCGCCACAACGCGCGCACCCGGAACCGCGCCTCGAATGCGCGATACCGCGACGCGCATGGCATCGGAATCGCTGTCGACCAGCACCACACGGCCTCCTTCCTCGCACAACAGCAGGCCCGTGGCTGCCCCGATCCCGCCCGCGCCACCGGTAATGATCGCAACTTTGTTTTCAAGTCGCCCAACCATGGCTTCCTCCTGAAGTCGAGGACCTTGATCGCCTGATGACCGACCTCAAAAGCAAGGGCGTCATCTTCAAGAGCGATGTCATCCACAGTCCCGTCTGCAGGATGGCGGTGTGCCTGGACAGCGAGGGCAACTCCATCCTGCTGCATCAGCTCAAGCCAAAGTGAACTCCACTCAGCAGGAGTTCGGCGGATTACGCTGCGCTAAACCGCGCCAACTTTCTTCGGCGACCAGCCATAAGCCTTGGCGCAGGCGCCGCCCATCAGCATTGCCCGCTCACTGTCGCTCAGGCGGTCAGTCTTAAGGAAGGACTCGACGGCCTGCGCGTAGTTGACGACTGCGAACGCGCGTGTCCAGTCTGTGCCCCACAGGCAGCGGTCGAAACCCCAGGCATCGAAAACGCGGGCAAGCGGGTCCCAGATGTCCGGGAAGGGATACGGTTCCCGGGACAGCGTGCAGGCGCCGCTGACCTTGATCACCGCGTTCGGGCGCCTAGCGAGTTCCAGCACCTTCGGCAGGTCGGCCCAGGGCTGCGGCGGGGCGGGCGGCATGCGCGGCTGCATGATGCCCAGATGGTCGATGATGAATCGCGTGTCGGGGTGGCGATCGATCAGCGCAGTCGCGGCGTCCAGATTGTCCCAGCACAGGATGTTGACCGGAAAGTCGTGGCGAACCGCTGCGCCCAGGATCCGGTCGAGGCCCGGATCGTTTGGCTCGCGCTCCGCCTCCTTCGTCAGGATGATGCGGATGCCGACCGTGCCCGGCGTATTCTTCCAGTCGGCGACGACATCGGCCACCGCCGGATCGTCTGGGTCGACCGGTTTAACGATAGCGAACCGGCCGGGATGCGACCGTTGCACTTCCACCGCATAGCTGGCGTCGTAGCGGTACATGGAAAAGGCGGAGATGAAGATCGCGCCGTCGACGCCAACCTTGTCCATTGCCGCCACCATCTCGTCACCCGTGACGTGATCGGGCCAGTTCGGCACCCTGTGCCAGGGTCGCTTCGGGGTGTTCGCCTCATAGGCATGGACCTGGGAATCGATGATAGTCATCGGGGAAGCTCCTCCGTGCTAAGCGAGTTGGTATCGCAGCAGGTCCGTATCCAGAAGGGCTAGTTGTCGATGAATGACCGGCCTGTGCGCCCGGCCAATAACACGAACAGCCTATGTCGCGTACTTCTTGGCCAGCGGCAGCCAGTACTTCTGCTCGTCCTGAATGAAGCGAATCAGTTCTGCGTCGTACAGCGGCTGGAAATCGGGTCCTGTCTCCAACAGCCGCTTCTGTAGCTGCAGATCGCCAAGAACCTTACGCAAGTCGCCCCCCAGTTTGCGGACGATACCCTCCGGCGTCGCCCTGTGCACGGTGAGCGCTTGCCAGCCGATGGCAGTGAAGCCGGGAACAACATCAAGAGCGCTCGGCAGGTTCGGCAGCAATTCCGTCGGTTTGGGCGACAGGATCGCAAGGGCTTTGAGGTTTCCGGCATCGAGGGCGCCCCGCAGGCCGGCCCAGCCGTCGATCACGGCATGGACGCGATCACCCATGATGTCCCTGATCGCATCGTTTGTACCGCCCGTCGAATAAGGGACCACCGCGATCGCAGTCTGTGTCAGATCGACGAACAATTTCGCCGCCAAGTAAGGAAGGCTCCCGGCCGGGTTCGTTCCGATAACATAACGGTCCGGGTTTTTCTTGGCGAGCGCGATGAACTCGGGCAATGAACTGACGCCAAGCTTCGGCGAACAGGCCATCACCAGGCCTTCGTAGGCCGTCAACCCGATCGGTATCATGTCGTTGTTGACATCGAAAGGAAGCTTTTCGTTTTGCGCCGGCAGGATGGTGTAGACGGATGCCAGCGCCACGAGCATCGTATATCCGTCAGGTGCTTCACCGAGGGCGGCTCGGGTCCCTATCAGTCCGCCGCCGCCGGGGCGATTTTCCACAACGACCTGCTGTCCCCACAGCTGCGAAAGCGCCTGCGCGATCAGTCGGTGTCGAACGTCGGGAGAAGACCCTGCCGGCAGCGGGACGATCATCTTCACAGGACGCGTCGGATAGGATTGAGCCAACGCCGATTTCGCCGGGCCGAATCCAGTGGCGATCATGGCCGTTAGAAGTGCGCGCTTGGTGAGCATCCTTCCCTCGCAAAAGGTTGATAGCTGCGACTATAAGCATATCCGTGATGGGTTGCTGCCCATGTTTTCTCGCGAATTAAATGTCGCGCCGTTGGCACCAATTAGCAAGAAATTGGCGGCGCTAAGCAACCGCCAGGGAAATCGCGGCGCTATATGCATCGGCGCCAACAAAAAACGAGGCTACCTTTTTTCGGAAGGATTGTCCAAATGATCGAGTGGACTACCTTAATCGTTCTGTTCGGTTTGTGTCTCCTTACAGAATGGGACAAGCGAAAAAGGCAGGGCTTCTGAACTTCCCGGCGGGGCCAACGCCTACGGACACCCCGCCGGGTTTTTTGGCGGCCATGCTTCCAGCAGTTAAGACGTGTTGTCTTGCTTCATTTTGGTAGTGCTCGGCCCAGGGATAGGTCTTCAAATTGAACGACCACATGCAGGGGCATGGTCCGGCCGTTTTCAACATGCCTGCTGCCAAAAGCAAACTCATGCAGTGCAGCAAAACATCTTCACTCAATTACCTCGTCGGCACGAGCGAGCAGCCCAGCCGGCACGCTAATGCCGAGCGCCTTCGCGGTCTTGAGGTTGATGGCGAGTTCGTACTTGTTCGGGGCCTGCACGGGCAGATCGGCAGGTTTCTCACCTTTTAATATGCGATTAACGTAGTCTGCCGCGCGTCGGTATTGGTCTTCAAAATTTGGCCCATAGGAGATCAATCCGCCAGCAGCAACAAAAGGTCGTTGAATGTAAACCGCTGGCAGCTTGTAGCGTGCGGCCGCTGCAATGATCGAACTGATATTGGCTGCTCCTGTTGGACTTGCCACCTGGATCATTCCTCCATCCGACCTCTGCGCGAAGGTCGCGATGGCGCGTTCGATCTGGGCCGACCCGCGCAAGTCGATTGAGCTTACCTCGATGCCGACCAATGGCGCCACAGCTTGAATGACAGCGAACTGGCCGATCCCGGCAGCAGTGCCGGCATTGCGAAGAATTGCCGCGTGCGTCACGTTTGGCGCAGTTTCCTTGAGCAGTTCCAACCACTTTCCGCATAAGTTGTATTCAAACATCATAAAGCCGGTGGCGTTGGCGCCCGGCTGCGACAGGCTCTCGACGAAGCCAGACCCCACCGGGTCGGGAACGATGACAAACACGATGGGAATGGTGCGGGTGACTTTCAGCAGCACCTCTGCAGGGGCACCGCTCCCGACCACAAGCACGTCCGGGGCAAGCGCAACGAGTTCCGCTGCATACTTTCGTATTGCAGCGTCATCGCCTTCGGCATAGCGCACCTCGATCTGCACGTTACGCCCCGGCGTCCAACCCAACTGCCGGAGCCCTTCCAGGAATGCCGCATAGCGCGCCTTAGCGTTCGGCGTGTCTGCCGATATCCCCTCTAAAAAACAGACGAGCCGCGCGCGCTGCCCCTGCTGCGCGCGCGCCGCGAGCGGCAAAGCGACCGCACTCCCGCCGAGTAGCGTGATGAACTCGCGCCGCCTCATGAGGTAGTCCCTCTCAGGCAAAGGACCACACTACCACATCTTGCAACGGAGCGGCGTTGTGTTATTCGATCACCGCATCGGCGCGGGCAAGCAGCGTCGGCGGCACTGTGAGGCCGAGGGCCTTGGCGGTCTTGAGATTGATGACCAAATCAAACTTTACCGGCACTTGGACCGGAAGTTCGCTTGGCTTCTCGCCCTTGAGAATACGATCGACATAGGTCGCTGCGCGTCGAAAATTGTCGAGTTGATCATTTCCGTAGGACAACAGGCCTCCGAGTTCGGCGAAGAAGCGGTACGGATAGATAGCCGGTACGCGATAGCGATCCGCCAGCGAGACAATTTCCGAACTATGCGCTGTTGTGAAGGAATCCGGCATGACAATCAGACCGCCCTTTAAGTCCTGTGCTTGTCCCGCAATTGCGGACTCAAGGCCGGACGAGTCGCTAACAGGCGTTGCGATTGCCTCCACGCCAAGGGACCGCGCAGCGGTCTTGAAAGGATTCAAATAGTATTCGGCATAGGGTGCAGTTGTCGGATTGAACACGAAGGCAACCTCGGAAGCCTGCGGTGCAATCTCCTTTAGGAGCCCCAGCCACTTGCCTGCCATCGAGTCTTCAAGATTGATGAATCCTGTCGTGTTGCCACCCGGCCGCGACAGGCTCGCGACAAAGCCACTGCCAACTGGGTCAGAGACATTGGCAAACACAATGGGAATGTCGAGTGTTTGCTGCCGTAGCGAAGTAGTGGTGGGTGTGGTTGCCGAAAGAATGAGGTCGGGTTGTAGGGCGACAAGTTCCTTTGCGAATTGCTGTATCGACTCGGCGCTGCCGGTCGCCCAACGGATCTCAATGTTTATATTGCGGCCTTCTATCCAACCGAGGCTCCGAAGGCTCTCCCGAAACGCCGCGATCCGGGCCTGGCCTTCCGGATCGCTCTCCGCAAAGCTCATCAATGCGCCGATCCGCCGCACTCGGTCCGGCTGTTGCGCACGCGCCGCAAGCGGCCAAGTGGCCGCGCCGCCGAGCACGACTATCAATTCGCGCCGACCGATGAGATTTGTCATCTGCCCTCCAGTGCGAGCGCGCCTCGAGGAACGATAGCACGCCGCGCGGCGTGGGGTGTTCGATGCTTTTCGCCTCGGCCGTGATGTCTCTTGTGTATCAAAAATGGCGATAATTAGCGCGCCCGCATTGGGTCTGCTTCACTTCACTCAACCGACATTGGCAGTGCGCATCGGCACTTCGCGTTCGTACGCAAGAGGAGACATTCGGTCGGATTACTCGATTACCTCGTCGGCGGTGGCGAGCAGCGACGGCGGCACGGTGAGACCAAGTATCCTGGCGGTGTCGGCGTTGATGACCAGCTCGAACCTACTCGACTGCACGACTGGTAGCTCGGCTGGTTTCGCGCCTTTGAGGATGCGGCCGGCGTAGACCCCAGCCTGCCGAAACGCGTGCTCAATATTGGCTCCGTAGCTCATCAGGCCGCCGGCCTCGACAACTTCACGCGCCTGACAGGTCATGGGGATCGCATGGCGCACCGCAAGGTTGGCAAGTTGCACGCGGCGGCCGGTCCAGAACGGATCGCTGCCCAGAAAGAGGGCGTCGGGCCGTTCACGCGCGATGGTTGCGAATGCCGCATGAATTTCATTGCTGCTGCTGGCGTTGAGAATCTGGACCTGCAAGCCCATTGCGCGAGCACCTGCTTCCACCTCTCTGACCGTGGTTTCTGCTGATGCGGCATCTGATGGATTGTTCAGTACGGCAATGCGAACCGCGCGCGGTAATAGCTCGCGTAGAAGTTCCAGTCGCTTCGCCCCTAACTCACCGCTGACGAAGTTGATGCCGGTCGCGTTGCCGCCCGGCCGGGGAATGCTCGCGACAAGACCGAGCCGGACCGGGTCTTCGGACAGGATGAAGACAATGGGGATCGTCGTGGTTGCCGCCTTGGCTGCGAACGCCGCTGGGGTACCTCCGGTGACGAGCACCGAAACCTGTCTGCGGGCCAATTCGATGGCCATCGCCGGCAATTGGTCGTTTTGGCCTTCGGCAAGGCGGTATCCGATCGCAACGTTGTCGCCCTCGATATAGCCAATTTCCTTCAGGCCCTGGCGAAAAGCGCGCAGACGACCCGCCACGGCTTCAGGGGATGTGGGCCCGAGGTACGCGATCGTCGGCATCGCCTGCTGCTGCTGCGCGCGCGCCACGAACGGCCAAGCCGTCGCGCCACCGACCAGCGTGACGAACTCGCGCCTGTTCACTCGATTACCTCGTCAGCGGTGGCTAGCAGCGACGGCGGCACGTCGAGCCCGAGTATCCTCGCTGTCACGCGGTTGATGATCAGTTCGAACTTCGTGGCCTGCACGACCGCCAGCTCGGCAGGCTTGGCGCCTTTGAGCACGCTGCCGGTGCAGACGCCGGTCTGACGGTATGCATCGGTCAGGCTGGTTCCGTAGCTCATCAGCCCACCAGCTTCGGTAAAGTCACGCAACGGAAACGTTGTTGGGACAGCGTGGCGCGATGCCAGAAGGGCCAGTTGCATGCTCCTGCTCAGGAAGAAGGCATCGGGCCCGACGAACAGAGCCTCGTGCCGCTCGCGTACAATGGTTGCGAAAGCCGCATCGATCTCCGGACCGGTGCTGGCGTTGAGGACCTGGATTTGCAGCCCGAGCGCGCGAGCGGCCGGTCCAATGTCTCTCAATGTCGACCCGGTACTCGCAGCATTGGACGGGTTGACGAGAACGGCCACGCGGGTGGCTGCAGGGATCAGCTCATGCAGCAGCTCCAATCGCTTTGCCGCCAATTCACTCACGAAAAAATTGATACCCGTCGCGTTGCCGCCAGGCCGGGCAAGGCTGTCGACTAGGCCAAGTTTCACAGGGTCTTCGGCGACACCAAAAACGATGGGGATGGTCGTCGTTGCCGCCTTCGCCGCCAACGCAGCAGCGACGCCTCCGATCGTGACAATCACGGCGACCTGCCGGCGAACCAGTTCGGATGCCAGCATGGGTAACCGGTCGATCTGATTCTCGGCGAAGCGATAGACAATCGCCACGTTCTCGCCCTCGGCGTAGCCCGCCTCCTTGAGCCCCTGACGAAATCCGCGCAGGTGGTCCCTGAAAGCTGCGGGCGCTTGCGGGTGGAGGAATCCGATCGCCGGCATCACCGCCTGCTGTGCGCGCGCCGCGAGCGGCCCCGCTGCCGCCGAGACGCCGAGAAGCGTGATGAACTCGCGCCGTTTCACTACCCAGTGCCTCCTGTGCCCCGGACAAAGGATAGCACAGCACTGCTGCACTGCGGGGTTTCAATTTGCCCGATGTCGCCTGGGGGTCAATTGTTCAGATCGATCAGCGGCTCAGGTGGGGAGTTTACCGCCGGATCGATCCGAAAGCTGACATGCCTTCAATATGTTCCGGCTACCAGGCCACCATGGTCATCCTCAAACGAAGGAGTATGACTATGCAGGACCACGAATACCTTTCGGTAATCTCGCCTCCACGTCCGGCTTGGAATAAGGGCAAGCCAATCGGAGCAAAACCACCCCTTCGACCTAAGCACGTCTGGTCAATCCGCACGAAGGTGCAAGTCGAAGGTCAAATTCGCGAGTTGGCGATGTTCAACCTGGCTGTCGACAGCAAGCTGCGCGGCTGCGATGTTGTTGCTTTGAAAGTGGAGGACATTGCACCGAATGGATGCGCTGTCGAGCGCGCAATGGTTCGCCAAAAGAAGACAGGTCAGCCGGTTAGATTCGAGTTGACGGAGCAGACACGTCAGGCAGTTGATGAGTATGTGAAGGTCTTGATGTGTGAAGGGTCTGGGCAGAGCGGCTCTGTTCTGCCCATCATTTGGCAGGTATCGTGCGACGGCCCGCGGGGAGTGACGGGGCTTCAATGCCGGGCTAGGATTTTCTCAGTTGACATAATTGCGATTTCCAAGCGCGGTTGCCTTCACGTGCGCCTTATGGAAATCGTGTTAGGATGAATGATACGCACTGAACTAAGGCCATCCCAGTGAGACTCCACGCCAATCACGTATCTGTCGGAGAGTCCGGCGACGAGTACTTCCTGTGCAGATTTTGTTGCAAAAGTCTGCGATTAGAGCGGTGAGGCCGCTGCCTCCATTTCTCGAAACGGTTCTCACCATCCGCTCTCTTTAGAGCGGTGACGCTGCATCACGCGGCACTGGCACTCGGAGTTGGCTATGCGAGACATCCCTCGATTGCGGGTGGCGGTCGAGCAACCAGCTTCGCAAGCCGGCGTAGGTTCTGTGCGATTGCTGCGAGCGTAAACTCGTCTTGCGCACCGCATGGCCCGCGTAGCCGAAGCCGCCCAAGCCGCAAGATGCGCTTAAGATGAGCAAATAGCATCTCAACGCGTTTGCGATTGCGGCGCGATCGCTCGAAAGCCTCGGTCTTGGCCAGGGCGCGAGCAACGTCGCGAGCAGCCTCGTTCACATCGCGCGCGATCCGGCGGAAAGGCATATTCGGACAGCATTCCGGTTTGAGCGCGCACGTCCCGCAGTCAGGCCGTGATGCCTGGTAGCGGATCGCGTGATCGGGGCCGATGTGGCCGGTGGTGGTTAGCATTTTGCCGGCTGGGCAGATATAAATGTTCCGTTCCTCGTCAAACCTGAAGTCTTCCCGCGAGAAGGTGCCATCCTCGCGCTTTGATTTGTCGATGACCGGAATGTGCGGCTCGATCTTCTTCTCATTGACCACCCAGTCGAGCGTGTCCGCAGAGCCATAGGCCGTATCGGCGGCAAGACAGGCGGGCTTGATCCCGAAGCACTCCTCCGTCCGCTCGAGCATTGTCTTAGCTGCACCCACCTCCGCCTGACGAATGGCGCGGGTAGCTTTGACATCCATGATGATGCCGAACTTGACGTCGATGAGATAATTGTTCGCGTAGGCGAAGAAGGCCGGCCCTCGCATCGCGCCAGTCCATTGCGCGGCTGGATCGGAGGGTGAGACAAATTTCGGCGGCACCTCGCTTGCCGCGCCAAACGCCGCATCGTCGAGGGTTGCCAAATACTCCTTCATGGCACGGCTAGCCCCATGAGGATCGCGCGTCTTGTTCCACTCCGAACCGGGGACCGATCGCTGCTTATTGGCGTCCGCTGCGATCAGGCTCGCATCGACTGCGAACCCTTCACCGCCAACCAATCCGGCCGCAATACAGGCCTCAACGACACGCTCAAACACCCGCCGGAACATATCGCTGGCGCGGAACCGCTCATGACGGGCACGTGAAAAGGCCGAGTGATCCGGGATTTTGTCCTCGATCGAGAGACAACAAAACCAGCGATAGGCGAGGTTCACCTGTACTTCCCGGCATATAGCTCGCTCCGAGCGAATTGCGAACACGTAGCCGATGATGAGCATCCGTATCATCAGCTCCGGATCAATCGAGGGTCGACCCATTTCGGGGTAAAAGGGCGCCAGCTCAGAACGAACCCATGATAAGTCGAGAACCGCAGCGATCTTGCGAATCGGGTGATCGTGCGGAACCGCTTCATCAAGATGAAATGAATAAAACAACTGCGCTTGATCGTGATTGAGCCGCCCCATCATGGCTCGCCTCCACAGCGAATCGTGTCAGAGCAAGCGAATCACTTCGAGACGAAACACGCAAAGACTTTTGCAACAAAATCTGCCACTAGCGGACTAATGCAGTGCAGCAAAAATCCTTACTCGATCACCTCGTCGGCGCGCAGCAGAAATGCATCGGGGATCGTCATCCCGAGTGCCTTGGCAGTATTAAGGTTTACTATCAGCTCGAATTTTGTCGGTTGCTCGACCAGCAGGTTAGCCGGTTGCGCACCGCGCAGAATCTTGTCGACATACTCAGCGGCGCGGTGAAACAGGTCCGGGATGTTTGGTCCATAGGACAGCAAACTTCCCGCTTCGACGTACTCCTGATAATTGGACATCGTCGGCAGACGCGCGCCTAGCGCCAAGGTAATGATACGTATCCGGTTAGTGGCTACGAGCGCATCGCCACAGATGTAAAGTGCGTCTGCGCGGCCCTTGAGCGCCTCGAAGGCGGGGGCAATAGACCGCTCGCCGGATTTCCAATGCAACGGCATCGAGGCCGAGCGTGCGGGCCGCCGCCTGAACCTCGCTCATCTCCAATGCTGCGGCGGGGTAGGCGACATTGGCAATGATCGCCAATCGATGAAGACTGAGAACAACCTCGCGCAACAGCGCGAGTCGCTTGCCGGCAAGATCGGGTGCCTGCATCGAGAGCCCCGTGACGTTGCCGCCCGGTCGCGCAAGGCTGGCAACCAAGCCAGCGCCGACTGGGTCCACCGCCAACGGGAACACGATCGGGATTACCGATGTCGCCTGCTTTGCCGCGGCAACGGCATTTCCCCCCGCGACAATGACATCGACTTTCAGTCGGACGAACTCGGCCGCGATGTCGCTGAAGCGTTCGCTGCGTCCCTCTGCCCAGCGATACTCGATCGCGACCTTCCGGCCCTCGATCCAACCGAGTTCGCGCAGCCTCTGCACGAAAGTGGCGACCATATACGCTCAAGACCGACGCTGAGGTCGTGCCGAGGAACCCGATGGTCGGCAGCCTCCCCGCCTGCTGCGCGCGCACCGCGAGCGGCCAAGTCGCCGCCATGCCGCCAAGCAACGTGATGAACTGACGCCGCCTATTCGATGACCTCGTCAGCGCGGGCGAGCAGCGTCGGTGGCACAGTGAGGCCGAGCCCACGCGCTGTCTGGAGGTTGATGACCAGCTCGAACTTGGACGCCTGCTGAACTGGCAAATCGCCGGGCTTCTCTCCCTTGAGTATCCGTCCTGCGTAGACGCCAGCTTGGCGAAAGATTTCACTGCGACTGCTTCCATAGCTCATGAGGCCGCCGGCCGAGACATACTCAGGTCGATCGTACATCGTGGGTAAGGCATAGCGTGCTGACAGTGTAACTATTTGGGTACGACGACGGAGGAAGAACAAATCAGAGGCGACGAGCATTGCTGTGGCTCGGTGCTCGGTTGAGCTGGCAATTGCAGAGTTGAGTTCGGTTTCGGATTTTGCCATCAACACAATCAGCTTGCGTCCCAGTGTTTCCGCCGCTGTAAGAACGTCTTTTGTGTCGTACTCCGTGTTTGGATTTTCAGGGTTGACCAGTAGGCCGACCGTCGTGGCGTTCGGCACGAGCTCGTGCAGTATTTGCAATTGCTTTGCCGCCAACGAATTAGAGAGGCTGGTAACCCCAGTAAGATTGCCGCCGGGTCGACTGAGGCTGACGACTAAACCAAACTTTACAGGGTCCGCGCCGATTATGAAGATGATTGGGATCGTCGTCGTTGCTTTCTTCAAAGCAAGGGCCGAAGCCGTTCCGCCCGTTCCCAAAATCACGGATGGATTTCGAGTAACCATTTCGGCTGCGAGCGCGGGAAGGTCCTGCTCACTATTTGTCCAGCGATAATCGAATGTGACGTTCTGTCCTTCCACGAACCCCGTTTCGCCTAGTCCTTGACCGAATGCCGGCATCAGGCGGGTGTAGCTCTCGCGTGGAACGTTGCCCACAAACCCGATTACCGGCATCGCCCGCTGCTGCGCACGTGCCGCAAGCGGCCATGCTGCTGCCCCGCCGAGCAGCGATATGAAGTCGCGTCGCTTCATTCGGTTACCTCGTCGGCAGGCTGGCGGGTCATAAATCGAGGGGCGCTGTCCGTGTCCCCGTCGGCTACCGAAACGATAGCACACCTTGGGTCGGCGGGAGATTACTGCGATGCGGGATTTCGACCCGCCTTATGACTGCTCGGGGTCATAGGCCGCCCAAAGGGCTGCGTCCGCGTTCAGTCCGCTGCTCATTCGAGAGCAGTCATACCCAGGGTGAGGTGGCACTCACACTAAGTGCCGATATTGTTGCAAAAGTCTTTTTGCACTGGTGATCAAAAATTCTCCGGGCTGTAGACGCGACTTTCGTGTAAAGATTTGGGGGGCCTCATCGCCTAACGATAAACTCACAGGCGACCTCGGTAACGCGATTGAGGCTACACAGATCGGTGGTCGGCGGTCGTATCGTCTTAGGGCGGAAAAATTATCACCGGGCAATTTTGGACTTTTGCAACAATATCTGCCAGGACCGGACTCATGCAGTGCAGCAAAATAGCCTATTCGATCACCTCGTCGGCGAGCAATTGTATCGAGTTAGGCACCTCGATGCCGAGTACCCTGGCCGTTTGCAGGTTGATGACGAACTCGAACTTGGTCGATTGCAAAACCGGCAGATCGGCGGGTTTCGCACCCTTGAGGATTTGGCCAGTGTAGACGCCCACCTGACGAAAATGGTCCAGACTGTCGGTCCCATAGCTCATTAGTCCGCCGACTTCGACAAACTCGCGCGAGTGGTAGCTCGCCGGAATGGCATAGTGCGTCGCGAGTGTCGCAAATTGTACACGCCGACTGACGAAGTTCGCATCAGGCGCGACGAAGAGGACACCCGCTCGGTCGCGAACGAGCCCTGCGAAGGCCGCCTCAATTTCGCGGTTGGTGCTGGCGTTGAATATCTGAATTTGCAGTCCAGTGGCGCGGGCAGCTTCCTCTACTTCTCGTAGCGTGGTCTCAGTGACTGAGGCGTTGGCCGGATTGATGAGCACGGCAACACGAACCGCCTTGGGTACCAACTCATGCAGGAACCCCAAGCGCTTGGCTGTAACCTCAGCGTTGAAAAAGTTGATGCCAGTCGCGTTGCCGCCCGGCCGGGCAAGGCTGGCGACCAGACCAAGCTTGACCGGGTCCTCGCCGACGCCGAAGACGATCGGGATCGTCGGTGTGGCAGCTTTGGCCGCAAGCGCAGCTGGATTGCTGCCGGGCGTGGCGATGACAGCCACGCCGCGGCGAACCAAATCAGCCATCAGGGCAGGCAGCTGATCGTAGTGACCCTCTAACCAATGATACTCCACCACCACATTCCGACCTTCAACATAGCCGGTTTCGCTCAGACCGTTACGGAAACTGGCCGCTCTGCGCACAGAGGCCTCCGGCGCTCCGCCGGTGATAAACGCTACCACGGGCAGCGCCGCCTGCTGCGCGTGCGCCGCGAGCGGCCATGCCACTGCCGTCCCGCCAACCAAACTAATGAACTCGCGTCGCCGCATATTGGCTCACAGGCTCAGGAGCGAGCATTGTATCCGCTGAAACAGGTACTTTGACAGGGCTGAAAACCATTGGCGCAGTGCACAGCCTATGTCTCAGATGGGTCTTGTGTCACGAGTATCGCCGGTACCTCGCTACAGAATTGGATCGCCACGCTGGTCAACTATCTAGCGTGCGTCGCGGGT
Source organism: uncultured Alphaproteobacteria bacterium (assembly GCA_963817135.1). GTDB lineage: Bacteria > Pseudomonadota > Alphaproteobacteria > Rhizobiales > Xanthobacteraceae > VAZQ01. The sequence continues at coordinate 7,082 of CAWFNG010000001.1, read as the reverse complement.
GGTTTTCTTCGCCTGCTTCTTTGCCTGCTTCGCCGCGGCGGTCTCCTCGATACTTCTCACAACATCCGGCCTCCCCTTACCGAAGCGTTTGGAATAAAGCTCACCAATGAATTCCGGCAGAGGCAGCTTCCATGGCTCTTGGTCATGGTTGTCCAGCTTTCCGAGCTTCTTTGGGTTCAGCCCCAGCTCACGTGCCATCTGCACGTGCTCATGCGACAGATGGAACTTGCGTCGCGCATCGATCCAAGGCTGCAAGTTTGCAGGTATGCGTGATTGCTTCTTCGCCATAGATATCTACGCGTCAGACGCTGTGATTGAGCAACCAAAGACAAGACCCCATTCGGACATGATCGGTCTATTTTGCTGCGACACACAATTGCGGAGTAAGCCACACAGTCAGGTCTCTGTGAGGTCGTGCGCGTGGTCTGCGCCGCCGGGCACAGTGTGTGCAGAAGACCTACTTTACACCGCGTCTTTGGCTGCCTTCACCGGACGCGCCCTGATGATCTTTCGGGCGGGTTTAGCCTTAAACACCGTGGGCTCTTTTGTGAACGGGTTGATGCCCTTTCGCTCTTTGGTAGCAGGCTTCTTGATGACGACGAACTTGGCGAAACCGGGGACAACAAAGGCCCCGTTCTTCTTCAATTCTTTGTAGCCGACTGTCGCTAGAGACTCGATGACGCCTTTCACTTGCTTTTTCGACAGCTCAGAATTCTCCGCAGCAATCTTTTCGATCATCTCCGACTTCGACATTAGCTTGCCCATCTGGCGTTCCTCCAAAATAGCCCTGAGCGGCCGACAGTATTGAAAATCCAACCAGAAAAAATCAGTTTTACCCGCCAGTTCACAGCTTTCTTGCGAGGCGCGGCGATCAACTCGGAAGCAGACCTTACCGCACTCGAGCTTATGAGCGTTCAGATGAGGTCAGTGCGCCCAGCAAATCTTTGGCCTCCTTGAGATCGCGCGTGTCGAAGCCTTCGCTGAACCAGCCGTAGACCGGAGTGAGAAGCTTGCGGGCCTCATTCCACTTGCCCCGATCGTGCCACAGCCGCGCCATGCTCGTCGCGGCTCGGAGTTCCCAGGACCTTGCCTGCTGCTTCCGCGCGACCGCGAGCGCACGCTCGAAATAGGCTTCTGCTTTCGCCACATCCGGCTCCGGCGATAACAGTGCGATTTCCCCGGCAATGCGATTGACCTCGGCCTCGCACCATCTCTCCTTGGCCGTTTCCACTGCGGCCATTGCTTCGCCAATGCAGTGCTTGGCGTCATCGAATTGACCGATTTCCGCGTCGGCTCTCGTCAGATATGACAACCACATTGGCATCCACATCGTTGTTCCCGTCGATCGCATTGCGGTGACGCCGGCGGTGATCGTTTGAACTGCGTCTGAGGCTTTGCCGGTCAGGGCCAATAAGCAACCTCGTTGCATCATCGCCCATGCCGCCCAGAACAACGACCCTGTTTGATCCTTCAAAGCGCTAAATTCATCGACAAGCGCGTTTGCTGCCGCATAATTTCCGCAGTGGATATGGGTCCATGCGCTGAAATTCAGCACGTACATCAACGTCGCGGAGTGGCCGATCTCGCGCGCAACCTTGAGCGCGTGCTCGGTGTCTGCGAGCGCGGCCTGGGGATAGCCGAGCAGCCAAAAAGCCAACGACTTCCAGGACAAGGTTGCCGCGCCGATGTCTTGGCCAAAACGCGTCGCCAGAGACCGATGTTCGGCAGAGTCGTAGAGCGTGAACGCGCGATCGAGATGCGCTCGTCCGTCTGCGATATCCCCTGTATGTAGCAGGGACAAGCCCATGAGGCGATGCCCAAGCATGAGCGGCCCCGTCGCGCTCTGCTTGTCTGCGAGGGTCAGGAATTGGACAGCAAGCTCACGCATCACGTCGCCGTTGAACGCTACAAGGTTCGCGACCCACAAGCCATAAAGAACGGAGAACAACAACAGTGGATCCTCGGGAGGCTCGCCGAGCGCTTCAGCTTGTTCGATCAGCAGTCGTGCCCGCTCAACAGCAGCCCTGGTTTCCGGCGCCGCGTAACCTCTGACATGGAGGAGTGGGGTTATGAGTGCAACCTGAAGCTTGATCTCTTCGCGACGCTGGGCCGGCGTGCCGGGCAGAGTCGCGAGGAGGCCGAGCGCACGCCTGAGCTGTTCTATGGCTTCAACCACCGCCGATCGCTGCGCCGACCGCAGTCCCGCTTTACCCCACAGCGCCGCGGCGTTCTCGACCTGTCCCGCCTCGGTGCAGTGACGCGCTAATAGCTCGGGCTGGTTCTCGGAGATATCCGCGAACTGACTTTCGAGGGTTTCGGCGATTCTGGCATGAAGCGCACGTCTCGGCTCGCGCAGCAGCAGGCCATAAGCCGCGTCCTGTACCAGGGCATGCTTGAACAGGTATGTCGCGTTCGGCGGCACACCCTGCCGGAACAGCAGACCCGCCCGAAAGCAACTGTCGAGCTCCGTTTCGAGCTCCGCCTCCGGCTTGCACGCCACCGCAGCCAGCAGAGCATGGGAGAATTCGCGTCCGATCGCCGCCCCGATCTGCGCCAGCTCCTTGGCGGGGCCGAGCCGGTCGAGCCGCGCCATCAACGATGCGTGCAGGCTTGCGGGGACCGCCAGTGTCGGAGAGGGAACCAAGGCGGCGGTTCGCCGTGCTTCGCCCTCGCTCTCTGCCTCCAGCACCGCCTTCGTCATCTCTTCCACGAACAGGGGGACGCCGTCCGTGCGCTCGATGATATCCTGCCGGATATTCGCCGGCAGTGGCTTATTGCCGACGATGTGGTCGATCATGGCGTCGACTTCACGGGGCGCCAGCCGATTGAGGGTGATGGCGCTCACGTGCGCCTGTCCGATCCAGGACGGCTCGAATTCCGGCCGGAGGGTCACGATCAGCAGTACGCGATGGCTGGCAATCTTGCTCACCGTCCGACCGAACACTTCCAGGCTCGTGGGGTCGGCCCAATGCGCATCCTCGAAGACCATCAGCAGTGGAACAGAGCTGGACAGGGTTTCCATTTGCCAGATGAGCGCGTCCAGCGTTCTTTGCCGGCGCTGCTGCGGGGCGAGTTCAAGCACGGGATAGCGTCCATCGTTCGGCAGCGACAGCATTTCGGCAATGAGCACGGCGTCCTGCACGGATGTCGAGGATTGTCGGAGGAGCACTTCGAGTTTGTCGAGTTTCGCTTGCAGGGTGTCGTCGTGCGCCAGGCCGGCAGCACGTTCCATCTGTCCGATTATCGGATGAAGCGCGCTGTTGGTGTGCTGCGGGGAGCAGAAATAGCGCAAGCGCGTGTGCGGCTCGCCTGCGAGAAGTTCCATAATCGCAGCCGTGAGTCGTGATTTCCCGATACCGGCCTCGCCGGAAAGTAGCACCACCTGGCCTTCGCCGTTTGTTGCCTTGGACCAGCAGCGAAGCAGCAATTCCGACTCTTCTTCGCGCCCGACGAGGGCCGTCATGCCGATCGCGTGCAGCGCCTCGAAGCGGCTCGCCGCGGAACTCGACTTAAGCACCGCCCAGGTCCGCACCGGCCCGGCGATACCCTTGAGGACCCTTGGCCCGAGGCTCTCCAGCTCAAAAAGATTGCCGAGGATCCTGCGCGTGCTGTCGCAGATGACAACCATGTTTGGTTCGGCAATCCCTTGCAGGCGCGCCGCAAGGTTCGGCGTCTCTCCAATCATGCTGCGCTCCTGTGTGTCACCCGACCCGATGAGATCGCCGACGATGACCAGCCCCGTCGCAATTCCGACACGGGCCCGCAGAGAAGCACGCGACTTGAGCCCGGCCACCGCTGTGATCAGTTCAAGGCCCGCCCGTACGGCCCGCTCGGCATCGTCCTCGTGGGCCTGAGGATAACCAAAATACACGAGGACACCGTCGCCCATGTATCTCGCCACGAAACCATCGAATTGGTGCACGGTCTCGCCGACGCATTTCTGATAGGCGGAAATGACCTCGCGCAGATCCTCCGGGTCCATGCGGGCGGAGAGTGCCGTCGAACCGACGAGGTCGGAGAACATCACCGTGACGTGCCGGCGCTCGGCGGTGTCCTTGGCGGACTTATCGATTGAGGAAGAAGCGTCCGGTAACGCGGTTTTCACGTCCGCGTCAGCGCGCAGGGCAGCGATAGCATTGAGCAGCTTACGGCGGTGTCCGACAGCGTCGATACCCAACTCCTTCAAGTCCTCCGCCGTCAGGCTCGGCAGGACCGAATCGTCAATTGCGTTCGCGCGGAATGCCGCCTCATATTGTTCGAGGCCAAGGCTCCGCAGCCAACCCCCGAGGTTCATAATGGCACCCTAACTCCGCCGGCACGCAATCATCAGTCTGGCGAAGCAATGTGTCCAGGGCACTGTTTTTTGCAAATGACCGCTGTGGTCATTCACTGGCAGTGATCAGTGCGCTCGCATTAGGTCTGCTTGACCTCAGTCATCCGACGTTGGTGGTGCGCAGGGATGCGGCGGGTTCGTGCCATGGAACGAACCCGCTTACGCGGGAGCGCGCTGCGCGCGAAGACTGAGCAAGCGGCAGTGGATGCATGTGACGAGGTGAGCCGAACGAGGTGACAGGACGGTGTCCCGTCTTGAGGATCGAGGGGTCAGTAACCTCCACCTCAAGACAGGAGCACCGCGATGAGCGAGAAGCCCATCAGTCCACTGCGCCAGCGCATGATCGAAGACATGACCGTGCGCAATTTCGGCGAGAAGACCCGCAACGACTATATCCGCCACGTCAAGACTTTCACAGCTTTCCTCGGTCGCTCGCCGGATACGGCAACGGCTGAGGATCTTCGCCGCTTCCAGCTGCATCAGAGACGAACAGGCGTGCGGCCGCCGACCATGAACGGCTCGGTTTCGGCGTTGCGCTTCTTCTTCACCGTGACGCTCGATCGAACGCATATGGCTCGATACCTTACGTTTGTGCGCGAACCGCGCAAGTTGCCGATGGTGTTAAGCGAGGAAGAGATCGTGCGCCTGTTGGAGGCAGCACCCGGACCGAAGTACAAGGCCGCATTCAGTGCCACCTACGGTGCCGGATTGCGGGTTTCTGAGGTGGTGGCACTCAAGGTGTCCGACGTCGATTCCAAGCGCATGCTGCTGCGGATCGAACAGGGCAAGGGGCAGAAGGATCGCTTTGCGATGCTCTCGCCGGTGCTGCTCGAACTCTTACGCGATTGGTATCGCATTGCGCGGCCGGCGGTATGGTTGTTTCCGGGCCGTGATCGATTGCTGCCGTTGACGACGCGCCAGTTCAACCGCGCCGTTCATGCCGCAGCCGAGATGGCCGAGATCAAGAAGCGGGTGACGCCGCACACGCTGCGACACAGCTTCGCCACCCACTTGCTCGAGCAGAAAACCGACACTCGCCTGATCCAAGTCTTGCTCGGCCATGCCAGGCTCGACACCACCGCGCTCTATGAGCACGTTGCCACCAGCACGATCCGAGCGGTGATGAGCCCATTGGATCGGCTCACACCGCTGATGGGAAACAGGCCCCAGCCGCCGGCATAATCCGCCGGCGGTCATGTCCCGCCCTGCTCTGGAAGTCGCGGACATCTTCCGCGACTGTGGTCCCGCGTGGCGCAGCGCCAATGCCGGTCACGTGAGCCTCGCCCAGCTCAAGGTGATGAACGCCATCGAGAGCTGCCGCACGGCGGCGCTCGGCGGGCATGTCGCGCGCTGCGAAGACTGCAGCTACACGACGATCGCCTACAACAGCTGCCGCAACCGGCACTGCCCCAAGTGTCAGGGTGCGGCAGCGCGCGAGTGGATGGCAGCGCGGGAGGCTGAGCTTCTCCCGGTGCCTTACTTCCACGTCATGTTCACCCTGCCGTCGAAGATCGGCGACATCGCCCACCAGAACAAGGCCGTGGTCTATGACCTCCTGTTCAAGGCGTCGGCTGAAACGATGCACATCATCGCGGCGGATCCCAAGCACCTTGGAGCCCGCATCGGCATCACCGCCGTGCTGCACACCTGGGGCTCGGCCATGATGCATCACCCGCATGTGCATATGATCGTCCCAGGCGGCGGCATCTCACTCGATGGCTCGCGTTGGATCGCGTGCCGCCGGCCGCGCTTCTTGCTGCCGGTCCCCGTGCTCTCGAAGCTGTTCCGAGGGTTGATGCTGGATAAGCTGCTTGCTGCCCACGCCGCTGGCAAACTGCAGTTCTTCGGCAAACATGTCGCGCTAACCGAACGCAAGGCGTTCGCGGCCTACTTGGCGCCACTGCGCAGGCGCAAGTGGCACGTGTACGCAAAGCCTCCATTCGGCGGACCCGAGGTCGTGCTCGCCTATCTGTCGCGCTATACCCATCGCGTCGCCATCGCCAACAGCCGCCTGATCGCGTTCGACGAGAAGGGCGTCACCTTCAAGTACAAGGACTATCGCGCCGATGGCAGCGCTCGCTACAAGCGGATGACGCTCGCGCCGCAGGAGTTCATCCGCCGCTTCCTCATCCATGTTCTGCCGAAGGGGTTTCACCGCATCCGCCACTTCGGCCTGTTCGCCAAGACTTCCACCGACAACATCGCGCGTGCCCGCGAGCTACTCGCCGTACCAACCCCGCAAGTCCAACATGCCGATGCTGATGCCGCAAATCGCGAGGGGCCGGTCCCCGCGCTTGCTTGTCCGTGTTGCGGCGGCCGCATGGTGATCATCGAGACCTTCGCCCGCGGCTCAACGCCTCGACATCGGCCGCCGCAACTGTGATCAGGATCGACACCTCGTGAGCGCAGCCCCTGTTTCTTCTATCCACCAGCGAACATTGACTTGCCGATCATCGACCGGTCACGCCAGCGTGCGGCCGAACAGCGCGCCAGCATTGCGTTCAACGCCGCGGCCAGCGCGCCTGCGCCCGTTACTCGTCATCAAACAAACCGCACACGACTCCGCAGCAGCCGTAATCATCCGAGCGCCCACTCCAATTCCTATCGCGGCGACCTTTATCACCACCAAATCGCCATAGCGCGAAGAGGCAGCTACACTTCACGTCCCGCGGGTTCGTTCTTTGGAGGCTTTCGGACGACGGCCCCAGTGCCAGGCGCATCGTCGCCAAGGGCCGTCATCCGAAACCCT